>NZ_JBVFUX010000012.1:1515000-2959911 GCF_055693405.1 Gymnodinialimonas sp. JB5-7
GCCCAGTTTCTACGCAAGTATTGACTGGGGGCACAAACCAGGGGGTGGCGACTGTTTACTAAAAACACAGGGCTCTGCGAAGTCGCAAGACGACGTATAGGGTCTGACGCCTGCCCGGTGCCTGAAGGTTAAAAGGAGAGGTGCAAGCCTTGAATTGAAGCCCAGGTAAACGGCGGCCGTAACTATAACGGTCCTAAGGTAGCGAAATTCCTTGTCGGGTAAGTTCCGACCTGCACGAATGGCGTAACGACTTCCCCGCTGTCTCCAACATCGACTCAGCGAAATTGAATTGCCTGTCAAGATGCAGGCTTCCCGCGGTTAGACGGAAAGACCCCGTGCACCTTTACTACAGCTTCAGACTGGCAACAGGACTGGGATGTGCAGGATAGGTGGTAGGCTTTGAAGCAGGAACGCTAGTTTCTGTGGAGCCTCCCTTGAGATACCACCCTTCGCATTCTTGTTGTCTAACCGCGGACCGTTATCCGGTTCCGGGACCCTCTGTGGCGGGTAGTTTGACTGGGGCGGTCGCCTCCTAAAGAGTAACGGAGGCGCGCGAAGGTTGGCTCAGAGCGGTCGGAAATCGCTCGTTGAGTGCAATGGCAGAAGCCAGCCTGACTGCGAGACTGACAAGTCGAGCAGAGTCGAAAGACGGCCATAGTGATCCGGTGGTCCCGCGTGGAAGGGCCATCGCTCAACGGATAAAAGGTACGCCGGGGATAACAGGCTGATGATGCCCAAGAGTCCATATCGACGGCATCGTTTGGCACCTCGATGTCGGCTCATCTCATCCTGGGGCTGGAGCAGGTCCCAAGGGTATGGCTGTTCGCCATTTAAAGAGGTACGTGAGCTGGGTTTAGAACGTCGTGAGACAGTTCGGTCCCTATCTGCCGTGGGTGTAGGATACTTGAGAGGAGTTGCCCCTAGTACGAGAGGACCGGGGTGAACGATCCACTGGTGGACCAGTTGTCGTGCCAACGGCAGTGCTGGGTAGCTATGATCGGAAAGGATAACCGCTGAAGGCATCTAAGCGGGAAGCCCCCTCAAAACAAGGTATCCCTGAGAACCGAAGTAGACCACTTCGTCGATAGGCCGGAGATGTAAGCGCAGTAATGCGTTCAGTTGACCGGTACTAATTGTTCGATAGGCTTGATTTGATCCAGTGAAAGCCAGGAATGGCTTGATTGGACCACAAGCGTCACACCAATCATCAGGTGTACGCGACTTGGATGATGTTGTTCTTTTGGTTTGGTGGTCATAGCGAGAGCAAAACACCCGGCTCCATTCCGAACCCGGCCGTTAAGTGCCTTTGCGCCGATGGTACTGCATCTTAAGGTGTGGGAGAGTAGGTCACCGCCAAACCTAATGAACAACATCCGTATCTCTCTGACGATCCTCATCTCAGACGCCACTTCTGACGCCCGAGGTGAAATCATTGTCGCGGGGTGGAGCAGCCCGGTAGCTCGTCAGGCTCATAACCTGAAGGTCGTAGGTTCAAATCCTACCCCCGCAACCAAATCTCATCAAAAACACTCGAATATGCGACGCACGCGCGCTGTTTTGTCTTTCGCTGGCCTAAGTGGGTCCTGTTGAACGTCGAGGCCGGAAACCTTCGTGTCGCGCGGCCTGTCGAGTGGAACCGAATGATCCGAACAATCGTGCAGCACAAGCCTACCTCGATAGCGCTCGTGTGCCCCAACTGGTTTCAATTGTAACTGCCGTCTGATAATCAAATCCCATGTCGGCTCCCAATTTCCATCTTCCCCATTTCCTGCCCTACCTCCTGAACCAAGCGGCCGAAGCGGCCAGCCACGAGTTTCAGGCCTATTACCGCACGCGTTACGGAATGCTCCGCACAGAATGGCGCGTTCTGTTTCACCTTGGCTGTTACGGAGAGATGTCGGCCAAGCGTGTTTGCGAATTGGCCTCTTTGCACAAAACCAAGGTGAGCAGGGCAGTTGCCGCATTGGAACGCAAACGCTTTCTGGCGCGTGCAGAAACGGAAGCAGACCGCCGGATCGAAACGCTCTCCTTGACGCCGCATGGCCGGCAGACGTTCGAAGATCTCTCCGCCGCCGCGGCGCGGTTCGAGGCAGAATTGGTGCAAGGATTGCCACCGGAGGAAGTGAAACTCCTGCGTTCTGTTTTGCTGAAAATGTCGGGCTTGGACCAAAAACGCATATGATTCGCATATCTCAGGTGCCCGATTTCTCGCGTGGCGCATCTAGCCACCACATTCGTGCCTGAACACAGGAGCTCGCGCCGACTAAATTGATATACGATTGATCTACCCCGGGCGCGCGCAATGCAAACACATCATCGCAGCATTGATCGGATTGCTCTACCAACCCGCGCTGCAAGAAACGGCTGACGTCGAGACCAATACGGTGCACCGCAATAAAGGTTGGACGCGCCCCCACTTGTTTTTATCGTTTCGTTCAAAAGAAAAAATCCAATGGGAGGATCTTATGACCAAACTGCAGACTCTGCGGCTAACCTGTGCCGCCACCGCTCTTGTCGCCGCGGGCGCCGCCTCGGCCGACGAAGTGAGCTTCCTGTGTTACCAGAATGGCAATGAATGCGATGTTCTGGGTGAGTTGGCCGCCGCGTTCGAGGCCGAAAGCGGCCACTCCATCGCGATGGAGGTCGTGGGCTACGAAATCGTGCGCGACCAGCTGGAAAACCAGCTTCAAACAGATGCCGCCCCCGACGTGGCCCGCGTGACCAACCTTGGTGGTCTCAATCAATACTATCTCGACCTGACGCCTTACGTGGACGCAGATTACATGGAGGCGTCCTATGGCGCAGTTCTGCCATGGTACCGCGCACCTGGTGGCGAGGATCAGGGCATCTATGGCTGGCCGACCGAGCTGACTGTCACCGGCCCCTACGTAAACGTCACCATGTTTGACGACGCGGGCGTCGAAATGCCTGGCGCAGGCGCAACCTGGGATGATTGGGCAGCGGCCCTTTCCGAGGTTCAGGAAACCCTCGGCATGGACGCCGCACTGGCAATGGACCGCACCGCCCACCGTTGGGCTGGCCCGGCCTTCTCTTACGGTGCCGCATTCTTCGATGATGCGGGTGAGCCGATCCTCGTCGATGAGGGCTTCCGCAACTACGCCGAGACCTTCGTAGGTTGGCACGAGTCGGGCCTGATGCCCGCCGATGGCTGGCCTGCCGGCACCGGCACAAACTACCGCAACGCGGCGCCCCTGTTCCTCGATGGCTCGGTTGCGATGCACATGTCGGGGTCGTGGATGATCGGCAACTACGCCGAGAACATCACGAACTTTGAATGGCGTGCGGTTCCGGCGCCTTGCGGCCCGGGCGGCTGCGGCGCAATGCCTGGCGGCGCGGGTATCGTGGCGTTCTCGTCCACCGATGTGCCGGAAGCGGCAGCAGCGTGGATCGAATTCCTTGCACGTGAGGAAAACGCGGCCACATTCGCAGCGGCGACTCGGTCCATCACCGCGCACCAGGGCCTTCAGGCATCCGGCGTAGACTATGGCGATACGGATCCGGCAGTCGCAGCGGCCCTATCGACATTTGCTGCGTCCATCGGTGAAGCTGCAAACACCACGCCGCAGGCCTTCACCTTCCAAGGCTACTCCAAGAACTTCGTCATCTATGGCGTTGTCCCGGATTACATCACGCAGGTCATCACCGGCGAGATGAGCATGGATGACGCGCTGGCCGCCATCGACGCGGACGTCGCCGCACAGATCGCCGAGTAAGGTAAAGGGCAGGCGGGGCCATGTGGGAAGCGATCCAAAACGCTTTCGCGGGCTCCGCCTGGCCGCTTGGCTTTCTTATATATCTTATCGTTGGGGCGGTCGTTGCCCGCCCCACCGGCTCCTTTAGCTCCCGCGCCATGGCCGTTCTCGGCTGGCCGGTCGAACTGGCGCAGAAGATGCGTGGCCACGGGCCGCTCCCTTACGTTTTCCTTTTGCCGAACCTGCTGGTGTTCGGCATTTTCACCTTTGCGCCTTTGTTCATCAATGTGGGCTTCAGCTTCACTGAAGGGCAAAGCATCAACTTCGCTGACCGCCCCTACGCGGGCACCGACAACTGGTCGCGTCTGCTGGCGGAGACGCAGATCGACACCGGTCAGGCGAACCTTGAAGACGACCAGTTCCGCCAGGCGGTTCTGGACACATCCGTTTTCGTGATCTTTCAGGTCCCGATCATGGTGCTGTTCGCATTGATCACGGCGCTTGTCCTGAACCGCCCCATCATCGCGCGCGGCTTCTGGCGGTCGATCTTCTTCTACCCGGTGATGCTCAGCCACCGGTCGTGGTGGGCTTCCTCTGGACGCTGATCCTGAAACGGCAGGGCCTGTTGTCGATCACGCTGATGAACTGGGGTTGGATTGATGAACCAATCCAATGGTTGGTGGACCCGGCCTGGACGATGTTCTGGTCCATCTTCGTCTACACCTGGGCGCATCTGGGCTTTTACATGCTGATCCTGTTGGCGGGCCTGCAGGCGATCCCCGGCGACCTCTATGAGGCGGCGGAAATGGACGGCGCGTCACCCTGGCGCGTGCTCACCAAGATCACCCTTCCGCTTCTGATGCCCACGCTTTTGGTGGTGACCGTCCTATCGCTGATCAAAGCCTTTCAGGCCTTTGAGGAGCTCTACGCGATGCAGGTCGGTTGGATCTCCATCGTCGCATATATCTTTGAGACCGCCGGTCTGCGTGGCAACCCAACGCCAAACGGCCTCGGCATCGCGGCAACGGCCTCCCTCATCATCGCAGGCGCACTGGCCATCTTGTCGATCGTCCAGATTTTCCTGAGCGGAAGGAACGCGAGATGAGTGCCGTTTGGGACTTCATGACCCGCACCCAAGGGCGCGGCGGGCGGCTGACCTGGACCGATTGGCTCAGCTACGGCTATCTGTTCCTGGGCTTCCTGATCATTCTGCTGCCGGTCCTTTGGCTCGGTCTGAATTCGATCAAGACGCAATTCCAGATTGAGTCGCAGGACCTTTCTCTTCTGCCCGGCGACTTCGACCGTGTGGCACGCGCCACTGTCAACGGACCCGATGGGCGTGAGATCTTTGTGATCGGCGAACTGCCCGATTGGGTCCTCAATTGGTCCGACCTGTCCGAAGAAGAGCGCGCTGATCAGGATGTTGCCGGGTTTCTGGCCGGGTATGACGGCAATCAGCTTTACGCGCTCCGCTCCCATCTGGGCCTAGGTCAGTGTCGCTGCAAGGCGGCTGATCGCTGAGGAGGGGCTGCCAGACTGGCTCAACCGCTACGGCGCGTTGACGCCGACTGCGCGGGAGGCCTTTGATCTTGATGCAGTGGTTACTCCGCTGAACGAAGATCAGCAACGCCTCCTTCTGGAATATTTGGGCCAGCCGCCCTATGAGCCCAACCGCATCGTTACCCAGGCCCTTGTTACTGCGCCTAACCCGGAAACGGGTGAGGTCATGCAATGGGCGATCCCAAATCCCAATGCGACGTCCGAATTTTTCCCCGGCCGCGCCGTGGACGGCGCCATCGAGGGTGTCGTCCGTCTGCCGGCTGACACCGTCACAGCCACCCGCAACGTTTCGCCGGCGTGGGAGAATTACGCAGAACCTCTTGCGGGGGACGCCTTTGGTCTGACCATCGACTTCACGACGTGCATCACGAACTCTGTCCTCGTGACGGTGATCGCGACTCTCATCACGCTGCTGATCAATTCCATGGCAGCCTTTGCCTTGTCCAAATACACGTTCAAGGGGCAGAATTTCTTCCTTGTGCTGATCCTCGCCACGCTGATGGTGCCCGCGACGATCACGTTGGTTGGGGTGTTCAAGGCCATCGACGCGACCGGGCTGTCCGGATCGATCTGGGGTGTGATCGTGCCGGGTGCGGCTACGCCTGCGGGCGTGTTCCTGCTGCGCCAATACATGCTGACGATCCCTGACGAATTGCTCGAAGCGGCCCGGATGGACGGCGCGTCGGAATGGAAGGTCTTCTGGCGCATCGTCCTTCCGCTGGCCCTTCCGGCGATCGCTGCGCTCGGCATTCTGTCGATCATCTGGCGATGGAACGATCTGATCATTCCAATGATCGCAATCTCCACAAACACGGAGGCCTATACGATCCAACTGTGCCTGCTGGCCTTCCGGGGTGAGCAGGTCAGCCAGGAGCATTACCGCCTTGCGATGACCGTGATCTCTCTGATCCCGACGACCCTCGTGTTCATCTTCTTGCAGAAGTACATCACCACCGGCATTGCCAATACAGGGATGAAATAACCCGCTATGGCCCTTCTCGAACTGCGCAACGTCAAGAAATCCTACGGCCCCGTCGATGTGATCCACGGCATCGACATCACCGTTGCGTCCGGCGAATTCTGCGTGTTTGTAGGCCCCTCGGGCTGCGGCAAGTCCACGCTTCTGCGCATGATTGCGGGGTTGGAGAAGATCACCGACGGTGAGATCGCCATCGACGACGAGGTCCTGAACAACGTCACCGCGTCCGAGCGGGGCCTTGCCATGGTGTTCCAAAGCTATGCGCTTTACCCGCATATGTCGGTTCGAAACAATCTCAGCTTCGGGCTGGAGAATATCTCCACCCCACGTGACGAGATCGACCAGCGCGTTAATGAAGCCGCCCGCATGTTGCAGATCGAGGATTACCTCGACCGAAAGCCCGGTCAGCTGTCCGGTGGCCAGCGCCAGCGCGTCGCCATTGGCCGCGCCGTGGTGCGCGAGCCGCGCGTGTTCCTGTTTGATGAGCCACTCTCAAACCTCGACGCAGAACTCCGCGTCGCGACGCGCGGTGAGATCAGCGCGCTTCACAAACGCCTGGGCAACACCATGGTCTACGTCACCCACGATCAGGTTGAGGCCATGACCATGGCCGACAAGATCGCCGTCCTGCGTGCCGGGAAGCTGGAACAATTCGGGCCGCCGCTGGAGTTGTTCAACGCCCCCGCCAACCGGTTCGTCGCGGGCTTTATTGGCTCGCCCAAGATGAATTTCGTCAAAGGTACAATCGGCGAAGGCGGCGCGTTCGTCAGTGAAGGTGGGGCCGAAGTGCAGATGGATACGAGCCGGTTCAATTTGCGCCCCAATCAGGCCGTCGAACTGGGGGTGCGACCTAGCCACACGTCACCCGCCGATGGCGGTATCCCATTGAAGGTGCGTGCCGTCGAGCAACTGGGCACGGAAACCTTTGTCTATGGCTCAGTCGACGGGGCCGAGGAATTCGCCATGCAACTTTCGGGGCAGGTGAACATCCAGCCCAACACGGTGCAGCATGTCGCCATTGATGCAGGATCTGCGCACCTGTTCGACCTCGACACTGGCCTGTCCTGCTCAAAGTAGCAGGGCTTACACTTCCCTGATGATCTGCGCTTGACTCTTCATGTGGAACGTTCCAATAAACTGAGAATAGGAACGTTCCAAATCAACCGGAGAAAAGCATGCGTTGGGGATTGATCGGTGCCAGCACTATTGCTGCCGAGCATATGATCGGCGCGATCCGCGCCTCCGGCGGACATATTGCAACCGTCCTATCATCTAGCCCTGACCGTGCGGCCAGCTATGCCGCCACCCACGGGATCGCTGCTGGCGTCACCGACCTGGATAACGCGATGGAAGGCGTGGAAGCCGTCTACATCTCAACCACCAATGAAAAGCACCTGCCCCAAGCGATGGCTGCCATTGCGGCGGGCAAGCATGTGCTGTGCGAAAAGCCTTTGGCGATGAGCGTCGCGGATGCGGTCGCAATGGTGCAGGCCGCGGACGCTGCTGGCGTCACGTTCGGTACCAACCACCATTTGCGCAACGCGGGCTCACACCTCGCGATCCGCGATCTGATCACATCGGGTCGGATCGGTGATGTCCTTTCAGTCCGCGTCTTTCATGCCGTTCATTTGCCGCCGCATCTTCAGGGCTGGCGTATCGACAACCCTGATGCCGGCGGCGGTGTGATCCCCGATATCACGGTCCACGACGCAGATACCGTCCGCTTTCACCTGGGTGAGGACCCGGTCGACGTGGCAGCCACGAAGACGTCGCGCGGCATGGGGCAGGGGGTCGAGGACAGCGCGATGTCGCTCTGGTCGATGCCGTCTGGTGCAATGGTCCAGACTCATGAAAGTTTCACCCACGCCTACGCGGGAACAGGGATCGAGGTGCATGGCACCGAAGGATCAATCATCGCCCGCAACGTGATGACACAGCAACCCATTGGTGAAGTCACGCTGCGTTTTGATGGTGGTGAGCAAGCCGTCGAATACTCTGGCCACTCCCTTTATGAGCGTGCAGTTGATCTTTTTGCCAAAGCATGTTCGGGCGAGGGCCGCCCGGCTGCGGATGGCGTGGATGGCGTCAAATCTCTGGCTGTCGCCGCTGCCGTATCGCGGGCCGCCGAAACTGGCCAACGCACGCCCGTTGACTACGGTGGGATCTGACATGTCGAAACTTGTCACAGCCGCCGAGGCCGTGGAGCGGATCCAGGACAACGCGGTTGTCACCGTCTCAAGCTCCTCGGCGCTTGGCTGCCCTGATGCGGTTCTACAAGCTTTGGGTGAACGGTTTGATGCTGAAGGCGCGCCGCGCAATCTGACCACGATCCACCCGATTGCGGCGGGTGACATGTACGGCGTGAAGGGCGTGGACCATATCGCCAAGGATGGGCTGCTTGCGCGGATCATTGGTGGATCTTACCCCTCCGGCCCCTCATCGCTGCCGATGCCGGCCATCTGGCAGATGGTCGTTGAAGATCGCGTCGCTGCCTATAACGTGCCATCGGGCATCCTTTATGACATGCACCGTGACGTCGCCGCCCGCCGCCCCGGCGTTCTAACGCAAGTGGGGTTGGAGACGTTTGTGGACCCGATCCGCGAAGGGTGCACAATGAACGAGGTCGCTGCAAAAGCCCCCATTGTTCACCGCACTGAGTTCGCAGGGGATACGTGGTTGCACTTCCCCAACATTGTGCCGGACGTCGCCATCATCCGCGCCACCACTGCCGATGAGAATGGCAACCTGACCTACGAACATGAAGGCGCCTATCTGGGCGGTCTCGACCAGGCGATTGCCACACGCAATCACGGTGGCGTGGTGATCGCGCAGGTCAAGCGTATGACCGCAGCGGGATCCCTCCGGCCCCACGACGTTCATGTCCCCGGTCATCTCGTGGATCTTATCGTACTCGCCCCGGACCAGAAACAGACCACCGAAACACCCTACGACCCCGCCATCTCGGGGGAAGTCATGCGGCCCTGGTCGTCGTTTAGCCATGCGGAGTACGGCGTTGAGAAAATCATCGCGCGCCGCGCTGCGATGGAGCTGCAGGCGGGCATGACCGCAAACCTCGGCTTTGGCATTTCGGCCTTGGTGCCACGCATTCTGCTAGAAGAAGGCGCCCATGACGCTGTCACCTGGGCCATCGAGCAGGGGGCCGTAGGCGGTATGCCCCTGACTGGCTTCGCCTTTGGCTGTGCCTCCAACGCAGACGCCTTCGTGCCATCGCCCAACCAGTTCAGCTACTTTCAGGGCGGCGGGTTCGACGTGTCTTTCCTGTCGTTCATGGAGGTCGACGTGGACGGCAACGTCAACGTCTCGAAACTCGGGAAGAAACCCTACCTGACTGCCGGGTGTGGAGGATTTGTCGACATCACGGCGCACGCAAAGAAAGTCGTCTTTTGCTGGCTATTTCGAAGCCGGTGCGCAGTTGGAGCTTAGCGAGACCGGCCTGCACGTCGCCAAGCCCGGCAAGTTTACGAAAATGGTGGATGCGGTCGAACATGTCACGTTCGCCGGCCGCCGTGCCAAGGCGCGAGGAGCAGACATCCAATACATTACCGAGCGTTGCGTGATGCGTTTGGGCGATAATGGTCTTGTGGCACATGAAATCATGCCCGGCATCGATCCCGACCGCGACATCATCGCGGCCTCGGAGGGGCGCGTATCGGTGGCCGAAAACGCCACTGTCATGCCCGTTTCCCTGCTGCGCGATGCGCCGATGGGGCTAAGTCTATGAGCGCCGTCCACCTTCATATGGAAGGCAAAATCGCCCGCATCCGCCTCGACAACCCGTCGAAGCTGAACGCGCTCACGACCGAGATGCTTGAGCAGCTTGAAGCCGCGTGCGCCGCGCTGGAGCGCTCCCCCAGATCGGGGCCGTGATCCTGTCCGGTGAGGGCGACCGAGCATTCTGCGCCGGGGCTGACATCAAGGCCTGGGGAGCGCTCAGCCCGACTGAGTTTGCCCGAAACTGGGTGCGTGACGGACACCGCATCTTCGACCGCTTCGCGCGGCTTTCGATCCCCACCATCGCCGCAATCCACGCGCCCGCGATGGGCGGCGGTCTGGAGCTGGCCGCCTGCGCGGACATCCGCGTCATGGCACCCATGGCCACGCTTTCCCTCCCGGAGGCGCAAGTGGGTATCGTGCCCGGCTGGGGCGGGACGAACCGGTTGTTGCGCCTGCTGCCTGAGCCTGTGGTGAAGGAAATGGCCTTATTCGGCCGCAAGCTGACCGCCGACAAGGCCTGGTCCTTGGGGTTCGTGGCCGAAGTTGCGGAACATCCTTTGGCCGTGGCCGTAGCCATCGCCGAACAGGCCGCAACGGCCAGTCCGCGCGCCCACGAGGTGGCCAAATACCAGATCCACGCGGCCGTTGGCGAAGATCGGTCCGCGCTGATTGAGGCATTGGGCGGCGGGATGATTGGTGCCACGGATGATCGCGCTGAAGGCGTCGCGAGCTTCAAAGACAAACGCAAACCTGATTTTCCAGGGACCTGAGATATGACCGAATTGCGTGTGATCCCCTCTGCCGGTGCAACGATCCCTGACCCGTTCAAAGCCCGTCACCTGATTGGTGGCATTTGGCAGGACAGTGCCGATGGCGGAGTGTCCGAGCGTCATTCCCCCGCCCATGGCGCACTCGTCAGTACAGCGGCCAAGGGCGGCCAGGCCGATACTGACGCCGCCATCGCAGCCGCTCGAACCGCCTTTGATCAGGGGGACTGGGCGTTCTCGAGCGGCGCGTCCCGCGCAGCGATCCTGTTGAAAGTGGCCGACCTGATTGAGCGTGACCTAGATCGCGTTGCGCTGATCGAGACTTTGGAATCCGGCAAGCCGATCAGCCAGGCGAAGGCTGAAATTGCGGGTGCGGCTGACCTTTGGCGCTATGCCGCAAGCCTCGCCCGGATGATCCACGGCGACAGCCACAACAGCCTTGGCGCGGATATGTTGGGTGTTGTGCTGAAAGAGCCCATTGGCGTCGTCTCCCTCATCACACCGTGGAACTTCCCGTTCCTTATCATCTCTCAGAAACTGCCCTTTGCACTCGCCGCAGGGTGCACAGCAGTCATCAAACCGTCCGAGCTGACGCCGTCCACCACCTGTATCCTGGGCGAATTGCTGATCGAAGCAGGCCTGCCCGCAGGCGTCGCCAACATCGTGCTGGGTTTCGGAGACCCGGTTGGCGAGGTTCTATCAACTGATCCTCGCGTTGATATGGTCAGCTTCACAGGCTCCACCGGCGTCGGCAAACGCATCAGTGCGGCGGCGTCTGGCACCCTCAAGAAGGTCTCGCTTGAGCTTGGCGGCAAAAACCCGCAAGTCATCTTCCCCGACGCCGATCTCGACCAAGCGGCAGACGCGATCACCTTTGGCGTCTACTTCAATGCGGGCGAGTGCTGCAATTCCGGGTCCCGCATCATTGTGCACGAGGACGTGGCGGAGGCTCTGACCGAAAAGGTCGTGGCACTCAGCCGCAAAGTGCCGTTCGGCGATCCGCTCGACACCGCTACACAGGTCGGCGCGATCATCAGCCCCGAGCATATGGCGAAGATCGACGGCTATGTGCAGGAGGCTGTCGCTGACGGTGCCAAGGTCGCCATAGGTGGTGCCGCCCTAAACGTCGACGGCGTTGGCCCACAATTCTACCAGCCTACCGTTGTTACCAACCTGCGCCCAGAGATGCCAATCGCGCGTGAAGAGGTGTTCGGTCCTGTCTTGTCCGTCCTAACGTTCAAGACCCTCGATGAGGCGCTAAGCCTCTGCAACGATGCAGCTTATGGTCTCTCCGCCGGTGTCTGGTCCCGCGACATGTCCACCTGTCTGGAGTTCGCGCGGCGCGTGCAGGCGGGCACTGTCTGGACCAATACCTGGATGGATGGCTATCCGGAAATGCCGTTTGGCGGCGTCAAGGAAAGCGGGCAGGGACGTGAGCTCGGGCGCTACGGCCTCGATGAATTCCTGGAAGTCAAAACCGTCCAGATGCGCATCGGCAATACCCGTCAGCCCTGGGTGTCCTCCGAATGATGCAAGCGCTCGAAATCTGGCACCAGCATGTGCGTCAGCTTGGCGGGATCATCCCACTGCATGCGTCGGATCAGCATTTCGGCCATTTTGCGCCCGGTCTCGCGCAAATCCTCGAACACGGTGTCGATGCGAGGGCGAATATTGTCAAAGATCGGCGAGGCGCGTTTGGCAAATACATCGGCGTCTCGGCCCAGAACAGCGCCACTATCGGCCATCGCGGACAAGGTCACCAGCGCGGTGACCTCCCCCACACAGACATAGCCGTCGGGCGGCGTGTCGCTCGCGCGGCTAGCGCGCAAGGCTTCCGCAATGCGCGCGGCGGGGCTGTCGAGGGTGACACCATCGACGATTTCATGCTCCACGCCCGCATTCCGCGCCTCGCTCAAAAAGCCGTAGCGCAGATGCTGGGTAAAGGTGAACCGGTCCTCTGGCAGGATAAGCGACAGCCGCGTGCGCCCCTTGGCGACCAGCCGTTGGACGGCCTGACGGGCGAATGCTTCATTGTCGAAATCGACGTACGGATGGGGTGCGGTGAATTCGGTCCGGCCATGGCTGACAAAGGGAAAATCGTTCTCCATCAGCAGCCGGACGCGAGGGTCAAATGCCTCAGTCCGCGTGAACAGGATACCGTCCGCCAAATGGTTGCGCAGGATGTTGCGGACCGGTGCGAGGCGGTCGTCGCCCACATCATCAGGCACGACATTGACGGAATATCCGGTGCCCTGCAGCGCCTCGGTGATCCCCGAAAGAAATTCGTGCGTGAAGCCCAGAAATTCATGTTCGGTATTCAACAGCAGTGTGACAACTTGCGTCCGGCCCGTCCGCAATCGCCGCGCGGCGCGATCCGGTACATATCCCGCGACAGCCGCCGCCTCGGCCACCAGCGCCCGTGTCTTCGCAGCGATCTCGCGGATCGTCCGCCAGCGCACGGCTGACCGTCGCGACAGAGAAACCCGTCGTCTCCGCAAGGCTGCGCAGGGTGGGTTTTTCACCGCTTGCAGCGGTCGGCAGATCGGTCGTTTCGCGGCTCATGGCGAGAGATCGCCTTTCAGTTGCATCGCGCTCTATATTGCGCGGGATTTCAAACGTTTCAATAGCCGTCTTGCAACGAGTGATCTTTCCGCGCTGCAGAAAAACTCAAGCATTTATGCTGTTGTGCAGCGATGCTTGCAGATGAAAGTCTCAATTTCTGGTTGACTTCAACCGGATTTATAACGTTTTAATTCTGTCAGCCCCGGTAAGGGGATTGGTCAATAGGGAGGAAACGACATGACCATGATGAAAAAACTGCACCTCGGTGTGGCAGCGTTGGCCATTTCGGCCACCGGCGCTGTCGCGCAGGAAGTTGAGGTTCTGCACTGGTGGACCTCGGGTGGCGAAGCGGCCGCTCTGAACGTTCTGCGCGAAGACCTCGCCGGTGGCGGCATCGGCTGGACCGACATGCCGGTCGCGGGTGGCGGCGGCTCTGACGCCATGACCGTTCTGCGCGCGCGCGTCACCGCAGGCGATCCGCCGACCGCCGTGCAGATGCTCGGCTTCGCGATCCAGGACTGGGCCGCCGAAGGCGCGCTGGCGGACCTGAACGCCCTGGCGGAAGAGCAGAACTGGAACGAAGTTGTTCCAGAAGCCCTTCAGGCCTTCTCGACCTATGACGGCAACTGGGTTGCCGCCCCGGTGAACGTGCACTCGACCAACTGGGTCTGGGCCAACACCGCCCTGATGGAAGAGCTTGGCATTGAACAGCCCGGTTCTTGGGAAGAGTTCGTCGCAGCCATGCAGACCGCACAGGATGCAGGCTACACCGCGCTGGCCCATGGTGGTCAGGCTTGGCAGGACGCCACGATCTTCGACTCGATCGCAATGGGCGCCGGCGGCCCCGAATTCTATCAGGCAGCCTTCGTTGACCTCGACCCCGAAGCGCTTGGCGGCGCTGAGATGGTCGAAGCCTTCAACCGCATGGCAACCCTGCGCGGGTTCGTGGATGACAACTTCTCGGGCCGCGACTGGAACCTCGCCACGGCCATGGTCATCAACGGCGAAGCGCTGTTCCAGATCATGGGTGACTGGGCAAAGGGTGAATTCGTCAACGCGGGCATGACCGCTGGTGAAGAATTCCAGTGCTTCCGCGTTCCCGGGTCTGAAGGCACCGTGACCTTCAACTCCGACCAGTTCGCGATGTTCAATGTCGAAGGCGACGCTGCAGACAGCCAAGTCGCAATGGCCTCTGCCGTGATGAGCCCGGAATTCCAGATCGCGTTCAACGTGGTCAAAGGCTCTGCGCCTGCACGGACCGACATCGACCCGTCCTCGTTCGACGCTTGTGGTCAGGCCGCCATGGCCGATCTGGCCGCTGCCGGTGATGCAGGCACGCTGTTTGGCTCCATGGCCCACGGCCACGCCAACCCGCCGTCGATCCAGAACGCGATGTATGACGTGATCACTGCGCACTTCAACGGTGAGTTCGACGCCGAAACGGCGGCCGAAGAAATGGTCACCGCAGTTGAGTTGGCTCAGTAATCACTGACTTCGGACCGGCCCTGACATCGGGGCCGGTCCACCCCAAGACAACCACACGATTTCGAAGGAGAGGCCCAATGGCCGCCACCGATCCCATGCTGGACAGCGGTGCGGATTTCCGCACGCGCCTGCAGACCTGGCTGCCGAAGATCGTGCTCGCCCCGTCCTTCGCGGTGATGGTCATCTTCGTCTACGGCTTCATCGCCTTCACCATCTACCTCAGCTTCACCGACAGCCGCATGTTGCCGTCCTACGATCTGGTGGGCTGGCAGAATTACGAACGCCTCTTCCGCGTCCGCCAGTGGGACACCGCGATCGTCAACCTTGGCATCTTCGCGGGCCTCTATATCGTGATTTCCACGATCATCGGACTGCTGCTGGCGATCTTCCTTGATCAGAAAATCCGCGGCGAAAGCTTTCTGCGCCCGATCTTCCTTTACCCCATGGCACTCAGCTTCATCGTGACCGGCACCGCGTGGAAATGGATCCTCGATCCGGCCATCGGGCTCGAGACAACCATGCACCGCTGGGGGTGGGAAAGCTTCCAGTTCGACTGGATCAAGGACAGCGACATGGCAATCTACACCATCGTCATCGCCGCCGTCTGGCAAAGCTCCGGCTTCGTCATGGCCATGTTCCTCGCGGGCCTGCGCGGGATCGACAATGAAATCCTCAAGGCCGCCCAGATGGACGGCGCGTCGAACTTCCAGATGTACCGTCGGATCATCCTGCCACAGCTGCGGCCCGCTTTCCTGAGCGCCTTCGTGATCCTGTCGCACCTCGCCATCAAGTCCTACGACCTCGTCGTTGCGATGACGGACGGCGGGCCGGGCACCTCCACATGGCTGCCAGCCCTCTTCATGTATGAATACACGTTCACCCGGAACCAGATGGGTATCGGCGCCTCGTCAGCCGTCATCATGCTGATGACCATCGCTGCCATCATGGTTCCCTACCTCTACGCTGAACTGAAGGAGCAGAAGTGATGGCCGTTGCATCGTCAGACACTGCGATCCGCTCTTCCAACGTGACGCGGACCTTCATCTACCTCTTCCTGCTGCTCTTCGCGTTGTTCTACTTGATGCCACTTGGCATCATGCTGGTGAACTCGCTCAAGCCGCTGGATGAAATCACGTCTGGCGGTATGATTGCCATGCCCAACGAGTGGACGATCGAGCCGTGGCTTTCCGCATGGTCGACTGCCCAGATCGGGGTCGAACCCACCGGCTTGCGTCCGTACTTCATCAACTCCATCGCCATGGCGGTGCCCGCCGTTGCGATCTCGACCGTCCTTGGCGCGTTGAACGGCTATGTCCTTACGAAATGGCACTTCCGTGGCGCGACATGGATCTTCGGCCTGCTGCTCTTCTCCTGCTTCATCCCGTTTCAGATCGTCCTGATCCCGATGGCGCGCATCCTTGGGTTGTTGGAGATTGCAGGCACCACCTATGGCTTGATCCTCGTCCACGTTGTCTACGGTATCGGCTTCTCGACGCTCTATTTCCGCAACTATTACGCGGCCTTCCCGACCGAGCTTGTGCGTGCCGCACAGATCGACGGGGCCGGGTTCTTCCAGATCTTCTGGCGGATCATGTTGCCGTCCTCCGGCCCCATCATCGCTGTCTGCTGCATCTGGCAGTTCACCAACATCTGGAACGACTTCCTCTTCGGCGCGTCCTTCGCTTCGGGCGATGCCGCGCCGATGACGGTCGCGCTCAACAATCTGGTGAACTCGTCCACGGGTGAGCGCCCCTACAACGTCCACTTCGCCGGCGCCATCATGGCCGCCGGTCCCACACTTCTCGTCTACATCGTGGCCGGTCGATACTTCGTCCGCGGCCTGATGGCTGGCTCCGTGAAAGGATAAGTCCGATGGGTTTTCTCGACATCAACAACGTCACCAAATCCTATGGCGCGGTGGAGGTCCTGCACAAGGTCGACATCCAGGTGGATGAGGGTGAATTTCTTGTCCTCGTCGGCCCGTCCGGTTGCGGCAAGTCCACGCTTTTGAACATGATTGCGGGGCTTGAGGGGATTTCTTCGGGCGAGATTGCGATCAAGGATCGCGTGGTCAATAACATCACGCCGTCCAAGCGCAACATCGCGATGGTGTTCCAATCCTACGCGCTCTACCCGAACATGACGGTCGGCCAGAACATCACATTTGGCCTTGAAATGCAGGGGACTCCGAAGCCGGAACGGGACAAGGCGATGGCTGAGGTGGCGCAGCTTTTGCAGATTGAGAATTTGCTGGATCGCAAGCCGGGGCAACTGTCGGGCGGGCAGCGTCAGCGCGTGGCGATGGGGCGCGCGTTGGTGCGGGACCCGGATGTGTTCCTGTTTGATGAGCCGCTTTCGAACCTCGACGCCAAACTCCGTGTCGACATGCGGACCGAGATCAAGAAGCTGCACCAGAAGCTTGGCACGACCATCGTCTACGTGACGCATGACCAGATCGAGGCGATGACGCTCAGCACCCGGATCGCGGTCATGTATGACGGCTACGTCCAGCAACTCGGCACGCCCAAGGAGATCTACGACACGCCCGCGAACATCTTCGTTGCGACGTTTATGGGATCGCCGGCCATGAATGTCCTTCCGGCGCAACTGATTGAAATGAATGGCGCAATTCATGCGGAAGTTGCGGGCGCAGACGGACCGAAACATCTTCGGATCGAAGATGCACCGGACGCTTACGGCAATTATGTCGGCAAATCCGTGATGCTCGGCATCCGGCCCGAAGCCATCACCGATCCCGAGGGCGCAGACCGAAATGCGAAGAATATCCAGAGCCTGGCCAACCAGGTTACGGTCACAGAACCGGCGGGCGCCGACACGTTTGTGACGATGTCGCTGGGTGGAAAGGATTGCGTTGCGCGGATGCGTGCGGATGCGGAAGCGAACCCGGGTCAGCCGTTCGAATTTGCCGTGAACATGGACAAGGCCGTCCTGTTCGACCCGCAAACCGAGGCGCGGATTGCCTGAAAACCGCGTGTAATTATCGCGTAATTATTCTGTAGTTTTTCTGTAACTACAATTGTAGTGCACCAGTCTTTTTTGGACTTGGAATTGGAACGTTCCAAATATATGCAGAGAGGGCAATGAGCGACGCAGATATCATCATCGTCGGCTCCGGCATGGGGGGCGCGACACTTGCGGCGGGACTGAAGGGCTCCGGCCTCAAAGTGCTGATCGTTGAGCGCGGCCAGTTGCTTCGGGACAGCCCAGAAGCGCGCGACGCGGACGCGATTTTCCGGGACGGCCATTACCGCCCGGATGAGACCTGGCTCACCCCGGATGGCAATCGCTTCAATCCCGGCAACTACGCCTATGTCGGTGGCAACTCGAAGTTCTACGGCGCCGTGATGTTGCGGTATCGCGAAGCGGATTTCGCGCAGCACTGGCCCATCGACCATGCAACACTCGCGCCGTTCTATGCGCGCGCTGAGGTTCTATTCAAAGTGCGCGGCGATATCAGCGCCGACCCGACGGAGCCGCCGCACGACGCGCCCTATTCCTTTCCGCCCGTCCCCCACGAACCCGATATTGTCGATCTCGCCATTCGCCTGAAGCGTATCGGGCTGACCCCATCGCCACTTCCGCTTGCCGTGGACCTCGATCGCTGGCTCGCCCGAGGGGCCACACCGTGGGATGCGCATCCCGACACCAATGGCGGCAAGCTCGACGCGGAAAGCGCGGCTTTGGCCTATGCGATGGAAGACCCCAACATCACCCTGCGCACCGGTGTAACCGTGCGTAGGATCGAGACTGACGGAGACCGTGTTACGGGTCTGATCACTTCCGGGGGCGCCTGACCGCCCCGCGTATCGTGATTGCCGCAGGCGCGGTGCATACCGCCGCCTTGCTGTTGCGTTCGGCGAACAAGGGCCATCCCAACGGGCTTGCAAACAGCTCCGATCAGGTTGGCCGCAACTTCATGAACCACAATGCCAGCGCCGTTCTGGCGTTGAGCCATAGGCGCAATCGCTCGGTCTACCAGAAGACCCTTCAGATCAACGATTGGTATGCCGAAGGGCTGGGCAATGTGCAGCTTTTGGGCCGTGTCTCTACCCCGATTCTTGCGGCGCAGACGGGTCTGCCCAAGCCATTGGCGGCTTTGATCGCGAACCGCGCGATTGATTTTTACGCCATGTCCGAGGACCTGCCGAACCCCGATAGCCGGGTGACGGTGCAGGGGGATGACATCGTGCTCGATTGGAAACGCTCAAACTGGGAGGCGCATCTTGCGCTGGTATCGCGGCTCAAGACATCGCTGAAGAAGGCGGGCTTCCCGGTTGTCCTGTCCAAGGCCTTTGACCGCCGCACGCCGTCGCATCAATGTGGCACGGCGCGGTTGGGGGACGATCCGGCGACTTCGGTCTGTGACCCGTTCGGCAAGGCCCATGACCTTGATAACCTGTACATCTGTGACGCGTCCCTTTTGCCGACCTCGGCGGCGGTGAACCCGTCGCTGACCATCGCCGCAATTGCGTTGCGGCAAGCTGAGCTATCTGAAGGACACCACATGAAGGCGCTTATTACAGGTGGGCAGCAGGGCATCGGCCTTGGTATTGCGCAGGCACTGTTTGACGCGGGCTGGCAGATTGCCATCGCGTCCGAGCAGCCTGCCGCGGACCTGCCGTTCGAGGCCAGCTACCACCAGCATGATGTCCGCGACATCGGCGCCATTCCCGCGCTGCTCGACGCCGTTGGACCTGTCACCACTTTCGTGTCCAACGCCGGGGTTGGAGCCATTCAGCGGGGCGACCTGTTGGACATGAAGCCGGAGAGTTTCGACCGCTGCCACGCCATCAACACGCGCGGTGCGTTCTTTCTTGCACAAGAAGTTGCGCGGCGGATGCTGTCCCAACCTGCTGATCCTTTTCGGTCCATTACATTCATCACCTCTGTCAGTGCGTCCATGACCAACCCGGACCGTGCCGAATACAATGCGTCGAAGGCTGCCACAGCCTCGCTTGCGCAAGCCTTCGCGCTGCGGTTGGCGACCGAGGGGATTGGCGTCTACGACATCCGTCCGGGCATCATTGAAACGCCAATGACCGCCCCTGTGGCTGACCGCTACAATCCCCACATTCCCGAATTGATCCCGCAAGCCCGTTGGGGCCAACCCGCCGATATCGGCGCAGTCATGGTCCCGCTCGCGCGTGGTGACTTCGCCTATTCGACCGGTGCGGTGATCCCCGTCGATGGCGGCATGACAATCCAGAGCTTCTGAGGACCCATGACTGAATCCTACGATTTCCTGATCATCGGTGGCGGCTCGGCCGGGTCGGTTATTGCCAGTCGGTTGAGTGAGAACCCGGATGTCTCCGTCTGCCTGTTGGAGGCTGGAGGATCGGACCGTCACCCGTTCTTCCACCTGCCTGCCGGGTTCGCGAAGATGACCAAGGGCATTGGGTCTTGGGGTTGGTCGACGACGTTCCGCAACAAGCACATGCAAGACAAGGTGTTCACCTACACGCAGGCCAAGGTGATCGGCGGTGGATCGGCGATCAATGCGCAGATCTACACGCGGGGCCATCCGCTTGATTACGACGAATGGCGGCAGATGGGGTGTGAGGGGTGGAGCTATGAGGATGTCCTTCCCTATTTCCGCAAGTCCGAGGGCAATGACACCTATTCGGGCCGCTATCACGGGCAGGACGGGCCGCTTGGCGTGTCGAAACCCGCCGCGCCCTTGCCGATTTGCGAGGCCTATTTCGAGGCGGCGAAGGCAGTTGGCATTCCGTTCAACGAGGATGTGACGGGTGAGGTGCAGGAGGGCGCGGCGTACTACCAGCTCACCCAGAAAAACGCGCGCCGTTCGTCGGCTGCGATGGCGTTTCTGCACCCCAATAGGTGGCGTGCGAACCTGACGGTGAAGCTTGGCGCGCAGGTGCGGCGGATGCTGTTTGACAAGGGCAGGGCGGTGGGCGTCGAGATGCTGGATCGGTCGCTGATCCATGCGGGGACAGAGGTGATCCTGTCATCGGGCGCCATTGGATCGCCGCGTCTGCTGCAACTCAGCGGGATTGGGCCTGCCGGATGATTTGCGCGCGCTTGGGATTGATGTGCTGTTGGACCAGCCGAAGGTGGGTGCGAACCTTCAGGATCACCTTGATCTTTATTGCATTTGCGAGGTGTCGGGTCCGCACACCTATGACCGGTTTGCCAAGCCGCATCTGAGTGCCTTGGCGGGTTTGCAGTATCTGTTCACGAAGACCGGACCTGTTGCCTCAAGCCTCTTCGAGACGGGCGGGTTCTGGTATGCCGACCCGGATGCACGGTCGCCTGATTTGCAGTTCCATCTGGGTCTTGGGACAGGGATTGAGGCGGGGGTTGCCGCCATGCCGGAGGGTGGGGTGACGTTGAATTCCTGCTATCTGCGCCCGCGGTCGCGGGGCTCGGTCCGGTTGCAATCGGCGGATCCGACCAAGGCGCCATTGATCGACCCGAATTACTGTGCCGACCCGCAGGATCGGGCCATGTCGATCCGGGGCTTGAAGCTGACGCAGGAGATCTTGAGCCAGGCCCCGCTGAAACCCTTCATCAAGGCCGAACGCCTACCCGGTCCGGATGTGCAAACCGACGACGACTATTTCGACTTCATCTGCCAGCATTCCAAGACCTCGCACCATTGTGCGGGCACCTGCGCGATGGGGCCGGGCGACAGTGCGGTGGTCACGCCGCGCCTGCGCTTCAATGGCATCGAGAAGCTGCGCGTCGCGGATGCGTCGATCATGCCGAATGTCGTCTCCTCCAACACCAACGCGCCCACGATCATGATTGGCGAGAAGGCCGCCGACATGATCCGCGAAGATCACGGGATTTAGGCTATGAAACTGCCAACTTACGCAGGAACGCTGGAAGACTTCGCCCTCATGGGGGACCCGCTGGTTCCGCGCCCGCCAATGGTCCCGCTGACCCGCACCGCCTTTGCCGCCGCGCATGTCGTCAGCGACCCGCTGAACGAGCGTGATCCGTGGCAAGGCCGCCCCGCCGTCGATTGGGACGCCACATTGCGGTTCCGAGAAAACCTGTGGGATCAGGGTCTTGGCCTGGCCGAGGCGATGGACACCGCACAGCGTGGCATGGGCGTGGATTGGGATACGGCGAAAGAGCTGATCCAGCGCACGATGCGCGCGGCCAAGGCCCATCCGATGAAACCCCGTGTCGCCTGCGGGGCTGGGACGGATCATGTGCCGCTGAAAGACCTGACCGATCCCGTCCGCATCAAGGCCGCCTACACGGAACAGATGGAAGCCATCGAGGCTGAAGACGGCCAATTGATCCTTATGGCCAGCGCGCGCCCTTCCGGCCATTGGCGCAGGCCCTGAGACCTACGCTCGTGTCTATGACGATTTGATCGCGCAGGCGACGCAGCCGGTAATACTGCATTGGCTTGGCGATATGTTTGACCCGGCGCTGACGGGCTATTGGGGCGGTGCCAGTGTGGACGAGGCGAACGAGATCGTCCTGGACCTCATTCAACGCAACGCTGCCAAGATCGACGGCATCAAAATCTCACTCCTCGACCAGACCCACGAAGAAACCTTCCGCGCCCAATTGCCCGAAGGTGTGCGCCTTTATACCGGCGATGATTTCAACTACGCGCCCTTGATTGAAGGGGACGGCACGCACCATTCCCACGCGCTTCTTGGCATCTTCGCGGCCATCGCCCCGGCAGCGAGCCAAGCCCTTGAAGCGCTCGCTCAAAACGATCGCGCGACCTACCACGCCCTTCTCGCGCCCACCGTCCCGCTTAGTCGCGAAATCTTCAAAGCCCCAACGCAGTACTACAAGGCCGGCATCGCGTTCCTGTCATGGCTGAACGGCTATCAAACCCACTTCATTATGCCCGCAGGCTTCCAATCCTCGCGCGAGATCACCCACTATGCCGAGGTCTTCCGTCTGGCGGATCAGGCCCGCCTGTTGACCGACCCGGACCTTGCCACGCACCGGATGCAACAGCTGCTTTCCATACACGGTTTCGGCGGATAACAACGCGCCATGAGCCGCCGCCCCACCATTCTTGACGTTGCTGCCAAAGCGGGCGTGTCCAAATCGACGGTGTCGCTTGTCCTGCAAAACTCCAAGCAGGTGAAGGACGAAACCCGCGAGGCGGTGCGGGGCGCGATGGCGGAGATCGGCTATGTCTACAACCGCGCCGCGGCGCAGATGCGCTCTCAATCGGCTGGGCTTGTGGGGCTTGTTATCAACGATCTGCGCAACCCGTTCTTCACGGAATTCGCTACTGTTCTGCAGATGACGCTCGCCGCGAAAGGCTACGCGACCGTCATCGCGAATTCTGATGAGGACGCGGACCTGCAAGCCAAACTCGTAGGGTCCATGATCGAACACGGCGTCTCGGCCCTTGTCGTTTCTCCTGCTTATGGCGATGGCGGCGCGGCGTTTGACCAGATTGAGCGCGCGGGCCTTCCGGCCATTCAGGTCCTGCGCAAGACCGACGCGCGCACGGGCCTGTTCCCGTTCGCCAGCTTCGACT
This sequence comes from Gymnodinialimonas sp. JB5-7, assembly GCF_055693405.1. Lineage (NCBI taxonomy): Bacteria > Pseudomonadati > Pseudomonadota > Alphaproteobacteria > Rhodobacterales > Paracoccaceae > Gymnodinialimonas > Gymnodinialimonas sp. JB5-7. The sequence goes on from NZ_JBVFUX010000012.1 coordinate 1,538,308, forward strand.
ATGCCGCCGGGTCCGCGCGCGCCACGCGCCATCTGATGAACCAGGGCGCGCAAAACATCGCCTTTGTTGGCGGCGTTGAGGGGCGCGAGATCACCGAAGAGCGCAAATCCGGCTATCTGGCTGAGATGAAGCGCGTGGGCGCCAATCCGATCACGTTTCACGGGCGCAGCACGCGCGCATTCGGGGTTGAGACGGCCCCTGCGTTGATCGAGGCCGGCGCGGATGCTGCCGTCTGCTTCAACGATCTTGTGGCCCTTGGCCTGCACGCCGGTTTCGCCCGGGCGGGCATGGTTCTGGGAACAGATTTCCGCATCGTCGGGTTTGACGACATCGAGGATTGTGCCTTGGTCTGGCCGCAACTGTCTTCTGTGGCCTGCGATATTGACGGCTTTGCCCGCGCCACGGCGGATCGCCTGTTGGCCTGGATGCAAAATAGCGAAACACCACCGCCTGATCATCGTGCTCCGGTCGATCTGGTGGCCCGCACCTCTAGCACGGGACGAATTACATGAACGCTGACGCTTTCCTCCGCTCTCTCTTTGCCCGTGCGGTTGAGGTGGCTGACCCGATGCAATCGCTTGCTGCCGCGTTGCCGCCAAAACCCGAAGGCCGCGTCCTTGTGATCGGGGCGGGTAAGGCCAGTGCCCGCATGGCCGAAGCGGTGGAGGCCGAGTGGGGGCCTTGTGAAGGCTTCGTCATCACCCGTTACGGCTATGCGCGCCCCTGTCAGGGCATCGAAATCGTCGAGGCTTCGCATCCCGTGCCCGACGCGGCGGGAGAGCAAGCCACCAAGCGCCTTCTCGAAATTCTCGCGACAGCGGGCGAAGATGACTTTGTGCTCGCGCTGATTTCGGGGGCGGGTCTGCGTTGCTGACCGCGCCAGCCGGTGACATCACGCTTACGGAGAAGCAGGCGCTGACACAGGCACTTTTGGCCTCAGGCGCGCCGATCAGTGAGATCAATGGCGTCCGCAAGGAGCTGTCCGCTGTGAAAGGTGGGCGACTTGCGGTGGCAGCGTATCCTGCGCGGATGCTGACCCTGATGATCTCGGACGTGCCGGGCGACAGTCCCGGCGACATCGCCAGTGGCCCGACGGTTGGCAATACAGGCCCTGCTGCGCAAGCGCTGGATACGCTGGATGAATGGGGGGTGATCGCGCCGCCCGCGATCCGGGCGTATCTTGAGGCAGGCGGCGATCCGGTTCTGCCTGACGATCCGCGCCTCGCCCGGGTTGAGAATGTGATCTATGCCGCCCCGTCGCAATCGCTTGCCGCTGCCGCCGATCTGGCGGAGGAGCAGGGCTTTCACGTCGAGATCCTTGGAGATCTCGATTGAAGGTGAGGCGCGCCATGTCGCCGTTGCCCATGCCGAAATCGCCAAAGCCGCCAAGCCGGGCACGCTGATCCTGTCGGGGGGCGAGTTAACCGTCACGCGCCGCGGTGACGGTGTCGGCGGCCCAAATGCGGAATACGCCTTGGCCTTGGCAATCGAGTTGCAGGGCGCTGCCAATATCCACGCCATCGCCTGCGATACGGATGGGGTCGATGGGGCTGCCGAGGTTGCGGGGGCGGTCATCGGGCCAGATACTTTGGCCAAGGCCCGTGCTGCCGGGATCGACCCGGATGCGGCTTTGGCCAACAACGACGCCCATTCCTTTTTTGCCGCCATTGACGATCAGGTCGCGCCTGGCCCGACCCTCACCAACGTGAACGATTTCCGTGCCATCCTTGTCGGCCCGGCTTCCTGAAGGACTTTGACATGCTGATCCACACTGTTTTGCTTGAACCGGCGTCCGACACAGCGCAGGCCGCCTTTGATGAGGCGATGGCGATCCTTGAACAGGTGGCGTCGAACCTGCCGGGAATGATTGCCTTCCACCACGGGCCGAACCGCGATTTCGAGAAGAAGTCACAAGCCTATCCCTATGGCTTCACCTGCATGTTCGAAGATCAGGCGGCGCTTGAGGCCTATGCCGCTGACCCTGAGCATCAACGCGCGGGCGGGATGTTGGTGGCGAATTGCCGGAACGGGGCGGATGGGATTTTCGTCTCGGATCTGGAGGTCTGACTGGCGCGCAGGGGCAATCCGGGGCAAGGTGTCGGCAGAGCAGACAATCGCGGACCAACCGCCATGGCCGACCAAACATCTCTGGGTCTTTTCTACGTCGCCGATGGTGTGCGGCTTGAAAAGCAGTCGTGGCTCTTGGCGGCCAGCCTGAAGACTGCCCATGATGGGGACGATCGGGTCAAGCAATTCGCCTATGTGTCGGAGGCGTATCGGCCAGAGCTGAGCGATCTGACCCACGCCATGTTCGAGGTCTGCGGGGTCGAGCTGCGCACGCTGGCCAAGCCACCCAAGTGGAAAGGGCCGTACCCGCACGGCAACAAGATTGTTGCGGCGTGCGACACGCGCGGGACGACGCATTCCATCTTTCTGGACACCGACATGGCCTGCACGCGGAGCCTGGCGGAGTTCATGGAGCTTGCGCCCGATACCGTAAGCGCCGCGCCGGAGGGGCGCCCGACATGGGGTGGCAAGAATGCCCGCTGGACCCGCGCCTACGCGCATTTCGACATGACCGTGCCGACGGAGCGCGTGCGCCTGCTGCGCGGCACAAAGATGGAATATGTGCCCTATTACAACGCGGGCTTCATCGCGTTTCCCGAAGCGGCCCATCCCAAGGATGGCCTGCGGTTCCCGGAGCATTGGCTGGACACGGCGCTGGATTTTGACAAGCGCTGCAAGATTGCCAACAAGCGCCCCTGGTTGGATCAGATCAGCCTGCCGCTGACGATCAAACGCTTTGGCTACAAGACCCGCGTGCTGAATGAGTTGCACAACTACTCGCTCTCGCACCGCGGGGATTATTCCAAGACGCCCGATGCGGTGATCCTGCACTACCACCGGATGCGGTTCCTCTACCAATCGCCGCAATGGCCGGGCCTGCGCGACACGCTTCTGGAGACAGTGCCAAGCGCCCATCGCGATGGGATCGTGGCCTGGGTGGCGGATGTGGAAAGCTCGCTCGATCCTAAGCCGGACGAGGAGGGCTAAAGCAGCGCCTCGATCTCGGATTGGGTTGGCATGGACGCGGCTGTGCCGTGTTTCGTGACGGAAAGTGCTGCGGTGGCCGTGGCGAATTTCAGCGCGTCTTCCACCGAACGGCCCGCCGCCAATGCCGTGGCAAAGCCGCCATTGAACGCATCTCCGGCGCCGGTGGTATCCACCACCGGTCCCGCGCTGTATTGGCGGCGTGTGGATGGCCTGCAGCGCCATCCCAGAAACAGCGATCCGCTGCTCGCCCAAGGTGATCAGTGCGCCCTTTCCGCACGCCTTGCGCCAGCAAGGCTTTCGCGGCCTCCAGCGCATCCTCCGGCCCCGTCACTCGGCAGCCGGTCAATTCCTCTGCCTCGGTCTCGTTTGGGGTGACGTAATCGCACAGCGCCAGCATCCCCTCGAGGCAGGTCAGCGGCGGGGGCCGGGTTCAGGATGGTGGTGACACCCGCCTCTGCCGCGATCTGCAAGAACCGCTCCGCTGCGTCCATGGGCTGTTCCAACTGGGTCATCGCCACTTTGGCGCCTGCAATCGCGCTGGCCTGAGCCTCCACATCCGCCACGCCAATCGCCCCGGCGGCCCCCGGCACAATCACGATGGCGTTCTTGCCTGTCGCCTCTTCGATGAAGATGCCTGCTGAGCCTGTCGGCCGCTCAGGGTCTTCTATCACCAGCGGCCTCACGCCGGCCTCGGCCCACACGTCGCGCCCCATCTGCCCGAACGTGTCCGCGCCGATCCGGCTGAGAAAGCCCACATCGCCGCCTGCTTTCGCCGCAGCGACGGCCTGGTTGGAGCCTTTGCCGCCTGGTCCAAGCTGGAACCCTGTTCCCAGGAGCGTCTGGCCGGTCACCGGCATCTTCTTGGTCCGGTAGGCGGCGTCGGCGACGAAGACGCCGAGGATGATGATATCGGGCATGCGACCCCTCTTTCCCTTGCTCAAACAGCGAAGCATGATGGCCACAACTTATTCAAGGGAGAGACGCGATGCGGTTCGTAAGGTGGGGTGAGGCCGGTTCAGAAAAGCCGGGGGTTCTGGACGCCGAGGGGCAAGTGCGCGACCTGAGCGGGATCACGGGCGATATCGATGGCGCGTTCCTTGCGGCACTCCCCGAGATCGATGTCGAAAGCCTTCCTCCGGTCGGGGACACGCGCCTTGGTGCATGCGTCGCACGGCCCGGCAAGCTTGGTCTGTGTCGGCCTCAACTATGCGGACCACGCGGCTGAGGGCGGCTGGGACGTGCCGACCGAGCCTGTGGTTTTCATGAAAGCCACCACCGCGATTTCCGGCCCCCATGACCCCGTGATCCTGCCACCCGGCAGCGAAAAGACCGATTGGGAGGTCGAGCTGGGCATCATCATCGGCCAAACCGCCAAGCACGCCAGCGGATGGGGCCGCGCATATCGCGGGCTATTGTGTGGTCAACGATGTGTCCGAGCGGGCGTACCAGCAAGAGATGGGCGGCCAATGGACCAAGGGCAAAAGCTACGACACGTTTGCGCCGATTGGTCCGTGGTTGGTGACGGCGGATGAGTTGGGCGAGCCCACGGGGCGGTCGATCTGGCTGGAGGTTGATGGCCAGCGCATGCAGGACGGCACAACCGATACGATGATCTTCAAGCCCGCTTTCCTTGTCGAATATATCTCGCGCTTCATGACGTTGGAGCCAGGTGATGTCATCACCACCGGCACGCCCCCGGGTGTTGGCATGGGCAAACGCCCGCAGGTCTTCCTGCGCGATGGGCAGGAGATGCGGTTGGGCATCGACGGACTTGGGGAGCAGCGCCTTCCGGTGCGCGCCGCGTGAACATCGCGGGCTGGCTGGCCCGGACCGCTGCCACACGCGGCGAAACCCCGGCACTTTTGCTGGGCGGAGACCTTGTGGCCAGTTATGGGCAATTCGCCGAGCACGCCGCTTGCCTTGCCGGTGGCCTGCACGCCCAAGGCATCGCGCCGGGGGACCGGGTTGGCATCTTTGCCAGGAACTGCCCGGACTATCTGATCGCGATGTTTGGCATCTGGTGGGCCGGGGCCGTTGCCGTTCCGGTCAATGCCAAGCTCCACCCGAAAGAGGCGGCGTTCATCCTTGACGATGCGGGCGCTACGCTTTGCTTTGTGAGTGATGGCCTTGATGCGCCGAACGCGGTCCCCTTCGGCACCATCACCGCCGATCCCATTCCCCTCGCCCCATGTGACGCCTCGGACCTCGCCTGGCTGTTTTATACCTCTGGCACCACGGGCAAACCCAAGGGCGTTCAGATCACCCATGGCATGATTGCCGCGACCTCAACCTGTTACCCCATAGACGTCGACCCGGTCGGCCCGGACGACGCGGCGCTTTATGCGGCCCCGATGAGCCATGGGGCAGGCATCTACGCGCCCATTCACGTTCGCATGGGCGCGCGCCATATCGCGCCTGCCTCGGGCGGCTTTGACCCAGCTGAAGTCTTGGCTTTGTCCAAAGCCCATGGCCCGACCTCCATGTTCATGGCGCCCACCATGGTCCGTCGTCTGCTGGATGAGGCCAAGGCGCGGGGCGCGGTGGGCGAGGGGATCAAGACCATCGTCTATGGCGGCGGTCCGATGTACCGCGCTGATATTGAGGATGCGGTCGCGTGGATGGGACCGAAATTCGTGCAGATCTACGGGCAGGGTGAGTGCCCCATGGCGATCACCGCGCTGTCTCGCGCTGATGTCGCGGACCGATACGCACCCGCGCTGGGGTGCACGCTTGCTGTCTGTTGGACGCGCGCAGTCCTTGGTGGAGGTCAAGGTGGATGCCGCGCCGGGTGAAATCGGCGAGATCATGGTGAAGGGGGCGCCTGTCATGCCGGGTTACTGGCAAAACCCTGAAGCGACACAGAAGACGCTAAAGGAAGGTTGGCTGATGACCGGGGATGTCGGCCTGCTGGACGAAGATGGCTATCTGACCCTGCAGGACCGCTCAAAGGATGTAATCATCTCGGGCGGGTCAAACATCTATCCACGTGAGGTGGAAGAGGTTCTGCTGACCCACCCGTCTGTCGTCGAGGTCTCGGTCGTGGGCCGCCCAAGCGCGGAGTGGGGCGAGGATGTTGTCGCCTTTGTTGTGGCGTCCGACCTGGATGAGGCGGCGCTTGATGCCCATTGCCTGTCTCAGATCGCGCGCTTCAAGCGGCCCAAGGCCTATATCGCCGTGCCAGAGCTTCCGAAGAACAATTACGGCAAGGTTTTGAAGACCGAGCTCCGCAAAAGGTTGTGAGAACCGCAACAGGGGGAGAAATCGCGCACCCTCTCCTTGTTGCCAATGCTCGCGCGGCCTACATCGCCAAGGCAATGAAACGTTTTATTCCGTTCCTGAAATCCGAGCCCCTGGTGTCGGTCATCCGCCTGCAGGGCGCGATTGCGGCTGGCGCGCGGGGTGGGATCAGTGATGCGGGCTATGCCAGCGTGATCGAAAAGGCGTTTGCCAAGGGCAAGCCCGCGGCGGTGGCGCTGTCGATCAATTCGCCCGGCGGCTCGCCTGTTCAATCGGCTCTGGTCGCGGCGCGCATCCGGCGGCTTGGCCGAAGAGAAAGAGATCAAGGTCCATTCCTTTGTCGAGGATGTGGCGGCCTCGGGTGGTTACTGGCTGGCCTGTGCGGGCGATGAAATCTGGGTCGACCCGTCGTCCATCGTCGGTTCCATCGGCGTGATTTCGGCGAGCTTCGGCTTTGTGGAGGCGATGCAGAAGATCGGTGTGGAACGGCGCGTGCATACGGCGGGCGAGGATAAATCCATCCTCGATCCGTTCCGGCCCGAACGCGCAGAAGACATCGAACGCCTCAAGGACATACAGCGCGATATTCATGCCGCGTTCATCGACCATGTGAAAGCGCGGCGTGGCGACAAGCTGGCCGATCAGGACCTGTTCACAGGTGCGTTCTGGACCGGTGCGAAGGGCGTAGAGCTTGGGCTTGCCGATGGGATCGGGCACCTCGTGCCCAAGATGAAAGAGCTTTACGGCGACAAGGTGCGCTTTGCGGTGCACGGGCCGAAAAAAGGCCTGCTGTCCCGGTTCGGGGCGCAGATCATGGAAGATGTGGACCTTGGCCTGCAGGAGCGTGCGCTTTACGCAAGGTATGGTCTGTCGTGATGATCAAGATCATTTCCCTTTTCCTGATTGGCATGGCGGTGCTGGCGATGTTTGGCCGGCTGCGCTGGCCCGGCGGCGCGAAAGGCGTGGGCCGCGAAAAGCGGGGCGCGCTTCCCAAACCCAAGACTTGCCCGAAATGCGGTCGCATGAACCTGCGTGGTGGTCCATGCCGCGCCTGCCGCGAGGGCGGGAATGGCTGACGAGTTCGGTTTTGCGATCCTCGGACTGGTGATCCTGCTTTTGGCGGGCGACGTGTTGGTCAAAGGGGCGGTCAACCTGGCCCTGCGCCTTGGCATTCCCGCGTTGATCGTGTCGTTGACCATCGTGGCATTTGGCACCTCGGCACCCGAACTCCTGATTTCGATCCAGTCAATTCTGGAAGACGTGCCGGGCCTTGCGCTGGGCAATGTCGTAGGTTCCAACACCGCCAATGTCCTGCTTGTGCTGGGCGTGCCTGCCCTGTTGGCGGGCCTTGGCGCAACCTCGGACACGCGGCGTGAATTCGTGTTCATGCTGGGGGCCAGCGTCCTTTTCATCGCACTCTGTTTCCTGGGGCCGCTTACGTGGTGGCACGGTCTGATCCTGCTGGCGGGCCTTGCCATCATGCTCGGCGACGCCGTGCGGTCCGCCAAAGCCCACCGCGATGCCTGCGCCGATGACACCGATGACCTCGAAGAGGCCGATCCGAACATGGAGTGGTGGAAGATCGGGGCCTACCTTGTGCTGGGCCTGATCGGCCTGCCGCTGGGCGCGAACCTTTTGATCGACAGCGCCACGGAAATCGCCACGGCCTACGGTATCTCGGACACAGTCATCGGCCTGACGCTTGTGGCCGTTGGTACCTCATTGCCCGAGTTGGCCACGACTGTGATGGCCGCGTTCCGAAAGCAAGCCGACGTGGCCATCGGCAATGTCATCGGCTCAAACGTGTTCAACCTGCTCGCCATCATCGGCATCGCCACGCTTGTTGGCCCGATCCCCGTCGATCCCGGCATCCTGCGCTTCGACCTTTGGGTCATGCTCGCGGCGCATCGCTGGTTCTGATCCCGTTTGTCTTCAAACAGCTTCCGATGGGGCGCGGCGTCGGTCTGGCCTTTTCTGCGCTTTATGCGGGCTATATCGTGATCCTCCTGATCTGAGGGGAGCACCAAAGAATGACAGCACTTGTAACAGGCGCCGCCAAACGGCTGGGCCGGGCCATGGCACTGGAGCTGGCCAGCCAAGGCCATGACATCGCCGTCCACTACAATGGCAGCGCCGAGGCGGCTGAAGAAACCTGCGAGGATATTCGCGCCCTTGGCGTGAAGGCCGTTGCCCTGCAGGCCGACCTGCTGGACGAGGACGCGGTCCAAACCCTGATGCCGCGCGTGGTCGAGGCGCTTGGGCCGGTTGAGGTCCTGATCAACAACGCGTCTGTTTTTGACTATGACAACATCGAAAGCGCCACCCGCGACAACTGGGATCGCCACATGGAATCCAACCTGCGCGCGCCCTTTGTCCTGACGCAGGCGCTGGCCGCCGGGCTGCCCGACCCGGCCATCGATGCAAACAACGAACCCGTTGCCCGCGGTCTAGTCATCAACATGTGCGATCAGCGCGTTCACAAGCTGACGCCTGAGTTCATGACCTATACCATTGCCAAGATGGGCCTGTGGGCGTTCACCCGCACCGCCGCCCAAGCGCTGGCCCCCAAATGCCGCGTCAACGCCATCGGCCCAGGCCCGACCATGCAGGGTGGGCGCCAGTCGGCTGAGCACTTCGCCAAGCAACGCGCGGCCACTATTTTGCGGCGAGGCGCAGACCCGCAAGCGATCTGCGAAGCGCTGCGCTATTTCCTGACTGCAAAATCAGTCACGGGGCAGTTGATTTGCGTGGATGGCGGCCAGCATCTGGGGTGGGAGACACCGGATGTCGTCGGTGTAGAGTGACGCTGCGGAACGCGATTCTCCACCGGGCGATGCGACGTAACGGTTTTGTAAAGGTTTCGTTAGGGATTATTTACACGCGGTATACAGGTGGAAAATAATCAATGAAAACAACGCTGTATTTAATCGCCTAAAAATTGTGCAAAGCGTAGAAAGGTGCCAAAAACAAAGGAAAAATCCATGTGCCAAATAGTTTTCCGCAAGGTTATCCACAGAAACGGTGGAAAGCTTATGGGTTGATGGAGCCTCCGATCCGTTGCAGCGCAGCAAAGAATCACGAAGCCGTGAAATTCGATGAAAAATGAGACCGAAAATCAGCCGAAAACCGGCCATGAGGTGATCCAGGGATACCTCAAGACGCTCGACAACAGCCCTGGCGTCTACCGGATGCTGGATGAGCAATCGCGTGTCCTTTATGTCGGTAAAGCTCGCGCGCTGAAGCGGCGCGTGTCGAATTATGCCAAACCGTCGGGGCACAGCCCCCGCATTGCGCGCATGATCCGCGAAACCGCGTCGATGATGTTCCTCACGACCCGGACGGAGACCGAGGCGCTGCTGCTGGAACAGAACCTCATCAAGCAGCTCAAGCCCAAGTTCAACGTGCTGCTGCGCGACGACAAGAGCTTCCCGAATATCCTTGTCAGCCGCACCCATGCCTTTCCGCAGATCAAGAAGCACCGGGGCGCGAAGAAGGAGAAGGGCGAGTATTTCGGCCCCTTCGCGTCGGCCGGCGCGGTGAACCGCACGCTCAACCAGCTGCAAAAGGTTTTCCTTTTGCGCAACTGCACCGATGCCACTTTCGAGGCGCGCACGCGGCCTTGCCTGCTCTACCAGATCAAGCGCTGCTCCGGCCCCTGCGTCGGCTATATCAGCGAAAAGGAGTACGAGGCGTCGGTCGCCGATGCCATGCGGTTCCTGAAAGGCGACAGCACGGAGTTGCAGGCCAATCTGGCCGACCAGATGGCCGAGGCGAGCGCACAGATGGAGTTCGAACGCGCCGCCGCCCTGCGCGACCGCATCCGCGCACTCACCAACGTGCAATCGGCGCAAGGCATCAACCCGCGCGGCGTGCGGGAGGCCGACGTGATCGCGCTACACATGGAAGGCGGGCAGGCCTGCGTGCAGGTCTTCTTCATCCGCGCCAATCAGAATTGGGGCAACAAGGATTACTATCCGCGCATAGGTCCAGATATCGAAGAACCCGAGGTGTTGGAGGCCTTTGTTGGCCAGTTCTACGACACCAAGGATGTGCCGCGTCAGGTCATCCTCTCACATCCGGTCGAAAACATGGACCTGATGGCCGACGCGCTGTCCCAGAAGCGCGGCACGAAGGTCGAGATCCTCGTCCCCCAGCGTGGCGAGAAGCTGGAGCTTGTCGAAGGCGCGCGGCGCAATGCCCGTGAAAGCCTCGGCCGCTCGATGGCCGAAAGCCAGGCGCAGGGAAGCTGCTTGCGCGGGCTGGCCGAGGCGTTCGATCTGGATGGTCCGCCCAAGCGGATCGAGGTCTACGACAACTCTCACATTCAAGGCACCAATGCCGTGGGCGGGATGATCGTGGCGGGGCCTGATGGCTTCATGAAAAGCCAGTATCGCAAGTTCAACATTCGGGGCGAAGAGCTGACCCCGGGCGACGATTTCGGCATGATGAAAGAGGTCCTGAACCGCCGCTTCAAACGCCTTCTGAAAGAGGACCCGGATCGAGAGACCGAGGCCTGGCCCGATCTGCTGCTGATCGACGGCGGCGCGGGGCAGATCAGCGCCGTGAAGGAAATCATGGACGATCTCGGCGTCGAAGACGTGCCGTTCATCGGTGTGGCCAAAGGCATCGACCGCGATCAGGGCAAGGAAGAATTCTACCGCCCGGGGCAGTCGGTGTTTGCACTGAAACGCAACGATCCGGTTCTGTATTTCGTGCAACGCCTGCGGGATGAGGCCCACCGCTTTGCCATTGGCGCGCATCGCCAGAAACGTTCGAAAGCTGTGTCGGCGACGCCGCTGGACGATGTGCCGGGCGTGGGGGCGGCGCGCAAACGCGCGCTGCTGGCGCATTTCGGGTCGGCCAAGGCGGTGACGCGCGCGAACTTGGCGGACCTCAAGGCAGTCGACGGCGTGTCAGAGGGGCTGGCGCAGAAGATCTACGACCATTTCCACGAGGGTGGATAACGGCGGGCCGTCTTCACCTTTTCTGCCGCAGCAAGGCCACGAAGAACACACCGCCGATGAGCCCGGTGACAATCCCGATCGGCATGTCCTCGGGCGCCATGACGGTGCGGGCCACGATGTCGGCCCAGAGGAGGAAAATGGCCCCGGCAAGGGCCGACCAAGGCAACACGCGCGTATAGTCGCCGCCAACCATGGCGCGGACAATGTGCGGGATCATCAGCCCAACAAACCCGATCATGCCTGAGAAGGCCACCATGACGCCGGTGATCAGAGCGCATGCGATGAAGACCAGGCGGCGGAACCCGACCACAGAGATCCCAAGCGATGTGGCGGTCTCATCCCCAATGGTCATTGCATTGAGGTCTGCCGCCCGGCGCCACAGCCAGATGACGCATGGCACCAGCACGACAAGCGGGTAGATCAGGTGGCTCCATTGCGCGAGGCCAAGCCCGCCCAACATCCAGAAGACGACCGTATGAGCCGCCCGTGGATCGCCCAGAATTATCAGAAGATTGGCCAGCGCCATTATGACGAATGAGACGGCTACGCCGGTCAGAACCAAACGATCCGCACTGCTGGCCCCGGTAAAGCGCGACACGGCCAGCACGGCCCCTGTGGCCGCCAAGGCCCCCAGGAATGCCAGAACCGGGACCGTCAGTAATCCAAGAAACAAGCCGGTGTGGAGAAGCGCAAGGATCGCCCCAAAGGCCCCGCCCGAAGAAATCCCCAGCAAATGCGGATCAGCCAATGGGTTGCGTGTGACGGCTTGAAGGCTTGCGCCAACAACGGCCAGGCCCGCGCCCACAATCGCGGCCAGCAGGGCACGCGGAAAGCGGATTTCCCAAACAACGGCCGCCTGGCCCTGGGTCCAATCCGGCGTGACCAGGCCAAGACCGATCTGTTCGGACATGACCCCCAGACTGTCCGGAACGGGACCGAGACGGCCCCGACAGAGATCGCGGCGCTGATGGACAAGACCAACGCCGTCAAACCCACAAGGATCAGGAGGGGCAAATTGCCCCTCCGCCCTAGGGCACGATCTCTGGACGTCACGCTCATTCCGGCCAGAAGGCCTCGGCCAGGCGGGCCACGGCGTCGATGTTGCGTGGGCCTGGCGTGGCTTCGACATATTCCAGAACCACGAAGCGGTTGTTCTGAACGGCGCTGATGCCCGACAGGGCCGGGTTGGTGCGCAGGAAGTCCATCTTCTGGTCTGCGGTCACTTCGCCATAGTTCACGATGATGATGACCTCCGGGTCCCGCTCTACCACCGCTTCCCAGCTGACCGTGCCCCAGCTTTCGCGGAAATCATCCATGATGTTCACGCCCCCGGCCGCTTCAATCATCGCGGTCGGGATGGCAAAGTGGCCCGCGGTGAAGGGCGCGTCTTCGCCACTATCGTAGACAAACACCCGGGGTGCGTCGCCATCGGTATCGAGGCCTGCGATGATCGCGGCCAGTTCCGCCTCATACCCCGCGATCAATTCCTCCGCACGGTCTTCGACGCCGAAGATGGCGCCCAGGTTGCGCAGATCGTTGTACATCAGATCGAGTGTGACCTCCTGCTCCACGCCGACATGAATGCAGCTTTCGCTGAGCTCGTAGACGTTGATGCCGAACCGTTCGAGCGTCTCGGGCGTCACTTCACCGCCGACGCGCATGCCGTAGTTCCAACCGGCAAAGAAGAAATCCGCATCGGCCCCGGCCAGCACCTCAAGCGAGGGGTAACGCTCGGACAGTTCTGGCAGCTCTTCCACGCCTTCACGGATTTCAGGCTCCAGCTTGTTCCAGCCGGAAACGCCGGTGTAGCCGATCATGTGGTCGGTCAGCCCCAGGACCAGCATCATCTCGGTCAGGTTCACATCGTTGGAAATCGCGGCCTGAGGCACGCTGTCGAATGTGACCTCCCTTTCGCAGGATTGAACGGTTGTCTGCGCCAGGGCGACCGTCCCTATGAGGCTGAAGGCTGCCGATAAGGTGAGCGTTTTCATTGCAGGGGGACCTTTCGTTTTGCAAATGGAAGGTGAAGTGCCGCGTGTCCGAACGGTTGAGCCAATCGGCCCGCGCGTCGACCCGGAACGCGTTGGTCACAAGGTCTTCGGTCAGCACCTCGGCTGGGGTGCCGCAGGCCAGTGTCTTGCCCTGTTTGAGGATCAGAAGGTCGTCGCACAGGCCGGCGGCAAGGTTCAGATCGTGCAGGCTGGTCACGACCGTCAGGTCGAGGTTTCGGATCAGATCGAGCACTTCAAGCTGATGGCGGATATCGAGGTGATTTGTCGGCTCGTCCAGGATCAGCACCTGTGGTTCCTGTGCCAGCGCACGGGCAACCATGACCCGCTGCCGTTCACCCCCGGAAAGTGTCCCCATTTGGCGAAACGCCAAGTGCGCAAGATCGAGTTTCAGAAGCGCCGCTTCGACAATCTCGTTCTCTGCCGCACCGCCTGCGCTGAAGCCAGCGCGATGGGGCACGCGCCCCAAGGCAACGATTTCGCCAACCGTCAGCGCAAAGTCGGTGGGGTGTTCCTGCAGAACGGCAGCAATCTTCTGTGCGGCTTTGCGAGGCGGCATCGCCCAGATGTCGTCGCCCCCAACCATGATCCGGCCCGTGGCGGGCATGTTGTAGCGATAAAGCAGCCGCAACAGGCTCGACTTACCCGCCCCGTTTGGCCCGACGATGCCCAACAGCCGACCGGCCGCAACGGTGAAGCTGGTGGCGTGCAGCGAAAATCCTTCCGTCCCGCGCGACGCCCATGAGGCGTTTTCGACAACCAGTTCCGCCGCGCTCATTGGACCGGCTCCGGGCTGTGCTCAACGATCGTCATGGCTGCAGGAACACGGGCGAGTGCGGTGCGGCGCAATTTGCCGGGCCTGTCGACTGAACTGCACCATCCGTCATGCAACACGGCATATTGGCGCGCAAAGGCGACAAGGTCGTCGATGTCCGCGTCGGCATCAATGTCGCCGAACAGATAGGTCGCCTTGCGCGTGCCATGATAGGCGACGGTGCACGGGCGGTCGCAGCCCGCCATGCAGGCGACACCCGAAATCTCGAATGCCTCAGGGATGGCGTCACCGGCTGCATCAATCGCCGCGCGGAGGCGTTTGATCAGGTCATATCCCGGCTGGCACGGGCTGCCCGTGTGGGTACAGGATGTGCAAACCGAGATGCGATGATTGGGTGTGGTCCGGCGCATGTCGCCCTCCGCGCATATGCGGGGGCATCGGGGAACCGGATCGGTCTGCGGCGCGTGCCGTATGTGCCATACCTGTCTCCTCCACCGGGCGCCCCGCCCGGGTTACGGTTGGATCGAGCAACAGGCAGGTCTCCTGACTTTGCGGGTCTGGGCGCATTTGCGGCCTTCCCGGGGCGGACCCAGTGACCTGATGCAACGCGCTCACCGCTTACAGTTGCGGGGGCAGTCACGGACTTGGCACCTATCGACAGCGCCGCACCATGTTCCCTATTAACCCACAAGGCGTGGGACCAATTGCTGGGTAACGCGTAGGTTGATTCCGTGAGGCTTGCAATAGAATTGGCGAGATCGGGGAAATGCCAACAAGTGATGGTTGGGCGCGCTGGTTCGGTTAGCGCTTGGCGCGTGACCATGGCGGGCGGTGGCATTGAAGAGGTTCACCGGCATCAACGTGGGGCTGGCACAGTGGATCAACGCCAATTCCTCAGACGGCTGGCTAAGTGGCGCTGCTTCGCACGCAACGGTTTGATGAGGGTTGCAAAACCACTTGGCACCCGGGGTTATCCTCGACAACACAACCGAAGCGCCGGACCGTATCGCCAGGGTCTGGCAAAGCTGGATGACGCAAAACGGCATTGTCAGGGATGTGCTCTCTGAAGGTTTCGAAGATGTTTTGAGCATTGGCCGAACGGTCGGCGACGCGCCCATAAGGTCGGGCCTCCTGCTGATGTCGCGGGCCGTGTTCGACCGCGCGGGTAGGGTTGATGGGGAACGGGCGTATCACCAAGAGACGGATGGCACGCAGTTTCTTGCGGCCCCCTGGGATAAAGCCTGTGCCGCTTTGAGGGATGCGGCGCTCTCTTTCGGGGCAAGCGACCACTGCGATGCGAGCGATCGTGTCGCCCTTTGCGCACCGTTACGGCAAACGGCTCCCGATTTGGTTGCGCTGATTGAGGGCAAGAAGGGATAGGGTTCGTACGATCCTCGATCCCTTAACAAAACGTAAACAAAATCCACAATTCCGTTCCCTTTCAAAGCCTTAACCCCCTTGCTCACGCGTGAGCACGCCGCCGTGCGCCCGCCCCCTCTGGCCCCGGCCTCGTATCCCGGCTAACAAGGGCCCATGCGCTGGACCCTGCCCAATATTTTGACCCTCGTGCGCCTCATCGCGGCGCCGATGGTGGGTCTTGTCTTCCTTTTGCTGCCGCGTCCCTTTTCCGATTGGGTGGCCCTGATCCTCTTCATGTCGGCGTCACTTACGGACTATCTCGACGGCCTTCTGGCGCGCAGATGGGGCCAGGAAACCCGGTTCGGCGCGATGCTCGATCCGATTGCCGACAAGGCCATGGTGGTGATCGCGCTCGCTGTCCTTCTGGCCCTTTATGGCGTCGATTTCGCGGCGGGCAGTCTGGCCCTGAAACCCATCTTCCTGATCCCGATCCTCGTGATCCTGTTCCGTGAGATTTTTGTCTCGGGCCTCCGCGAATTCCTTGGCGCTTCGGCGAAGGAGTTGAAGGTGACAAAGCTCGCGAAATGGAAAACCACGGTCCAGATGTTCGCCATAGGCTTCCTGTTCTGCTTCGGCCTCTTCGCCCACTACCTTTGGGCGCTGTCGGTCGGCATGGATGCGGGCCTGATTGAAGGCATCCTCGCGGGAACGGTGGAGGATGAATTCAACTTGCGTTGGATCTTCGTTGGCTACCAGTGGAGCGAACTTCTGGGGGTCGCTTTGCTGTGGCTGTCCGCACTGCTGACAGCGCTCACCGGATGGGATTATTTCCAGAAGGCCCGTCCCTTCCTGAAGGAGCCCCAGTAATGGATATTCGCTACTTCGCCTGGCTCCGCGAGCGCATTGGTACCGGTCATGAGACGGTTGAGACGCGCGCCGAAACGGTGGCCGACCTGATCGAAGACCTCAAAGCGCTGTCCGATGCGCACGCCTTCGCATTCTCCGACACCAACGCTATTCGTGCGGCCGTGGATCAGGAGCTTGTGCCATTTGATGCGTCGATTGCAGGCGCCAAGGAAGTTGCCTTTTTCCCGCCCATGACCGGGGGATGAAGGATGAGCATCGACGTCAGTGACCGCGCGTTTGATCCGGGAGCCGTCCTTTCCGCCTTCTCGCAGCGCGTCGATGGTTCCGGCGCCATTGTCACTTTCACAGGCATTACGCGTGACGTGAGTGAGGGTGATCTTCAGGCGATGGAGATCGAGCACTATCCTGGTATGACGGAAAAGGCCCTGGGCGACATCCGGGCGCAGGCAATGGATCGGTTCAGGCTGATCGACGCGGTGATCATCCACCGCTACGGGCGCCTCAGCCCCGGTGAGACCATCATGATGGTTGCAACCGCCGCGCCACATCGACGCGATGCATTTGAGGCCGCGGATTTCCTGATGGATTACCTCAAGTCCCGCGCGCCATTCTGGAAACGCGAGATCACGGCGCGCGGTGCGGATTGGGTCGCCGCCAAGGATGAAGACGAAGACGCCCTTAATCGGTGGTAGCCCTCGCCCGCCCTTCTTTGTTCTGAAAATATGCCGGGGAGTCGCCGTGGCGACGGGGCAGCGCCCCCAATCAACCTCACCAAGTCGAGCGATGGTATCGTGGATGTACCCTGCCGCGCGCGCCGGAGGCGCGCGCGGCCCCCGGCGACGACGAAGTCGGCGCAATCCCTTTCAGGCGTTCAATTGCCCTGGTTGACGCTTTCCACATATGTGCGAAGCTCTTCCGCTTCCGTCCGGGCTTCGCGAAGCCCTTCCATGGCGGCGCGCAGTTCAGCCTCGGTCTGGCTCAGCTGATTGGTCAACTCGCCCTCCCGTTGCTGGAGATAGGCAATTGCCTGATCCCGGGTTTCTTCCGCGTCATGCAATGCGCGCGCCAGGTTCTCCATTTCACCCAGATCGGCGGAGGACACCTGGTTGAACCGCGTAACCAGCCAATGCGCCAGCCATCCCAGCGCGAAGGCGACGAAGAGGATAATGGCGATTGCGATGATGAATTCGAGGCGGTTCATGGGGCTGCTGCTTTCGTCTTAATTCTCGCCGTCCACGTCGGGGCGGGGCAGGGGCGGGCCTCGAACGGCCAGTCGGCGATCGCGCCTTGTGCCAGAATGCCCGCACGTGTGCGCGGTTGGTCGTCTTCACCGGCCGCAAGCCCGGCAACTTCGGCGGAGGCCAGAAGCCGGAATTCGATCCGACGGTTTTGTTCGCGACCCTCCTCCGTCTCGTTGTCGGCAATGGGTTGGCTTTCGCCATAGCCTTGGGCCGTCAGGTTCGAGATCAGGATGCCGCGCGCAAGAAGGCCGTTCAAAACGGCATCGGCGCGTGCCTGGCTGAGGTTGAGGTTCATCGTCTCGCCGCCCTGCGCGTCTGTGTGTCCGCCAATTTCCATGCGGACGTGCAAGCAATCCGGAAGGACTTCGGCAATCTGGTCCAGCACGCGCCCGGCCGTTTCATTGATCTCAGTCGATCCGGGATCAAAGGTGATCTTTGTCTCATCCTGAATAGCGCGGATACGTGCAACGCATTCCTCATCGGTCGGTTGCGAGGCAATCGGATCCAGGGCTTCGACATAACTCACGTCGAGCTGGAAATTCGCGCCTTGCCCCAAATCTTCCGACAACATGCGTGTGAGTTGCGAGACCATCTCTTGATCACCGGTTTCGCCGGTCAGACGCAAGGTGTCAGGCTCGACCGTCAATTGCCCTGAGTTCAATTCTGACAAGGCGTTCAGGCCTGCCATGACGCGCACGGACCAGCCCTGCGGCAGGTCCGTGACCGAGCGTGTCGCTACATCAGTCCGGTCGGCCCCGAACAGAGCGGTGGCAAAGGTCTGGACCGAAGCGCCGATGGCCCCGTCTGGCAAGCGGCCGCGCAGACGTGCGCCCGTATCCGGATCCAGCGTTGCGGTGAACCGTGCGGGTCCGGTGCTTGCAAGGGTTTCTGGCTCTGGCAGCACGGCTTGAAGGGAGAAGAGGTCAGGCAGGGCTGCGCCCAATTCCCCGACGACGGTATCGAAATGGTCTTGCTCGGTCCGCTCCGCCGCGATCAGCGTGACGTCCGCGTCTGAGAAGGTCACGCTGCCTGTGCCAAGCTCTGCCAGGGCCTCCAGCGCCGTTTCGACAGCATCGCCCCAAGACGGGGATGGCACGCCAAGCCCGATCGTGCAGGGGACGGTCCCAGTTGCCCCGGCTGCCCGTCCTGCGGCGACGATCTGATCGCGCGTTTGCGTTGTGTCAGCGGTGCAGGTCTCAAACCGTCCGCCGTCTTCGTCCCGCACAAACCGAAGCGCAAAGGGTGTGATGACGGGGCGCGGGGCCGAGATATCCAACACGACCTGCACGCCTTCCGGTTGGTTTTGCTGGAGGCGCGCGATGAACTCCGCCCGTTCTTCGCGCGTCTCACCGACCGCTTCAATTTCCACACGATCCGCTAGAACCGTCACTTTCGATCGCGGCAATGTTTGCAGTGCGCGTAGACCAAAGGCCAACGCGTCGGCCCAGGTATCGGGCGCTGCCATTTCTGCGGTTTCGATCATGTTCACAACGTCCGCCTCGCCCGCGATATCCGCGATGGCTTCGGCGACGGCGAAGGCTTCATCGCCTTCGGGTGCGGGGATCAGGCCAATCAACTGGATCCCATCGCCGTTGCGCAACATGTCGAGCGAAAAGCGCGGGGGCGCGGAAAAGTCCTGTGCGGCAACGTCGAGGCGGTTGACGACGCGGTCCGCGTCGATAATCGCCGACGCCCGCGTTTGGGCACGGAACCGGGCGGCCTCATCCGGGGCCTCGCCATCGAGGAACACCTGCAGACCATTGGCGGACACTTCGACCCAAGTGATCCCATCGGCTTCCAGCGCGGTACCGATGTCTTCTTCGGTACGCCGCTCAATCACCAGAGCCGCAAAGATGGCGACGCCAACAGAGAGCCCGCCCGCCACCACGAAGGAGGCTGGCCCGACCAGTGCGGATATGCGTTCGGATATCGACATGGGCGTTGTACCCGGTTTCCCTGCTCGGGGCCTTTATCCCTTAGCCCTAGCCTGTCCAGCGCGGGCTTTCAATCAGACGAAGAGCGCAACGGCGAAAAACAGCGCGGGGATCAGGCCCGCATCACGGTTGGAGCGGAAGAGTTTCAGACACAATTCCGCATCATCGATCTTCAAGCGGACCAACTGCCATGACAGGTGCCAGCCCATTGCCCAGACCCCGGCCAGCGCGATGATGAGCGCCAGGAAATTTCCGCCGGGGACAAGCGCCACAAGGATGGCAGCGCCGATCAGGCCGACGGTTGCAGCCAGAAAACCGCGGAGCCAGGTTTTCGTGTTCTCGCCAAAGAGCCGCGCGGTGGATTTGATGCCGATCAGCGCGTCGTCCTCGCGATCCTGGTGCGCGTAGATCGTGTCATAAAATAGCGTCCAGGCGATGCCGCCCAGATACAGCAGGACAGGGGCGAGCGAGAGGCTGCCGGTATGGGCCGTCCAAGCCAGCAGCGCGCCCCAGTTGAAGGCGATGCCTAGGAACACCTGCGGCCACCAGGTAATGCGTTTCGCGAAGGGATAGATGGCGACGGGGATCAGGGCGATGACGCCCAGTAGGATCGCGGCCCAATTGAAGGTGATGAGGATCAGGAAGGCGAACAAGGATTGCGCCACGGCCCATGCCAGCGCTTGTTTCACGCTGACCTGGCCCGACGGGATAGGGCGCGAGGCCGTGCGCGCGACCGACCCGTCAAAGTCGCGGTCGGTGATGTCGTTCCAGGTGCAGCCCGCCCCCGCATCAGGAAAGCGCCGATGGCGCAGCCGAAGAAGATCCAGACATCGTAGAGCGTGGGTGTGCGCCCGGAATGGGAGAGGGCCAGTAAAAGGCCCCACCAGCAGGGCAGCAGCAAAAGCCAAGTGCCAATAGGGCGGTCTGCACGGCTGAGCCGCAGGTAGGGGCGTGCCGGTGCGGGAGCGTATTTGTCCACCCAATTCCCGCTCACGGCGTCAGCGACTTGTCCCTGCTCGGTCTCGCTCATAGGGTTCGCTCCATGCCTGTGCGCCCGAAAATACGCCTCTTTGTAGACCAGCCTTTGGGGGAGGGCGAGCGTGTCGCCCTGTCACGGGACCATGCAAATTACCTGTTCAACGTCATGCGCCTGCGCGAAGGCGCGATGCTGGCGCTGTTCAACGGACGGGACGGCGAATGGCGTGGAGAGGTTGTTGCGGCAGGCAAACGAGCCGGTGAAGCGGTTTGTGTGGAGCGTGTGAGCGAACAGAGTGATCCGCCCGACCTTTGGCTTCTGTTTGCGCCGATCAAGAAGACGCGGACGGACTTCATTGTTGAAAAGGCGGTGGAGCTGGGGGTGCGACGGATCTTGCCGGTGCAGACGGAGTTCACGAACGCCGAGCGGATCCGGCAGGATCGACTGCAGGCCCATGCGGTGGAAGCCGCCGAACAATGCGGCGCGGTCTTTGTGCCTGAGGTGGTGGAGCTTCAACCCCTGACAAAGGTGTTGGACGCATGGGATGCCCGCGCGCTGGTTTTTGCGGATGAGGGCTTGGCTGGTCCGTCCTCCGGCCCGACGGCTGTTCTTGCAGATGCAGCGCCGCCTGCGGCGATCTTGGTGGGCCCGGAGGGTGGGTTCGCGGAAACTGAACGGGCGCGGTTGCGCGGAATGGAGCAGGTTGTGCCCGTGGCTTTGGGTCCGCGCATTTTGCGCGCAGACACCGCAGCGGTTTCAGTGCTGACACTTTGGCAGGCCGCGGCGGGAGATTGGCGGTGAGCGTCCGTCCGCCCTGTCGTCTGGACATATATTTCGCGTCTGAGAAACCGCGCGCCGTCATTTTGCGGCGGGGTCCAACGCAACATGTCCGGATGATTGCCTGGAACACCAAGGCAGACACTTTCCAAGACGGGCAATGGGTCAAGCAC
Source organism: Gymnodinialimonas sp. JB5-7 (assembly GCF_055693405.1). Lineage (NCBI taxonomy): Bacteria > Pseudomonadati > Pseudomonadota > Alphaproteobacteria > Rhodobacterales > Paracoccaceae > Gymnodinialimonas > Gymnodinialimonas sp. JB5-7. The sequence goes on from NZ_JBVFUX010000012.1 coordinate 1,559,674, forward strand.
CGCGTCTACGAGGCGAAATGCGATCTGTCGCCTGATGGAAAACACTTCGCTTATTTCGGCTTTAGCAACCGCCAAAGCCAGGGGCAGATGACCGGCGGCTTTGCGGCGGTCAGTGAGGTGCCGTATTTCACGGCTTTGGCTATTCTGATCGAGGGAAGCACCTGGGGGCATGGTGGACGCTTCATCGACCGCCATCATGTGCTTTGTCCTTATCTTCACAGCGATCACGTGCCCCCTTTGCCTGCGCCTTTACGGTGGGTGTGGCACCCGAACAGCTTTGGCGTTGCCCGCAACCAAACCCCACTGTCGCGCGATGTGCGTCCGTCGCATTTCCTGCTTTCGTCGGGGAAGGTTGCGCAGATCGAACCGGCCGCCCTGGAGAGGTTTTTGTCTGCGTGGCCCCCGCTGCCGAAAACAATGGATTTGCCGAAATGGTGCGCGGTCGAGGACGGGTGCCTATATCGGATTGGACCAAAGGGAAGGCGCGTCTTGTTGCGGGATTTCAATTCCATGGAGTTTGAGGCCATCGAGGCACCGTATAGCGGAGTTGTCGTATGAGCGGCTTTTTCAGACCGGAAGCTGTCGCAGCGCTGACCCGTTGGCGGGAGGTGCTGATGGCACTTGCCATTATGGGGATTGGACTTTGGATCGCCCTACGGCCGGGCGGGGTGATCGTGACGGGCTTTGGATATGTTCTGATTGCCCTGGGCGCCGCCTTTATGGTGCCTGCTGTGCGGCGCGCGCGGTTCAACACCAGCGGCGACGGGCCGGGCGCGGTTCAGGTGGATGAGGGTCGCATCCTTTACATGGGGCCGATCACCGGTGGATCGATGGCGTTGGATGATCTGACTGTCCTGTCTGTGCGCCGCGACAGAAACGATCAAGTCTCCTGGGTTCTGGCGGATGCGACGCAACTTCTTGTGATCCCAGTCGATGCGGCGGGCGCGGATACCTTGTTTGATGCATTTGCGGCGCTTCCGGGCCTCAATGTCGAAAGGCTGATCCGGGCTGTGCAATCGCGCACAAAGGGGTCGCAGCGGCTATGGTCGCGAGAGCGTCAACTGGCCTTGACACCCTGAGCGCCTCGGGCCACGCCTGATCTCCGAGCGACACGCAAAGGAGGCCTTGCGCCATGTCCATTCCCCAGCAAGGCGGCGGGCCGATTGAACGGCACGAACAACTGGCAGAATACTTGGCGGAGGGCTGCAAGCCCAAGGCCGAGTGGAGGATCGGCACCGAGCACGAAAAATTCGGGTTCTGCCGCGATACCCACAAGCCAATCCCCTACGAGGGCGAGCGTTCGGTGAAGGCCGTTCTGGAAGGACTGCGCGATCGGTTCGGCTGGGCCCCGGTTGAAGAGGGCGGTAACATCATCGGGCTGGAAAAAGACGGCGCCAATGTATCGCTGGAACCGGGTGGGCAGTTGGAACTTTCTGGTGCGCCGCTGGAGAACATCCACCAAACCTGTGACGAAGTGAACGAACATTTGCGCCAAGTGCGTGAGGTGGCTGACATCATTGGAGTCGATTTCATCGGCCTCGGCGCGGCCCCGATCTGGCGGCATGAGGATATGCCCTTGATGCCCAAGGGCCGCTACAAGCTGATGGATGCTTATATGCAGAAGGTCGGCACGATGGGCCGCACCATGATGCGGCGGACGTGCACGGTTCAGGTGAACCTCGATTTCGGGTCCGAGGCTGACATGGTGCAGAAGATGCGGGTGGCAATTGCCTTGCAGCCGGTGGCCACGGCCTTGTTTGCGAATTCCCCGTTCCTCGACGGAAAGCCGAATGGTCATAAGAGTTGGCGCAGCCGGGTCTGGCGCGATCTGGATGCGGACCGGACGGGCATGGTGCCATTTGTCTTTGACGAAGGCTTCGGGTTTGAGGCCTGGGTCGACTATGCCCTCGATGTGCCAATGTATTTTGTCTACCGCGACGGCGAATATGTGGATGCCTTGGGCATGAGCTTCCGGGACTTCCTGAAGGGCGAACTGCCCGCATTGCCCGGCGAAATCCCAACGCTCAGTGATTGGGCGGACCATCTGACCACAATCTTCCCCGAAGCCCGTGTGAAGAAGTTTATTGAGATGCGTGGCGCCGATGGGGGGCCTTGGCGCAGGCTCTGCGCGCTACCTGCGTTTTGGGTAGGGCTGATGTATGATCAAGGTGCGCTGGACGCGGCCTGGGACCTTGCCAAGGGCTTTGACGCGGAAACCCGCGAAGATATGCGGGTGCAGGCGTCTGTTCATGGGTTGGATGCCACGGCGGGCGGTCACAAGATGATCGATCTGGCGCGTGAAGTGATCGCAATTTCGGAACATGGGCTCAAATCTCGGGCGATGCCTGGAGCCGGCGGTCTTGTGCCGGACGAGACCCACTTTCTGAATGCGCTGAAGGACTCCGTTGAAACCGGGCAAGTGCCCGCCGATGAGCTGTTGGAGTGCTACAACGGCGAGTGGGCGGGCGACCTGAGCCGGATCTACGCGGAATTCTCTTACTGAGTTTGCGGTCTTTGGACGCTCGGGAGCACGTGCCGCTTGTAGTAGTCCCGTGCGGCTGCCTTGCGCGCCACTTCTGAGCGGCCGGCCGCCTCGCCTTCGAGCGCGGGTGCGAAGGCGGGGTGCGCGGGAACAGGTAGAATTCGGTCTGGCACGCTGTCCGGGCCGAAGCGATTGCTGCCATTCGTTCCAGCCTGACACAGCCAGAAGAGGAACCAGACGCAAGCCACCAGGGTCGGGATAGTCATCACAAGCGACGCCAGGAATACCCCGCCGGCACTGCCACCGGCAGCTGCGGCGCCGGTCAGGACGACGCCGGCGATGCCCGAGACAATGGCCACCAAGGTCGGCATGAAAATGCGCCAGCCGCTGCGGTCGGTGTCGTGCAGGCGACGTATCGTGACAGACAGGTTCGGAACATAAAACAGGAAGATGGAGCCGATCAGCATTGGTAGCTCATATCCAGCGAAAAGAGAGTTGAAGTAAGCCTCTGCCTGGATGGGATCGCGCATCATCGCGGCAAAGGCTGGATCGGTCGCGGCACGGCTTGCCAAGTGGTAGCCGAAATAGCCACCGGCGGCACCGCCAAGTAGCGTCTGCCACAGGAAGAACCACCAGTATTCCGCCCGACGCGCGCGCCCGAAGAAATCGAACATGCGGATGTAGCAACGCCCAACTGCTCTGAAAAAGCCCATTCCATCTACCCCAAATCAATCGCACCGGGACTCCGGCTGTTGGAGTGAAGATCGGATGGAAATGTGCCTTAGGTTTGGCATCGCGGCGGCATTCTTTTGGGATTTCGAGGTCACCAAACGACAAACGGCCCACCGGTTGGTGGGCCGCTGAAACGCGCAAATGCGGTTTGGATTACGAGGCTGCAGGCGCGTCGTAGGGGTCTTCGCCAAACTGGTTCGGGCCAACAGTACCGCGCTGAACGAACCAAACGATGATCAGGATGATCGCGGCGAGGTAGGCCAGGCCAAGGATGATGCCCAGAATGCCAGGTGCGGCGCCGTTCGCCAGCGATGCGCCCGTGGTTACGCCAAGCAAGACGCCTGGGACCGCGGGAAGAAGGATCCACCAGCCGGACCGGCCTGTGTCGTGCATGCGGCGCACGGCAACTGCAATGGACGGCACCAGAAGGCCAAGCATGATGATAAAGCCGATGATCGGAATCCAGCCAGTTGCGATCGATACGGCAAAGTTAAACAGAACCCACCACCAGTATTCAGACCGGCGGGCGCGGCCGGAAAACGTGGCGTAGTTCGAGAAGACGTGCTTCACAGCAGTCATGAAATCCATTGGAAAGTCCTTTCAGGGTCCGGTCTAATTTTCGTGACGGGGCTTATTTTGGGTGTTCTAAAAAGCACCCTAGCCGCCGTTCGACGACACATTTGCGTGAGGTCATTGCAAAATCAACGAAATTAACCATCGGGTAAGGAAACCCACCGGTGTGTGTGTTGATCCGATGTCATTCGGACCAAACTCGAGATCAAACCTGCCTATTTCTGCAACATTTCCTGATAGTAGCGCTGCACTTCTGCGATGCGGTGCTCCTCCGCATCAGCAAGCGTATCGAGTGCGGGGTGATCCCCGCGGGGGACCTTGCGCCAAGGGGCCGGATCCGGACCGTGTTGGTTGGGTCCGTGTGTGCCGCGCATCATCAAGAGGGCCGCAAGCCCAAGCCAGCCAATAACTGGAAGCAAAATTAACAAGATCCACCCGGTATGGTGGCCACTGTCATGCAAACGGCGGCACGCGGCCGTCAATAACAGGATGCTCAAAAGGCCAACGCAGCTCAGAACGATCAAAAGAAAATCAAACGGCAGTTTGTCGTCCATATCCGTCCAGCGGGGCAACTGTGCGATTACGGCAAAGCCCAAGGCGCAAAGTGCGGCTGTCCACCAAAACTCAGCCCGACCGGTGCGACCCCGGACGGTAAAGATGAACGACAAGCTGCGGACAAGCGAACGCCCGGGCGACATGGCCAAACCTCAATAAAGGGAAATTGTGGTGTGCAACGCCAAGACGGCGAAAATTTGGCGAGAGCCGCGAGACCTCAGCCCTTTTGGCCAATCCTTGGTTCTTCGCCGTGCACGAGACGACGAATGTTCGGAGCGTGGCGAATAAAGATCAGAGTTGCGAGCGCGATGCAGACGAGCAGTGCGCTCAGGCCGCCCAAGCAAAACCGCCGCCAGCGGGCTTGAGGCCGCTGCGACGAGTGCTGCGAGTGAGGAGATGCGGAAAAGACCGGCTGTCACAGCCCAAACCGCGCAAGCCGCCGCGCCCAGTGGCAAGGCCAGCGCCAACAGTGTTCCCAAGGCTGTCGCAACACCCTTGCCGCCGCGAAAGCCCAGAAAGATCGGGTAGCAATGGCCGAGAAAGGCCGCAAACCCTGCCAGCTGTGCGGCATCCTCGCCCAAAGTGACCCTCGCGATCACCACTGCGATGGAGCCTTTCCCGGCATCCAGAACAAGGGTCAGAAAGGCGGCAACCTTGTTGCCGGTTCGAAGGACGTTTGTGGCCCCGATATTTCCAGAACCCACCTGCCGAAGATCCCCAAGACCAAACAAGCGCGCCATCACGATCCCGAACGGAATAGAGCCCAAAAGGTAAGCAAGCAGGGCGGTCAGCCCAAGCAGTCCAAATGCGGTCTCGATCGTTGGGATCATGCTTTGGCCTCAAACACCGAAGCGCCGCCAACCCATGTCCGCAGGACACGCCCCTGCATTCGGGACAGATCGAATGGAGTGTTCTTGGACTTGGAACGCAGCACGGCCCTGTCGAGGACAAAGGGGGCGTTCGGATCGAACAAGACCAGGTCGGCCGGAGCCCCCGGGGAGAGGCGACCACCTGGCAGGCCAAACCGCTGTGCAGGTTTGAGCGCCATGGCACCGAACAATTCGGCCAGGGTCAGCTGGCCGGCGTGATAGAGCCGGAGCGCGGCCGGCAGAAGCGTCTCAAGACCCACGGCACCGCTGGCGGCCGCTTCGAACGGCAAGCGCTTGCTTTCTTCGTCCTGCGGCGTGTGCATCGAGCAAATGATGTCGATTGTGCCATCCCGGACAGCCTCGACCATGGCGACGCGGTCATCTTCCGCGCGCAGCGGCGGCTTCAGTTTGAAGAAAGTCCGATAGTCCCCAACGTCGAACTCGTTCAGCGTCAGATGATGGATGGACACGCCTGCCGTCACATCTTGCCCGGCCGCTTTGGCCCGTGCGAGGGCCGGAAGGGCGGCGGATGTGGAGATCTGATCCGCATGGTAGGCAACACCGGTCATCTCAGCGAGTGCGAGATCGCGTTCCAGCCCCATCTTTTCAGCCACAGGCGACACGGCGGGGAGCCCCTTGAGGGACGCAAACTTGCCAGAGGTGACGGCGGCGCCCTCGCTCAAAGTGGGATCCTGCGGATGTCCGACAACCATCGCGCCAAGCGATCGCGCATAGGTCATGCAGCGGGCGAGCACCTTTGCATTCGCGACCACATGATCACCGTCCGAGAAGGCGACTGCCCCGGCATCCCGCATGAACCCCACTTCGACCATTTCCCGCCCTTCGCGGGCTTTGGTAAGGGCAGCCATCGGGGCGACACGGACTATTGCTTCGTCGCGGGCGCGCCGGATGACGAATTCAAGCACCTCTGGTGTATCGATCGGGGTCGCTGTGTCCGGCCGTGTGACCATGGTTGTCACGCCGCCTGCGGCGGCAGCCAGTCCGGCAGTGCGGAAGCTTTCTTTGTGCCGCTCACCAGGTTCGCCAACCTTCACGCCGACATCCACGATTCCGGGCGCGAGGCACGCGCCACCGCAATCCGCGCCACCGGCCCGTTGACCTTCGCCGATTTCGGCAATCAACCCGTCTTCAATGCGGATCCAGCCGAGGGTCTCGGTTCCAGCTTCAGGGTCGATCAATCGGGCGTTGTGGAGCAGAGCGTTTGTCATGACATCAGTCCCTCGCGCGGGCGTCCGCGAAATTCAAGGCCCCGCGTGCTTCGCGCAACATGCCATAGACCTCACGCGCGGGGGCAATGCGCCGAAACCCGGCAAGCCTGTCGTCTGACGCGCCAAAGAGGATGGAGCCGAAGGGGCCGTCCTCGAGATCTAAACGCGGCATGTTGCGGATCGGGTAGCTTTGCAGCTTACGCGCGCCCATGACATCGGTTGCCACAAAGGCAGTGCGGTCGGTCAGGGTGTACCAGGTGTACCGTCGCATATAGGCGTCAAACACTGGCAAACCGAGCGCCATGTAAAGCCCTAGTGCAACAAAAGGCAGGCCGAAAACAGGAAAGAAGAGACGGAAAAAGAGGGGGCCGCCCGATGTGATGGACACTGCCATCAGCATCCAGACGAGCCCCACGGATGCGATTGCAAATCCAACGCCGCTGGCCGCGTTAAGGCACAGCCGCCAGTCAACGGACCGGTCGGGCTGACCCTGCCAAAGGATGGTCTCGCCATCTTGGAGTATGCCGTCCCAGCCAGTTCCTTGGCTCATGCTGCCCCCGGTCCGATGGAGGGCGTTGACTTGGCGCCGCTTGAGGTGAGGCCTCGCTTCATCAATTCCACCCGATCAGAATGGCCAGCAATGCAAAAGCTGCGATGCCGAGGAGCATATAGAGCGCGATGGGCGGCGTTGCTTCGCGCTCGGGCGCGGTGTGGGGGTGTTGGCTTTGGGCGCAGCAACATCTGCCTTGGGCAAAGTCGCTGAATGGTCCGGTTGCGCCAACGGGATCGTTGCGATCAGCGTGGCCTTCGGGCCTAGGGCGAGCGGGCTGGTCATGGCGTCGTCGGGAACCAGCAGCACGGACCCTTCAAGTGTGTTGACCCGGCGCTGGTCATCGGAGGGGATGCCGGCCTCTGGCGTGAAGGCCAGTTGGATGTAGTCAGACAGGGGCATACCGCCGAGGTCGGACACCGGGAAGAGTTCGATCCGGTCGGTGTCGAGGGCGTCGAGGCCGAGCCATTCTGCAAGCGGCGGCAGGTCAGGCGTCTCCCCTTCTGGCGGGTGAGGTTGGTGTGGGAGACGGAAACCGGTTCGTTTAGGGCGATGATGTAGAGGTCGGTCATTGGGTTAGGGCCTCCTTGTGGCTCGAGAACAAGACCGCCACTGGCTCGGGATTACTGAGCATTCGAAACTCGAAGCCCTATTTCGCAACTGAAATTCACGCCGCCGCTCTCCGCTCCCGCAAATTCTCCGCCAGCAGCTCCATCGCCGCCATCCGCACGGCTACGCCCATCTCGACCTGCTCCTGAATCACGCTCCGATTGATGTCGTCGGCCAGCACGCCGTCAATCTCCACGCCTCGGTTCATGGGTCCCGGATGCATCACAATCGCATCGTCCTTGGCGACCGACAGCTTCGCCGCATCCAGACCGTAGCGGTGGTAGTATTCGCGCTCGGAGGGGATGAACCCGCCGTCCATGCGCTCTTTCTGGAGGCGTAGCATCATGACTACGTCGCAGCCTTCCAACCCCGTTTCCATGTCGTCGTAGACCTCAACCCCCCAATCGGCGACGCCGGAAGGCATCAAGGTGGGCGGGCCAATCAGGCGGATGCGGTTTTCCATCTTGCCCAGAAGCAGGATGTTCGACCGCGCCACGCGGGAATGGGCGATGTCGCCGCAGATGGCGATGTTCAATCGATGCAGACGCCCCTTCGCGCGGCGAATGGTCAGAGCATCAAGCAACGCCTGCGTTGGGTGTTCGTGGCGCCCGTCGCCCGCGTTCAACACGGCGCAGTTCACCTTGTCGGCCAGCAACTTCACCGCGCCAGAATGGGGGTGACGGACGACCAGCAAGATCGGGGTGCATGGCATTGAGCGTGAGGGCGGTATCGATCAGCGTCTCACCCTTTTTCACCGAAGAGGTCTGCATCGCCATGTTCATCACGTCGGCCCCAAGCCGCTTGCCCGCAATCTCGAAACTCGCCTGCGTTCGCGTCGAATTCTCGAAGAACATGTTGATTTGTGTCAGGCCCTTGAGCGGTTGGCCATGGTCACGACTGCCGCGCTCGGCCTCGGCATGAATATCGGCGCGGTCGAGGAGGGTGGTAATTTCCGGTGGCGACAGCTCTTCGATGCCAAGAAGATGCGGCTTGTCGAAACTCATTGGCGTCCCTCCGGTTTCGCGGCTTATAGGCGGGAGGGGTGTGGCGCGGCAAGTCTTAGGCGCGGGTGATCGCGACCGTGATGTCTTCGCCATGGCGGTTCACATGGCGACGGCGATAAAGCTTGCTGCCGACCCACGCCATGTAGCCCGTGGCCCAGGAGCAATCGATCTCGATGCTGATCCGTCCACCGGCAGCCATCGCCCTCGGGCGTGACGGTCAACGTGTGGTCCCAGTTGCGGATCATGAAACCAAATTCGCGGCTCTGCACGACCCGCTCCACCCGGTCGAGCCGTTCTACATGGACTTGATAGTTCGGGTTCCGCATGACGCCCCAGACCGTGACGTTGAGTGTGTAGGTCTCCCCCTCAACGAAATTGCCTTTCGGAAGGTCCTTGTAGGTTGCGACGCCGCGCGTGGCCTCGGCCATTTCTTCAAAACTGAGGGCTTCGGTGAAGACCGCATCGGCATTGCGGGGATAGTGGGCGGAAACGGTCAGGATGCGTGGCATGGGCGGCACGATGGCAGGCCTTTCCGCCCCCCGCAATAGGGCCTAGCTTGGCACCCATGGACGAGTCGCTGGAATATTGGGACGCGGTGGCCGCGTTGGACTGGCAGGTGGAGCTGGGGGCCGACGAGGCGATCCTGGATGTGCCTGTCGACCGGTTCGATTTGCCCGCCCCTGCGCCCAAACCAAAACCGGCAGCGGCTCCGGTGACGCAGGCCGCGCCTGTCCAACCTGCGGCGCCTGCGGTTGATACGGTCGCGATCTCAAAACAACTGGCCGAAAGCGCCGGGTCGCTGGAGGTGTTGCGCGCGGCGATGGAGGGGTTCGAGCACTGCGAGCTGAAGCGCGGTGCGCGGAACTTTGTGTTCAGTGACGGGCACCCTTCGGCCCGTGTGATGGTGGTGGGGGAGGCGCCGGGCCGGGACGAGGATCAGCAGGGCAAGCCGTTCGTTGGCCGCGCGGGTCAGTTGCTCGACAAGATGTTTGCCGCGATCGGTTTGGACCGCGCGGTGGACGGGGCAGGCGGACTTTACATCACCAACATGCTGCCCTGGCGCCCGCCGCAGAACCGCGATCCGAAGCCGGAAGAGTTGGCCATGATGCAGCCTTTCACGAGGCGGCATATTGAATTGGCGGACCCGGATGTGGTGGTGCTGATGGGCAACCACGCCTGTTCCGGATTGCTCGGACGGCGCGGGATCACCCGTATGCGCGGGAATTGGGAGGATGTGCTGGGCAAACCGGCGATGCCGATGTTCCACCCGGCGTATTTGCTGCGTAATCCGGCGGCGAAGCGGGAGGCCTGGGCTGATTTGCTAGAGATAAAGGCGCGGCTGGGGTGAATATGCCTCACGCGCTCCTCGGACCTTTGGTCTTCTTCGCAGCTTTGCCTGCTTGGGCGGAACCGTTTGGCGTGGTGGAATTGGACGCGATGGCTGGGTCCGGCACCGTGCAAGGTCCAGTCAGCGTGGCGGACGGATTGGTAATGTTTCGGGACGAGGCTGGAGAGGTCGCGTTGTGTGACCCTGCGAGGGGCCGCAACTTCGCGGAACTGGTGATCGAGTTGCAGATGGCGCAGACCGTGTTGCTGGCCTGTCCCGGCCTGACAAACCCGCACCGGACGGGCCGCGTCGCCGCGATGCGCGCCCTAGCCTTGCCGCGCTATGCTGAGCGGGCCGGTGTTGGAGAGGGTGTTGTAGAGGCGGCCTTCGACGCGCGGGCAGAGGCAGAGGTGGAACTGGTCACGCGGTGCGGCGTGCGGGCGAATGAGATCGTCGCGGATGTGTCCGATGATTGGTTTGAGACACGGCTGCGAGAGGCGATGGAGCCGGAGCGGGTGCCTGCGATGAGTTGCCCGAGGGGGTTGGAGTGAGGCGGAGATTGCTGACGATCTTTGTGTTTGTTGTCTTTGCGTTAGGGGGTCTGATCGCACTCACTGAAGGCCGAGAATCTGCAACGCCTTCAGAACAACCGCTTGATTTACTTGGGTTGGTCGACTCGGAGGCTTTGCTGACTTCGTTTCCACACGAGTTAGAAACATTCGAATACGGCGCTCCAATTGCGCACTTCCTAAATGGCCCATCTATTAATCTGACCGAATCAGGTGAGATCGAACGAATTGAAGTTCCGCGCGATGGTTGGTCTTGCCGTATGGTCCGCTTTATTGAAACGCTGGCTTATTCAGCGGCGTGTCCGGAACGCGTAACTGATGCTCAAGCTCACACGCTTGAGCAGGCAGAAGCCTTTATGGCTTCCATCTATTCAGAATTCGTGGTCGGCGCGGGCGCTTCTACAGAAGGGCAGAGTATTGAGCGGCGCATCGAGTTGTATGCCAATGGTCTCGCCACTCGAGAGCAGGCTGGCAGGAGCGTGCCACGTGTTGGGCGTTGCTACATTCGACGAAGCAGGCACATTCACCACTTCAGCAGGCGTTGATGCACTTGTAGCGGATCCACTACGCCCGATCATACTGGTCGTTCTTTCGCAAATTGATCAGTGCTTTCGAGATGGCTGACGCATGACCAAAATCGACCAAACCCGCCCCTTCATCCCCTGCCGCATCGCGGTCCTCGCCGTCAGCGACACCCGCACGCTGGCTGAGGACAAATCCGGCGACACCCTCGTTCAGCGCCTGACCGATGCGGGGCACACGCTCGCTGCACGCCACATCCTGCGCGATGACCGCGATGCCATCGCTGACCAGCTCCGCGACTGGTGCGCCAATCCTGAGATTGACGTGATCCTCAGCACCGGCGGCACTGGCCTGACGGGGCGTGACGTGACCGTCGAAGCACACCGCGATGTCTACGAGAAAGAGATTGATGCGTTTGGCACCGTCTTCACCCATGTCTCCATGGCCAAGATCGGCACCTCCGCCGTTCAATCGCGGGCGACTGGGGGCGTCGCCAACGGCACATACCTATTCGCTCTTCCTGGATCATCAGGCGCCTGTAAGGATGCATGGGACGAGATCCTTGCCTATCAGCTCGACTACCGGCACCGACCCTGCAACTTCGTGGAAATAATGCCGCGCCTCGATGAGCATAAGCGACGGAAATAACGCGTCCGTGCGTGTTCTTGGACGGATGCCTTTGCACCGCTACATAGATAACAAAGCTTCACCCTGAGCACGGGACATAATAATGCGGTTTTTTGGTCGCGCCGTAATTGGATTATTCCTGACAGCACTGACAGTCGGGCTTCTGGCCCTTGCCGGATACACAACCTATGGCGCTCTTCAGGCACGTTGGGCAGATGAAGGCAGGCCGCCACAGGGGCGGGAACGCGTGTTCGCGGTTGAGGTGGCACCAATTGCCCTTGGTGAAGAAACGCCTGTACTCACCGCTTTTGGCGAAATCCTGTCGCGTCGCACTCTTGAACTGCGCGCACCTGCCGAGGGCACGGTCGTGGAGCTCGCCGAGGATTTTGAAGAAGGCGGGGCAGTCGAAGAAGGCCAGCTGCTTCTGCGGATCGATCCATTTGAGGCGCAATCTGCGCGCGATACGGCGGCCGCTGACCTGCAAGACGCTGAGAACGAACTGGCCGAAGCAGAGCGCGCGTTGGATCTTGCGGAGGAGGAGGTCGATGCGGCCCGCGCCCAAGCCACTCTGCGCGCAACGGCTTTGACCCGCGCGCAGGATCTTGCGGAGCGTGGTGTGGGGTCTGCAGCAGCGGTTGAGACGGCGGAATTGGCACTTGCAACCGCCAACCAGGCCATCCTTTCGCAACGGCGCGCGTTGGCTCAGGCCGAGACGCGGCTCGATAATGCGGGAACCGCACTTGAACGACGCCGGATCGCGCTGGCAGAGGCCGAACGCCGCTTGGAACAGACTGAGCTTTATGCGGCCTTCACAGGTGTCTTGACCGATGTTGATGTCGCCACCGGTCGGCTGGTCGGGCGGAATGAGCGGCTGGGCAGCCTTTTGGACAATGAAGCGCTTGAGGTCGCGTTCCGCGTGTCGACCGCACAGTACGTGCGTCTTCTTGAGGGCAGCGGGCAACTGACTGAGCGCCCAGTACGTGTCATCCTGGATGTCTTTGGCCTGGACGTTCAGGCCAACGCCACGTTGACACGTGAAAGCGGCGCGGTAGAGGAAGGCCAGACAGGGCGGCTTTTGTTTGCCCGTCTCGATGCGCCGCGCGGAATGCGGGTCGGTGATTTCGTGCGCGTTGAAGTGGATGAGCCACCCTTGCCGTCTGTCGCGCGCTTACCCGCGACGGCACTTGGATCGGACGGGCTGATCCTTGTTCTCGGCGAAGAGGATGTTTTGGAGGCCGTCCCTGTCGAATTGATGCGCCGCCAGGGAAACGATGTACTGGTCCGCGGAGAAGGGCTTCGCGACCGCGAAGTGGTTTTGGCCCGCACGCCTGTCTTGGGTGAGGGGATCCGCGTGAGCCCGATCCGACCAGATGCTGCCGATACGGAAGAGGAGCCGGGTACAATCGCGCTGGACCCCGAGCGCCGCGCGCGGCTGATTTCATTTGTCGAAGGTAACAGTTTTATCCCTTCTGACGTGCGTGACCGCATGCTGCGTCAGCTGAACGAAGAAGAAGTCCCGGCACGGATGGTGGCGCGTATCGAAGCACGGATGGGCAGCTAACATGCGCGCTTTGCCCAACAGCGCAGGCGGCTTGCTCAGTTACTTCACGCGCCACCGCACGGCCGCCAATCTGCTGCTTGTGGTTATGATTGTGACGGGATTGGCGGCATTCCCACAGATGCGCGCTCAGTTCTTTCCTGATGTTGTCAGCGATACGGTCGAGCTGCGGTTTGTGTGGGAAGGCGCTGGCGCCGAAGATGTCGATGAGGGCATTGTTGCTGTGGTCGAGCCGACCTTGCTGGCGGTGGCAGGAGTCGTTTCATCCGAGGCACAATCAAACGAAGGCCGCGCCTATATCGGGCTGGAATTCGAACCCGGATGGGACATGGATCGCGCGGCTGATGACGTGCAAGCCGCGCTTGATACAATCACCGATCTTCCGGACGACGCCGAAGAGGGGCAGGTCAGGCGCGGAAACTGGTTCGACCGCGTCACCGATGTTGTGATTACCGGCCCGGTGGCCACAGAACAGATCGGACGCTTTGCAGATGAATTTGTAACGCGCCTGTTCGATGTGGGGGTCACCAACACCACAATCCGGGGGTTGCGGCACCTGAGACCGTGATCGAGATCCCCTCCGCCAATCTGATCCGCTACGACATTTCGATGGCCGAGATCGCGCGTGTTGTGGGCGAGGCGGCAGCAACTGCGCCTGCAGGGGACGTGGACGCCGCAAACGCGCGCATTCGCACCGGTGGCGAGGCGCGAAGCGCAGAGGCCATTGCGGCGCTGACCCTGCGGATCAATGACGATGGGTCGTCACTCACAATCGGCGATGTGGCCTTGATCGAGGTAAACGGCATTGATCGTGAGCGCGCATTCTTTGTGGGTGAGAACCCCGCGATCACCATTCGCATCGACCGGACAGAGGACGGCGATGCGATTGCCATGCAGGCCGCGGTGGAACAGATCGGCGGCGTCGCTTGAAGCGACGTTGCCGGCAGGAAGCTCCATTGACCTGATCAACACTCGTGCCGAGGCGATTTCGGGGCGTCTGAACATCTTGCTCGACAATGCGCTACTTGGGCTGGGACTGGTCGTCGCCTTGCTGTTCTTGTTCCTGAATGCCCGTACGGCGTTCTGGGTGGCCATGGGCATCCCGGTGGCGTTGACAGCGGCGATTGCTTTGATGTGGTTGGCGGGTCTGACCATCAACATGATCTCGCTGTTTGCCCTGATTATCACGCTGGGGATCGTTGTGGATGACGCGATTGTTGTCGGCGAACATGCCGATTACCGCGCGCGCCAATTGGGCGAGGCGCCGGTCGTGGCAGCCGAAAACGCGGCTCAGCGCATGGCGGCCCCGGTTTTCAGCGCCACGATCACGACCGTTCTGGCCTTCACCGGACTTGTTGCCATCGGCGGGACGTTCGGAAACCTGATCGCAGACATCCCGTTCACGGTAATCGTCGTTCTTGTGGCGTCGCTCGTGGAATGTTTCCTGATCCTTCCAAATCACATGGCACATGCGCTGGCGCATTCCGCAAAGACCCACTGGTATGATCTGCCAAGCCGCGTTGTGAACCGAGGCTTCGATTGGGTCCGCGAAACCCTTTTCCGGCCCTTGATGCGGTTTGTTGTCTGGGCGCGGTATCCAGTCATCGCGCTGGTGATCGTGATCCTGTCCACGCAAACCGCGTCGTTCATCCGTGGCGACGTAATCTTCCGCTTCTTCAATGCCCCTGAGACCGGCAGCGTTACCGGCAACTTCGCGATGGTCGATGGTGCGACGCGAGCAGACACCCTGGCCCAGATGGCGGAGTTGCAACGCGCCGCTGAGGCCGTCGGCGCTGAGTTCGAGGCAGAGCACGGCGTAAACCCGTTGGCCTACGTGCTAGCGCAAGTGGGCGGCGGCACAGGGCGCGGGTTGGCCGGGGCTGACAACAAGGATGCCGATCTTCTTGGCTCGCTGGATATCGAGCTGATCAGTGCCGATCTGCGCCCCTATTCCAGTTTTGCCTTCGCGAGTGCGTTGCAAGACGAAGTGCGCCAGCTTCCGCTAACAGAAACGCTCAGCTTCCGGGGCTGGCGGGGCGGCCCTGGCGGGGATGCCATAGACGTACAGATTTTCGGGGCTGAGACGGAAACTCTGAAGGCGGCATCGGAGGCTTTGCAGACCGCCCTTGTGGTCTATCCTGAGGTCACTGGCCTGCAAGACAGCATGGCCTATGACAGGGAAGAGCTGAGCCTAGAACTGACCCCGCAAGGCGAAGCCCTTGGGTTCGATATCGGCACGCTTGGCAGCACCTTGCGCAACCGCCTGGGCGGGATTGAGGCGGCAACTTATCCCGACGGCCCCCGCACAGCTGCGATCCGCGTGGAATTGCCAGCCGCCGAATTGACCGCCGATTTCCTCGATCGTACCCTTCTGAGGGCAGATAGCAGCCAATACGTCCCATTGGCCGACATCGTGACCGTCACATCGCGGCAGGGCTTTTCGACCATCGCCCGTGAAAACGGCATCCGGCTTCTGACCGTTTCAGGCGATTTGGGCGAAGATGATCCCGCTCGTGCAGAATTGGTGATGACCGAACTACGCGAGGTGATCATTCCCCGTATCGAGGCGGAATTTGGCGTTGCAACGCGCCTTTCGGGACTGGCCGAACAGGAACAGGAGTTCCTGACCGACGCACTCGTTGGCTTCCTGCTGTGCCTGATCGGTATCTACCTTGTGCTGGCGTGGATCTTTGCAAGCTGGCTCAGGCCGATGGTGGTCATGGCGATCATTCCGTTCGGGCTGGTTGGCACGATCTTCGGTCACGTGGCGTGGGATGTGCCGCTGAGCATGTTCACGGTGGTCGGGCTGATCGGCATGACCGGCATCATCATCAACGACTCCATCGTTTTGGTCACTACTGTCGATGAATACGCTGAGAAACGCGGTCTCTTCCCAGCCATCGTGTACGGCACCTGCGACCGCTTGCGCCCGGTACTTTTGACAACGCTGACAACTGTTCTTGGTCTGATGCCGCTGCTCTATGAGACCAGCCAGGACGCGCAGTTCCTTAAGCCAACTGTGATCACTTTGGTCTACGGGTTGGGTTTTGGTATGTTCATCGTCTTGCTTGTGGTGCCGGCCCTTCTGGCGATCGGACAAGACTTGGGCCAACAGATGCGCGGGTTTCGCCGTGCGCTTGGCTCGGCGGCGCACAGCAAGGGAATGGCCCTCAGCATGGGGGTACTTTGCAGCGTCGTGGCGGTCCTGTTTGCCATGACCTTTGGTTCATTGATGATCAATGAGAGCCTTTGGGGGCCTTTTGCAGCATTGGGCGACACCGCTTCGGCCGCATTCGGGGCGTTTGCGTTGGGCACTTTGGCTGTTTGTATCCTTGGATGGCTTGGCGCGGTTGTTGTGCGGGCCGCCACACGGCGTAGCACCGCATGAGCCAGATTAGCTGGTGCAGCGATCCAGCTCGATAGCGCGCTGACTGCCGATCACGGTAATTCTGAGATCACCGCGATCTAGTGCAAATGGTCCTTGATCGGCGGGAACGACCTCTGCAACGGCAGTAAGAGAGCTGCCCTGACGCTGCGTGACGGCCTCTGATACCCAGATCATCGGATCACGGTGTTCGACAACGACCGTCTCATCATTACCAGTATCCGGAACCTGCGCGCTTACAGTGACGCGCAGTCCATCGTTGATAGGCTCAATCGAGCAGTTGACTGCACCTGCCCCAGCCTCTGTCGCTGTGTAGGGGCGGTCAGACAGGGCAGCTGCAATTGTGCCGTCGCGCGCAGTGGACGCGGGCAGTGCACCCTCAAGATCGACCGAAATCGGCATGCAAACGTCGTAGCAAACGCCAAGCTCCAGCCTGCCTTCGACCTCTGCCGCGCCGCTGGTGTCCACAATGAATTCGACAGGCAGGATCACGGATCCTTCGTACCCCACGGACCGCAGGCCGTTGGTGAAAAACACTTGTGGGCTTGGCCAGTGGATCGCCATGCCCGTGACGCCTTCCGCGTCGGTCAGGCGCAGCACTGTCGGCACTCCCCTTCGCCGGGCGCGCGCCAATAGGTCTTCCAACCGGGCGCCAGATCAATGCGAATCGCGGCCATATGCCGATCATCCGACATCCGGTACCCGGGTAGCATGGTGATCTGCACCACCTCGTCTGCCGAGAAAAACTGGGCAGACGCGGGGAGGGCAGACATCAAGCCAAGCGCTAATGCGCCAATGGTGCGAGCGAAAAAAGTCATCGCACCGGACGTAGGAAGTTGCGCCTGAAATTGAAAGTCACGTTTCCGATACTCTGGCCAAGCGCTTGATGATTGATTGATTCCGGCAACAGGCCCATGCTTCCCCCATGACGATGCCGGACCTTGCACATGATCTGACCGGAAAGCTTCTTATTGCGATGCCGGGAATGGAGGACCCTCGGTTTGCGGGCGCGGTTGTCTTCATGTGCGTGCATTCGCCAGGTCAGTCGATGGGGTTGATTGTTAACAAACGCATGGACGAGATCACCTTTGCCGAGATGATGGAGCAGCTCGAGATTGCAAAGCACGGCGCAACACCAGATGTGCCTGTGTGCTACGGCGGTCCGGTAGAACTGCGGCGTGGCTTCGTGCTTCATTCTTCAGACTACAAGCCAAGGGGCGAAGAGGCTTTGCGCATCGATCACCGTTTCGCAATGACAGGAACATTGGAGATCCTGGAAGATATTGCCGCCGGAAAGGGACCGCAACGCGCGCTTCTGGCACTAGGCTATTCTGGATGGGGGAAGGCCAGCTGGAGGCGGAAATTCAACGCAACGACTGGCTCACAGCAGATGCCACGCCTGAACTGGTCTTTGATATTGCCATGGACCGAAAATGGGATGCGGCGTTGCAGAGTCTCGGCGTAACGTCCCTGACCCTTTCAAGCGAGGCGGGTCATGCCTGAGGATGCGAGGCCCGGCGAAGTCGATCGTTGATTGCTCGCCCAAGCCCGACTTCAGGAATGTCTGTCACGTGAATGCGCTGGAAGCCGCGCGCAGTGGCCAATTCATCTGCTTTGTGCATGACGGAAAACAACCGCGCGGCAGCTTCCACGAGATCGCCGCTGTCTGACAGCGTCAGATGTCCCTCGACCGGACCAAAGCCGATGCAGAGATCCTCATCCGCTGGCTCACCCCCGAGCACGAGCGGTACATGTGTCGCATAGTGCCGTTCCATTTGGCCTGGTGCTTCGACACGTCCGGGGGTGAGATCTACTGAGACGGGACCGACCAGCCGCTCCACCTCCTCACGCGCAATGCCGCCCTCGCGGAGCAGCCGCACACCGTCGTCGCTGGTCGTGAGGATCGTCGATTCCAAGCCAACCTCACAAGGCCCTCCATCGATGATTGCGTCGATCCGTGCGCCTAACCCCGCTTCAACATGGGACGCCCGCGTGGGGCTCACCTGCCCGGAAAGGATTGGCGGACGGGGCTGCAATCGGCCCACCGAACGCCTGCAAGATGCGCTGCGCAAGCGGATGCGCTGGAACGCGCACGGCTAGGGTCGGCAGGCCACCACTTACCAGATCTGCCACCTTGCCCTTGGAAGGGAGGACCAAGGTTAACGCACCGGGCCAGAACGCATCTGCCAGAATTCGCGCGTTCGGTCCGAGTTCCACCAGTTCCGCAACATGATCGAGTGTTGGGACATGAACGATCAGTGGGTTAAACCTTGGGCGCCCTTTCGCCTCGAAAATCCGGGCGACGGCCTTGCCGTTCCGCGCGTCCGCTGCAAGCCCATAGACTGTCTCAGTCGGAAGCCCAAGCAACCCGCCAGAACGCAGCACCTCAACCGCTCGGGCGACCCCGATGCAATCATCTTGTAACATTTCAGGGTAAGACAGCGGCATCCGTGACGTAACGTTGAAGTTGCGCAAACTTGGGGGCGACCCTAGGTCTGACCCATCAGACTGAGGCCCCTAGCGCAATCCATGCGCTTTCGCAAATCGCCGGGAGGAACCAGACCTTGCCATATCGCGCACCCGTATCCGATATTTCCTTTTGCCTGGACCATGTCGTGGGCTTTGACCGTGTCCAGCAGACAGAGATGTTTGCAGAGGCTTCGAGCGATCTTGTGGACGCCATGCTGACGGAAGCGGGCCGTATCTGCGAGGAGGTGCTGGCACCGCTTAATCGCGCGGGAGACCTGCATCCAGCAGTTCTTGAAAACGGAGTGGTCCGCACTTCACCCGGATACGGAGATGGCTACCATGCCCTAGCCGAGGCTGGCTTTGTCGGTATTTCCGCTGATCCCGAATATGGCGGACTGGGGCTTCCACATACGGTGACAACGGCCGTGAACGAGATGATTGGCGGCGCGTGTCTTTCGCTTGAGTTGAACCCGTTGATGACACAGGGCCAGATCGAGGCGTTGGAGCATCATGCCTCCGACGAGATCAAGGCGCTGTATCTGCCGAAGTTAACATCCGGCGAATGGTGCGGGACGATGAACCTAACTGAACCGCAGGCAGGCTCAGACGTGGGCGCGCTGACGTCTAAAGCCGAGCCAAAAGGCGATGGAACCTACGCAATCTCGGGCCAAAAAATCTACATCTCCTGGGGCGACAACGACTTCACGGACAATATCGTGCACTTGGTCCTGGCGCGCTTGCCGGACGCGCCTAAGGGGACGAAAGGGATCAGCCTTTTCCTTGTTCCGAAGAAAATACCAGATGCCGACGGCAATTCAGGCGTCGCCAATGATCTTAAGGTCGTCAGTCTTGAACATAAGATGGGCCTGCATGGCTCACCCACCTGCGTCATGCAGTACGACGGTGCAACCGGCTGGTTGATCGGCGAAGAGAACAAGGGCATGGCCGCGATGTTCACCATGATGAACAACGCCCGCCTTGGCGTGGCAGTGCAGGGTGTGTCCGTCGCCGATGCCGCCTACCAGCATGCCCTCAGCTATGCGTTGGATCGCAAACAGGGCCGAACGAATGGCGATACTGGCATGATCATCGATCACGCAGATGTCCGCCGCATGCTCATGGAAATGAAGGCCGAGACCTTTGCCGCGCGCGCTATGGCACTTGATCTCGCCGTCGCGCTTGATCTCGCCAAAACAGGCGACAAAACAGCTGAGGCGCGCGCCGCTTTTCTTACGCCGATTGCCAAATCCTATGGGACCGAAACCGGCATGAAAGTTGCCAACATGGGAATTCAGGTGCACGGCGGCATGGGGTTTATCGAGGAAACTGGCGCAGCCCAATATGTCCGCGACGTTCGCGTGACTGCGATCTACGAGGGCACCAACGGCATCCAAGCGATGGACCTTGCCGGTCGCAAACTGATGGACGGTGGAGAGGCTGCTTTTGCGCTGTTGGACGAAATCGCTACCGTTAATGGCGAATTTGCCGCGGTGATCCAACCGATGGTCGAGGCACTGCGTAAGACCACCGAAGACGTGCTTGCCCTGGACATGGCCGACCGTTTCGGTGGGGCGGTACCGTTCCTGATGGCCTATGCTCGCGTTCTCGGTGCCTATTACCATGCCAAGGCGGCGTCTAGCGGCGATGAAACACGCAAAGCGCTAGCGCATTTCCATATCACACGGCTGTTGCCAGAAACGCATGCCATGATGATGCAGGCCCGCTGTGGCTCGGCTGGCCTTTATGACCTTTCTCCCGAAAATTTGGCGGCATGAGGCGTGAGTGATCTGGGTTTCACTTGGAAGGTGCGCAAATCCGGTGAAATTCAGATTTTTCATCGTGGTAAGCTTGCGACGACCTTGCGTGCTGCGAAGGCTTCCGATTTTCTAGACCTTGCCGAAACTGGCGACACTGAAGCCGCGCAACAAGAAGCCGCACGGCTGACTGGAAACTACAAGCGAGGCAATGAACGCCTCGCCAAGGGGCACCCGCGCAATGCCTGACGGCACCAACCCGATCCGCACACCATTTGATCTGCCCCCAGTCGAAGCCGAAGCTGTCGAAGTCGCGGACAGTGTGCTCTGGCTGCGTATCTCGCTGCCGATGGCGCTGGATCATGTGAATGTCTACGCCTTGCGCGATGATGACGGCTGGACCGTGATCGACACCGGGCTCAACACCAAACGCACGCGCGCAATTTGGCGGGCGATCATTGATGGACCGCTGGCTGGAGCGCCCGTGCGGCGGCTGGTTGTGACGCATCACCATCCTGATCATGTTGGACTTGCGGGCTGGTTCCAGTCGCAGGGGATCGAGTTGTGGATGACCCGCACGGCCTGGCTCTTCTCACGCATGTTGACGTTGGATGAGCAGACGCAGGCCACTGATGAACAAGTACAATTCTGGATCGACGCGGGCATGGCACCCGAAATCCTTGAGAAACGCCGTGCTGAACGCCCCTTCAACTTTGCTGACATCGTGTACCCTATGCCGCTCGGCTTTAGGCGGTTGATTGAGGGCGACACCATCGCGATGGGTGGTCGCATCTGGGACATCCGCTTTGGCCACGGCCACGCGCCCGATCACGCGACATTCTGGAGTAAAGACGGCGAGCTTGTGATAGGCGGTGATCAATTGCTTGCCACCATCTCCCCGAACATTGGTGTCTATGCAACCGAGCCTGGCGCGGACCCAGTCGGCGAATGGATGGCTGCATGCGAGGCTTTGCAACCGCATGCGCTTGAAACTCAGCTCGTTCTGCCCGGCCACAAACTGCCGTTTACAGGCCTGCCGTCGCGGATGCGGCAATTGATTGATAACCATCATGGGGCGCTGGACCGCTTGCTGGACCATATCGGCAAGCAGCCCCGTACGGCCGCCGAATGCTTTCCACCGCTCTACAAACGCACGATTGACGAAGGCACTTATGGCCTGGCGTTGGTTGAAGCCGTGGCACATGTGAACCATCTGCATAGTATTGGTGCTGTGACACGCGCACGTCGCACGGACGGGGCTTGGGAATACAGCCTCATCTGATCACAATTCGCACCAGCGGCTTGACGCCACAGGGGCTTGGGGCTGACACTTTCGCTATTCTGCGATATTACAGCGCTCAATTGATTTTCCGAGGCATGAAGGACCAGATCGATGGCCGACAATGACGACTACAAGCATGGTGAAATGGACATCCGCGAGCAAGAAAAGACGTTCGATGGGTTCATGAAGTGGTCCACCAATGTGGCTATCATTTCGATCTTGATTGTTATCGGTCTGGCGATCTTCGCCACATGATGCGTGTCCTTCGCTTTGCGGTTTCTAGCGTCGTCGCCTTGGCGCTTGCCGGGTGTGCAGGCGAAGCTGTCTGGGACTCCGATGAAGCGGTGGCCCGCGCGACATATGTGGCCCCTGGCCCCGCAACGGTCACGTTGATCACGTCGATCAACACTCGCAACGGTTCTGGAGCACATTCCGCGCTGTTGATTGACGGGGCGCAGCGTTTGCTTTTTGACCCAGCTGGCAACTGGCACAATCCGGGCGTTCCGGAACGAAACGACGTCCTCTTTGGCATGTCGCCGGGCTATATGGATCTTTACTTGGCATTCCAGTCCAACGGCGTCTTTGAAGCGCATTTGCACACCATCGAGGTTTCGCCGCAGGTCGCGGCCCAGTTGAGCCAAGCCGTGCAGGCCTATGGTCCTGTCGCGCCCGCCTTCTGCTCGCGGTCGATCACGGAAATCCTGTCGGGAACGCCGGGCTTTGGTACAATTTCGCCGGGCTTTTTCCGGTCAACACAATGGAACAGTTCGCTCAATTGCCGGGTGTGACGTACCAGCTTGTCGAAGGCACAATTTCGGATGAGGCGAACGGCAGCCAAGAGGTGTTAGCGGCACAGGTTGCTGGACAAAACTGAACGGGCCCGCCTGACCAATCCCAAAAACAAAACCCCCGCGGCTAGGCCTCGGGGGTTTTTTGATTTTCTGATTCGCGGGTCGGACCCGGCAGTGATGCTCAGAGCATCCCTTCGCGCTGCGCCTTTTTGCGCGCCAGCTTGCGGGCACGGCGAATGGCCTCAGCCTTCTCGCGCGCACGCTTCTCCGACGGCTTTTCGTAATGCTGCTTGAGCTTCATCTCACGAAAGACGCCTTCACGCTGAAGCTTTTTCTTCAGGGCGCGGAGTGCCTGATCGACGTTATTGTCGCGAACACTGACCTGCATGTGGTGTCACCACCTTTCTAGGTTAGAATTGAGCGTAGGTGCAGGAGGTGGCCGTATAGCAAGGGCCTCCTACCTTGTCTACCATGGCAATTTGGAGGCCTTGAGATGAGTGATCAGAGCGACGCAATCCTGGATGCAGCGATGATGCATGTACCGTTCGACGGTTGGTCGGAGGCCAGCTTTGCTGCTGCGGCGTCGGATGCGGGTGTCTCCTTGGCTGAGGCGCGCGCGCTGTTTCCGCGTGGCGCGGTCGATCTCGCGGTGGCGTTCCACCGCCGGGGTGACCGAGCGCTGGCAACACGGCTTGCGGAAACAGACCTTACGGGAATGCGTTTCCGCGAGAAGGTATCTTGGGCGATCAAGGCGCGTCTCGACGCTGTTGAGGACGACAAAGAAGCCGTCCGTCGCGGTGCGACCCTGTTTGCCCTGCCGATCTATGCTGCTGATGGCGCAAAGCTTGTTTGGGAAACGGCCGATACGATTTGGGCCGGTCTGAGGGACACGTCCGAAGACCTGAACTGGTACACCAAACGACTGACACTATCGGGCGTCTACTCATCCACAGTTCTGTTCTGGTTGGGTGACGTATCTGAAGGTCATTCTGCGACCTGGGCCTTTCTTGATCGTCGCATCGAAGATGTGATGCGGTTCGAAGAGATGAAAGCGAAGGTGCGCGCGAACGCGATCCTCAAGCCATTTGCGGAGGGGTTTGAAAGGTTTGCGGCCTCGGTCAAAGCCCCAGCGCGGCGCGCGCCGGAAGATCTGCCGGGACGCTGGCCGCCTCCCGGCTAGACAGTCCGTTAACCCGCGCACTCTTTGCGCCCGGGCCGTCCCCGCACCTTTTTTGTGCATGCCGGGTTGTGTCCATCCGGTGTCTGGCGTGTTCTGACCCAAACGGAGGAGGCAACACATGGCTGCGATGATGCGCGCTATTGAGATCGCGAAACCCGGTGGGCCCGAAGTACTACGGCAGTGCGAACGCCCTGTGCCCAATCCGGGTGCCGAACAGATCCTGATCCGTATCGACCATGCTGGCGTGAACCGTCCCGATGCATTGCAGCGGGCGGGCAGCTATGCGCCGCCCAAAGGGGCGTCTGACTTGCCCGGATTGGAAGCTGCGGGCGTGGTCGAAGCTGTGGGTCCCGGTGTGACGCGCTGGCAACCTGGTGACGCAGTCTGCGCCTTGTTGCCGGGCGGCGGGTATGCCGAGTTCGCTGTAACTCATCAGGATCATGCACTCGCTGTGCCCAAAGGCCTTGGCATGGCGCAAGCTGCCGCCTTGCCCGAGACGTTTTTCACTGTTTGGTCGAACGTATTTATGCGCGCCGGCTTGACGGCGGGGCAACGGTTCCTTGTGCATGGCGGGTCCTCGGGTATTGGAACAACTGCCATCCAGCTGGCCAACACCCTTGGCGCGAGGGTGTTTGCCACTGCAGGCTCACCCGAGAAATGTGCAGCCTGTGCCGCACTGGGCGCTGAGCGTGCGATCAACTACCGAGAGGAGGATTTTGTCGACATCTTGCGCGAAGAAGGCGGGGCGGATGTGATCCTTGATATGGTGGGCGGCTCGTACCTGCCCAGAAACGTCAAGGCATTGGCCGATGACGGCCATCTGCAACAGATTGCGTTCCTGCAAGGCCCAAAGGTCGAACTCAATTTCGCACAGCTCATGGCGCGGCGATTGACGATATCTGGTTCTACACTGCGCCCACAATCGGATGCGGACAAGGCAAGGATCGCTGCAGAATTGCGCGACAAGGTCTGGCCGCTATTGGCTTCAGGTCGCATTGCGCCGGTGATGGACCAATCCTTCGCCCTTGAAGATGCATCAGCTGCACATGCACGCATGGAAAGCAGCGCGCATATCGGAAAGATCATGTTGAAAGTCGCATAGGCAATCTACGGCCCGAACATCGCCCATCCAGCAGCCAGCCGTGTAATTGCCGTCACCATGCAGATGGCCGCGAACACCCAAGCAATGACGGCAAATGCCGCCGGGAAAAGGCAGAATGCGGTGAAGACGGCAATCGTTTCCGCGCCCTCCGCAAGCCCACCGAGGTAGTAGATACCCTTGTTCGGATAGGCGTCCGATGACATGCCCCGCCGTTCCGCGATAATTGAAAACGCAAGAAAAGATGTACCGGTCAGGATGAATGTTGCTGTCAGAAACGCGCCGGGCACGGCGTTGGCAGCAGGATCAGCCAGCACGAAGCCGAGCGGGAAGCAGGCGTAGAATACGAAATCCAAGGTGATATCGAGGAACGCGCCGCGATCCGTAGGTTCCGTCATTCGGGCTACCGGGCCATCCAATCCATCGGCCAAACGGTTCAGGGCCAAGCCCAGGAGAGCGAGCCAAAAAGGCCGCATGCGGCAGCAAGTGCTGCCAATAGTCCAACGGCGCATCCGATGAGCGTGATTTGGTCTGCCCGAACCCCGCGCGCGACAAGGCCGCGTGCAATCGGCTCCATCAAGGCGCGTTGTAAAGGTAAAAGGCGGGCATCGATCATGGCCGCGTCTTGGCCGGACGAGGCCAAAGCGTCAATGCACGGGTTCTTGAGCGGTGGGCACAAGAGCATCGTTCATCAAATCATCCAAGAACAGCGAGATAAGTTGCAAGCGGCCCGATACCTCCGCTTTTCGGTAAACCGACGCTGCCTGTGCCTTGGCCGTTCCCTGCGCTGTCTGCCGAAGATCTGCGATTTCCGCGATCGAGTATCCCTTGATCGCCAAAAGTGCCACATCACGCTCAGCGCTTGTCAGGGCCCAGTCGGCGAACTTAGCGTCCAGCAGTGTCTGGAATGCGCCAGAGGCGACCTGAAGCTGTTCCGTCAGACGGGTTTGATGGCTCAGCGCGCGGCGCAATTCCGTTGCTGTAAAGGCAAGACCGAGGAACAAGGTTACCGTCACAATGCCCTCTACAAGATCGCTGTCGACCAGCGGATTGACGCTGCCAGGCCGGACGAAATCCAGCGTGATGTCGTAAAGAAAGTACGCACAGCAAAGTGCCTGAACTGCGAACAGGCTCCAAAGCACAACGGGGCGGGACGGCATGGCTCAGCTTTCCTGTCTAATGGGCCGGCCGCTTAGTCGCGACCGGCAGTGTCGTATCGGATCAGGCGTCGTCGTCGTCCGCTTCATCGTCATCTTCATCCTCGGCTTCGATCTCGACAATCTGGCCCGTGGTCAGGTCAACTTCGATCTCGAAAGCGGCGCCGTCCAGCATCACCTCAACTTCCAGCATGTTGCCTTCGGTCTCGGTCTCTTGGACGGTGTAGCCCTCAGCCTCGAGGAAAGCGAGGACATCTGCCTCTTGAGTGCCGGCAACGTCACCGGGGCTCAGTTGCGCAAAAGCGACGGTAGGTGCAGTGATAAGGGCCAGGATTGCGGCTTTGGTTGCAGTATTCATTTGGAGTTCCTTTCCAGATTGAGAATTCGCCACCTCGTTGTGGCTTGGGTTGATCTGGGCAGGTCATGGATTTTCCTGAATTGCACCTTTGGGGGATGACAGGCGGCATAGGCCAAAGGTTTACGTCAAGTTTTCATAATCCTTTGTGTGACGTCAGTCGAAAAACCCCTGTCGTGCAGAGCGCGATTGCCGCAAGCCCGGCAAGGCTCAAGAGCATAGCTTCCGGCCCGATGCGACCAATGAGCCAAGCGCTGGCCACGGGGGCCATGGCCGCCGAAAACATGGCCGGGCGGGCGACATAGGCCATGACGAGTGGATAGTTCTCAGAACCAAAACGCGCCAACGGCACTGTACCGCGCGCGATCGAATAGAGCCCGTTTCCAGCACCGTAGGCGATCAGCGCAGCTGCCGCAGGTGCATCGAACCACAAAGCCAGAACACCGGTCAGGACCAGCGCAGTCGCGGTAAACTGAGTCACAATCGGTCCATGGCGTTGGCGGCCCAACATCTCCAGCAGTCGGGCGCCAACTTGTGCAGGTCCGATCAAGGCACCCAAGCCAACCGCCGCGGCAAGGGAAAGGCCAGTGGCCGTCAGGACAGAGATCAGATGCACAGCAAGGGTCGCGAAAACAAAAGTGAGGCACACCGCGACAAGGGCCAACAGACGGTGGCGCAAATCTGGCCGTAGTCTGCCCTGCGACCGAACATTTTCTTCACTCGTCGGCGTCGGCAGGCCCCATAGGCAGAGAGGAAGCGTCACGCACAAATGCATCGCCACGTATCCAAGGCATGCCCCGCGCCAACCGAAGCTCTCCACCATCCATGCCGAAAGTGGCCAACAGACTGTGCTGGCAAACCCGCCCCAGAGTGTGAGTTGCGTTATGGCACCGCGCGCTTGATCACCGAAGATCGTACCAAGGGTCGAAAACGCGGCATCGTAAAGCGTCGCTGACATACCGCATCCGATCAACACCCATGCAAACAGATAGATCGGGGCAACCGGTGCTACCGCAAGGCACGCCAGCCCGAGGGCCAATACGACAATACCAACCGACATGACACGCCGACCGCTCCGTGCACGGATCATGCGTGCCACAAGCGGCGCTGCAAGGCCCGAGACCATCAACGCAATCGAGATGCCGGCGGCAACCAACTCCATTTGCCATCCGGTGTCCGCCCCGATGGGCGAGGCCAAAACAGCAAGCAGGTAAAGAGACGATCCCCAAGTCAGGATTTGTACCAAACCCAGAGCTGCAGTGATGCGGAACTGGGGCCTCACTCCCCTGCGACCGTCGCGACATGGGCGGGCAACCCCGCCAGATCTGGGATCTCATGGTAGCGCGGATGACGGTCGGGCGGGTCAGCGTGCTCCAACGCCCAACTCAAGCCGTGGGGCACGTAGACCGCCCATGACCCGGCCTCAAGCGCTGGCACAACATCGGACTTCATCGAATTGCCCACCATCATCGCGCGCTGCGCCCCGCCATGGTTCGCGAATGCTCTGGAATACACACCGGCCACCTTCTCCGATACAATCTCTACGCCTGCGAACAGGTCGCCCAATCCGCTTGCTGCCAATTTCTGTTCTTGATGCAGCAAATCCCCCTTTGTGATCAGGACCAACGGGTAACGAGCCGATAGGTCACCAAGCGTATCTTCGACGTGCGGGAGCAACTCAATCGGATGGCGCAGCATGTCCTGCCCCATCTCTAGGATCGGCCCGATCACACGCCCGTCGACCCGGCCTTCGGTCACATCCACCGCCGTCTCAATCATCGACAGCATGAAGCCTTTGATCCCAAAACCGTAGTGGCCAATGTTCTTCTTCTCAGCCTCTAGCAGCCGCTCTTTCAGGTGATCCCGTTCGGCGAAGTCGGCAAGTAATTCGGTGAAGCGTTCCTCGGTCAGACGAAAGAAGCTTTCGTTCTGCCACAGCGTGTCATCTGCATCGAATCCGATCACGCTTAACCTTGTCACGCGCCACCCCTCTTTTCTGTTGACCTATCCGTCTTATATAGTGCGACCTCAGCGCAAGCGATCACAACGGGATTCGCACCAACATGACGACCGACTGGCACATGATGGCAGACAAACGCGACGACACCGAAGACGGTGACGGCGATGTGTCCCTTGCGACGAAAACCAAGCCCAAAACGCAGCGCCCGCCGATGTATAAGGTGTTGCTTCTGAACGACGACTACACGCCGATGGAATTCGTCGTCCACGTTCTGGAGCGGTTCTTTGGCATCACGCATTCCCAAGCGGTTGAGATCATGCTGACCGTGCACAAGAAGGGTTTGGCGGTTGTGGGCGTCTTCTCGTATGAGATCGCCGAGACCAAGGTTGCGCAGGTGATGGATTTCGCCCGCCGGAACCAGCACCCGTTGCAATGCACCATGGAGAAAGAGGAATAGGGCCAATGAGCCCCTCCTGCATCCAATGACCCCAGACAGATGGACCCTCGCGATTGAGGGCGGTGAGTTTGACCCGCCCTCCGGCCCCGTGCTTGTCATGCGCGCCCGTGGCGATGCGGACTTCGCGGCTTTGGGTGATGTCACATGCGTCCAGGGCTTTAAGCCCGACCATGATCGCTTGGCCGCACGTGGGCTTACTGTGATGGTCGAACCACAAGGCCAGTTCGACGCCGCCCTAATTCAGATCGTGAAATCCCGCGCCGCGACCTATTCCGCGATTGCCGAGGCGATGGGCCACCTGCCCCCCGGCGCGCTTGTCATGGTCGACGGCCAGAAGGAAGAAGGCATCGAGGCCATCGTCAAATCCCTCCGCCTGGTGTTCGAGGTTGAGGGCGTGATGTCAAAATCGCACGGCAAACTCGCCTGGTTCCGCCGCCCCGAAACCCTGCCGCAGCAGGTGCTCGATTGGGTCATGGCCCCCGTGCCGACGCCCGAAGGTTATCTGACCGTGCAGGGCGGCTTTTCCGTCGATGGCCCCGATCGCGGCTCGGAAATTCTGATCGCCCTTCTGCCGCAACTGACCGGCCGCGTGGCTGATTGGGGCGCAGGGTGGGGTTATATATCGGGTGAAGTCCTCGATGAGCAGGAGGGGATCGAAACCCTCGACCTGATCGAAGCGGATCATGCCATGCTGGAATGCGCCCAGATGAATGTCGACGACCCGCGCGCCAGCTTTCACTGGACCGATGCAACGAAGTTCGCACCGGACGCCCCATACGACGCAATCCTGTGCAACCCACCCTTCCATGTTGCGCGGCGCGCGGATCCGGGCCTTGGCCGCGCGTTTATCGCAGCTGCCGCAAGGAACCTTACGCCACGCGGGCGCTTTTTCATGGTCGCCAACCGGCATTTGCCGTATGAAGACACGCTGAAGGCGTGCTTTGGAACAGGTCGCCTGCTTGGGGAACTTGAAGGTTACAAGATCTACGAGGCTGCGAAGCCGAAGCGCCAGAAGCGCTGAGCTGCGGCCAAACCAGTCCAATCATCCAAAGGAAATCCAGATGGGCCTTTCCATCCAGGGCAAAACCGCCATCATCACCGGCGCCGCGAACGGGGTCGGCCTCGCGATTGCGCGTCACTTCATTGATCGCGGTGCAAATGTCATGTTTGCTGATCGCGACAAAGAGCGATTGAAAGATGAATGCGGTGAAATCGAAGGCGCGGATGAGAATATCCGGTATTTTGCAGGCGATCTGCGCGAACGACTGACGGTTGAGAACCTGATATCGGCCACGATTGATGCCTATGACCGTGTTGATGTTTTGGTGAATGCCAGCCGACAGATCCTGACCACCGATCCGCTCGACCCGACGGATATATCCGTCGAGACGATGCTTGAGCAAAACACCTTCGCCGCGCTCCGGTTGAGCCAAGCCGTCGCCAAAAGGATGATTGCGCAAGCTGAGAGTGATGAACAAGACGAGGGTCCGGTTGGGTCCATCATCAATGTCTCATCCATTGCGGCGCGCCGAACACACCCTGATTTGATGGGGTATTCCATTGCCACTGCGGCGCTCGATCAGGTTACTCGCAGCCTAGCAGTCGCCTATGCTCCACATCGGATCCGCGTAAATGGGGTGGCGTTCGGTTCGGTGATGTCTGCAAGCCTGCAAGACAGTTTGAACCACACCGATGGGCTGCGGCAGGAAATCCGCGAGTGCACGCCGTTGGGTCGCATCGCATCAGCACGTGAAGTCACATCAGCCGTGCAATTTCTGGCCTCCGACGGGGCCGGTTTTGTGACGGGTGAGACGATTACCATCGATGGTGGGCGAACGTTGCTGGATAATGTCACTAAAGCCGCCCCAGGCGCACGTCGGAGAAGAATTGAGCGCTATCTGCACGACGTCACTGGTAAACGGTTTGGAAAGCGAATGCTGTAAAGTACTACTGGCTACCCTGCCATCCATTCACAAACATCTTCGGTCATCTCGATTCCCTGAACCCAGCCATGGGCCCGCTCTTCGCTGTCGGGTCTATAGACCCCAATATATTCCCAGCCACCCGGCATCTGCCGGTGTGCAAATCCGAAGCTGTCACCCTGGGCGCAGGTAGCCAATGACCGTTGTGGTGTTCGACATGCCAGAATGCAGCTCCCTAACTGGGCCCGTATACCCTCCGCATCCGTGCTCGCTGTCTGCGCGGATCGGAATGGTCCAAAGTTCGCCAAGATCAATCCGCCAGCGTTCCACGATCGGATCGAGCCGCGTCGCTGATGTGTCCACCGCGCAGCCGCTTTGTTCTTCAAGGTCCAGGTATTCCGCGACAATGTGCTGATCCAGTGGCGTCATAGGCCGCTCGCCGGGTGTGCAGTTTGAATTGTCGAAGATCGCCCGACCCAACGGTGTGCTGAAGCAGTGGCCTGCACGGTCCATGACCGTATTCCGCCCAAGCCAGAGTTCCTGGCACCAAGCTCCCCCTCAGCGTGGGCGGGTGCCGCCAAAAAGACTGATACTGCCGTGCTAGCCAATAAAACTGCAGACTTGCCGTGATCCTTGCGCCGTTTGTTCATCGCCGTCCCCAAAAACACAAAAAGCCCCGCGAGGCAGAAGCATCGCGGGGCCGCACAAAGGGTTCAAGCGGCGGATACGCTTACTTGTCGTCTTCGTCCTCATCATCATCGCTGCTATCGGGCAGATTGAAGAAACTGTCCGCATCAGGCGTTTCCTCAACCTCGGGCTTTTCATCTTCGCCACTGCCAAGCGTAAAGGTCTCAAGCCCGGCAATCGAGGATGGGACCGCGGGTTCCGGATCCATCAACAAGGAAGTCTCTGTCGACACCAGCTTGCGACGTTCGTCGTCGGTCATGGCGGTGCCTTCGGCGGCTTTTTTGGCATTGGCTTTCTGTACCGCTGCATCCAATTCGGACTGCTTGCACAAGCCAAGCGCCACTGGATCGATGGGTTGGATATTGTTGATGTTCCAATGCGTCCGCTCACGGATTGCCTGGATCGTGGGCTTCGTAGTGCCGACCAGCTTGGAAATCTGGCCGTCGGTCAACTCGGGGTGAAACTTCACAAGCCAAAGGATCGAGGCAGGGCGGTCTTGCCGCTTGGAAAGCGGCGTATAGCGCGGCCCGCGGCGTTTTTCTTCACCAACGGCAGCCGCGTTGAACTTCAACTTCAGTTTGTGCGAGGCGTCTTTTTCGGCCGCATCAATCTCTTCTTGTGTCAGCTGGTTATTCACGATCGGGTCGAAGCCCTTCACGCCGACAGCCACATCGCCGTCCGCGATGCCTTGCACTTCCAATTCGTGCAGGCCGCAAAAATCACCGATCTGTTTGAAGCTCAGTGTCGTGTTGTCGACCAACCAGACGGCGGTGGCTTTCGCCATGATAGGTTTGTTCATTTCTGGCCTCCAAGGCTCACGTCAAATGCGAGGAAAGACCGGTGGAGCCGGGAGCGAGGGCGGGGCCTTCGCGGTTCCTCGATTTCAGGGAAATCGCAGGCTATATAGGCGCGAACGACGGACGAGGGAACCCCCATTGGAAGAAGGAACCACATGAAACGACTGATTGCCGCGCTGATCTGCGCCGCCGGCATGGCGCACGCCGATGGAGAGCCTGCGGGCGAGTTCGACTATTACGTCATGGCGCTGAGCTGGACGCCCACCTGGTGCGCGATCGAAGGCGATGATCGCGACAGCCCGCAATGTGATGCGGGGCAGGGATATGGCTTCACCCTGCACGGTCTGTGGCCGCAGTACGAGCAGGGCTGGCCAAGTTATTGCCCTTCAGTGATGCGTAATCCGTCCCGCGGAATGACCGGCGAAATGGTCGATATTATGGGGTCCAGCGGCCTGGCCTGGCATCAGTGGAATAAGCACGGAGTCTGCACCGGGCTGGAAGCGGACGACTATTTCACCTTGAGCCGGGTTG
This sequence comes from Gymnodinialimonas sp. JB5-7, assembly GCF_055693405.1. Classification (NCBI taxonomy): domain Bacteria; kingdom Pseudomonadati; phylum Pseudomonadota; class Alphaproteobacteria; order Rhodobacterales; family Paracoccaceae; genus Gymnodinialimonas; species Gymnodinialimonas sp. JB5-7. The sequence goes on from NZ_JBVFUX010000012.1 coordinate 1,592,706, forward strand.
CTTATGAAAGCGTCACGCGTCCGGACCTTCTGCGCCGCCTTGACCAGGAGGTACGCTTGCCTGCCGCCGTGATCGAAGAGGCTTTCCTTGAGGCCAACCCTCAATTGGAGGCTGACATGCTGACCGTGACATGCCGCGCAAACCGCATTCAGGAAGTCAGGATTTGCCTGACACGGGAACTTGAGCCGCGCACTTGCGGTGCCGATGTGATCCGCGATTGCAGTTCTCCGGACGCCCTCTTTTCGCCCATGCGATAGGCTAAACGGAAAGCCGAGGCAAGACGCCCACTGGCCCGCAAGGCCGCGCCTCGGCTTGCCAGGAGAAAGCACCCGCCCATCGGAGAAGCTGGCCATGGCTTGAGCCCCGATTTGCGGGCGGGAGCGATCGCTCCTTCATCGTGGCAAAAACTCCCGCCGTAGGCCGCGCATCTTTACTGTTGAGTCAGAGACCAAAGGCGAGGCGGGTCATTCGTCACGCGCGTCCATCAAGTCTGAAATGCAGTGCAGCTGATTGGATCGGTGAGAGTTAAACAGATTTCCGTGCACGCAACGCGGCAGAAATTGTCCCATCATCCAGATAGTCCAACTCGCCCCCGATTGGCACGCCTTGCGCCAGCGAGGTCAGGCTCACGCCTATGCCAGCCAATTCGTCCGCGATGTAATGAGCTGTGGTCTGTCCATCAACGGTGGCGTTCAGGGCGAGGATCACTTCGGTGATCCCTTCGTCGCCCATCCGCTCTTTCAGGCGTGGGATACGGAGATCGTCTGGGCCAACGTCGTCCAGCGCAGACAGGGTCCCACCAAGAACGTGGTAGCGCCCCTTAAAGGACCCACCCCGCTCCATGGCCCAAAGATCGGCTACATCTTCAACCACGCAAAGCTCACCAGTGGCGCGCCGCTGATCCGAGCATATGGCGCACAGATCGTTTGTTCCGATATTCCCGCAATTCACGCATTCCCGCGCTGTCTCAGCCACGCGCGCCATGGATTCCGCCAAAGGCCGCATCAGTGCGCCGCGCTTTTTGATCAGCGTCAGCACCGCGCGCCGGGCCGAACGTGGCCCGAGACCCGGCAGGCGCGCAAGAATGCTGATCAGCTCATCGATGTCCTTGGGGGTATCGGGCAACGGACTAGAACGGCATCTTCACGCCAGCGGGCAAACCCATTTCTTCGGTCAGGCGGCCCATTTCTTCGTTGTGTTTGTCCTGCGCTTTGGATTGCGCATCCTTGATCGCGGCCAGGATGAGATCTTCGACGACTTCCTTGTCGTCTTCATTGAAAATCGACGGATCAATATCTAGTGCCGTCAGCTCGCCCTTCGCAGTCGCTGTGGCTTTCACAAGCCCGGCGCCGCTTTCCCCCTGCACCGTCATCGAGGCCAGATCTTCCTGCATCTGGGCCATCTTACCCTGCAATTCCTGTGCCTGTTTCATCATCTTGGCCATGTCGCCAAGACCGCCCAAACCCTTCATCATCGCGATGCTCTCCTGCTGGAATGTCGTTGATCCACAGATACGGGCGATGCGGCGTCGCGGCAAGGCGCGCTATCGCAGCGCCTTGGCATAGTGATGCCGGAGCGGCGAAAGGCCGGACGCCTCGAACATGCGTTGCGCCTCGGAATTGGCGGCCCAGGTATCCAGTGTAAGCCGAGCACAATCCCGCGGAGCGCGCGATCGCCTCCGCCGCCGACAGGAGAGCGGATCCAATCCCCTCGCGTTGTCGGTTCGGTAGAACCGCAATGTGCTCGACATGCATCTCAGGGAGTTTCCATCCGTAGGGTGTTTCTTTGCCGGCGTGGCGTCGCGCGAAAACGTACCCTGAAAGGTCCTCGCAGATCAGGACATGGCAGGTCTCGTCTCCGATTTGTTCAGCAAAGAAGCGACGCATCAACGCTGGGTCAGGATCGGTTCTAAACACGTCCGGGTAGTGGTCGGCGTGCCATTGCTGCACCACAGAATTCAGCCTCAAGAGAGCGTCCAGATCATCGAGTGTCGCCGCTCGGATCACTCGTCCTCGAACGGGTCCCAATCCTCGGCCTCCTCAAGCGCTTCAACGGCGGCCTCTGCCTCGATCTCCGCATGGGACCGGATTTCAGCGATTTTCGCATTCGGGAACCGCGACAGGACTGCTTGCATCAACGGATGTGCCGTCACCTCGGCCTCAAGCTCATGGCGCTTGGCCTGCTCTTGTTCTTCAATTGTCGGACCGCCGCCTTCAGCGGCTACTGTAATTCCCCAGCGTGCGCCCGTGGCGGTCTGCAAAAGCCGCCCGAGCCGCGGGATGAGATCTCGCGGTGCGCTCTGCGTCGTTTCCACCTCGATCCGCCCAGGCGCATATGACACGAGCCGCAGGCCTGATTTCAATTCGATCAGAAGCTTGATGTCGCGGGCTTGTTCGACCAGCGCAACGACGCTCTCGAATGTTGGATAAACGCTCAGGTCCGGACCCACCTGCGGCGCCAGCGCCGCCTGTGGCCCACCCCCGCCAACGGGCGCGCTGCCTGTCGACCGGGCTTGTGGTCCTGGGCCAAGCGCTGGCCCACTTCCGCCGCCGCCACTGGCGGGAGCACCACCCGATGGCGGCGTCATCTGCCCCAGCTTCTTGACCAGATCACCGGGCGTCGGAAGCTCAGCAACATGGGTCAGGCGGATCACCGCCATTTCGGCCGCCATCATCGCATTGGGCGCAATGGCGACTTCTTCCAGCGCTTTCAGCAGCATCTGCCACATGCGTGTCAGTACCCGCATGGGCAGCTTTTCCGCCAGCGCCAGCCCGCGCGTGCGCTCATCGGGGGATACGGTCGGGTCTTCCGCCGCCTCTGCCGTGATCGAAATCACGGAAAGCCAATGGGTGATCTCAGCCAGGTCGCGCAGAACGGCAACCGGATCGGCGCCGTCGGCATATTGCGCGCCCAATTCGTCCAGCGCCTTGGCCGCGTCACCCGCCATGATCGCCTCGAACAGATCCATCACGCGACCGCGGTCCGCAAGGCCCAACATCGCGCGAACCTGATCGGCAGTCGTCTCGCCCGCACCATGGGCAATCGCCTGGTCCAGAAGGCTCATCGCATCGCGGACCGAGCCTTCGGCAGCGCGCGTGATCAGGGCAAGTGCGTCTTCGGCAATCTCTGCGCTTTCCAGCCCGGCTACCTTTTGCAGATGCGCAATCATCACTTCGGGCTCAATCCGACGCAGGTCGAACCGCTGGCACCGCGACAAGACCGTGACTGGGACCTTTCGGATCTCCGTCGTCGCGAACAGGAATTTTACGTGCGCAGGCGGTTCCTCAAGCGTTTTCAGCAGCGCGTTGAACGCGCTTGTCGACAGCATATGCACTTCGTCGATGATGAAGATCTTGTAACGCGCAGTCGCAGCGCGGTAGCTGACCGTCTCGATAATCGCATCACGGATATTCTGTACGCCAGTGTTCGACGCGGCGTCCATCTCCATCACGTCCACATGCCGACCTTCGGCAATGCCCACGCAATTCTCGCAGACGCCACACGGGTCCGTCGTTGGGCCGCCATTGCCATCCGGCCCAATACAATTCAGCCCTTTGGCGATGATCCGCGCCGTGGTCGTCTTGCCCGTGCCGCGGATGCCGGTCAGCATGAAAGCCTGCGCTATCCGGTCTGCCTCGAATGCGTTCTTCAGCGTGCGCACCATCGCTTCCTGCCCGATCAGATCGGCAAAGGTGGCAGGCCGGTATTTCCGGGCGAGGACCTGATAGGTGGGCTTTTCGTCAGTGCTCATGGGGACTCATATCATCGGGTCGCGGCACAAGCTAAGCCGCCCCGCCCGCAGCGTCCACCTGATTGCGCGGCGCGCCCGAATGCGCTTCACTGAGGCGAGACACCAAACGGAGGATGCCATGTCGTGCTGCGGAAAATGTGAGGATCGTGAAGAAATGGTTCGCGATGCCAGCGCCTGGATGAACAACCTCAAGAAAGGAGAACGTCGGTCTGTCACCCTGACATTTGAAGATAACTACGTCGCCAACGGCAAGTTCGTGGCACTCCATGACGGCTATTTCACCTTCCATAATGAGAACAATTATGGCCCCGGCGCACCCAACAGCAGCGACACGGCGTGGCGTCGCGAAGATCACCCATACTGCATGGTGAAGCGCATTCAGCGCGATTATTTCGGGGAATACAAAGGTTATGGCGAATAGGACTCTGGACCAGCTTCGACTAGAGCGACCACAAAATCGCACCCGTCAGAACGGTGGCCGTTGTCAGGATCACCGCGAGCGAGGTGTAGGCACGGGAAGGCTGCGCCTCGGCGTCAGTCTCTTTAAGGCGATGGAACGTCTTCAAGGCCTGCCGCCGCGCTGACCAGAAAATGAAGATTGCCGCCGTCAGAAAGACGGTGGCGACCAGTTTCGCGGCCCAGGTTGGCTCGAACGCCCCGAAAACGGCCTTCAGGCCAATGGCCACCCCGACAGATGCCATGCCCGTCCCCATCCATGATGAAAACGTGCGTTCATTGGCCAGGATCGTCCGGTCCTCCGCCCAATCGGTGCGTTGCTGCGCCAGGTCATCTTTTTCTGTCATGTGTCGCAGGTTAGGGCACTGCGCCGCGCGGGTCGACCGTCACGCGGCTTTGACGGGCGCGGAAAAAGACGGGTGGCTCTGGGGTTCACCGGGTCCAAGCAAAGCGGTCGCTTCAAACGATCGCAGGATTCTGCGCGCTGGCGGCCCGATCTTGATATCTTCCTCAAGGGCCTCGGGGAACAAGGCCCGGATCTCGGATAAAGCGCCGTCATCCAGCGTGTTCAGCGCTTCCGGGCCTGGGTATAGGCTTTCACAGGCCAGACCGTTGGCAACCACGATTTCGTGCTGATCAAAGAGCAGATGGTTATATCCAACCCCGCCTCGGATCGGCGCAGATGCAAGCGCGCCTTGTTCCGATAGAAATCGCGCAGCCACCAGCACCTCGGCTTCGCCAAACAGCATTTCGGCCTTCCAATCCGTCAGCATGACCCGGTGGTTTGGCGACAGGACCATATCCGTATGCGGCAGTATTTTGGCCGAAGGTGTGTGCACCAACCAGAAGCGGCCGAAAGTCTGGGGATTTCCGCAATTCCTCTGCCGAAAGCGCGCGGCGCCCGACCCATCGTAGAGGCTGGGGTCCGTTGTCTCGCGTCATAACCATATCACCCGGTCGCAGGTCTTCGACCTTCACCGGACCATGCGGCGTGTCGATAAGAGTTCCATCCCCGAAACAGATGATCTGGATTGGCTGAAACGGATCGGTGAAGTCTTTTTCGCCACCGTCCAGCGCTCGGATAAAGCCGGTATAGGTGTTCCCGTCTGACCCAATGTAGCTGAACAGAAATTCATCGTTGCGATCGGGGTTCACCATGAAACCGAACCCGCCGATGAACCCAATTGAGTCGCTTGGGTCGTACTGCAGGATATCGATGCGCAATCCGTCCTGCGCAAAGGTGCTTAGATCGACGGTTACGCTATCGGCATGAGTATCGTCGATAAACCTGATCTTGAAGAAATCGACTGAACTGTCCTCAGCCGTAATGGTTACGTCACCGCCGCCGGTGATGTTGAGATTGACGAAATCGTTGTCGCCTACGGCGACCGATCCATCGGATGTGACGTTAATTTGCGCCACCCGATCCGTACTCCTGCCTCGACCCGCGCGATTGTTGTTTTGGTGCGCTGGGTGCCGAACCGTATCGCAAATTAATTGAATTCGGTGAGAATTGGCGACGTTCTCCGGGATCGCACCTCGCGCTGTGGCGCTCGCGACACAAGCCGCAGCGGACCCAAAGGGCACGAGCGCACCTGTGTACAGGTGCTTTCACTTGCAAACGTTCCGCTCCCGCGTTAACCCATGGGAGGCTGACAGGGCAGCCCCCAGATCCGCGGAAAGCCGGAAACAGCACCCTCTAGAGCACGCGACAGACACATATTCGGTGTCTCTCAAGCCCTCCCGAGCGGATCGTTGGGCAGATACGAGGGAACCCGATGATACGAAATATCGACCAGCTTCGCCGTGATGCCACGGCTCTCAAGAAGGCGTACCTTGGCAATGACAAGGGCGCTTTTTTGCGTATTGAGGCCCACCGTCCGCGCTCCGGCGACAAGGAGCTTAAGCATGCGGATTTTCTACATGTCGTGGCGCGTGAGCAGGGATTTGCCTCTTGGCCACATCTGAAACTGGCGGCAGAGACCTTTGGTATGGACCGCGCCGCGCGGCAGCAGCGACTAGGGATTGCGTTGGCAAATGGTCAGGAATTCGTCGTGCGGCAATTGCTGACCGACGATCCTGATCTGCCCAAAGGGAATATCGGCCTCGCTTGTCGGCTTTATCTTCGTGATGAGGTTGCGGAGATGCTCGCCGCTGACCCGTCTCTCGCAGCGAAGCCAGCCCCGCTCAATCCCCCATTGCTCATGATGGCACAATCCAAGGCACTCCACATGTTCCCCGAACGCGAGGGTGCCATGCTCGAAATCGCCGACCTCCTGCGTGCGAATGGGGCGGATCCAAACTACGGTGCGCCTTATGAAGGCGACGTGGCGCACAAACTCTCCACGCTCTATTTCGCCATTGGGCATGCGGACAACATGGCGCTCGGCGAATGGCTTCTCGACAACGGGGCAAACCCAAATGACGGTGAGTCCCTCTACCACGCCACGGAACTAGGCCATCATGGCGGTTTGCGCTTGCTGTTGGCACATGGGGCTGACCCAAAGGGAACCAACGCGTTGCTGCGCGCAATGGATTTCCACGATGTGGAAGCGGTCCGACTTCTTCTTGAGGCAGGTGCGAAACCAGATGACTTCAACGATGCAGAGGTTGGTGGTGAGCAGCCTTGGGTGATTCCCGCACTTCACCAAGCCGCACGCAGAATGAGCCCGCCTGCAATGGTTTCGCTTCTGCTTGACCATGGGGCCGACGCGCAACGCGAATACGACGGCATGACCCCTTACGCCTATGCACGGGTTTTCGGGAACGCGCCTCTTGCTAAGCTTCTTGAAGAACGCGGGCACAAGACGCCCCTGAAGCCCTATGAAGCGCTCTTGGCACGCGTCGCAGACGGCGAGACTAAAGCGGGTGAATACATCGACCCCGCAGCCTTGCCCGAAACATGCCGGTTGATCATTCGGCATATCCTGCATCTGCCGGGCAAACTGCCCCATGTGCAACGGCTTGTAGCTATAGGGATCGAGACGGATCGCCCGGATGCAGAGGGGCTCACACCGCTTCAAATGGCAGGGTGGGAAGGGTTGCCGGACGTCATGGAGTACCTTCTGCGCCAGAAACCGGATCTCGGCCATATTAACGGATACGGCGGCACGCTGTTTTCGACCATTCTGCACGGGGCAGAAAACAATCCGTCACGCGATGGCCGGGACTACATCGCGTGTCTCCGCCTTGCGTTAGAGGAAGGCGTCGCAATCCCGCGGGCCGCCCCCGAACGGGTTGGCGACCCAGAGATCGCGGCCTTCCTGAAGGACTGGTCCGAAACGCATCCCGGCCAGGTGGTAGAGGGCGGGCCAGTCTAGTCCCTAGCGTTTCCCCCGCTTCCCGCGCTGTTCGGCCATCACCGTTTTCACCATGCGGTGAAAGCTCTTCTCGCGGGCACGGCGTTCATGTGGGGCCTCTTGATTGATCTCCTCTTCGCGGACCAGTTTGCCGAAACGGCGTAACCGGTCCGCGTCGAGATCACCTGCCGCAATGGCGGCCTGAACGGCGCACCCCGGCTCTGCCTCGTGCTGACAGTCGCGGAACCTGCATTGCTCGGCCAGTGCCTCAATGTCAGAAAAGACCGCGCCGATCCCTTCGGCTGCATCGTTCAGACGCAAGGCGCGCATGCCGGGCGTGTCGATCAGCCAGCCGCCAAAGATCGTCTGCGAAAGCCCGCGTGCCGTCGTTGTATGCCGTCCCTTGGCATCATCCTCGCGGATGCCTGCTGTGGCCTCGCTTTCCCCAGTCAACGCATTGGCGAGCGTCGTCTTGCCGACTCCGGACGATCCGAGCAGCGCCAGCGTCTGCCCGTTCTTGGCCCATGGCTTTAGCAGCTCTGCCGCATCCTCCGCCTTCGCGTTAAGCGACAGGGCCGTGGCGAGCGGCGAAAGTGCCTCGGCCTTTCGTTCATAGTCTCGAGCGTCCTCGGTCAGATCTGCCTTCGTCAGCACGATCAACGGCAAACAGCCTGCCGTGGCCGCAAGCGCCAGATATCGCTCCAGCCGCGCCACATTGAAATCCGCATTGCACGAGGTCACGATTGCCAGCGTATCGACATTGGCGGCGATCAACTGTGTCTCAAGGCCTGATCCCGCAGCGCGGCGGCTGAGAAGCGTATCCCGATCCAACAGGCGTATGATCTGGCCCGTCTCCGGATCGACAAGTATCCAATCGCCGGTCGCGTAATCTCCGGTGTTTTTGTCGCCAGGTGTGACGAGGCTCAGCGGTCCGTTGGCGGACAACGCGGTCAGCCTGCTGCGCGAGACGCGGTTGACTCGAGCGGGCATGAGCCCCGCGTCAGAATCGCTCAATTGGGCTGTATGGCGCTGGCTCCAGCCAAGCGCTGCAAGTGTGGGGTTCGTCATTGTGAAAAGTCCCGAAATGTCATGACAAAGGACGCAGCTTGAGGCTGCGTAGTCAAATCATCGGGCGCGGTCTGAACGTCAGACGCGGGCCCGGAGGGGGATGCAATTGGCATGCGGCCTCCGGCGTTTTCGTTAGGGCCCTGTGCACAGCGTTTTACCCACGCTCCTGGGCTGACGCGTACCGCTGCGCGGCACGCCCTTGCGCACCTTGCTTTTCAAGAACCGCAAGTGGGTGAGAGGCTGGACAACGACCCAAGCAGGAATCGTTATGGCTGCTTCCTTCCGGACCTGACCAGGTTGGCGAAGTGCTTGCCCGCGCCAACCTCTCACCCGTGCAGATAGTCGCCTTCCGACCGAGATCGCAAGATCGAGCGACGCCCGCAATTTGACCTTCCCGACGCCCCGTGCAACCTTGTGCGACCGCAAGCCAGTGTGATCCCGATTGAGGTGATATGTCTCAAAGCGACCCAGATCCCAAGCGACCCCAGACCATGCGGCCTGTCCTGACAGATTTTGACAAATACCTGATCGGGGAAGGGACCCACAAACAGCTCTGGCGCGTATTGGGGGCTCAGGTCAGCACGGAATTAGACATGCCGGGTACGCGTTTTGCGGTTTGGGCACCCAATGCGCAGCGTGTCAGCGTTGTTGGAGATTTCAACGGCTGGGATGGGACGGAACACCCCATGCAACCAGCGGGCGAGACCGGCGTGTGGGAGGTCTTTGTTCCGAACGTGACCGACGGCGCACTCTACAAATACGAGCTGGTTGGGGCTGACGGCGCAACGCAACACAAGGCTGACCCCGTTGGTTTTGGCGCGCAGCACCCGCCCGAACAAGCCTCCGTAGTCCGCGACATTTCGGGGTATGGATGGCACGACGATAAATGGATGAAATCCCGCGCCTCGGCCCATGATCGCGCAAGCCCGATTTCCATCTACGAGGTTCATCTGGGCTCTTGGCGGCGGCGCTACGATGATGGCGGTCGCCCACTCAGCTACCGCGAACTGGCCCGCGACCTGATCGACTATGTCGCCTACATGGGCTTTACGCATATCGAGCTTTTGCCCGTCTCCGAATATCCGTTCGACGGCTCCTGGGGGTATCAGCCGGTAGGTCTCTACGCGCCAACGATCCGCTTCGGTCCGCCGCATGAATTCCGGGATCTTGTCGACGCGGCCCATGCCAAGGGCATCGGCGTTCTGCTCGATTGGGTGCCCGGCCACTTCCCGACAGATGCCCACGGTCTGGCACACTTCGATGGCACGGCGCTCTATGAGCACGCCGATCCGAAGGAAGGATTCCACCAGGATTGGAATACACTGATATATAATTACGGTCGGACCGAGGTGCGCAATTACCTCAGCGCCAATGCGCTCTACTGGCTGGAAGAATACCACCTCGACGGCCTGCGCGTGGATGCCGTGGCTTCGATGCTTTATCGCGACTATTCGCGGGCCGAGGGCGAATGGATTCCCAACAAGGATGGCGGGCGCGAAAACTATGAAGCCATCGCCTTCCTGCAGGAAATGAACATCGCAGTTTATGGCGCGGACCCATCGATCATGACGGTGGCCGAAGAAAGCACTTCCTTTCCTGGCGTGTCACAGCCCGTCCACAATGGGGGCCTTGGTTTTGGCTACAAGTGGAACATGGGCTGGATGAACGACACTCTGCGCTACATGGAAAAAGACCCGATATACCGCAGTCACGATCATCACCTGATGACCTTTCCCATCGATTGGGCTTTTTCCGAGAACTTCATCCTGCCGATCAGCCATGATGAGGTGGTGCACGGCAAAGGCTCGATGCTGGCGAAAATGCCCGGTAACGAGTGGGAGAAATTTGCCAACCTACGCGCCTACTACGCCTATATGTGGACCATGCCAGGCAAGAAGCTCTTGTTCATGGGATGCGAATTCGCGCAGCCCGAGGAATGGAACCACGATACAGAGCTGAACTGGGGTGCGGCTGAACAGCCAGCGCACAACGGCGTCCGTCAAATGGTGCGGGATCTCAATTTACTTTACCGCGAAACGCCGGCCCTTCACGCAAAAGATTGCGAGGCAAGCGGCTTTGCCTGGATCAGCAACGACCCGTCGCAATCAACGCTAGCCTATGCGCGCTACGGTGGGCTAAACGACGCGCCGGTTATGGTCATATGCAACTTTACACCGGTTGAGCGGTTGGACTTCCGAGTTGGCGTTCCAAAGGAGGGCTTCTGGGAGGAAGCGTTTAACACCGATGCCAAGACATATGGCGGCGGGAACCGCGGCAATCTGGGCGGAGTGGCCGCAACAGCCACACCCCAAGACGGGCACGAGCACTCCGTGACTCTGACTTTGCCGCCGCTGTCAGTGATTGTGCTGGCGCAGCGGGATGAGAAAAACACAAAGGGGAGGTTTAATCACATGGCACTTACTCAACGCCTGACCCAGCGCTCGATGGTCTTCGTGCTTGCCGGGGGCCGAGGCTCGCCGCCTGAAAGAACTGACCGACCGGCGCGTGAAACCCGCCGTGCCCTTCGGCGGCAAAGCGCGGATCATCGATTTCGCTTTGTCGAACGCAATGAATTCCGGCATCCGCAAGATGGCCGTCGCCACGCAATACAAAGCGCATTCGCTAATCCGCCATGTGCAGCGCGGCTGGAACTTTCTGGGCGCCGAACGCAATGAATTCATCGATGTCCTGCCCGCGTCCCAGCGGGGTGATACGGAAAGCTGGTACAAAGGCACCGCCGATGCCGTGACGCAGAATATCGACATCGTCGATAGCTACGGCGTCGACTATGTCGTGATCCTGGCGGGCGACCATATCTACAAGATGGACTACGAGATCATGCTGCGCCAGCATGTGGAAAACAAAGCCGATGTGACTGTCGGGTGCCTGACCGTCCCGCGGATGGAGGCGACTGCCTTCGGCGTCATGGCCACCGACAAAAGCGGCCAGATCACCAGCTTCCTCGAAAAGCCAGCCGACCCGCCCGGAACGCCAGATGATCCAGAAAAGGCGCTCGCCTCCATGGGCATCTACGTCTTCAACTGGAATTTCTTGCGGGATCTGCTGATCCGCGACGCCGAAAATCCCGACAGTTCAAATGACTTCGGCAACGACCTGATCCCTGACATCGTGGCCAACGGCAAGGCTATGGCGCATCGCTTCGATGAAAGCTGCGTCCGCCCCGATGGTGCGCCAGCTTATTGGAAAGACGTTGGCACCGTCGATGCCTTCTGGCAGGCCCATATTGACCTCACGAACTTCACTCCTGAACTCGACCTCTGGGATCGTGATTGGCCGATATGGACGTACAACGAGGCCACGCCGCCCGCCAAGTTCATTCACGACGAACGCGACCGGCGTGGTATGGCGATTTCCTCTATGGTCTCAGGCGGTTGCATCATTTCGGGCACCGAAGTGCGCAATTCTGTGCTGTTCTCAAACGTTCACACGAATTCCTATGCCGTGCTCGACAATGCCGTCTTGCTGCCCGAAGTCGTCGTGCACCGCTCGGCCCGGCTCCGGCAGGTGGTGATCGACAAGGGTGTCGTCATCCCCGAGGGCCTTGTGGTCGGCGAAGATCCGACCGAAGACGCGGAATGGTTCCGTGTGACTGATCGCGGCACCACCCTGATCACGCAAGAGATGCTGAACAAACGAGCCGCCGCCTTATGACGCAAATCCTCTCGGTCGTCTCCGAATGTGCGCCCCTCATAAAGACGGGCGGGCTGGCGGATGTTGCAGGTGCGCTCCCCGGCGCGCTGGCCGAGCATGGCGATCACATGCGGGTGCTGTTGCCCGGCTACCGCGCCATCATGGGCAAGCTGGGCAAGACCAAGGTTGTTGACACCTACCGCGACCTTTTCGGCGGCAAAGCCCGATTGTTGGCTTGTACGGCCCATGACTTGGACCTGCTGATCGTCGATGCACCGCATCTCTTTGACCGCGATGGCGGGATCTACGGCGATGCAGGCGGGCAGGACTGGTCCGACAATCCTGAGCGCTTTGCCGCGCTTTGCTATGTCGCATCGCTGATCGCCAAGAATGGGGCAGGAGGCTGGACGCCCGACATCGTGCATGGCCACGATTGGCAAGCGGGCCTGACGCCCGAATACCTGCACGCGTCAAGGTGTGCAGACGCCTTTCGTCTTCACGATCCACAACATCGCCTTCCACGGAAATACGGGTGCAGATCGCCTGAACGCCCTGCGCCTCAATCCGGCCCGCTTCAACGCGGATCACTTCGAATTCTGGGGCCATATCTCTGCCCTCAAAGCTGCCATCGCCGGGGCCAACCGGATCACCACCGTCTCGCAATCCTATGCGCGCGAGTTGCTGACACCCGAATTCGGCATCGGCATGGACGGCATCCTGCGTGCCCGAAGCGCCGACCTGGCGGGCATCGTTAACGGCATCGACACGAAAGTCTGGAACCCCGAAGCCGACCCCAACATCACCCCTTACAAAGCGCCATCGGGCAAGGCCGCCAACAAACGTGCGGTGCAAAAGACCTTCGGCCTCGCCAAATGCAATGGCCCCCTATGCGTGCTCGTCTCCCGCCTGACCGAGCAAAAGGGCATTGACCTCCTCCTCGACGCGCTCCCTACGCTTCTCGACCAAGGCGGCCAACTGGCACTCCTGGGCTCTGGCGACCCGGCGCTCGAAGTCGCCCTTCTTGAAGCCGCCGACCGCCACCCCAACCTCGCCGTCAAAATTGGCTATGATGAACCACTTTCGCACGAGATGATTGCGGGCGGCGATGCGATCCTTGTGCCGTCCCGGTTCGAGCCCTGCGGCCTGACGCAACTCTACGGTTTGCGCTATGGCACACTGCCGCTTGTGGCGCTGACTGGCGGGCTGGCTGATACGGTGATCAACGCCTCCCCCGCTGCAAGCGCGGTTGGTGTTGCCACGGGCGTGCAATTCCACCCCATCACCGCGCAGGCCCTGTCGGACGCATTTGCTACTCTGTGTGCTCTTTATTCCGATCCGCGGACCTGGAAAAAGATGCAGCGCAACGCGATGAAGCAGCCCGTTGGATGGGACACATCTGCCGCTGCGTACCACGCGATCTACACTGATCTGACGTCATGAGCTTTAGCCACGGCGCCATCCAGCCCGGGCGTCCCGCGCCGCTTGGGGCTACGCCTGATGAGGGCGGCGTCAACTTTGCCATTTTCTCGCGCCATGCCTCACGGGTTGTTCTGTGCCTCTTCGATGACACCGGCGAAGAGATTGAGAATATCGCGCTGCCCGAACGCGAAGGCCATATCTGGCACGGCTACCTGCCGGGCCTGTTGCCAGGCCAGCAATATGGCTTCCGCCTCGATGGTCCGTACGCGCCCACACAAGGGCATCGCTTCAACCCCCACAAGCTTCTGATAGACCCTTACGCCAAGCGGCTTACCGGGCACCCGATCTGGAACGATGCGCTCTATGGCTACCGCCCCGGGCATGCCGACAAGGATCGTAGTTTCTCCAAGCTCGACAGCGCGCCCTACATGCCCCGCTGCGTCGTGGTGGATCCCGGTTTTGAGTGGGGCGATAGCGCCCGGCCTGCAACACCCATGGAAGACACGGTCATCTACGAGGCGCATGTCAAAGGCCTGACCGCCGGGCGAGGGGATGTTCCCAATGCAGGCACCTATTTGGCAATGGCCTCCGACCCGATCCTGGATCATTTGAACCGCCTTGGCGTCACTGCGATTGAACTTCTTCCCGTCCACGCCTTCCTCAATGACAGGTTCCTCGTGGACCGCGGCCTCAGCAATTATTGGGGCTACATGACCTACGGCTTTTTCGCGCCCGACGCGCGCTATATGGGCGGCGGCGATATTGCCGAGTTCCAGCAAATGGTCCGCCGCTTCCATGAAGCAGGTATCGAGGTCATCCTCGACGTTGTCTACAACCACACCGCCGAAGGCAGCCACCTGGGCCCGACGCTCACGTTCCGTGGCCTCGACAATGCCAGCTACTACCGGCTGGCCGACGATCCGCGTTACTACATAGATGATAGCGGCTGCGGGAATTCGCTGGATTTCGAAAACCCCTTTGTCATCCGCCTCGTAATGGACAGCCTGCGCTATTGGGTCGAAGTGATGGGCGTGGACGGTTTCCGGTTCGATCTGTGCTCTTCCCTCGGCCGCACGCGCCACGGCTTTGAACGCGACGGCCCATTCTTCCGCGCGATCGGGCAAGATCCTGTACTGAACCGTGTGAAGCTGATTGCCGAGCCTTGGGACATCGGCCCCGGTGGCTATCAGTTGGGCGCCTATCCCGCCCCCTTTGCCGAATGGAACGACAAGTTCCGCGACGACGCGCGCGCCTTCTGGCGCGGCGATGCGAGCAAGGTCGCGGCCATCGCTGCGCGCCTGTCAGGTTCGGCCGAGTTCTTCGACCACGATGGCCGGGCCGCCACGTCGTCGCTGAACTTCCTGACGGCACATGATGGCTTCACGCTGCACGATACGGTCAGCTATGCGGCCAAGCACAATGCGGCCAATGGCGAAGCAAACAACGACGGCCATTCCAACAATTACTCCGACAACCTCGGGGTGGAAGGCCCTTCAAACGACCCCGAAATCGTCGCGGCTCGGACCCGTCGGAAACGCAATATGATCGCTACGCTGATGCTCAGCCAAGGCACGCCGATGTTGCTGGCCGGGGATGAACTCAGCAACAGCCAGGCAGGCAACAACAACGCCTATTGTCAGGACAACGAGATTGGCTGGGTGAACTGGCCCGACGGTGACGACCCTTTCTTTACCTTCGTGGAGCAGGCCATTTCTTTTCGCCGTATGCACCCTCTTCTGCGCCAGAAGCGCTTTTTGCATTCGCGCAAACGCGTCGTGGATGGCGAGCCGGACCTATTCTGGCGCCGCGCCGATGGTACGGCCATGCAGCAAACCGATTGGGACAATCCCGACCTTGGTATCCTGGTGGCCGAAATGCGCATGGCCTCGGGCTCGCCCGAATATGTGCAACGCGAAGGCGCGCTGCTGGTCGTGCTCAATCGCGGTCCTGCAACCGACATCACGCCACCACCCGTGGCCCAAGGCCAATGGGTGCGACGCTTTGATACCAGCCAGGTTGATGCCATCGCCGTCACGGCAGGCTTCCACGTCGCCGACAACGCGGTTGTGGTATTCTCACATGAGACCGAGACGTAAGGGAGACACAAAATGCCCATGCAAACCGCACGCACCGAGCCGATCGAAGGTCAAAAACCCGGCACGTCTGGCCTGCGCAAGAAGACCAAGGTCTTCCAGCGTCCCCATTACCTTCAGAACTACGTGCAGTCGATTTTCGACGGCATTGGCGGGATCGAAGGCAAAACCCTTGTCGTCGGCGGGGACGGGCGTTTTTTCAATGATGACGCGATCCAGATCATACTGCGCATGGCCGCGGCCAATGGCGCGTCGCGCTGTATCGTCGGGCAAGGCGGGCTTTTGTCCACCCCGGCCGCTTCCAATCTAATCCGGCAGCACAACGCCGATGGTGGCCTGATCCTGTCGGCCAGCCACAATCCAGGCGGCCCGGACGCGGATTTTGGCCTCAAATATAACGGCCCCAATGGTGGCCCGGCGACTGAGGGCGTCACGCAGAAAATTCATGACCGCACCAAGACCATCGACGCCTACAAGATCACAGCATCAGGCGGCATCGACATCGACACGCTTGGAACGCGCACGCATCAGGGCATGCAGGTCGACATCGTTGACCCGGTCGCCGACTACGCAGCTTTGATGGAGCGGCTGTTCGATTTCGACAAGATTGCCGCCCTGTTCAAATCCGGCTTCACCATGCGGTTTGACGCCATGCATGCAGTAACCGGCCCCTATGCGACAGCGATCCTCGAAGACCGCCTTGGCGCGGCGCCGGGCACTGTGATCAATGGCACCCCAAGTCCCGATTTCGGCAAGGGTCACCCTGACCCGAACCCGATCTGGGCGAAGACCCTGATGGACGAGATGTATGGCCCGAGCGCCCCCGATTTTGGAGCGGCGTCTGACGGTGATGGCGATCGCAACATGATCGTGGGCAAAAGCGCCTACGTGACGCCCTCCGACAGCCTCGCGCTCTTGACAGCAAAAGCCCATCTTGCGCCCGCATATGCCAAGGGGCTTGCTGGCGTCGCCCGCTCCATGCCGACCTCTCGCGCTGTGGACAACGTGGCCAAAGCGCTTGGCATCGACTGCTATGAAACTCCGACCGGCTGGAAATTCTTCGGCAATCTGCTCGATGCTGGCAAAGTCACGCTTTGCGGCGAAGAAAGTGCTGGCACCGGCTCCGACCATGTGCGCGAGAAAGATGGCCTCTGGGCTGTGCTTCTCTGGCTCAACATCCTGGCCGTGACAGGCAAATCTGTGTCCGACCTGCTGGCCGAGATGTGGGCCGACCATGGCCGCTGTTACTATACCCGCCATGATTTCGAGGATGTGGACAGCGACAAAGCCAACGCCATGATTGATGCCTTGCGCGCGCGCCTAGCGGATCTACCCGGCACCCAGGCTGCTGGCCTCACAGTCGCGGCGGCAGACGAATTCGCCTACGACGATCCCGTCGATGGCTCCCGCTCGACCAGGCAGGGCCTGCGCCTGACTTTTACCAATGATGCACGCGCCGTCTTTCGCCTTTCGGGCACGGGCACCCAAGGGGCGACCATCCGTGTTTATCTGGAGCAGTTGGAAAGCGATCCCGCCCGACTTGGCCTCGATCCGGCGCTAGCACTTGCAGCTGTTGCATCCGCCGCACTCGAAATCTCCGATCTCAAAGCCATGACAGGCCGCGACGCGCCAGACGTTATCACTTGACCCCCTTTCGCCATGCCGCAATCTGTGTCACCTCCCGCGCGACCACGAAACGGCGCCGGAGTCGCAGCAATGAACGCCATGGCCGATATCTCAGCCGACGCCCTGCGCGCCCGCATCGCGCAGCACCTGACCTACACGCTCGGCAAGGACCGGCCCCATGCCAGCCTCACAGACTGGCGCATGGCCACCAGCTACGCCATCCGCGATCTGCTGATCGAGCCGTGGTTTGCTGCCACCCGCAAAACCTACGAAGCACAGGGAAAGCGTGTCTATTACCTGTCGATGGAGTTTCTCATCGGCCGCGTGATCGAAGATGCGATGGTCAATCTGGGTCTGCGCGACACAATCCGCGACGTGCTGGCAGGCTGAGGGCATCGACCTGGACACCCTGATTGCCGATGAACCAGACGCGGCCCTTGGCAATGGTGGCCTTGGGCGACTGGCGGCCTGCTTCCTCGAAAGCCTTTCCACGCTGGCATGCCCCGCCTATGGCTATGGGATCCGCTACGAACACGGGCTGTTTCGCCAGAAATTCGAAGATGGGCGACAGATCGAACTGCCCGAGGATTGGCTCTCTCAGCCCCATCCATGGGAATTCGAACGTCCCGAGGCGCGTTACGAAATCCCCTTCGCGGGTCATGTCGAGACGGTCGATGGCAAAGCCGTCTGGCATCCGGCAGAGTCAGTTTATGCCCGCGCCTACGACATGCCCGTGGTTGGGTGGCAGGGCCAATGGGCCAATACACTTCGGCTCTGGGGCGCACATCCGACCGAGCTTTTTGACCTCGACCGTTTCAACGCGGGCGATCACACGGCTGCCGCGGCGCCAGAGGCACTGGCTCGCACGCTCTCCCGTGTGCTGTATCCCGACGACAATACCGACAGCGGAAAAGCCCTGCGCCTGAAGCAGGAATTTTTCCTGACTTCCGCCGCGCTGCAGGACATCCTCCGCCGGTTCCTTTCAGAGTACGACGATTTCGCCCTTTTGCCCCAAAAGGTCGCGATCCAGATGAACGATACGCACCCCGCGCTGGCCGGACCGGAGCTGATCCGTCTGCTGACGGATGTGCACGGACTGGGTTGGTCACGGGCCTGCGCCATCGCGCAGCGGTTGCCTCAACTACACCAACCACACCCTGCTGCCCGAAGCTCTGGAAAGCTGGTCCACATGGCTGATGGGCAATGTCCTGCCGCGCCATATGCAAATCATCGAACGATTGGACGCCGAACATCGCGCGGCAACCGGCTGTGCGGAGACTCTGGGGATCGTGCATCACGATCAGGTCCATATGGGCACGCTGGCTTTTGTGATGGCCGCCCATGTCAACGGCGTCTCTGCGCTCCATACCGACCTGATGCGCAAGACGGTTTTCTCGGCCCTCGACGCGCACTATCCCGGGCGTATCCTCAACCAGACCAACGGCGTGACTCCCCGTCGCTGGCTGCGCATGGCCAACCCTGCGCTTTCCGATGTTCTGACGGACACCATCGGCCCCGGCTGGGAAAGCGACCTTTCACGCCTGTCCGACCTTCGTGATCATGCCGATGACCCTAATGTGCGGGACGCGATCCGCGCTGCCAAAAGGGCAAACAAGGTGGCACTTTCCAATTGGTCAGCCGATCGGCTCGGCCTGTCTATAGACCCGGACGCCATGTTCGATGTGCAGATCAAACGCATGCACGAATATAAGCGCCAGTTGATGAACCTATTTGAAACGGTCGCACGCTGGCAGGCCATTCGCGCCAATCCCTTCCGCCAACTGGACGCCCCGCGTGAAGATTTTTGGCGGCAAAGCTGCGCCCGGCTATGGCTTTGCCAAGGACATCATCCGCCTGATCAACGATGTGGCGCAAACCATCAACGCCGACCCGGTCACGGGGCATCTGCTCAAGGTGCTTTATCCGGCCAACTACAATGTCTCCATGGCTGAACGCCTGATCCCTGCTGCCGACCTGTCGGAACAGATTTCGACCGCTGGCAAAGAGGCGTCCGGGACCGGGAACATGAAATTCGCAATGAACGGCGCGCTAACCATCGGCACGCTTGACGGCGCCAATGTCGAAATCCGCGACAATGTGGGTCCTGAGAATTTCTTCCTTTTCGGCATGTCAGCGCCCGAGGCTCAGGCCCGTTACGCCATGCAAGATCATGCCCGCAAGGCCATCGAAGCGAGCCATCCACTGCAAGGCGTCTTGCAGGCCATTGTCGAAGGCACCTTCAGCCCCAGCGATAGCGACCGCTACAATCATATCGTCGATGTCACCTGGACCCATGACCCCTTCCTCGTCGCCTCAGATTTCGACAGCTATCAACAGGCGCAGGCCAGCGCTGACCAAGCTTTCTGTGATCCGGACGATTGGGCCCGCCGCGCCCTTCTTAACATCGCAGGCTCGGGCCCGTTTTCGTCGGACCGCACCATTAAGGGCTATATGGCCGAAATCTGGAACATTCAGAGCCTAGGCTGAACTCCTAGTCTTTTCATCCATGCGCAAAATGCCTTGGGCGAGCACCACTGGCGAAGTGCGACAGCTTGATCCCCTTGCGGGCCTCCTGCTGCGGGCGTAGCCAGCTTCCATGTCCACCGCACAGCATCCCCTCCGCGGCATTGCCCTCAAAGTCGCCTCCGTCTGTGTCTTTGTCTCCATGGCCTCGCTGATCAAAGCGTCGGCCGACGCGATCCCGCCCGGCCAAGCCGTCTTCTTCCGCTCCTTCTTCGCGATCCCTGTCATTCTTGCCTGGCTCGTGATCCAGCACGACCTCGCCCATGGGTTGGAGACCCGCAATCCGATGGGTCATGTGTGGCGCGGCCTTGTGGGCACGTCTGCCATGGGCTTGGGCTTTGCAGGTCTGGGCCTGCTGCCTTTGCCCGAGGTCACTGCCATTGGCTATGCCGCGCCGATCCTTGTGGTGGTCTTTGCCGCCATGTTCCTGAACGAACAGGTGCGCCTTTTCCGGCTTTCGATGGTCGCCGTTGGTATGGGTGGTGTGCTGATCGTGCTTTCTCCCCGGCTGAACCTCGACCCAAGCACCGCAGATACCGGTGAGGCTTTGGGGGCCATGCTCGTCCTGATGGGCGCCGTCTGCGCCGCGCTGGCCCAAGTCTTCGTGCGCAAACTGGTCCAGACGGAACGCACTGCTGCCATTGTGTTCTGGTTCTCTGTCACGGCGTCCGTTCTGTCCCTGCTGACCCTGCCGTGGGGCTGGGTCTGGCCC
Source organism: Gymnodinialimonas sp. JB5-7 (assembly GCF_055693405.1). NCBI lineage: Bacteria > Pseudomonadati > Pseudomonadota > Alphaproteobacteria > Rhodobacterales > Paracoccaceae > Gymnodinialimonas > Gymnodinialimonas sp. JB5-7. Next base: position 1,613,304 of record NZ_JBVFUX010000012.1, read on the forward strand.
ACGACCGGTCAATGGGTGCTGTTGATCGGGGCGGGCCTTGCGGGCGGTGTGGGGCAGATCCTTCTGACGTCGTCTTATCGTTTCGCCGATGCCTCCCTGATCGCGCCGTTCGAATATACCTCGATGCTGCTGGCCATCGGCGTCGGCTACTTCATTTTTGCCGAAGTCCCCACGGCCACCATGCTGCTTGGTGCGGCTCTGATCGTCACAGCCGGCATCGCGATCATCTGGCGAGAACGCCAGCTTGGCCTGCAACGCGGTGCGCGAAAGGCGGGCACGCCACAGCCGTGACGTAACGTCAAAACCACAACCGCCGCACATCTGACGCCGCCCCCCAAGGTTTTCCCCCTTCGTGACGCAATCTCCCTGTGTACCACCACGGCACGACGGGAGCGGCGGCAAGTGAAGGGGTCGCAGCGCCCGCATCCATCGAAGCGCGATTATCCGCAGCTTCGATCCGCGTCACCGAACTGGGTGGGGCGGCGGTGGCAAAGGAGCATCACTCCGCTCTCGATCCACCAAGGGGGCCGGGCCGTGCATCGGGCAGATCGCACGCTCGGCCCCTTTTTGATTTGGATGTAACGACCATTTGCGATCTATCGAGTTGACGCCAATCCGGCGTTCATTAGGTTCTGCGGCGACCTTCTCCAAAGGATGCAACGCCATGACCCGGACCGCTCTACGCAATTGCCTTATGACCCTGCCGCTCCTCATGCTCGCAACGGTGGCTTCGGCCCATACCGGTGAGGGGATTAATACCGGCTTTGCCTCCGGCTTTTGGCACCCGATCCTCGGCTGGGACCACGTCGTTGCAATGGTCGCCGTCGGTCTGTGGGGCGCGTTTCTGGGCAAGCCGGGTATCTGGATCCTGCCTGTCGTCTTCCCGCTGGTCATGGCCTTCGGCGGTGCGTTGGGCGTTATAGGTGTCCCGATCCCGGCGGTTGAAACTGGCATCGCGCTTTCCGGCGTAATCCTTGGTCTTTTGATCGCGTTTGCCGTGAAGGCCCCGCTTTGGGTTGCGGCCGTTCTTGTTGGTATCTTTGCCATCTTCCACGGGCATGCCCATGGCGGCGAACTGCCAGAGCAGTTCAGCGCCTATGGTTACGCCGTCGGTTTCGTCATCGGCACAGGTATGCTGCACGTGGTCGGCATCGCCCTTGGCTTCCTGACGAAAAGCTCTGTCGGCACATGGGCCGCGCGTGGCATCGGGGGCGCGATTGCGCTGGTCGGTGCTGCGTTCCTCTTTGGCCTCGCCTGACTTGAACGCGAAGACGACCCAGTGAAACAGCGCCTTCTCCTACCAGTGGCAATTGCCGCTGCGCCCACCAGCGCTGCGGCCCATTCATTTGAATCCGGTGCGGATCTTTATGCTCAATTCGTCGAAGGGGCAGGTGTCGTCGTCACCTATCCGGCCGTTTTCCTTCCCCTCCTGGCCTTGGGTTTTTTCCTGAGCCTTTGGCAGCCCGAGGGCATGGTGAAGGCTTGGCCCTATTTTCTAGTGGGTCAGGTGGCCGGCATCGCAGTTGCCCCTTTGGTTGGCGAATGGATCCTGCCGGTGATGATGGGTGCGGGCATTGTCGTTGGTGCGCTTGGCGGCGCTGCTGCCGCAGCCCACCCGAGTGCTTTCGCTGCTATTTGCGGCTGTCCTCGGCACAGTCGCACTCGCCCTCGGATTGGAGGGTCATCGGTTGTTCGAGCTTCCAATCCTGATCCATCTGGGTCTGATCTTTGGCGCGAACGCGGCCGTGGCACTTGCGGCAGGAATTGCGCGTTTGGCGATGGAGAAGGTACCCGCAGACTGGATTCGCATCACGGTCCGTGTGGCCGCGTCCTGGATTGCGGCAATGCTGATGCTGATCCTCGCCTTCACGCTGCGCGGTGGTGGCGTTACCTGAACACTACCCTTGCGCGCGGCGGTAATCGTCCTCGGCCAGATTTCCCTGTCGTGCCAGCAGCCCCTGTAGGCGCTGCATCACGCGGCCCCGCGCCAATTTCAACGTTTGAAGGGCCAGACGGGCCGAAAGCGTGTTTGCCGACATATCCAGCACGACCTGCACACGAGTCATGTCAGGGCGTAGTTCGAGAAACGTCATCTCGTAGACTGCTTCCATGCCGCCGACTGTGGTTTGGATTTCGCACCTCTGCAGGGGCGTCCATCGCGCTGATCTCCGACGTTAACGGCCGCATACGTCCTCGGACCGTAACAGAACCGCGCCAGCCGCAACCTGTTGCGGCTTCGCTCCAGTTCCCTACACGCGAAAGATCAGCCCCTCGCCCCTTCGCTTCGGCCTCAATCCCGCTGAAATCCGTGAACCTGGCCCATGTGACGGCCGCCGACGCGTCCACATCCTCGGAAACCTTGAACTTCATGACTGGTATTGCTCCTGCTCAGCCCCACATTCCGTTTGCAGGGGCCTGGGGTAGGGCGTCAAGGTAAAGGTCAGGTCAACTCAGCGTATCGGCCAACCAGTGTTGCAGCAGGAAATGCGCAATCGCGCCCTTTCGGGCAGGCAGCATCGTTGGATCATTGCCTGCCCAGACTTCAAGCATCTGAGATTTCGTCACCCATTTGGCGTCTTCGATTTCTTCAGGGTCAATGTTGATTTCGGTCGAGATCGCTTCACCCCGACACCCAAACATAAGCGATGCCGGGAATGGCCAGGGCTGGCTGGAGAGATAGTCGACTTCGCCAACCTCGATCCCAGCTTCCTCGTAAACTTCCCTTCGGACCGCAGCCTCGATGGTTTCGCCCGGCTCGACGAACCCAGCCAAAAGGGAATACATCCCGTCAGGCCATCCAGGCGAACGGCCGACCAAGACCGACTCCCCGTGCGTGATCAACATGATGACCACCGGATCTGTTCGTGGAAAATGGTGTCCACCACATTTGGGGCAATCGCGCTGCCAACCGGCCATGGCCAAAAAGCTTTTTGCGCCGCACTTCGCACAGAACTGATGGGTCGCATGCCATGTGAGGATTGCACGTGCGGTTGCGGCCAACTCCGCGTCGCGACGGGTCAAACTGGTCATAAGACCCCGCAATTCGCGAAAACCGGCGTCCTTTTCCGAGGGGTGAACCTGTATGCTCGGGTCAAGAAAGGCATTCACGCCGTCTTCGTCAACGTCGACGGGTGTCCAGGCCGAGACGTCGCGCGCAAAGAGCAGGCGCTCGGCGTCTTCATCATAACCCAACAGCACAGGGGGCTCGCTGGCGCGGCCAAAGACCGGGGCGTCCGCTGGCCGAAATGCGAGAGCGACAGTGCCGTCTTCGGGGTCCCCGTCAACCATCGGCTTCCCACGCCACATCGCCAGCACCTTTGCGTCGGCAGCGAGCGCGGCCTCAAGTGCGTCTGATTTCCCGCGCAATTCTGCGGCGCGATTCAACCCGGAAGTCCCGAAGGTCACGGCTTCTGCGTATTTCATAATTTTCCCTTCCTGAGCGTCAGGTGCCATCTCTATGGCCTGAGGGCAACACCGCAAGGACGCGGTGGAAAAACCGTCTGGAACCGAAAGGAAGTCTCTTTGGAAGCACAGGCGAACCGCTACTCTGGAAAAAAATGGCTGGGGCCAAAAACATGACCCTTATAGGGGCAACACAGGTTTCGCAGGTTTCTGTTGGACCAGATCAGGTGCACCTGCGCTTGCTGGCCACTACAGATTTGCACGCGCATCTTTTGCCGTTCGATTACTTCACCGACACTCGGGCGTCGGGCATTGGCCTTGCGCGCCTGGCGGATCTTATTCTCGCTGCCCGCGAGGGTGCCCCAAACACGCTCTTGTTTGACAATGGAGACACTCTGCAGGGGACGCCATTGGCCGACACCGCGCTGGCGGAGATCTTGCCCAGGGGTGATGCAAACCCGATGATTGCGGTGATGAATGGCCTTGGGTTTGACGCAGCCACACTGGGAAACCACGATTTCGACTTCGGTTTGGAGTATCTCGAAACCTCGCTGTCGGACGCCCGTTTCAAACTGACGCTTGCCAATGTGCATCGCCCCGATGGCGCTCCCTTCCTGCCGGAACGTCACCTGCTCGATCGCCGCGTGACCGATGGCACGGGGCGCACGCATCACTTGAAGATCGGTGTGACAGGTGTGGTCCCCCCGCAGGTTGCCGCTTGGTCCAAACCCCACGTTGACGGAAAACTGCACTTCTCGGACATGACGACCGCCGCCGCCGCGCAAACAGCGGCCCTGCGTGACGAAGGCGCAGATGTTATCATCGTCCTGGCCCATAGCGGTCTCGGGCACGTTGATGCGGGCAGTCGGTCCGAGAATGCGGCCCAACAGATCGCGGCCCTGCCGAACGTCGATGCCGTTGTGGCGGGACACACCCATGATCTCGTATCTCAGGCCGCCATTGATGGACACGCGCCCATCGTGCAGCCCGGCGCATATGGGTCCCATCTTGGGCTGATTGATCTGCTGTTGACCCCCACCGACCAAGGAAAGCGCTGGTCAGTCGCACCGTCCCAAGCCGCAACGCCTGCCATCCCAGCCCGCGCACGCGGACAGCGCTGGCGGCCAAAGCGGCTCCTCAGCCAATTCCCTGATTTGCGCCAGCAGGTCGCGCGCGCGCACCGTACGACCCGCCTTCATGTTGATCGCCCGCTTGGCCACACGACTGCCCCGCTTGAAACCCTGTATTCGACTATCGCACCTTGTGCCGCCACACAGGTGATCGCGGACGCACAGCGTGCCGCTGCATTGCACCTTCTTTCCAGCCACCCCGAACTTGCCGAACTTCCGCTCCTGTCAGCCGTTGCCCCCTTCCGGGCCGGTGGCAGGGCGGGCCCGGAAAACTATACGGACATCCCGACCGGTGATCTGAAGCTGCGGCATGCGGCGGACCTCTACATCTACCCCAATGCTCTTTGCATCGTTCGTGCAAGCGGGTCCCAAGTGCTTGAGTGGTTGGAGCGCAGCGTATCCATCTACACTCAAATCGAGCCTGAAGCGTCTAAACCACAAAGCCTCATCGACCACACCTTTGCGCCATATAACTTTGATCGTTTAACCGGACTGATCTATCAAATCGACGTCTCGCAACCGCCACGGACCAATGCGGAAGGCAACCAATTGCATCCCGAAGCATCCCGTATCTGCAACTTGCAATACCAAGATGGCCGCCCTGTTGCCGCCGATGACACGATGCTTGTCGTGACCAATTCCTATCGCGCGGCCGGGGGCGGGCATTTTCCGTCGGCCGCGCAAGCGGACATGGTCAAGACCAGCAGCATCTCCGTCCGTGATGCAGTGGCAAAGCACATGGCTCAGGCCGTCCATGGGCTGACACCGACCATTCAGCAGAGCTTCTCTTTCAAACCGCTCGGCGGTGTGGATGTCCTGTTTGAAACGGGGCCCGCAGCCAAGAAACACGAAGCCAGGCAAAACCAACTGAAACTCCGGCCTGCGCCGGATGCCCTTGGAAAACAGGGCTTTGCGACCTTTTTCCTCGCCCTCTGACATCTGCGAAAAACGCGCTCGGACCAGTTTTTCAATTAATTTCGAATTTTTTTGGGGGTCGTGTCGATTTGCGGATGGTCCCGTTCGTCATGTGGGTGAAGGCGCTGTTGCCTTCGCCCAAACAGACGGAGAAACCCCATGACCCTCACGACTATCCTCGCTGCCGGGGCTGCAACCCTCGTCCTCGCAACCGCAGGAACGTACCTGCTGCCCCGTCACGTCACCGTGGAGCGCAGCGCGCTTGTCGACGCTACACCTGCAGCCGTCCTCGCGCTCGCATCGACCACCGAAGGCTTTCAGCAGTTCAACCCCTACATCACCGCCGATCCCGACCTGCAAATCGAAGCGTTCGGCCCTGCTGAGGGCATCGGCGCAGGCTTCCGGTTCGATGGACGCGATGGCACCGGCACCCAGACGATTAGCGAAATCAGCGCCAACACGGTCACCTACACCATCGACCTCGGCGCGATGGGCCAGCCCACGCAACACATTTCCGCCATGCCGGAAGGTGCGCAGACTCGCGTGACCTGGAGCGTCGAATCCGACCTCGGCATGAACCCCGTCTTCCGCGTCTTTGGCCTGTTCATGGACCGGATGCTTGGTGGCACCTACGAAACCGGCCTTGCCAACATTGCCCGCGTTGCCGCCTAATTCCTCTCGCACAAAAGGACTAATCCCATGCGATACACTTTCTTGCTCTATTCCGATCCCGCCGATTTCGCCCATCTGGGGCCAGAGGATTGGACCAAAATGAAATCCGCCTACCAAGCCTATATCGGTGCGCTGAATGAAGCAGGTGTCTTCGTCGACACCGACCGCCTGCACCCACCGCAATCGGCCACGACCGTGACGCTCAAGGGTGGCAACAAGGTGGTCCAAGACGGCCCCGTCGCTGAAACGCGCGAGACCTTGGGCGGCTATTTCGTGATCGACGTGCCCGACCTCGACGCAGCCCTCGCCTGGGCCGAGAAATGCCCGGCGGCTGAATTCGGCAAGGTCGAAATCCGCGCCTCCGGCATGGCGGATCTATGAACAAGGCGGCGCGCGCGGCCCAGATGGCGGCGCGCACCTCCTACGGTAAGCTGGTTGCCATGCTGGCCAGCCGCACGGGCGATGTCACCGCCGCCGAAGATGCGCTGGCCGATGCGTTTGTTCAGGCGCTGCGCGTTTGGCCCGAACGCGGGGTTCCCGAAAAACCGGAAGCCTGGCTTCTGACCACCGCCAAGAACCGCCGCATCGACGCCGCACGCCGCGACAAGCGCGTTGATTTCACCGACACGGTACCCGACCTGCCCGACCCTGCATCCTGCGACAACGTTCCTGACGAACGCCTGAAGCTGATGTTTGTCTGTGCCCACCCCGCCATTGACGAAGCGGTCCGCACACCCCTGATGCTGCAAACTGTGCTCGGCGTGGAGGCCGCTGATATCGGGCGCGTCTTTCGGATTGCACCCACGACGATGGCGCAACGGCTTGTCCGGGCCAAACGCAAGATACGCGACGCGCGTATCCCCTTTGCGCTTCCACCGGAGGCCGACCTGTCGTCCCGAATTGCCACCCTTCTCGATGCCGTTTACGCCGCTTACGCGATCGATTGGCAGGAAGGGCTTGGTGACCCTGAGTCACGAGGCGCACTTCCTCGCAACGACCCTCGCAACCCTGTTGCCCGATCAGGCAGAAGCTCTTGGTCTGGCTGCCCTGATCACCTTCACCGAAGCCCGCCGCGAGGCCGCGCTGGTTGACGGTGTCTACGTCCCACTACCGGATCAGGATGAGCAGCGTTGGAACACCGACCTGATCGACCGTGCGGCCTACTTTCTCACCCGTGCCAGTGAATTGGGCCAAATGGGTCGTTACCAGTTGGAGGCCGCGATACAGGCCGTCCATGCAGAGCGGCATGTCACCGGTGAGACAAATTGGAGAGCACTCAGCCAGCTTTACGCGGGCCTGATGCACATCGCGCCGTCCCTCGGTGCCGCCGTAGGCCGCGCAGCAGCCGTTGGCGAAGATGCGGGGCCCGCCGAAGGCCTGCGCCTGCTCGATCTGATCGATCGACAGGCAGTCGAGACATTCCAACCCTACTGGGCCACGCGCGCGCACTTGCTGTCTGAGACCAATCCCCAACATGCGGCCGAGGCCTATTCACGCGCCATCGATCTCAGCACCTATCCTCCCGCCACCGCTTGGCTCGAATCCCGCCGTGCGACCCTGCGCGAAAGGCTCTCCTGACGGGCCGCTTCCTTGTTTCAAAAATACCTCGGGGGTCAGCGATCTTTTCCCCGGAAAAGTCGCAAGGGGGCAGCGCCCCCTCACCTGCGCCAGCAGGTTAAGAAAAGGTAAATGAAAATCGATATATTACCTAAAAACAGATGCTTAAACCACCTTATCAACCTTGATAAGCTAGTCCCGGGCCGGATCCGCTGGATAGGTTCCTAGGATCTTCAATTCGGAGGTGAAGTACCCCAACTCGTCCAGTGCCAGCTGAACGTTCTCGTCATCCGGGTGGCCCTCGATATCGGCATAGAACTGTGTCGCGGTGAAGGCCCCACCCACCATGTACGATTCCAGCTTGGTCATGTTCACGCCATTCGTCGCGAACCCACCCATCGCCTTGTAAAGGGCTGCCGGGATGTTGCGGACGCGGAAGACGAAGGTGGTCATCATATGATCCGACCGCCGCGCCATGTCCGCCTCGCGCGACATCACCAGGAACCGCGTCGTGTTGCGGTCGTGATCTTCGATATGACGCGCCAGGACGTCCAGCCCGTAAATCTCGCCCGCAAGTTCCGAAGCCAGTGCCGCTTTGGACGGCTCCCCCATTCCGCCACGTCCCGAGCAGCGCGCGCATTGTCGGGGCTGACCCGACCTGAAATTCCGTGCTCTCGCAGGAAAGTGCCACATTGCGGCAGCAGAACCAGATGGCTGTAAGCATCCGTCACATCTGCAAGGTTAGTTCCCGGCAAGGCCAACAGGTTGATGTGCACCCGAACGAATGCCTCGTCGATGATGTGCAGCCCGGATTCCGGGAGCAGACGATGGATATCCGCGACGCGCCCGTAGGTCGAATTTTCGACCGGCAGCATAGCAAGTTCAGCCTCCCCACTCCGGACGGCTTCGATCACATCCTCGAAGGTGGCGCAGGGCAGCGGCTGCATATCCGGTCGCGCATCGCGACAGGCCTCGTGTGAATAGGCTCCGGGCTCTCCTTGGAAGGCAATACGGGCTGTCATGTGCAAAATCCGCTCGAAAAGGTCGTTTCGTCGCGCTCCCTACACCTTGCCTTGCCCCAAAGGAACACCATACATAGCCGCGAACGAGCGACAGACCTTTGTGGAGCCGACATGTTTGACACGATGACCATCACCAAAGCCGGCGGCGCGGTTTGCGCGGCACTGCTGGTGTTCCTTCTGGGCGGCTGGGCCGCCGAAGAGCTTTATAACATCGACCACCATGGCGAAGATCACGTCAGCGGCTATCGCATTGAGATTGCCGAGCTGGATGAAGGGCCGGTGGAAGAGGTGCCGGAAATTCCGTTTGCGGATGTGTACGCCGTTGCAGACGCCGGGGCCGGAGAACGCCTGTGGCGGCAATGCTCTGCTTGTCATGCGCTCAATGCAGGTCAGAATGGCGTGGGCCCGTATTTGCTTGGCCTCGTAGACCGGCCCATCGCTTCGGCAGACGGTTTTGACTATTCTGACACGCTCGCCGGGATGAGCGACATGGCTTGGACGCCGGAAAACATCTCTGGATTTATTGCAAACCCGCGTGATTGGGCGCCAGGGACGGCCATGTCCTACAACGGCATGGACGATATCGAGGATCGCGCGAACCTAATCGCATACCTCGCGACGCAGCAGTAAATCCCGCCGAAAACCAATGGATGAGCGCCGCCCAAGGGCGGCGTTTTTCGTTTTCGAGGGAAAATGGTGAAAAAAGCGTCCAATCACTACTTGATCACGGAATCTCAACTTGAACCGAACGCAGGCTGGTCTCTAACGTCTTGTGACACATAATAATGGTAGCGCGATCTAGAATTGCGTCCAATGACCAACCGACGACGGAGGTGCATATGCAGGACCAGACCAGAGCCAAAGTTGCCGTAGCCGCCCAGGAATCGAACGACAAACGATCTGCGTTCACGCTTCCGCTTGCGGGCGCCGCCCTGATCCTTGCACTAGGCGCGCTTGCCGCGGATGCGCAGGACGTTGGCGATGACGGACTGATCCGAACCTACGGCATCTCGACCTTTGGCGAACTTCGCTATGGACCTGACAGTCCGCACCTAGATTATGTGAACCCCGGCGCGCCCCAGGGCGGTGAGATGTCTTTTTCCTGGTCGTCAGGGTCTTTCGACTCGATGCACCCCTATTCCCGGATTGGTCGCCCCGCGGTTTTATCGAGCATCTTCTTTGAGGCCATGCTTGAGGGCACTGCAGACGAGATTGGCTCAGCCTACTGCCTGTTGTGCGAGGAATTCGCCTATCCTGAAGACCGCTCCTATGTAATCTTCACGCTTCGTGAAAGCGTCACCTTCTCGGACGGCACGCCTATGACGGCGCAGGACGTGATGTTCTCCTACGAGATTTTGCGTGATGAAGGCTTGCCGTCGTTCCGTGCGAACATTCCGAACACTATTGCCAGCGCAGAAGTGATCGACGACCGCACCATTCGGTTCGATTTCAATCCCGAAGCCCCCTGCGAGACCGCATTCAAACAGCAGGCGGTCTTCCCGTGTTCAGCCAGGCAAGCCACGAGGCCTCGGGCCTCGCGTTCGAGGATAGCCGCCTGGATCCTCTCGTAGGATCCGGCGCCTATACGCTTGGCGAGGTGGAGCCAGGCCAGCGGGTCGTGTTCGTTCGAAACCGCGACTATTGGGGCGACGATCTTTGGATCAACCAGGGCCGCAACAATTTCGACAGCATCCGGATCGAGTATTACGGCGACAGCCTTGCAGCGTTCGAAGGGTTCACCGCCGGCAACTACACATTCCGGCAGGAAAGCAGCAGCCAGGCCTGGGCCAACAATTACGACTTCCCGGCGCTCGATGATGGCACCGTCATTCGGGAAGAACTGCCCGATGGCACAATTGCCAGCGGCCAATCGTTCATGATCAACCTGCGCCGTCCGCAATTTCAGGATGTCCGAGTGCGCAGTGCCCTTGCGCATATGTTCAACTTCGAATGGACGAATGAGACGCTATTCTACGGCCTCTACTCTCCGGTTGTCAGTTTCTGGGAAAACACCTGGATGGAAGCGGCAGGCATGCCTGAAGGGGAAGAGCTTGCCTTGCTAGAACAATTCCGCGACCAGCTTCCGGAGACGGTGTTCACCGAGGAGGCTTACGCCGTTCCCGAGTCTAACCCGGAACGTGCACTGGATCGTCGGCAGTCACGCCGCGCTTTGGCGTTGTTGGAAGAGGCAGGCTGGGTTCCGGGTGATGATGGCCTGTTGCGCAACGAGACAGGTCAAACGCTGGACGTCGAGTTCCTGAATTCGTCGCCGCTGTTTGATCGGATCATTAACCCGTACGTCGAAAACTTGCGTGCCATTGGTGTGAATGCGTCCATGAACCGGGTCGACAACGCGCAATTGCAGCAGCGGCAGCGCGACGCCGACTACGATATGATTACCGACCACTTCCCCATGACGTATGAGCCGGGCGCTGGGCTGCGGCAATACTTCGGCTCACTTGGTGCAGACGAAAGCCTGTTCAACGTGCCGGGGCTGGCCGATGAAGGCATCGACGCCTTGATCGAAACAGTCGTGAATACCGAAACCCGCGAAGAATTGGACGTCGCCGTCCGCGCGCTGGACCGCGTCCTGCGTGATAGGGTGATCCGCGTGGGCCAATGGTACAACGATGCCCATTGGGTGGCTTACTATGACATGTATCGCTACCCAGCGGAGTTGCCGCCTTATTCGCTTGGCTTCCTCGATTTCTGGTGGGTGGACCCGGATGCCGAACAGGCCCTTCGCGATGCAGGCGCGCTGTAAGGCCGGACATTAGCCATGGGCGCGTATATTCTCCGAAGGCTTCTGCTGGTGATTCCCACGATCTTCGGCGTGATGCTTCTGAACTTCACGTTGATCCAATTTGTGCCGGGCGGTCCGATTGACCAGATCATTGCGCAGTTGGAAGGCGAGGGGGACGTATTCGCGGGCATCTCGGGCGGTGGCGGTGACAACAGCGCCAACACGTCGGACTTCGATGTGGGTTACCAAGGCGCGCGTGGCTTGCCGCCGCAGTTTCTTGAGCAGTTGCAGGTCGAGTTCAACTTTGCCCGCATCGTCTGTGCAGAAGGTTTTACGGGTGAACCCGACCTTGATGCTGAGGAATGCGTGGCCGAGGAAATTCCGATCCTCGAACGTTTTGGCCTGATGATGATGGACTACCTGCGTTTCGACTTCGGCGAGAGCTATTTCCGCTCCATTTCGGTCGTTGATCTGGTGATCGAGAAGATGCCTGTGTCGATCAGTCTGGGCCTGTGGTCCACCATCATTGCCTACATCGTCTCGATCCCGCTTGGTATTCGCAAGGCTGTCCGCGATGGGACGCGTTTCGATAGTGCGACGAGTGCGATCATCATCGTGGCCTATGCCATTCCCGGCTTTCTGTTTGCCATCATCCTGTTGGTGGTCTTTGCAGGTGGGCGTTATCTGAGCTGGTTCCCACTCCGTGGACTGACATCTGACGGATTTGAGGACATGACCTTGATCCGGCAGATCATTGATTATTTCTGGCACATCACCTTGCCGGTTTTGGCGTCAACCATCTCTGCATTCGCGACATTGACGCTGCTGACCAAGAATTCGTTTCTGGACGAGATCAAGAAGCAATACGTGATGACAGCCAAGGCGAAAGGTCTGACCGAGCGGCGCGTTTTGTATGGTCATGTGTTCCGCAACGCCATGTTGATCGTCATAGCGGGTTTCCCGGCGGTCTTTATCGGCGTCTTCTTTGGTGGGTCGCTGATTATCGAGACGATATTCTCGCTCGACGGGTTGGGTCGGCTCGGGTTTGAAGCCGTGGTCAGTCGCGACTATCCGGTGGTCTTTGGTACATTATTCGTCTTCAGCCTGATTGGTCTGACCGTCGGGATCATATCGGATCTGATGTATGTGTGGATTGATCCGCGCATCGATTTTGAATCGTTGGAGGGCTAGCACACTATGGCCCTTCCCACGGAATCGCCCAACACCCCGCCGCTGCCGGACAATGATCCGGATGCAGCCGAAACCCATGGCCGAGTGCAGGGAGATCGCAAAGGCTGGCTCAGCCCGCTGAACCGTCGCCGTTGGCGGAATTTCAAACGAAACCGCCGTGCGTTCTGGTCGCTTTGGATCTTTCTGGTGCTTTATGGGCTGTCCCTTCTGGCGCCATACCTCGCCAATGACAAACCGTTGCTGATCAACTACCGCGGTGAATATTTCACGCCGATCTTCAACTTCTATCCGGAAACAGCCTTTGGAGGAGATTTCCGGACCGAGGCCGTTTACCGGGATATCGAGGTTCAGTGCCTCATCGTATCGGGCGGGCTGGAAGACTGCTGGGATGACCCAGAAGAAGTGATCGAGCAGGTCGAAGAAACCGGCTATTTCAACGGCGTAGAGGTCGATCAAGGGTGGCTATTGTGGCCGTTGATCCCGCACAGCTTCAACACAATCGTGGATCGTCCGGGCAACGCCCCGGCGGCGCCGAATATTATCGGTTGGTGGCCAGAAATTGAACGCGACAGTGCGGGTGAGCCGGTGTTGGACGAAGACGATCAACCGGTCATCGATTGGCAGTTTGGGCTGTTGCCCGAAGATCGTCGCGGCACAAACCTTTTGGGCACCGACGACACGTCGCGCGACGTAATGGCACGCGTGATCTACGGGTTCGAGTTGTCAGTAAGTTTTGCGCTGATCGTGACCTTCTTCACGTCGATCATCGGCATCTTCATGGGGGCCTTGCAGGGGTTTTACGGGGGGCTGGTTGACTTGATCTGGCAGCGGATCATCGAGATCTGGAATGCGACGCCAAGCCTGTACGTGATCATCATCGTTGCGGCGATCTTCCCGATGAACTTCACATTGCTGGTCTTCCTGATGGTGTTTTTCGGTTGGATGAACCTGACAGGCGTGGTGCGGGCCGAATTCCTGCGCGCCCGCAATTTCGAATATGTCCGTGCGGCCCGTGCGCTTGGCGTGGGTAACGGCACGATCATGTTTCGCCACATCCTACCCAATGCGATGGTGGCGACGCTGACCTTCCTGCCGTTCATCGTCACTGGCACAATTGCCGGTCTTGCGAGCCTCGATTTCCTTGGCTTTGGTTTGCCATCGTCCGAGCCGTCGCTTGGCGAGATGACATTGCAAGCAAAGAACAACCTTCAGGCGCCATGGCTTGGGTTCACGGCCTTCTTCACGTTCGCCTTCATGCTGTCGTTGCTGGTGTTCATTTTTGAAGGCGTGCGCGATGCGTTTGATCCACGAAAGACCTTCTCATGAGCCGCCGCGTTCTTGATATTCGCGATCTTACTGTCGACTTCACACAGGAAGGGGGCACGGTGAATGCCGTGCGCGGGGTTTCGTTTCACGTTGAACGGGGAGAGACAGTGGCGCTTGTCGGCGAAAGTGGGTCCGGCAAATCTGTGACGGCGTTGTCCACCGTTGATTTGCTGCCCGGTGCGGCGGAGGTCGGCGGATCGATTAAGTATGATGGGGCCGAGATGGTCGGAGCCTCGGATGCAGAATTGCGGCGTGTGCGTGGCAACGACATCAGCTTCATCTTTCAAGAGCCGATGACCTCGCTCAACCCCCTGCACACCATCGAAAAGCAAATGGCCGAAAGCCTCGTGGAACATGGGGGCTATAAGTATCCAGGCGGATTGAAGCGGACGGCGAGTGCAATCGCGGGTGGCAACCCTGTACCCGTGCTGATGGCGGTCTTTCTGCTTCTATCGATTGTCATGTTCTACATCTTCGCGGTCATTCAACCCGATGATTTCAGCGCCGTTCGAGATGTCGTTCAGGCGCGCGCAGGGAATGCCGGTATTCTGGTATTTGCTGTCGCCAGCCTGATTGGGGCCATCGTACAAGCAGCCCTTTGGACCACCATTATTGCCGTTCCCCTACTGCTTGTGCGGTTTGTCCTGCGGGCTTTGGGCTACACAGATGTCGTGTCGTCAGATCTTCGAACCCGGGTAATTGACCTGCTGACCAAGGTCGGAATACGCGACCCGGAAACCCGCTTGGGGGCTTACCCGCACCAATTGTCAGGTGGTCAGCGGCAGCGCGTGATGATCGCCATGGCGCTTGCCAATGGACCGGAACTGTTGATTGCGGATGAGCCGACTACGGCGCTCGACGTCACCATTCAGGCGCAAATCCTCGACCTTCTGGGGGATCTGAAGCGTTCGGAAGGGATGAGCTTACTGTTCATTACCCATGATCTTGCCATCGTGCGTCGTATCGCCGACCGCGTTTGTGTCATGCAGGGTGGAGAAATCGTAGAGCAGGGTAAGACGAGCGACATCTTCGATAATCCCCAGCATCCCTACACACGCAAATTGCTTGGGGCTGAACCATCCGGATCACCCGATCCTGTTTCTGGTGACGCAGAAGAAATCCTGACCACGGACGATCTGCGCATCTGGTTCCCCATTCAGCGGGGGCTGTTGCGACGAACCGTGGGCCATGTGAAGGCCGTGAACGCCGCCAATATTCAGGTGAAGCAGGGCGAGACGCTCGGAATTGTTGGCGAAAGCGGATCGGGCAAGACCACATTGGCCCTCGCGATCATGCGGCTTGTTCGGTCCGAGGGACCGATCACCTTCTTTGGTCAGGATCTTTCCCATGCCACCAAATCCGAGCTGCGCAGCGTGCGGCGGGACATGCAAATCGTTTTCCAGGATCCTTACGGCTCCCTCAGCCCGCGCATGACGATCGAGCAGATCGTTTCCGAAGGGTTGAAGGTGCAAGGTGTGGGCCCGCGTGAGCGGCGTGCAAGGGTTGGTGAAATCCTCGAAGAAGTCGGGCTGAGCCGTGACATGATGCACCGTTACCCGCATGAATTTTCGGGCGGACAACGGCAACGGATCGCGATTGCCCGTGCTATGATCCTTCGACCACGATTGGTTGTGCTTGATGAGCCCACCAGCGCCTTGGATATGACAGTGCAGGTGCAGATCGTCGAGCTGCTGCGCAAGCTGCAGAAGGACCATAACCTGGCCTATCTGTTTATTAGCCATGACCTGCGTGTCGTGCGCGCGCTCAGCCACAAAGTGATCGTCATGAAGCAGGGCGATGTGGTCGAGATGGGCGAGACCAATGCGCTGTTCGACAACCCGCAGCAAACCTACACGCGAGAGTTGATGGCCGCGGCGTTCGGCGATCGCGCCGGAGCAGCTTAGATCGCGGACGAATGGTTTCTGGCCTTCTCGCAGGTATACGCGTCGACGTGGCGCGCGATCAGGCGTGTCAGCGGGCGGGATGGCTCCAGAATGGTCAAACCATTATCGTTGCGTGCAACATGTCCGCGGAATGCCCGCGCGAGGTCATCTAGGATCGGGTCTACCGCATCGCGAGCAGTGGATGATGTTGCACGTTGATCAAAACCGAAATCACACATCAAGCGCTCGATTATGTGGCTGCGCAGGCGGTCCTGGTTCGTCAGAATGTGGCCGCGTCCAGTGGGAAGCTCACCCGCTCGAACGGCTTTCTGGTAGGCTGCAGTGCTCGCAGCGTTCTGAACAAACCCTTGCGGGAACTTTGAGATCGCAGAGGCGCCAACGCCGATTAGGACATCGCAACTGTCGTCGGTATAGCCCTGAAAGTTGCGCCTAAGCTGCCCTTGTCGAGCGGCCACGGACAGGCTGTCTTCGCGGCGTGCGAAGTGATCGATCCCGATCGGGTCATACCCGTCCCACTTCAATACTTCGCCAGCCGTTTCAAACAGCTGCAACCGGGCCAAAGGGTCTGGCAAATCCTCGGTAGGGATCAAGGATTGGCGTTTTGCCATCCACGGAACATGGGCATATCCGTAGAGCGCCACACGGTCGGGGCTCAGGGAAAGCAGCATTTGCATTGAGGATGTAATGCGTTCCCGCGTTTGCCGTGGGAGCCCATATAGGAGGTCAGTGTTAAGCGAGGCGACGCCGCGCGCACGAAGCGCTTCGACAGCGGCGCGCGTAACCTCAAAGCTCTGATCGCGCCCGATGATCTTCTGAATCTCAGGGTCAAAATCCTGAACACCGATCGATGCACGGCCCATCCCTGCATCGGCCAAGGCATCCAGCCGGACCTCGTCAATTTCGTTCGGGTCGATTTCGACCGAGAATTCAGCCGTCTTTGTGAGCGGTATGGATGTCCGAATCGCATCTGCCAGACGGGTGATCTCAGGTGCTTTCAGAAGGGTCGGCGTGCCGCCGCCCCAATGCAGTTTTGCAATTTCGACGCCCTGCGGCAATATGTTCGTAAGTGCCTGAATTTCTTGTATAAGAGTGTTCGTGTAGGCGACCACTGGTTCTTCCGATTGCATGCCTTGGGTTCGACATGCGCAGAACCAGCAAAGCCTTCTGCAAAAGGGCACATGCGACGTAAAGCGACACCTTGGCGCCCGGCGGAACATCGGCAAGCCAGGCGCGGTGCACCTCTGGCGTGACATCACCTGCAAAGTGGTTCGCCGGCGGATATGAGGTGTAGCGAGGCACGTTTGCCTCGAACAGACCCAACGTTCTCATTTGATAATATCTGTCCATAGGCTACAACTTAGGCGTGTCTGGCCTCATGCACCTTGACGCAGATCAAGCCAGAAACATGCGCGAACAGGAGATTCTTTAACGATGCAGCACACGGACCTCCGGTTCGAGAGGGTGGATTGTTCCGCTTGCCCAATCCGGCACCGGGCCGTCTGTGCGCGCGCGGACGATGACGAGCTTGAAAAGCTCAATGCCATCAAGTTCTACCGAAGTTTCAAAGCGGGCGAGACGATTGTTTGGGCCGGCGAAGAAGTGGATTTCGTGGCATCCGTAGTGGGCGGAGTGGCGACGCTTTCGCAAACCATGGAAGATGGTCGCAGGCAAATGGTCGGGCTTTTATTGGGCTCAGATTTTATCGGCCGCCCGAACCGCGAAACTGTCGCCTATGATGTTACTGCCATATCGGATGTGACCCTTTGCTGCTTCCGCCGCAAACCGTTTCAGGAACTGCTGTCTGACACGCCCCATATCAGCCAACGCCTTCTGGAAATGACGCTCGATGAACTTGATGCTGCGCGCGAGTGGATGTTGATCCTGGGCCGCAAGACTGCGCGCGAGAAGATCGCGAGCTTCCTCTCCATCATCGCTCGCCGCGAAACCGGCTCAGACACAGTAGACACTGGAAGCAATGTGGCCTTTGACCTGCCTCTGACGCGCGAAGCAATGGCAGACTACCTTGGCCTGACCCTCGAAACTGTCAGTCGGCAGATGTCGAGCTTGAAGCGTGACGATGTCATTGTGCTTGAAGGCAAGCGGAGGGTGGTTATCCCGGATTTTAACGCGTTGCTTGAAGAAACCGGCGATGATGCTGATGGCGGCGTGCTCGTCTGATCACATCTAACCTAGCACCTCATTAAACGCCCCGGCTTTCGGGGCGTTTTGCATTTCTTGCCATTGCTTGACGCAGATCAAAGTCAGCGACGGCACGAAGTTGGATGAAAGGTCCCATGGAATGCCCGTGGTCCGTCCAGATTCGGACTGCTGAGGGTGAGGTAAAGGGACGACCGATGCTTGATTATTTGAAGCTCGCAATGCTTGGCCTTGTCACCGTATTCGCGGCAATTGCAGCGAATTACGGTCTCGACGCGGCTTACAAGCTGCATGCGTGGATCATCATGGCGGTCTCCGGTGGCTTGTTCCTGTGGCAGTTGCGCCGCACGGGCGAGCCTGCGGTGGCCGTGCCAACCGGGGAATATATGGACGGGCCAGTCAGGGCCGCGGCAATCGCCACCGCCTTCTGGGGCGTCGTTGGATTTTTGGCGGGCGTGTTTATCGCCTTCCAACTGGCATTCCCGGCACTCAATTTTGAATGGGCGCAAGGCTACGCAAACTTCGGGCGCCTTCGTCCGCTGCACACCTCTGCGGTGATTTTTGCGTTCGGGGGCAACGCCCTGATTGCGGCTTCGTTCTATATTGTGCAGCGCACCAGCGCCGTGCGGATGTGGGGCGGCAACCTCAGCTGGTTCGTGTTCTGGGGCTACCAGCTGTTCATCGTTTTGGCGGCGACCGGCTACCTGATGGGCTCGACCCAAGGCCAAGAATACGCAGAGCCTGAATGGTACGTGGACCTGTGGCTGACGGTTGTTTGGGTGGCCTTCCTGCTGGTCTACCTCGGGACGATCCTCAAGAGGAAAGAGCCGCACATCTATGTGGCCAACTGGTTCCTGCTGAGCTTCATCGTAACCGTTGCCTTGCTTCACGTGGTCAACAACATGTCGATTCCGGTGTCGATCTGGGGGTCGCGTTCTGTGCAGGTCTTTAGCGGTGTGCAGAACGCAATGACGCAATGGTGGTATGGCCACAATGCCGTAGGCTTCTTCCTTACTGCCGGCTTTCTGGGCATGATGTACTACTTCATCCCAAAGCAGGCCGAACGCCCGGTTTACAGCTATAAGCTGTCCATTATCCACTTCTGGGCGCTCATCTTCCTGTACATCTGGGCGGGTCCGCACCACCTGCACTACACGGCATTGCCGGATTGGGCCTCGACCCTTGGCATGGTGTTCTCGGTGATCCTTTGGATGCCCTCCTGGGGTGGCATGATCAACGGTCTGATGACCCTTCAAGGGGCATGGGACAAGCTGCGGACGGACCCGATTCTTCGGATGATGGTCACATCGCTCGCGTTCTACGGCATGTCGACCTTCGAGGGCCCGATGATGTCCATCCGCGCAGTGAATTCTCTGTCGCATTACACCGACTGGACCATTGGTCACGTGCACTCTGGCGCGCTCGGTTGGAATGGCCTCGTGACCTTCGGGATGCTCTACTACCTGTTCCCAAGGCTCTGGCACACCAAGCTTTACAGCCTGCGTGCCGTCAGCTGGCACTTCTGGCTCGCGACGGTCGGGATCGTTCTGTACGCCGCGTCGATGTGGGTGACCGGGATCATGGAAGGCCTGATGTGGCGCGAAGTCGATGCGCAGGGCTTCCTCGTGAACTCCTTCGCCGACACGGTTGAAGCGAAATTCCCGATGTATGTGGTCCGCGGACTGGGTGGGGTCATGTTCCTCTCCGGCGCGCTGATCATGGCCTGGAACCTTTGGATGACCGTTCGGTCGGCGGGCCAAAAGCCCTCGTCCGATCTGGTCCCGGCGGAATAAGGAGGGCTTGGACCATGGGTGTTCTTGACCAACACAAGAAGATTGAAACCAATGCCACGCTTCTGCTGGCGCTGAGTTTCGCCGTCGTCACCGTGGGTGGCATCGTGGAAATCGCCCCTCTGTTCTACCTGGAGAACACGATTGAGGATGTAGAGGGCATGCGTCCCTACTCCCCGCTCGAACTGGCGGGACGTGAGATCTACATCCGCGAGGGCTGCTATGTCTGCCACAGCCAGATGATCCGCCCGATGCGGGATGAGGTTGAACGATATGGGCACTACAGTCTGGCAGCCGAAAGCCAATACGACCACCCGTTCCAATGGGGGTCGAAACGCACCGGGCCAGATTTGGCGCGGGTCGGGGGGCGCTATTCGGACGAATGGCACTACGACCACCTGATCAGCCCACAATCTGTGGTGCCGGAATCGATCATGCCGTCTTACGCGTTCCTTGCCGACAACACGCTGACAGGCGAACGCATCGGCGATCTGATGGGGACCCACGCCTTTGTGGGCGTCCCCTACACGGAAGAGATGCTTGAGATGGCGTCAGCCGACTTCATCGAGCAGGCGACGGATTTCGGGGATCCCGGCGTGGTCGAGCGCTACCCCGGCGCGCAGCAGCGCGACTTCGATGGCAACCCGGCAGTCACCGAAATGGACGCTTTGATTGCCTATCTCCAAATGCTCGGCACGTTGGTCGATTTCTCGACCTTCACGCCGGACGAAAGCCGATAGGAGGGCGCACAGATGGACTATGAATTCCTCCGCAGCCTGTCTGGAAGCATCGGAACAGTGTTCCTTGTCGCCAGCTTCTTCGGCTTTGTCCTTTACGCGTTTCGGCCTGGCTCCAAACGCGTCCACAGTGACAGCGCCGAGATCCCTTTCCGCCATGACGATGCACCGGCGCAAGATGCCGGGCAGGAGGCGCAGCAATGACCGATCAACCGCAACATCCCGAAGAACAGGTCCTGCAAGAGGGTGACCCTGACACAACGGGCCATTCCTGGGACGGGATCAAAGAGTTCAACAACCCCTTCCGCGTTGGTGGCTGTGGTGTTTCTACCTGACCATCATCTGGGGTGTGGCCTACACCGTGCTGTATCCGGCTTGGCCGGGCATCAGCGGGGCAACGGCGGGTGTGCTTGGCTATTCCACCCGCGCCGAAGTTGCTGAAGAGATTGAGCGTTTTGAAGCGCTCAACGCCGATCTTCGGACGCAACTGACCGAGGTTGAACTGGCAAACGTGACCCGCCAGGAAGCGCCTGAGCTTTACAACTTCGCCCTTCAGGCCGGCGCCGCGACGTTCACGACGTGGTGCTCGCAATGCCATGGCGAAGGTGCAGCAGGTGTGCAGGCTGCAGGCTATCCGAACCTGTTGGACGATGATTGGCTGTGGGGCGGTTCGCTTGAGGATATCCAGATGACCATCGCCCACGGCATCCGCAACGAGGATGATCCGGACGCGCGT
Source organism: Gymnodinialimonas sp. JB5-7 (assembly GCF_055693405.1). Classification (NCBI taxonomy): domain Bacteria; kingdom Pseudomonadati; phylum Pseudomonadota; class Alphaproteobacteria; order Rhodobacterales; family Paracoccaceae; genus Gymnodinialimonas; species Gymnodinialimonas sp. JB5-7. The sequence goes on from NZ_JBVFUX010000012.1 coordinate 1,634,586, forward strand.
TGGTCCGAGATGACGGCGTTTGAGGGCATCCTAAGCGATGAAGAGATCGCTCAGGTTGTGAACTATGCGATGGCCTTGTCGGATGTGGATGGTGACGGAGTGAACGCGGCCAACCATGCCTATGACACAACACTGGCCAGTGCCGGTGAGAATGCCTTCCTCGACAATTGCGCCGCCTGCCACGGCGATGCGGGGAAGGTGACCGCTTTCTTGGTGCACCGAACCTGACGGATGCCATCTGGCTTTATGGCGGCAGCGCCGAAGCGGTCGAAGAAACCGTGCGCCATTCACGCTTTGGCGTGATGCCCGCTTGGTCTGGCCGTTTGAGCGAGGCGGAGGTCAACGCGACCGCGCTTTATGTCCATAGCTTGGGCGGCGGCGAATAACGCGGCCCTTGCACCGAATGCCGGTGGCGAAACGACCCGTCACCGGTAGAGCGCCGATCCCATGTCCTGTTCGCGCTTTACCCATGGGATCGGCGCACATCCATCCAGGTTTGATCCACGTCAAAGTGACCGTGCGGACTTTGCCATAGACAGGATGTGCGAACAGACAGAATCTCACAGGACAGCCGTGCCATGGCCTCTCAAGATGCCGCGCCTAAACTTTACGCCGCGCAAGAGCCGATCTTTCCCAAACGGGTCAAAGGCCCGTTCCGGAACTTCAAATGGGCGCTGATGATCTTCACCTTGGGGATCTACTACATCACCCCTTGGATCCGTTGGGATCGGGGCCCATCACTTCCTGATCAGGCCGTGCTGGTGGACCTCGCCAATCGGCGCTTCTTCTTTTTCTGGATCGAGATCTGGCCGCACGAATTCTACTTCGTCGCGGGCCTTCTGATCATGGCAGGTCTTGGCTTGTTTCTGTTCACCTCTGCCCTCGGGCGCGTCTGGTGCGGATATGCATGTCCGCAAACCGTGTGGACGGATCTTTTCTACACAGTCGAGCGCTGGATAGAGGGCGACCGGAATGCGCGCCTGCGTCTGTGGAAGCAAAAGTGGGATTTCCGCAAATGGCGCCTGCGGGTCACGAAGTGGATTGTTTGGCTTTTGATTGCCGTGGCGACCGGCGGGGCCTGGGTCTTCTACTTTGCGGATGCTCCGACGCTTCTGGGTGACTTGCTCAACGGGCAAGCGGCGTTTGTGGCCTATGCGACAGTCGGCATTCTGACGGCAACCACCTTCATCTTCGGTGGCTTCGCCCGCGAACAGATATGCATCTATGCCTGCCCTTGGCCGCGCATTCAGGCCGCGATGATGGACGAACATACGATCACGGTCGCCTACAGAGATTGGCGGGGAGCCGCGCGGTAAGGGCAAGAAGCGCCGCGAAATGGCGGAGGCAGCAATCGAAAGCTCGCGACTCGCCGGGCCAACGATCCGAGGCACTCAGCCCGGCGCGACGTCGGCGCCGGAAGTGGAAGCGCCCGGCGACTGTATCGATTGTATGGCTTGCGTGAATGTCTGCCCCATGGGCATCGATATCCGTGACGGCCAGCAGATGGAGTGCATCACCTGCGCGCTATGCATCGACGCGTGTGACGAAATCATGGACAAGGTCGGCAAACCCCGCGGTTTGATCGACTACCTTGCCCTAACGGATGAGGCCAACGAACGGGCAGGCAACACGAAGGTGCCTGTGATGCGCCACATCCTGCGTCCGCGCACGCTGATTTATACAGCGCTCTGGGCCGCAGTCGGCGTTGGCTTGATTGTGGCTTTGTTCATACGTTCCGAAATTGATCTGACGGTTGCGCAGGTGCGAAACCCACAGTTTGTAACACTCAGTGACGGGGCGGTGCGTAACACCTACGACATTCGCATCCGCAATATGACGGCAGCAGATGCAACGTTTCGGGTTGGGCTGACCTCTGACGACGTCCTGCGCGTCGATCTGGAGGGAAGTCAGGACCTGATGGTTGAGGTGCCCGCCGACGAGACCCTCCTTCAACGTGTCTACGTCATCGCGCGGCCCGAGGATGCTGCATCAAGTCGTGAGCGTACCGATTTCCGTTTCTGGGTCGAGGAATTCGGCACCGAGGAGCGCGCCTACAACGACACAACGTTCTTTGGAAGGGGTCAGCCATGAACCATGATATGGAAGCGCAACGCACTGAAGCGCCGCGAAAAATCACTGGCCGACACGTCGCGTTCATGTTCATCGGGGGATTTGCGGTGATCATTGGGGTGAATGTCTTTATGGCCACCCAAGCGGTCTCCACCTTCCCAGGTCTTGAGGTCACGTCTAGCTATGCGGACAGTCAGACCTTTGATGATCGCCGCATCGCGCAGGACGCGTTGGGTTGGCAGGCATCTGTTGAAACACGCAGCGATGAGGTTCGATTGACCCTCGTCGATGCCGCAGGGCGCCCGGTCTATCCGGCGCACTTGGACGCACTGTTGACCCGGCCGACGACCCGAGCGGACGACCAGCCACTTGAATTGTCGCGTGGTGCAAATGGTGTTCTGGTCGCCCAGGCCGAAGTTGCTCCGGGGCGCTGGCGGCTGCGCCTGACGGGGACGGCGCGCGATGGAACGGATTACCGACACAACATCACCTTCACCGTGACCGAGGGCTGAAATGAGTGCCTTTGCAGATCCACAACACCCCTCGGCCTGCCCGGCATGTGATGCCGTTCCCTTGGCTGAGCAAGTTGCCGGAAAAGCATTGGACAATGCGCGCCTGATGTTGGCGCTACCTGGCATCCATTGTGCGGCGTGTATTTCCGGTGTGGAACGATTGCTTTGCGATCAGCAGGGCGTTCGCGCCGCCCGTGTGAATCTGACGTTGCGCCGGGCTTCGGTTGATGCGGAGCCGGGCGTTACATCGGAAGACCTTTGCGCTGCCTTGAACGAAGGTGGGTACGAGGCCCATGAACTCGATCCCGGCCTCCTCGCCGCTACGGACATGGATGCACGAGGGCGCGCATTGCTGATGCGTTTGGCCGTCGCCGTATTCGCAATGATGAACGTCATGCTTGCTTTCGGTTGCCGTGTGGTCGGGTGCGGACGGTGTCACCCGCGACATGATGCATTGGATCAGTGCGTCGATTGCGATCCCGGCTGTTTTGTTCTGTGGACAACCTTTCTACGGGTCTGCTTTTGCAGCTTTGCGCGTGGGACGGTTGAACATGGATGTTCCGATCACGCTGGCCATTGCGCTTGCGGTTGGCACCTCCCTTTACGAAACCATGTTGTCCGGCGAGCATGCCTATTTCGACGCCGCGATCGCTTTGTGCACATTTCTTCTGGCTGGTCGCTATCTCGACCATCGGACACGGGCGAACGCACGGTCCGCCGCACAGGAATTGGCAGCATTGGAAGTGCCACGTGCGTTGCGATTGGTGGGGCAGGGGACAGAAACGGTGGCTGCCGCGGATCTGCGGCCCGGTGATCTGGTGCGTGTGCTGCCGGGCGGTCGTATTCCGGTGGACGGGCGGTTGGTGGAGGGATGTACTGAACTGGACCGCTCCATCATGACCGGTGAGACGTTGCCGGCAGCGGCAGCACCCGGTTGCACGGTCCATGCGGGCGAGGCGAACCTCACTGGCCCGATCACCGTTGAAGTCACGGCAGCCGGTCGCGACACAGAACTCGCGCGTCTGGGCGATCTTGTGGCCGTGGCCGAGGCCGGCCGGTCCAACTACACCTCTCTCGCGGACGCTGCGGCGAAGCTTTACGCACCGGGGGTGCACATTGTAGCGGTTGCCGCCGCGTTGGGGTGGTTCGCCTATACGTGGGATTTGCGCGTGGCCCTCAACATCGCGGCAGCGGTTCTGATCATCACGTGCCCCTGTGCGCTTGGACTGGCCGTACCTGCGGTCACAACGGCGGCGTCCGCGCGGCTTTTCCGCAAAGGACTGTTAATCAAGGATGGCACGGCGCTTGAGCGTTTGGCCGAAGTGGACACCGTTGTTTTCGACAAGACCGGAACCCTGACCGATGGCGCGCCCGAGCCTTTGGGGCTGGACCAGTTGGATGAAAGATCGGCCCGTGTCGTCCTCGCTTTGGCCCAAGGATCGGCCCATCCATTGGCGCTGGCGCTAGCAAACGGGCTGACGGCGCGGGGCATCAAGCCCGCGCGAGTGGAGCAACTGCAGGAAGTTGCGGGCTTCGGTGTTGAGGGGGAATGGGAGGGCAAGCGCGTTCGTTTGGGTCGAGCCGGTTGGGTCGGCGGCGGAGCGGGTGTTGGGACGACCGCCACCTATTTGCGCATTGCAGATGGCTCCGCGCAGGCTTTGACCTTTGCCGACACTCTTCGCGAGGGCGCGTTGGAGTTAGTGCAGGAGCTTCAAAAGCAGGGCAAGCGCGTGGTCTTGCTGTCCGGCGACGTTGCGCCAGCCGTCGAGATCCTTTGCCGCACGCTTGGGGGTCAAAGACGTGATTTCCGAAGCTCGACCGGAAGCCAAGGCAGAGGCCGTTTTGGCGTTGGCCGAAGAGGGGGCTCATGTGTTGATGGTTGGCGATGGAATGAACGATACGGCAGCCTTGGCGGCAGCACATGTTTCAATTTCACCCGCATCCGCGTTGGAAGCGGCCCGTGCTGCATCTGACATGGTCTTGACCGGACGAAGCATTCTGCCGGTTGTCGACGCGATGCAGACGGCGCGACTGTCTCGGGCACGTATCAAAGAGAACTTCACCATTGCCAGCGTTTACAACCTGCTGGCCGTGCCATTGGCCGTAGCAGGCTTGTGTTCGCCCCTGATCGCGGCGCTTGCGATGTCTGCGTCTTCGCTTAGCGTTTCGCTCAATGCATTGAGGCTGCGGTAATGGACGTTTTGGGCATATTGATACCGGTGTCACTGCTGTTGGGTGGCGCAGGTTTGGCTGCGTTTTGGTGGATGCTGCGCAAGGGTCAGTTTGATGATCCGGAAGGCGACGCCCATCGCATCCTGCGCGAGGATTACGACGACCATCCGAAGTAAGGAAGGGCCGCCTGCAGGCGTTCGCTTGCCGCGTCGCCGCACCCGCCGTCCCGTCTTGCCTAAGGCCCGAACGTCTCGCACGTGACATTGCGGGCGTTCAGTCGGGCACAGGCCCGGTTCGCCTGATCTTCCGTCATTCCGGCAAAGCGTGCGTCATAGCCACGGCTGACCTGAACGACGCGGCGCAAGGCTTCGTCAAACGTTCCAAGCTCAGCCAATGCTGTGCGCAGCAAAAGGCGTTCGGCGGCATGGTGCGACGTCTGCGCCCCCAGCGAAACGCCAAACAGGCGTGAGCCGGTGGACGAAGCGCGGGTCACGACCTCGGGCTCGGGTGCCGGTCGTGGCGGGATGAGGGGCTCAGGCTCAGGATCCAATGCCGCTTGCGGCTCGGGTCGCGGTGCCGGACGCGGGGCGTCTTCAACGGCATTCAGGGCCGCCTCCACTGCAGCGGCGACCTCTGCATCGGCACCTGTCGCTTGTGTCAGGGCAGCACCTACAGCGTCATCTATGGCGGCGAGCACATCAGCGTCGACACCGCCATGGGGCCGCATGAACGGGCGGATGGAGGACGTGGGTGCACGTTGCCCTGGCGGCGTGTGGGACGACCCTGCAGTTCCGTCATCTGTATAAGTCGGTAGGGCGGGCGTTCGGAGCGCGACCGTCGATGGCGCTCGTTCGAACCCCATATCCAGCAATTCCATAACCCGTTCGTTTCGCCAGGCCGAACTTCGTCCGCCAAACACAGTGGCGATGATCCGTTCTTCGCCGCGTTGGGCGGAGGCGACAAGGTTGAAGCCAGCCGCGCGGGTATAGCCAGTCTTGATCCCGTCTGCGCCACGATAGTTCGTCAGAACCACGCGGTTCGTGTTGCGGACCTGCGCAATGCCGGCATCGGCGGTGATGCGAGAGAACAAGTTGTAGTACTGCGGGTAGTCATAGACGAGGCGACGCCCCAGCATCGTCATGTCGCGCGCTGTGCTCAGATGACCATCTTCTGTCAGCCCGTGGGCATTGCGGAAGGTGGTGCGCGTCATACCAAGGGCAGCGGCAGTGCGGTTCATGCGGCGCGCGAAGGCGGCCTCGGACCCGGAAATTGCTTCGCCGATGGCTGTAGCGGCGTCGTTGGCCGACCGAATGGCCGCAGCCCGAATGAGATAGCGGAAGCGGATCGTGGAGCCTGAGCGCAAACCAAGCTCCGACGGTGGCTCAGCCGCAGCGTTTGCTGAGATCGTCACCTCAGTGTCCAAGGTAATTTCACCCAAGCGGATGGCTTCAAACGCAATGTAAATGGTCATCATCTTGGTCAGCGATGCCGGATGCAGGCGCGTGTCAGCGTTACGCGAATGCAATACCTCGCCATTGCGGGCATCCATGACCATTGCGGCATATGGCGCCGCCTGCGCTGGCGAAAACACACCAAACGCCAATGCGGCGCCCAAAAGGGCGACGTAAAAAAATCGTACGAACATGAGCTGCTCTATCTGCCTCGTGTGCCGTCTGTTGCGGCTATTGCTGTCGATCCTAGGCGAAACGAATCTCAAAATCCATGCTGGAGTGGCGAAATTCTCAATAGCTGCAAGGAATTGGCAGATGTGGTCTTGCATGCAACACATGGGTCAAAATGTGCCCTCCCAAGTGGCGTGCATCGCATGGCGGCGCTTGGCGTGACCTGTTACAACCTAGGCGAGTGTTGCAAAAGGACCGCGACCCCATGAAAGACTTGATTGACGACCACAAGGCCCGCGCCTCCGCTTGGTTTCGTAGCTTGCGAGACGAGATCGTTTCGGCCTTCGAAGAGTTGGAAGATACGCAAGGCGGGAACGGTCCCGCCGGTCGCTTTGAGGTGACGGAAACCAAGCGCACTGGCGATGATGGCGAAGATGCCGGTGGCGGCCTGATGAGCGTCATGCGCGGCGGCCGCGTTTTCGAGAAAGTTGGTGTCAACGTCTCAACGGTCTATGGCACGCTCGGTGAACGCGCCCAAAAAGCGATGGCTGCCAGGGGTGTGCCTGGTATGGATACGGACCCGCGTTTTTGGGCGTCAGGCATCAGCCTTGTTGCGCATATGCAAAATCCCCGCGTGCCGGCTGTTCACATGAATACGCGCATGTTCTGGACCCCGAACGCCTGGTGGTTCGGCGGTGGTTCCGACCTGAACCCGGCGATCGAATATGACGAAGACACGGCGCATTTCCACGGTGTCCTGAAGGCGCATTGCGACAAGCACGACCCATCCTATTACGAAAAATTCAAATCTTGGGCCGATGAGTATTTCTTTGTTCCGCATCGCCATCGTGCAAGGGGCGTGGGCGGGATCTTCTACGATGATCTAAACACGGGCGATTGGGAGGCTGATTTTGCCTTCACGCAAGATGTAGGCCGTGCCTTCCTGCCCGCTTTTGTAGGCTGTGTTGAACGCCGTCGACACGAGTCTTTCGACGAGGCAGATCGCGAAGCGCAACTGGTCCATCGCGGGCTCTATGCCGAGTATAACCTTGTCTATGACCGCGGGACGAAGTTCGGTCTGGAAACGGGGCACGATGCGAATGCCGTGTTGATGAGCCTTCCGCCGATCGCAAAATGGACCTGACGCACGCGCAGGGGCAGTAAGCGCAATATGACGACCCTGCCTGACCTTTCCCGGATCGATGTACTGGTGCCGAACTTCAAGCGGCGCTTGAGTGGTGTGACTGCAACCATTGTCCGTTTGGTGCCGCTGCAGGCGAAAAAGGTGGCGGTAGTGGCCGTTGCTCCGGACATGCCCGCACATGTGCCGACGGTGTCTCCGTGGAAGATCATTTCCATGTCCCGCAAGGGACCATCGGGCACTCGAGTATGGCACGCGCGGCGGAATACCGAGATGCTGGCCGGCTTGTTTTTGAAGCATGTGCTCCGAAAGAGACTGAAGCTGCTTTTCACGTCTGCCTCGCAACGTGCGCACACCGGCTACACGAAGTGGCTGATTAATCGCATGGACCGGTTGATCGCGACGTCGCAAAAGACTGCGAGATACCTCGATCATCCGGCTGATGTCATCTTGCACGGTATCGACACGGAACAGTTCTCACCCCCATCGGACCGCGCAGATTTGCGACAGAGCCTTGGCCTTCCAGACGCGGTACTGGTGGGATGCTACGGACGCATTCGCGCGCAAAAGGGCACAGGCGATTTTCTTGAGGCGATGATCCCACTGATGGAAGCGCGCCCTGACGTTCATGCCCTCATCATGGGGCGTGCCACGGGAAAGTTCGTGGAATACGAACAAAGCCTCCGCGTCCGCGCAGAGGCGGCTGGGTTGCGCGGTCGCGTGCACTTCTTGCCTGAGGTGCCGGTTCACGAGATTGCCGACTGGTATCGCGTCCTCGATCTGTTTGTTGCGCCTCAGCGTTGGGAAGGGTTTGGCCTGACTCGTTGGAAGCCATGGCATGTGCTGTTCCGGTTGTTGCAACGACGGTGGGCGCATTTCCGGAACTGATCGCCGAACAAGTTGGGAAATTAGTCCCGCCAGAAGACACTCCATCGATGCAGGGCGCGATCACGTCATTTCTTGACGATACGGATGGGCGACGCGCCGCCGGAGTGGCGGCACGCGAACACGCGGTGAGTACCTTTTCCATTGAGCGCGAGATCCGATGCCATCCTCTCGATCTACCGCCAGCTTTTGGCGCAATGCTGACGCCCCTTTTCCAGCACCTTCAGACCGGCTACACGGGGCCGTCCAGATTCAGGATCTTTTTTCGTGTCCGACCCATTTCGCAATCTTCGTCGTGCTTGGCATATTGTAACTGGTACGAAACGGTTCCAGCACTGGGGCGTGACCTTGTGCACGGGTCCGGCTGACATTCCAAAAACCGTACGTGGCCACATCTTCAAGGGTGGATACGAAGCCGTCGAAGCGGAATTGGTCAAAGCTATCCTGCGCCCAAATGACCGCGTTCTGGAGGTGGGGACGGGTATCGGCTTTGTCTCGATCCTGTGCACGAAGATCGCGGGCGAAGGGCGCGTCACGTCATATGAGGCAAACCCCGCTTTGGAGGATTGGATCCTCCAGAACTATGCTGTCAACGACCTGACGCCCGATCTGCGAATGAAGGCTGTGACCGTGGACGGAAGCGCGATCAGTTTCTTCCAAGACCCGAATATTCTGTCTTCGTCGTTGATCGATCGCGATTTGCCTCTCGACGAAATTACGGTCGAAAGTCATGCAATTTCGGCCGTCTTGAACGATGTCCGTCCCGATGTGATCGTGATGGATGTGGAAGGTGCCGAGATCGATTTGCTGACCAAGGCCGACCTGACAGGAGTGCGGGCCATGATTATCGAGGTACATCCCCATATCGTCGGGGATGACAAAATTGCAGCCATGGACGCAGCCCTCGTCAGCGCTGGATTTCAGATCCAGGCGCGCCGTCACAAGACCGTTCACTACGAGCGCACGGCCATATGAACGAGCTCGTCTGGCCAATCCACGTCATTAATCTGGCGGACAACACCGCCAGAATGGAGAACGTGCGCCGCCAACTCGATGCACAAGGATTGCCCTTTGAACGTGTGGACGCCGTCAACGGTTGGGCCTTATCGGAACAGGCGATTACGGAAGTCTACGATGCCGCTGGGAATTTGAGGCGCCACAAACAGGATCTCGTTCCAGCCGAAATTGGCTGTTATCTAAGCCATATCGAAGCCTGGAAGCGAATTGTGGCGTCACCGGCGGCTGGCGGCATCGTCTTGGAGGACGATTTTGCGGCGGAGCCAGATTTAAGGCAAGTCTTGGTGGCCCTATGTGCCCACCGGTCCCCCGACTGGGATATCGCGAAACTCTTCAGCATATCAGCCCCAGCGCGGGTTTTGCGTTCTGCTTCCCTGGAAGGGAAATATGATATCGTCCTGCCCTATCGTGTCCCGTCGACGACTTTGGGATACGCGATCTCAAAAGACAGCGCGCGGCATCTATTGGATCATTCGCTACCATTCAGCCGTCCAATTGACGAAGATCACAAGTTTTTCTGGGAGCACGGGCAATCCATTGCTCTGGTACAACCCAACCCAATACGCGTTGGCGAACAGGACACCGAAACGGGCACAATAGGTGAGGCGCGCAGAAGTGTGGAAAAGACCGGTCGGTGGCGCAAACTGCGTTATCAACTGGGCTACCAAATGCGGTTGCGCTGGCATCGGATGCGGGGGCGTTAGTGGTTGAGCACCCAAAGATGCGCATCCTCCACATGTGCTTTGGCAAGGAAGGTGGCGCGGAAAGGTTTTTCGTGAACCTCGTCCAGGCGTTTGACCGACGCGGTGGGATTGAGCAGCGCTTCATCATCCGACCGAACCGGACCTGGCGTAGGCACATTGTTGAAATTGGGCCGACGATTGAGAACAACTACAACTATCTGTCTCTTTCCCGTTGGTGGTTGAGGGCCGAATATCGACGGATCATCCGCACATGGGAGCCGGACGTCGTCTTTGCTTGGGCGCCCCGCGCCGGCCGCTTGCAGCAGAAAAAACCGGAGGGACCTCTCAAGATCGTGCGTCTTGGAGATTTTCCACCGCATCTCGACCATTTTCAGAACTGCGATGTGATCGTTGCCAATACGCCAGCGATCACCGAACACGTCAGGCAGTTGGGCTGGGACAGACCCTCGACTACCATCACCAACTTCGCACGACCCGTTCGACCTGAACCTGTTCAACGCCATGATTTTGAGACGCCTGAAGATGCGTTCCTGGTTGCAACAGCCGGGCGGTTCGTCCCGCGAAAGGGTATGGACGCCGCCATTAGGGCAGTCTCCAAGGTACCTGGCGCATGGCTTTGGATCATGGGCGATGGAGAGGAAAAGGACTCGCTTCATGGCCTGGTGGCTGACCTCGGCATCGCGGATCGCGTGCGTTTTCTGGGTTGGGTTGATGAACCCGTACACAAATTCGCGGCGGCAGATGCCGTGATATTCCCGTCGCGCCACGAGCCTTTGGGAAATGTCGTCCTTGATGCGTGGCAGGCGCGCAGGCCCGTCGTGGCCACACGCTCAGAAGGGCCGGGCTGGTTTATGCGCGATGAGGTCGATGGGCTGCTGACCGATATTGATGACGTCGAAGCGATGGCGGCGGGGCTATCACGTCTGCAATCAGACCCGCAATTGCGAGAGCAATTCGGCAGTGCAGGTCATGCACGCCTTCAGTCTTTCTTCGGTGAGGATGCAATTGTTGACGCCTACTTGGAACTCTTCAGGACCAAGGCCGAGGCGGCGTCTTGAAGGCCCTGATCATCAACCTCGCCTCGGAGACTGAGCGCTTTGCGTTTCAGGCCAGCCAATTGGACCGCTTGGGTATTGCCTATGAGCGGGTCGAAGCCTCCACACCCGGCACGTTGATCCCACCGGCAGACGACCCTTATTGGTCCGGTTGGGAACGCCCACTGCGCAAGACCGAAATGGCCGCCTTTGCCAGCCACCGCACGGCATGGGCCCGTGTTGTGGACGCAAACGTGCCGTTCCTGATCCTGGAAGATGATGCCGTGCTTATGCCCGGCGTGCCTTCGTTGCTTGCACAGTTGTCGTATGTGGCAGAGGCCGAGTATGTCACGTTGGAAACCCGTGGCCGCCGCAAACGCATTTCCGCATCTCCTCACGGCGAATTGCCTTTGCGCAGACTGTGGCAAGATCGTACCGGCGCTGCCGCTTATGTGCTTTGGCCGTCGGCGGCCCGGAAGCTGTTGAGCCGTGTCGCATCCGCACCTGGATTGGCCGATGCCGTTTTATGCGCCGCCTACGAACTGAATGCGTGGCAGGCGGTCCCCGCCTTGGCGTGCCAGCTTGATCGTTGCAGTGCCGAGGGGTTTTCCCCTCCAATCGAGACGCATAGCGCAATTGGGAAAGAAGCCAAGCCAACGGCATCACCAAGCATTGCACAAAAGCTGCGGCGGGTTGCTGGACAAGTGCGGATGGGTCTGCGGGCGCTGGCACATTCGAATGCTCAGAACGTGGTCGTTCCGTTGAAGCGCGACTAGCCCCGGATCGCTTCTAGCAACAGATGGACATTCTCAGGATCGGCATCCGGTGTGATCCCGTGGCCGAGGTTGAAGATATGCGGCCCGCCCTTCAACGTGTCGCAAATCCGGCGCGCCTCTGATTGAAGGGCGTCCCCGCCTGAGACCATCAATTTAGGATCGAGGTTTCCCTGAACGCACGTATCGCCTTGCAGATTTTCGGCTGCCCAAGCCGCATCGACCGACGTGTCGATTGCCAACGCATCGGCGCCCACGGCATTTGCGAAGCCAACGTACTTCTCACCTGCTTCGCGCGGGAAAGCGATGACGGGAAGGTCTGGATGGCGCGACTTCAACTCGGAGATGATGCGTTTTGCAGGGGCGAGTGCGAATGCGTCAAAGGCTTCACCCTTTAGGGAACCCGCCCAGGAGTCGAACAACTTCACCACTTCGGCACCCGCCTGAACCTGCATATCAAGATATTCGATAGTCGCGTCGGTTAGCAGATCGATCAGTGCTTTGAACGTCGCGGGATCCTCCTCTCGCAACTTGTGGGCCGGGGCCTGATCGGGCGTGCCGCGCCCTGCGATCATGTAGGTCGCCACAGTCCACGGCGCGCCGGCAAAGCCAATAAGCGTCGTCTCTTTTGGCAATTCCTGCGAAAGAATGCGTACCGTCTCATAGACCGGAGAAAGGTGCTCGTGGATGGCGTCCTTGCTTTTCAGGCGATCCATTCCGGAGGCATCGGTGATTGTCGACAAGCGCGGACCTTCGCCCGTGACAAACCACAGATCGGCACCAAGAGCATCAGGGATCAACAAGATGTCGGCAAACAGAATCGCCGCGTCAAAGCCATAGCGCCGGATCGGTTGCAAGGTGACCTCGGCGGCAAGGTCGGAATTGTAGCAAAGCGATAGAAAGTCACCGGCCTGCGCGCGGGTGGCGCGGTACTCCGGAAGGTAACGCCCCGCCTGTCGCATCAACCAGACCGGCGGCACATCCATCGTTTCACCCGCAAGGCTACGGAGCAGTTTTTTCTTGTCGGGCATTGGACTTATCCTCAGGGTCGTATTGCGGGTCTGGCCACTCTCCTTATGAGTGTCAAGCCGCCGCCAGTTGTCAACCCAAGTTGACACCGCTAGAGAGGATATATGACGACCGAATTGCCAACTCCCGCCACCCCTTTGCGCATCGGAACACGTGGCTCGCCACTGGCCATGGCGCAAGCATTCGAAACCCGCGCCCGGCTCATGGGGGCCTTCGATCTTCCTGAAGATGCTTTTGAAATTATCATCATCAAGACAACGGGCGATGATCGTAGTCTGATCGAACGCGACATCGCGCTGAAAGAACTTGGCGGAAAAGGGTTGTTCACCAAGGAAATCGAGGAGGACATGCTGTCAGGCAAGATAGACATCGCTGTCCATTCGATGAAGGACATGCCAGTCGACCAACCAGATGGCCTGATGCTGGATTGCTATCTGCCGCGCGAAGATGTGCGCGACGCCTTTGTCTCGCTGAACCATGACAGCCTCGCGGCGTTGCCCGAGGGCGCAGTGGTCGGCTCATCCAGCCTGCGTCGCCGGGCGCAACTGGCCGCACGGCGCCCTGATCTGCAGGTCGTCGAATTCCGCGGCAACGTCCAAACACGCATGAAGAAGCTTGGCGATGGCGTGGCCGAAGCCACGTTCCTTGCTATGGCCGGTCTCCGCCGCCTTGGGATGGAAGACGTTGTAAAATCGGCGCTTGAGGCATCGGATATGCTGCCCGCCGTCGCACAGGGCGCTATCGGAATTGAACGCCGGGCTGAAGATGTGCGCATGGCCGCGATGCTTGAGGCCATTCATGACGGCCAAACCGGCCAACGTCTTTCAGCCGAACGCGCGTTCCTGAAGGGTTTGGATGGCTCTTGCCAGACGCCGATTGCTGGGTTGGCGGAACTCGATGGTGGCACAATCCGCATGCGTGGCGAAATCCTTCGCCCCGACGGGTCAGAGGTGCTTACAGATGAGCGCACGGCACCCGTCGAAGACGCCGCAGCCCTTGGTGCGGCCATGGCGGCAGATCTCCGCAAACAGGCCGGGCCGGGCTTTTTCGACTGGCACGAACACTGACCGCGCCCCGTTGCGGGGTGTGCCGGCGCATGGCATTGTCCCCCACAACAACGGCGGAACAGGCGCAGCCATGAAAATTGAGGAAACTGGCCTTCCGGGTCTTTTGGTTCTGACGCCTGACCGCTTCGGCGATGAACGCGGCTTTTTCAGTGAGACGTACAATTCCGCGAAACTCGCGGAGCACGGCATCAAAACCACCTTCGTTCAAGACAATCATTCCCTTTCTGCTGAACCCAACACCATCCGCGGCTTGCACTTTCAGGCCCCGCCACGTGCGCAGGCAAAGCTGGTGCGCTGCGGGCGTGGACGTTTGTGGGATGTGGCAGTCGACATCCGGGCTGGGTCGCCGACCTTCGGCCAGAATTTCGGCATCGAGCTGACGTTCGAGAACGCAAAGCAACTTCTGATCCCGGCCGGTTTCGCCCACGGCTTCATAACGAGGGAGCCGGGAACAGAAATCATCTACAAGTGCTCCGACTGCTACGCACCGGAAACAGAAGGTGCACTGGTCTGGGACGATCCTGATTTGGGCATTGATTGGAAGGTGACCGGAACGCCCATCCTTTCAGGAAAGGATGCCGCAGCTTCGACCTTCAAGGATTTCGAAACCCCGTTCCGGTACGAGGCCATTCCATGAAACTTTTGGTGACAGGCGGTGCGGGTTTTATCGGCTCCGCGGTTGTGCGTCTTGCCGTTGAACGTGGGCACGAAGTGATCAACCTGGATGCTCTGACATATGCCGCTTGCCTCGATAACGTTGCATCGGTCGCCCAATCCAATCTCTACACGTTTGAACATGCCGATATCCGCGACCGCGCGGCGCTTGACCGGATCCTTTCGACCCATAGCCCGGATGCCGTGCTGCATCTGGCGGCCGAATCCCATGTCGACCGCTCCATCGACGGGCCAGCCGCCTTCATCGACACCAATGTCACCGGTACAGCGACGCTCTTGGACGCAACCCGGAACCACTGGGAGGCGCGCGGTAAACCGGAAGGCTTCCGCTTTCACCACGTGTCCACGGATGAGGTGTTCGGCACTCTTGGCGCGACCGGACTCTTCACTGAAGATACCCCGTACGATCCGCGCAGCCCTTATTCAGCATCGAAGGCATCGTCCGATCACCTCGTGCGCGCCTGGCACGAGACATACGGCCTCCCGGTACTATTGACGAATTGCTCCAACAATTACGGACCGTATCACTTCCCGGAAAAGCTGATCCCGGTCGTCATCCTGAAGGCTGTTTCAGGGCAGGCTATTCCCGTCTACGGCACCGGCGAAAACGTCCGCGATTGGCTGTATGTGGAGGATCATGCCGACGCACTCCTGACCGTTCTTGAAAAGGGCAAGATAGGGCGCAGCTATAACGTTGGCGGCCATAATGAGATGCGAAATATCGACCTCGTGCGCGTGATCTGCGGCCTGCTTGATGTGCGCCGACCCGATGCTGCGCCCCATGCAGATTTGATCACCTTTGTCAGCGACCGACCCGGTCATGACATGCGCTACGCGATTGATGCATCCCGTATCGAAAACGAACTCGGCTGGACACCATCGGTGACGGTCGAGGAAGGTCTGGCGCGCACAGTTGATTGGTTTCTCGAAAACGAGGATTGGTGGCGCGCCCTGCTGGACCGCGAAGGCGTGGGCCAACGGTTGGGAACAAAGGCATGAAGCTTCTGGCATTTGGCCTGTCCGGACAGGTCGGACAGGAATTGGCCCGCCTTGGAGTTCAAACCCTCAATCGTCGGGAAGCCGATCTGGAGGATCCCTTGAAATGCGCGGCATTGATCGCGGCCAGCGACGCTGATGCAGTCATAAATGTGGCCGCTTACACAGCCGTCGACAGAGCTGAAGAGGATGAAGCGACCGCCCACATGGTCAATGCCGAGGCACCGGCCGCCATGGCCCAGACGTGCGCGGCGAAGGGCATCCCGTTCGTGCACATTTCCACCGACTATGTGTTCGATGGATCTGGCGAAAAGCCTTGGATCTCATCCGCGCCGACAGCGCCCCTTAGCGCCTATGGCCGTACGAAACTGGAGGGTGAACAGGGTGTTCGCGCAGCGGGTGGCACATTTGCAATTCTACGGACGTCTTGGGTGTTTTCCGCGCAAGGTGCAAATTTCGTAAAGACCATGCTGCGACTTGGGGCAGAGCGCGATGCGCTTTCGGTCGTCGCGGATCAAATCGGCGGCCCGACGCCCGCCCGTGATATTGCAGCCGCCTGCGTCTCACTGGCGGAAGCGTTGACTGCAAACCCAGGCAAAAGTGGAACCTATCATTTCGCCGGTCGTCCTGATGTATCCTGGGCAGATTTCGCACGTGAGATTTTTGATCAGGCCCAATTGCAATGCGCGGTCACCGATATCCCCACATCCGCGTATCCCACGCCCGCCGTACGCCCCAAGAACTCCCGTCTCGATTGTACGTCAACCGAGACTGTTTTCGGTGTTTCACGTCCCGATTGGCGTGAGGGCTTGGCGCAAGTTTTGTCTGATTTGAACGAATCCTGACGCCTGTTCAGTCGCCGTTAACGCATATTGTGGCATCCCGTCTGCAGGTGGCGGGCAATTGGCAAGACCCGCCCGACGCGTTAGGCCAAAGCATCTTGGCCTAAAGGACGGAGGCGCACAGAATGGCGCGCAAAGGGATCATACTTGCTGGCGGCTCCGGCACACGGCTCTACCCGGTGACAACTGGCGTGTCCAAACAGCTTTTGCCGATCTACGACAAACCGATGATCTACTACCCCCTCTCGGTCCTGATGCTGTCCGGGATCCGCGAGATCGCTGTGATCACCACGCCAACGGATCAGGACCAATTCAAACGAACTTTGGGTGACGGTAGCCAATGGGGCCTAAGCCTGACCTATATCGAACAACCAAGCCCTGACGGCCTCGCACAGGCCTACCTGCTGGCGCGCGATTTCCTGAATGGTGCGCCGTCGGCGATGGTTTTGGGGGACAACATCTTCTTTGGGCACGGATTGCCAACTGTTCTGGCCGTGGCGGATGCGAAAGCCGACGGCGGAACAGTCTTCGGATATCGCGTGACCGATCCCGAACGCTACGGGGTTGTGGATTTTGAGAAGGATGGCAGCGTTCGTGCGATCATCGAGAAGCCGAAGGTTGCGCCGTCCCCTTACGCTGTGACTGGGCTCTACTATCTTGATGGAACCGCACCTGACCGCGCCGCTACGGTCACGCCATCACCGCGCGGCGAGTTGGAAATTACGAGCCTTCTGGAAAGCTATCTCACCGATGGATTGCTGACGGTCGAGCGTATGGGGCGCGGCTATGCCTGGCTTGATACCGGGACACATGAAAGCCTTTTGGACGCCGGGAATTTCGTAAGAACTCTCACGCAAAGACAAGGCCTTCAGGTTGGCTCTCCAGACGAGATCGCCTTCGAACTTGGCTGGATCAATGCCGAAGACCTGTCTGCGCGGGCCGACCTTTTCGGCAAGTCCGGCTATGGCCGCTATCTGGCCTCACTTCTGAAAGGGTAAGACCGTTTGATCCGCCGCCTACACGCCCTTTATCTGCGCTATGCGGCGGTCCACGCGGGTCGATTGCGCAGCGTGCCCTTGGGTCCGTTCTGGCGACGATCCGGTCAGGTTGAACGCGTCGTTCGCCGCGGCGATAAGGTCGAGATTTCGGGATGGGCCAATGCCGACGGTGTTGTCCTGC
This sequence comes from Gymnodinialimonas sp. JB5-7, assembly GCF_055693405.1. Classification (NCBI taxonomy): domain Bacteria; kingdom Pseudomonadati; phylum Pseudomonadota; class Alphaproteobacteria; order Rhodobacterales; family Paracoccaceae; genus Gymnodinialimonas; species Gymnodinialimonas sp. JB5-7. The sequence continues at coordinate 1,652,304 of NZ_JBVFUX010000012.1, forward strand.
GGTGGTCAGGCAGCAAGCGATCGGTAAAGCCGGACGTCCCCCGACCGGACGTGAAAGCCCGGCGCGGCGGCCCACCCAATCAGGGGTTTGCGTTCGCTATTCCGGCAACCGCTCGTGAACTGCGCCTTGAAACGATCCACGGCGGCCTTGTGCACCACAGCGCGATCATTCCCCACCCTTCCGAACCGGTGAGCTCGCGCGGCCGACGTCGTTTGCAGCGGGCGTTCCTGCGCGACCTCTACCGCGCCGTGCCTGCCTTGTTGCGCTACCTGCGGTCACCGGATGAACGTTCAAAACTGGCGGTGAAGCGCGCGCTTGGGTTGGAGCTCACGACCCGTGGCACAGACATTGAACGCGCCTGGCTTCTGGAGGCGCCGACGACCCGAAATGTCAGTTGCAACGCGGAAATCACCATTGTGTTGCCTGTCTACAATGCGCTGGAATTGCTGAAGGAATGCGTGTCTCGGCTCGAACGCCACACAGACCTTCCCTGGCACCTGATTGTAGTTGAAGATGGCTCCAGCGATCCAGAAGTGCGACCTTGGTTGACCAAGTGGTCAGCCCGACACCCCAAGCAGGTGACTCTGGTCTGTCATGATGAAAACCAGGGCTTCGTTGGAGCGGTAAACACAGGCCTGGAGCGCGCATTGGCCTGCAAGGGTGAGGGGCCAGTCGTGTTGCTGAACTCTGACGCGATGGTCCCAAAGGATTGGGCGAGCCGCCTTTGCGCACCTTTGATTGAGCCCTCTGTGGCTTCGGTCACCCCCATGTCGAATGCCGCGGAAATCCTTTCGGTTCCAGATATCGGTCCTGGCATCGCCCTGCGAACGGGCGAGGCTGAGCAAATGGACACAGTCGCACGCAGGCTCGGCGCGGTGCCCTTGCCAGAGATCCCAACAGGAATTGGCTTTTGCATGGCTTTGTCACGCAATTGGTTGCGCAGGGTTCCGCGTTTCGACCCGGCATTCGGGCGTGGCTATGGCGAAGAAGTTGATTGGTGCCAAAAGACACGCGCTCTTGGTGCATCTCACCTTTGCCAGCCTGGTCTGTTTGTTGAACATGTCGGGGGGCAGAGCTTTGGGTCACTCGAAAAGCGGGCCCGTATTCGGAGCGCCGGCGCCATGATCTCGTACCGGTACCCAAGGTACGACGCGGAGGTGCAACGCTTTATTGCCAACGATCCCATTGCCACGCCGCGTCTTGCTTTGGCAGTTGCCCTTGCCGCGGCCCGTGTGGATCGGTTGCCAGTTTACCTTGCGCACTCGCTTGGGGGCGGGGCGGACGCCGCCTTGCAAGTTGAACTTGCAGGGTGCGAGGCCGCGATAGTCCTGCGGGTGGGCGGCCTGAGGCGCTGGCAAGTGGAGGTTTATGTCGCCGATCAAGTCCTGGCCGGCCGGACGGATGATATTGATCTCGTTCGTCGCCTCTTGGCCTCGGCCAATGCACTCGATCTGATCTATTCCTGCGGCGTCGGGGACTCTGATCCAGTGAGTTTGCCAAAAGCCGTGCTTTCTCTGCGACGTCCCGATAGGCTGGACCGGATATTCATGCGCTTGCATGATTACTTCGCTCTCTCGCCGTCCTACACATTGATGGGTCGCGATGGGTTTGCGGGCGTTCCGGGACCCGAAACCTCCGACCCGTGCCATGCGGCGCGCAGACCCGATGGCACGCGTGTGACGCTTGCGGACTGGCGCAAGGCATGGGGCGCTTTGGTTGCGGAATGCGATGAAGTTACAGCATTTTCAAAAGCCTCCGCACGCCTGTTCCTGGAGGCATACGCCCATGCAAATGTAACGGTTCGGCCGCATCTGCGATTGGTCGCACTCCAACAAATGGTAGAGCAATCGGGGCGACGCATCGGCATTCTTGGGCATCTGAACATTCAGAAGGGCGCGCTGATCGTTCGCGATCTTGCCGCGGCCCATCCGCGCCAGACTTTCGTGGTCATTGGATTGGTCGACAGTTCCATCCCGCTGCCGCGCAACGTCATCGTTCATGGAAGTTATGATAGGGACGAGATTACCGAATTAGCGCACCTCTACGGCATCCGAGCATGGCTGATGCCCTCGGTCTGGCCAGAGACCTTTTCCTTTGCGACCCGCGAAGCGCTTGCGACCGGTCTACCGGTTGCTGGTTTCGCTCTTGGCGCGCAAGGCGAGGCGTTGCGTGATGCCTGCAACGGTTTCACCGTCCCGCTCGAACCAAAATCAGGCGCGGCGGAACGGTTGTTTTCCGTGGTCGATCCGGCGCGCAACATGCAAGCCGCCGCCGAATAGAGCGCTCAGCGCAGACGCTGCTCGGTGTTGGCGTCGAAGAAATACGCATCCTCCACGTCAAAGCTGATCCCGGTTTTCGAGCCTGAGGCAGGCGCGTGCTGATCATGCGCTTCTACAACGATCCGCGACCCGTCGGGTGCATTTACGTAGTGGTAGCTGATACCACCCAACCGCTCGGACAAGTCGACCTCATGGGTATCCCCTTCCGACAAGGTGACCTTGTTCGGGCGCACGCCGACGGTCACAGGCCCGTCTGACGTCAGACTTGCAGGCGCCCGCATAGTCGCCCCGCCAAGGGCAGGGACCGTAACCGTGCCCCCTGCGTTCACGCCATCAAAGAAATTCATGGCCGGGCTGCCGATGAAGCCCGCGACAAACTTGTTGTCGGGATCGTTGTACAGGTGCAGCGGTGCGCCCACCTGCTCGATATAGCCACCCCGCAGCACAACGATCTTGTCTGCCAGCGTCATCGCCTCGACCTGATCATGGGTCACGTAGATCATCGTGGCGCCGATTTCCTTGTGCAAACGCGCGATTTCCACCCGCATCTCGACCCGCAACTCGGCGTCGAGGTTCGACAGTGGCTCATCGAACAAGAACACTTCCGGGCCGCGCACAATGGCTCGGCCAATGGCAACGCGCTGACGCTGCCCGCCAGACAGGGCGACAGGCTTGCGCGCGAGGTAATCGTCCAGCTTGAGGATGCGTGATGCTTCTGAGACCTTTTCCTTGATCTCATTCGCGGGGTGACCGTTCATCTTCAGGCCGAACCCCATATTTTGCTCAACCGTCATATGCGGGTAGAGGGCATAGGTCTGAAAGACCATTGCTACGCCACGCTCGGCCGGGTCAGCGCGGGTCACATTGCGCGCACCGATCTCGATGGTGCCTTCCGTGGTCTCCTCCAGCCCGGCGACCATGCGCAGAAGGGTGGACTTGCCGCAGCCCGATGGGCCGACAAAGACACAGAACTCGCCGTCTTCAATGGTCAGGTCGACCCCATGGATGACCTGAGTCTGTCCATAGCGCTTGATGACGTCCGTTAGTTGCAGGCCCGACATGGCGGTCTCCTCCCCGTGTTATTCTGCTGCGTCGGGAAAGCGCCAATCTTGCGCCTCCCCGGCTATGGATGACACCGCGGCATGGATCCGCGGCAAATGGGCGTCCAGCCCGGCAAGGCTGGTGCGTTCTGTAGACGATGTGACGGAAACCGCACCCAATACGCGCCCCGCACGTGTAACGATCGGCACTGCTACGCAAATGATGCCCGGTTCATGCTCTTCGCGGTCATAGGCATGGCCACGCTCGTAAATCGCGTTCAACTCGCCACGCAGATCATCAGGTGTCGAAAGGGTATGCGCAGTGAACGGATGATAGCTTTGCTGAAGCAACAGCTTTTCCTGATCGGCCTCGGGCAAAAAGGCCGCCATCGCCTTGCCAACGCCGGTACAATAAACCGGCCCAACTTTTCCGGCCTGCGAATACATCTGCAAGGGATCGCGCGCGTTGATTTTGTCGACGTACAAAACCTGCCCGCCGTCCAATTGTGCCAGGTGCACGGTCTCGCCGACTTCAGCGGACAGCGCTTCCAGATAAGGCCGTGCGACCGGGGCAAGCGACGCGCTCTGCCACGCCGCATGCGCCAAGCGCACAAGGCGCAATCCGGGTGCGTAGGTTTGACGGTCCGGATCGTAGGTCAACATGCTTTGCTTGGTCAGGACCTGCATCAACCGGTACAAGGTCGCCTTGGGAAAAGGACTGTCGGCCAGCAGCTCTCCGAATCGCACCGGACGACCGTAAGACGCCACTGCATCAAGCACCGAGAGGGCTTTGCCTACGGTCCCGTCCGAGATATCGCTGGCCTCACCTGGCACAGGTTTTCCTCCCATTTCCGGCCCCGCGACATCCTCCATGACGCGGGGTGGATTTTGCGCTTTTCCGGGGTGGACCCGGCGCTTTGCTGTTGACAACCCTAGGCCGAGTCAGCGTAGGATTTCAATATAAGAAACCAGGTTTCAAATAATGGAACCAAATTTCAGACCGGATCACTAGGGAGGACACCATGCGATCCATCTTCAAAACTGGCGCCACGGCGCTGGCAGCTGCCACTATGCTTTCGGGCGTCGCTTATGCCGACGGCCACGGCGTCTCCGGCCCGCTGCGTATTTTCTCTGACATGTCGAACCCGGCGCCGCGCGCGGTGATGGAAGACATGGTTGCCCGCTTCACCGCGGAAAACCCCGAGGTCGAGGTCGAACTGGTCATCACCGACCGCGAAGCCTGGAAAACGCAGATCCGCAACGTTCTGCAATCCGGCACCGCCGACATCGTGAACTGGTACGCCGGTAACCGCATGGCCCCCTACGTAGACGCGGGCCTGTTCATGGACATCTCTGACCTTTGGGAAGAGGGCGGCCTGACCGAAACGCTCGCCTCCACCCAAGGCTCTATGACCATGGACGACGGCATCTGGGGCGTTCCCTACACGTACTATCAGTGGGGCGTGTACTACCGTGAGGACATCTTCGCCGAGCTTGGCCTTGAAGCGCCAACCACTTGGGAAGAAGAGCTTTCGAACTGCCAGGCGATCATCGACTCCGGTCGTGCCTGCTACACCATCGGCACCAAGTTCCTTTGGACAGCCGGCGGTTGGTTCGATTACCTCAACATGCGCACCAACGGCTACGACTTCCACATGGACCTGACGGCCGGTGAAGTTGAGTGGACCGATGATCGTGTTCGCGCGACGTTTGAAAACTGGGCGACCCTGATCGAAATGGGCGCGTTCATTGCCGACCACCAGACCTACTCCTGGCAGGAAGCGCTTCCCTTCATGGTCAACGGTGAAGCCGCAGCGTACCTGATGGGTAACTTCGCCGTGGCGCCACTGCGCGAAGCGGGTCTGTCGGACGATCAGCTGGGCTTCTATCAGTTCCCGCAGATCGACCCGTCGATCGAGCCCGGTGAAGACGCGCCGACCGACACCTTCCACATCGCGGCAAATGCCGAGAACGTGGAAGCGGCGGAAGCGTTCCTTCTGTTCGTGGCTTCGGCTGAGAACCAGACGCTCATCAACAATGGTGACAACCTGGGTCAGCTGCCTGTCAACGCCAACTCCGGCGTCGATGATGATGAGTTCCTGAATGCAGGCTTCGAGATGCTCTCGAACAATGCAGGCGGCGGCATCGCGCAGTTCTTCGACCGCGACGCACCGGCAGAAATGGCGCAGGTCGCCATGCAGGGCTTCCAGCAGTTCATGGTTGATCCGTCGACCCTGGACCAGGTGCTTCAGATCCTCGAGCAGGCGCGCGGCCGGATCTACTGATCCCCGTCGTCTGATCTGAGATCGGTTCGGTCCGCACATCGCTGCGGGCCGAACATCCCCCTCCCGCCCGGGTCAAGGCGGCACAAATTCCGATAGATCCGAGAGGACCGGACGCATGGCATCTGTCACGACCGACACCCCGATCCACAGCAATGATCCAGCGCCAAGGGCCAAGATCAGCCAACAGGCGATCGCACCTTGGTTGTTCTTGCTGCCCGCGTTCATCTTCTTCGCGGTCTACGTGATCATCCCAATTTTTCAGAGCTTCTACATCTCCGCATACGAGTGGAACGGCCTCTATTCGCCTGAATACCGCGCCGTCGCTGGCAGCGAGATGACCGACCTCGAATGTACCGAGCTTGGCAACCGCGCCGCCCGCACCGAAGGGTGCGAACCGACGGGCGAAAATGTCTGGACCGGCGAATATGTTGGGTTCGAGAACTATCGCAATCTCTGGTCCGACCCGTTCTTCTGGACCTCGCTCAAGAACAACGTCATCTGGCTGCTGCTCTACTTCCTGGCTATTCCAGGCGGCCTCTTCATCTCGCTGTTCCTGAACCAGAAGGTCTTCGGGATGCGGCTCTACAAGTCGCTCTTCTTCTTCCCATTCGTTCTGTCTCAAGTCGTTGTGGGCCTTGTATTCAGCTGGTTTTACCTGCCGAACGAGGGCCTTTTGAATGAGGTGCTCAGTTGGTTCGGCGGCCCGCGTACCAACATTCTCGGCTCCAACGACTACGCCACCTACGGCATCATCGCCGCCGGTCTCTGGCCGCAGACCGCCTATTGCATGATCCTGTATCTGACCGGTCTGAACGCCGTGGACCCCGAACAGATCGAGGCCGCGCGCCTTGATGGCGCGAAGGGCCCGAAAATGCTCTGGTACGTCGTGCTGCCACAACTCTGGCCTGCGACCTTCATCGCAATTGTCGTGACGGTTATTGGCGCCCTGCGGTCCTTCGACTTGATCACGATCATGACCAATGGCGGCCCGGGCTTCTACAACACCTCAGTGCTTGCGTTCTACATGTACGACGTAGCGCTCTCCGAATTCGGGTTCCGCATGGGCTATGGCTCGGCCATCGCCGTGATCCTGTTCCTCATCATGATGGTTTATATCGCCGGCTTCCTTTGGAAGATGTGGCGTGACGAGAAAGGATGATCTGACATGTTTCCTCGTCCGATTGAACAATACGGCCAAGGCACCCGCGTCGCCTACAACGCGGTTCTGCCCCTCGCACTTCTGGTTTGGCTGATCCCGCTATTGGCGGTGATCTGGTTCTCCATCAAACCCGGTGAGGATTTCACCACCGGCAATTACTGGGGCTGGCCCGAGAACGGCTTCCAGGGGATCACCAACTACATGACGGTGTTCACCCAATCTGCCATGCCGCAATACCTGTGGAACTCGGTCATCATCACCGTTCCCACGATGTTCGGCGCGGTTGCGCTCAGCTGTATGACCGGCTTTGCGCTCGGTGTTTACCGCTTCAAAGGCAACCTCCTGATCTTCTTCATGTTCGTGGCAGGCAACTTCGTGCCGTTCCAGATCCTCATGGTGCCGGTACGCGACCTGACGGACCAGATGGGTCTGTACGATACACGCTTGGGCCTGATCCTGTTCCACGTCGCGTTCCAGACCGGGTTCTGCACGCTCTTCATGCGCAACTTCATCCGCGCCCTCCCGCGCGCGCTCATCGAAGCAGCCCGCGTTGAGGGCATCAGTGAATGGCGCATCTTCTGGTTTGTCGTACTGCCTCTCATGAAGCCCGCAATCGCCGCGCTCTGCGTGCTGATCTTCACCTTCATCTGGAATGACTTCTTCTGGGCCGTCGTCTTGACGCAAAGTCCGGAAAGTCAGCCCGTGACAGCCGGCATCACGGCCTTTAATGGCCAGTACCGCGCGATGTATCACCTGATGTCTGCAGGCTCGATCGTCGCGGCTATTCCGCCGGTCGCCATGTTCTTCCTGATGCAGAAGCACTTCATCGCAGGCCTGACGCTCGGCGCCGTGAAATAAGGGAAACCGGCCATGGATGTGGTCCTGGACAGCGACATCGCTGAAGGCTTGCCCGTGGGGGCGAAGGCGTCGCAACTTGCCCGCCCAGTGCGCACATGGCGGCTGGATGATGACGGGCGGCAAACGATGGTTCTTGCCGCGACTGGCGACCGCCTTCCTCAGGTGGTTTACTGGGGTGCGCCATTGCCTGCGGATGAAGACCTCGAGACGCTTCATCGCGGACATGAGCTCGACGTTACCGGCGGCATGCTGGATGAAAACCCGGACCTCTCACTTTGCCCCGAGGCCGTACGCACCTTTCCCGGTCAGCCCGGCCTTATCCTGCGTGACGGCGACGGCACGCCGCTGCTTCCGAAGTTCTGTTACGCTTCGGAGCAGCAAAGCGAGGAGGGGCTTAACCTCACATATGCCGACGAGGCCAACGGCCTCATTCTGATCTTCGAATTCGCGACCGACCCCTCGACTCGGATCATCACTGCCAAGACCCGGCTGGAGGCGAACCGCGCCGTTCACCTACACTGGCTCGCGGCTCCAGTCTTGCCAGCCCCACAGCAAAGCGACGAGATGATCGATTTCGCCGGTCGCTGGACGGGGAGTTTCAGACAAACCGCACCGCCTGGTCCCCGGGCATGCGCTACCGCGAAAACCGAACGGGCCGCACTGGGCATGAGCATTTTCCGGGCCTGTTGATCCCGCTTTCAGGCTGCACCAACACACGCGGAGAGGCGTACGGCTTCCACTACGGCTGGTCCGGTGGCCACAAGATGATTGCCGAAGAACTTCCCGATGGCCGCCGCCAGATCCAGTTCGGGCACGCCGCCCGGATGGAGACACAGGCCGCCAAATCGTTCGAGTCTGCGACACTGTACGTCACCTACTCGCACAAGGGCCTCAACGGCTGTGCGGTCAGCTTCCAGCGCCATCTGCGCGACCGGATCGTGACGTGGCCCGATGCGAACCGCCTGCGCCCCGTCCATTACAATTGCTGGGAAGCGGTGTATTTCGACCACAAGCTCGACGTATTGAAAGACATCGCAACCCGCGCCGCCGCCCTTGGCGCGGAACGGTTTGTCCTTGATGACGGCTGGTTCGGCCAACGCGACGACGACACGCGAAGCCTGTCGGATTGGGAGGTGGACCCCCGCAAATACCCTGATGGCCTCGGCCCGCTGATCGATCATGTCCATTCCCTCGACATGACCTTCGGCATCTGGTTCGAGCCCGAGATGATCAACCCCGACAGCGACATCCACCGCGCCCATCCGGATTGGGCACTGGGCGGTGAGGATCAGACGCTGGGGCGTCAGCAAAAGGCCCTCAACATGGGTCTGCCTGAGGTGCGCGATTTCATTTACGATCGGATGGCGGCAATTCTGGCTGCGCACCCCATCGACTACATCAAGTGGGATCATAACCGTGTGCTCCCCATGCCCGATGCCGATCAAACCCGCGGCTCTTATGCTTTGATCGACCGCCTCCGTGCTGACTTCCCGAAGGTTGAAATTGAAAGCTGTGCCTCGGGCGGGGGACGCATCGATTTCGGCATCATGAAGCGCACACAGCGCGTCTGGCTATCTGACTCCAACGACGCCCTCGAACGCCTCCGCATCCAGCACGATGCGGCGCTGTTCCTGCCCATTGCCGTCACGGGCTCTCACGTGGGGCCGCGCCGGTGCCATACCTCGGGCCGTATATTTGATATCTCCTTCCGCGCATGGGTCGCCGCCCAACGCCATATGGGGTTCGAGATGGACCCAAGGGAGCTGGACGAACGCGAGGCCGCCGTCCTGCGCGAAGTCACAAGCTGGTGGAAACACAACCGCACCTGGATGCTCGGCGCGGACATTCTGCGTCTCGACAGTGCCGATCCGGCGGTCATGGCCGAACAGCAGATGACGCGCGAAGGCGACAAGTTCGTGGTGTTCGCGGGCAAGGCCGCCACCTCTGACCAGATCGCCCCACGCCCCCTGCGCCTCACCGCCTTGCAGCCAGATGCCCGCTACCGCATCACCTTGATGAATCGCGGCACCGCCCCGGCACTTTCCCGCGGAATGCCCGCGCTCAAGGATGGCCCAGTTGAGGTCTCCGGTGCATGGCTTATGCATCACGGCCTGACCTTGCCGTGGAATTACCCCGACACCATGTGGGTTGTCGAAGGACAGCGACTATGACCGATACCGCCATCTACCCCGACCTGAACGGCGCTTCCGTGTATATCACTGGCGGCGGTTCGGGCATTGGTGCTTCGCTGACTGAAGGCTTTCTGCGCCAGGGCGCCAAGGTCGCCTATGTGCAACGCTCCCCCAGCGATGATTTTGTCGCGGAGATGGAGCAAAAGACTGGCAATCGCCCATTGGGCCTCGTCTGCGACATCACGGACACGGAACGTCTGCGCGCCACCATTGCCGAGGCGTCCGAGGCCCACGGCCCCGTCACCGTGCTGGTCAACAACGCCGCCAACGACAAGCGTCACAAGACGGAAGAAGTGGATGAGGCGTTCTGGGATTGGTCCCAGTCGATCAACCTCAAAGCCTATTTCTTCGGGTGTCAGGCGGTGATTGCGGGTATGCGCGTCGCCGGAGGTGGCTCCATCATCAACATGTCGTCCATCAGCTACATGATGGGCAACGCGGGCTACCCTGCCTATACCTCTGCCAATGGCGGCATCACTGCAATGACCCGCTCGCTCGCCCGCGAATTCGGCCCCGACCGTATCCGCGTGAATGCGCTCGCCCCCGGCTGGGTGCTCACTGAAAAACAGCTAGAAATGTGGGCCTCGCCAGAAGATCTCGATGCGCATATGGAACGCATGTGTCTCAAGGAACATCTGGCGCCCGAGGATATCGTTGGCGGAACCCTGTTCCTCGCGTCAAAGGCGTCCAAAGCAATGACCGGGCAATGCATGGTCATCGACGGTGGCGTGGTGACAACCGGATGAGTGGACAGTCCACATATGCCGACTGGATCGCCGTCGATTGGGGCACCACCCATCTGCGCGCATGGGCCATGGTTGGTGACAGCGCCAAGGCTGAGGCAACAAGCGCGGATGGCATGGGTGCGCTCGACCGCGATGGGTTTGAACCTGCACTCCTTCGCCTCGTCGAGCCTTGGTTAGGCCAGGGCTCGATGCCCGTTATGGCCTGCGGCATGGTTGGTGCGCGTCAGGGTTGGTTCGAGGCACCCTATGTTGCAGTCCCCACCAAGCCCGGCTGTCTTGCCCCCGTCCATGCCCCGACCAAAGACGCACGCCTCAAGGTCATGATCGTGCCCGGTCTCAGCCAGGCCGAGCATCCGGATGTCATGCGTGGTGAAGAAACCCAGATCGCGGGCTTCCTTGCGTCCTTCCCCAAATTCGACGGCGTCCTCTGCCTACCGGGAACCCATGCCAAATGGGCGCGGATCAGCGCTGAAGAAGTCGTCAGCTTCCAGACCTGCATGACCGGCGAGTTGTTCCAACTGCTGGCCGAAAAGTCCGTACTCCGCCACTCCATTGGCGCAGCAGGTGAAGACCCAGATGCGTTTTCCGAGGCAGTCTCCGACACCATCTCGCGCCCCGAAAAGCTCGCCCAACGGCTGTTCGGCTTGCGCGCTGAAAATGTGCTGAACGGCCTTTGTACCGCGACCGCTCGCGCGCGCCTGTCCGGCTACCTGATCGGCGCAGAGCTTGCCGCCACAAAACCCTATTGGCTGGGGCAGGAGGTCGCCATTGCAGGCAACCCCGCGCTGGCCACCGCCTATGCCGCCGCCCTCAAGACCCAAGGCGTGCAGGCCCAAACCCATGATGCAGGCCCCCTGACACGGGCTGGCCTGGCGCGCGTACACGCTTCGCTGACGGAGACTGCATAAGCCATGACACGCAACCTGATTGCCATCCTCCGCGGGATTACACCTTCGGAGGCCGTTCCCGCAACCGAGGCGCTCATTGCCGCCGGGATCACCACCATCGAGGTGCCCCTGAATTCACCAGATCCCTTCTCCAGCATCGCCGCGATGGCCGAGGCCTGCGCAGGCCGCGCCGTGATCGGTGCAGGCACCGTGCTGACCGTCGCACAGGTGGGTGACGTGAAGGCGGCAGGCGGCACGCTTGTCGTTTCCCCGAACGTCGATACCGACGTGATCGAGGCAAGCGTTGAACATGGCATGGCCTCTTGGCCCGGCATCTTCACCCCGTCTGAGGCTTTCACCGCGCTGAAGGCCGGTGCGACAGGCCTCAAGCTCTTTCCGGGCAACATGGCTGGCCCCGGCGGTCTCAAAGCCATCCGTGCCATCCTTCCTGTCGGAACTCAGGTCTATGCTGTCGGCGGTGCAGGCCCGGAGAACTTTGGGGAATGGATCGCGGCAAGCGCCGATGGCTTCGGCATCGGTTCAGCCCTCTATAAACCCGGCATGTCGCCGGACGACATCGCCAAACGCGCGGCCCATATTGTCGAAGCTTACGACACCGCCACCAAAGGCCCCCTCGTATGACCGTCACAGTCTATGATGACCGCGCCTGCCTTCTAGGCGAGGGGCCGCTTTGGCACCCGTTGCGCGGTCAACTCATCTGGTTCGACATCCTCAACCACACGCTTCTCACCGAAGGCCACCAAATGCACTTCGACCGCGCCGTCTCTGCCGCCGGTTGGGTGGATGAAGATCGCCTGCTCGTGGCGTCCGAGACTGACTTGTTCCTTTTCGACCTTCGCGACGGCGGATCCGAGCATGTTGTCCCGTTAGAGGCTGACAACCAAGTCACCCGTTCCAACGATGGCCGCGCTGATCCGCAGGGCGGCTTCTGGATCGGAACCATGGGTCACATGGGTGAAACCGGGGCAGGGGCGCTCTACCGCTTCTACCGGGGCGAGATCCGCCAGATCCGCGACGACGTCACCATCCCCAACGCCACCTGCTTCACCCCCGATGGCCGCCACGCCTACTTTGCCGACACGGCCGAACAGATCGTCTGGCGCTACACCCTTGGCGAAGATGGCTGGCCCGATCCTGATCCCGAGATTTACCTCGACCATCGTGACACGGATGTGAACCCGGATGGCGCCGTCGTCGATGCCGATGGCCGCTTCCATTGCGCCGAATGGGGCGGCTCCCGTATCGGCGTATACAGTCCCGCTGGTGATCTTGTAGAAGAAATCGCGCTACCGGTTCCGCAGCCCACATGCCCCGCCTTCGGACCCGACGCGCTTTATGTCACTTCGGCGCGAAAAGGCTCGCCTGACGGCGACATCGACGCCGCCCCCCATTCCGGCAAGACACTGCGCATCGATACCAATGCACGGGGCCAGCAGGAACACCAAGTGATCCTATGAAACGCACACTCGGCACCTGCTATTACCCGGAGCATTGGCCCGAAGAGATGTGGGCCGACGATGCTCGTCGCATGGCAGACCTTGGCCTAACATGGGTCCGCATCGGCGAATTCGCTTGGTCCCACCTCGAACCCGCGCCCGGCGATCTGCAATTCGACTGGCTGGACCGCGCCATCACCACATTGACTGACGCAGGCCTCAGGATCGTCCTCGGCACCCCCACCGCCACACCGCCGCGCTGGATGCTGACCAAGCATCCCGACATGCTGGCTGTGGACGCAGAAGGTCGCCCGCGGAAATTCGGCTCCCGCCGTCACTATTGCTTCTCGCACGATGGCTACCGGGAAGAGTGCATCCGCATCACGCGCCTTCTGGCCGAACGCTTCGGCAGACGCGTTGCCGCCTGGCAAACCGACAACGAATACGGCTGTCATGACACCACGATCAGCTATTCAAAGGCTGCCGAACATGCGTTCCGCGACTGGCTCGCCCAGAAATACCAGTCAACGGACGCCCTCAACCGCGCATGGGGCAACGTCTTCTGGTCCATGGACTACGCCGATTTCTCCGAGATCGACCTGCCCAACTTGACCGTCACCGAACCCAACCCGGCCCATGCCCTCGACTTCCGCCGTTTTTCGTCCGATCAGGTTGCCCGTTTCAATCAAGCGCAAGTCAACGCCATCCGCGCCCATTCCGACGCACCTATCAGCCATAATTACATGGGCCGCGTTACCGAATTCGACCATTTCGACGTGGGCCGCCAAATGGAAATCGCGACGTGGGACAGCTACCCATTGGGCTTCCTGGAAGACCGCGTCGGCGCATCTGCTGAAGATCAGCGCCACTATGCCCGACAAGGCGACCCGGATTTCCAGGCCTTCCACCACGACCTTTACCGTGCCGTCGGTCAGGACGGCCGCTGGTGGGTCATGGAACAACAGCCCGGCCCGGTGAACTGGGCCCCCTCCAATCCCGCGCCGCTCCCTGGCATGGTTCGCTTCTGGACGTGGGAGGCGTTCGCCCACGGCGCTGAATGCGTCGCCTATTTCCGCTGGCGCCAAGCCCCTTCGCGCAGGAGCAATACCATGCAGGCCTCCTCCGTCCCGACAGCGCCGAGGCCGAAGCCTTCGTGGAGGCTGCGCAAGTCTCCGACGAAATCAAACAGATGCCAGATGTCGAACAGGCCCAAGCCCCCGTCGCACTGGTCTTCGACTACGCCTCGCAATGGGCGTGGGAGACACAGCCTCAAGGTACCGGCTGCGACTATTTCCAACTGGTCTTCGACCTCTACAAAGGCCTCCGCCAGCTTGGCCTCAGCGTCGATATCATCCCGCCCGACACCGCTTCGCTTGATGGCTACGCCCTTGTCCTTGCGCCCGGTGTCATCACGCTCACCGATGCTTTCAAATCGGCCGTAGCCAACTCCGATACACAGATCATCCTTGGTCCCCGCACCAATGCCAAGACCGCAGCGCTCAGCATCCCCGTGCCGTTGCCACCGGCAATCGAAAATCTTGGCGTGACGGTCTCACGGGTCGAAACGCTCCGGCCCGACAGCCCTGAGCCTTTTGCCGATGGGGGCCACTACAAGCTCTGGCGGGAGCAGATCGAAACGACAGAAGAGATTGTCGAAACGGACGCGGACGGGCGCCCACTGATGGCGCGCGCACACCACCTCAGCTATCTTGCCGCTTGGCCAGAGGCCGAAGCGCTTCGTCGCATCCTGACCCGCGCGGCCATCGCCGCCGGACTCGACCCTCAAGACCTGCCGAAAGACATCCGCATCCGCGATACCGGAACCACCCGTTTCACCTTCAACCATGGTCCAGAGCCGGTGGAGTTCCACGGCCAGACCATCCCCCGGCTGGCGTCCTCTGGACCTGAGGGTCCAACTTCCTTGTTTCAAAAATACCTCGGAGGGGGTCCGGGGGAGGCAGCGCCTCCCCGCGCGGTCGTCCCGGCGCAGCCGGGGCGAAACCGCTCAAATCCCGTCGATGCAGACGTATTTCGTCTCCAGGTAATCCTCCAGACCCTGCGATCCGCCCTCTTTGCCCAGGCCACTCTCCTTGACCCCGCCAAACGGCGCCTCGACCGTGGTGATCAGCCCGGAATTGATCCCGATCATCCCATATTGCAGTCGCTCGTTCAGGCGAAACGCCCGGCCCAGGTCTGCAGTATAGGCATAGGATGCCAGCCCAAAGACCGTGTCATTGGCCATCGCAATCGCCTCGTCCTCGGTCTCGAACTTGAATACCGGCGCCAGCGGGCCAAAGATTTCCTCTTGTGCAAAGGCCATGTCCTGCGTGGCCCCAGTCAGAACGGTCGGCTCAAAGAACGAGCCGCCGTTCGCATGCCGCTTGCCACCGGTCGCCACGTCCGCGCCTTTGGCGACGGCATCGCCCAACAGCTCCTCGACCTTCTCGACCGCGTCCATATCGATCAGCGGCCCCTGTTCGACGCCATCCTCGCGCCCGTCCCCAACTTTCAACGCACGCGTCTTTTCAACCAGCTTCTCGACAAAGGCGTCATGCACCCCCGCCTGCACGTAAATCCGGTTCGCGCAGACGCAGGTCTGCCCTGAATTGCGATACTTGGACACGATCGCCCCTTCGGCCGCCTTATCCAGATCCGCATCGTCAAAGACGATGAACGGCGCATTGCCGCCCAATTCCATCGACACCTTCTTCACCGTATCGGCACTCTGGCGGATCAATTCCTTGCCCACCTCGGTGGAGCCCGTGAACGTGACTTTCCGCACGCGGAAGTCTTCCATCATCGCGCCCGCAATCTTGCGCGCCGACCCGGTGATCACATTCACCGCACCTGCCGGATAGCCGACCTCTTCGGCCAACGCTGCCCATGCCAGCCCGCTATAGGGCGTGGCCGTGGCAGGCTTCGCAACCACTGGGCAGCCGACCGCTAGGGCAGGGGCAACCTTGCGGGCCAGCATCGACGACGGGAAATTCCATGGGGTGATCATTCCCACAACACCAACCGGATGCTTGGTCACCAGAATGCGACGCCCGTTCACGCCCGCGGGTACAATCTCTCCTTTCGCGCGGCGTGCTTCCTCGGCGAACCAGCGCACATATTGCGCGCCGATGGCGATCTCACCTTTTGCCTCGGCCAGGGGCTTGCCCATCTCAACGGTCAGCAGCTCGCCCAAGGCGTTCTGGTTGTCCATCAGGGCGTCGTGCAGCTTCCACAGCAGTCCGACGCGCTCCATAAGGGGCATTCCGGCCAATGCATCAAACGCCGCTGCGGCTGCATCAATGGCGTGCCCGGTCTCTGCCGCACCGCAATTCGGGACCGTGCCGATCACCTCACCTGTGGCCGGGTTTGTCACCTCAATGGTCTCGCCACTATCCGCGCCGATCCACGCGCCGTTCACAAAGGCCGCGTCGCGTTTCCATGCATCCCAACTGCCCATCAGGCCTCTCCTTTGATCTGTCGTCCCATGATTTCCGCCACATCGAGCATTCGGCAGGAAAACCCCCACTCATTGTCATACCAGCCAAACACCCGCAACATGCCGCCCTTGGACCGTTTGATCTCGGGGCCTGCAATGATCAGCGATTCCGGTCTTGCGCGTAGATCAGAGCTGACCAGCGGCTTGTTCGTGTATCCGATCAACCGATTTGCGTTAGCCTCAAAAAGTTCCCGCGCAGCGTCAGCCGTCGGCATTTCCCGGGTCATCACGGCCAGATCCACACAGGACACCGATGCCGAGGGCACCCGCACCGCTGATCCCGTCACGCGGCCTGCGAGATGCGGCAACACAACGTCCACCAGCGCCTCTGCCGAGGTTGTCGTGGGCACCATGCTCAGCGCTGCCGCCCGGCTGCGCGCGGCATCGCGCATCGGCATGTCAACGGTTGGCTGACTTCCTGTATAACAATGCACGGTCGTCATCAGCGCGGAGTCGAGCCCCCACACGTCATCAATCAATCGGACCAGCGGAGCAATCGCGTTGGTTGTGCACGATGCGTTCGAGACGATCCGATGCGCGGCGGTCAGATCCGAGGAATTCGCCCCCATCACGAATGTCAGGTCAGGGTCCACTGCAGGCCCAGAGACAAGCACGCGCCGCGCGCCAGCGGCCAGTGCCGCTTCGGCCACATCCCGCGTGCCGCGGCCCGTGCACTCCATAACCACGTCGACATCTTCCAAGGGCAGAGCGCCCGTATCGCGTTCCATCGTCAGGCGAATGTGCCGCCCATCCACGACGAGATCGCTTCCCTCAACGGACACATCACCAGGGTAGGGGCCGAAGACACTATCGAATTCAAAAAGATAGGCACAGGTGGCCGCATCAGCGATATCATTGATCGCCACGATCTCGATCTCGGGCCAGTGCGGCCCCAATCGACCACCCCCTTGCGCCCACGCCCGCAACACCGAGCGTCCGATGCGCCCGAACCCGTTGATGGCCACGCGGATTGTCATGAGCATTCCCCTTTGCGCGAAGTGATGCCTTGCGTAGGGTCAGGGTGCAAGCAGGCGCCGCGCTGGTCTAATCGCTTTTTGTGATTGGCCCGCCAACGCCGCGTGATCACACCGTCCGACGACCGGAGCTTTCCATGGCCGCCCTTACACCCCCCGTCTGCGACTTTGACTGGCCCGCACCGGATTTCACTCTGCCCGCCACCGACGGCCAAAGCTACAGCCTGCAAGATATCAGCGGTCCGAAGGGCACGCTTATCATGTTCATCTGCAACCACTGCCCCTTCGTCCTCGCCATCCTCGACCGGATCATCCGCGACACGTCGGATCTGCAAGCCATGGGCATCGGCGTTGCGGCCATCTGCTCCAACGACCCCATCGCTTATCCATCCGACAATTTCGAGAACATGACCCGCATGGCCGCCACACGCGGCTTTCCCTTCCCCTATCTCCACGATGCCGACCAATCCGTTGCCCGAACCTACAACGCGGTCTGCACGCCCGATTTCTTCGGCTTCAACGCGGATCTCGGGCTGCAATACCGGGGCCAACTCGATGCCTCCCGCGCCCAACCCGCGCCACCGGGTGCAAAGCGCGACCTTTATGAGGCCATGAAACAGGTCGCGGACACCGGACAGGGTCCGCGCGACCAAATCCCCTCCATGGGCTGTTCGATCAAGTGGGCGGCATGAAGCGCCAATGATCGCCTACGTCACCCTCGGCGCCGATGATATGGATGCGGCGGAACGCTTCTACACCGCGCTCCTCCTGCCCCTCGGCTACCGGCTAGAACACTATCACGGCGACCTCAGCTTTCTGCCGCCCGAAGGCACGACCGCCCCCGACCTCTACATCAAGCGCCCCTTCGACGGTGGCGCGGCCAGCGCTGGCAACGGCACGATGGTGGCACTGCAAGTTCCGACTCATGACCATGTACGTGATCTCCATGCTGCTGGCTTGGCTGCAGGCGGCACGAACGAAGGTTCGCCCGGCTTCCGCGATGCCTACAGCGCCGATTTCTACGTCGCCTACCTCCGCGACCCTCAGGGCAACAAACTGGCGCTGTTTTCAACGGGCGCGGAGGGGGAAGCCGTCCCCTACAGCCGACCGCGATCCGAAAGGAACGCTATGCCCAAACTTTTCAATCGCCGCCCCGGACCAGAGGCGGCGATGCGTGCAGGGCGCGGTTTGCGAGGCTCAATACCACAATGGCCCGCCCCCGGCGGACGGACACTGCCGTTGGTGCAGGGTCCAGGCGCGCACCACATCGTCCACGTCCGGGACGGGTCGCATGCCCTCGGCGATCCCGAAACGCCCCCAAACAGCGCGCGCAAAAGGCTCATGCCTGCGCGCCCGAAGGCTCAAGGAAATAGGAAAGCTGTTCGAGGAATCCGTATTTCCGCATCATTGCGTCGCCTTCCGGTGTGCGGGTCGCTTTTCGCATCGCTTCAAGGTCGTGCACGTCAACGACAACGGCGATCTGGTTCGGATCATTGGGATCGTCCAGAATTTTCGCCGGTCCGGCATATGCGCCCAACAAGGCGTTATGGTCGTTGTGAAACGCCTGCATTTCGGCCGCATCGGGTTTGCGTGAAACGCGCGCGATTGAAATCATCAAAGTCATGATCTTGCTTCCTTTTTCTGTGTTGCCCGCCGCGTGTTCGCGACTTGGGAAAGGATTGCGCAAAACGCTTTGTCAGATAAGTTAGGTATTATCCGTTTGATAATTCGATAGGATCGAACAGTGATTGATCAACTGCGCGCCATGGCGATTTTTCAAACCGTCGCCGAGGCGGGCTCGTTCCGGGGGGCCGCGCGCAAGCTGAACCTGTCTCCATCGGTGGTCAGTCACCACATAACACAGCTTGAAGACCAACTCGGGCTGGCGCTTCTCTATCGCTCCACCCGTCGCATATCCTTGACCGACGCAGGCGCCGATCTGCTCTCCGCAAGTCAGCGCATGACAGCCGCCGCACAAGAAGGTCTCGCCGCTCTCAATCTCCGGGTCGAACAGCCGGTCGGCACGCTGACAATTACCGCCAACGCCTCAAGCTCTGAACGGCCGTATTCCGATCTCTACGCCGGGTTCGTGCGCGCCTATCCCAAGGTGCAGTTAAAGTGTCACTTTTCCGATGAGAGTGTTCGTCTGGAAGGGTCGCAATACGACGTTGCAATCCGTGGCCGCATGACCGACCTCGACGACAGCAGCTACAAGGCGCGCAAACTGGGCAGTCTGGAGTTCTGCATTTTCGCGTCGCCCGATTATGTCCGCGCGCGTCCGCCCCTGAAAACCATTGACGATCTGGCCGATTGGGATCGCATCGCCTGCCCGGCGATCCCGTGGGCGAGTATCGCGACCAGCGTGGATGGACACACCCCCACCCGCGAACCGCGTGCTCTGGTGACATGCGACAATTTCGCGATGGCCCGCTCCGTTGTCGAAGATGGCATGGGGTTCATGATCGAAACCTACCCCTTGGTGGCCGAGGCATTGCGGGCCGGGCGATTGGTGGAACTGTTGCCGAATGTCCGACTGCGGCCGATCGACGTCTACGCGGTCTATCCGGCCAATGCCCCGCGCGATAGCCTCGCGCGATTGTTTGTGGAGTATGCCTCTGCACAAAAGTGGCTCTTTGGGGGCGTCGGGAAACCGGCGTGACGGTTTCGCCGCTTCTTGGCCAAAGCCAAAAGGGTGCAGCGGCGCTCCAATGGCATCTCACCCGCACCGCGGCTATTCAAATTTGAATGGAAATGCCGCGAAATTTGCGAATTCCATTCAGGAATGAATGATCAACGTGCAACACCCGCGCTGTCCTATCGCCCCACGCGCCCCGATCCCTCCGGCACAGGTACGCCCTTCTGCGCCTCCGCAACCTCCGCAAGCGCCCGCTGAACCGCCTCCGTCGGCGGGCAGGATTTCCGGGTCCCGAGGTCCACATGGAGCAGGAACGTCTCCACCGTCGCCACCACCTCACCATCCCCGCGCATCAGCGTGTGGAACAGGTGCAACTTCTTGCCCTCTCCGTCCAAAAGCCGCGTCTCGGCGCGCAGCCGATCCCCGCATGGGCCTCTGCCAGATAGCGGACATGGTTCTCGACGGTGAAGTAACTCAAGCCCCCCGCGACATAAGCCGCATCGGCGCCAACCATCTCCATGAAGCGGTCGGTCGCCTTTGATCCAGCTTCCAGATAATGGGTCTCGTTCATGTGCCCATTGTAATCGGTCCAACCTTGCGGGATTTGCCGATCCAGCGTCACAGGCATCCCTGCTTGCGCGAGCTTTGCTTCATGGGCCGTCACAACCCCGCCCGCGCCGGAGCCGGAGTGTTTCAACGCCCGCATGATGCCCACAAGGTTATCGTCGCGCAGACGCTCCAACTCCCGGATGCTCAGATGCCCCGACTGCGCATCAGACTGCCCGGCGATAAGATCGACCAGCTCATCGGTGAACTCCGGCACATCCATCAGCTTGGTCCAAGGGAAACTCAAACAGGGCCCGAACTGCGCCATGAAATGCTTCATGCCCGCCTCGCCGCCCGCCACGCGATAGGTCTCAAACAGGCCCATTTGCGCCCATCGCAGGCCAAAGCCCATGCGAATGGCCTCGTCTATTTCCTCGGTGGTTGCGATCCCGTCTTTCACAAGCCAAAGCGCCTCGCGCCAGACAGCCTCAAGGAACCGGTCTGCAATATGGGCGTCAATCTCCTTGCGGATATGCAGCGGATAAAGGCCCACCTCCCGAAGCATTGCCTGAGCCAAGCCACAGGTCTGCGCGTCACCCACCAGCTCGATCAGAGGCAGCAGGTAGACCGGGTTAAAGGGATGCGCCACGATACAGCGCGCGCCCTCAGCCGTCAGTTCTGACGGTTTGAAGCCACTGGTAGATGAGGCGATGATCGCACCGGGCGGTGCGTGACGATCCAAATCGCCGAGAACGCGATGCTTGATGTCCAGCCGTTCGGGCACGCTTTCCTGAACCCACTCGGCGCCCACTACCGCATCGGCAATCTCGTCGGTAAACCGCAAGGTGCCTTCCACAGGCAACGCGCGATCATAAAGCGCAGGCAAGGCGCGCCGCGCATTGGCGAGGACCTCTCCAATCTTCCGCTCTGCCTCGGGGTCCGGATCAAAGACCGAAACGTCCCACCCGTTCAGCAAAAACCGCGCGGCCCATCCACCGCCGATCACGCCACCCCCGATGATGGCCGCCTTCATGGTGTCACACTCCGCTGCAATGGGCCGAGATCATAGCCGTTGAAATCGAGAACCTCGCGCGCAGCCGCCAAGCGGTCCGGCGGGATGTCAGGATCCCGGTTGAGGATCCAACCGACACGTCCATTCGGGGCGCCGACCACGGCCGTCCGGTAGCCTTCATCGACCCACAAAACCCAATAGGGAGCGGCGACTGGCACACCCTGCAATCGAACGGAAAGCCGGCCCAAACCTTCATCTGTTGCAGTGCCGGTGATGGTATCCGTCGGCTGGCCGTTCGCATCGAGGCAGATATTTGTCACCGTCAAAACACCCGGCGATTCCGAAAGGCCATATTCCGCAATTGCGCCGGGACAGTCCGATTGGAACGGGTTCGGATAGCGGTAAACCTCGTACCAACGGCCCAGATAACGGGTTGGATCAAACGCAGCCGCTGATGCAATCTGAACGCTCTCATCCCGATAGGACGGCCCAAGCGCCACATCGCACGAAGCAACAGCGAGGAGGGCTGCAAGCCCAAGCAGAGGTTGAACTCTCATACCGGTGCCCGCTTTGTCAGGCCAAGTTTCTCGCGAACTTCCGCGGGCCCGATGATCCGCGCCCCCATGCCTTCCACGACACCGACCGCCCGTTCGACCAATTGCGCGTTAGTCGCCAGAACACCCTTTTCCAGCCAAAGATTGTCTTCCAACCCAACCCGCACATTGCCGCCCGCAAGCACGGCGGCCGCAGCATAAGCCATCTGGTTGCGACCAAGGGAGAAGGCGCTGAAGGTCCAGTCGTCTGGCACGTTGTTGACCATGGCCATGAAGGTGTTGAGGTCATCCGGCGCGCCCCACGGCACCCCCATGCAAAGCTGCACAAGGGCGGGGGCATCTAGCACGCCATCGGCCGCCAATTGCTTGGCATACCATAGGTGGCCGGTATCAAAGGCTTCAATCTCGGGCTTCACACCCAGATCGGTCATCATGCGGCCCATGGCCTGCAACATGCCGGGCGTGTTGGTCATGACGTAGTCGGCTTCGGCGAAATTCATCGTACCGCAATCAAGCGTGCAGATTTCGGGGAGGCATTCGGCAACATGAGCGACGCGTTCCTCGGCGCCAACCATGTCGGTTCCGGGGGCAACCGGCAGGGGGGCGTCCGTTCCGCCAAAAACGATGTCGCCGCCCATCCCGGCAGTCAGGTTCAAGACCACATCGACCTCCGCATCGCGGATACGGTCGGTCACTTCGCGGTAGAGTTTCAGATCACGGGACGGCACGCCTGTTTCAGGATCGCGCACATGGCAATGAACAATCGCGGCCCCGGCCTTGGCGGCGTCGATTGCGCTGTCAGCGATTTCTTTCGGCGAGCGTGGAACATGGGGGGAGCGATCTTGCGTTGCACCCGAGCCTGTGACCGCACAGGTAATGAAGACATCTTTGTTCATTTGCAGTGGCATGTTGTGTCCTTCTGGCCGTGGGTGACGCTGGCCTTCGGCCTCGCCCCACCCGCCGTCCCGTTAGCGGCCCTTCCAGACCGGGTCGCGTTTTTCCGCAAAGGCGCGCGCGCCTTCGAGTTGATCTTCCGAGCGATAGAGCCGTTCGACCGTTTCGAACTGGCTTTTGGTGATTTTGTTCAGCGCGTCCTGAAACTTCATGTCTTCAGCCTCGCGCACGATCTCCTTGATGGCCGCGTTTACAAGCGGTGGGCCAGAGGCGATGAGCGCCGCCATCTCGCGCGCCCGGTCCATCAGCGCATCAGCCGGATGCACCTGGTTGATCATGCCCCACCGCGCGGCCTCTTCCGCGTCCAGCCACCGGCCGGTGAACAGCATCTCCATTGCAATGTGGTAAGGGATGCGCTTGGGCAATTTGACCGACGCCGCATCTGCCACCGTGCCTGAGCGGATCTCAGGCAGCGCAAAGCTTGCATGCTCTGCGGCCAGGATGATGTCTGCGCTCAACGCCAATTCCAACCCGCCGCCGCAGCAGATGCCATTTACCGCAGCAATCACTGGCTTGTTCAGCCCGCGCAATTCCTGCAAGCCGCCAAAGCCGCCCACGCCGTAATCGCCGTCAACCGCGTCGCCATCGGCGGCGGCCTTCAGATCCCAGCCGGGGCAGAAAAACCTCTCTCCAGCGCCCGTCAGCAGCGCCACGCGCAGCTCGGGGTCATCGCGGAATTCGGTGAAGACCTGGCCCATGATGCGGCTGGTCGCCAAATCGATGGCATTGGCCTTGGGGCGATCCAAGGTAACTTCCAGCACATGACCATTACGGTGCGTCTTGATGGGGTGGGTATCGGTCATTCAATTTCCCTCAGTCGGATCAAGGCGTCGACAGCGACGGCGCGAGTCGGAGTGCAGATCAGGGGGTTCACTTCAACTTCAAGCACCCGGTCTGCGTTGCTGGTGACATAGTCCTGCACGGCCAGCACCGCGTTGACAATCGATTGCCGATGGGCGGCGGATGCGCCGCGATAGCCGTGCAAAAGCGGGGCGATCTTCAGGCGGTCGAGCGCGCCGTTGATTGAATCTTGGTCAGGGGAATCAAAAGGCACTGCGTATCAGAAAGAAGCTCCGTCCACGTGCCGCCTGCGCCGATGGTCAGAACGAAACCGTGCGCAGGATCCACCACGACACCGACGAGTAATTCAACGACGCCATCCTCAACCATTTCTTCTACAAGAAATTTCTCAGCAGGCATCTTACTGGCCGCCATGGCCACGTCTTGGCTTGTGCAAAGATTCAGTGCCAGCGCGCCGACCTCAGATTTGTGCGCAAATCCTTCTCCTTTAAGGGCCAATGGCGGCCGCAAGGTCTGCGAAAGCTGACCCGCTTCTGCGCCAGAAGATGCACTGACAGATTTTGGAACGATCATGCCGTGGCGGGACAGAGCTTCTTTTGCTTCTCCCTCGGTCAGGACTTTCGATTGCCCCTCATGAATTGCGCTCGGCAGCAGGATAGGCCCGGGCAGTGCCGTTGGGTCGGATTGCGCCGCGAGCTCGATGGCAGACAATGCGTCATCGAGCCCACAGAGCGGTACAATTCCATCTTGTACCAAGGCAATCGCGACCTCTTCGGGAAGCGTTTCCGGCAGCGAAGAGACAATTGCAATCGGCTTGCCGCTGGCTGCGATAGCATCCTTGATCGCGTCAATGACGATGTCCCACAGGGAAGCATCGCAACGGTCGCCGCGCGGGAAATCCAGAACCACGCATCCAAGCGACAACGACGTATCCATCATGGCCGCGAACGTCGCCGCCATCGCAGCCCGGTCGCCCCAGATGTAGGTGTGGTAATCCAGCGGATTGGCCAATGCGACCTTCGGACCAAGGGCGTGCCGCAGGGCAACGGTCTGGCTGACATTCAAGGAAGGAAATTCGACGTCGAACCGCACAGCCGTGTCCGCCATCAAACTCGCCTCGCCGCCGGAGCAGGACATGGACGCGATGCGGGCCGACGGCAATGGGCCAGTGACGTGCAGCAGTTTCAAAACTTCGAGGAACACGGAAAGCGACGTGACCTTCCGAATGCCGAGCCGGGCCAATAATGCGTCGGATCCAGCGGTGCTTCCAGCAAGGGACGCGGTGTGGGAAACCGTGGCCGCGCGGGCCTGTTCCGACGCGCCAATTTTCAGCGCCACAATCGGCTTGCCCAACGTTCGCGCCGCGTTGGCCAGAGCCTCAAACCGCCTCAGATCGCCGATCCCTTCGATATGAAGACCCAGTGCCGTCACGCGATCATCCGCCAGGGCCGCCATGCCAAGCTCTGCCAGGTCGACCTGCGCCTGATTGCCGGCTGTTAGCAGATAGGCAATCGGCAAGCCCCGTTTCTGCATCGTCAGGTTCAAGGCGATGTTCGAGGATTGCGTTATGATCGCCACCCCTCGGTCGACCTTCACCATGCCATGTTGGTCCGGCCAAATTGCCACTTCGTCCAACCCGTTCAGGAAGCCATAGCAATTGGGCCCGAAGATGGGCATCTCGCCCGCTGCATCCAAAAGGGCATCTTGGACCGCGCCGCCGTCAGACAGCTCTTCAGACGCCTCCAGGAAACCGGAGGCAAAGCACACCGCCCCACCTGCACCGCGCGCGGTCAAAGCGCGGATGATGTCGACCGTGGCGTGGCGATTGACGCCAATGAAGCTTGCATCCGGCGCTTCTGGCAAGGCGGAGATATCCGCAAAGGCCGGTTCGCCAGCTACAGTGGCGTGGGTTGGATGGACCGGCCAGATCGGGCCTCTGAACCCGAAAGCCCGCGCTTCACGGATCACGTTTTCGCACCACGCACCGCCACCAATCACGGCGATGCTGTTCGGTCGCAGAAGGCGCGAAAGGTCCCGCATCAGGCGCCCAAGGGACGGAACAAGTCACGCGATATGATGTGACGCTGGATTTCGCTGGTCCCGTCCCAGATGCGCTCCACCCGAGCGTCACGCCAGAACCGTTCGATTGGGAAGTCGTCCATCAATCCCATGCCGCCATAGATCTGCAAAGTCGTATCCGTGACCCGCGCCAGCATCTCCGTGGCATATACCTTGGCCGAGGCAATCTCGCGGTTTGCGGGCAGACCTTCATCCAGGCGCCATGCACCAGCCAGTGTCAGGAAATCGGCTGCGTCAATTTCGGTGATCATATCGGCAATCTGAAAGCTCACGCCCTGGAATTTGGCGATCTGCTGCCCAAACTGCTTACGCTCCGCCGCATAGCTTAGCGCATAGTCGAAACAGCGCCGCGCACGCCCAACGCTGAATGCCGCCACGGTCAGCCGGGTCGCGTAGAGCCATTCGTTCATGACGGCGAAACCGCCATCGACCTCTCCCAAAACCTGCGCGTCGGGCAGGCGACAATCATCAAATTCAAGGATGCAATTCTTGTAGCCCCGGTGGCTGACCGAATTATACCCGTCGCGCACCACAAAGCCCGGATGGCCCCGATCCACGAGAAAACAGGTGATCCGCTTCTTGGGTCCACGCGGTGTTTCGTCCACGCCAGTGGCCACAAAGACGATGAAGAAATCCGCGTGGTCTGCACCTGAGATGAAGTGCTTCGATCCGTTCAGCACCCAATCACCGCCATCTCGCACAGCCGCACATTTCATGCCGCGCACGTCTGATCCGGCCTCGGGCTCGGTCATTGCCAGGGCGTCCATCCGCTCACCGCGCACGGCGGGCAGAAGGTACTTTTCGCGCTGTTCGCCCTCACAGGCCATCAGGATGTTTTGCGGTCGCCCGAAGAAATGCGTCAACGCCATGGAGCCTCGGCCAAGCTCCCGCTCCACCAAGGTGAAATCGAGATGGCTCAACCCCGCGCCGCCCACCTCTTCGGGAAAGTTGCAGGCGTAAAATCCCAGGTCGATGACCTTTTGCTTCAGATCTTGTGCAAGGTCATGGGGGACCCCGCCGGTGCGCTCGACCTCGGCCTCATGGGGGTAAATCTCGTTTTCGACAAAACTCCGGACGGTCGAAACGATCATCTCTTGTTCATCGCTCAAGCCGAAATGCATGTGCTGTCCCCCTTGTTCTGCCCCTGCAATACCGCATAGCGTGACTTCCGGATCATGCAGAATACACAGTAAATCATGCACAATACGAAAAGCATCAATATGCTCATTTTCGACGGGTTTTCGAACCTGTGCCTTGCCAATGCGGTTGAGCCATTGCGTGCAGCCAACACCCTTGCCCGCCGCGCGCTTTATAGTTGGACTTTCCTCAGCCTTGGGGAAGCGGTGCTGCGATCGTCCAGCGGGCTGCCCGTCACGCCAACGCAACTGACGTCGGATCACCGGGGCGACGCGCTTTTCGTGATGCCGAGCTATGGTCATGCGGCCCTGGCCACCCCGCAGACTGCGCGCGCCCTGCGCGGCGCATCTACCCGGTTCGACCTTTTGGTGGGCCTTGATACGGGGGCGTACCTGCTGGCCCATGCCGGTCTTCTGGATGGCCGCCGCGCCACCTGCCATTGGGACACACTGACAGAAAGCGCTGAGGCGTTCCCGCAGGTCACGTTCACCGAAGACCGGTTCGTGGTTGATGGAGATCGCGCGTCTTGCGGTGGGGCGACCACCACGCTGGATCTGCTGCTCGCCCTGATTGAACGGGACCATGGCGCGGCGCTTTCCCTCGAAGTGGCCGCCCTGTTCATGTACGGTGAACGGGCCGAGCTGACGGACCCCCAACACTTGCTGCCCAAGCACCGTCTTGTGCGCGCAACCGCAGCGCTTATGCGACGCAACGTGGAACATCCCCTGCCGCTAAGGAAAATTGCCCGCGAACTGGGGCTCAGCTTGCGCGGGTTGGAGGAGGCATTTCGCACCCATGCCGGGCTGCCGCCCGCACGCCTGTATCGCTCGATCCGGCTGGCAGAGGCCCGCCGCAGGTTGGAGCAGACCCGTGACAGCGTGGCCGAGGTGGCCTTGCGCGCGGGCTACAAGGATGCCACCGCTATGACGCGCGCCTTCAAGGCCGAATTCGGGATGACCCCATCCGCCGCGCGCAAGGCCAAGATATCTGAGGGAGGGGCGCGATGAAAACCGTGGGTGAGGCGCTGATCGCGCATCTGGAAAAGCGCGGCGTCGATACGATTTTCGGCATTCCTGGCGTCCACACGGTCGAGATGTACCGCGGTCTGGCCGACAGCCCGATCCGCCATATCACTCCGCGCCATGAACAAAGCGCGGGATTCATGGCCGACGGCTACGCGCGCGCCACCGGAAAGCCGGGCGTGTGCCTTCTGATCACCGGGCCTGGTGTGACGAACGCGATCACACCGATGGCGCAGGCCCGCGCCGACAGCGTCCCGATGCTGGTGATCTCGGGCGTGAACCGGGTCGCAACCCACGGACACGAGGCGGGTTTCCTGCATGAGCTTCCCGATCAGCGGGCGATGATGCGTGAAGTGGCACTTTGGTCGCACACTCTGCACCGGGCTGAGGTTTTGGACCACGTCCTGACGCGAGCTTTCGCGGTGATGACCAGTGCGCGCCCCGGGCCGGTTCACATAGAAGTGCCACTGGATGTGATGAAGCAACAGGTCGCAATCCCCGCAACCCTTCCTGCTTTGCCGCACCCGACACGCCCCGCGTCTGAGCCTCTTCTTGAAACGGTCCGTTTGCTGAACGAGGCCAGCCGTCCCCTGATCGTTGCTGGTGGCGGTGCGGTTGGCGCGGCCTCACCCTTGCGCATACTGGCGGAACGTTTTGATGCCCCCGTGGTCACGACAACAAACGCGCGCGGCATTCTAGGCGGCAGCCCGTTGGAGCTTGGGGCCAGCCCAAGCATGGCTAGTGTTCGGACACTGATGGCCGAGTCTGATCTTGTGCTTGCCGTTGGCACGCAATTCGGGCGCACCGATTACGATATGTATGAAGACGGCAGATCGCCCGATCTGTCCTTCCTCGTCCGTATCGACAGTGACGTTGCACAGCTTGGCCGCAACCGCGTGCCTGACATTCCAATTGTGGCCGACGCGGCTGCTGCCGTGGGTGCATTGGTCGACCTCACGAAAGACACCTCGCAATCCAGCGGCGCCGCGCAGCGGGTTGCGGATACGTTGGATGCTGCGCTGGCCGAAATCGGCGAGGTCTACGCGGAACAGGTCAACATGCTGCACATGATCCGCGAAACGATCCCCGGCGTCCGCATCGTCGGGGACAGCACGCAGGCCGTCTACGCCGGCAACCTTGTGTGCCGCATGGACAAACCGCGCAGTTGGTTCAACGCAGCCACCGGATATGGCGCGTTAGGCTTCGGGGCCCCGCGGCTATCGGCGCAGCCCTTGGCGACCCGGACACGCCCGTTTTGTGCCTCACCGGGGATGGCGGTCTGCAGTTCGTATTGTCTGAGCTCGGCACCGCAATGGACGAACGAACCCCGGTGATCTTTCTCGTCTGGAACAACAATGGCTATCAGGAGATCGAACGCTTCATGGTCGACAACGCCATCAAACCGGAAGGCGTGAATCCCTCTGCCCCCGATTTCGTGCAAGTGGCGCAGGCCTATGGCATGCCCGCCGAAAGGATCGAAGGCACGGCCGCGCTGGCATCCGCGCTGGAGCGGGCAAAGACGGCCGGCTCCGCCTATCTCATCGACATGACCGTCGACTGACCGCTTAGTTCCCGGCGCCCTCTACGCTGGCGCCGGCCCCACCCGCGGCACGTTCTTCCAGCAGTTTGTCCAGCCAATCCGGGTCCATCTCGGGAACTGAAGACAGCAGCAATTCCGTATAGGGATCGTGTGGTGGCTGGAACATTTCGGATTTTGGCCCCTGCTCCACAACCACCCCTTCCTTCATCACCACCACTTCATCGGCGATGGATTTCACCGTCGCCAGATCGTGGGTGATGAACATGTAGGCGAGGTTAAATTCGGCCTGCAGCTTGTCCAGCAACTTCAGAATGCCTTCCGCCACCAGTTGGTCGAGCGCGGAGGTCACCTCATCACAGATGATGAACTGCGGCTCCGCCGCCAGCGCGCGGGCAATGCCGATCCTCTGTTTCTGACCGCCAGACAGTTCTGATGGCAGGCGGTCGATGTAGTTGTCGGGCTCCAACTCAATCAGGTCGAGCAGGTTGCGCACCCGTTCTTCCAGCGCCTTGCCGCTTAGCCCGAGGTACATCTGCGCGGGTCGTCCAATCAGCTCCCGCAGCTTCTGCTTCGGGTTCAGCGCCGTGTCCGCCATCTGGTAGATCATCTGCGCCTGCCGCAATTGGTCCTTCGTGCGTCGGCGGTAATCCGGGGGTAGGGTGCTGCCGTTGAACAGGATCTCCCCCTGGCGGGGCGGCAAAAGCCCGGTGATCACACGCGCCGTGGTCGATTTACCAGAGCCAGACTCGCCCACAACCGCAACGGTGCGGCGGGCATGAATGTCGAAGTTGATGTTCTTGAGCACGTCGAGCGTGCCATAGCCAGCCGTCACACCCTTGACCGACACAACCGGCGTGGTCCCGGCGGGTACCGACGGTTGCTCCGCCCTCGCATGGCTGCGCACGGCCCATAGCGATTTGGTGTAATCCTGCGTCGGCGCGTTCAACATGGTGCGGGTGTCGGCTTCTTCCACCTCCTCACCCTTCAGCAGCACTTTGATCTTGTCGGCCATCTGCGCCACGACGGCGAGGTCGTGGGTGATGTAGATTGCCGCAGTGTCGAATTGCTCAACGATATCGCGGATCGCCGAAAGCACCTCGATCTGGGTGGTAACATCAAGGGCCGTTGTTGGCTCATCGAAGATGATCAGATCGGGGCGGCAGGCCATGGCCATTGCCGTCATCGCGCGCTGCAACTGCCCGCCCGAGACCTGGTGCGGATAGCGAAAGCCGATCTCGTCGGGGTTGGGCAATTGCATCTTCGCGTAAAGCTCAACCGCGTCGCTATTGGCTTCGCCGCGCGACATGACGCCGTGCTGAACCGGGCCTTCGGCATATTGGTCGATCAACTTGTGCGCCGGGTTGAAGCTGGCTGCGGCCGATTGCGCGACATAGGCAATGCGCTTGCCGCGCAGGCCCCGGCGGGTTGTCTCGCCCGCATTGCGCAAATCGATCCCGTCGAAATCAATGGTCCCGCCCGAGATACGGCAACCGTCACGGGCAAAGCCCATCGCGGCAAGGCCGATCGTCGACTTGCCAGCCCCGGATTCGCCAATCAGCCCAAGGACTTCGCCCTTGTGAAGGGTCAGGTCCACGCCTTTCACGATTTCAAGCCATTCCTCATCAGCCCGGCCTTCGATGCGCAGATCGCGGATGGTCAGAAGCACTTCTTTGTCAGACATCGATTTACTCCTTCAATCCGCTGGCGCGGTGCAGCTGCCAATCGACCACGAAGTTCACGCTGACTGTCAGCAGCGCAATGGCGGCGGCGGGCAGAAGCGGGGTGACGTTGCCGAAGGTAATCATGGTCGCTGTATCCTTCACCATCGCGCCCCAGTCTGCCGTTGGTGGCTGGATGCCGAGGCCCAGGAAAGACAGGGCCGAGATGGTCAGGAACACGAAGCAGAACCGCAGGCCGAACTCGGCCACCAGCGGCGCCATGGCGTTGGGCAGGATCTCTCGTGTGATAAGGCGCCATAGGCCCTCACCGCGCAATTTGGCGGCTTCCACATAGTCCATCACCACGATGTTCATCGCGACTGCTCGGGCGAGGCGGAATACGCGGGTGCTGTCGATCAGCGCGATTACGATGATCATGTTGATGATCGACGTGCCCACAATCGTCAGCAAAAGAAGGGCGAAAATCAGCGCGGGGATCGCCATCAACACGTCCACCGTGCGGCTCAGAAGCTGGTCCAGCCAGCCACCGACAATCGCGGCCAGCAGACCCAAGACTGAGCCGATGATGAAGGCAAGCGCCGTTGTGACGAAGGCAATGCCGACCGTGTTTCGCGCGGCGTAGATCATGCGCGAAAGCATGTCGCGGCCCAGATTGTCGGTGCCCAGAAGAAACTCGGGATTGTCACCGGGGAACAGGAATTCCGGGCCCACAACCTCCGTCTCGGAGAACGGCGCGATGATGGGCGCGAAAAAGGCCACGAAGATGTAGCACAGGATCATGAACATGCCGAAGCTGGCGGTCAGCGGCGCGGTCTTGAGCTCTTTCGAAATGCCGCGCGGTGTGACCGCCACGGCGGCGGTGCGAAACAGCCAACCCGATGCCATTGCTGCGATAATCGCGACGGCGAGCCAGAGAAGTCCGGTCAGAAAACCCATAATCCAGCCCCCTAGCGACGGTGCACGAGGCGGGGGTTGGACAGGGTCGCCAACACATCCGCGGTGAGGTTCAAAAGCACGTAGGCCGCGGCAAAAATCAGCGCGACGCCCTTGGACCACGGGCATGTCCCGCGCGGCCACGCTATCGACCATCAACTGGCCGAGGCCGGGATAGACGAACACCACTTCGACCACGACCACACCGGTTATCAGGTAGGCGAGGTTCAGCGCTATCACGTTGATAATAGGTGCTAAAGCATTGGGCAGCGCGTGTTTGACGATGATCCGCATCGGGTCCATCCCCT
Source organism: Gymnodinialimonas sp. JB5-7 (assembly GCF_055693405.1). NCBI lineage: Bacteria > Pseudomonadati > Pseudomonadota > Alphaproteobacteria > Rhodobacterales > Paracoccaceae > Gymnodinialimonas > Gymnodinialimonas sp. JB5-7. The sequence goes on from NZ_JBVFUX010000012.1 coordinate 1,684,874, forward strand.
TCAGGCGCGCCATCTCGATATACGGGCTCGCCAGCAGGTTGATGATGGCGGCGCGGGTCATGCGCATCATGTGCGCGGTGACGACCAGAGTAAGCGTCAAAGCGGGCAAAAACGCACGGTAGAGGAAGTCACCGAATTCAGGCGTTCCCCTGAAATTCGCCATCGACGGGAAGGCGCCACCGGCGCCGGCCAGAAGGAAAATAAGGATGTAAGCCACGAAAAACTCAGGGAAACTTATCGACGACAGCGCGGAGGCGTTCACGAACCGGTCGAAGAAGGAGTTGCGGAACAAGGCCGCCAGAATGCCCAGGATCAGGGACAGCGGCACCGCGATGGCGGCCGCGTAAAGCGCCAGCCTGAGGGTATTGCCAAGCCTGCGTCCGATCAGGTCGGCCACGGATTGCCCGTTGGCCAGACTTTCACCAAAATCGCCCTGGAGAATGTCCGTCAGCCAGCCTAAGTACCTGATATGCATAGGATCATTCAGGCCCAACTGCTCCCGCAGGGCGGCGACGGTTTCCGGCGTGGCGGATTGGCCGAGGATCTCTTGTGCGAAGTCGCCGGGCAGAAGCTCGGTGCCCAGAAAGATGATCAGCGACACGACGAACAGCGTCACGAAGCCCAAGGCCAGGCGCTGTGCGATCATGGTTAAGATATGTGACATGTCCGTCCCTTGAGGGGCGCAATGCCCCGGTATTTTGTCCCGAAAGATGCGTTCTTCTGCACGCAAATGCGTTCAAGTGAGCGCTCTTTTGCAGGAAAAAGCGTTCAGATGAACGCATATCCCGGGCCGCAGGGAACGCGGCCCGGAATGTGATCAGGTGAGCGGATCAGGAGGCGAACCACCAGCGTTCGCCGATCCGGTGCCCATCATTGCGCCAGTTCGACGCGATCTGTTCGGGATGGGCCAGACGGTCGCTGTAAGCGCCCACATAAGCCGCAAACATCGGGATGATGATGCCACCTTCGTCGGAGACGATCTGCTGCATCTCGAAATACTGCTCGCGACGCAGACCTTCGTCGAGTTCCGCACGGGCGGAGACGAGAAGCTCATTGAAGCGTTCGTTCGACCAGTAGGTCTCGTTCCACGGCACGCCCTCGGCGTAGGCGGTTGCGAACATCCAATCCTCGGTCGGACGGCCGCCCCAGTAGGTGCCGGCGAAGGGCTTCTGCATCCAGACGTTGGACCAGTAGCCATCGTTGGGTTCACGCACCACGTTGAGGTTGATGCCACCGGCAGAGGCCGACTCGGCGTAGAGAACGCCCGCATCCAGCGCGCCCGCAAAGGCGGCGTCGGCAAGGTGAATGTCCACATCGAGGCTTTCCATACCCGCTTCGCGCAGGTGGAACTGCACGCGGTCCGGATCGTATTCGCGCTGCTCAAGCTCGGTGTTGAAGAAGCGCTGGCCGGGGCCGATCGGGTGGTCGTTACCGAGCGAGCCGTAGCCGTTGAGGATTGTGTCCACGAGCTGCTGACGGTTGATGCCGTACTTGAGCGCGAGGCGCACGTTGACGTCGTTGAACGGCTCGGCGCGGGTGTCCATCGGCAGGCCGTAATGCTGGGTGCCGGTGACGGACAAAACCTCGATCCCCGGCGCGCGTTCCAGCAGGTGCACGGTGTTCAGGTCGGCGGTGTCGATATAGTCAACCTCGCCCGAGATCAGCGCGTTCTGACGGGCCGCGTCGTCGAAGATGACGATCTGCTCGATGGCGTCGAAATAGGGCAGGCCCTCTTTCCAATAGCCTTCGTGGCGGACGTAGCGTGCGCCGACACCGAACTCGATCTCTTCGATGGCGAAGGGGCCGCAACCATCCTGTGTGTTGGGGTCGATGGTGCCGTCGGCCTGTGCAGGCAGAATCGGCAGGTGATAGTCGGACAGAACGAACGGGAAGTCCGCGTTGCCCGCCGCGAGTGTCACGACGACGTTCATGCCATCGGCGGTCATATCGACGATATCGGCCACGATCGGTGCAGCGGCCGAGGTGCTGTCTTCGCCGCGGTGGTGGTTGATCGAGGCGATCACGTCTTCTGCGGTCAGCACGTGTCCGGAATGGAACTGCACGCCCGAGCGGATCGTGAAGGTCCAGGTGGCGGCGTCAGCCGAGGCTTCCCAGCTTTCGGCAAGCTCTGGCACGAGAGAGCCGTCGGCGGCGATCTCGGTCAGGTAGTTGTTGCGCGTATGCGCCTGGAAGATCATGAAGTCCGCTTCCCACGACCCCGGATCAAGCGCGTCAGTGGTCGAGCCGTGTGCCATGCCCACGCGCAGTGTGCCACCCTGAACGGGCTGTGCGCGCAGCGGTGTGCCCCATGGCGTCACCAGTGCAGCCGCACCGATTGCCGTGGCCCCTTTCAGCACGCCACGGCGGCTGGGGCTGGCAAAGTTTGTCAGTTGAGTCATTATCGTCTCCCTGTTTCGTTATTCTGGCGAACTGCCATCTGGGCGCTCGCGTTATGGTTTCATTCTGACTGCAAATATTATGTATTCAACCCGTTTATGGGTCTTTGGCTGCAACTTCACGTTGAATTGGACTCATGCAGGCGGGCCGTTTGGACCGATCCGGACGCCTTTTCGCAAGGCTTTGTACGGCACATCTGTCAGGAGACATCCCAGTGCACCCGGACTTGCGACAGGGATTGTGGCCTGCGCTATGGGATCGAAATCCGCGCGAAAGTGGACCGTGCTTTTAACGGCGATCAGACGCGCCGTTTCCGGTGATAGGCCGATATGGCGGAAATAGGCGAGGTCGAGGCATTGGTTGCGGACTGAGCTGACGACGACCTTCACATCGGCCCCACCTTGCGTGATGTGCAACACTGCCGTCGGCCCGATCTGGGCGATGCCGCCGCCATACATCGCACCTTCGTAGACGACTTCGCCGTCGCTGAGGGCGTGGACCGTGCATGCCACGTTGAAGGGTGTATCGTCGAACTGCCCGGACTTGCCGCCAAGGCCGAGCGTCAGGGTCGCCCCAACCCCAGCCTTATGGGCGGTTGCGGCGGCCTGCGGGTCGTAGAGCACGCCTAGCATTGCGTTTTGCGCCTGTTGGGCGACGAGCGCGCGCAAGAGGCCCGTTGTGTCAGATGATCCGCCGCCGCCGGGATTATCCTGCACATCTGCCAGAACCACGGGTTTGCCCATGGGCTGTGCCATGGCGCGTTGGACGGCGTCCGCAGGCGTAGGCAGCAGTTGGTCGAACGCGTCTTCCGCCACGAGGACCTGCGCCAGAAGGGCGTCGGCCATTTCGTCCGCGCGGGCTTGATCCGGTGCATAGGCGATGATGGACGCGCCGGTTGAGGGACAATCCCCGCCGCTGAAGCCGGTGGCGAACTCGGCCCATTGGCCGGGGGCGTCGTATGCGATGACAGCCTCATAAAGCGGGCCGGCGGGCGCGGTGCCGGTGAATTGGGCGTGCATCGGGATGATGTAGGGCGCTTGCCGGAAGGCTTTGGCGGGGCGGTGGCCGTTTAGGATGTCGCTGAGCGCCGCATGCGCGCGCGCGCCCGCATCTGCCATGTCGAGGTGCGGATAGGTGCGGTACATGGTGATGGCGGAGGCGTGTGCGACCAGCTCTGGCGAGACATTGGCGTGCAGATCGAGGCTGACGACAATGGGCAGATCGGGGCCTGTTTGCGCGCGGATGCGGCGGAGAAGTTCGCCTTCGCCATCGGGGTGGCCGTCAGCGATCATTGCGCCGTGGAGGTCGAGGTAGATCGCGTCTGGGCGGGCCTGCGTGATGCCGTCGAGAATTTCGCCAGAGATACTGTCGAATGCGTGGGCGGTGACGGGGCCGGACGGTTCCGCCGCGCACCACAGGATCGGGTGGAGATCCGCCTTTGCCGCCGCGATGAAGCCCGCGATGGGCAGGTTCATGCCACGGGTCTGGGTCAGAACCGCCTCGGCGCGCAGGAAGGGGGCCAGCTATCGGCCATCTCGAACTCGGGCAAGTCGGCCGAGAGGTGGCTGAAGCTGTTGGTTTCGTGCTGAAACCCCGCAATGGCGATGCGGGGTTTAGACATGATCCCTCGGGATGTTTTCGGACCAGTTGCGTTCAAAGATCATGGTGTCGTTCTCTTTCGCGGCCAGCCGGGCCTCGACAACCCAATGGGTGGCGGTGACGCGCAGACGCCCAGTGGCGATGACTTCGGTGGCGATGCCATCGCGGATGCGCAGGGCGGAGGTTTCTTCGTGCGCCTCAAGGCTGAGCGGGTCGCCGCGTGTGATTGACCAGCGGGCCTTGTGCGTGTCCTCGAATTGCAGGCCGTGCTCGGGATGGGTGCGGACACCGCTGGTGCTGGATTGCACGATGGTCGTTTTGCCGGTGGCGCGGTCTAAGGTGGTCGTCCGGTTATCCTCTGCCGGAGTTTGGCGCGGATAGGGAGGACGAGGATCGCCAGCGGGCGGCTCTGGCACCTCGCAGGGGCGGTAGGGTGCGCTTGGCACATGCAGGGCGGCGTGGCCAAGGTCGATCTGCGCGGTCACATCCGTGGGGGGCGGCAGGATCAGCGGGAAATAGGCGGTCGACAGGGCAAGGCGCAGCTTGTGGCCCGGCAGCAGGCGGTAGGCGGTGGCATCGAGGGTCAGCGTGATCTCTTCCGCCGTGCCGGGTGTCATCGGCTGTGGATCAGCGCTGCTGTGTCGATGGGAGAGGTTCAGGACACCCAGAGTGATCCGGTGCGCGCAGCCATCGGGATGCACGTCGATGAGGCGCGCGATCAGGTTGCCTTGGGGCGCGTCGATGGCCACGGGCAGGCGCAAGACGGGCATTCCGATGATGTCGAGTGGGTCGGACAGCGCCTCTGTCTCGAAGCACAGGGAGCGGCCATCATCGGCGCGTTGATCGGCGGGCATGTCGGTGTCGCCGCCTTGGGTGAAGAAGGCCCCGCCATCGGTGCCGGTGTCCAGTGGTGAGCGGAGAGTAACGGTTTCATGGACTGCATCCGGCCCCAATCGGCCGGGCGAGAGGCGCAGGATGGTCTCTGTCGCCTTATCCTGCGCGATCTCGATCCAGCGGCCTGGTTCCACGTCGCGCGGCGCATCGGGGCGGACGGCCTGCGACAGGAACAGCCGATGCGCTGGCAGGTCAGGCGCGGGGTCGCCGCGCAGTTGATGGCCGAACCACGATGCTGCCTCGGTAACAAAGTCCATACGGGGCCCGGGCACCGCGAAATGTGGGTAGAGATGCACCCAAGGTCCGGTGAGGGCGCGCGCCCTGTGCCCCAGCCCCGCGCGCGCTTTCCACGGCGTGTTGCGATAGCCATCGGCCCATCCGGCGATCATCAGGGCAGGGGCCTGCACGGCGTCGAAATCCTCACAGATCGAGCCATGTTGCCAATAGGCATCGCGGCGCTGGTGGGTGATCCATTTGAAGGCCAGGGCGGGCATGTTCTTGAGCCGGTCCAGCCAGATGTCCCGCCAGCTATTGCCCACTACGGCAGCATCGGGCGGCACAGCCGCGCGCCCCAGCATTTGCGTGGCCCAGTAAAGGTTGGTGCCCATCTGAGCGCCGCCCTTGGTGTGGATGTCATCGGCAAAACGGTCGACTGTGGAAGCGATGGAAATGACGGCCTTGAGGGCTGGCGGCTGGCGGGCCGCGACTTGCAGCGCGTTGAAGCCGCCCCAGCTGATCCCCATCATGCCGACATGGCCGTTGCACCAGGGCTGCGCGGCGATCCAGGCGATGGAGGCCTCGGCGTCGGCAAGCTCGGTCTCGGAATACTCGTCGTCGAACTGCCCTTCGCTGTCGCCCGTCCCGCGCAGGTCGACGCGGACACCGGCAAAGCCCTGCGCGGCGAGGGCGGGGTAGGTGGCCTCATCCCGCGGTGCGGTCACATCGCGGCGACGATAGGGGAGGAATTCGAGGATGGCAGGGACGGGTCTGTCAGTCTCCGGGCGCCAGATGCGGGCGGCGAGGCGGGTGCCATCGGGCAGGGGGATCCAGACGGTGGGATGGTCTTGATGGGTCATGGGGGGACGGTGGCAAGGATGGAGGGCTGGGTCCATCATAATCCGCGCTGGTCGCTCCTGTCAGGCGACCGCGCCTTCCAACAACGCCATACTCTGCTTCGCAGCGCTCGGGCCACCTGTTTCTGCGAAATCGTAGAAATACCGCTCTATCAGGCTTTGTGTCACCAAGCCCGTTCGAGCGGCTGCATCCATCAATGGCACCATCCACGACAAGGAGAATTCCCCATCGAGAAAGGCTGCGTTGGCAACGCCATCTTCCATGCCACGCAGACCGATCAGATTCCGACAAATCTCGAACACATAGCCCCACACGAGAACTGCATTTTCAGAAGGGGTACGTTTTTCATAGTCGAAGTCATACTCACCATAGACCGCATAAACATCATCTGCGTAGTCGCCAGCAAAGGGCGCCGCGCGAAAATCTCGCGCCTCTATCGCTGCTGTCAAATCGATCAGAACTTGCTCAGCTTTTGCTGCAAAGTCCGTAGCGAGCGGCAAACGCGCATTGAGCCAGCGGCTGAGGTCGATCAACAGCCCGAAGAATTCGTCGCTAAGTTTCACCGCTTCAAATCGGGATGCATCGAACGCATCCATGCGATCCAAGAGTGCATGGTCAGGCAAGATCGGTGTCCTTTCCTTTAGTCAAGCCGCACACCGTTCTGGATGCGCACAACTCCGCGTGCAGGATCGCTGACGACAATGGTCATATTCGGGTAGTGTGTCGAGAGTTGGTGGATCACGCCAGGACCAGCGCCAGGGTTGTTTGTATTGAAGCCCGCATAACAGGCTGAACACATGGTTCTTTCGACTGAGAAGAACACTTCGCCTGTCACCTGAGTACGTGGGATCCCACTTTGCGACAGCGTGCCATGCAGATTGTTCGCGAAATCGACTTCGGCATCCCTTGCGCCGCGGAATCCTGAATTGTTCTGGAAAGGCGCATCGCCATGTGGCCAGGCCGGAGTGCCGTCATCATTGCGGTGCAATCCTCCGGACCGCCCTTCAATCGAAGTTGTTGGAAGGCCGTCAATGTTGGTTTGCCCAGCGATGATTGTTCCCTCCGCGGTATCGAAATCGTTACGACGCGTTGCAACAGCCTGATCGAGGTCACCCATGACACGTTCAGTGTTGACCGGCGTCCGCGTCAGGGATGCCTGTGCCGCGGCGACCGTGCGATAGCGTTGACCATCAGGGCCTTCGATCACGCGTCGCCCCGAAGAGGTCACGCTGATGTTGAAGCCCTGATCAAGGATGTGTCCGAATAGCCCTTCTTCCAGGCTGAACTGGAGAGTTGCATCCCATGAGCCGTTCAGAACGGCATTCTCGATCTCTTCGGCGCTCAGGTCGTTCCGGCCAAGGAAGCCTTCTGCAAACCCACTTGCAGCAGCGCTTTGCGCCTCTTCAGGCAATGCTTCGATGATGCGTGATAGGCTGACCGCGCTTGCTACGTTTGGTTGCCCGTCACGGTAGCCGGATGCAGCATAAGCCTGGAAGTAGGCATGCGCCCGGTCGGGGTCTGACGCCAACGCTTCGACAAACGACACGGCCTCAACACTTGTTGGACGCTCGGCAAATTCGATGATTGCTTCATGCAAGAAGGCGTTGGCGGCATCCTGGCCCTCTGGCCACAGCGATTGAGCTGAAGCGAAGTCGTACAGGCTTAGGTTGTCGAGCGCAGTTGAAGCATTAAGCAGGCTGTTGCGGTACTCGAACGAGTTCGGATCCAGCGTCGCGAACATGTGCTGGTTGTCGACGACAGCCGGACCTGTGTAGGTCTCATTGATGAACGCTCGTGCCTGCTCGCCAAAGACAATGCGGCGTCCCGGGCTTCCATAGGCGCCGAATGTCTCGGACACGCCATCGAGCGTTTCAGCGGTCAAAATGCCAAGCGCCTGGGCCCGCGACATGTCGCAGACATCGTTTTCAGCGCACATCCATTCGGCAAATGCATCCGCATTTTCAATCAGCCAGTCGATCTCGTTCTCATGAAGCTGACGGTTGTTCAAATCGAGGGAGGTTGCGATTGCGCCAGCGATCATCGCGCCACCGGTATCACCATCGCTACTGATCAGAACAGCAGCCGTTGAGATCAGGCCAACGAGTTCCGCTTCGCGCTCTCCGGACAAACCCAGATCGCCGATCATACCGCCCGCCAGCGCAGCAACCGCCGCGCCGATCGCACCGTCAGCGAAATCCTCGCCCAGCAGTTCTGCTGCCAGCCCACCCGCAACCGCATGTGCGACCAAATGTTCGATGCCGCCTTCCGGCAAACCGTTCGCATCTGCGAAATTGCCAATCTCGTTTTGAACGATCGACAGCCCGCCCATAACCATTGCGTTGGTCCAGCCATCAAACAGGGCATCACCCAAATCTCCACCATTGATGGCCGTGCTGACGGTTGCATTCACACTGGCGCGAATAAGGTTCGCTTGAAGGTCACGGATTGCGACCTCGGTGAAGGTCGCGCCCTCGGCAAGTGGTCCGCTGAGCCCTGCTGCATCCACCAGATGCGACCCCAGTCCGGCCGATACCATAGCTGTGACCAGGCCCCGGATGCTGTCGCCGGAGGCAAGTTCTTCCAGCACCGCGCCGATATCGCCGCCGTTGTTGACCAGAGAAACGGAGGCCGTGCTGACCAGGTTCCTCAGACCTGCCTGGATAGCCGCTTCGGCAGCGCCGCCCGTGGCGAAGCCCAGACCTTGGGTGATCGACTCGGCCCAACCGGCGGTGAGGCCGGATGTGGCGAACGACACCACTGCCGTGACGAAAAGCGCCCCGGCCTCGGTCAGGCCCTGGTTTTCGTAGTCCCACTCCTCGAACGCGGTTTCGGCGGCTTGCCAGTAGACGCCATCTTCCAACTCGGCCAGATCGGCCATCCATTCCAGCCCGGGGGCTTCGGCCAGCTGGGCGATGCCTTCGTTGAAATCGCCGGTGGCGACATAGTCGACGATGATGTCGCCGCCCGAGATGATCTGCAGGCCACCGCCCGCTTCGATGGTGGTGAAGGTGCGGGTGACTTCCGAGCTGCCTTCATCCTCTTCGTTCCACCAAAGCAGGTCTTCTTCGCGGAATTCATCGCGTGTGAAGGCGCTGTCCTCGGTCGTCAGGATTGACACGGTGCCTTCCTCGGCAGCGATCACCGTCTCACCGCCGCTTTCAAGTGCGGGGGCTTCGAGCGTTACGTCTCCCGCGCCCGACGCAATCGTCAGGTTGCCGCCTGCGCTGATTGTGGTCTGCTCGGTCGTGACCTCTTGATCCTGTTCGCGGATGTCGGTGTCGACGCCGAAGAGGCCGCCGCCGTTGATATCCCAGACGACGTCTTCCTGTTCGACCTCCTGCACGGAGGCTGATCGTGACGTCACCCTCTGCCGTGAGGGCGGCATCCCCGCCGGCGTCGATTTCGGCCCCGGCAATGGTCAGATCTTCGCCGGCGTTGATTGCAACGTCACCGCCAGCCGTGACACCGGCCAGTTCCGCATCGCGGGTGAAGCCGCTATCGGAGCCATTTCCGAATTCGTCTTCGCGGCTGGTTTCCACCATCAGTGCGCCAATGGCCACGTCGCCGCCTGCGTCGAGCGTTGCGTCGCCACCGGCCGTGAATTGGCCACCTTCGGACGACAGATCGCCTTCGACGTCGATGTCGAGATTGCCGCCTGCCGCGATCTCGCCGATCTGCTGGACGCGGTCGGCGAAGCCGTTGCCAGATCTCGTCGCGGATCAAGGCGGTGGAGTTTTCCAATTCGCCTGCGTCGATGTCGATATCGCCGCCCGCGGTGATCTGGCCGGAGACGTTCGCAAGGCGACCTTCCACGTCCAATTCGGCGTCGCCGCCCGCTTCGATCTGACCGCCGATGTTGATCAGGTCAGCATCCGTTGCGATCTCAAGATCCTGTTCCGCGGTGATGGCGCCTGTGTTGGCCACAGTGCCTGCGTCGATGTTGACCTCGGCGGCCGCAATCTGCGCACCGGCGAGCGAAATGCCCTCGGCCCCATTTGCGCCAAGGTAGACGACGGGGACGAGAACGGCCTGACCGTCAATGATCTGCTCTTCCAGCCAGATGATGTTCTCGGTCAGGGCGGCCACCTGTTCGGGGCTGAGCGCCACGCCGGGGGTCAGTTGCAGGCCTTCGGCCGCTTCGACGGCATTGTCGTACATGCGCGCCATCAGATCGCGCAATTCATCGGGGTCATCCGCCGCGCGGCGCCCAGTCAGCGCGAAAAGCTGTTCCTGGATCAGGCGGGCTTCGACATAGGCATCGCCAAAGCGGCGCTGCGTTATGTTGGCGTCATAGCCGCCGATCTGTTGCAGGAAATAGTCCGACGACAGGAAGCGGCTGACATCGATGAATTCATCGCGCGTCTCGATCAGGAACGGCGCGTTGGGGTTCTGCGTCGGCGTGAAGAGCGCCGAGCGGTTGAGGATTGCGTTGGGGTTCACGGAGCCAATCAGCGGCGGGGCCGACAGGGCGCGACCCCCTGAGCTGAGGCCGACTTGGGCCACGCCATCGCGGACGGCGTTGTTGCCGAGGTAGCCGGTGACGGTTGCGTTCAGCGTGCCGCCTGCCTGAATTGTCGAGAACACCGAACCTGTGGTTGCGGTCGTCGTGATTGGAACGCCCGTCGCCTCGCGATCACGCCAGGAGCGATTGAGGCAGAAGCCCAGAATGCGAAGCGTGCACACGCGGACCCGGTAGTGCGTGACCGTTGTGCTGACGTTCGTTTCGATGAGGTCCAGACCAGTGTTCGTGACAGAGCCGGCGTTCAACGTCAGGTCGCCGCCTGCTGCAATCTGGCTGTAATTGTTCAGGATTGTGCCTGCATTGATGGTCAGATCGCCGCCTGCGAGGATTGCGGCAGGCGCGTCGGTGCCGGGTTGAACCACCATGCGGGTTGTTTCGGTTGTTTCCACAAAACGGGTGGTGTTTGATCGGTTGAGACCACCCGGAAAATCCGCAAGGTTGGTGCCTTCACGCACCGTGGTTTCGGTTTCAGTGATGACGGTGGGCGACGGCTGGCTGTTCTCAACGCTTGTTGCTGCAATCAGGATGGCGCCGGTGATGGCTTCGATCTGGGCGGAGCGGTTGAGGACCGAGGCTGCGCGCGCGCCACTTTCGCCGCGGATCGTGATGCCGCCTTCGGCGATCACGTCGGCCATCAAATTCTCGAACGCCCCATCCAGGCGCATTGTGAGGTTCTGACCGGCATAGATCAGACCACTGTTGGTGATGTCGCCAAGGGTGGTGAGGGCGACGTCGCCGCCGGACGAGCCGAGCGCATCGGAGTTGGTGATATTCGCAGCCTCGACGCTGAGCGCGCCTGCCGTGACGATGGAGCCGGTGTTGTTGAAAGCGCCGCCCGCGGACAAATCGCCTGTGGCCCCACCGCGGATATCGCCGGAATTGGTCATGGCGCCGCTGGCCGTTAGCGCAAGTGCGCCGCCGGCATCGAGATCGCCGGAATTTGTCAACGCGCCTGAGGTCGCCTCAAGCGTTGCGGCCCCCGCCGCGTCGAAATCGGCAGAGGTGTTGAGCGATGTGCCCGTCGCCGTCAGATCGCCGCCGATGGCGTAGTCGCCGCCCGTGATCGCCAATGCGCCCGGGCTGGTCAGGGTCATGTCGCCGCCGATCATGGCGCTGGCGCCGTTGGCGGTGAGCGATGCCGCATCGAGTGTGAGATTGCCGAGGAGAGTGAGCGCTTCGGCCCCGCCCGTTTGATTCAAGGTGACGGCACTGAAGCTGAGCGCTGCGTCGCCTGCCGCCGCGATGCGTGCGCCTGTTGCGTTCAATGCACCACCGCCGCTGAAGGTCAGATCGCCTGTCGTGCCGAGCGTGCCCGCGCTGTCTGCGCCCGCTGCTGCGAGCGCGCCGCTGCCCAGTGTGACGCCATTGGTCGCCGCGATCGTCAGATCGCCTTCAGCCGCAACGGTCGCATTTGCGGCGATTTCGGCTGAGACCCCTTCCAGCGAGATGGCATCGCCGGAAAACAGGGAGGTCTGGACCACAACGGGTGCCGCAGATCGCACGGCCACAGAGCCTGTGGCCTGCGCACGCCCGATCACCAGACGACCATCAGCGGTCAGCGTCATGCCGCCAGCGCTGGCCGCCATTTCGCGCGGGGCTCGCACGGCGACGCCTGCTTCGGTCGACAAAAGCGTGATCCGACCCGCGTAGAGCCCGCCCACGGCGGTGCTGTCGATGCCAAAGGCGGGTCCGGTGCTGCCGTCATCGGGCAGGGCCGTGACAGCGCCGCTGTCATAGGCAAAGGCATTGCGCCCGGCGGCCACGCGCACCTCATCACTGCCGGCAACGGCACCTTCGAACGTCACTTGGCGAGAGATGATGTCGAACAGGCTCACACCGCTGAGGTCTGCGCCGTTCGCGCCGATCAGGATGTCACCGCCATTCACGGTGAACCCAGACAGGGTGCCGCCGGTGATATCCGGGGTGCCGGTGGTCAGCACGGCGCGGGGCGTGCGGATGAACCCGCAGCCATTACAGGTGATGCCATTGGGGTTGGCCACGATCACATCGGCAGATTGGCCCGCCACTTCGATCACGCCCCCAAGCTCGGACCTATTGGTGCCAGCCACTTCGTTCAGGATCACACGGGCGGGCACAACGCCGGTCAGGTTGGGGTTGCCAGGCACAACGCCGCCCAATTGGCTGTTGCCGAAATTGCCGCCCTGGTTGTTGAGGATCAGACCTTCGGAGCCGACGTTGAAGTCTCCGTAGAGGTTATGGGACAGCCCGCCTGCATTGGGTGTGGCGATGTCGATCAAGGGCACGCCGTTGGGCGCCGTGTTCACGTTCAACCCGCCGGTGGCTGCCGGGTCGGCTGTGACCTGGGCCAGCGCTGTCTGTGCCCCAAAGCTGAGGGCCACGCCAAGGATCAGGCGGGAGAAAAGCGAACGGGTCGAAATCAAAGCCATGGGTCAGGTCTTTCCATTCTAGAAAGTCAGTCGGGCCTGGAGTGTGAACAGGCCGTCATCGGGGGCTTGGGCAAAGTCTGGGGCGGACAGGATGTCGCTGTAAACAGCGTCGATGGAGAACACACCGTCGCTGATTGTGGCACCAATCGTGTAGGAGGTGAGCGAACCGCCCTGAATGCCGAATTCGTTTTCGGCGAAGATACGGCCCGCGTCGAGGCCGATATAGGGCGTGATGCTGGACCCTTCACCAAGATCCAAAAGGCCGGGCGCGCTGAGTGTATTGACCAGCGACACGCCGGAATTGCCGAACAGAAGGCTGGTGCGGGCGCCACGGACGCTGGAAAAACCGCCGATCGAGAATTGCTCGGACCCGAACAGGTTTTGCGCGGATACTTGCCCAGAGAAACGCGAATTCAGCAATATGATCTGTTCACCGACCTCCCAGGGTCGCACCCAGGTCGCGTCGACCAAAAGCGCCGTATACTGCGCAATCGGGGATCCGGCGGGGGCGGTGTCATCGTCAAACGCGCCGAACCAGTCGACGCCGTGACGCAGGGTTGTGGTCAGGTCGATCTGGCCGCCCCAAAGCGGCTGTGACGCCCTGACATAAGCCTCGATCCGCGTCAGGCTGCGCGAAGATGTATCGATCCGCGCCCCAAGGATCTGGTTTTCATTGTCCGCCCATTGCAGGGCGACGCCTGCATCAAGACGCCCGACCTCGGACAGGGACACCAGCCGCTCTGCAGAGACGCGCGCGGTGCGCGATTGGCCGGAGCTTGCGATTGGCCCGGTCACACCGGGAATGTCGATGGCGTAGTCCGATCCGCTGAGCGACAGGGAATAGGTCCAAAACCCAAAGGGCATCGTGCCCGACAGGCTGTAGGAATTCCCGACCGGCGCATCGGGTCCAAACGAAAAGGCGCCCGGTTCCATGCTGCGCGAATAGGTCAACGTCCAACTGTCGTTGAGACCAAGCAGGTTGTCGTACGCAAACGTGGTTCCGAAATTATAGACACCCGTGGAGGGTGTTCCGCGATCATCAACGGAGATGTTGCCCGACAGGCGCGGACCCTGCGCGATCTGCACGGCCACGACGCTATCGCCCGGCTCGGCGCCGGGAAGCAGCTCGCTTGTGGCGTCGCTCGACGGCAGACGGTTGATCTGGGCGATACCCTGTTCCAGCCGCCGCAATTCCAATGGTCGGCCCTCCATCTGCGGGAAGGCCGTGACGGCCCGGCGGGGCGCGGGCGTGCCGTTTTCGGCGACCACAATCTCGGACACGCGGCCTTCGACGACCGAGATTTCAAGTTCGCCGTCGGACAAATCCTGTTCCGGCAAATAGGCCCGCGCCGCGATATAGCCCGCATCCACATAGGCCAGCGTTACCGCCTCCAGCATGGCGTTGAGCGCTTCCAGCCCGACACAGCCCAGAAAGGGCGAAAATTCTGCCTGCAGAGACGCCTCGGGCAGAAGTGTAACGCCGGTCAGCGTCACCCGGTCCACGTCAAAGCAGGTCTGGGCCAGTGCAGCAGAGGGGGCCATCGCAAGGACGATGGCGGTGGAGGCCAGTCGATTATTCAAAGGTTTGTCTCGCGTCTTCAAAGGCTGCCATGGCAGCCGTGAACCCCCGGAGGGAGAAGCTGATGCGCACCGTTTCGCCTTCGACAAGGCTCAGTGCGGCTTCGGCGGTGATGCCGCGGCGGAAGCTGTTCAGAACGCCGCTATCGTCGCGCAGCAGAACCCAGCACCCGGTTTCATTGCAGTTGCGATAGCGCACGCGCCGTTCGCCGGTGCCGTCCACGCGCAGGCCGAAATCGGCGGGCAGGTAGACGTCGAGGGGGACCTGAAACAGGACGACAAGCCCGCTATCGGCGGGCGCAACGGATACGGCCATCACGTCTTGCAGGCCGTCGCCGTAAGCCACCTGCACGCGCTGCCAGACCCGGCAACTGTCCGCGCTGTCGCCCGGGCAGGACATGCGCCAATCCTCAAACGCCGCTACGGCGGGGGCGGTGTCGTCTTGCGCCGTGGCGGGTGGTGCAATGGGGATCAGGCAGGCTGCGCCAAACAGGGCCATCGGCAAAGCGACCCTCACGCGCACAATGCGCCATAGTTTGGAAAAGCAGCTGTTCATGGACCCGCGTCAACGTTCTGTTAACGACCTTTGAAAGCGGCCTTCTCCGCGCGAAGTCAACGCGTCTTGAGGGAAATAGGCGGCAATGCGCCGGGGTGCACAAGGGTGCTGCGCTTCGGCAACACCGACGGTCAGGTTTTGTAGTTGGACCCATGACCGACCTACATATGAGCGCTGGACCTATCCGCTTTGAAGGGTAAGCCTATCGAATCGCATTTTCGGCCCCACGCGCACTAAAACCTGGGCAAAATCCGCAGGTTACGCAAAGCGGGTGCCGCGCCATGGCTTTGTCGGTCGGGTGGTCGATGGCAGCAGAGCCGGGGGCAATCCTAGATGACGGCCTCAAACAATGCGCGCAGGTTGGCGTCGGTCAGCTCCACCGGGTTTCCGCCGCAGGACGGGTCGCGCAAGGCGCCCGCGACGAGGTCATCCATCCGGTCAGCCGTGACACCCATATCGGACAGTCTGCGGGGAATGCCCAGGCTGTCATTGAACCCCTGCACGAAGGCGCAAAAACCATCAAATCCGCCGTCGACGCCGAGGTAGCTGGCGGCCGTATCGAACCGGTCGCGGATCATCGGAGCGTTCAGGTCCAGCACAGCGGGCATACACACGGCATTGGTGGTGCCATGATGGGTGCCGAAGATCGCGCCGACCGGATGGCTGAGGGCGTGAATGGCCCCGAGCCCCTTCTGAAAGGCTGTGGCGCCCATGGCTGCGGCGCTCATCATCTGGGCGCGAGCCGCGATATCCGAGCCATCGGCATAGGCGCGCGGCAGGTTCTCGATCACCAGGCGCATGCCTTCCAGCGCGATGCCCTGGCTCATCGGGTGATAGTGCGGGCTGGAGAAGGCTTCGACGCAATGCGCGAAGGCATCGAGGCCAGTGCCTGCGGTGATGGCGGGCGGCATGCCAACGGTCAGCTCCGGATCGCAGATCACAACCGCAGGCAGGACCTTGGGGTGGAAGATGATCTTCTTCTCATGTGTTGCGCTGTCGGTCAGCACGGATGCGCGGCCAACCTCGGACCCGGTGCCAGCGGTCGTTGGCACGGCCACAATCGGGGCGATGGCATCTGCATCTGCACGGGTCCACCAATCGCCGATGTCCTCGAAATCCCAAACGGGGCGCGTCTGGCCCGCCATGAAGGCCACCATCTTGCCCAGATCGAGGCCGGAGCCGCCGCCAAATGCGATCACGCCGTCATGGTTGCCGGTGCGGTAGGCCTCCAGCCCCGCTGCAAGGTTCACCTCATTCGGGTTTGGATCCACCTCGGCAAAAAGCGCGCGACCAAGACCCGCGCGGTCGAGCACGTCCAACGCTTGAGCGGTAATCGGCAAGCCCGCCAGGCCCCGGTCCGTGACCAGAAGGGGCCGTTTCATGCCCGCTTGTGCGCAGGCTTCGGCCAGCTCCGCGATGCGACCGGTGCCGAAGCGGATTGCGGTGGGGTAGGACCAGTTCCCAGTCAGGCTCATCTCAGGTGACCTTCTTCAGATGGTAGGATTTGGGGCGCGTCAGGTTGTGGTAGCCGATCACGGACAAGCCGCCACCGCGCCCGGTATTCTTGCAGCCCGTCCAGCACAGGCCGGGGTCGAGGTAATCGGCGCGGTTCAGGAAGACGGTGCCGGTTTCGATCCGGTCGCCCACATGCGCGGCGCGGTCCACGTCTGACGTCCAGAGGCTGGCGGTCAGGCCGAATTGGCTGTCGTTCATCAGGGCGATGGCTTCGTCATCGTCGCGCACCGGCATGATGCCGACGACCGGGCCAAAGCTTTCGTCCCGCATGACGCGCATCTTGTGGGTCACGTTCGTCAGGATCTGGGGGCTGAGGTATGCGCCGCCATCGTCCGCTGCGAAGGGTTCGATATGGGCGGTTGCGCCATCTGCCACGGCCTCGGCGATCTGGGCGCGGACGTCGTTGGCGAACCGGCGATGCGCCATGGGGCCGAGGGTTGTGGCCTCGTCCAGCGGATTGCCGAGGGTATAGCCGTTCACGATGGCAACGGCTTTCTCGACGAATGCATCAAACAGGCTTTCGTGCACATAGATGCGCTCAATCCCGCAGCAGCACTGGCCGGAATTGAACATTGCACCGTCGATCAGCGTGTCGACCGCGGCATCGAGATCGGCATCATCCATGACATAGCCCGGATCCTTGCCGCCGAGTTCGGTGCTGACGCCCGTAAACGTGCCTGCCGCCGCGCGTTCCATCGCCGCACCACCCCCGACGGAGCCGGTAAAATTGATGAAGTCAAAGGCATTGCCAGCGATCAGGTCCGACGTGGTGTCATGATCGAGGAAGATATTGGCGAACACGTCCTCCGGCACGCCAGCGCTGTGGAAAGCCCGCGCCATGCGTTCGCCCACCAGCAGCGTTTGCGTGGCGTGTTTCAGCACAACCGCATTGCCCGCGATCAGCGCGGGCGCAACGGTGTTGATGGCGGTCATGTAGGGGTAATTCCATGGCGCTACGACAAAGACGACGCCGTGCGGGATACGCTTGATGTAGCGGCGGAAGGTGGCATCCTCGCCCACCTCGATGTCGGCCAGCGCCTCTTCCGCAATCTGCGCCATGTGGCTGGCGCGTTCGTTAAAGCCGCCGAATTCCCCGCCGTAGCGCACTGGACGGCCCATCATCCGGGCCAGTTCCGGCACGATCTGGTCATTCATCGCACCGATGGCCGCCACGCCCGCCATGACGATGTCGATCCGCTCCTCCAAGGGCCGGGCGGCCCACGCGGCCTGCGCTGTTCGCATGGCGGCGATCTGGATCTTGGCGGCGTCGATGGAGGCGGTCTCGCGTTCCGCAAAAACCGAGCCGTCGATGGGTGAAATACAGCGCAACACGCTCATGGTGCTTCGTCCTTTGCAATCGGCTGGCCCGCGATGAACAGGAACGGTCCGTGGATCAGGTGGAATTCACGTTGCCCGTTGGCGCGCGGCCCGGGTGCGTCACGATGGGAGGCGGGCAATTGCTGGATAGCCTCCTCACGCTCGGCCCACAGGGCGTCGACGTCATCGCAATCCATGTAGATCACCAACTGCCGGGCGGGATCATCCATGTCCGCATCTGGCGGTGCGTTGATGAAATGCACACCTGCATCACCGCGTTCGCAATAGGCGTGCCCCTCTCGCCTGACGAGTGTCTCAAACCCGAGGCAGTCTTTGACAAAGGCGCAAGCCGCGTCGATATCAGCGACCGGCAAGACCGCATTGGCCGTTCTGATCATGCCTTCTCGAACCCCCGTTTGATCTCGTAGTCGGTGACGGCGCGGTCGAATTCCTCGATCTCCCATGCGGCGGCGCGGGCATAGTGGTCGATCACCTCGTCGCCCATTGCGGCCCGCAACATCGCGGAGTCTCGTGAGCGCCGTGCGCGCATCGCGCAGGGTGGTGGGGATGTGGGTTGTATCGGATGTCTCATAGGCGTCGCCGCTGAACGGCTCTTCCAGCGACAGGCCCTCATCAATCCCGGCAAGGCCGCAGGCGAGCATCGCGGCGAGGCCGAGATAAGGGTTCATGTCGGCGCCCGGGATGCGGCATTCGACGCGCACCCCCTTCGTGCCATCGCCCACCAGGCGGAAGGCGGCGGTGCGATTGTCGACCGACCAGACGATGCGCGTGGGCGCGAACGTGCCTTTGGAGAACCGCTTGTAGCTGTTGATGTAGGGAGCAAGGAAACAGGTGACGTCTGGCGCGTATTTGAGGAGGCCTGCCATGTAACTGTCCATCAACGCTGGATTTGGCAAGCGGGCGATCGGGGTCGTGAAAGGCATTCTCGCCATCGCGGAACAGCGATTGGTGGATATGGGCGGCGGAGCCGACACTGTCGGCGGAAAGCTTGGGCAGGAACGTGGCCGCAAATCCCTGCCCATGCGCGATTTCCTTCACCGCATGTTTGGCCAGCGTGTGGTGATCGGCACAGCCGAGCGCATCGGCATATTTGATATTCAACTCTTCCTGACCGGCCTCAGCCTCGCCCTTGGTGCCTTCAACCGGCACGCCCATGGCGCGCAGGTGATTGCGGATCGGGCGCATCACAGGCTCTTCCTTGGAGGTTTGGAAGATGTGGTAATCTTCATTGTAATGGCTGATCGGTTGCAGGTTCTGGAACCCGTTATCGGCGATTTCGTCATGGGTGCCGCGGAACAGGAAGAATTCCAGCTCGGTCGCCATGACGGGCGACAGGCCCATCGCCTCGGCCCGTGCGATCTGGCGTTTCAGAACCTCGCGCGGGGCGTGGGGGACTGGGGCGTGTGTGTGATGATCCAGCACGTCGCACAGAACCATGGCGGTGCCGTCGAGCCATGGCACAGGCCGGAGGGTGGACAGGTCGGGCCGCATGACATAATCGCCATAGCCCCGTTCCCAGCTGGACGATGCATAGCCATCGGGCGTCGCCATGGCGAGGTCGGTGGCCAACAGGTAGTTGCAGCAATGCGTCTCATCCTCGGCGATGTCGAGGAACGCCTCGGCATGGAAGCGCTTGCCCATCAGCCGGCCCTGCATGTCGACCATGCAGACCAGAACGGTGTCCACCGCGCCCGAGGATATCTGCGCTTTCAGCGCCTCGAAGGACAAAATGTCAGCCATGTCTCAACCTTCTGATGGGGCATTGGGGCCCGATGCTGTGCCGGGCCCCGATGGTCGCTTTAGCTGTAGCGGTACGGGCGGCCAGCGGCCTCCATATCTGCGTTGTACTGGCGCAGGATTTCAACCACGCGTGCCTTGATCGGGCTTTCTGCGGCGATTTCGTCCCAGAAGGCGACGGCGGCCTGTTCGACCTGGGCCCATTCTTCATCGGGGATGGTCGTAAGCTCCATCTTGTCGCCATTCACGCGCAGGCTGGCCTCGCCGCCCCAATACCACCATTGGCGATAGTAGTGCGACTGGTCACAGCACACGCGGAAAAGCGTTTGCAGATCTTCCGGCAGTTCATTCCAGCGGTCCATATTGGCAAAGAACGAGCCTGCCCATGCGCCCGAGATGTTGTTGGTGAGGAAGTAGTTGGTCACATCCGCCCAACCGACCGTGTAGTCTTCGGTGATGCCGGACCATGCGATACCGTCCAGCTCGCCCGTTTGCACGGCGACCTCGATGTCTTCCCAAGGCAACGTCACCGGCACGACGCCGAATTGCTCGAGGAAGCGTCCAGCGGTGGGGAAGGTGAAGACTCGCTTGCCTTGCAGATCTGCGAGGCTGCGGATCGGGTCAACGGTGGCGAAGTGGCAGGGGTCCCAGGACCCAGCGGAGATGTGCTTTACGCCGACGGCGGAATATTCCTCATCCCAGATCTCATTGAGGCCGTACTGGTTGAACAGCACCGGCACGTCGAGAGAGTAGCGCGAGGCAAAGGGGAAATAGCCGCCGAAGACGGTCACGTCCGTGGGCGAGGCCATCGAGTCATCATCGGATTGCACGGCATCAATCGTGCCACGCTGCATGGCGCGGAACAGCTCGGACGTTGGCACAAGCTGATCTGCGTAGAACAGTTCGATCTGCATCCGGTCACCCGCAATCTGGTTGAACATGCGGATGGCCGGGTCGATCACATGCTCTGCCAAAGCCGGTCCGGCATAGGTCTGCATCCGCCATGTGATCGTGCTTTGCGCAATTGCTGGCGTCGCCAGCGGGGCGGCGGCTGCGCCCACGGCAGCGGTTTGTAGAAACTTACGTCTGGTGGTCATTTGATAGTCCTCCGTTGGGTTTCAAAAAATGCCCGCTCCCCGGGTCTTATTCGTTAATTTCCATAGACATAGCCCGGCAGCCACAGGGCGATTTCGGGGAAGGTCATGATCAGGGCAAGCGCCACAACCATGACCCCGACAAAGGGCAGGATCGAAACATAGATGTCGCGCAACGTGATCTCGGGCGGGGCCATCGCGCGCATCAGGAACAGGTTGTAGCCGAAGGGCGGGGTCATGTAGGCGATCTGCGTGGTGATCGTGTAAAGCACGCCGTACCAGATCAGATCGAAGCCCAACTCGCCGACCAGCGGCACGTAAAGGGGGGCGACGATCACCAGCATCGCGGTGTCGTCCAGAAACGTGCCCATGACGATGAAGCTGAGTTGCATCAGGATCAGGATGACCCAGGGGCTGAGGCCGAGTTGCTGGGTAAAGAGGCCCTCAATCGCCTCCACCGCGCCGAGGCCATCGAAGATCGCGCCGAAGCCAAGGGCGGCGAGGATGATCCACATGAACATGCACGAAATGCCGAGGGTTTTGCGAACCGAGGCCTCGAACACCGTCCAGGTCAGGCGGCGCTTGAGGATGGCGGCGAGAAGCGCTGTCAACGCGCCAACCGCGGAGCTTTCGACGAGCGAGGTCCAGCCTTTCACGAAAGGCACCATCATGGCGGCGAAGATCAGCAGGGGCAGAAGGCCGGCCAGGAGCAGGCGGAATTTCTCGGCCCTCGGCACGTCACCCGCTTCGGGCAGAGCCGGGCCCAGTTCCGGTTGCCGTTTGCAGCGCAGCCAGATGTAGAGGATGAACATTCCCGCCATCATCAGGCCCGGCAGCACACCCGCCAGCCAAAGCTGGCCCACAGGTTGGCGGGCGATCATGGCGTAGAGGACCAGAACGACAGATGGCGGCACAAGGATGCCAAGCGACGAGCCCGCCTGCACCACGCCCGTGACCATGCGCTTGTCATAGCCCCGGCGCAGAAGTTCGGGCAGGGCGATCGTGGCCCCGATGGCCATGCCTGCAACGGACAGCCCGTTCATCGCCGAGATCAGGACCATAAGGCCGATTGTGCCAATCGCCAGCCCGCCATTCACCGGTCCGAACCAGACGTGGAACATGCGGTAAAGGTCGTCGGCCAGCCTGCTTTCGCTCAGCACGTAGCCCATGAAGATGAACATCGGCAGGGTCAGAAGGGGATACCAACTCATCAACCGCATGGTTGCGGCGAAGGGGATTTCCTGCCCACCGGTGCCGTAAAGTGTAATCGCCGCGATGGCCGCAATTGCGCCAATGGCCCCAAAGACCCGCTGACCGGTGAACAGCATCAGCATCATCGACGTGAACATGAAGATGGCGATGTATTCCTGGCTCATACCTTCGCCTCCGCCCAGTCGAGGCCGCGGATACGGGCGATGTCCTTGCAGAGTTCCGACAGGGCTTGCAGCAACATCAGGATGAAGCCCACCAGCATGATCGTCTTGACCGGCCAGAGATAGGGCCGCCAGGCGGTTGGGGAGCGTTCTAGCCGGCCGATTTCCTCGCTTCCGGTGAGCAGACCGGCGAAGAACGAAACCGGCTCTAGTCCCCAATAGCCAAGCGAATAGGACAGCGAGCCAAGCGCGCCGTAGATCAGCACGCACAGATAGAAGATCAGGAACAAAACGGTCAGCGCGTCGATGGTGGCTTTCCGGCGCAGGGACCAATTGCCGTAGAACAGGTCCATCCGCACATGGCTGCCCATCTGGATCGCGTAGGGCCCGCCGATCACGTAATAGGCGACCATAGCGAATTGCGCGGTTTCCAGCGTCCAGTTCGCGGGGGTGAAGAAGGTCTTCGAGACGGACGACCACAGCAAGATCCCCATGATCACGAAGATGCCCCACATCGCCACCCGGCCAATGCCGTGGTTCATCGCATCGACGATGCGGACAAAGCGGTGCATGACGTTCATCCCAGCACCTCCGCGCGGGCCGCGCGTAATATGCCCTCTAGATGCTGCGCCATCGCCTTTGCGGTCTTTGGCGTGTCGATCAGGTCATTTCGCACCTCGACCATTACATTCGCCAACCCGCGCGCGTCCCCATGCAATTGTAGGGTGTGGGTCACGCCGTCACTGGCCGAATAGGGGGCGTTCAGGGCGGATTTGTATTTTGCGGTCCTGGCCTCAGTCCGCAAGGCGGCCTGCGCCAACCGGTCATCGCGATCACAGAGATAGCCGATATCGACGCTGCGGTGTTGGCCGTTATAGACCGGCGTGAAACTGTGGATGGTCACAAAGGCAGTGTACGGGGTGCGCCTGCCAGAAGCTTTGACACCGCGCCGTGGAACGGCTGGTGGACCAGATCGTAGCGCGATTTGCGGTCTTCATCGCTGAGCGCAGCATTCCCGGGTATTGCGAACACCTCGCTCTGCGCGGGAATGCAATCGGCGGAACTGAGCGGGCGGTTGCAATCGTAGACGAGGCGCGAGACCTCGCCCATGACCAGCGGAGCATTCAGCCGGTCGGCGAGCGATATCGCGAGATCCGCCGCGCCAATGTCCCACGCCGCATGGGAAAAGCGCGCATCGTCGGACAGGCCAAGCTGTGCAAGATGGTCAGGAATGCGGGCCGAAGCATGTTCACAGACCAGCACGAAATCCAGCGGTCGGTCCGCGCCGTGCAGCGTGACAACCGTTCCAAAGTCGTGACCCGTGTCTTGAAGACTCACCCCCATGTATGAAATGATCACTACATGGCCTAGCGCTCTGTCAAGAAAATTTCTGAACGGAATTGTTCAAGCGATACCGGAGTGAATAAGATTTCATCATCTGCCCCAGAAGCGCCCCTGATCCGGGATCTGATCCGCGAACGGCAAGCTGATCTGACGGCGTCCGAGCGGCGGCTGACCGCGCTTTTGCTGGAC
This sequence comes from Gymnodinialimonas sp. JB5-7, assembly GCF_055693405.1. NCBI lineage: Bacteria > Pseudomonadati > Pseudomonadota > Alphaproteobacteria > Rhodobacterales > Paracoccaceae > Gymnodinialimonas > Gymnodinialimonas sp. JB5-7. The sequence continues at coordinate 1,708,492 of NZ_JBVFUX010000012.1, forward strand.
GATTCCCTGGTGGTTGGTCTGCAATCCATCACCCGGCTGGCGGAGAATGCGGACGTGTCGACGCCCACCGTTGTGCGCCTTGCCCGCAAGCTGGGCTTTGGCGGCTTCCTGATTTCCAGGACGCGATCCGCGAGGAAATCGCGGCCCGGATGAAGGAGCCGTTGGCGAAGCTGGACCCGGAACTGGGGTCCGAGCGGAAGGATCACATCGTCAGCCGGTTCGCCCGCGCCATGTCAAAGAACATCAATGCAACCATCGATCGCCTTGATACGGAGGAGTTTGATCAGGTCGTGCGCCTGCTGTCGGACGTGAACCGGAGGGTGTCCGTGCTGGGCGGGCGCATCTCACGCTCGAACGCACATTATTTCTTCAACCATCTGCAGATCATCCGTCCCGGTGTGACGTTGATGGATTCCTCGCCCAGTGTCTGGCCGCAGGCGCTTCTGGATATGGACGCGCAGTCGGTTCTGGTCGTGTTCGATATCCGCCGCTACGAGAAGGAGCTTGACCGCCTTGCCGCACAGGTCGCGGCGCAGGGGGAACGGTTGTGTTGTTCACGGATCAATGGGGCTCACCCATTGAGCGCAACGCGGCGCATTGCTTTCGCACGATGGTCGAAGTGCCATCTAGCTGGGACTCGACGCTGGCGATCAACTTCCTGCTGGAAGCCATGGTCGCAGCCATCCAGGCGGCGTGTGGCAGCACAGACCGCCTGCGCGCCCTGGAAGACATCATCGGGGATTCCCGCATCTTTCGCGGTGGGCGGGATTGAAATTCGCATGGCCAAAGGCCGCCTGTTGGAAGATAAACGGGCCATGAAAAGGGCCAGTCCCAACATTCGATCCACGACCTCAAACGGGCGCATCCACCATGACCAACCCTTGCATCATTTGCGTGGCTATCACCGGGTCGCTGCCCCGGAAGGAGGATAACCCGGCGGTTCCGATCACCGTGGCCGAGCAAATCGAAAGCGCGCATGAGGCGTTTGAGGCCGGCGCCACGATCTGCCATGCCCATGTGCGCAATGACGATCAGACGCCGTCCAGCGATCCCGTCAAATTTGCGGCCCTGAAGGAGGGGTTGGAACGGCACTGCCCTGGCATGATCATCCAGTTCTCAACCGGTGGTCGGTCGGGTGCGGGGCGCGAACGCGGCGGCATGCTGCCGCTCAGACCCGACATGGCCTCCCTTTCCGTGGGATCGAACAACTTTCCCACGCGCGTCTACGAAAACCCGCCGGATCTGGTGGATTGGCTTGCCGCCGAAATGATCAAACATCAGGTGAAGCCCGAGATTGAGGCCTTTGACCTGAGCCATATCCTGAAGGCGAAAGAGATGGCCGAAAAGGGCCAGCTTGCGGGCACGCCATATGTTCAATTCGTGATGGGCGTGAAAAATGCCATGCCTGCGGATCGCGCGGTCTTCGATTTCTACGTGGAAACGGTTCATCGGCTGTTCGGAGAGGATGCGCCGTGGTGTGCGGCGGGTATCGGCGCCAATCAGATCAAGCTGAATGAATGGTCCATCGCGGCAGGCGGCCATGCGCGCACGGGGTTGGAGGATAATGTCCGCCTTGATCGCGCGACCTTGGCGCCGTCGAACGCCGCGCTGGTGGCCCGTACTGCTGAACTCTGCGCCGCCCATGATCGCCCCGTCGCAACCCCTGCCCAGGCGCGGGATATTCTGGGGCTTACTTAGCGCGCCTGTTGACGGGTTGACCTACCCGGTCCCGCCAGCGGGCCGCATAGTCTGCCAGAGCGTCGGGAACGCGCGCAGGCACGATAGGATCGTGCGCTGGCTGCTCATAAGTCGGTCCATCCACAAGCAGCGCGGCACCCACACTTGTTCCGGTGCGCCCCGCGACAGCAACGGCCGGTGACCCGGTCGCCGCCGCGAGCATCGTCGCATAGGCCCTGTTCGCGGAAAACGGACCCTCCAGAACGATGTCACCCCGATGCCCCGTCAGGTCGAGGCAGACGGACGTGACCATGGCGCAGTAGAACGACGCCGCAATCTGGATCACATTTTCATCCACGGGCTGCGTGCCACCCACCCATCCACCCAACTGCCCCTTGAACGGCCCGGTATCCGGCGCGAAGGCGGGGTGCAGCATAATCTGCTCGGTCAGGACTGTGTTGAGGGCGGTGTCAGTCTGATCTGCTGCCGGGTTCGGGCAGATACTCTCGAACTCCCGCCCGCCCATGAACCGGGCCGAGGGGACGGGATCGCCGTTGGCGGACACGTTCATCAACGTGTCACGATCGGCGTCCAAAGCCACGGGCGCGCCGCCGATGGTCATCGTAATGATCCAGGTGCCGGTGGAGACGACAGAAAACGGCGCGGTGCGCGACAGCAGATGTGGCAGCAGCGAGGCGTTGGAATCGTGGATCCCACACGTGACGGGCGTTGTCACCGGCATGCCTGTTTCCTGCGCAACCGCTGGGGTCAAATGGCCGAGGGTGTCAGCAGGCGCGTGAACCGGCGCAAGCTTGTCGGCGATGCCCAGGGTGCGGGTCAGGTCCGAAAACCGCCCCTCATGCGGAAGCCACAGGTCCGTGTGACACCCCAATGAGGTCACATCCGTCGCAGTCACACCCGTCAGCAGATAGGCCCAATATTGTGGGTAGGTCACAATCTGTGCGGTCCTGTCCCGAAGATCAGGGTCTTGCGCGAACATCCAATGCAGTTGCGCGCCCACATTCAATCCGCCTGCCAGTTTGGGCGAGCCAGTCGCGACAAAGTCGGGCCGGACGGCGGCATAGGTATCTGCGGCATCGTCGGGGCCGGGATGTTCATAATCCAGCATGGGGGCGGCCAACCCACCGTCCGCGCCCAACAGAACGATGGATGCGCCATGGGCCGTGATCGAAATTGCGTCGACCCCGTGCGCCCGATGGAATCGCGCCAGAGATGTCTTCAGAAAATCCCAGTGCCCCGCGAGATCGAAATGCGGCCAGGGAGGGCCGGGCCGCACAATATTGGGCCGGGTCACAACGGCGATCTCGACCAGCGTTTCGCGATCCACCAGGGCCAGCTTGGCATTGGTCTTGCCGATGTCGATCACGGCGACATGGGTCATGGCAGGTGAAACACCGGCACCAGCGGCGTGGCCACAGGCGCGTTATCGGGGTGTGTTTGCATGATGTCAGCCATATGTGCCCACCAGCGTTGCATCACGGGATGGTCGGGCAGGGCGTCCATGCCGTGATCCTCAGATCGACAAAGCACGCCGAACAGGATGTTGGTCTCGGGATCAAGATGTATGGAATAATCGCTTACCCCGGCCTCGTGCAAAAGCGTCACAAGCTCGGGCCAGATCTCATCATGGCGCTTGCGATAGTCTTCGAGGCAGCCGGGGTTCAGCTGCATCTTGAACGCGTATTTTTCCATTTTCCGCTCCGTCATGGGCGCCACATGGCCCAGAGCCGGGGCAGGGCGATGACGCCGATCAACAGGCAGCCGATGAAGATCGACATGACGATCCCCGGCACGTTCAGCAGCCCAAGCCCGAAGGTCACAAGTCCCATGACGAAAGCCGCAATCACCACGCCGGGGATGGACCCGGACCCGCCCAGAATATTGACACCACCCAGAACGACCATGGTGACAACTTCAAGCTCCCACCCCAGTGCAATCGTGGGCCGTGTCGAGCCGAGCCGCGATGTCAGACAGACCGCAGCCACACCCGCCATCAGGCCCGTCAGCAGGAACAGGATGAACTTCACCCGGGCCACCTTGATGCCTGAGAACAGCGCACCGGTAGGATTGTTGCCAATGGCATACACCGCGCGCCCGAAATTCGTGCGATGCAACAGCACGTAGTAAACAAGGGCGAGCCCCGCGAAGAGGACGAATTCGAAGGAAATCACCCAATAGACATAGCCTTGCCCAAAGAAGCTGAAATCGTTGGGATAGCCCCGGAACCCCTGATCACCGAGCACGATGTACGAGATGCCGCGAAACAGGCTCATCGTACCGATGGTCACGACGATGGAAGGCAGTCCAAGGCCTGTTACAAGCAAGCCGTTGAACGCACCGCAAGCCAGCCCTGTTGCCAGCCCGATCACCACCAACCCCCAGGTGCCCACATCAAATTGCAACGCATACCCCATGGCCGTGGAGGCCAGTGCAATGATCGAGGCGACGGACAGGTCGATCTCGCCTGCAATGATCAGCAGCGCCATGGCAAAGGCGATCATCGCCTTCTCGGTGAAGTTGAAGGTCGCGTCGCTGAGGTTCCAGGCGTTGAGGAAGTAGGGCGACAGGAAGCTGTTGGTGATGAAGATCGCGATGGCGACAGCCAGCAACAGCGTTTCCCAAGATTTGAAGGCCTTGAGCGCCGGGCTTTGCAGACGGTCGGGAATATTGCGTGTCGTGTCGGGGATCGATGCGCCTGACGGGGTCATGTCGCTCATGCTTGGGCCTCCTGCTCGGCGCGTTTGAGGATGATGCGGCCTTGCCTGCGCCCCGCTCGGGCGTTGAACGCAACCGCGATCACGATGGCCGCGCCCGAGATGGCCAGTTGCCAGAAGGGGGAGATGCCCACGACAGGCAGCGCGTTCTTTATGATGCCCAGAAACAGCGCCCCAAGGACCGCGCCCATGATCGTGCCTGCCCCGCCTGCAATGGCGATGCCGCCAATCACGCAGGCCGCGACAACCTCCAACTCGAACCCGCGCGCGATATCGACATAGGCCACGGAGTAGCGCGCCACCCAAAGATAGCCGCACAGACCCGAGAGTGTGCCGGACAACACGAATGCCCAGAATTGCGTCCGCCCGACATTGAGCCCGGTGTAAACCGCCGCATTCGGATTGCCGCCCACGGCGTAGAACGCGCGGCCAAGGGGCGTGCGTGCCACCATGACCAGCAGGGCCACGGTTGTCAGAATGGCAATCCAGGCAAGTACGGGCAGGCCGAGGATATCGGTTCGGGGGAAGCCAGTGAACGCGGCGCTCATCTCATGGGCATTGACCCATTGGCCATCGGATATCACGAAAATGATGCCACGATAGATCGTCAGCGTGCCAAGTGTGACGACAATGGGCGGGATGGAGAGCTTCCAGACCAGAATGCCATTGAACGCCCCAAGAACGGCACCCAGCGCCAGCGCGACCACAAGGATCACCGGGATCGGCAGGCCTGGAAAAGCCACGTTCAGCATCGCGCAGACCATCCCCGTCAGCGCGAGGTTGGAGGCGACCGACAGGTCGATGCAGCGCGTCAGGATCACCACCGCCTGCCCAAGGGCAAGGATGATCAGGGGTGAAGTGTCGGTCAGCACATCAACCAGATTGCCGGGTTGGATAAAGGCCGGGAAGCGGCTGGCGATCAGCGCCAGAAGTGCCACGATTACGCCCACCAATAGTGCCTCGCGCGATTTCAGAAGGCGGGTCATGGGGCCTCTCCTATTCCGGCGGCATGGCGGACAAGGGTTTCCGGGGTCAGGTCTTCGCCCGCCAACTCAGCCGCAATCAGCCCCTCCCGCATCACCACCACACGGTCGGACATGCCGAGGATTTCGGGGATTTCCGAGCTCACCATGATCACGGCCAGCCCTTCAGCGGCGAGCTCGGCCATGAAGGCGTGAACAGCCGCTTTGGAGCCGATGTCGATGCCTTTGGTTGGTTCGTCCAGGATGATGACCTTGGGCTTCGTGGCCAGCCACTTGGCGATGACAACCTTCTGCTGGTTGCCCCCTGAAAGGTTGCCCACATCCTGATCCAAGGCAGCCGCGCGCAGGTCGAGCCGTTCGGTATAGCCGCGCGCAAGGTCGAATTCGCGGGCCAGCTTCAAAAAGCCACTGCGCGAGGTCTGGCCGAGGGAGGGCAAGGTCACGTTCTGGAAGATCGGCAGGCCCAGGATCGCGCCTTGCTGACCGCGATCCTCGGGTACGTAGACGATGCCGTTTGCAATCGCGTCCGCGGGGGACCGGATGGTACGGGTCTCGCCGTCAATCGTGAGGGTTCCAGCCGAAGGCCGGGTGATGCCGAAAATGGCCTGCATCAACTCCGACCGGCCTGCACCGACCAGACCGTAAAAGCCCAGGATTTCGCCGGCCCGCAGCGACAGATCGATGCCGTCGAATTCCGTGGGATGGGCGAAGCCCGTGATGCGCAGGACCTCGTCGCCGGCTTGGTGCTCACGGTCCGGAAAGATCTGATCGACGGCCCGGCCGACCATAAGCTGCACAAGGTCGCCCTCGGTCACATCCGCCATCAGGCCAGCGCCCACATGTTCGCCGTCGCGAAAGACGGCGTAGCGGTCGGCGATGCGGAAGATCTCATCGAATTTGTGCGAGATGAAGAGGATCGCGCGCCCTTCCGCCTTCAGGCGGTCGACCAGATCGTAAAGCTCTTCAATTTCCTTCTGCGACAGGGCGGCTGTGGGTTCATCCATCACGACAACACGAGCATCGACGGACAGGGCCCGCGCGATGGCCACAAGGTGCTTGTTGGCAATGCCAAGGTCTTTGAGCGGAGTCGTCGGGTCCAGGTTCGCGTCGATCCTGTCGAGGATTTCAGCGGCACGGCGGTTCATCGCGCCTTTGTCGATCAGGCCGAAACGCCCGCGCGGGGCATGGCCGATGAAGATGTTTTCCGCGACCGATAGCTCATCGAACAGAACAGTTTCCTGATGGATTGCCGTGATACCTGCCGCAGTGGCGTCGTCGGCCGTGGCGAAATGAACGGGGGTGCCATCAACCTCGATCCTGCCTTCGTCGGCACGGTAGATGCCGGTCAGAACCTTGACGATTGTGGATTTGCCCGCGCCGTTCTCCCCGATCAATGCGGTGACCTGGCCGGGGTAAAGCTCCAGCGACACGCCGCTGAGCGCGTGCACGCCGGGAAATGTCTTTGTCACGTCGGACAGTCGCAGCACGGGGATCTCGTGCGCCGCGTCCGCTTTGGGGGCGAGCTGTTGCATCATGTCCGTCCGAACGCTGGGGGCGCCCGGCCCGCAAGGCGCGCGGACCGGGCAGGAGAGCCGCGTTGATCAGAAGATCTCGCGGAACTGCTCGATGTTTGAGGCGTCATAAGTGAACGGCAGGGCCATGGCGCCCGTTGTGGTGTCGTCCAACTCCAACTCGCCCATGCGGCCCATCGGGATGACAGCGCCAGGCGCAGCTTCGGCCCCGTTTGCCGACAACTCATAGGCCAGCATGGTCGCGGCATAGCCCAGATCAATCGGGTTCCAGATCGCGAAGGACTGCGACGCACCGGACTCGATGGCGCCCGCCATCTCGGACGGCAGGCCAAGGCCTGTCACGTTCACCTGACCGACCATATCCTGATCGACCACAGCCTGCGCGGCGGCCACGATGCCCACCGATGTCGGCGCGATGATCGCATCGAGGTCGGGATAGGTCTGCATCAGGCCCACGGCCTCACGATAGGACCGGTCGGCAAGGTCATCGCCATAGACGGTCGCCACCACCTCGATGCCCGGATAGTCGCCCATCACGGCGTTCATCTCGGCGATCCAGGTATTTTGGTTGGTCGAGGTTGCAGTGGCCGACAGAAGCGCGACCTGCCCGCCATCGGGCAGGTGATCTGCCGCAAGCTGGATGATCGTGCGCCCGATCAGCGCGTCCGACGATGGCGCAAGGTGCAACATCCGCCCGGCTTCCGCGACACCGCTGTCAAACGAGATCACGGCGATCCCGCGCTGCATTGCGCGCTCCAGAACCGGAACCAATGCGTCAGGGTCGTTGGCCGAAACGGCGATGGCATCGACGCCCTGTGCGATCAACGAGTTGATCACCTCGATCTGCCCCTCGGCGGTGGTTGACGTCGGGCCGGTATAGATGATCTCGACATTGCCGAGCTCTTCCGCGGCTTCCATCGCGCCGTCATTGGCGGCCTCGAAAAAGCCGATCCCAAGCGCCTTCACGACCAGCGCGATGCGCACAGGATCGTCGGCATGGGCTGCGCCGCCTGCCAGCATCATCGCGGCCAGCGCCGTACCCCCGAAAATTCTGCGTGTGATACTCATGATAGTTCCTCCCTGAGAATGAGCTTTTCCGGGCATCTCAGCCCGACCCTGTCTGGGTCGCGGCATGTGGTGTGGCCACGACCAGTTTAATATCTGCCGCTTCCAGCATGGTCGCTGCGCGGTCGGAAATGCCGTCGTCGGTGATCACGACATCGATCCGCTCAAGCGGACACAGAACAAGGCTTGAGCGTTGCTCGAATTTCGAGCTGTCGACCAGCACCACAAGCTCATCGGCTTGCCCGATCAGCTTTTGTTCGGCCTGGATCAGCAGAGGGTCCGCCTCCATCAGACCAAGCGGCCCAAGGCCCTGCGCGCCCATGAACATGCGTTTGGCGGCAAAGTTGCGGGTCACATCATTGTCGAACGGCGACAGAATGATGTTCTGCTCGCGGTAAATCGCACCGCCCGACAGCATGATCGTGTTCTTCGAATGCTTCAGCAGATGCTCGGCAATCGGGAAAGAGTTGGTGAAAACCTGCATCCGGCGCATGGCCAGCGGGTGGACCATCTGAAAGGTCGTTGTCCCGCCGTTGATGATGATCGCGTCGCCGTCATCGCACAGCTCCACGGCCGCACGTGCAATGGCCTGCTTTTCAGCGCTGCGCATGGTTTCATTGACGGCAAAGGTGCGGCCCGCAAGGCCTACGAATTGCGGCGGGGTGATCGCCTCGGCCCCGCCCCGAACGCGGCGCAGGCGCTTTTCCATGTGAAGGGTGTTGATGTCACGACGCACTGTTGCTTCCGACGCGCCGGTCAGCGCGCATATGTCGGCAACGGTGATAACGGGGCGCTCCTGAACGGCGCTGAGTATCACGTTATGGCGTTCTTTCTCGTGCATCGAATCCTCCCAGGCCTGTTCAATCGTGGATTGTGTTTTCATCATCTGTCAATCAATAAATGTCATAACCAATCATTCTGCGGCGCAGCATGATCATAAATGATCGTTTATGATTGACTTTCCGCCATGTCATTCGCAACCTAGGGAGGAATTGATGCAGGGCGCACCGCGCTCGACCGGGGAGGTCCCATGCTGGAAACCGTTGAAAGAAAGCGCCTTTTGAACAAGTGGGACGCAAGTGTTGCGGCGGATATGTCTGAGTCGGAGAAGCTTCTGTATCGGTCCAATCTGTTGGGGTCGGACAAGCGGATCACCAATTACGGCGGCGGCAACACCTCGGCCAAGGTGATGGAAAACGAGCCCCTCACCGGCGACCCGGTCGAGGTCCTTTGGGTCAAGGGTTCGGGCGGCGATGTCGGCTCCATCAAGATGGATGGGTTTGCCACGCTCTACATGGATAAGCTGCGTGCCCTTAAAGGCATTTACCGTGGTGTGGAGTTCGAGGATGAGATGGTGGGCCTTCTGCACCACTGCACCTTCAACCTGAACCCGCGCGCGGCCTCCATCGACACGCCCCTGCACGCTTATGTGCCGCGCAAACATGTCGATCACATGCATCCCGACGCGATCATCGCGATTGCGGCGGCGCAGGATTCCAAGGCGCTGACAGCCGAGATTTTTGGGGATGAAATTGGCTGGCTGCCCTGGAAGCGGCCAGGCTACGAACTCGGCCTATGGCTTGAGAAGTTCTGCCAGGACAATCCCGATGCGAAGGGCGTCGTGCTGGAAAGCCATGGCCTGTTCACTTGGGACGACGACGCGCGCGCGTGTTACGAACTAACGCTGGATGTGATCCAGAAGGCGATGGATTGGTTCGAGGCCAAGACGGCCGACACCCCAGCCTTTGGCGGCCCAGTCCATGAAAGCCTGCCCGCCAGCGACCGGCGCAGTATTGCCGCGCGCCTGATGCCGGCGATCCGCGGCATGGTTTCGGGCCGGCAGCACATGGTGGGCCATTTCGACGACAGCACGGCCGTTCTGGAATTCGTGAATTCCGCGAACCTCAAGCCTTTGGCGGCCCTCGGCACCTCGTGCCCGGACCACTTCCTGCGCACAAAGATCTGCCCTTTGGTGGTGGAGTTTGATCCCGCCGCGCCAGATGTCGACGCCGTCCTTGCTGGGCTCCAGGCCCAGGTCGCTGCCTACCGCGACGACTACGCCGCCTATTACGACCGCTGCAAACGGCCCGACAGCCCCGCCATGCGCGACCCGAATGCGGTTGTCTATCTGGTGCCGGGCGTCGGCATGATCACCTTCGCCAAGGACAAGGCCACGGCCCGCATCTCAGGCGAATTCTACGTCAACGCCATCAACGTGATGCGCGGCGCCTCCGCCGTGTCGGAATATCAGGGCCTGCCCGAGCAGGAGGCCTTCGATATCGAATACTGGCTGCTGGAAGAGGCCAAGCTGCAACGCATGCCCAAGCCGAAATCGCTGGCCGGTCGCGTGGCGCTTGTCACCGGCGCGGCGGGTGGGATCGGCTCGGCCACGGCGGAACGCTACCTGTCCGAAGGCGCCTGTGTGGTCCTCGCGGATATTGACGCCGACGCGCTCGCCAAGACAACCGAAGCCCTGGGCAATCGGTTCTCAAACGATGTCGTCCGTCAGGTTGTGATGAACGTCACCGAGGAAGCCCAGGTCTCCCGCGCCATGGAGGATGCCGCCGTCGAATATGGTGGCGCGGATATTCTTGTCTCCAACGCCGGGATCGCGTCTTCATCTCCGATTGAGGAGACGTCGCTCGCGCTTTGGCAAAAGAACATGGATATCCTCAGCACTGGCTATTTCCTTGTTAGTCGCGAGGCGTTCAAACTGTTCCGCGCGCAACGCATGGGCGGCACGGTCGTGTTCATCGGGTCGAAGAATGCTTTGGCGGCCAGCCCGAATGCCGCCGCCTATTGCACGGCCAAGGCCAGCGAGTTGCACCTTGCCCGGTGCCTTGCGCTGGAAGGAGCGGGGGCCGGCATCCGCGTCAATGTCGTCAACCCAGATGCCGTGCTGCAAGGCTCCAAAATCTGGCAGGGCGAGTGGCTGGATCAACGCGCCTCGACCTACGGCACCGATAAAGCGGGGTTGGAAGAGATGTACCGCGAACGCTCGATGCTCAAACGCTCCGTCCTGCCGCAGGACATTGCCGAAGCCGCCTATTTCTTCGCCGCCGATACGTCGGCGAAATCCACCGGAAACATCATCAACGTCGATGCGGGCAATGCCCAGGCCTTCACGCGGTAGGGGATTGTCATGAGCTATGAAAGCGCGAGGGCGCAGTTCGCGGACTGGGGTGTTGATGCCGAGGCGGCCATGGCGCGGCTCGCCACCATCCCGATCTCCATGCATTGCTGGCAGGGAGATGATGTGGTCGGGTTCGAGACGCGTTCCGGCGCGTCGGGCGGCGGTATTCAAGCCACCGGCAACCATCCCGGCCGCGCCCGCACCCCTGATGAGCTTCGGGCCGATCTGGACTTCGCCTTTAGCCAGATTCCCGGCTCCCACCGGCTGAACCTGCACGCCATGTACCTCGACAGCGATGCAAATCCGGATCGTGACGAGATCGAGTACGACCATTTCGCCCCATGGGTGGATTGGGCGAAGGCGCAGGGCATCGGCCTCGATTTCAATCCGACCTTCTTCGCCCATGAAAAGGCCGACGATAATCTGACCCTCAGCCATCCAGATCCCGGCATCCGGGCGTTCTGGATCGAACATGGTCGGCGCTCGCGTGAGATTGCGGCCCGCTTCGGCGCGGAGTTGGGCAGCGCCTGTGTCAACAACATCTGGGTGCCCGATGGCTATAAGGACAACCCTGTCGACCGCATGGCAGCGCGCGCACGGCTAGAGGCGTCGTTGGACAACATGCTGTCCGAGCCCCACGATCCCGCGCATCTGCGCGACGCCGTGGAAAGCAAACTCTTCGGCATCGGGGTGGAGGCCTGCACAGTCGGCAGTCATGAATTCTACCTTGGCTACGCGATCCGCAAGGAAACGCTCCTTTGCCTGGACATGGGCCATTTCCACCCGACCGAAAGCGTATCGGACAAGCTGAGTTCCGTCGCGCTGTCGTGTGCCCGAGATCCTGCTGCATGTCTCGCGCCCCATGCGATGGGACAGCGACCATGTGATCCTTCTGAACGACGACATCCTGTCGATGGCGCAGGAATTGGTCTTTGCCGACCTGCTTGACCGCACCCGCATTGGCCTGGATTTCTTCGATGCCACAATCAGCCGCACCGCCGCGTGGGTGATCGGCACGCGCAACATGCAAAAGGCCCTGTTGCGGGCCCTTCTGTTGCCCAAGGACCGTCTAAAGGGGGCTGAGACCCGGCTGGATCACACGACACGCTTGATGCTGACGGAAGAGGCCAAGGACCTGCCTTTTGCGTCCGTTTGGCAGGAGTTCTGCAGACGGCATGGCACCCCATCAGGCGCAGCGCTGATCGACGGGCTTGATCAGTACCAGTCGCGTGTGGCGGGCCGGGTCTAGGTCAAAAGTCCAGTAGCCAGAGACAGATTTCCGCTCGAACCCAGGTTGTCGCGCAAGCGATGCGCGTCGGTCGGGCCAACTGATTTGCGCGACGGAGCTCAGCTCGTCCGTACTTTTCGGTCCCACAGTCTATCTCCTTTGCCGCAATAAGTGGTGCCAAAGGAGAGGCGTCAAACCGCGACACGTCTACAGCGACGATCAAGACCGCACGGCTTTCCTTGTGGTACGACTTGATTGAGTGATCAACCACGCGACCACTACTTGAAGATTAGACGCGGGTTTTGCGGATCTTGGGGTAAGAAGATAAAAGTCCTGACTGGCGATATCGATCGGGGTGCCAACCTCAAGGAGGTCCCCGGAAGCAAGTTCGCGCTCAACCAGAAAACGGCTAACCAGGGCGACGCCCTGTCCAGCTTTGGCGGCATCAATCGCGAGCGCTGATTGGCTCAGTTGCAGCCCATGTCCACCCGCATCTTTGAGCCCAAGGCTCGCCAAGTACTTGGGCCAGAGATTGTGGGAATCGTGGATTTTTGGCAAACGCGGCAATTCAGAAGGTGCGATGGGGACCACACGGGCTCCGATCAAACTGGGTGAGGCGACGGCCACAATCTCTTGTTTGAACAGCAAGGTCGCGTCCAGCGATGCCCCAAAGGGCGGCTGCCCTTGCCGGATCGCCAGATGGATCCCATCGCTGTGGAAGCTGTTGACCCTTTCAGTGGCCAGAATTTCGAGGTCAATTTCCGGGTGCTGAGCAGAGAAACTGGGAAGGTTGGGGATCAGCCATTTGGAGGCAAAACTTGGCGTCACACTGATCAGGACCTTCCCAGAAAGCGGCTGAATACGCTCGGATGCGGCTGTCAGCTTTCCAAACGCCTCCGCCACTTCCGAGTGATAAGTGCGTCCGTTGGATGTGAACACCAAGCCCTTTGAATGACGGTCAAACAGCGAAATGCCTAGGTAGGTCTCGAGGTTTCGCACCTGTTGGGCCACCGCGCCTTGGGTCACGCCAAGCTCGTCCGCCGCCATGCGGAAATTCAGGTGACGACCAGCGGCGTCAAAGGCGCGCAGGCCATTCAAAGGGGGAAGGTGTGCCATGTGACAGTAGTAAATCTACTGTCACAAAAGATCAAATCTAGTGAAGGGATCGCTAATCCCGAAGGTATTTAGAAAGGGAACGACGAAGGAGTCTCACGATGGCGAACCAGCCTCCCCAACATAACCGGTATGACGTCGTGATCATTGGCGGGGCGATTATGGGTGCGTCCGCCGCATGGTTTCTATCGGATGACAAGGATTTCGACGGCAAGGTCTTGGTCGTGGACCGCGATCTGAGCTACGAGAACACCTCGACCATGCACACCAACTCGTGCATGCGGCAGCAGTTCTCGGGCGAGTTGAACGTGCGGATCAGCCAATTCGCGGCGGATTTCGTCAAGAACCTGCCGCGCTACATGGGCAACGACGACCGCGTACCAGAGCTGTCGATCCGGTCGTTCGGCTACATGTATCTGGCCGATACCGAGGCGTTTGCGGACGTGCTGCGCGAAAGCCATCAGGTGCAGCTGGCCGCCGGTGCCGCGACGCAATTGATGACGCCCGATCAGATCAAGGCGGCCTATCCGTTCTACAACGTCGACGACATTGTTCTGGGCTCGATCAACCTGGTCGATGAAGGGCTCTGGGATGCGACAGCGGTGTTCGACTGGTGGCGCAAGTCGGCACGGGAACGCGGAGTGGAATACATCGAGAACGAGGTGATCGAGATCACCAGGAACGCGGCGGGCACCCGCGTGGAAAGCGTGACTCTGAAGTCCGGAGAAGTGATCGCTTGCGGGCAGGTTCTGAACGCGTCCGGCCCCCGCGCGGCACGCACGGCGCAAATGGCCGGGATCGAAGTGCCGGTGGAGCCGCGCAAGCGCTATTCGTGGATCTTCTCGGCGGCGGAACCGCTGGACCGCGACCTGCCGCTGACGATTGACCCTTCCGGCGTGCACGTGCGCGAAAACGGTGGCGGCACGTACCAATGTGGCGGGCATTCGGACATCGACCCTGCCGTGGACTACGATGATTTCCACATGGATCACGGCATCTGGGAAAGCCATGTCTGGCCCATTCTTGCGACCCGCATTCCGCAATTCGAGGCGATCAAAGTGCAGTCCGAATGGGCGGGGCATTACTCGATGAACACCTTCGATCACAACGCGATCATGGGGCCGCATACGGAAGTGGAAAACTTCTACTTCCTTAACGGGTTCTCCGGGCACGGATTGCAGCAATCCCCCGCCATGGGACGCGGCACAGCCGAGATCATGGTGCATGGCGCGTCACAAGACGTTGGACATGTCACAGTTCCATTTTGACCGCATCCCCGCGGGTCGGAAGATCATCGAGAAGGCAGTTATCTGATGAAATACGCGTCCTCCCGCCTCGATCCCGTCAAACCCTCGGCCTCTGCCTGGGTCAGCCAGGCCGCGAAAGAAGCCAAGGCGCGGGGCGAAGATGTCATTGATCTGGGTCTGGGCGAGCCCGATTTCGACACGCCCGCCCATATCGTGGACGCCGCACATCAAGCCGCCTTGCGTGGCGAGACACGGTATCCTCCGACGAATGGCACACTAGAGATGCGCCAAGCCGCTGTGGACAAGCTGCAGCGGGAGAACGCCCTGAGCTATGCGGTGGATGAAGTCATCGTCTCCAACGGCGCCAAGCAGGTCTTGTTCAACGCGATGATGGCGACGCTGGAGCCGGGCGATGAGGTGCTGATGTGCGCGCCGTACTTTGGGCAGTACAAGGACATCGTGCTGATCCTCGGCGGTCAGGCGGTGGCGCTGAAGTGCCCGGCAGAGAATGGCTTTCGCCTGACCCCGCAGCAGCTTGAGGCCGCGATCACGCCCAAGACGCGCTGGATCATGCTGAACCTGCCGTCGAACCCGGCGGGGGCTGTTTACTCCGACGACGATCTGCGTGCGCTCGGCGCAGTCTTGGAACGCCACCCGGACGTCCTGATCCTGTCAGACGAGATTTATGAACACATCCTGTTTGATGGCCGGACGCTCCTGTCTTTCGCGGCGGCAAACCCTTCGCTGAAGCACCGCACGCTAACGGTCAACGGCGTCTCCAAGGCCTATGCGATGACCGGATGGCGGATCGGCTATGGCGCGGGCCCCAAGCCATTGGTCGCGGCCATGACAAAGGTGCAGAGCCAGATTTGCTCGGGCGCGTGCTCGGTTGCGCAGGCCGCGGCAGCCGCCGCGCTGAATGGCCCGCAAGGTGACGTACGCGCGTTCTGCTGTGCCTTTGAGGCACGTCGCGATCTTGTCGTGCAGCGGGTGGCGCGGATCGATGGCCTGACGCTCGACCCGCCCGGCGGTGCCTTCTACGGCCTGATCGGATGCGCGGACCTGATCGGGGCGCAGACGCATGGATGGCGACACACTTGGCGATGATGCCGAGGTCACCGCCCACATCCTGAAGGACGCGGGCATCGCGGCCGTTCCGGGCAGCGCCTACGACCTGTCCCCATTTTTCCGCATTTCAACGGCCGCCTCCATGGAGGTTTTGGGCGAAGCGATGGACCGCATCGCCGCCTCGGTTGCCAAACTCGAAAGAAAGCCCTGAACCATGAAGAAACTCGTTCTGACAGGGGCCGCCGGACGCCTTGGATCCTACCTGCGGGAGCCGATGTCGAAGATGTGCGACGCGCTGGTCTCCACCGATATCGTGGATGATATCGGCACGCTTTATCCCGGTGAAACCTACGCCAAGGGCGATCTGGCGAGCCTGGATGACATGATGCGTGTGCTGGAAGGCGCGGACATGGTCGTTCACATGGGCGCCTATGCCGATGAGGGGCCGTTTGAAAAGTTGCTCGGGCCCAACTTCGTGGGCGCCTACAACATTTGGGAGGCGGCCTATCAGAACGGCCTGCGGCGGGTCGTCTACGGAAGCTCCATCCACGCGGTCGGCATGCACCCGAAGACTGATTTCATCGGAACAGACGTGCGCCATCGCCCTGATACTTTTTATGGCCTCGCCAAGTGTTTCGCCGAGGACCTGGGCTCGATGTATTGGGACAAACGCGGGCTGGAGAGCGTTCACATGCGCATCCTGTCCTGTGCGCAGGTCACCAATGCGCGCGCGCTGGGGTCGTGGCTGTCCTACGATGATTTGATCCAGCTGGTGCAGCGCTGCATTGAGACCCCGACAACGGGTTTCTCCGTCGTCTACGGCGTGTCCGACAACGACCGCGCGCCGGTGGACAATGCGAAGGCCAGCTTTCTGGGCTATCGTCCCAAGGACAACGCCGAACAATTCGCGCCAGAGATTTTGGCCGAGACCGAACCGATGGACACCCAGGACCCCGGCAACATGTGCCACGGCGGACCCTTCGCGGCGGTCGCGCTTGGCAACAGCGGCGTGGCCACCATGAACATCATCGACGACACCAAGAAAACCTGAAGGGAGGGCACGATATGTCCGACGCAAAAGTAGCACTGATCACTGCAGGTGGCTCTGGCATGGGTGCGGATTCTGCACGCGCGCTGGCCGCAGATGGCTTCAAGGTCGGCATCCTGTCGTCTTCGGGCAAGGGTGAGGCCTTGGCCAAGGAGCTTGGCGGCGTGGGCATCACGGGCACCAACAAATCCGAGGATGATCTGAAAAAGCTGGTCGATGCCGCGATGGGGCATTGGGGCCGCGTGGACGTGCTGGTGAACTCGGCGGGCCACGGCCCTCGCGCGCCAGTGTTGGAGCTGACGGACGCGGATTGGCACGAAGGGATGGAGGTCTACTTCCTCAACGCCGTGCGGTCTTCGCGTTTGGTGACGCCGATCATGCAAGCCCAAGGCGGCGGCGCGATCATCAACATCTCGACCTTTGCGGCGTTCGAGCCGAACCCGGTCTTCCCAACCTCCGGCGTGATGCGCGCGGGTCTCGCCGCGTTCTCCAAGCTTTTCGCGGACAAATACGCGGCCGAGAACATCCGCATGAACAACGTGCTGCCTGGCTTCATCGACAGCCTGCCCGAGAAGGAAGAATTCCGGTCCATGATCCCGATGGGGCGCTATGGCAATTCCCTGAACGAGATTGCCAGCGTGGTTGCGTTCCTGGCGTCAGAAGGTGGCGCTTATATCACCGGACAAAACATTCGCGTGGATGGCGGGATCACGCGGTCCGTTTAAGGCAACACCTCCACCTGGGAAACTCACATGACCAACTCGCTCTTTTCACCGCTGCGCATCAACGGCGTGACCTTCAAGAACCGCATCGGGATGTCGCCGATGTGTCAGTACAGCTCGACCGATGGCGTGGCGAGCGATTGGCACATGGTTCATCTGGGCGCGCGCGCGGTGGGTGGTGTGGGTTTCATCATGGCGGAATGTACCGCCGTGTCGCCCACCGGGCGGATCTCAGCGGGGTGTGCGGGGCTGTGGAATGACGCGCAGGTCGAAGCGCTCAAGCCTATCGTGGCGTTTCAACGGAGTTTCGGCGCCGTGACAGGTACGCAGATTTCGCATTCTGGCCGCAAGGGCAGTGCCGCCACGGCGTTGGAGGGTGGCAGTCATCTGGATGCCAGGGACCCTACGGGCTGGGAGACCGTAGGGCCGACAGCCGACGCATTTGACCCCGACGGCACGCGTCTTTGGAAGGCCCCTCGGGCATTGTCTGTGGACGAAATACAGGAGATCCAAGGCCAATTCGTTCATTCCGCCAAGCTAGCCCTGGACGTTGGGTATGACCTTCTGGAAGTGCACTGTGCGCACGGATATCTGCTGCATTCCTTCCTGACACCCTTGGTGAACACGCGCGAGGATGCCTACGGCGGCGATCTGAAGGCGCGCGCGCGGTTTCTGTTGGAGGTCGTTGAAAAGGTCCGCGCCGTTTGGCCTGCGGAGAAAATCCTGTCGGTGCGCCTGTCTGTCGTTGATTTCGCGGAAGGCGGCCTGTCGCTGGAAGACACGGCGCAGGTGGGTTTGTGGCTGAAAGATCTGGGCGTTGACGTGCTGGATTGCTCAGGCGGCGGCGCGGTTCCCGCGGCACGCGGTGCGATCGGCAACAGAACGGCCGAGCAACCGGACATGGCCGGTGTCATCCGGGCGGCGACAGGGCTCCCCGTCATGGCGGTCGGTGGCATCACAGATGCGGCGCAGGCGGATGGCTTAGTCGCCGCGTCCAAGGCCGATGTCGTATTGCTGGGGCGTGAGATGATGCGCGATCCGCATTGGGCATTCCGATCGGCAAAAGAGCTCGGCGTTGATCCGCGCCACGTGCTGGCCGAGCAATACGGGTTTTTCGTGGGCGCGTCCTAGGCTGACGCGCTGTCCTCCCAAGACTCCGGCCCTCGTCTCTGGGGCCGCAACCATTCTGTCTTGCTTGAATGCTCCAACCGACATAGATGTAGGTAAATATTCTCCTCCTGAGGATCACCCCTGTGTCCGATACCCGCACCCGCATTCTTGACCTGGCAAATCAGCTTACACAGTCCAAGGGCTTCAACGGGTTCAGCTACCTCGACCTTGCAGCCGAGATTGGCATCAAGAATTCGAGCATTCACTATCACTTCAAGGCCAAGTCGGACCTCGCCCACGCCATGGTCGAACGGCACCGCAAGACAACGGCGGAGTCCTTTGCGCAACTCGACCACCAACTGACGCGGCCACAGGACCGCCTGAAGGCGGTAATTCAGTATTTTGAGGACGATTTGCGGGAAGGGAAAATCTGCCTGTGCGGAATGATGGCGGCAGAATTTGAGTCGATCAGCGTGGAAGTGCGGCGCGAACTTGCGCTCTATTTCCGTGGGTTTCAGGATTGGCTGTCTAAGCAGTTCTCCGAAATGGACCATCCGAATCCACCGCTGGCGGCACTGCGATTTCTGAGCGCCCTGGAAGGCGCTTTGCTGCTCGCCCGGCTGCAAGGGGACGTTACGATCGTAGGTCAGGCGCTTGACGAATTCGTGAACGGATGACGTTCATTTCGCACTTGCATCTACATACATGTAGGTAGATATGTTATGCACAACGAACATAGCACCCTCATCTTGGAGATATACCATGACCACCCTGACCCAAATCACCGAAGCGGACGAGGTCCACAGCTTTGCCGAGTACAAAGCCGTTGAGGCGGCGCTGAAGCCCTACATCGACGCAGCGAGTTCCGGCGACGGTGCCCTGTCGCGCAGCGCCTTTATGGACCACGCCCATATCGTCGGCTCTGTCGCTGGTACATATTACGATATGGACGCCGACACATTCGGAGGCGCCGTGTCCGAGGGTGGCCCGGCCCCTGACGTGCAAAGCCACATCGCTTGGATCAATGTCTCGGGCCCTGCGGCTGCCGCGCGGGTCGAGTTCCTGAACTGGGGCGGCATGCGCTACACGGACTTTTTTGTGCTCTACAAGAAAGACGGCGTCTGGAAAATCAGCAGCAAGGTCTACGATTCCCACGCCAAGAACTAAGCTCAGCAAGGACTGAACTCTCCCCAGCCCTCCCTGCCTCGGGGCGGCGTGAACGCGCGCTGCCGTGCGAAAATCCACACCTCAAGGAACTTCAACAATGACCTTCAATGAAGCTGTTGCCGTGCATGCCCCCGCCTGGGTCGGCATTTGGCTCAACATTTTGCTCCTGGGCGCAATCGTGTTGCCATTGGCGCTGTTTATCTGGAAATCAACGCGTCTGACCGCGCTTTTCACCCTGATTGCCGGAGTGGTCGGCGTGGCCGGTGTGATGGTGCTCTACCAGCAGCTGGGCTACGTCAAATTGCTCGGACTGCCCCATATCATTGCCTGGACGCCGCTGGTGATCTACCTGGTCTACAAGTTGCGAACTGCGGAGCTTGGCCGCGCGCCCCAGGTCATCATCGGCATCGCCATCGCGACAATCACAACCTCGCTGGCATTCGATTACGTTGACGTGCTGCGCTACATCGCCGGTGAACGGACACCGCTTGTGATGCCCGCCTCGTAATAGCGCACAAGAGACGCATTTTGAGGGGCGCAGAGCAGGTCTGCGCCCTTTTGCATGACCCGGCCTATTTCAGATTCCGGGATAGATGCGCATCAAGCGCGGCCAACCCTTCATCAAGGTCTGCGCGACCAAACCCCAGCCGCAGGCGATCCGTCGGGGTCGGCCCGAGATCGGACGAATAGATCGTGCTGGGAAGGAACAGAACACCGCTTTCCTCGACCAGCGAGGTGCAGAATGCCTCAACCCCATCCCGCCCCTTATAGCGCGGAAACGCCATGCAAGACCCGTCGGGGCGGTGCCAGTCGAACAGGTCCGGATAGCGGGCAAAGAAGGCGTCCCACTTCGGCAGGTTCTCATCCACAATGGCACAATTGCGCGCAAGGATGCGGTCCTTGTTACTGAGCGCGATCATCGTCAACCGTTCGCTGGGGCCCGAGTTGCAGATCGACAGGTAATGCTTCAAGCGCTCCATCTTAGAAATGATCTCGGCATCTTGGCAGGCTATCCATCCGATCCGCAGCCCCGGCAGGCCGAAAGATTTCGACATCACGTTGAGCGACAGGCCGCGCTCATAGACATCTGCGATGAAAGGCAGGTGCCGGGCGCCGGTTTCCCCTAATCCGTTGAAAATCTCGTCATGCAGGATGTAGATGCCGTGCTTTCGGCACAGCTCAACCAAGGCCATGTAGCGGTCCAGCGGCAGGATCGCGCCGGTGGGGTTGTGGGGGAAATTGATCGTGACAAGCCGAGTGTTCGGTCGGATCGCGGCGGCGACGCGGTCAATGTCCAGCGACCAATTGTCGTCCGGATCCAGCGGCACGCCCGTCGCCTCACAAATCGCAACGGGGAGCGTCTCGTGGGATTGGTAGTTCGGCGTGACAACGATCGCGTGGCTGTCTTGATCGAGGATCACCTGATTGGCCGCAAAAATACCCTCGCTGGCGCCAGCAAAGCAAAGAATGTCCGATGCCGTCTGCCGCCGGTAGGTCTTACTTATCTTCTCACGCAGATCGGGCGCGCCGAAGGTTTCGGTGTATCCGAGCCACATCTCTTCAAACGCCTCGCGCTCATCCGGCGTGGCCATTGCCAAAAGATCGCGCATCGACATGGCTTCGGCGTCCGAGGCGGTCATGTGATAACGCGCCTTGAATTCCCACTTGGAGAAATGCGTTTCCAGTCGAAAATCAGGCAATGTCGGCATAGGGTTACGGCACCTGTGTCGGAGTTCCCGCATGATTAGCTTAACGCGCCCAGAAATCGAAGCGCTTATCGATCTACGCGCGGTCGCGCCTGCGATAGAACACGCCTACCGCGCCACCCGCCTCGGCGACGTCAACTTGCCGCCTGTTGGGCACATCACTTTTCCAGAGAACGGCGGGGACTGCCACCTCAAGTATGGGCACCTGAAAGGGGACCGCACTTTCGTGATCAAGGTGGCGACCGGATTTCCCCGGAATGACCAACTTGGTTTGCCCAATGGCAACGGGATCGTCTTGGTGATCTCGGCCGAAACTGGCGCGGTTCAGGCGATGCTGCATGATGAGATGGTGCTTACCGATATTCGAACGGGCATTGGCGGTGCCATTGCCAGCCGGACTTTGGCGCGGCCGGGTAGTCGAACCGCTCTGATTGTTGGTACGGGCACACAGGCGCGTCGCCAAATCGAAGCGCATGCCGCATTGATGCCGGGCATGTCCTTTCGCGTTTGGGGTCGGGATGCCGAGAAGGCGGCAAGGCTTGCAGGCGACATGTCTGACATATGTGCCGTGACGCTTGCGCCAAACCTACAGACCGCAGTCCAACAGGCGGACATTGTGGTCACCGCCACCGGATCGACCAAATTCATCCTCCCGTCCGACTGGGTGCAACCGGGTACACATATTACCGCCGTTGGGGCGGACGCTCCGGGCAAGCAGGAGTTGGACGTGGCCCTGATTGCGCGTGCGGACATCTTGGCCGTTGATCTGACATCGCAGTGCCTGGACCATGGCGAGGTTTCTCACGCGGCCCGAAGCGGGTTGATCGAGACGGCGGATCTGATCGAGATCGGCACTTTGCTGCGCGCGCCGGAACTTGGGCGGAGCGACAATGAGCAAATCACAATCGCTGATCTGACGGGAATTGCCGCACAGGACATTGCGATGGCGAACGCCGTGCTTAAAACGTGGCGAGACAGACAGCTGTAGGTTGGGCCGGGAAAGCTGGTTGGACAGCGGGCGGTGACAACGGATTCTGAGCGGATTCCGCAAAGACCTAATGCGCCCTAAGAGACTGATTAATAGACACGATATCCGCGCTCACGGAAGCGTTACGCGCATCTTTCGTATTTCGATTGTCAAATAAGACGACCGGTCGTATTCAAATGATACACAGATGAACCGTCAACTTAACCCAATAGGAACGCTCCCATGTCTGGTACCTCCCATTCCCTCCTCAACCGCCGTTCATTCCTGTCCAGCTCTGCAACTGTGGCACTGGCAGGCGCCGCGCCGTCTTCGTTGGTGATGCCTGCGCACGCGGCCACGCCCATCGCCGGCACGCAACTTCCTCAGGTGTATCGCCGCCGTCTTGGTGCCTATGAGATCACCGTTCTCGGCGATGGCTACCTCGACCTGCCGCACGAGATCTGGGCGGACCTCAGCCCCGAAGATCTCGACGGCTATCTGACAGACGCATTTGTGCCCACCGGGTCCATGCGCAACGGCGTGAATGCCTATCTGATCAACACAGGCGAGAAGTTGATCCTGGTGGACAGTGGCGCACGTGATCTTTTCGGCCCGAACGCGGGTCTGTTGCCTTCGAACCTTGCCGCCATTGGCGTGCAGCCGGAAGACATCGACAGAGTCCTCGTGACACACATCCACCCCGACCACATCGCGGGCCTTTTCACCACCGAGGGTCAAATCACCGTGCCCAACGCCGAGGTGTTCGTTGACGCGGCTGACCTCAATTACTGGACCAGCGAGGTGGAGCAGGCCCAAGCGCTTGAAATGACGCGTCCATGGTTCGACATCGCGCGCCAATGGCAGTCTGTCTACGATGGCCGCATCTCCACGTTTACGGGTGAGACCGATCTTGGTGACGGCATCTCGTCCTTCCCGCTGCCGGGCCACACACCGGGCCACACGGGCCTGCGCGTCGAAAGCGAAGGCGAAACCCTTCTTATCCTCGGCGACGCCGTGATCAGCGCGGCCGTGCAGTTCGCCAACCCCGAAGCGTCCGCCATTTGGGACACGAACACGGAACAGGGCATCCAGTCTCGGCGCACGATCTTTGATCTTGCTGCCCATGAGCGCACCTTGGTGACAGCAACGCACCTGCCGTTCCCGTCCTTTGGCTACGTCGACCGACGCGCCGATGGGGGCTTCCATTGGGTTCCCGAAGAATGGCGCTACGCGACCTGAACGAAATTGGGCGCCGGTTCTGCTGGCGCCCGCCTTCATCCCTTCAAGCGAATTTGCGCTCGTCACCCTTGGACGCGACCGTATAAAGCAGCAGGCGGGTGCGGGTTAGGACCTTCGAGCACCCGACCACCAAAGGGAAACGATCGATGCCAAGACCAAGCAACAAAGACCAAATCGTCCAATCCGGTTTGGCTGTCTTTCATGAGTTCGGTTACCACGCGAGTGGCGTCCAAGCCGTCGTTGACCACGCGGGCGTTCCCAAAGGCTCTTTCTACAACCACTTCAAAAGCAAGGATGAATTGGGGCTCGAAGTCCTCGGCGTGTATTGGGCGAAATCCGAAGATATGCGTGCCGCGCTCAGAGATTCCGCGCAACCACCCCTTGATCGCATTGAAGCGCACCTAGAGGCCTTCAGCGTCACCCAAAGCGGTTGTTTGGTGGGAAACTTCACCAGCGAAATGGCGAACGAGCCGCAATTTCGAGAGGCGCTTCGTGAGGTCTATGAAAGTTGGATCGCAGATTTCGAAGCCTGCATCACAGAGGGCCAAAATGACGGAAGCATTCGCGTTGATGAGACTGCAAAAGTTTTGGCGGAATTTGTTGTGACCGCGCTGGAGGGCTCCGTCCTGAAACGCAAACTTGAAGACGACGATCAAGCTCTCGTCAATTTCCGGAAAACTATGTTGTTGTTCTTAAGCGCAAATAGTGCGTCGGACTAATTCTGGCTTGCTGATGTGAAAGGGAGAAGTGAGAACGAGCGTCACCTTCCGAAACACCTACTCGACACTGGCAACATTGTGGCTCTCCAAAAGTGTAGCCTTTGCGGGAACCCGGTTCATGCGAGAGACTTCATCCAAAGTGTGTGCGCCGCAATGCTCGAAGTGCGGAGCCGCATTGGCTCTCAATCCGACGCGTTCTTGGCCACCCGCTTTTTCTGCAAAAATCGAACGCAAGGTCTGGTTTCGTAGGCGATTCAAGCACAGACATTTCAGGTTCAACGTAAAGCTTCGTAAGCTTCGCCATGGGAGGTTGTTCGTTTTTGCGGCGACAACGATAGCTCTCATTGTCCGCTTCCCACCCACTCCTTCCGTAACTTTCATGCAGCTTCGTAGCACCGACGTCGGTGATCGGCGGTGAATAGGCCGTGGTTGAAATGCAACGGAAGTGCGACACTCACCTGGTATTCTTTGCGTACTCCTGCCGCAAAACCCAGCACGAAAAAGCTGACAGAAACCCGGTGCGTTTACAATGCGTCGGAACAGTAAACCGACGCCTTTGAGAAACGGTAGCGGAGGAGCGCTACCACCAATCCCCCCGAGACTTCTCAGCGAAGTTTCTGATTGAGCTGTAATATCTGCTCATTTGGGCAGTTCTGTTGATTTGTTGCTGGCGTTTAGTCCCGCCGGTGAGTGCTTTCTTGAAAACCTTGCAGTGAGGGATGGTAGCGAAATCGGAATTGGGCGACTATTGCGCAAGCAGAGAGGATCCTTCTTCCAAGATGTTTGTGACCGCAACAAAGCGAAGTGAGCTTGCCAGTGATCACGGGGGGGCAAGCCCAGGATACTTGTTCTGGATATTGCTAGGGTCGTTGCGCTACTGGCGATGGTCGTTTTCCACTTTGTCTTTGATCTTGAGGTTTTCGGTCACGTTTCTGCTGGAACGACCGGCTCAGGTTTTTGGCGCGGGGTCGCGGTGTTCTCGGCGAGTTCTTTTGTGTTTCTGGCCGGAGTTGGTTTGTGGCTTTCGCACAGACACGGCATTCGATGGGCTGCGTTTGGTAGGCGTCTCGCCATCCTCCTGATCGCAGCGGCGGCTGTATCCTTCGCTACCTACGTCGTCTTTCCCGATCAGTTCGTCTTTTTCGGCATCCTTCATTCGATTGCATTGTGCAGCATCCTGGGCCTCGCATTTCTGCGGCTGCCTGTCCTCATCATAGCGGTGTTGGCCGTTGTGGTCTTCGTTGCACCCAATTTTGCGACGTCGACCGCGTTTGACTCGCCTTGGCTCTGGTGGACTGGACTGCAGACTGTTCCATTGCGGACAGTGGATTATGAGCCGATCTTTCCCTGGTTCGCGGCGTTCCTTGCGGGCATGGCTGTTGCCAAGCTCGCGTCGCATCTGGGCCTGTGGGAAATGCTTTCAACCAATACGTCATACCGTGGCTTCGGCGCATTGACGTTTTTCGGGCGCCATACACTTATCGTGTACCTCATCCACCAACCGATACTGATTTCGGTAGTCTGGGCTGGAACCATACTGTTCTAGGGGCACGTGCGCGCTTTGCTATTGAACGAGACGGGCGACGGTTCCTAGAGCGAGGGTCATGGCGACAAGGGCGACAAAGGTCACAGAAAACGCGGCGACGATGGGCCATATCCAAGGCTCGTGAACTGCCACTTTCGTAGTTTTTGCGGGTGCAGCCGATGTTGAACAGACCTGCAATGCCCGAACATAGAGTGGCATAGCGGGCAGAAGCACCGAGTAGAGATAGACGCCTGACAGGTTTTCGAGGAATGCGGACCGCTCCAACGTCGGAAAAACGACCCTCATGCCTTGGACCCGATCGCCTCCGAACGATCCGTAGACATCGGCCGACAAGGCGTAGATCACGATATGAAGAACGACAAAAAGAATTGGCCGGAGTAGTGCGTCCAAGGCTATGTACCGGGCGCCAAGCGACCTCCGTTCAGAGAAGGTCGCGAAGAGGAAGAAGGCCGCATAGTTCACGGCAAAGATGACAGGCAGACCGTTCGTCAGCAATTGCCGGATCAAGCGCGCCCGTGCAGCTGGCATGCTAACGAGCGTTTCCCAGAAGGCGGCAGGGGAGGTTGCGATATAGATTGGCACCAATGCGAGACAGGGCACAAGGCTGACCAGCAGGCATTTCCACGCAAATGTGGAGAAGGGAATTTGCGTGCGAAAATGGCGCTCTGGTGGCCAGAGCGCCATCTACGAGTTCAATCCATATTCAAGGGGCACGTCGTTCTTTGATGGTAGGCGTATGCGAAACTTCAACTGAAAGCGCCGCGGTCTGATGGGTCACGCAGGTGCATAGAGTGTGATTCGAGTGCCAATGGGAACCTCTTCATAGAGCCTGCATGACATGATCG
Organism: Gymnodinialimonas sp. JB5-7; assembly: GCF_055693405.1. Lineage (NCBI taxonomy): Bacteria > Pseudomonadati > Pseudomonadota > Alphaproteobacteria > Rhodobacterales > Paracoccaceae > Gymnodinialimonas > Gymnodinialimonas sp. JB5-7. The sequence goes on from NZ_JBVFUX010000012.1 coordinate 1,735,342, forward strand.
TTTACCAGTCTGACACATCCTGACGACGCTGCCGTTCCGATTGTCCACGGCTGCGGTGTTCCATGGACCCGAAGATATGTATCGCGCCCTGCCGCATCGTACATGTAAAGGGCGCGTGCACCCAATGGGTTGTCAGGCCCGCCAGGAACTCCACCGGCATATGGTCCATAGACCTCTGGCTCGCGTGCAATCATGTTGGCTGTTGGCGTCCAAGATGGCCATTCAACCTTGCGGCGGATCGTGTAAGTGCCCGGCGACTGAAGCCCCGAACGGCCAACGGCCACGCCATAGCGCATCGCCGTTCCGTCGTTTCCTATGTGATAGAGATACTTGGCAATCGGGTCCACATGGAGCGATCCTGGTTCAAGGCCATCACGATGGGTGACGCGCGTTGGCATAAAGCGCGGGTTCAAGCCCCAAGGATTGTTTGCGTTCGGATCAGCGTCAGGACGCACGACTGTATCGTCAAAGCCAACAGCATCCTGGGCGATTGCAGGCGCTGCAAGCAATACGCCGGCAGCGCAAAGAGATCCTGCCGCAAATGTCCGGCGATCCATCATATCGTCTACCTCTTCGCACCATGACTATTGCGGCTATGACTACCCGCTAATGCCCATGTAACGAAGCTTACATACTTCACAAATCCCTCAAGATTTGCGGGCTCGGGCCGCCCCTTTTGTTCGTCGAAGTATACATGGCCGTGATAGCGACCCGAACGACGGGAACGCGCGCCAGCGTCATGCGTGGCTTTGAAAGACCGTAGTTGTGCCATCGCGCGCGACCAGCAGCGTTTCGAACGCATCTACGCGTCCGCCCATTTCCATCCCGGGCGATCCCGCCGGCATACCGGGCACAGCGATCCCGAGCGCGTCTGGCGCCGTTTCAACCAAGCGCATGATGTCGGATGCAGGAACATGCCCTTCAACGAAGTATCCGTTGATTTCAGCCGTGTGACAGCCAGCCGCTGTTTCTGGCACGCCAAGCTGGGCTTTCAGGGTCCATAGATCATCCTGATCCATTTCGATCATCGTGACATCAAATCCAGAATCCAACATGTGTTGAGCCCATGCCCCGCAGCAGCCGCAAGTTGGTGAACGGTGCACCGTCAGTCGCAACGGTGTGGCCCACGCAGCCGTGGAAAGCAGGGGCAGGGTAAGTGCGGCAGCAACAAAGGTTCGACGGTCCATGTGTATCCTCAGCAGGTTCTGACTTGTTGAATATATAGATAACGCACCAGTAACGGTAGCGACACCTAGGTGTGTCCGAACGCCGCGATGTCGATGGCTTCGGATCCTGCCTCGTCCAGGCAAGCATTCTCTATCTGGAGCGTCACAAAGAAGAATCCGTATTCCTCTTTCAGGAGCCGATGCGCCCGGCGCATGAGGTCGGCCGTTTCTTCATCATCCGACACCCGTATATGAGAAGACATGACGCTTCGATTGCTGGTCAATGCCCATGCATGGAGGTGATGAACATCAACGACGCCGTCAAGTTTCTCCAATGCGGCGCGAACATCCGCCAGCGTGATCTCGTCCGGTGTTCCCTCCATCAGAAGGTGAATGGCATCTTTGAGAATGCCCCAGCTAGCCCACAGCAGGACGAACCCGAATGCCATACCGAGAAGCGGGTCAATCAGCAGGAAACCGGTAAACTCAATCACCAGAGCCGTCACGACGATGAGGAGACTGCCGACGAAAGTCTGGATGATGTGCCAGAGGGCGCCCCGCGAATTCAGATCCGATTTGCTTTGACGCCAGAGAAGGCCTAGCGCGATTACTTCAGTCAGTAGGCCTCCGGCTGCGGCAAGCAACATGGGCAACGTCGGCAGATCAATGGGGTTCGTCAGGCGCATGGAGGCCATCACGATCACCACCAACGCCATGGCAAGCAAGAAGGCACCATTCACCAATGCGCCCAGGATTTCGGCCCGATACCATCCGAAACTCCTCCGGTCGTCGGCCGGGCGTTGCGACAGCTTTCTTGCGACGAGTGCGACCAGGACACCCCCGACAGCGGAAAAGGTGTGCATCGCGTCAGAAATGACAGCGACCGATCCTGTCCAAAGTCCGATCGCCAGTTCGACCACAAAATAGATACCGGTCAGCCATGCCGAGATGGTCAAGCCTTTGCTTCCGTCCGGCATCGCATGTTGGTGACCCGCGGGCATGATGCGTCCTTTTCTACTTTCAGAGGTTAATGCGCTTCAATCCGCAAGGCGTTCGCGATGACCGACACGGAGGAGAGGCTCATCGCCGCTGCGGCAATCATGGGCGATAGCAGCAGACCGAAGACGGGAGAAGAGCACGCCTGCCGCGACTGGCACGCCAAGCGAGTTGTAGGCAAACGCGAAGAACAAGTTCTGCTTGATGTTGCGCAATGTGGCCTTCGCCAGTTTTCGCGCCCGCACGATCCCAGTCAGATCGCCACCCAATAGTGTGATGCCCGCACTCTCAACGGCAACGTCGGCGCCGGTCCCCATCGCGATGCCGACATCCGCAGCTGCCAGGGCGGGCGCGTCGTTCACACCGTCCCCTGCCATGGCGATCAGATGCCCGCTTTGCCGTAAATCCTCGACCAGATTTTTCTTGTCCTCAGGCAGAACCCCGGCCCGCACTTCGTCTATCCCAAGTTTGGCAGCCACGGCTTTCGCGGTGCGCTCGTTGTCCCCTGTGGCCATGATGACGGTCAGCCCGAGGTCATGCAGCGCCTTGATCGCGCCGGAAGTGGTATCTTTGATTGGATCTGAGACAGCGATGATCCCGGCAACGTTTCCGTCAATTGCAACGAACATCGCAGTCTTTCCGTCGTCGCGGAAGGTGTCCGCCTGCTCTTGAAGCTGCGATATGTCTGCGCCGATACTGGCCATCATCGCCGGATTGCCAAGGGCGACTTGGCGGTCTGACACACGCCCAGTAACTCCCTTACCGGTGACGGCCTGGAAATCACTTGCCGACTGAGTGTTTGCGCCACGTTTCATGGCACCTTCGACGATGGCTTCGGCAAGGGGGTGTTCTGATCCGCGTTCCAATGCGGCAGCAAACGTCAGGAAGTCTTCTTCGGTGATCCCTCCGGTTGCAACGACATCTGTCAGGGTCGGCTTTCCGAGGGTTAGCGTTCCGGTCTTGTCGACAATCACAGTGTCTATTCGCGCCATCCGTTCAAGCGCCTCTGCATCCTTGATCAGAACCCCGGCTTGTGCCCCGCGCCCCGCAGCGGTGGTGATAGAAATCGGGGTTGCAAGGCCCAAAGCACAGGGGCAGGCGATGATGAGCACCGACACTGCAGAAGCGAAGGCGAAGGTCAGGGCAGGGCTTGGGCCGAATGTCAGCCACGCGAAAAACGCAGCCAGTGCGATCAGAACGACGGTTGGAACGAAGATCGACGAGACCCGGTCGGCAAGGCCCTGAATGGGCGCGCGCGAGCGGCGCGCGGCGACCATATCCACAATTTGCGCCAGCACCGTATCGCCACCCACGCCGGTTGCACGAACCGCAAGCGTACCGTTTTTGTTGATCGTCCCGCCCGTAACGTTGTGCCCTTCAGATTTTTCGACCGGAACCGGTTCGCCGGTGATCATGCTTTCATCGATGGTGCTGCGGCCGTGCACGACCTCACCGTCCACGGGAACACTGTCGCCGGGACGTATGCGCAGTAGGTCGCCTGCAAATATGTTTCCAAGCGGCGCGTCGTATTCTTGGTGGTCGGGAAGAATGCGCCGCGCGGTTTTCGGAGCCAAGTCTAGGAGCGCCCTAATTGCATCGCCCGTACGCTCACGCGCGCGCAGTTCGAGTACCTGGCCGACGAAGACGAGGGTAACGATTACGACCGCGGCTTCAAAATAAGTGCCAACGCCTCCTCCTGCCCGGTATTCGGCTGGGAACAGGCCCGGCAGGAACGTGGCGACGATAGAGTAGAGATAAGCCGCACCAACTCCGAGCGCGATCAAGGTCCACATGTTTGGGCTTCGGGACAGGATGGAGTCCCAACCTCGACTGAAGAACTGGCGCCGCAGCCCACAGAATGATCGGCGTTGCGAGGAAGAATTCGAGGTAGTAGGAAAGCTGCTCTCCTATCCAGTGCCGAACCGGCAAACCGACCAGCTCGCCCATTGTCAGAATGACTAACGGGATGGCTGCTGCGGCGCTCGCCCACATGCGTTTCGTAAAGTCGATCAGGCTCTTCGCTGGGTTCGTCACTCGGCAGCATTGGTTCAAGCGCCATACCGCAGATCGGACATGCACCCGGGGCATCGCGAATGATTTCAGGATGCATGGGGCAGGTGTATTGGGTGTCGGGTGGCGCCACATCATCGTGATCCCGTGCCCGTCCGGATGCATAATGCCAGGGGTCAGCCTTGAACCGTTCGTGGCACTTTTCAGAGCAAAAATGGAATGTATTGCCATCGTAGCTTTCGGTCGGAGTATTCGGACCGGGGTCAACTGACATGCCGCAGACCGGATCAAAGACGGCAGCAGCATCGTCTGAGGCCACATGAGTTTGATGATGGTGGTGTTCTCGATCTTGAGCATCAGACTGTGTCATCGAGCGGATTCCTCTTCTGCGGACCGTGTCGTGCAGGGTGTGTTGGCTGCGGAGGCCTTTGTGCGACCGACAAGTGCGATGCCGATGACGCTTGCTGCGCCCAGGCCAAGCGCGATCCACAATCCAAGCGCATTTCCGTCACGTGCTTCGGCCCCCAAATGGGCCAGAAAGAAGCTTGCCGGAACGATCCCGGCAAGCGTTGCAACGGCAAAGCGAAACGTGGTGATCCTGCTGAGGCCAGCGGCATAGCTGATCACGTCGAACGAGACGAATGGCAGCAGCCGGCTAACAAAAACCGTCAACATCAGCGCGTTCTGCGATCCCAGAAGACGCTGGCTGATACGTTCACCCAACCAACGTTCGACGTAGGATTTTCCAATCTTTCGAGCGAGACCGAAGGCGATCAGGGCCCCTGCCTCGACTCCGACGATCACCAGAAGACCGCCCCAAAGATGGCCGTAGAGGAGCCCGGCAGCCAACGCGATGGGCGCACTTGGGATTGGACTGGCGACAATGGCCAATGTCATCAGGCCAACAATCGCAATCGGCCCGAACGGTCCGACTTGAAGCACGAGCGCCTCGACGGCGGCTTGATCGAAGGTCTGGATGATTGCCCGTATTTCGGGCGCGTAAAGAGTGGCCAACCCGATCGCAATGGCCGCGATCAGGAACCAAACAAACCGCGGAGTGGTTTTTGAAATTTCCATCATGGGCGCTCACAAAACGAAAAGCAGCGTGATCACTACAGCTGCTGCGATGTCAAAAATGGCGCAAAAGGGAATGTACCATTTCGGCACGGGTGCACCGAAATTGCGCAAATGGTGGAGAAAATCCCAGAGTCCATGAAGGAGAAGGCCTAGGGGAATGAACAACCAGTGCACGCTCAGCCCGAGAAACGCGAGGACGCCGAACAGAAAGGCTGTGGATATCTCGATCCAGAATGATCGTGCGTCATGGGCTCTAGCGGCAAATCCGATATAGGCACCACCGATGAGGGCAAGCATCACGGTTGCAAGCTGCACGGCCATAGATTCTGGCAAGGCCAAATGAACGACCGTGTAGATCCCAAGCGCGACCATGGCAAACAGGATGGGAGCCTTCCGCGGGTCCATTCCCGAGTACGCGATTGGTGCGTTGGTTTCATCAAGCCGAGCCATAGAACTGCCGTAATCCCTCCACTAACTGGAAGGTCAAAGATTTTTTGACGCAACCGTTGTGCATTTTTGAAGAGATGCGGCGCAGGGGGACAATCTGCGCCGCATCGGGATGGATCACTCGATTTCCGAAGACCCCGATCCATCCATTTCCATGTCGGACATGGCGCTGTCGCCGATCATGGCTCCACCTCCCATCATGCCAGACATCCCAGACATGCCGCCGCCCATCATGCCACTGGAATTCCGCGCCATGACCTGCGCGGCAACTGCCATCTCGTCAGCTGTAACCGCCCCATCGCCGTCGGCATCAAGCTGCTGAAATCGGTCCACGATGTGGTCTGCAAAGGCCATTGCGTAAAATGCGCGAAATTCATCCAGATCGATTGTTCCGTTCGCGTCCGCGTCGAATTGCTCAAGCTGGGTGTTCAGCCCGCGCGTCCAGTCCGCCTCGGACAGGGCACCGTCCCCATCCATGTCGAAACTGTTCACCATGCCCATCGACATGCCCTGCATCGGCATCGCCATGCCGCCGCCGGAATGCATTTGCATCATCATGTGCATCATTTGCGCCATCATGTCGTGTCCTCCAGCCATGCCGGCTCCACCGTTCAAGACAGCGTCTTCGGCGACTCCAGTTTCACCGTGTCCGTGATCGCCGTCTGCAAGTGCGCTTGTTGCCACCGTCAAAGGTGCGGCGAGCATTGCCGCTACGAGAAATGGGCGCATCTCTTATCTCCTTTTTGCGTTTCGATGCGGATGACTTGGGAACACTGCGCGGAAGCGTAGAGGGAGGGAATGTTGGAATTGTAACGGTCTGTCTTGACCAGCGCGTTTGATACAGAATGCGACAAAGAAAGGGCGAAGCGTGCACCTCATTCCCGTAAGACTGGGTCATGACAGTGGAAGAGCCGCATATTCTCGTCGTTGACGATCACCGTGAAATCCGCGACGCCGTAACACGCTTCCTGCAGAAGAACGGCTTGCGTGCAACCTCGGCTGTGGATGCGTCGGACATGGATCAGAAGTTGAGCGTCGGGCAGTTCGATCTCATTGTCCTCGACGTCATGATGCCGGGTGAGGATGGTTTGTCGGTCTGTCGGCGGCTCAGTGCCAAGGGGGATATACCGATCATCATGTTGACGGCGTTGGGTGAAGAGACCGAGCGGATCGTTGGCTTGGAGATCGGGGCGGATGATTACCTGCCTAAGCCCTTCAATCCGCGTGAGTCTGCTTGCACGCATCAAGGCTGTCCTGAGGCGGGTACAAAAAGCAGAAACGCTTGCTGCAGCGTTTGCAGGGCACGTTGTGCGCTTTGCGTCTTGGCGGCTTGATGTTGATCGCAGGACATTGATTGGGGACGATGGCCAGGAGGATCGACTTACGAATTCCGAGTTCAAACTTCTCATCGCGTTGATTGAACGACCGCGCGTGGTTTTGAGCCGGGAGCAGGCTCGCTGGACATTACCGCAGGCCGCTCGGCGGGTCCGTTCGATCGAACGATCGACAATCAGGTCAGTCGCCTGCGTCGCAAGATTGAACCTGATCCATTGCGTCCTCGGATCATAACGACGGTCCGCAACGGCGGATACAGTCTTGCAACTGACGTTGATGTTCTCCAGCCATGAAGTCTTTCCTGCAAAGCCTTCGCGGGCAGCTGATTGTTTTGCTGTTGGTAATCCTGCTTGCTGCCCAAGTGATAAGTGTTCTCTTTTTTGTAGACGAAAGGAGCCTGGCGGTCAGGGCTGCCCTTGGTTTTGAGGCAGCCGGTCGGGCAGCGAGTGTCGCGCGACTGCTGGAAGAGGCGCCGCAGGAATTACACGCATCCATCTTACGTGCAGCTAATTCGCCACTGGTTCGCTTCGACCTTGCCGAAAATGCGATCGTTGAACGCCATAGTCATCAGGACGGTGGTGCAGTGGAAGACAGGATCCGAACACTCCTTGGGGAGACTTTTACTCGTGAGATCCGCGTTGATGTCCACGAGATCGAAGGCGGAATTCTTCCCTTGCCGCATCTGTCCCCCGAAATGGCTGAAATGCATGTAGCTATGATGCGCGGTGACCTTTCCGCCATTGAGATGAGTGTCTCGATCGCATTGTCGGGCGGGCAATGGTTGAATGTGGAGACGCGGTTTGAACGCCCGCCCTTGCAATGGGGATGGGCGACGGTCGCGCCGTTTTTGACCACCGCGGCGATCTTGATCGTGGCCGGATTCTGGTTCCTTCTAGCGCGGATCTTGGGTCCGCTCAGAGAACTTGCAATTGCCAGTGAAAGATTGGGTCGCGGCGAAGACACTCAGCCGCCTGCGCCGCGAGGGCCGCGCGAAATTCGGGATCTCACCATAGCGTTCGCAAATATGCAGGAACGGCTGACCCGGTTTGTGGTTGAACGCACGCGTATGCTAGCGGCAATTGGCCACGACCTGCGCTCACCGCTGACGGCAATGCGTGTTCGCCTCGAGATGGTCGAAGACGATGAAACACGTGATCGTTTGGCCGCAAGCGTCGATGAAATGCAGCAAATGCTGGACGCGACACTGACGTTTGCGCGCGGTGTGGATGCCTCCGAACAATCAGAACGCTTTCAGATTTCTGACGTCTTTGCGTCGTTGGAAGAAGTTTATACGGGCCGGTTGGTAATCGAACGGCTTCCGCCTGCGGAGGTCATGGTTCGACCGGTCGCATTCCGGCGTGCCGTACGCAACCTGATCGAGAACGCCGATCGATATGGCGGCGGGGCCAGCGTCAAAGGGCATATTGATGACCAAGTGGTTGTCATCGACGTGGACGATACAGGGCCGGGTATCCCGCAGGATTCGATCGAAGAGGTGTTTCAGCCGTTCCACCGGTTGGAGACGTCCAGATCCCTTGAAACGGGTGGCCATGGACTTGGCCTTTCCATCGCGCGTGACATTTTTCGGGCGCATGGCGGTGACGTCGTTCTGAGCAATCGCGATGGTGGCGGACTGCGCGCACGAATTTCAATTCCGGCGGCTGACGAAGACTCGTTTGGCGACGTGGCCGAGAACCGGACGGACGCGCATGACTTCAGCGATCCGCCAATTCGTCACCTAGCTACGCCATCGAGCTTATCAGGAGGCCGAAATGATCCCTGAAATCGGACAGTTTGCTCTGACGCTCGCGCTCGGCTTTGCGGTGGTTCAGGGCTTCCTCCCGCTCTGGGGCGCCGTGAGGGGCAACATGGTCTGGATGCGCTCGGCAACAGCAACGTCGTTGGCGCAATTGGCGTTCACGTTCGTAGCCTTCGCGGCCCTCATGCGATCGTTCGTCGTGAGCGATTTCACTGTCAGAAACGTCGTGGAGAATTCGCATTCCCTAAAACCCCTTTTGTTTCGGATAGCCGGCACCTGGGGCAGCCACGAAGGTTCGCTCCTCCTTTGGGTCTTGATCCTAACTCTGTTTGGAGCGGGCGTCGCCCTGTTCGGGCGGAACATATCTGACACGTTGAGGGCGCGCACATTGGCGGTTCAAGCGTGGATCAGTGTCGGCTTCTTTTCATTCATGCTGTTCACTTCGAACCCGTTCGAACGCGTCTTTCCGGCGCCGCCTGACGGCCAGGACCTGAACCCTTTGCTGCAAGACGTTGGTCTCGCGATGCACCCGCCATTGCTTTACATTGGATATGTCGGGTTCTCGATTGTCTTTTCGTTTGCAGTTGCGGCCTTGCTGGAGGGCCGCGTCGATGCAGCGTGGGCACGATGGGTTCGGCCTTGGACCCTGGCTGCATGGATGAGTTTGACTGCTGGAATCGCGCTTGGTTCCTGGTGGGCATATTATGAGTTGGGTTGGGGTGGGTGGTGGTTCTGGGACCCAGTCGAAAACGTCAGCTTCATGCCTTGGCTGCTTGGTACGGCTTTGCTTCATTCGGCCATCGTGACGGAGAAGCGGGACGCTTTCAAAAGCTGGACGATACTTCTTGCGATCCTGACATTCTCGCTGTCCCTGCTCGGCACGTTCATCGTGCGGTCCGGCCTGCTGACATCCGTTCATGCGTTTGCGGTCGATCCCGAGCGTGGTCTCTACATCCTCTGGCTTCTGGGCATCAGCATTGGCGGGTCGCTGATCCTATATGCGTGGCGCGCTCCGGCACTTGAACCGGGTGGGTTGTTCCGTCCCATCAGTCGGGAGGCTGGATTGCTCCTGAACAATGTTCTGCTGGCGACCGCCACCGGTACCATCCTTTTCGGCACGCTGTACCCCCTGTTCGTCGAAGCGATTTCGGGCGAGCGTCTGTCTGTCGGCCCTCCATTTTTCAACGCGGCTTTCATTCCCTTGATGCTACCGCTTGTGGTCGCGATGGCGGTTGGACCGTTCCTTTCGTGGAAGCGCGCGGACCTTGCCGGCATCTTGCAACGGCTACGGTTCGTTGCCGTCATCTCGGGACTTGTCGCGCTTGGCGTTTGGTACTTTGCTTTTGGCGGGCCGGTACTGGCCTATCTTTCGATCGCGATTGCCGTGTGGCTGTTGCTGGGTACGCTGCGTGAATGGGCCTGGCGCATACGGCTGGGGGACGTTCCGTTCGCTGAGTCCCTGCGCCGTGCCCGCAACCTACCGCGCTCCAGCCACGGCATGACGTTGGCCCATGCGGGACTTGCGGTTGCCATGCTGGGCTTCATCGGGTCCAGCGCATGGAAATCCGAGGAGATCGTTTTCGTCACGCCGGGCACCGAGATCCAGATTGCCGGGTTCGACGTAAGGTTCGAGGGCGCCGAAGGTGTGGCAGGGCCAAACTACGTGGCGAACCGTGGCACACTGACGGTGTCGCGCGACGGCGAATACGTCACGACACTTTACCCGGAACGTAGAAATTACCCTGTGGCGCAATACAACACGACGGAATCCTCGATCCGTTCGACACTCGCCGGGGATCTCTATGCCTCGCTCGCAGAGCCTGCTGATGCGCAGGCCGAGGCGCAGGGCGCGTGGACCCTGCGCATTCTTTATGAACCGCTGGTCAACTTCATTTGGCTTGGGTCGGCCTTGATGGTTCTGGGTGGGCTTGTGTCCCTGTCAGATCGACGGTTCCGCATAGGTGCTCCGCATCGCGCGGCCCGGCCAAATGCCGTTGCGACACCGGCGGAATAGGCTCGTGCAACGATTCCTATTCGCCCTACCGCTTGTGGTCGCCTTGGTTTTTGGCGGGTTCTTTCTGTGGGGACTGAACCCCGAAAGAGACCCCAACGCGATCCCGTCCGTCCTGATTTCCCGTCCCGCGCCGGACTTTGAGTTGCCACCTGTCGACGGCGTGAATGTACCTGGTTTTTCCCGTGCGGACCTGTCTGGGAATGATGGCCCGGTCGTGGTCAATATCTTCGCGTCGTGGTGTGTGCCTTGTCGCGCCGAACATTCGGTTCTGACCCGCTTCGTGGAGGAGGATGGCGTCCGGTTGTTCGGCATCAACTATCAGGACCAACCGGAAGACGCCGCTCGTTGGCTGGACGAACTCGGCAATCCATATGAGCGGATTGGCTCGGACATCGATGGGCGCATTGCGCTCGATTGGGGACTGACTGGCGTTCCGGAAACCTTCATCGTCGGTCCCGATGGCACGATCCTCTTCAAACAGATCGGCCCGATCCTTGGGGACGATGCGATCCGCGCATTCACAACCGCGCTGGAACAGGCGCAAGCCTCAGTGGTAGGATCATGATACGTATATTGCTTTTTCTTTCGGCCATGATGTTGGCCGTTGCCGCCCATGCCGTTCAGCCGGACGAAATGCTTTCGGATCCGGTCCTTGAGGAACGTGCCAGAGAGGTCTCGCAGGCCTTGCGGTGTGTGGTCTGCCAAAACCAGGATATCGACAGCTCGGATGCAGGCATTGCGCGGGACATGCGCCTTTTGGTCCGCGAACGCATCCTTGCTGGCGATACGAACCAGCAGGTGCTGGATTTCATGGTCGATCGTTACGGAAGCTACGTCCTGCTTCGCCCACCGTTCAATGCCACAACCGCACTTTTGTGGTTTTCGCCGGTTCTGATCGGCCTGATTGCCGCCCTCGCCGCCATCATGGTTCTGCGGGGTACGCGCAAGACGAAACAGCGACGACCCGAGCCGCTCTCGCCCGAGGAAGAGGCCGAGGTTGCCCGCGCCCTGTCAGAAATGGACCCGAAAGGATCATTGAAGTGACCACCGCTCTGGTTTTTGGTACGATGGCGTTGATCGCCGTTGCGATAATGGTTTGGCCATTTCTGAGACGGTCAGATACCATTGTTGATTCGACCGATGGAGCGATGGCCGTTTTGCGCGACCAGATCCAGGAAGTTGAACGCGATCGGGCGCGCAAAGTGATCTCTGCAGCAGAGGCTGACGATGCAATCATCGAAATCAAGCGCCGTCTATTGCTGGTCTCGAAAAGGGCTCAGTCGCCCCGGTCGGCTGCCACAGGCGGCGTTTGGCTGGCCGCGCTTTCCGTCGTGATCGTCGGTGTAACCGGCGTTGGTCTTTACACAGTCCTCGGCAACCCTGCCGTTCCCAGTATGCGCTACGCGGATCGTGCCGCGGAGCGTGAAAGCAGCGCAGAAATGCTGGCCCTGACCTCGGAGTTGCGCGGACGGCTGGACGCGGACCCCGAAGGCGGGCCATTCGATGGATGGATGATCCTTGGCCAATCGCTCATGGGCATGAACCTGTTTACGGATGCGGCGGAGGCGTTTTCCGTCGCCAGTGAACGCCCCGAAGCAACGTCTTCAACTTTCTCGCGCCTGGCCGAGGCACTGATTGCCGCTGAGAACGGTGTGGTCACGCCACCGGCCGAAGCGGCCATCGAGGAGGCTGTTGATCGCGATCCTTTGAACCCGGCGGCCATCTACTATCAGTCTATTGCGCTGGGGCAGGCCGGGCGAACTGCCACCGCTTATGATCTTCTCGCGGATCGGATCGGGCGTGAGGCGGAGATTCAGCCATGGATGGGTGCATATACCGACCAAGCTTGAACCGTTTGGGTGAGCAAATGGGCCGACCGCCGGTGGGGCCGATGATGCTCATGGCGCAAAGCGGGCACGGCCCAGCGACCGAGGATGTGGCCGCAGCGTCCGAGATGAGTGCCGAAGATCGTGCTGCGTTCATTCGCTCGATGGTGGATCGTCTCGCGACGCGGCTTCGAGGAAACCCCCGACGACCTCGACGGTTGGCTACGTCTTGCCAATGCCTATTCGGTATTGGGCGAGCGAGATCAGGCGCTCGAGGCGCTGGACCGTGCTGAGCCATTGCTGCCTGATGCAGGGCCCCAACGCCAGACGTTCGATCAATTGCAACAGGCGCTGCAAGACTGACCTCGTTGCGACACGGAACGCCAGCGGTCTTTTTGCCCGTTCAGTTGCTGCGCGCCTGTTCCAACGCGGCTCCACCTGCATTTTCGAGCGCGTCCAGTACCACGGAAGGCGTCAGCACTTCCGGCAAGACCAGCCCGTTTGGAGCGGCTGGTCCGTAGACTGCGTTGAACGGAATGCCATATCGATCAAATGAGGCGAGATAGCGCGAGATCGACTCATCCGGGCGCGTCCAATCTGCGCGCATGGTGGTGACTGATCTCGTCCAGCAGGGCAGGCAAGACTGGCTCACGATCCAGAACCAGCACCTTGTTGGCCTGGCAGGTCAGGCACCAGTCGGCGGTGACATCGACGAAGACGATCCCGCCGCGCGAGACGATCCGCGCGATTTCCGCCCGGTCGAACACGGCCCATTCGGTTTCGGCCAACCCTTCTGCGGCCTCTCCGCGTTCCGGGCCGAGTGAAATGGGAGCGAAAACGAGGGCAACCGCAAGCCCGACAATGGCACCCGTTTTTGCCAATGCAGCCGGTCGACGGACCGAAAGCGTTGCTACGATCGCAAGACCCAGCGCTACAGCGACGATGGTCGGAGACTGCCCTGCAACCCGGCCCATGACCCAAACCAGCCACAGGGTTGTCATGGCCAGAAGCGCGCCCAGAACAACCTTAACAAGGATCATCCATCGTCCCGGCTTGGGCAGTTTGGAAACCAGCGATGGGACCATGGCGATGGCCAGATAGGGCAGCGCCAGGCCGAACCCCATCGCGGTGAAAACGACTGCAATGTCGATTGCTCCGCCAGTGAGGGCGAAAGCGACAGCCGTACCCAGCAGCGGGGCCGAGCACGGCGTGGCAAGAATTGCGGCAAGTGCGCCTGTTGCGAAATCGCCTGTATATCCACCCTCAGCCCCTCGCTGTGCCATCCAGGTTTGCAGCGAAGACGGCAGGTTGATCTCGAACAGACCAAACAGGTTGGCCGTGAATACCAGAAGGACAGCAATCATGATTGAAAGGAAAACGGGGCTTTGAAATTGTAACCCCCATCCAACTGTGACGCCGACCCATTGCAAGGTAAAGAGTGTCGCCGCTAGCATCCACATGAAGGCCATGACCCCTGCAGCAGACGCGATGAAGCCGCCCCTGACGCGGCCAGCTGTCATGCCTTCATGTCCCACTATAGAAGACAACTTGATCGAGAGAACCGGAAGAACGCATGGCATCACGTTAAGGATCAAACCGCCAAGAAAAGCGATGAATGCAATCCAAAGTATATCTGAAATTTCGGCAGAGGCGAGGTCGATCTGGTACGGCGGGCTCGGCGCGGTTTCAACAGGCGTCACGGGGAGCGTTGTTGCTGACGCGCCGTCGGTTACGGTGAGCAACAGCGTGTCGTCCCCGGCTGGATCATAGGACAGGATCGGGATCGAGGCCCAAATCGTACGGTCGCCATCGCCCAAACGGATGTCTGGTGCACCAAAAGCTGTGTATTGGTTCAGTTCAGGAAAGAGGTCGGGTTGGGTGAAAGGCGCATCGCCACGCGCCTCTACCGTCAGCAGCCTACTTTCTTCATTCCAGTGAGCCTGCACTTCGCGAAGGAACGGGCCTTCTACCTCCTGTGGTATCCGTTCGGCAAATCGCGACACAAGTTCAGCAGACGTGAGGTCGATGTTGGGTGAACCGCCAGTTGCTGCCGGAATTGTCAGTTCGAATTGGTATTCGGCAGGGACGCAAATATCCGAGCACAAAAGCAAGGTGACATCCGCGCGAACAACTGCTGGTTCACCGGGCTCTTCAAGAAGTATGCGCAGCGGATATGCGACCTCGTCCGAATACCCGAAATTCTCGATACCGAAGGCCGTGAACCGCTCGGGAGCGGGCCACAGGATCTCGAAGTCGCGCACATTCTCAGATGCCGAAAGGTCAATTTCCGGAGGAAGCCCAACCTCGCCGGGATTGCGCCAGTACGTTTTCCAACCTTCGGCCAGATTGACGTGAAGCGCTGCGGATATGCTTTCTGCAGCAGGCACGACCGCGTTTTCGACGGTCACCATCCTGACCTCGGCAGCGGGACTGGTTGTTGCTTCGGTTGAGAGCGCCTGTATCGGCCCTGCGCCAAACACCAGCGCGGCGGCCAAGACGGCCAGACCGAATGTCCGCAGCTTGAGAGGTAAGGATTTCAACATATTGACCGCCAATTCGATGATCTCTCCGACTCGATGATATCGCGCATTTGCCGATCTGAAATCTGACCATATACGATGGTGCGCGCAACAACGAGCATCGGAGTTCCGACAGACCGGAAAATCCGGGACAGGATGATACTTGTTTCAAGCAGCCGTCGGACTGTTTCGCTCGCCATATCCCGCAAAAGTTGTTCGTAATCCATACCGGTTGAAGACGCCAGTTGTTCGACGTGTGCGTCATCTGACCGAACCGGTGTTCGGATGAGATGCTCGTGGAATGCCGTGTATCGACCCTGTAAGTCAGCCGCCAATGCGGCACGTGCTGCCGTTTCTGAGGTCTCGCCAAGAAGCGGGAGTTCCTGCCACTTCACAATCATACTGTCACTATTGGCTGCAGCCATGTCACCAAGGGCACGGGTTTGGACCCGACAAAAGGGGCCACAATAGTCTGCAAATGATGCGACTGGGACAAGACCCGAGGGGATGTCCCTTCCAAAGAGCGATGCGTAAATGTCGGCACGAGCTTCATCTTCGGTCACAAACGGCGTGGGGGCCTCAGCCTTGTTTCCGGGCCAGCAGGTGAACACACTGAACGGGGAGGAAACTTCACCGTTCGCGATAGATCGAAAACCTGTCGGGTCTGAGAGTTCCTCGAAATCGAAATCGCTGGGGATTGACGCCGGAAGATGTCGGATCGCGGCATGTCTTCCGCCGTCCGAAGTTCCCAAATGAAGAGTGGATCTTCTATTCACAATCTAACCCGCCCGGCGCATCCCTTCACGCTTGAGTAGGTCGGATGCAGGAGAACTGAAATCACATCCGATGCACACCCGCCCGACCATCTTCACAGCTTACGTCCCAAAGGCCATTGCCTATCTCACGAGTGACTGAACACCCTTCTGGAATATCGAGATGAGGACCAGATGAGCCTGCTCATGGTCGCGCTAGAATATTCACAGGTCCTGGAAGCCGCTGAACAGGCCGACAGCAAGACCAACGCGGCAATACTAATGTTGCGGCCAACCCTTCCGGACCGTCCTGTCTTAGTGGCTGCGGACATTTGCCTCCTGCGGCACAGGCTGGACATCTGAACCTGAGTACTCGTCGTCGGCGGATTCCGCCTCTTTCCCTTTGTGGCAGGAAACTCCCATGAAGCGGTGCATCAGGAAATGTGCCCCAAGGCAAACAACCAACGGCAGCAAGACGCCGACATTGCCAAGGATATCCGCAACCGCTCCGCCGTTCAGAAGAAACAGCACGAGTGGAGCAACCATAATGCCGCAACAGATCAGCATGCCTGCATGAATGACACGGTCGGTGGTCGAGGTTGTTGTTTTGTTGCCCATCTCATGATCCTTACATTGGAATTTCATTACGTTAGCCACGCTCCAGCGCGGTAGAGTCAAGGATACATTGCGATACAAAAAAGCAGGCTCATTCCACGTGCGATTGTATTGACGTTCCCGCGCTGGAACCTTCGATCTACGAGGCACGGATAGCTGTGCCCAGGACGGCGCGGCCTACAATTTTTAACATAAGGGCGTGCGGGTGCAGGTATCAAAAGCAGGCTTGGGCATCGCGGCATTTTTCGCCGTGGGCGGCGCAGTAGCGCTGGCCAGTATCTTTTCGGGTCCTGAGCAAAACCCGATGGGTCATTCGATGGAGCCACCGGACACAAGTGACATCGCGGAAGGTGGTCCCATTGTGGACGTCGCGCTTCCACTTGAATTGTCCAGCGAGGCGCAGTTGGGTGAACGCGCGTTCAACGTGGCTTGCAGCGCTTGCCATGGTGAGAATGCATCCGGTCAAAATGGCGTCGCTCCGCCACTCGTGCATATCATCTACGAACCTGGCCACCATTCCGATGAGGCCTTCCAGGTCGCCGTCCGCAATGGCGTACGGTCTCATCACTGGAACTTTGGCAACATGCCTCCGATAGAAGGTTTGTCGCGCGCCGATGTGCGTGCGATCGCGACCTATATTCGTGAGTTGCAACGAGAGAACGGCATCTTCTGATGATGAGGTCATCTGCGCGATATCGATTGGTCGACCCCGGGCTGCGTTCCGTCCTGACCTTGGTGTTGGCCACGTTGCTCGCGTTGATATTCATGTCTGCCACAGCGGACGCGCATATCGATCAGAGGCCCGCCGATCAGCACAGCTTTACAGCTGTAGAAGATCCGACCGCTCCACATGAGGCAAGTGGCGGCTCCCACGATGAGCTTGAGCATCCAGCGCTCGGTGGCCACTGCCATCCGTCCCTGGAATGCTCTCTGGTCGCGGCGCTGGACTTTCCGGCTCTACCCAGTCGGACCATCGCGATATCAAGTGTCACGTATGACGTTCAAGCGATGTCGGCACGTCCGGTCCATTTTGGTTTCGACCCGCCGCCTCCACGTTCCTTGATGTGATTCAAACCTCACATCAAAATGTCACAGGAACGAACCCAAATGAAAAAGATTGTTTTGACGGCGGCGACCGCAGGTGTCGTCTTCGCTGCAGTAGCAAGTGCCCACACGGGCGCGACCGGCGTTGTGCTAGAGCGCATGAATGGAATGAGCGCCATGCAGGACGTGGTGCGGAACCTCACGCCGATGATGCGCGGCGAAATCGACTACGACCCGGACGCGGTGATCGCAGGCGCCGCAACGCTTGAGACCCATGCTGGCGAGACCATGACGGAGCTTTTCCCGGAGGGGTCAGACGGCGGAGTCTCCTACGCGCGTCCCGAGATCTGGGAAGACTGGGAACGGTTTGCTGAATTGGCCGAAGACCTTGAAATCTTGGCAGTCGGGCTCGCAAACGCTTCCGTAAACCCGCCAGGTTCCCCGATGCCCGAGAGTGATGGCGATTCCATCATGGGCGGTAGCAGTCTGATGGGCGGCGGCACCTCCATGATGGGCGGCGGAGCGACACCTGCACTTGATGCCGCCGTGCTGGCCGACATGCCCGTCGATCGTGTTTTCACGATGGTGGCGCAGTCCTGTTCCGCCTGCCATACCTCATACCGGGCCGAGCAGGATTGATGGTACGACGTGTCATAATCGGCGGCATCGCGTTTGCGTCGCTTGCGGCAATAGCCGGAGCGGCAACTGTTGCCTATTGGCCGATTGGCTCCGGCCCGCCCGGGATTGACCTCGCGGGCGATGTCGCCCGGGGGGATATCTTGCGCGAGCAAGTGGCTGCATCGCCTGTCACACGGATTTCGAGCGTGGCGGTGCCCCACTTGCGGGCGGCGTCGAATTGGAAACGCCGTTCGGGACCTTCTATTCCCCGAACCTGACCACGGACGAGACCCATGGCATCGGCGATTGGACGGTGGATGAATTCGCGGTTGCGGTGCGTCAAGGGATCAGCCCCGAAGGCGATCCCTACTACCCCACATTCACCTATCCATTCTATTCGACCTTTACCGACCAGGACATTGCCGATCTTTGGGCAGCGTTCCAAACTGTCCCAGCGGTGGCTGAGGCAGCACCTGAACACGAGCTTGGCTTCCCGTTCAACCTGCGTTGGGGCATGAAACTCTGGCGTGCCGCCTACATGGTCGATCCGCCGACAGAGCCTGTCGAAGGGGAAAGCGAAGCCTGGAACCGCGGGCGCGAACTTGTTCGTGGTGCTGCCCATTGCGCGGCCTGTCACACGGGGCGCAATTTCGCAGGTGCCAGATTGCCGAACCTGTTTTTTGCCGGGAACGACGACTTGCCCGGAGGGGATAGCGCACCAAGCATTCGTCCCGATGATCTGGCCGAGGAAGACTGGACCGTATCGAACCTCGCCTACGCCCTTGCGACAGGTGTTACGCCATCGGGCGACGTCTTCGGCGGGTCCATGGGCGAGGTCGTCCAATACGGGACGAGCTTCCTTACAGATGAAGACCGAGAAGCAATCGCAACTTATGTGATGGGGGCCGACAGGGACCCATCCGTTGATCTGAACTGAATAAGCGTTGGCCTGGCCTCGGCTAGGCCAACGAATGCAATTATGGAAGTGACAACAAAGATGCTTTCAAGACGGACTTTTCTGCAAAGCGCTGCCAGCAGTGCTGCTTTGGTCGCCGGCATCGGCCGCGCGACAGCGGATGAAACGTTTGAGACCCTCACCGGACGTGTCGCGCGCGTGCAATTGGCCCCGGACGGCTACCCCGAAACTGAAATCTGGGGGTATGACGGCATGTCACCCGGACCAACGCTCCGGGTCTCGCAAGGCGCGCGATTGCAGCGCCGCTTCCTAAATGACCTGCCGCAGCCGAGTTCTGTGCATTGGCATGGCATTCGGATCGAAAACGCAATGGACGGTGTGCCTGGACTTACGCAGGATGCCGTCGCCCCCGGCGATACGTTCGACTATGACTTCACCGTGCCCGATGCCGGCACCTATTGGTATCACGCCCACAACCGCTCGGTGGAACAGGTGGCGCGTGGCCTTAATGGCCTTTTGATCGTCGAAGAAGCCGACCCGCTCGACATCGACCGGGACCAGCCGCTCGTCCTTGATGATTGGCTTTTGAACCCCGAAACCGCCCAACTGGACCCGGATTTCGCCGCGCAGATGGACCGCAGCCATGGTGGCCGGAACGGCAACCTGCTTCTGACAAATGGCACCTACGACCTGACGCTTACGGCGCAACGGCACGAACGTCTCAGGTTGAGATTGATCAATGTCGCAAATGCGCGGATCTTCGTGCTTGGGCTTGAGGGGATGGAGGGGTGGACAGTTGCGTTGGACGGTATGCCCCTCGAAACGCCTGAACCGATTGAAGGGCCGATCCTTCTCGGGCCCGGCCAACGTGCCGACGTGATCGTCGATATCGTGGCGGATGAGGGGGAGCGCGCCTATGTGACCCGCCTCGACAACGAGCGCGGCGAAGCGCAAGTGACGTTCGACATTCGTGGCACGGCAAGCCTTGCGCGCCGCGGGGCACCTCGTGCATTGCCGCCGAACCGAATGCCGGACCTCCGGCTCAATGGCTCCGGAGTTGGTTGCGACGCTGGATATGGAAGGCGGGGCAATGGGCAGGATGCGTCGGGCGACTTACGAAGGCGAGGAGTTGAGTTTCAGCCAGCTTGCGCAACGCAATCAATTCTGGGCCTTCAACGGTGTCGTGGGGATGCCTGAAACGCCTTTGCTTGAGGCCGGACTGGGGCAAACTGTACGCGTGAACGTAATTAACCAGACATCCTTCCCGCACGCGATGCATTTACATGGCATGCACTTTAGCGAAATCGGACCGGAAGATCGCCTTGGGCCACTGCGCGACACATTGCTGATCGGCGGCGGCGAGCAGCGACAGATCGCCTTCAACGCCGATAACCCCGGTGACTGGCTGTTCCACTGCCACATGTTGTCCCATGCGGCAGCGGGCATGATGACGTGGTTGCGTGTGGCATGAGAAAGCCTGTCGCAGTCACTTTGGCCTTGGGCCTGGGGCTTGCCTCATTTGCCGTATGGCAAGGCATCGCGCAGACGGTTGGTGTGGACGGCGAAATTGTCGCCATGCCAGCGTCCGTCGATGTCGAAGCTGGTGCTACTCTCTACGCCGAAAGCTGCGCCGCGTGCCACGGTGCCGAGTTGGAGGGGCAGGCCGATTGGCAGGTGCCCGGTGATGACGGACGTTTGCCGGCGCCGCCCCATGATGCCAGCGGGCACACATGGCATCATTCTGATCGGCTTCTCTTCGAATATACCGCGCTTGGCGGGGCGGAAGTTATGGCGCGCATGGGGGTCGAGTTCGACAGTGGGATGCCCGGCTTTTCAGACGCTCTGACAGATCAGGAGATCTGGAACATCCTCGCCTACATCCAATCCACTTGGCCTGAGCGCTTACGTGAGGCTCAGGCTCAACGAACGGCCGCAGATCTTGCGGAACAGGAGTTCACAATGAAGTCTTTCTTTCGAATTTTTGCGGCGCTATTTCTCGCGGCACTTCCTTTACAGGTTTCCGCACAGGACCTTACGGACGACCGGGTGCGCGAGCTTGTTCGTGAAACGATCCTGGCAAACCCGGAAATTCTTCTCGACGCGTTTGCTATCCTTGAACAGCGCGCCATTGAGGAAGAGGAACTGGCGCGAGCCAATGTGCTCGACCAGCAACGGCTTTTGTTGGAGCAGGACCCCAACGCGCCCGTTATTGCCAATCCCGAAGGAAGCGTCACAATCGTTGAGTTTTTTGACTACAATTGCCCCTACTGCAGACGCGTGAAGCCAGAGGTCCAAGGCCTGCTGGCCGCGGATGATGATATTCGTGTCGTCTATCGGGAATGGCCGATCCTGGGCGAAGGCTCGGTCTTTGCGGCCCAAGCCGCACTCGCAGCGCGTGAGCAAGACCTCTACGAAGAATTCCACTGGGCGATGATGGGGATGGAGGGCCGCGCCGAAGAGCCATCCGTTCTACGCATTGCCCGTGAAGTAGGCCTCGACATCGAGCAATTACGTATCGACATGCAAGCACCGGAAGTCACCGAGCATATCGAAACCTCCATGCGGCTGGCGGAGCTTCTGGGCATCACCGGCACGCCTGCATTCATCATCGGAGACAATGTCGTGCCCGGCGCTGTCGATCAGGCCACGCTGGCCGGTTTCGTCGAGCAGGCTCGCGAAATCAACGAATAAGAAACCAAGAACAAAGTAGCTCATTGGAGGCGCAGCATCATCTAAGACAAAGGGGACCATAAATGAGTCGAATTTATACCTCGCCGCGCTGTCACTGCGGGATTGGCCGCCAGTGCCATCGCTGTGCCTATGGTGGCGCGTGCGCATGATTTCGAAATACCGGAGCAATTCCTGCCGCAATTGGTCAATACGGGCCGGCGCGACTGGTTGCCCGGTGATGTGCATGTCGTGCCGGATGATTTCTTCCTGTACTTTATGCTCGAACGCGGGCGCGCTATTCGCTATGGCGTCGGCGTTGGCCGCGATGATTTGTACGAAGCTGGCACGTTCAACGTGGCTCGAAAGGCCGAATGGCCTTGGTGGAGGCCTACGGACGCGATGATACGACGCGACCCGGCCCAATATGCGCGTTTCGCAAACGGCGTTCCGGGTGGACCGAACAATCCATTGGGCGCGCGCGCTATCTATCTTTACGATGATGCCGGCGTAGACACCTACCTACGGATCCACGGAACAAACGCGCCACGGACAATTGGAACGGCCGTGTCCAATGGATGTGCGAGGCTGACAAACGAGCACGTCATCGACCTCTATCCGCGGGTCGAAGTTGGCGCGCGCGTGTTCCTCTATCCTAAGGTTACGACCTGACCCAGAAATGTACGAATTGCCGGGCGCGGATGCTACCGCCCCGGCTTCACTCCGTGCTTCGCAACACGCGGATCGTGTCCGTTCCATCCGGCATGGGATAGGTCAGCGCAAGAAAGATCGTATCACCGAGGGCGACCATGCGCGGGAAGTTCATGGAGCCTCCGTTTGGGTTGGTCGCCACGATTTGAGGGGCGTCGCACCCGTTCGCGTTGACCTCGCAGAGGAAAAGCACTTCTTCCGTGGCGGACCATTCCAACCACGACACAAGGGCACGGCCATCGTCCAGCATGACAGCATCCACGCGTCCTTCAGGCGCGCCGCCATCAATACGGACCGCGTCACCGAATGTGACACCCGCGTCTGACGAGAAAGAGATTTGCACCGCGGGTTCGTCATCCGCCGCTGTGAACCACGCAACGATTACCTCCTCGTCTCGCGCTTCAATTGCCGGGCCGTTGACCGGGCAGCCGGACAATTCCCAGCCGTCGTCATGAACGGGTTGCGGATCAGACCAAACGCCGTCACGCAGTGCGACAAGGGAAATGTCACGTATCTCTGCCTCCGTCCGGTCCCGGTATACGACAAGCAAATCGTCTCCGGCCAGCGCGGCTGCGGTTTGGCAGCACGAACAGGTCATGAAGTCGAGGGCAGTATCTTGGGTGATTTGCCCATCGGGCGACAGGGTCGTGGTGCGCAACTGCATCCCATCGACGATGGCGCCCGGCTCGATCGACGCGCCATCGTAGGCCCGTCCATCGAGCCACACAGCCATGATGTCCGCGCCAATGGGCAGAAGCGAAACGAATCCGTGCTGCGCTTCGGTAGTATCTGCGTATGGGGCGAGCGGCGTGCTCCAACCGTTGCTCGAGCCATCCGAAAAAGACAGGTTCACATCGTAGTCATAGGAAAAGCGTTGTGTGGCTTGCAGCCAATGCGCCACCAGGGTTCCGTCCGCGAACGCTGCCACCGACGGAAAGTCTGCCCAATTCACAAACAAGTCTTCGGATATTGTGATCGTCTCAGGCGCCTGCCATGTCCCGTCCACAAAGCGTGCCATCCGCACCGCTGTTCCTTCTGCGTTGCGTTCCATCCAACTCAACAGGAGCGATCCATCGGGGGCCAGCGCCAGGTTCGGCTCTCGTGCGCCAACTCCAACCGGGGGCGCAAGATCTTCGAATTGCCATCGCGTTTGCGCGTCCACACCCGGTGCGGCCAGAAAAACCCCGGTACAGGCGAGAAGCGCAGTCCTAAGGGAATGCAGCACCCCTATAGGGCCTCGGCAGGGTAGCCAGCCTTGCCCAAAATGGCCTGAATGTGCGCCAGCGGCATCGCGCTCTGGATTTCGACGTTCCGGGCTTCCATGTCGAAGGACAGTGCCGCGTTTGGCTCCGCTCCCAAAACCGCCTTTTCGATGGCCGCCTTGCAATGGCCGCGACTTCATGTCTGGCACGCTAAACTTCATAATTCGCCTTCCTTGTTTACGCATTCAACCGTGCAACCTTCCTTTACTGGAAGGTCAAATGAAAAACTTCCTTGACCTTCCAGTTAGTGGAAGCCCTATCTCAATTACAACATGCTAGAGGCCCGCTGCGGTTAGGAGAAACACATGTCTGGAACTGCCCTCTCGATCACTGGAATGAGTTGCGCGTCATGCGTCGGCCGGGTCGAGCGCTCGCTCTCCGAACTTCCGGGGATTGAGAACGTGCGCGTCAATCTCGCAACCGAACAGGCGGATTTCGATGCCTCTGGCGCGTCGGCGATTGCCGCCGCGTCGAACGCGCTGAGTGAACTCGGATATCCTGCCCGCACCGAAACGATCACTCTCAATGTGGCGGAGATGTCTTGCGCGTCCTGTGTTGGTCGGGTCGAACGGGCCATTCTTGAGACGTCCGGCGTGGTGGGTGTCAGCGTCAATCTGGCGTCCGAGACCGCTCGTGTGACCTATTTCGACGGCGCGACAACTCCGAAATTCATCGCCAATGCGGCCACCGAGGCGGGCTATCCGGCGCAACTGGCGGTGGCAACGCCCACGAAAGATCGAGTCTGAAGAGAAAGAGGCCGAAGCAGAAGACGCGCGTCGCAAGACGATCCTCTCAGCGGTACTGACGCTCCCGGTCTTTTTGCTGGAAATGGGTTCGCACCTCTTCCCTCTATTCACATGCTGATTGGGTCAACGATCGGCCATCAGACCAGTTGGCTGATCCAGTTCGCGCTAACCACGCTGGTCCTCTTTGGTCCGGGCCGTGGCTTCTACCTCAAGGGCTTCCCCGCTTTGTTGCGCGGCGCCCCCGACATGAATTCCCTCGTCGCGCTCGGGACCTCGGCGGCCTACGCCTATTCGTTGGTCGCGACCTTTGCCCCGGCGATCCTGCCCGAAATCGCGCGTGCGGTTTATTTCGAGGCGGCGGCGGTCATCGTCACCCTGATCCTTCTGGGACGGTTTCTTGAGGCGCGGGCCAAGGGCCGAACCGGTGCGGCGATCCAGAAACTCGTCGGACTCCAGGTGCGAACAGCGCGGGTTTTGCGAGATGGAGAAGCCTTTGACATCTCGGTCGATGAACTTGTGTTGGGTGACATCCTCATAGTGCGCCCTGGCGAACGGATCCCCGTCGATGGCGAGGTCGTCGAAGGCAGAAGCCACGTGGATGAAAGCATGATTACCGGAGAGCCGATCCCATCCGAAAAAGCACCGGGCGATCCGGTGACGGGCGGCACCGTGAATGGGGCAGGCGGCTTCCACATCCGCGCAACGCGCGTCGGGGCCGACACGACGCTCGCTCAGATCATCCGCATGGTGCAGGACGCGCAAGGCGCAAAGCTGCCCATTCAGGCGTTGGTCGACAAGGTCACGATGTGGTTCGTGCCCGCCGTCATGGTGATCGCCGCGCTGACAGTGGCGGTCTGGCTCTTGGTGGGGCCGGACCCGGCGGTGACATTCGCACTGGTGGCAGGTGTGTCCGTCCTGATCATCGCATGCCCCTGTGCCATGGGTCTTGCAACGCCGACATCGATCATGGTGGGAACAGGGCGGGCCGCGGAAATGGGGGTGTTGTTCCGCAAGGGGGATGCGCTTCAGGGACTGACCTCCGTTGATGTTGTGGCCTTTGACAAGACCGGGACACTGACCGAGGGTCGCCCGGAACTCACTGATCTTGAACTGGCGCCTGGCTTCAATCGGCGCGACGTTCTCGCAAGCCTGGCCGCGGTCGAGGCGCAGTCAGAGCATCCGATTGCCGAAGCCATCGTTCGGGCCGCCAAGAACGAAGGTTTACCGACACCGACGCTCTCCGACTTTGAGGCGCTTGCCGGGTTTGGTGTGCGCGCGACCGTCGCGGGCCAGGATGTGCTCGTTGGTGCCAATCGCCTGATGGAACGATACAGCGTCGCCTTGGGGGCATTGGACGCTTCGGAAAAGGCGTTGGCGTCTCAGGGGAAGTCCGTCCTCTACGCGGCCATCGACGGAAAGATCGCCGCCCTTGTCGCCGTATCCGATCCGGTGAAACCGGCCAGCGCCGCCGCCGTGAAAGCGCTTCACGCGCAAGGTCTGCGTGTTGCCATGATCACGGGCGACAAAGAAGCCACGGCGCGCGCGATCGCGGCCGAAATAGGGATCGACGATGTGGTCGCCGACGTCTTGCCCGAGGGCAAGGTTGCAGCCCTGACCGAATTGGCAAAAGGGGACCGCAAGGTCGCATTTGTCGGCGACGGCATCAACGACGCACCGGCCTTGGCCCATGCTGAAGTCGGCATCGCCATTGGCACGGGAACAGACGTGGCCATTGAATCCGCCGATGTCGTCCTGATGTCCGGTGATCTAACCGGCGTCGTGAACGCCTTCGAAGTGTCGCGCCGCACGATGCGCAACATCCGCCAGAACCTTGTTTGGGCGTTCGCATATAACACGGCCCTGATCCCGGTAGCGGCTGGCGTCCTTTACCCGGTCCTTGGCGTGCTGTTATCGCCCATCTTTGCGGCGGGCGCGATGGCACTGTCCTCGGTGTCTGTGCTGGCCAACGCGCTGCGTCTGCGTGCGGTGCGCCCGATCATGCAGGAAGCCAGCGCGCCCACCGCCCCAGCAGAGCCAGTTTCACATGAGCACAAGATGGCCGCTGAATAGCTTGGAGGTTTTGAGATGAATATCGGTGACGTTGCCGAAGCATCGGGGGTCCCCCCGAAGACGATCCGCTACTACGAGGATATTGGTCTTATCCGTCCTCTGAGAAGCGCGAATGGCTACAGGACCTTTCGAGACTCCGACCTGCACAAACTCGCCTTTTTGGGACGCGCACGGGCACTTGGGTTTTCCATCGCTGATTGCCGGAACCTCCTGGCGCTCTACGAAGACGACACGCGCACCAGCGCCGAGGTCAAGGATATCGCAACGGGCCATCTGCAAGAGATCGACAAGAAGATCGCCGATCTGTCGGAAATGCGCGCGACGCTCTCTGAACTGGTGGCAAGCTGTGCAGGCGATCACCGGCCGGATTGTCCCATTCTCACCTCGCTGGCCGAAAGCAACGAAGCGACGGTTTGAAGCCAAGGTTCTTCAATCACGTTGAAGCAGACCTGCTAAAGAGTATCCCGCGCGACGCGGGATATGACGCGTATCACGTGCTCAAGCCGGGCTTTCGCCAAGGATGAGCGTAAGATCGTCAAGCAGCGTCAATTCGGGAATGTGCAGGTTTTCGGGCGCAGGACCACGTCGGATGCGCCCTGCAGTGTCGTAGTGAGAGCCGTGACAAGGGCAGAACCAGCCCCCGAAATCGCCCGCCCCATCCCCGAGGGGGACGCAGCCAAGATGGGTGCACACCCCGATCATGACCAGGAATTCGGGATGATCCTGTACTTCGCGATATGCATCTGTCGCTAAGCTACCGTCCGGTGCATTGGGGTTTCTAGAGGCCGGGTCAGGCAAATCCTCCACGGCCTGCGACTGCGCTGCTGCGATTTCCGCATCTGTCCTATGCCGAATAAAGACCGGTTTGCCGCGGAATTCCACCGTAAGCTGGCTACCAACTGCAACGCCCGAGATATCCACGCGTATAGACGCCAGTGCCAAAACATCAGCGCTTGGGTTCATCGAGGCGATCAAGGGCCAGACAGCGGCACCGGTGGCGACTGCTCCAAAGCCCCCTGTTGCATAAAACAGGAAGTCTCTTTTTGACGGGTCGAATGGCTCTGCTGCGTCATCCATTTTCAATTCATGGCTCCTTCCATCGCTGGAAGGTCAACCAAAACGTGAGTCGCAACTTTTTTCTCAAAAACGGCGGAACCTTCCAGCGCTGGACCCCCGTTTAAGCAGCAATCCATGCGAAAAGGAGTTAAAAATGGCTTTGTCAGATAGCACATCGATTGCCCACGACACTCACCAAAAAACTGGATCTCGTGAGAACGATCACGGATCTTCCTACATGCGCTTCTTTGCCATGATCGCGACCTCGACGGTCATCATGTTCGGCTTGATGTACCTGAATACCTACGCGTTCGAGCACTTCTACTTCAGTGAAACGCGCTTCTACATGACCGGCATAATGGCTGCGACCATGGCAGTCGTCATGCTGACCTTTATGCTTGGCATGTATAAAAGCAAGGCCGTGAACGCGGCGATCTATATTGGCGCGATTGCGCTCTTTGCCGGATCCCTCTGGCTGGTCCGAAGCCAGACGACCGTGCAAGATGTCGCGCTGGATGCGGGCCATGATCCCCCACCACTCCATTGCGATCCTAACGAGTGAACGCGCCGAATTGAGTGACCCCCGTGTTCAATCACTCGCCCAAGACATCATCGAAGCGCAGCGGCTCGAAATCGCAGAAATGGAAGCGCTGATTGCCGACCTCCAGGGTGGGCCTGCTGCAACGCCCGAAGTTGACGGCCGCTAACAAAAAAGGAGCTTTGCAATGCTGGATGGATCGCAAACCCGGAAAACGGCACAGCTCTGGCGGATGGTCATGCCGGACCATGAATGCCCCTACGGACTAAAGTCGAAGTGGTTGCTGGAAAAACAGGGCTACGACGTCGAAGACCGCCATCTGACCACCCGTTCGAAAACTGATGCGTTTAAAGCCGAACACGGGGTCGAGACAACGCCGCAGACGTTTATCGATGCCGACCGGATCGGCGGCTATGATGCGCTGCGCGAACACTTCGGTGATGAACCGGCATCCGAGGATGAAACGACTTATCGACCGGTCATTGCCCTGTTTTCAATCGCCGCTCTGATTGCCGTCGCAATCACTTGGATCGCACAGGAAACGGCATTCGTCCCGCAAACAATTGCCTGGTTCATCGCAACCGCCATGGTCTTGCTGGCATTGCAGAAGTTGCAAGATGTCGAGGGTTTCTCGACCATGTTCCTCAATTACGACCTGCTGGCGAAACGTTGGGTGCCGTACTCCTACGTCTACCCTTTCGCCGAAGGTGCGGCGGGCGTGCTGATGCTGGCGGGCGTGCTGCCATGGCTCTCAATTCCTGTTGCGCTGCTTATCGGAACCGTTGGTGCGGTCTCTGTCTTCAAGGCGGTCTATATCGACAAGCGCGAACTGAAATGCGCATGTGTCGGCGGGTCGTCGAATGTTCCGCTTGGTTTTGTATCATTAACTGAGAATCTGATGATGATCGGAATGGCGGTCTGGATGCTCTTGTGATGCGTCTTACGTGTCTCACTATGCTTTAGGTGCTCTTACCGCTGTTTTTGAGGCTCTTACGAAGACGCCGAAAGGCGCGATCACCATGCATAAACTTCTCAAGCATGGGTGACACGAGCCCGAATTGGTTCATGCTTGTTGTCTGACCCTCGGCTCAGTATTTCGGCATAGTCGCTCAAGTCTCGGAAAACTTCAGGAAAGAGTTCTACCGTAAGTTTGATTGGTTTTGGGTTCGGAATCTCAGTTAGTCGTAGTTTCGTCATCTCACTTCTCCCAAAGGCTCTAGGATCAGGTCGCGGGTGACCATGACGCGGACGGGGAAGCCAGGGCGGATGGTCAGTGTCGGCGGGACGGCGAGCTGTTGTCGCACGATCTCGTCCCCCGTCTGCCCGATCGTGTCTTGTGCGGCCTCGCGGATGGCGCGGGCGACGTCATCCTCGCTTTCGGCAACGCGCTCAAGGCCCAGGTTCAGGATCGTGGCGAGGCCAGCGGCTAGGAAGACGCGACCCCAATGGTAGGCCACCCGGTCCTGCAGGCCGGACACATTCGCGCCGCGCGACACATCCACCTTGTAGCCGCCGCTGATGTTACGCCCGGCATCGACAATCTCGGTATTCATAAGGGAGCCTCCGCGACGGGCGACCGGGAGCCACTCTCTCGACCTCCAAACCCGTCACGGGAACAGGCGGCACGCCTGTCACTTTTGATATCCGATCCTGAAAGTTCGAATGCTTCGTCGGAATCCGACCATCCGATTTGCACGATTTCGGTGCCTTCTGTGCGATCCTTCTTGTGCGGTTCTTTACGCGGTCATTCGTCAAGCTCAGCTTGCCTCTATGGATGATCGCAGGCTTGCACCATCTAAAGGAATTCCCACGTCTGGCATCTCGCCCAAGGCGGCGTCGCTCGGCGGCACACCGCCTACTCTTGACGAAGCCCTGATAAAAATTACCCGTGCGCTTGCCAGAGCGGCAGCTCAAGAGGATCATCGAAAAGAGACGCTTTCAGAGGATTGACCCAGGGGGCAAACCCGCAATGACACGCACAGCGATCTATGCAAGGTTCTCAACCGAACTTCAGAACGATCGCTCGATTGAGGATCAACTTCATCTTTGCACGACCCACGCGGCTCGCGAGGGATTGGAAGTTGTCGTAACCTACTCTGATCGCGCACGCTCTGGCGCGTCGGTTCACGGTCGGGATGGCCTTTTGGAGATGTTACAAGAGGCAAAGTCCGGGGCTTTCGATGTGATCTTGGTAGAGTCGCTCGATCGATTGTCGCGCGACCAAGAGGACCTTGCCGGGATCTGGAAACGTCTGACCTTCGCCGGTGTCGAATTGCGTGCAGTGCACGAGGGTAAGGCAGATCAAGTGCAGATCGGAGTTCGAGGGCTGTTGGGGTCGCTGTACTTGACGGATCTAGCAAACAAGGTACGCCGTGGTATGGATGGTGTCGTCAGGGACGGACGGCATGCCGGAGGTCGCGCCTATGGATATCGGCCCGTCGCCGGACGGCCAGGCGAGCTTCAAATCGTCGATCAAGAAGCAACCATCGATCGGCGGATTTTCGAGCAGTATGTCGCGGGCCGGACACCGCGGGAAATAGCACATGATTTGAATACTGACCAAATTGCTCCTCCAAGGGGACAGCGCTGGTCTGCTTCGACGATCAATGGCAACAAATCTAGGAACTACGGCATCCTTCTAAACGAGTCTCTATGCCGGACGTTTGGTCTGGAACCGAGTACGCATGCTGAAGGATCCGGACACGGGCAAGCGTATTTCGCGGGTAAATCCCGTAGAGGAATGGAAGCGGGCGGAAGTCCCGCATCTCGCAATCGTTGACGCAGAGATCTTTGATACTGTTCAGGCCAAAAAGGCGCATCGAAGCCACGCCGCTCCGCATCGCTACCGTAAAGCGAAATATTTGCTTTCCGGTTTGCTGAAATGTGGTCTTTGCGGCGGTGGCATGTCTGTGAAGGACCGGGACCACGGGCGCATTCGGGTGCAATGCAGCGTGAGGCGGGAATCCGGCACATGCGACAACAGAAGGGTCCTGTATCTGGATGAGATCGAAGCTTCTGTGCTGTCGGGATTGAAGCGTCACCTCAAGGCACCGCACCTCTTGAAGGAGTTTGCGCGGACCTATCAAGAAGAGCGAGAGCGTCTCGTGGCAGACAAACGAAAATCTCGCACCGGATTGGACGCCAAGCTTTCAAAGACAAAGCGGCTTCTGGAACGGGCGTGGTCCGACTACGAGGCCGAGCGCCTTCCAACGGAGCTAATTGGTGCCAGGATGAAGGAATTGCTTGCCGAACAAAAACAGATCGAGGCCGAACTTGAAGCAGCACCTCAAGATGAAAAGGTAATTGGCCTACATCCCGCGGCCCTTAGCCAGTTCGAGACGTACATCCGGGATTTAGAGTCACTCTTCGGTAATGGAATAAGCGCCGATACCAAGGAGGCGGCAGAACAAATTCGCGGATTGATCTCGCGGGTTGTGGCAACACCAAAAGACAAAGGGTTCGATCTACGGGTTGAAGGCAGACTGGCGGAACTTATGGAGGCCCCAAACCTCTATCCCAACATGCGAATATCCAAGTCGGGGGGATTGATGGTAGCGGAGGAGGGACTTGAACCCCCGACCCAGAGTATCGCGCAAGCGATGCGCGTCGGTCGGGCCACCTGATTTTCGCGACGTCGATCTTCAGGGCGATCAGGGGAGGTTTGGTAGCGGAGGAGGGACTTGAACCCCCGACACGCGGATTATGATTCCGCTGCTCTAACCAACTGAGCTACTCCGCCACGATGGCGCGGTGGGTATGCGAGCGCGGGCGATGCGTCAACACGAAAATCGCATCTTTGGGCTTACAGATAGACCAAGCGCGCATCGTCCACGGCCACGCGCAGGATTTGGCGGGCGATCACGCGGTCAGATGCGTCGAAGGCGGCTGTTCTTACCACCAGCAGGGCCGTATGCCGATCCGTCGACAAGGCCACCGATTGTGACATGTCCGTCACTTCGGCCCGCGCATCTGCCCGCACCGTTGCGCAGGCGACGCCGTGATGCTTCAGCAAATCGGCCAGATTTGCCGGAGCGTCTTCATCCAGATTGGGGATCATCCCCAACGGCACGGCAACAGCCTCCAGCGCCGCGCGGGCACCGCGATGCTTCAGCGTGCGCTCCAGAACAGCCACACGGTCGCAGCCCATCGTCTCGGTCTCGGATGCCGTCGCCGCACGGGTTGCCGTACGTCCGCGGAACGGCTCCAGCGCTAAGGGGGCGCCGTCTGGCCCACACAGGACCGGTACTTGCGGCTTGGGCGCGTTGCCATTGGCGGGTGCGGGGGCTTTCGCGGCCACAAGGGTGCCGCGCCCGGGCTTGCGGTTCAGATAGCCCTGGCCTTCCAGCGTGATCAACGCCCGGCGCATCGTGCCCTGGCTAACGCCGAATTCGTCAGCCAGCCTGAAATTCGTTCGGCAAACGCCGGCCGATTTCCCAATCGCCCTTTTCGATGCGGGCGATCATTTCCGTCTCAGTTGCTTTGTATAGCGGTGTGCGGGCCATACCCGGACTCTCCTTTGCGTGCGCAGCAATCATGCCGCATTGCAGCATAACACACAACGGACGTCTCGTCGCGGCTGCCATGCAGCCAGATCATAGACATGGAAAGGGCCGCCCGAACTCAATCAGGCGGCCCATGTCTCAATTGCATCAACGCTACTTGTTCGCGCGGTTTTCGATCAGATCATCAACAACGCTGGGGTCTGCCAGGGTCGATGTATCGCCCAATGCCCCGAAATCATCCTCGGCGATCTTGCGCAGGATCCGCCGCATGATCTTGCCGGACCGGGTCTTCGGCAAGCCCGGCGCCCACTGGATCACGTCCGGCTTCGCAATTGGCCCGATCTCCGTCCGGACCCACGTCTCCAGCTCTTTGCGCAATGCCTCGGACGGTTCTTCCCCCGCCATCAGCGTCACATAGCAATAGATGCCCTGGCCCTTCACGGGATGCGGATAGCCCACCACTGCAGCCTCGCTGACAGCTTCATGGGCGACCAGAGCACTTTCGACCTCAGCCGTGCCCATGCGGTGACCTGAAACGTTGATCACATCGTCCACGCGCCCGGTAATCCAATAGTGCCCATCTTCATCGCGACGGCAGCCATCGCCGGTGAAGTAATAACCTTTGTAGTCACTGAAATAGGTTTTCACGAAACGCTCGTGATCGCCCCAAACTGTCCGCATCTGACCGGGCCAGCTGTCAGCAATGACCAGCACGCCCTCAACACCGTCGCCCTCGATGATTTCGCCAGAGGTCGGTTCAAGAACCAGCGGCTGAATGCCAAAGAACGGGTATTGCGCCGCGCCGGGCTTCAACACATGCGCGCCGGGCAGGGCGGTCATCAGATGGCCGCCAGTTTCGGTCTGCCACCAGGTATCGACAATCGGGCAGCGGCCCTTGCCGATATTGTCGTTGTACCAATTCCATGCCTCGGGGTTGATCGGCTCCCCCACCGTGCCAAGCACCTTCAGATCGCTCAGGTCATAAGGCTCGACGAACGACGTGCCTTGACCCATCAGCGCCCGGATCGCCGTGGGCGCGGTGTAGAACTGGTTCACCTTGTGCTTTTCACACACCGCCCAGAACCGCCCCGCATCGGGGTAGGTCGGCACGCCTTCGAACATCAGCGTCGTAGCGCCATTCGCAAGTGGGCCGTAAACGATATAGGAATGCCCGGTGACCCAGCCGACATCAGCGGTGCACCAGAAAATATCGCCGTCCTGATAGTCGAACGTGTATTGGTGCGTCATCGACGCATAGACGATGTAGCCCCCCGTCGTGTGGACCACGCCCTTGGGCATGCCTGTCGAGCCAGAAGTGTAGAGGATGAACAGCGGGTCCTCCGCCCCCATCTCCTCCGGCGGACAATCGGGAGAGGCCGCCTCGGCCAGCGGCTCATAGCGGTGATCGCGGCCCTCGGTCATGGCCACATCCCCACCGGTCCGCGTCACTACCAGCGCCTGCGTCCCGATTGTGTTGCCGTCCAACGCCTTGTCCACATTGGTTTTCAGCGGCGTCGCGCGCCCGCCGCGCGGGGCTTCATCGGCGGTGATGACCAGCTTGGCTTCCGACCCCATGACGCGCGCGGCCAAGGCCTCGGGCGAGAAGCCCGCGAAGACGATGGAATGGATTGCGCCGATCCGGGTGCAGGCCAGCATCGCATAGGCCGCCTCGGGGATCATCGGCATGTAAAGCACCACACGGTCGCCCTTGCCCACGCCAAGCCCTTTGAGCACGTTGGACATCCGCCCAACCTTGTCGGCCAACTCATTATAAGTGATATGCAGCGCCTCATCGTCAGGGCTGTCAGGCTCCCAGATGATCGCTGTCTGATCGCCGCGCGTTGGCAGATGCCGGTCGATGCAGTTGGCCGACACATTCAGCGTGCCATCTTCGTACCAGCGGATATGCACGTCTTCGTGGGCGTAGGAGACGTCCTTGACCTTGGTATAGGGCTTGATCCAGTCAATCCGCTTGCCCTGTTCGCCCCAGAATGCCTCTGGGTCGGCGACAGAACGCCGCATACATTTCCTCATAACCCGCCCCGTCGATATGGGCGTTCTGCAATAGCGGCGGCAGGGTATCTTTGGGCATGGGCGCGGTCTCCTCCGTCAGGTCCGTTTCGCGGGGCCTCGTCTTCCAGCGGGTCCCGTTCTGATTTGAATCGGGCGGAGTGTGCCGCCGGAGGCCCGTCAGCACAATGGGGCAACGCGCGCGCGAATACAGCGCGGGTTTCGCCTGGGTCAGAGCTGCGCCGCCTCGGCAATCACATCAACGCCCATCTGGTTGAGCAGGTGAATATAGTCCAGCAACACCCAGTTCTCCGCGATCAACCCGTCTGCGCAGCGGTAGAAATCCATCACCCTGAGCGTCAGGGCCTTGTCGGTCGCAGGCACGCCCAGATACGTGCCCTTGTGGGTCATCGTCATCGACGGCCAGCCCGAAACCGCCGCATATGCCCCGTCCCCGATGCGGCAATAGTGATTGCCCCCTTGCCGGTCGGGGAAGGCCTGCAGGAACTGCGCGCGGTGATGGTCGACAAATCCCGGCCAGGTGACAGTCGATCCGATCCCGCCCGGCCCGTACCACGCAAAATCCGGCGCCCATGTGCCGCCTGCGCCGACCTGACCGTCAGACCCGAAGCTGTCCGGGTCATAGACATGAAGCGCGCCCAACATGCGCTCCACCACATCAAGCGAGGCCGCGCCCGCCTCCCGGTTGGCGGGGCACAGCCCGTCTTGCGTGGCGGGGGCCGGAAAGGTGATCGGCGCGCCGTAATGCGCCTCTGCCAAAGGCCAGCGTCCACATTGATGGAGGAGGTCCAACAGATCGACAATGACCCGCCCCTCGACGATCTTGTCACCCTCAACCCGCCAGAATTCGCCGATGCGCAGATAGATCAGCTTTCCGCTGGGCGCGATGCCCCAAAGCGGTGCGGTGAAGAGGCCCGTGACATGCGTGACCGCGCTGACCCATGTGCCGCCATAGTCGCGGCGATTCTGCCCCCGAACACCATCAGATCGCGACGGCGCGGGCCTGACAGGGCGCGCCGCAGTGGCGCTACGAAGCCCTCAACGATGTCATTCGTCCCGTGCAGCACCCCCACCGGATCCGAGACATGTACCTCGGCATCCGGCGCGAATGTGGCGCCCATTTGCGCCTCAAGCGCCTTGTTTTCAACGGTAAACAGCCCTGCCAATTGGCTTTGGATGTGGGGGCGAATGTCTGTCATGGGGGAACTCTTTTGCTTGCCTGCGCGACAGGCTTGCCAGAACGCACAGACTGGCACTAGCCAATTCTTGCAAACCTATGCAAATTCGGCACAGTGAACCTCAATCGGGCCTTTCCTTGGGCGCGAATTGGATGAAGACTGTCAAGGTCACCGGAAAACCGGGGCCGATTAGAACACAGGGAGAAACACATGTTCTTCAAACGCCTTGCCCTTGCGGGCGCGGTCAGCGTTGCAGCCACCGCCGCCTATGCGGACGGCCACGCAACCTGCGACTTTGAAAATACCACCGAAATCACCATGCTCTCGGCCGCGTTCGAAGCCTGGGTTGCCGTCACCGACGGCATGGCGGCGTGCGGCAACTTCTCGCCCGAGCTTGATCAGGAATTCCGCACCAAGCAGCCCGAAGGCTTTGCGGCCGATCCGTCGCTCTACCAGCTGGGCGGTGTGTCCAACGGCACGATCACGCCTCTGCTGAATGCAGGCACGATCCGTCCGCTCGACGATCTGATTGCGGCCCACGGCGATCGCAGCTGACGCCAAACCAGCTGATCCAGATCGATGGCCAGACCATGGCTGTGGCCATGATGGTCAACGTCCAGCACCTGATGTTCCGTGAAGACATCCTCTCCGATCTGGGCATCGAGACGCCTACGACGTGGGAAGAGGTCCTGACCGCTGCCGAAACCATTCAGGAAGCCGGCGTTGTCGATTACCCGCTCGGCGCGACCATGAAGGCCGGCTGGAACATCGCGCAGGAATTCGTGAACATGTTCGGCGGCTTTGGCGGCACGCTCGTCAACGACGACAACACGCCCGGCGTGAATTCCGAGGAAGGCCTGGCCGCCCTCGACATGATGATGCGCCTGACCGAGTACATGGACCCCGAATACCTCGTGTCCGACTCGACCTACGTGCAGCAGCAGTTCCAGCAAGGCTCCATCGCCATGGCAAACCTCTGGGCCTCGCGCGCAGGTGCCATGAACGACGAAGCTGAAAGCCAGGTCGTGGGCCTCGTGGCAACCGCCGCAGCCCCGCTCGCCATGGAAGGCGGCGCACCGGCCACCACCCTGTGGTGGGACGGCATCGTCGTCGCGGCCAACATCTCGGATGAAGAAGCTGAAATGGCCTTCCGCACCGCGATGGCAGGCATCGACTCCGAGACCGTTGCCGCAGCACCGGACGCCGCCATCTGGCTGATCGAAGGGTATGAGCCCAACGATATGTCCGCAGGCGCCATTGCTTCGGCCACGGCCAACCCGGCACCGCCCGCGTACCCGTCGACCACGCAGATGGGTCTGATGCACACCGCATTGGGTGATGAGCCTGCCCGCCTTCTTCACCGGCGACGTGTCGGCAGAAGAAGCGCTTGCCGCTGTTGAGGCCGCCTACACGGTCGCCGCACAGGAAGCAGGCCTGCTGGAGTAACCAGCGGCGTCTGAGTGGATCCTCCGCCGCGCGGAGTGGTCCGCACGGATCAAGATACCGGTCAGGGCGCGCCCTCAATATCATAGGCGCGCCCCGGCCAACCAAATCAGGCACGGGGGCCTCTCACGATGAAATTCAAGACATTCATTTGGTTTGTCGGACCATCGCTGTTCCTGATGCTCCTGTTCATCGCGCTGCCCCTTTACGCCGTGCTCATGGGCTCGTTCCAAGTCACCCAACCCGTGATGCAAACGGTCGAGGTTGAAAGCTGCTCCGCCGGCTTCCTGGCCCAGACCTGCACGACTGAGGTCCGCACCATCCCGGTCCTTGATGAGGAAACCGGCGATATGCTGACCACGACCGAATGGGTCGGCTGGCTGTCGTACGAACGTGTGCTGGAACCCCAACGCGCCTGGGACGCGATCACCTCGCTCAACTACGGCGCGCTGATGCAGATTGATTTCTGGGCCGCGCTCCGCTTCACGCTGATGTTCACCTTCATCACGCTGCCGCTGGTGATCGGAGTAGGCCTTGCCATAGCACTGGCGGTCAACAATGCCGCGAAATCCATTCGCGGCCCGATCATCTTCATCTCGCTTCTGCCGTTCATCATCACCCCCGTGATCGGCTCGCTTTCGATCTACTGGCTGTTCGTGGGCGATGGCATCCTGACCCGCGGGATCGAGAACCTGCTGGACCGCGACATCGCGATGTTCGCGCAGGCCTGGACGATCGAGCTTCTGATGCTCTTTTACCGCGTCTGGCACGTGGCCCCCTTCGCCTTTGTCATCTTCTATGCGGGCCTTCAGACCGTGAACCAGGACACGCTGGAATCGGCCATCATCGACGGCGCCTCCCGCTGGGACCGCCTGAAATACGTCGTCATCCCGCACCTGATGCCGCTGATCGTTTTCATCGCGCTGATCCACCTGATGGATGCCTACCGCGTGTTTGACGAGATTGTCGGCTTCCGGGCCGAGGCGCACGTGACCTCGCTCCAGTATCTGACGTTCAACTTCCTCCAGCCCGATGATGCCGGCAACCGCGCCTTCAGCCGCGCCTCGGCCTCATCCATGCTGACGATGGTCGGCATCGTCATCCTGCTGATCCCACTCCTCCGCCGCACGTGGCGCGACCATAAGGAGCTCGCACTAAGATGTTCGACACCCCTTCAGTTGAAAACTCCAGTTTTTCAAACGGAAATCTGCAGATTTCCGGGTCCAAAACCAAACAAGCACTGCGAGCCTGATATGAGCGACACCCCCGCGCCATGCGCCAGCCCTTCGGCCTTCGCCTCGGCTCCGCCGCTTTCCTCGCCTTCTGGTGCCTGCTTGCTGCGTTCCCCATCGTCTGGATCACGCTGATGAGCTTCAAGTCACCGGTGGACGCCTTCGCGGCCAATCCGTTTGACGTGATCCTCGGCCCCGTCACGCGCGAGCGCGGCAATGGCCTGTCCGTCCTCGACATTGCCCTGGGGCTGGTCGTTCTGTTCTTCGCGATCAAGCTGGCGTTCAGCTGGCTCCCCGGTCGCGTTAAGGCGTGGAGCCCGGCCGGTCAGGTCTGGGCCGGGTGGATCATCGGCGCCATGGCCTACGGCGTCGCCTTTGTTTTCGCCTTCTTCCTGATCCTGCCCGTCGATCCTTGGTCGTGCTGAACCCGATCCTCGGCCCGCTTGGCACACCGATCGTGGGTCTGACGACCGAGCACTACCAGACGATCTGGATCGAACGGGGCTTCTACAACAACTTCATCAACTCGCTGATCGTCGTGGGCGGCACGGTCACGATCTCGCTGACCATCGGCACATTGGCGGGCTACGGCCTTGCGCGGTCCGGGTCCAATATCGCGTTCTGGATCCTGATCGTGGCGCTGATCTTCCGCGCCCTGCCGCACTCGGTTCTGCTGGCGGGCTACCTGCCTGTGTTTGTGAACTCGGCCGAGATCCTGCGCCCCTGGCTGGGCGATAACGCCCCCACGCTCTACGGCCAGCCGCTGGCCGTGATCGCCGTGCTGGTG
Source organism: Gymnodinialimonas sp. JB5-7 (assembly GCF_055693405.1). Classification (NCBI taxonomy): domain Bacteria; kingdom Pseudomonadati; phylum Pseudomonadota; class Alphaproteobacteria; order Rhodobacterales; family Paracoccaceae; genus Gymnodinialimonas; species Gymnodinialimonas sp. JB5-7. The sequence goes on from NZ_JBVFUX010000012.1 coordinate 1,774,659, forward strand.
TCCATCAACCAGCCCTTCACCATCTGGATGCTGCGCAGTCGTTCTTCCAGAATATTCCCGAACGAGTTGGACGAAGCCGCCCGCGTCGATGGCTGCACCCATTTTCAGGCGTTCCGCTGGGTGATCATGCCGGTCATGTGGCCGGGCGTGATCACCACTGGCCTGTTTTCAGCTTCCTGCTGGCCTATAACGACTACCTGATCACCGCGCTGCTTCTGGATGGCACGAACCAGACCATGGTTCCGGCCATCGCAGGCTTCTTCAACCGTGAGACGACGACGACCGATCAGGTGGTAGCCGTGGCCGCCGCCGTGTCGATCATCGCACCGCTCTTCCTGCTGGTGATGATCTTCCAGCGCCAGATCGTCAGCGGCCTGACCGCGGGTGCCGTCAAAGGGTGAAAGGCGGCTCAAAACGCACGTTGCTTCAGCCGAGCACGCGGAAGCTCTCGCCGAGCCAGGGCATCTGTTCCAGCCCGGGCTCCCAGAAGTGTTGCCCGATCAACTCGCGCGCCAGTTCCGCGATCTGCTCTGGGATGCCGCCCGACCAGTCCGAGGTCGCATAAAGCACGATCTGCCGCGCCATGGCCTGCCCCGGCAGGGGGTGCGCATCTATCCCGCCCGCAAACCGCCCGGCCCGCAACATGGAAAGGGGGTGGTGATGGTCCAACCCTGACCGGCGGCCACCAGCGCGCTGATGGATTGGTTTGAGTCCATCTCGAAGCGGTTCACTGGAACCGTGCCCATGCGGCCCAGCCAGCTCTCGATCTGCTGGCCCATGATCTGTTCCATGTCCCGCCGCAACAACGGCAAATCCGCAAGCCCGTCCAATCCGGCGCTTACGCTGCGACCCTTGGGCACGACAAGGATATAGGGGTCGTCCAACAACGGCAGCGCGACCGTATCCGCAGGCGCCGTTGGCCCGGCGGCGGCAATCACGATATCCAGCTCCCGCGTGGCCACGCGGGCCTGCAGCAAATGGCTCGGCCCGGTCTGCAAGGTAAAGGCGCACTGGCTCATGGCGTCCGCCAACCGGGTCGCCAGAAGCGGCGTCACTTCGTTCTCGAAATCCTCGATCACTCCCAGCGACAGCGTGGACAGCTCGCTCAGATCCAGCGCCGTCAGGTCCCGTTGCCCCGCGCGCAACGCCTTTAGGGCGGCTTTCACTTGCCCCAGAAACAAGCGGCCCGCCGGCGTCAGCACCATCGGCCGGCGCGACGCGTCAACCAGATCGGCATTCAGCGCCGTGCTCAGGTTCTTCATCTGCTGGCTGACAGCGGGCGCGCTCATCCCCAACTCAGCCGCCGTGGCCGCGACCGAGCCTGTGCGGGCCAAGGTCTCGAACACTTCCAGCCCGCGCAGCGTCAGTCCTTTCAGGAGTGGAGAGGACATGGGCCTATGCGTTCACAATCTGCGCCAGCAAGTCCGGCGCCAGCGCAATGCCCGCCCGCGTGGGCGAGGCTTTGACCGTCGGAAGGCTGTTCAGCAGGTCATGGCCCGCCGTCACGTCCGGGTTCAGCGCGGCAATCCAGCCGGAATGCGTCACGGGCCCATCCATGGGCGAATCCGCCGGGGCAGGGGCCAATGATATCAGCGAGGACAACATCGTATCTGCACGCGCCTCAAACGGAGTGACCGTCTGCGCGCCAGGGTGGACCGCATAGGCCGCCCCGTTCGGGCGCAGCGAAATGCCCACCAAATCTGCAGATGCCAGCCCTGTCATGGCGCCGGCCATGGCGCCGGGATCACTTGAATTGGTCAGATGCAACAGCGCCAGGCCCTCGCTCAGGGCTGCGTCGATCAGACTGGGCAAGGCTTTGGCCAGGGCCGGTGCAGAAAAGCCATGGCCTGCATCGACTTTCAGGACTGCACCCGCCGGGGCCGATATCCGGGCCACGGCATCCAGATGCACGCGGCCATACCGCAGAAGGCGGATATCGCGCAGGAGCGCCTCGAACCCGCTGTTCCGCTCGCCGGACGCTTCGGCCAAGGCCACATCACGCGCGATTATGCGCGCATCCCCATCGGAAACACCCGCCCGCGTCAGACAATCCTTTGCCAGCATCTCAAGGTCGGACAGGTCGTATAACTCAGCCATGGGCGCAGTTTTTCCGCCCATTGCGCCCAAGGTCAATGCCCGTTGGCCAGTCTGCGTATCTCCGGCGACCTCACGCCGGAGGGTCTAACCTTCCAGAACCAGCTCAGGAAAGCGCCCCGCGGTCTCACGGATCGCCTTGGCGAGCCGTTCAAACGCCGCCGTGGCCCCCGAACTTGATCGCCACACCAACCCGATGGAGCGGGAGAATTTGCGCCCCCGGAACGGCCGCACCACAACGTCCTGCGCGCGCCCTTCGATCTCGGACCGAACATACAGGGCTGGCAGGAACGTCAGTCCCATGTCCATCGCCACCATCTGCCTCAGCGCATCAAGCGAGGTGCCCTCATAGTCGCGGCTCATCTGCGCCCCGGTCTCCTGACACAGGGCCGAGATCTGGTCGTGCAGCGCATAGGCGGGCGACAGCGACAGGATGGTCTGATCGGCCAGTTCCGGCCCTTCGATGTTCGACGCGGACTCAAGCGCATGGTCAACCGGCATGGCCACACCCAACGGCTCCCGAAACAACCGGGTCGAGGTCAACCGCGCCCCGGGCACAGGCAGTTGCGTCAGGATCAGGTCGTGCACGCCGTCATTGAGTTCCCGCAACAGCGATTGCGGCGGCCCCTCGCGGATATAAAGGCGCAGGTCAGGATGCGTGCGGTGCAGATCGCCCACGACATGCGGCATCAGATATGGTCCCAATGTCGCGGATGTTCCAAGGCGCAACGTGCCGCCCATGCCCGATTGCAACGTGGCGGACAGGTCCACAATGCCTTGCCCGGCATCCAGAATGTCGCGCGCGCGCGCCGTGATCTCGCGGCCCGCCTGGGTCAGGCGCACGGGGCCACGCCCACGTTCGACCAGCGTCAATTCCAGCGCGTCTTCCAGCGCCTTGATCTGGACGGAAAGCGAAGGTTGCGAGATGCCGCACGCCTCAGCCGCCTCGCGGAAGTGTCGGGTATCTTCAAGCGCTGTCAGGTATCGCAACTGGCGCAAGGTGAAGGGAAGGTTCTGTTTCTGCACGATCGTATAGTTTTTTCCAATTGAAATCTTATGCCGCAGGGACTTTTCCCTATGACGCTCGTGGAATAGGTTAGGGCCGTTGTGATTGAAATCAATTGCGGTGGGGCACGCTGCCGCATTTGAGGATGGTCCTGCTGTCTTGGTAAGTTGTCCCTTCCAGTGTGCACGCACCAGCAGACCATCGCCACCGGGTGGCGCACGAAAACACCAGCCGTCAGTTTTTGTGCGCCGCCCGATGGCTATTTCGACTGGTTGAGCGACGCTTAACGCGCTCAACCTCCGCGTGAAATTAGCACAAACCTATCAAAAAATCAAATTCGGTAGCCTTGAACTATGGATTGGTTCGCCCTATCTCCCGCTGCGAACCCGGCCATTGCGCATCAAAATGCAACTTCATCTGGACCTGAGCGATCATCGCCCCACTTTCAGGTGCAGACCGGCCAAGAACGAGCGACGCTGTCGAACCGACAGCAATCGGAAGGACGAGACGACGTGGCAGAAGGCGGCGCGGAGGTGCCACGGTTGGCGGGCGGTCCGGCGGGCTGGGTATCGGTTGCGATCCCCACAGCCCTCTTCGTGTGGTTCGCGCAATTCCTGCCAGCCGTAGCAGCGGGACAGACGCCTCTGATCGGCTTCGATTGGGTACCCTCCATGGGCATCCGGCTTGAGATGTTGATTGACGGCCTTTCGCTGACCTTCGCGCTCCTGATCACCGGCATCGGCACGCTGGTCACGCTCTACACCACCTCCTACCTCGGCAAGCACCCTGAATATCCGCGCTTCGTGCTCTACCTGATGACCTTCATGGTCGGCATGTTGGGCCTTGTGCTGGCCGACAACCTGATCGCGCTGTTTCGTTTTCTGGGAAGTCACCACCATTTCCAGCTACCTGCTGATCGGCTTCACCTCCGACAGCGCCAAGTCGCGTCGTTCCGCCCTTGCAGGCGCTGCTTGTCACCGGCACCGGCGGCCTCGCGCTCCTGGCGGGCATGATCCTGCTGGGGCAGGCGGCGGGCACTTATTCGCTGGCTGAAATTCGCACAAATGGGCGACGCGATCCGCAACCACGAACACTACATCCCCATCTTGGTCCTGTTCCTTGCAGGCGCGTTCACCAAGTCGGCGCAATTCCCGTTCCACTTCTGGCTGCCCAACGCCATGGCCGCGCCCACGCCAGTCTCGGCATACCTCCACTCCGCGACGATGGTGAAAGGCGGCGTCTACCTGATGGCGCGGATGAACCCGACCCTTGGCGGGACCGAGCCATGGTTCTGGGCGCTCGTCATCGCGGGCGGCTTCACCACGGTCTTCGCCAGCGTCCTTGCCATTCGCCAAACCGACATCAAGCAGGTGCTGGCCTATACAACCCTCATGGCCCTAGGTGCCCTAACGCTCTTCATCGGCGCAGGCTCCTCCGACGCGATCAAGGCCGCGATGATCTTCCTCGTCGTCCACTCGCTCTACAAAGCCGCGCTCTTCCTCATGATCGGCATCGTCGACCATGAAACCGGCACCCGCGAAGTCGCTGACCTGCGCGGCCTCGCCCGCAAGATGCCTGTGACGTTCCTCGCAGGTGCGCTCGCCGCCATCTCCATGGCTGGCATCCCGCCCTTCTTCGGCTTCATCGGCAAGGAATTCCTCTACAAAGCGGGGCTTGAGGCGGAGACTGCGCAACTCTGGATCACCGGCACCATCTTCGCCGCCTCCGTCCTGATGTTCGTCGCCGCAGGCATCGCCGTCGCGCGGCCCTTCCTCGGTGCCGCCTGCCCGAGCAGTTCAACGACGTCCACGAAGGCCCGATCGCCAATGTGGATCGGCCCTTTCCTGCTGGGCGCGCTGTCGCTGTTACTTTGGCATCTTCTCCGACATCCCGGAAATCTGGCTGGTCGGCCCTGCCACCGATGCCGTCTACGGCAGCGACGTCTCCGTCGATCTCTATCTGTTCCGAGAGGTCAACGCCGCCTTCATCCTGTCGATGATCACCTTCGCCGTGGGCTTTGTCCTCTACCTCATGCACGCTCGCATCCGCGATGCGCTCGCCGCGATCATTCAGGCCAATCCGATCAAGTTCGACCCCGGCTGGGACCGAACGCTCGATGGTGTCAAAGCCCTTGCCGAATTCCAGACCCGCTACCTGCAATCCGGCGTGCTGACCCGCTACGTGTTCATCATCTTCGCCACCTTTGCGGCCACCACCGGCTTCACCCTCTGGGCACAGGACGCGCTGAACTTCCAGCTCGACATCGCGGCGGAACTTGACGGCCTTCTCTTCAAGCATTGGGCGGTTCTAGTCTTCATCACCGCAGGCGCGATCCTGACGGCGCTGACCCGCTCCCGCATGACGGCCATCGCCGCCCTCGGCGTCGTTGGCATCGGCGTGGCGCTGCTCTTCATCATGTTCTCCGCCCCCGACGTCGCGATCACCCAGCTGCTGGTCGAAACCCTCGTCGTGGTCCTCGTCGCCGTCGCCATGCTGAAGCTGCCCCACCTCGGCGTGCGGACGACCGAGCCCAACCGCCCCGTCCACGCGATGCTCTCCATCGCGGTCGGCACCGTCACCACGCTCGTTCTTGTCGCCGTCCTGCAAACTGACCTCGACCTGCGCCTGACCGAGTATTTCAACGCGACCTCCTATTATGAGGCCTTTGGCTCCAACATCGTGAACGTCATCCTCGTGGACTTCCGCGCGCTCGACACCTTCGGCGAAATCGCCGTCGTCGTCATCGCCGCGCTCTCGGCCTACGCGCTCCTGCGCGGCACCCGTTACGGCGCGATCCGGGAGGATGACACATGATGAATTCCATCATCCTCAACGCCGCCACCCGCCTTCTAGTGGCGCTGTTGCTGCTCTTCTCCGTCTACATGCTCCTGCGCGGCCACAACCTGCCGGGCGGCGGCTTCATCGGGGGCCTTATTGGCTCCACCGGGTTCATCCTCTACGCCATCGCCCAAGGCCCAACCGCCTGCCGCAAGGCGCTGCATTTTGAGCCGCAAAACATCGCCATGATCGGCCTCGGCACGGCACTCGCTGCAGGCGTCTACCCGGTCTTCTTCAACGATGCTTTCTTCACCGGCCAATGGTGGTTCATCGGCGACCGCGCCTCGGGTGACTACATCCCGATCTCCTCGGTCCTGGTCTTCGACATCGGCGTCTACCTCGTCGTCTTCGGCGCCATCCTCACCCTTGTCCTCGCGTTGGAGGATGAAGTCTGATGGAACTCCTCGTCGCCCTCATGGTCGGTGTCCTTGTCGCCGCATCGGTTCACCTGATGCTGGCCCGCAACGTGCTGCGCTTCATCTTCGGCCTCGTGCTGATCTCCAACGCCGCCAACCTCACGATCTTCGTCTCGGGCCGCCTGACGCCTGAAAGCCCGCCTCTGATCCCCGAAGGCGCTACAACCCCCGTGGCCGACGCCGCCAACGCCCTGCCGCAGGCCCTCGTGCTGACCGCCATCGTGATCGGTTTCGGCCTCTTCGCCTTCGCGCTGACACTCGTCTACCGCACCTACCAGAACCTCGGCACGCTCAATTCAGATGAGATGCGCCTGGCCGAACCGCTCGAATCCAAACCGAGCACCGCCAAACAGGTCGCCGAAAAGCAATACATCGCGCGGGACACCACATCATGAGCTGGATCCTCGCCACCCCCATCATCATCCCCTTCGCCACGGCAGTGCTGGCCTTCCTATTCCGGCACGGCCCGGAAGGGCGCTGGATCTCCGTGCTCGGCTCCGCGGGCCTTCTGATCGCCTCGATCATCCTGATGGTGGAGGTGCTCGACCAAGGCGTAATCGCCGCCCAGATGGGCCAATGGGCCGCCCCCTTCGGCATCACGCTTGTGGCTGACCTGCTCAGCGCGGTGATGGTCGTCATCACCGGCATCACCGGTCTGGCCGTCGCCATCTACGCGCTGGCGGACGTCGAGGAACGCAAGGAACAGCTCGGCTACCACGCGCTCTACCAGGTCCTGCTCGCGGGCGTTTGCGGCGCGTTCCTGACCGGCGACCTCTTCAACCTCTACGTCTGGTTCGAGGTCATGCTGATCTCGTCCTTCGGCCTCCTGATCCTCGGCGGTCAGCGTCAGCAACTCGATGGCGGCATCAAGTACGTCACCCTCAACCTGATCTCCACGATCCTGTTCCTGTCGGGCGTCGGCCTGCTCTACGGGATGACCGGCACCCTCAACATGGCAGACCTCCACGGCGCGGTGCAGGAGGTCGACAATCCCGGCCTCCTCGTCGTCATCGCCGTGATGTTCATGATAGCCTTCGGCGTGAAGGCCGCCGTCTTCCCGCTCTTCTTCTGGCTGCCCGCCAGCTACCACACCCCCGCCATCTCGGTCTCCGCCATCTTCGCGGGCTTGCTGACCAAAGTCGGCGTCTACTCCCTCATCCGCATGTTCACGCTCGTCTTCACGACAGACGTCGCCTACACCCACACGATCCTGCTCTGGGTTGCGGGCTTCACCATGGTCACGGGCGTCCTGGGTGCGGCCGCGATGAACGATTTCCGCCGCATCCTGTCGTTCCACATCGTCAGCCAGATCGGCTACATGATCCTCGGCCTCGCGCTCTTCACACCGCTCGCCCTGGTCGGCGCGGTCTTCTACCTCGTCCACCATATCATCGTGAAAGCGAACCTTTTCCTCGTCGCCGGTGTCGCGCGCCGCATCGCAGGCTCGACCGAGCTCAGCCAGATCGGCGGACTTTACAAAACCGCGCCTTTGTTAGCGCTCCTTTTCCTGATCCCGGCCTTCTCCCTTGCAGGTTTCCCGCCTTTGTCCGGGTTTTGGGCAAAGTTCGTTTTGATCAAGGCAGCACTCGAAGATGGCGGCTATGTCATCGCCGCGGTGGCCCTGATCGTGGGCTTGCTGACGATCTATTCGATGACCAAAATATGGGGCAACGCTTTCTGGAAACCGCACCCCGCGGGCCTCCAGCCGCGCCTGTCCAGCCTTCCGCCGAAAGACCGCGCGGCCCTGCTCACCCCCATCGCGGCGCTGGCGATCCTGACCTGCATCATCGGCCTCTTCCCCGAGCCGTTCGTACAGTTCGCCACCCGCTCCGCCGACCAACTCCTGAACCCAGAGGTCTACGTCCAAACCGTCCTCTCCGCCGCTCCGGAGGTCAGCCAATGACGCGCCGTCCTGCCCATCTTTGTTCCATGAAAATGCACAGCGACATCGCCCCGTGCGGGAAGGCCCAGACATGAACATCTTCGGCCTCAACATCGCACTTGCCGTCGCCTGGGCGGCCCTCACCGGCGAGATCACACTCGCCAACCTGCTGATCGGCTTCGCGCTGGGCTCTGCCGCCCTCTACGTGACGCGCCCGCTCTTCCCCGGCTGCGACCGCTACTTCACGCGCACCTTCCGCTGGATCAAACTGGTCATCACCTTCCTGTGGGAACTCGTCGTCTCGTCCGTGCAGGTCGTCATCGACGTCCTCACCCCCCAGCACATGGCGCGCCCCGGCATTGTGGCGGTGCCGCTCGACGTAAAGGACGAAATGGCCGTTCTGGTCCTGACGAACTACATCTCCCTCACTCCCGGCACCCTGTGTCTGGATGTGACCGAGGATAGCAACACGCTCTGCATCCACGCCATGTTCGCCGATGACCCGGACGAGATCCGCCGCCAGATCAAGGAAGGGGTGGAGCGTCGCGTGAAGGAGGCCATGGAATGAGTCCCATCCTGTCCACCGCCGTCGATATCTCCTTCGTCCTCGTTATGCTGGGCGTCGTGGGCGGCTTCATCCGCCTCGTTAAGGGCCCCAGCCTGCCGGACCGCGTGGTCGCGCTCGACATGATGACGGTCCTAATCGTCAGCTTCTGCGGCCTCTACGCGATCCTGTCTGAACAAACCGCGTTTGTGGACGTCGCCATCGTGGTCGCCGTGATCGGCTTTCTCGCCACAGTCGCACTCGCCCGCTACGTCGAGCGTCGCCAGCACCGCTATGACGGCTCCACTCCCATCACAGCGCCCGGCGCCAAGAAGGAGCCTGAGGCATGATCGTCGAATACATCCTCGCGGCCCTCATTATCCTCGGCGGCTTCTTCTGCTTCGTCGCAGGCCTCGGCGTGCTGCGCCTGCCGGACGTTTTGATCCGCATGCATGCCTCCACCAAGGCGGGCACCCTCGGCTCGGGCCTGATCCTGATCGCCGTCGCCATTTTCTTTGCAGATACCGGCACGATCACCCGCGCGGTTGCGACGATCCTCTTCCTGCTGATCACCGCCCCCGTCGCGGCTCACATGATCGGCCGCGCCGCGTTCCGCTCCCGCGTGCCGCTGTGGAACACCAAGTTGGAGGAAGGCGCGGAAGAGAAGCTGTCGCGCTAACCCAAGCACCCGCCAAAACTGCGTTCATCTGAACGCAGTTTTGGCAAACTTCCGACCGCACCCAAAACCCCGACCATTTGGACGCTTTTTTCCGGGAAAAAGCGTCCAAATGGTCAGATATGCGACCAGATGGTCACTTATGTCTGCAGGAAATCATGCCGCCCATCCGTGCGGATTGCACATGCCGTCAACCGCCCGGTTTTCCACGCACCGGTATCCGTCGCAATGCGCCCGTCATCTGCCAGGGGGCCTCCATCTCGGTATGGCCATGGGCAATCCACAACCCATCCCCGCGCGGCGCGCTATCAAACTCCGGATGCCCCCAAAGCAACACGCGCGGCGTCTGATCCTCCATCGCGTGGCCGGGATCAGCGCCCGCATGGACAACCCACAGATTGCCCGATGTATAGCTAAGCGGCAGCGCCTCGATCCACTCGCGCAGGCCTTTGGGCAGTCTGCGCCGCAACGAATGGGCCGCCGCCGGGAAGGCATCATATTCCGGGCTGTCTTCCAGATCAGCCGTCGCGACGCCAAAGCTGCGCAGGGTTTCACCGGCCCCGGCACGCATCCAGCGCGGCCCGCGCGTGGCCGGATCATCTAGGAAATCCAACAACATACGCTCATGGTTGCCCATCAGGCAGACGACATTTTCGGGGAACGTCTCCTGCAATTCGCGCATGCGTTGCAGCACAACCGCACTGTCGGGCCCAAGGTCGATATAGTCGCCCACAAAGACCAGTTTCGGGTTCGTGGCCGAGGTGCCGCCGATATGGGCATCGATCAGCTCAAGCATCAATTCCAGCAGGTCGGCACGCCCGTGAATGTCGCCGATCACATAGGTTTGCTGTTCGGGGCAGGGCAGGTCCGCCACCTCTGCGACCGCGTCCTGCGCCTCGGATTTCGCCTGATTTTTGCGCCCCAACAGGGACTTCACCGACCTCAACATGTTCTAACAGGTGCGGCCTCAGACGGGGTTTGGCAAGGGAAAAGCCGTCAATCTTGCGCGCGCAGGATGCGCGCCGGTCGCGCGCCCAGGGGTCGCCACGCAAATGCAAGGCCCGACAGCAATGTCGCCGAGGCGCCTCCAACCACGATTGCGCCCGCAGAATAAGGCTCAAACACGTAGTCCGTCTCCATCACGAAGGTCATCATCGCCCACCCGCCAAGGGCACCCGCGAAGATCGCGACAAGCCCCGCCGCAGCCCCCAACAGCGCCGCACGCAGCGCGAAAGAGCGCAGGATCAGCCCCCGCGACGCGCCGAGCGTTTTCAGGACAGCCGCCTCAAAAACACGGCCCCGCTCGCCCACCGCTGCTGCACCGATCAGCACGATGAAGCCCGTCAGCAGCGTCGCCAAAGCCGCGTAAGATGTGGCCGACGCGATAGACCGCAAGGCCTCAGCCACCTGATCCAACGCATCCCGCACGCGGATTGCCGTGATGTTGGGCGCGTCGCCGGCCACATCGCGCAGGATCTGTGCCTCGGCTTCTTCCTCGGCATAGACGGTTGCGATATGGGTGTGCGGTGCGCCCGTCAGGGCGGCCTGGTTCATCGTCACGATGAAGCCTATGCCTGCGTTTTCAAAGGAAACATCGCGGAGCGCGGCGATTTCCGCGGTGAAGTCGCGGCCCAGAATGTTGACGGTGATCGTGTCGCCGATGCCGATCCCGATCTCCAACGCTTCCTCAGCCGCGAAGGCCACAAGCGGCGGGCCGCTATAGTCCTCGGGCCACCATTCGCCTGCCACGATTTCCTCGGCGGGCGGCGGCCCCGCCATATAGGTCACGCCCCGATCACCCTGGATGACCCAATGATCGCCCGCCACATCCTGCGCGCGTTCGCCGTTGATGCGCGTGATGATGCCGCGCAGCATCGGGGCGGTGTCGACCCGGCTGACCTGGGGGTCGCCTTCGACACGGGCCAGGAACGGCTCTAGCTGATCCGGTTGAATATCCACGAAAAAGTAGGAGGGCGCGACTTCGGGTAAGTCGCGCTGGATCGCACTGCGCAGGTTGGTGTCGATCTGTCCGATTGTCGCCAGGACGGACAGGCCAAGACCCAGGGACAGCACCACCGACGTCGCCTCGGACCCCGGCCCACCGATCGCGCCAAGCGTCGTGCGCAGGGTCGTGCGGCCCCGGACGATCCGACTGCGCGCGAGCACACGCGACAGAACGCGGATCAACAAAGCCGCAAGGGTCAGGATCAGCAGCGATCCGAATATGCCGCCCGCCGTTCCAAGCGCCAGGGTCGGCACACCCGAAAAGGCTACGGCGGCCCAGACAAGGCCGAATGCCAAGGCAAGGATCACCAGCAGGAACGGAAGGCGCGGCCAACCTTTGACGGGCGCGGTGGCATCGCGGAACAGGGCGGCGGCACGGACTCGTTCGGTGCGCGCCAGCGGCCAAAGCGTGAAAATCAGCGCCGTCAGGGTGCCGTAGAGCGCGGCTTCTGCCAGCGGTGCCGGATAGACGCTGATCGCTACAGGGACCGGCAGTTGCGCTTCGATCAGCGGACCAACGGCGATTGGGGCCAGCGCGCCGAGGAACAGGCCGATGGCGACGCCCACCAGTGTCAGCAAGCCAACCTGCATGAAATAGGCGGCAAAGATCGTACGGCTTTCCGCGCCTACGGTTTTCAGCGTAGCAATGGTAGCTGTCTTGCGGTCGAGGTAGGCGCGCACTGCTGCGGCGATGCCGACCCCGCCCACGGCAAGGCCCGCAAGGCCGACCAGCACCAGAAACGCGCCGATCCGTTCGATGAATTCCGCGATCCCCGGCGCGCCGTTCCGTGCATCGCGCCAGCGCGCGCCTGTGGCCTCAAATGCCTGCGCCTCAAGCTCCAATGCGGCAAGATCCGAGCCTTCGGGCAGAGCGAGCCGGTACTGGCTTTCGTAAAGCGTGCCAGGCTGGATCAGGCCCGCGCCCTCAAGCCCCTCGAGCGAAACGATGGTGCGTGGCCCAAGGCCAAAACCCGAGGCCGCGCCGTCCGGTTCGTCGACAAGTGCCGCGCGAAGCTCAAAGTCCTGGGTGCCAAGGGTGAACGTGTCGCCAAGCTGCAGGGCCAGCCTGTCCATCAGAAGTGGCGCCATGACCGCACCGGGCAGGTCCCGAATCTCCAGCGCGTCTGCCATGACCATGGGCGGGTCCAACCCGGCCTCTCCATAAAGGGGCCATGCGCTGTCGACACCGCGCACCTGCGTCAGGCCGCGTTCGACTGGGTCCCGGTCCACCACCACCATGGAACGGAAATCAACCGTCTCCGACACCGCCTCTGCCACGCTTTCCATGAACGCCCGTTCGTCGGGTTCGGCGAAGCGGTAGGTGAAGGACATCTCGGCATCACCGCCAAGGATCACCGCGCCTTCGCGGGCCATGCCTTCCTCGATCGAGACGCGGACAGAACCCACAGCGGCAATCGCGCCGACCCCAAGGGCGAGGCAGGCGAGGAACACGCGGAAACCCGAAAGCCCCCGCGCAATTCCCGCCGGGCGATGCGCCATGCGTTTTTCACCGGCGGATGCCCATGTTCCAAGGCGGTTGGTCGATGGCGATCAGGCGTTGGGTTGTCTCAGCTGCGGCGAGCGGATCATTCTCCCATTGGTGGATGTAGACGCCCACATCGGCGCCCTCCAGCAACGCCTGCCGCGCCATGGGGTGGGGGCGATCCAAGACGGCGCGCAGCCAGCCATGCTTGAGGTAGCGGATCGCCCCGGCCGCGCTCGAAAGGCGCCCCTCAGCGTTCACCCCGCGTTCGACAAAAGCGACGATCCCTTGCGGGTCGCCCTGCGAAGGCTGGTCAAGCGTCACGCCCTGACCCTCCAGCACAAGGGTGCCAAGCCCCTGATATTTCCAGCGTCTCATCATTCTGCTGCATCTTGTAACACCGGATCGAGGCGCCCGTCGCGCAGCCGCACCTCTCGGTCGCAGCGATTGGCGAGGTCTTGCGCATGGGTGACGAGGATAAGGGTCGCGCCATGGCTTTCGCGGAGGCGCATCAAAAGCTCCATGATCTGCGCGCCGGTGGACCCGTCGAGGTTGCCGGTGGGCTCATCAGCCAGCAGAATATCCGGGCGCGGGGCCACGGCACGGGCAAGGGCTACGCGCTGCTGTTCGCCGCCTGACATCTGGGCGGGGTAATGGGTCAGGCGGTGGCCAAGGCCCACGGCCGTCAACTCGGCCTCGGCCCGGTCGAATGCATCGGCGTGACCGGCCAGTTCCAGCGGCGTGGCGACATTTTCCAGCGCTGTCATGGTGGGGATCAGGTGGAAGGATTGGAAAACCACCCCCATATGATCCCTGCGAAACCGGGCGAGTTGATCTTCGGTCATCGCGGTCAGATCGTGGCCAAGCGCCATGACAGTGCCGCCTGTGGCCCGTTCCAGCCCGCCCATGAGCATAAGGAGAGAGCTTTTGCCCGACCCAGACGGCCCCGTCAGCGCCAGCGTTTCCCCCTTGGTCACGTCCAGCGTGATGCCGTGCAGGATATCGACGAGGCCTGCATTGCCATCCAGCGTCAGGCGTGCGTCGTTCAGCGAAAGGATCGGGTCCATGGGGCAGGGCCTTTGGGCATTGGGTTCACTGGCATATGGGGCCTCGGTGCGGCGAGGCAAGCTGACCGCACTCGCCTCTGCGAGCCTCCTCGCATCGGTGATGCCGCTCGCCGCAGAGGAAGTCGTGATCGCAGCGCTCGGCGATAGCCTGACACAGGGCTACGGTCTGGTGCAGGAAGACGGCTTCGTGCCGCAGATGCAGGCGTGGTTGCAGGCGCGTGGGCATGACGTGCGCCTGATCAATGCAGGCGTGTCGGGCGATACAACCGCCGGGGGCTGGCGCGCGCGGCCTGGACGCTGACCGAAGATGTAGACGGGATGATCGTGACGCTTGGCGGCAACGACCTTCTGCGCGCCATTCCGCCGGAAGCCAGCCGGTCCAATCTGGCGGGCATACTGGATGTCGCCGCTGGAGCGGAGGTTGAAGTATTGCTTGTCGGGATGACGGCGCCGGGAAACTACGGGCCCGATTTCCAGCAGGCCTTTGATGCCATGTACCCGGAGCTCGCCGCCGAATATGGGACGCTTTATGCGGAAAGCTTCTTTGGCGGGTTTGATGGGGACGCCGAAAGCGACCCGGGCAGCGTCCTTGACCTCATGCAAGCCGATGGGATTCACCCCAACGCCAGAGGTGTTGCAGTGATCGTCGATGCACTCGGCCCGCAGGTGGAAGCGCTGATCGCGGCAATCGCAGCAGACTAGCGCGAAAAGCGAACAAAAACGAAAGCTGAGCTTGACGAAGCGAACATGAGATGAAACGACGCTGCCACGGAACGCGGAGCGGATAACATGGCAGAGACCTACGACCTGTTCGTCATCGGGGGCGGCATTAACGGCTGTGGCATTGCACGGGATGCGCAGGGCCGGGGCTTGAGCGTTGCGCTTGCCGAGATGGAGGATCTGGCCGGGGCCACGTCGAGCGCGTCGACCAAGCTGTTCCACGGCGGCCTTCGTTACCTGGAATATTTCGAGTTCAAACTGGTCCGCCACGCGCTGAAAGAGCGTGAAACGCTGTTGCAGGCCATGCCCCATATCAGCTGGCCCATGCGCTTTGTCCTGCCGCTGTCGAAAGACATGCGGTTTGACAATTCCACGCCGACCTCGCGCATCCTGACCATGGTGATGCCGTGGATGAAGGGCCGTCGCCCGAACTGGCTGATCCGGCTCGGGCTATTCCTCTACGACAACCTGGGCGGGCGGAAGATCCTGCCCGGCACGGCAAGTGTCTCACTTGACGGCACGGCTGAGGGCGCACCGCTGCAGGATCGGTTCACCAAGGCGTATGAATACTCCGATTGCTGGGTCGAGGACTCGCGCCTCGTGGTGCTCAACGCGCGGGACGCGGAAGAGCGTGGTGCGAAGATCATGGTGCGCACCAAGGTTGTCAGCGCCGAGCGTGAGGGGGACCTTTGGCGGATTGAGCTTGAAGGGGAAGGCGCAGGCACCGTCTACGCGAAGGCGCTCGTCAATGCGGGCGGGCCTTGGGTGGCCGATGTGGTGCGCAACGTGGCACGGCAGAACTCCAGCGAAGGCGTGCGGTTGGTGCGGGGGTCGCATATCGTCACGCGCAAGCTGTTTGACCACGAAAAGTGCTATTTCTTCCAAGGCACGGACGGGCGGATCATCTTTGCCATTCCGTATGAGACGGACTTCACCCTGATCGGCACCACGGATGCCGAACATACCGACGATCCGCGCAAGGCGGACTGCACGCCTGAAGAGCGCGACTATCTGCTTAGGTTTGCAAATGAATACTTCAAGGAAAGCCTGACGGCGGACGATGTCGTCTGGACCTATTCCGGAGTGCGTCCGCTTTACGATGATGGGGCGAAATCGGCTACGGCCGCGACGCGGGATTACGTGTTGTCGCTCGACAATAACGGCGCACCGATGCTCAACGTCTTCGGCGGCAAGATCACGACCTACCGCGTGCTAGCTGAGGATGCGTGGACCAAGCTCGCGCGCTTTTTCCCCAAGCCAAGGGAAAGTGGACCGCTGGCGTTCCGTTGCCGGGGGGATTTCCCGGTTGATGGAGTCCAGGCGCAGATCGGTGCGCTGATGGTGGCTTATCCATTCCTGACCGACCGTTGGGCGCGGCGATTGGTGCGCGCCTATGGCACCGATGCGAAGGACCTGTTGGGCCTGGCCAAGACAGCGGAGGATCTGGGTCGCGACTTTGGGGCGACCCTGACCGAAGCCGAGGTGCGCTGGCTGATGTCCCGTGAATATGCGCGGGAGGCCGCGGACATTGTTTGGCGCCGGTCAAAGCTGGGGCTTTTGATGAGTGAGGATCAGGTTGCGGCATTGGACGCGTTCATGTCCGAGCAGAGGCAGGCGGCCTAGAGGCCGGACTGCCTTGACCTTGCCCGCAAAGCCAAGATCAATGCGGACCGAACGATCTGGAAGGACTGCGCCCGATGACTGAATGGTTTTACGCGACGGGGGATACCCGGAACGGCCCTGTCGACACCGCCGAAATCGAACGCTTGATCGAGGCTGGCACAGTCACTCCAGACACTTTGGTGTGGAAAGCGGAATTGGCCAATTGGGAGGCCGCGCGGTCCCATTTTACTTTTATGGGCGCCACTCCGCCGCCGATCCAGCAGGTGGCGGCCCCAGCCGCGGCCAACCCAGACATCGGACCCGACGGGTTATATGTCGGCGCGCCGTCGCGTGAATTCATCGATGCAACCAAGGTCTGCCTTTCGAAATATGCCACCTTCTCTGGCCGGGCCAGCCGGTCGGAATTCTGGTTCTTCTACCTGTTCTGGAACCTTCTGGTTGTCGTGGCGCAGATCCTCGACTTTGCGATCATCTTTGCATTGATCGCGTCCGAGATTCCGTTCTTCTTTCCGATCTTCACCATGCTGGCCGTGTTTGGAATGATGCTTCCGCAACTGGCGGTATCGTGGCGGCGTTTGCACGACATCGACCGCACCGGGTGGTGGCTTGGGGCCGGGATGATCGCGATCTTCCTGTTCTATGCGGGCATAATCGGGGTCGTGGTTGCCTCAGAGGCCAGCGGCGGATTTCAAGGTTCCGAACCGCCCCCCGCGCTCGCGCTTGCGATTGGGCTGCTGTTCCTGGGCATGATCCCCTACGCAATCACCATATTTGTCTTCTACGTAACCCGAGGCACGCTCGGGCCCAACCGCTTCGGATAAGGACATTCCATGACCCAGATCCTTGCCATCGACCAGGGTACCACTTCGTCGCGCGCGATCGTTTTTGACGGCGACCTGCGCCCCAAGGCCTCCGCCCAGAAGGAATTTACGCAGCATTTTCCGGCGTCCGGCTGGGTCGAGCATGACCCGGAGGAAATCTGGGAAAGCGTGGTCGAGGTCTGCAAAGGCGCGCTGGCCAAAGGCGGCGATGTTGCGGCCATCGGGATCACAAACCAACGTGAGACTGTTGTTTTGTGGGATCGTAGAACCGGAGAACCGATCTATAACGCCATTGTCTGGCAGGACCGTCGCACCGCTGATTTGTGCGCGCGCCTCAAGGCCGATGGGCATGAGGCGATGGTCCAGAATAAGACGGGCTTGCTGCTGGACCCCTATTTCAGCGGCACCAAATTGGCCTGGCTTCTGGACAATGTCGACGGGGTCCGTGAACGGGCAGAGGCGGGCGAGCTTGCTTTTGGTACAATCGACAGCTTCCTGATCTGGCGGTTGACCGGCGGCGAGCGCCACGTCACCGACGCCACGAACGCCGCACGAACTTTGCTGTACAATATCCGAGAAGGCGGATGGGACCCGGCGATCTGCGCGATGCTGAATATCCCAATGGATATCCTTCCGCAGGTCCTCGACTGCGCTGCAGATTTTGGCGAGACAACGCTGTTCGGCGGCAGCCTTCCTATCCTGGGCGTGGCGGGTGACCAGCAGGCCGCGACCGTCGGGCAGGCCTGTTTCCAGCCTGGCATGCTGAAATCCACCTATGGCACGGGTTGCTTTGCGCTTTTGAACACGGGCGACACGCTGGTTTCTTCACAAAACCGGATGCTTGGCACGATCGCCTACCAATTCGATGGCAAGCCGACCTATGCGCTGGAAGGATCGATCTTCATTGCGGGCGCCGTTGTGCAATGGTTGCGCGATGGGCTGAAGATTATCGCGGCTGCGCCCGAGACCGCCGCGATGGCCGCGGCAGCTGATCCGGCCCAAACCCTCTACATGGTGCCCGCCTTCACCGGCCTTGGCGCGCCCTATTGGGATCCGGACGCACGCGGCGCGGTCTTTGGCCTGACCCGCAATTCCGGCCCGGCCGAATTCGCGCGTGCCGCGTTGGAAAGCGTGGGTTTCCAAACCCGCGATTTGCTGGAAGCGATGGCAGCCGACTACCCCGGCGAAACCGGTACAGTGCGCGTTGATGGTGGCATGACGGCCAGCGATTGGACGATGCAGTTCCTGAGCGACATCCTGGGTGCGCCGGTGGATCGCCCTGAGGTGCTGGAGACCACTGCGTTAGGTGCTGCGTGGATCGCGGGCAATCGCGCGGGCCTTTACCCGGATCGGGAGGCCTTCGCGGCCCGCTGGGCCGTTGATCGCACGTTCGAGCCGCAGATGGACGAAGGCACGCGCGCCGCCCGCTACGTTGGTTGGAAAGACGCCATCGCACGCACGTTGAGCGATCATGGAAAATAACCTGCGCATCGCACTCGCCCAGATGTGTTCGGCCGATAGCCATGCGCCGAACATCGCGACGATGCGCGCTTTGGCGGCTGAGGCGACAGGGCAGGGCGCCGATATGCTGGCCTTGCCCGAAGTCTCGGGCCTGATGAACGCCAACCGGGCCGTGTCACGGACGCAAGTTGTGGTGGCGGAGGAAGACCCGTTCATTGCCGCCTGCCGGGAAGAGGCCGCAAAGCAAGGGATATGGGTCCATTCAGGCTCGACCCCAGTGCTTGCGCCTGACGGGCGGTTCTTCAACCAATCCGCCCTGATCGACCCGGGCGGCGACATCCGGGCGACTTACAACAAGGTGCATCTGTTCGACGTTGACGTCCCCGGCGCGACCTTCAAGGAAAGTAAGGCCTTTGCGCCAGGGGATGCGGCTGTCTTGGCTGACACGCCATGGGGCCCAATGGGCCTGACAATCTGCTACGACATGCGCTTCCCGCATCTGCACCGAACGCTGGCAGAAGGGGGTGCGCGTGTGATCTTCAGCCCTGCCGCCTTCACAGTGCCCACAGGCCGCGCCCATTGGCATGTGCTCTTGAGAGCGCGGGCGATTGAGACAGGCGCTTTTGTCATTGCTCCGGCACAGGCGGGCCACCATGCCGATGGACGGGAGACCTATGGCCATGCGCTGGCCGTGGATCCGTGGGGCAAGGTCATCGTCGATCTGGAGGACGGCGCCCCGAAGCTGAAGGTGGTGGAGTTGGACCTTACGAAGGTCGAGAAAACCCGCGCGCAAATTCCGAACCTTGTGAACAAACGCGACGCGCCGCTACGGCGGCGTTAGAGCACAGCCTCTGTCAGCAAGGCGGCCTCATGGGCCTTCAGGCTCAACCGGGCCGAAGTGTAATGTGCGCGACCCGTCTCAGTGCCGAGCTCAGGGAATTCCATCAACAGATCGCCGAAAATCTCACGCGCTTCCTGATTTTGCACCATGTCTCCGGGTTGGAAGCTTTCGGTCCACGCCTTGTCCACACAGATCACCTCATGGGCTTCGCACATCAGGTGGATGTAGGTCACACGCTCGCATGCGCTGATCACGTCTACGCCGGGCAGGTGGGTCAAATGCTTGGCGCGCACCAACACTTGGTCATGGCCGAACAAAAGCTCTGCCTGAACGCCTTCGATCAGCATCCGGTGTTGGGGGAGACCTCCATATCGCGGTTGGGCACGCCTTTGCCCAACGCGCCCTTGCGGATACGGATGGGACGCAGATGCGGCGCCAGCGCCAGATCGCGTTGGTTCAGTTTCTTACGCCCAATCCAGCGGATGGGTTGCAAGCCATTGTCGCGCGTCTCGATCAGATCGCCCACGCGCAGATCTTCGACCTTGTAGGTCCCACGTTCCACTTTGACCCGGCTGCCTGGTGTGAAGCAGGGGATCACTGTTTCGATATTCGTGAAGGTCAGCGTTGTGCCGTCGCTGAACGTGACCGTTCCGTTTTCGGGGTTGCCGCTGTCATAGTTTATGACCGCGCCGTCATCGCCAAGAAACAGCGTATCGTTGTCGTCGCCGCCTTCGCCGCCGTCGATCACGTCACCGGAGGAGCCGAAGATCCAGTCCGCGTCGTCGCCCGAATTGACCGTATCCGCGCCCTGACCGGTGATGATGCTGTCCTGGCCGGAGCCGCCCAGGATATTGTCATCACCCTCACCGCCGTCGATGGTGTCATTGCCCGCGTCGCCCGAAAGCTGATCAGCGCCTTCCTCACCCATGATCGAGTCGTTGCCATCGCCGCCTTCGATCGTGTCGTTGTTTGACGATCCGGCGCTGGTGAACGTTGTGGGATCAATCGAGGTGTCGTTGGTGGAGACAATCGCGAAATTGTCGAATGCGTAGCTTTCATCGCCAACGCCCTGGTTCAGGGTTGAGCCAAAGCCAAGCTCCAGCGTGTCAGGGGCATCCTCGACCTCGATCCGCACACGGAAGCTCTGGTCTGTCGTCCAGCTTTGCCCGGACCAATAGCCATTTTGTGCGGCGTCACCGAGCGAGGTTAGGGTCACATTGTAGGTGACGCCACCAACCGTGATCGTATTCGACCCACCCACGGCCGTATTGGGAAAGAACGCCTGGCTAAAGATCTCATCGCCATTGGCGTAGATCTGGAATTCTTCGTTGTCCCAGCTGTCGATGCGGTGGAAATCGAACTCGATGACCGCATCGTCATAGCTGTTGTCCAGATCGAATGTCCGGCTGATCTCAATATCGCTGGCGTTTGATGTGCCTTGGACGCGACCAAGGACCGAGCCAAAGAACGGGTCTGTGTTGTCGCTGGTCGGGTTGCTCCAACCTGCGGCGCCATCGTCGAAATCATCCTCGTAGATCAGCGTCCCGTTGGCTGATGAGCCGTCGCCGCTATCGCCATATAGGGTGTCGTTGCCTGACCCACCCACAAGGCTGTCGGCCCCGTCGCCACCGATGAGGGTCTGGTCAGCCGTGGATGCGCCGGCATCAATCGTGTCGTCCTGGGCCGTGCCGGTGACTTGTTCGATATTGGTGAATTCGACCGAGTCCGCGGACCCGGTATCGCTCACGTCGCCCTGTTCATCGCCATCAAAGACCGCATTGATGCCGGTCGACATTGCGCTGAAATCAAGCGTGTCGAGATCGTCACCATCCTCGCCTCCATCGACCGTATCGGTGCCGAAGCCATCGCCGAACTGGAACCGATCCTGCTCTGCACCGCCAGACAGGCTGTCATTGCCCGCGCCGCCATCCAGCGTATCATTGCCGAAGTCGCCGGACAGCGTGTCGTCCCCTAGTCCGCCGTCCAAGCTATCGGCGCCCGTGCTGTCGAACACTTGGGTCGAGCCATTGGCAGGGGCTTCATAAACCTGAAGAATGTCGCCGGTGGAGGGATCACGGAGCACCCAATTGGTCTGCGTGGTCGATGCGGCAGTGAAGTTATTGCCTGCGGGGATGGTAATGACAGAGACCACCGTGCCGGTAGCATCAACCTGCGCCAGCTCTACCGCATAGGGGCTGTCATTCTGGAACGTGACTGAGGTGGCCGTGCCACCTGTACCGGAAGGTATGGTGGTCGGGTCAATCGCGAGTTGGTCGCCAAACAGGACATCATTGCCTGCGCCACCTTCCAGCGTATCGCCACCCTGATCGCCGTGCAGGACATCGTCGTCAAACTCGCTGGCGGTGTAGTGCACATCCGTCAGGTAGACGAGCTGACCGCCGGTGCTGCCGTTCTCGTAGATCACCTCAAACGAGGTGATGGGTCCTGCAATCTCGACAAGAACGGATCCGTTGGCGAGGTTGGGGTCATCCGCAGCTGCGCCTGCCGTGACGGTCTGGCCAGAGACGGTATCATCTCCGGTAGGTGTCAGCGTGACGGTCACTGGGTTTCCGTTCGCGTCAAAGGCGTTGACGGTGACGATGTCTTCCCAGGTGTTGCTGTCGATGTCGTTGATACGGAAGGAAACGTTGGTCAGTTCCGCGTCACTGTCGAACGTCACGGTGGCAACGTCAGGCCCGCCATCGCCACCAAGGGAGAGGCCGGAATTGGTCGCGAACGGTTCCGTTCCGCCAGCGGTGTATTGCGTTGTAGTGTTGACCTGCGATTGGTTCAGGGCGCCGTCATTGGCAATCGACACGGTTACATTCGCGACACCGGTATCTTGCGTGAAGCCATCGGACAGGTCGGTGCCGTTGGCGCCTTCCCCAACCCAGCTGAGGTTTTCGACACTGCCAACGTTCAGCGAGGCACCAGGGCCGCCAACAACGGAATCGTCGCCTTCGCCAGCATAAACGGTGTCGTCGCCCATGCCCGCCTGGATCAGGTCCTGATCGCCGGTCGTCCCGAGTGTGCCGTCATTATTGTCGACCTGTTCGAGGTTTTCATCGACGTAGTTCGCGTCGATAACGTCATTTCCCGCTGTGCCCGCAACGATACCGTCCGGGCCGCCATTCACGATCAGCTCTTCAATGCCGGTGAACGTTGCAGTGGACCCATCGTTGAAAACGACGGTGCCGTTTTCGCTATTGGTCGGGTCGAAGATGACCTCGGCCACATCGTCGACAATCAACTGGTCGGCCGTGTCCGTGCCGCCTTCACCACCGATGACCACGTCACCGCCCGAAGCGGTGATGGTGTCGTTGTCGTCACCACCATCCAGCGTATCTGCGCCTTCTCCGCCGGTCAGGATATCGAAGCCGCTGCCGCCCAAGAGGCTGTCGTCACCCGCGCCGCCTTCCAGCGTGTCGTTGCCGCCGTCGCCCTCTAGCGTGTCATTGCCGTCGCCGCCGAGAAGGCTGTCGGTCCCGCTGCCGCCTTGAAGGCTGTCCTGCCCGTCGCCGCCAAGTGCGGTGTCATTGCCTGCGCCACCAACAAGCGTGTCGTTACCGCTGCCGCCATCGAGGCTGTCGTTATTGTCGCCACCATCCAGCAGGTCATTGCCGAACCCACCAAGGATCGTGTCATCGCCGGCCTCACCAAAAAGCTGGTCCTCGTCAGATGGAACTGCATCAAATTCGACATCCGTGATCCAGGCCAACTGTCCGACGGTGCCGCCATTGGCATAGATGATCTCGAAAGATGCAACGGGCCCCGCGATCTCCACTAGAACAGAGCCGAGCGGATCGTTCGCTGACGTGCCGCCGGGACCTGCCGTTACGGTATTGCCTGAAACAGTGTCGTTGCCTGCAGGCGTCAAGACGACAGGGATCAGGTTGCCGTCCGCGTCATAGGCGTTGATCGTGAAGATATCCGTCCAGCTGCCCGCGTCGATATCCTGCAGGCGGAACGAGACATTCTCGACCTCGTCCGCAAAGCCAGAACCGGTAACGGATGAAAAATCGACATCCACGGTCCAGGCGTCCGCGCCTCCATTGCCGCCCAATTGCAGATTGGAATTCGCGTTGTAGGTTTCGCTGCCCGCAACATAGGTTGTGGTCGTGCTGACCTGCGCGGACGTCCCTGCGCCATTGTTTGTGAAGCTAACGCCGACATTGATCCCGCCCGCGTTCTGGGTGAATCCGCTTGCAAGGTTTGTCCCATTGCCGCCTTGCGACGTCCAATTCAGATCAAGTGGGGTAGGGGCAAGACTGGGCGCACCGCCATCGATGAAATCATCGCCGCCGCCACCGGAAATGGTGTCGTCGCCAGAAAACCCGGTGATGCTGTCGGCGCTGCCTGTCCCGGTCAGACTGTTGTCTGACGCGTTGCCGTTAATCGTTGCCATGTGGCCTGCTCACTTCGACCTTTTCGGCCGTTACTGGTTATTGAGGGCAAGTTAACCAGTATTGCGTGACAGGAATTGGGCGAAACGCACCCCAAATATGGCAAGAATGTGGCGCTCTCATTCGCCCTATTATGCCGCGGACAAGGCTGCTTTTGCGTCTTCCAGAATCAGGTCCGAGGCTTTTTCACCAATCATGATCGCCGGTGCATTGGTATTGCCTGAGACGATCTCGGGCATGATCGAGCAATCGGCAATGCGTAGCCCCGAAATCCCGTGAACCCGCAGGCGGGCGTCCACCACTGCATCAGCGCCCTGGCCCATCTTACAGGTGCCAGTCGGGTGATAGATCGACGCCGTATTGGACCGCGCCCAATCCAGGGTCGCATCATAATCGTCGATGTCGAGCGAAGGGTTCGGCCGGTATTCCTCAGAGATTTTTGAGGTCAGCGGGGCGTGCCGCGCGATGGTGCGCGCGATATTTACGCCCGCCACAACGGTCCGGCAGTCTGTCTCGGTCGACAGGTAGCGCGGGATGATTTTGGGATAGTCACGTGGATTGGCTGAGTTCAACCTGATTTCGCCTTTGCTTTCAGGCCGAAGCTGGCAAACCGACATGGTGAACGCACTGAATTTATCCGCTCCTTTGCCGGGGTTTTCGGCCGACAATGGCTGCACGTGGAACTGAATGTCAGGCGTTTCGACACTGTCATTCGTGCGCATGAAGCCGGTCGCAAGGCTTGCCGCCATCGTCATTGGACCGGCACGGAACATCAGATATTTCAGGCCGATACGCGCTTGCCCGACGAGGCTGGAAACCTCGTCATTCAAGGTCGGTTCATTGCACTTGTAGACCAGACGCGCTTGCAGGTGATCTTGGAGGTTCTTGCCGACACCTTGCAGATCTTGGACCGTTTCGATCCCGTGTTCGGCGAGCTGTGCGGCCTCACCAATCCCGGACAACATCAGAAGCTGCGGGGAATTGATCGAGCCGCCGCACAAGATCACTTCGCGACCTGCATTGACGACCTGAACCTGACCGCTGCGATCGGTATATTCCACGCCGGTCACGCGCTTTCCGTCCATCCGCAGGCGATCAACTTGTGCGTGCGTTACAATTTGCAGGTTTTCGCGGCTTCGCGCCGGTTTCAGGTAAGCCACAGCCGAGCTGCAGCGGCGCCCATTCTTGGCAGTAAGCTGGAAATATCCGACGCCCTCTTGCTCGGCGCCGTTATAGTCCGGGTTGAACTTGTAGCCAGCGGCCTGCGCGGCGGCGACCCATGCATCCGTGATCGGGCGCTGGATGCGCATGTTCGACACCGACAAGGGCCCTTGATCGCCATGAAATTCGTCTGCCCCACGTTCATTGCGCTCAGCTCGCTTGAACAGCGGCAACACGTCATCCCAACCCCATCCGGCATTCCCCATCTGGCGCCAGCGGTCATAGTCCTGCGGCTGTCCGCGCACGTAGAGCAGCCCGTTGAGCGATGAAGATCCCCCAGAACCTTGCCGCGCGGCCATTCAATCGAACGCCCGTTGAGGCCCGGATCAGGTTCAGTTTTGTAGCACCAATCGACACTCGGATTGTGAATGGTTTTGAAATATCCGACCGGAATATGGATCCATGGGTTCCAATCGCGCCCTCCCGCTTCAAGCAGGATCACACGATTCTTTGGGTCCGCCGAGAGTCGGTTTGCCAGCACGCAGCCCGCTGAACCGGCGCCGACGACCACATAATCCGCTGAAAGTTCCGCCATTTTCCGGGCCCTCTGCATAGAATCGGTGCGAAATGAAGTTTTCACTTGCCAGCACGACCATAAGTTGAGCAAGATTGAGACCACAAGTATCAATTTTGCGCATTATTGGGAGGTAATGGAAATGAAGGCTTCAAGAGTCCTCAGCCAGGTTTCGCGCAGAGACTTGATGAAACTGACAGGCACCTATGGTCTGTCGTCGGTCATGATGGGAGCTGCGACGCTTACCGGTGCGGTTACTCTGCCGTCGCTGGCACGCGCTGTCGAGTCCACGTACGACCGTCGCTATGGCACCACCGCTCGTTACGAGCTCAAAATGGGCGCCGCTGGCTTCAACCAGCGCAACCTGTTGATCGAGCGCGCCGGCGTTCTGGAATTCGCCCGTGACCTTGAGGAGCGCACCGACGGTGAGATCCGCATGGAATTCATCGGCGACAACCAGATCTGCGGCCAGCTGAACTGCCTTGAGCGGGCTCAGCTTGGTGTTGTCGACTTCTACTCGGCATCCACACAGAACTCTGCCGGCTCCGCGCCGTACCTGAACGTTCTGGACTATGCGTACATGTTCCGCTCGCGTGCGGATCAATACCACTTCCTCTACAGCCCGGAATCCATGCGCCTCCTCCGTGAGCCGCTGGAAAGCCGTCACGGTGTGAAATTCCTCTTCAGCCACGCAGAACTGCGCGGCCTGCAGATGGGCGCATCGTTCCAGGATCGTGAAACTGTCACGACGCTGGAAGAGCTGTTCGGCACGCGTAACCGTGTGACGGGTACACAGCTTGGCCGTATCGCCATGAACCTGATGAACCTCAACCCAACGCCGATCGCGTGGGAAGAGACCCTCGACGGTCTGCGTCAGGGCCTCGTTGACGGTGCAGAAACCTGGGCCTCCGCTGTGGCATATGCCAACATGAGCCCTGTGGTCAGCCAGTCGGTCGACCTGAAGTTCTTCTGCGGTACCGAGCACACCGGCATGAACGCCGAACTGTTCGACAGCCTCGAGCCACACCTTCAGGACGCCATCATGGAATCCGCGTACTTCACGCAGGTTCACGTGCAGGCAGCCAACGAAGCGGCTCTGGTCAACACCGTTGGCTTCACCGATCCGCCGATGCCCGGCACGATCTTCGCCGAGAACAACGTGCGCGTTGCCAAGCTTGGCGACGACCAGATCCAGATCGCCCGTGAGATGTGCTCGCCCGAGTACAACCCCGAGCCCTGGGCTGAATGGCGTGAGCGTCTCAACAACTGGGCCGGTGGCGCAGACACGTATCAGGAGATCTTCGACATCGCGCGTCAGATCCCCGAAGATACGCTGGCTGAGAACGTCGAACCCCGTCGTTGGTGGCGCGGCTGATCCGACCTTTCGGATCAGATGCAAAATGATTGACGGCGACCTTCGGGTCGCCGCTTTCCCTAAGCCAAGCACCATTCCAAAGCGATTTTCGACGAGCCACCGCATGGGGGCTTTTCAAAGACCGTTCCAAGCAGGACACTCAAGAACACCTGCACACCATAACTTTCAAACGCCGGGAGGGGCCGATGGGAGATATCTTCAACGGTATCGGGGAGATACTTGCAGCTTTCGCAGATGGCGATAGCTGGATGATCAGCGAGGCATTGGACGCCAGTGGCGCCTGGGCCTTGGGATTGGCCATACTGTTGGTCGGCGGGTTCATCGTTATGATGATCTACCGCTTTGTGCCGTTCCTCGAACGTCACCTTGAAGGCTATGTCATGGTCATCTCGTACCTGACCATCGGTGGCATCATCTTTTTCGGGGTGATCCAGCGGTTTGTTCCGGGGATGCTTGGCCTCGACTTTTCCAATACGCCCGAATGGCTTCGTCCCTGGCCTTGGACCACGACACTGCCGCCCTTCCTGTTCCTGGTGATGACTTGGGTGGGATGTAGCTACAACGTGAAGTTGCGCACGCACCTCGCGTTCAGCGAGTTTCGTACAAACCTGCCGCGCTTCGGCCAGATGTTCATGCTGACCGTGGATGCGGTGCTGTGGATCGGCTTCTCGTGGGTTGTCATCGTCACCGGCAGTCGCATTGTTGCGAACGCCGCCTCCAACTTCCAGCTGGTGCCGGGCATGAATGACGTCATGCAGTGGTGGTTCATCCTAGCCGTGCCCGCATCCTTTATCTTTCTCGTGGCGCGCGTCATGGAAAACTGGCTCGAGGACGCGCGGAATTTCCGGTCGGGTGACGACATTATCAAGCAAGCTGTGATCGGAGGTGACACATGAGCGACGGTACACTCATTACGTTCATTTCGCTGGGCGTCACCTTTCTGTTCATGATGGGCGTGCCCGTCTTCCTTGTGATCGGCTACTGGGTCATCGGCATGTCCTTCGTGCTCGGCCTGCCACTCGACAACATTGCCGCGGCGCTTAGCCGGGTTTTCACCGACGGCTTCGCACTTCTGGCTATGCCGCTCTTCATCCTGACCGGTGACCTCATCAACCGCTCGGGCATCGCAAGGCGATTAACTGATTACGCCTATGCCTGTCTGGGCTGGGTCAGGGGTGGCCTTGCCATGGCAGCCCTTGGGGCGTGCGGCCTGTTCGCTGCAATCTCCGGCTCCAACTCCGCCACAACGGCGACCATCGGCTCAATGCTTCACCCCGAAATGGTGAAGGGCGGCTATGATGAGCGCTTCTCGGCCGCAACGGCTGCTGCAGGCGGTACGGTGGGTATCATTATTCCGCCGTCGATCATCTTCATCGTCTACGGCTTCCTGATGAACCTTCCGATCTCGGACCTCTTCGTTGCGGGGATCATCCCCGGCACGCTGATGGTTCTGGCGATGATGACCGCCTGTTTCCTGGTCTGCTTCAAGAACAAGTGGGGCCACATCATCAACCTCGACATCATCCGCGTGATGAAAACGGGCGTTGGCGCATGGTTGGGCTTCTTCGCCATTGGCCTGGTGCTTTGGGGCATCTACACCGGCAAGTTCTCTCCGACTGAGGCGGCCGGCGTGACCGTGGGCTTCTGCGTGATCGTGGGCTTCCTCTGCCTTGCCATCACCAAGATCGTTTCGATCAGCAATCCGGCCTTCGCCACCCGCGAAGACCGTCCGGTGGATGAACGCAGCTTTGGCGGCATGCTCGTCGTGAATGGCTTCGGCCCGCTTGAGCTGCCGTCGATCACGATGCGCTCGGCACAGATCACGGGCATTCTTGCGCCGCTGATCGCCGTGTCCGTTGTGATGCAGCAGATCCTGTCAGTTCTGGGGGCGCAGGCCTTCCTGACCGAATTCGTGACTGGCATGGGCGGCTACTACGCGGTTCTGTTCACCGCAATGATCATCGTCTTCATCTCGGGCATGGTTCTGGAATCGTTGCCTGTGACGATCATCCTTGCGCCAATTCTTGCGCCCATCGCACACGATATCGGTGTCGAGCCGGTGCAGTTTGCAGTGATCTTCCTTGTGGGTGCGTCCATCGGGTTCATCACGCCGCCCTATGGTTTGAACCTTTACGTCGCATCCGGCGTTACCGGGGTGCCATACTTCAGACTGCTCCGTTATACGTGGCCCTATCTGATCGCGTTGATCAGCATCTGGATCATCGTGGCACTGGTGCCGTCGCTTTCGACGATGCTGCTGCCGGATCTCTAAGGACGGCGCAATGGACGGCGAGCGTGCACGCGAAACCATACCCACCAACCTCCGGCTCCTGATGGTGCTGGAGGAGGTGGCGCGCGCCGGCGTCCCTGTGACCCCAACCGAGGTGAACGCCAACCTCGAATTGCCGAAGCCCACGATACACCGGCTGTTTTCCACGCTGGAGGACGAGGGCTTTCTGCAACGCGACATGGACGGGCGCACCTATTCGCCCGGCCCCCGGATGCGGTCACTTGCAGCCTCTACAATGTCCAGCCTGCGCATTCGGACCGCACGGCAGGCGATCCTGAAACGGTTAAGCCGAGAGATTGGCGAGACATGCAACATCGCCCTGCCAGACCGTGATGCGATGATCTACCTTGAGCGTGTCGAAACGGAATGGCCACTGCGGATCCAATTGCCCCAGGGCTCCCGCGTGCCGTTCCATTGCACGGCATCGGGCAAGATGTATCTCAGCTCACTCGCGCCGAACCATTTGCAGCGCTATCTCAATGCGACCACGCTGACCGGCCAGACGGACAACACGATCACAGATCGCGACGCGCTTTTGGCAGAGCTTGGGGATGTCAAACGCAATGGCTATGCCCTGGACCGCGAAGAGTTCATGCAAGACATGATCGCCATGGCGGTGCCTATCCTGGACACCAACGGGCGGCTGATGGCGACCTTGTCTTTTCACGCGCCAACCCAGCGGTTCACCACCGATCGCGCTTTGACGTACATCGACGCCTTGCGCGACGCCTCGTCTGAGCTTTCGCTGTTGATTGAGGGCGAAATCTAAGCCCGTTTCGCGGCTGGATGACCCTGTTTCACCTACACCTTGCACGCCCGCATGCCGCGACCTGTGGGGACAAATTGCTAGGTGGTTACAAAAAGCCGTGCCAAGCTTCCCGAAAAACGAAGACCAAAAGGGAGATTGGAAATGAGTTTTCACCTGAAGACAGCGGCAACTTTTGCCGCACTCGCCATGACGGCAACCAGCGTGACCGCGCAAGATATCACGATGAACGTGGGCTTTGGCGCGCCGGAAGATCTCGCTCTACGGCCGCTTCGGCGCGATTTTTGAGGAGCTGGCCGAAGAATATACCGGCGGCTCTGTTGATGTGCGCCTGCGGTGCTGCAACCAGATTGCGACTGAAGATGAAGGCTTCCGCGCGATGCAGCTTGGCACCGTGGATGGCTTCTTCATCACCGCCAACAACGTCTCGCCCCACTGGCCGCTGATGGATGTGACAGTTCTGCCATACATCTTCCAGGACACGTCGCACATGGCCCGCGTGATCGACGGTGAAGTGGGTGACTTCATCCGCGCGCAGCTGCTGGAAGATACTGGCGTGCATCTGCTGTCCTTTGGCCCCGCGCTTTACCGCGACTTCTACAACTCCGTTCGCCCGGTCGAGACTATGGCCGATATGGAAGGTTTACGCATCCGCACCCCCAACAACGCGGTGATGCTGGCCACGTTTGAGGCGTTCGGCGCAAACCCCGTGCCGCTGGCATGGTCCGAGACGCCGACTGCCTTGCAGACCGGCACGGTGGACGGGGGCGACAACGGAACCTCCTTCATCCGCGACATGAGCTTTTATGAGTTCATGCCGAACCTCGTAATCCTTGAACACTTCGTGGCGATGGCGCCGCTCTTTGCCTCCTCCTCGTTCATGGAACGCCTGAGCGAAGAGCAGCGGGAGCAGATCATGCGCGCCGCCGTCGATGCCGGAAACCGCTTCAGCGAAGAAGTCCGGACCGAGACGGAAGAAGTCCGTGCTTGGCTTGTTGAAGAAGGTGGCATGACCCGCACCGATCCCGACCGCGCGGACTTCATTGCCGCCGCCCAAGTCGTGCAGCAAGAAGTGGCCGCAGAACGCGGGCAGGAGTTTGTGGATCTGGTCAACATGATCAACGCCGCCGCCGAATAAGGCGCGCGACCTCAAGCGGGGCCGCCTGACCCGGTGGCCCCGTTCTTTTCGACCTCACGCCAAAGGGGACAGGCGATGGGCGTTCTCAGATGGCTGGAAAAACACTTTGAAGAGGCGATCTGCTGCATCGCCCTTGTCGTCATCGCCGTCGCGGTCTTCGCGCAGGTGCTGGCACGTTACGTCTTTGAGATCGCGCTGCACTGGACCGAAGAGACAGCCGCCATCGCGATGGTGTGGGCCGTCTACATGGGCGCCTCACTTTGTGTGCGTGAACGCTTCCATATTCGCATTCTTGTCGCGGTTCAGGCCTTGCCGACCGGCATGGGCAAATTTGTAATCCTACTGGCCGACCTCGCCTGGGCCTTTTTCTGCGTGATCATGCTGAGGGTCTCGTGGGAATACCTGACAGTCCTGTGGCAGTTTCCCTCCCGCTCCCCATCGCTCCGGATCAACGAATTCTACCCCCAGACGATCCTCGTGATCGGCTATGCGCTCATGCTGGCACGCCTGCTGCAGACCTATGTTTTGTGGTTCCGTGACGGCGCCGAAGGCTTGCCGGGTATGCTGGTTGAAGACGGCGATGCCCCGGATGAGGAGCATCTGTTTTGAATGAGCTTCTGATCCTTGCGCTGGTCTTCACCGTATTGGTGGTGATGGGCGTGCCCTTGTTCGCGGCTGTCGGCCTCACTACGGCGCTGGCGCTTTTCCTGATCGAAATCCCCTACACGCTGCTGGCGCAGACAGGCTATTCCAGCCTCACGCCTTTCCCGCTGCTGACCATTCCCCTGTTCGTCCTTGCTGGGCGATTGATGGAAACGGGCGGCATGGCGAACCGCATGATCGGGATCGCCACAAAACTTGTCGGCGCCTATCGCGGATCGATGGGCCTGGTGACAGTGTTCGCCTGCATGCTTTTTGGCGCGCTCTCGGGCTCCGGCCCCGCGACGACCGCCGCCATCGGCTCGGCCACCGTGCCTGCGATGAAGAAGGACGGCTACGATGTGCCGTTTGCGGCCGCCATCACGGCCAGTGCGGGCGCATTAGGCAGCCTGATACCGCCGTCAAATCTAATGATCATCTACGGGCTGGTGTCTGAGACCTCGATCCCGCGTCTGTTTCTCGCGGGAATTCTGCCGGGCGTTCTGGTGACCGGCTTGCTGATGCTCACCACCTACCTGATCGCACGACGGCGTGGATATGGCGGTGGCGGGGACCCGTTCATCTGGGGCCCATTCCTGAGCGCAGCATGGGAAGGTAAATGGTCCATCGGCGCACCCGTCCTGATCCTTGGAGGCATCTATGGCGGGATATTCACTCCAACCGAGGCCGCAGGAGTGGCCGTGTTCTATGCCCTGTTCGTCGGCATCTTCATCTACCGCGAACTGACGCCCAAAAAAGTGCTAGAGGCGCTGCGGTTCACGGCGCTTCTCACCGGCATCCTCATCTTGCTGACGCCCACGCTGGCCTTCGGGCAGTTGACCGCCTTCTACGATGTGCCCGCTGCCGTGCAGGCAGGCATCACCTCAATCACCACGAACCCTTTCCTGGTGCTGATGCTGATTGGAGTTTTCTACATCTTCATCGGCACCTTCATGGAAAGCCTCGCGCAGATCGTTCTGTTCACCGCTGTGTTTCTGCCGCTGGTCACGTCCCTTGGCATTGATCCTGTGCTGTTCGGGATATTCACGGTCATCACCTGCGAGATCGGCTTTCTGACCCCGCCGCTAGGCGCAAACCTGACGATCGCCTCGCGCATCTCGGCCATTTCGCTGGAACGCATTTCGGTCGCCGTTTTGCCATTCATCGCGGCCTATATCGTGGGCATGATCATCATAATCCTGATCCCTGAACTCACACTGGCCCTGCCCAACTGGGTCTATGGCCCTGCATCCGTGAGGTAACACCGATGTTCGACACGATCCTGAAAGGCGGAGAGGTTTACGACGGCTCTGGCGCTGCGCCAAAGATCACGGATGTTGGCATCAAGGACGGCATGATCACCGAAGTCGGGCCGATCAACGCCGATGCGGGCGATGTGATCGACGTCTCCGGCCTCGCCGTTTCCCCAGGCTTTGTCGATATGCACACCCATTCCGATTTCACGCTGATCGCCGATGGCCGCGCGGAAAGTCAGGTGCATCAAGGGGTGACGACCGAGGTGATCGGCCAATGCGGGATCTCCTGCGCACCGGTCTGTTCGCACAAGGCGATCCGCCAAGTCTCACCGTGGTTCACCGAGAAGGCCAAGCACCGCAAATGGCTTGGGTTCGGCGAGTATTTGGACGTGCTGGATGACACCGATCTGGGCGTCAACGTGGTGGCCTTTGTGGGCCACGGCACAATCCACCGCGCCGTGTTGGGGGATGAGTTGCATGCGGGCGAGCCTGATGATGTGGCCGCCATGGCCAAGCTGGTTGATCAATGCATGGAAGAAGGGGCAGGGGGCTTTTCCTCTGGCCTGGAATATTTCCCCGGCATCCTCGCCGCCCCCGATCACCTCGTGCCCATGGTCGAGGTCGCTTCGAAATACGGCCGCCTCTACGCCACCCATGTCCGCAACCGCGATACGGAATATGACCTTGGTTTCACCGAAGCCATGGGCACCGCTCGCCAGGCCGGTGCCCGACTGCAGATCAGCCATATCCAACCCAAATTCGGCGCGCCGGGCCATGCGATGGAACATACGTTGGAGATGATCGAACTGGCCCGGCAGCACGACGGCGATATTGCCTTTGACGTGATCCCGCACGATTGGAACCACACTCTGATGGCTGCGATCCTGCCGAAATGGGCGCAGGCGGGCTCCATCGACGATGTGCTCAAACGACTTGCCGATCCAGAGATGCGCGACCGCATCAAGGCTAACCCCAAGCCGATGTGGCTGATCGTGAAGGCGCGGCAATGGAAAGACATCGTCCTGCTGAACGCGACCGAAAACAAGCATCTTGTCGGCGCTGATTTCGAGGAAATCGGGCGCATGCGCGGAGTGGATCCCTACGACGCCGTCCTCGATATTCTGCTGGAAGAGGGCGACAACCTGATGGCCACGATGTGGTCCTCCAAGAGCTTCCGCAATTCGGATGTGGAGCTATGCCTGAGCCAACCGGAATGCGCCGTGATCTCAGACACGGTTGCCATCGCCAACGATGGCATTCTCAGCGATCATATTGGCTCACTCAGTGGTTACGGATGGGCTGCGCGTTTCCTGCAATACTACGTTCGTGACCGGGGCATCCTTAGTCTCGCAGAGGGCCTGGCGAAAATAACGTCGGTGCCTGCCAAGCGCCTCGGTCTGAAGGGGCGCGGCCAACTGAGGCCCGGTTACCACGCCGACATCTGCGTTTTCGACCCTGCCGCGATTTCCAGCAACGCAACTGCCCGGCACCCGCGCCGCTATGCCTCGGGCATCGCCCATGTTCTGGTCAACGGTGCGCTTTCCATGCGCAACGGGCAGCGGACGCCGTCCAATAACGGTCAGGTCCTGCGCGAGTTTCAGAGGGCCGGTTAACGCGGCCTGATCGTGGTCAGCCTGATATGGCTTTGCGTCTCAGCCACCTCGGGCAATGCACGGATACGGTCAAGAACGGCGTCCAGCTTGGCCAGGGACGCAACGCGCACTTCGGCCACCAAATCGAACGTTCCACTCAACGTGTGAATGTCGAGGATTTCTGAAATGCGTTGCAGCGACCGGATTGCGACCCGCCCGTCGTCAGCGTTCAAACGGATCAGGGTAAATGCGCTCACCTGCGCGTCCCCCTCACCAGGTGACAGCTCAACAGTGAAGCGGCTAATCACGTTCTTCTTCAGCAATCGGTCGACCCGGTTCTGAACAGTTCCTCGGGAAACCCCAAGTGCGCGCGCCAAATCAGTGGCTGAAGCGCGCGCATCACGTGTCAGCAAATGCAGCAGCTTTTGGTCGAGGTCATCCATCAATCCACTATCGGGCGCATCTGACAATTTGTCAAAAAGCTAATAAAATGCGCAAAGAAATCCCGTTTTGATTGGCACCCTTTTGCGGTCAAATGCCCAAAAGCAGTGGCAAGCAGGGGCAATGACATGCAGAAAATCGTGGTGCTTGGGCTGGGCAAAGTGGGCACGCTGGCGGCTGAGCTGCTGCATGCGTCCGGGTTCACCGTTCTGGGCATAGACGTGATCCCGCGCGGTGATCTTCCCTTTCCGGTGCGAACCGCCGACCTCACCCACACAGATGCAGTTGAGACGCTTTTCGCAGAACAGGACGCGGTGCTGTCCTGCCTGCCGTTCCACCTCAACATACCACTCGCCGAAGCGGCCCACCGCACCGGCATCGCCTATTTCGACCTGACCGAAGACGTGCCAACGACCAACCGCATCATCGCGCTCAGCAAAAGCGCCAAGCGCCTGATGGCGCCGCAATGTGGGCTGGCGCCGGGCTTTATCGGCATCGTGGGCGCGTCGTTGATTGCAAGGCTCGATGACTGCCGGTCCTGCAAGATGCGGGTCGGAGCCTTGCCACAACACCCAACCGGCCTGATGGGCTATTCATTCAATTGGTCGCCGGAAGGCGTGGTGAACGAATACCTCAACGATTGCGAAGTGATCGAAGAAGGGGAGCGCAAGATGATCTCCCCCATGGAGTGGATCGAAGACATCTATATCGACGGCATGAAGTTGGAGGCTTTCACGACCTCAGGCGGCCTTGGCACGATGTGCGACACCTACAACGGCCAAGTCGCCAATATTGATTACAAGACCATGCGCTACCCGGGCCATGCGAAGCTGATGAATTTCTTCTTCCACGAGCTTCTGATGCGGGAGCGGAGGGACGAGGCCGGCGCGATCCTCGTCAACGCCAAACCGCCAGTCGACGATGACATTGTCTATGTTCACGCATCAGCCGAGGGCACACTGGACGGTGCGCTGCGACGCTTTGAATTCGTGCGCGGATATCGCCCGTTGGAGGTTGCAGACAGACGGCGCACCGCAATTTCGTGGACGACCGCAGGCTCGGTTGTGGCAGTGATCGAGATGGTGCGCGACGGCAAGCTGCCCGCCACCGGATTTTTGAAACAGGAAGACATCGCGCTCAACGACTTCCTCGCCACGCCAACGGGCGGCCTTTATGCGGCCTAGCGCCAATCGTCGAGATGGCTTGGAAAACGACGCGGCATCAGACCCGCCTGGAACCAAGTGATCATGGAGTGGATCGAATAGACGGGCCGCCCCACATGCGCCCGGATGTCGGCGGCGAATGGCACCATATTGGTGCATTCCAACAGGATTGCTCCGGTTTGCGGATGGGCTTGGATCAAGGCATCGGCGGCCTGCACCAGGTCAGCCCGGCAGGCTTCAAAGTCGATTTCGGCCTCGTCTCCCAAAATTGCCCGCGTGAACTCCATACCGCCATCCGTGCCCATGATGGGCGTGCCCTCAGGCACGCGCGCTGCCTTCAAATGCGCATCGGTAAGTGTTTCCGCCGAGATAGTCAGAACGGAGACGTGCTGATCCTTTGGCAACGTCGCCGCGATCATTTGCGCCTGCATGAGGGACGAGGTCGCAACCGGCACCCCAAGCGCGTCTGCCAATTCGTCCTGCAACAGCGCCAGGAATCCGCAATTCGTTGCGATCCCGTCGCACCCCATCGCAACCAATTCGCGCCCCGCTGCGACGAAATCCTCGATCCGTGCCGTTGCATCGCCGCGCACCACGTTGTCCGGCGTCGCGCCGCGCACCACCCTGTACTGGACCGGGAAAGGCCAGCTGAGCGCATTGCCAATATCCCCAGGGATGCGCGGGAACTGTGTCTCCAGCATCAGGATGCCGACACTTGCGCCGTAAACCGTCTTGCCGCCGCGGGTCTTTGAACTGTTTGGATGGGTCATCTCAACTTGCCCGAACGTAGATCTGGGAAAAGGCGTTTCGAACAGCCTCGGTCGCATCTTCTTTCCGCATTTCGATATGGGCGCGCAAGGCTGCAAGGGCACGGTCAGCATGGCCAGCCCGCATAGCCTCAAGAATGTCACGATGTTCCGTCATGCGAGAGGAAGACCCACCGTCTGGACCCATGTTCAGTCCAATCATCCGAACATATCGGATGCGTCCATTGATGTTGCTCAGCATCCGCTCAAGCTCCGCATTGCGCGCCAGCCTGATAAGCGACATGTGAAAATCCTCATCCATCTCAAGCCGCGTCAGGCGATCAGTCGTTCTTTCATAGAGCGGCTCAGACGCATCGAGTTCTTCGAGCATGCCCGCGATGTCCCCAGCCTCCGCGCGCTGCATCGCAAGGCGCAAACCTTCGCATTCAACAGCCGCGCGCGCCTCATAGAGGTCGAGGATTTGCTCGGGCGTCAGCGCCCGACAGAAGAACCCCTGACCCGCCGTAAAGGTCATGTAGCCTTCGGACACCAGGCGGTTCAGCGCCTCACGCAAGGGGGTGCGGCTGGCGGCCAGCCTCTTGGCCATCGCACCTTCAATGATGCGCTCTTCTGGCCGGATTTCAAAATCAGCGGCCATCTGGCGCAATTGCGCGGTGAGGCGATCAACGATGTTGTCGGACATGGTGCTGCTGGCCCCTTCGTGATGCGTAAGCCGACCCAAAGCCTGTGCAGTGACTTGCATTCAACTCTGTATACAGTTTTGAATGCAAGCAGCCAATACGGAGATCTCGAAGATGTCGAACGAATTGAACGGGGCCGACGCGCTGGTCGGAATGCTCAAGGCGCACGGGGTTCGGCATATCTTTGGTCTCTGCGGTGATACCTCGCTTCCTTCTACGATGCGATGCGGGCCCATGGCGGCCACATTCGGCATGTCCTGACGCGCGACGAACGGTCTGCCACTTACATGGCCGATGCCTATGCGCGCGTCACGGGGCGGCCCGGCGTTGCTGAAGGCCCTTCCGGCGGCGGTGCAACCTACATTCTTCCGGGCCTGATCGAGGCCAGCGAATCCAGTTACGCGGTGCTTGGGATAACCACCGACATATCAGTCGGGACCTATGGGAAATACCCGCTGACCGAAGTGGACCAGAACGCTCTCATGGCGCCTGTGACCAAGTGGAACCAGGTCATCGTTCAGGCGGCCCATATCCCCCGCATGGTGCGCACGGCCTTCCGGGCCATGACGACGGGTCGTTCGGGCGCGGCGCATCTGGGTCTTCCCTATGACATCCAATACGATCCTGTAGATCCCTCAGACATCTGGGCCGACCCCAAACATGCGAGCTTTCCAGCTTACCGCCAAGCCCCCGAACCCGGCGCGGCCGAGGCGGCGGTTGATGCGATCCTGTCTGCGAAATCTCCGCTCATCGTCTGCGGTGGCGGCGTGGTCATCGCAGGTGCGATGGAGGACCTCGCGCGTCTGGCCAACCGCCTCGACATACCGGTTGCCACGTCAATCTCCGGCCAAGGTGCGCTTGGCGACAATGACTCGCAATGCGTCGGTGTCGTGGGCTCCAACGGTGGCACGGATGAGACCTGGGAGATGATGGAGGCCGCTGATCTGGTGATCTTCATGGGGTGCCGAGCAGGTTCAACCACGACTGCCCGGTGGGAAGCTCCCAAACCCGGCGCCCGTATCGTGCATTTTGACAATGACCCGATGGTCATTGGCGCGAACTACCCCACAGAAGTGGGCGTTTTAGGCGACCTACGCCTGTCGCTGGCTGCTGTGAACGCAGCCCTCGATGCAAAGGGCCAGGGCGCGGCGACCTTCGGGGGGCTCAAGCCGTAGCGAACCTCAAAGCCCGCAAATTTGCCCGCTTCAACAAGCTCGCGGAAAGTGATGAGGCCCCGATCCGTCCCGAACGTATCGTAGCAACCCTCAACCGCATCCTCCCCGAAGATGCCACGATCGTGTCGGACCCGGGTACAAGCTGCCCTTACTTCTCCGCCTACTACCAGCAAGCGCTGCCAGGGCGCTTTTTCATCACCAACCGCGCCCATGGGGCGCTCGGCTATTCCCTTTCGGCATCGCTTGGCGCGTGGTTCGGGCGCCCGGCGTCCAAGACCGTTGCCCTGATGGGTGATGGCTCTTTCGGGTTCACCTGTGGCGAGTTGGAGACGATCACGCGCGCCGGTGCAGACATCACGTTCATCGTCTTCTCAAACGCGAATTTCGGGTGGATCAAGGCCAGCCAGATGGCGGACAAGGGCGCGCGTTACTACAACGTCGATTTCAACCGAGTGGATCATGCCGCGGTTGCGGCGGCCTACGGTGTGAAATCGTGGCGTGTGGAAATCCTTCGGACCTGCAAGCCACCTTGCAAAAGGCCATCACAACCGACGGGCCAACGCTGGTCGACATCGTCACCCAACCGCTGGAAGAGGCCGCGGCCCCAGTCCGTCGCTGGATGGGCTAGTCGCGTGTCTCCTGCTTGGCGATCTCTTCCAGCAACAGGTCCAGAAAGCTCCGCCCCAGGGTCGACAACGGCCGATCCTTCGACGTGATCACCATCATGTCCATGGAAATCCTTGGCTCGAACGGGCGTGTCACGAACCCGCCCACCTCATCATATTTCAGTAAGAGGGGGTCCAGCAGGGCGACGCCCATACCTTCCTTCACAAAGCTCAAGATGTTCTTGAACAGGTGCGAATGCACCCGCACGGACCAGGGCACACCCGCCGAATGAAAGGCTTCACGCGTGCGACGGTGGCTCATGTGATCCGGCCCCATCGCGATAAAGGGCTCACCCGCCAGCAATTCGGGCGTCAGGATCGGATGTCGCGCCAGCGGATTGTCGGCGCGCATGGCCACTTCCATTTCGAGGCTGAACGGATGCACGTCCAGGGCATCATAAAGCAGCGGCGTCTCACACACGCCCACTTCAAACAAACCCGCGACCACCCACTCCTGCACCTTGGGCGAGTATTGCGACTGGAAAGAAATCGACATGTCCGGGCGGTCCTTCGCAAACTGCGCGATCAGGCGCGGCATGAACCCAAAGGACAGTGCGTGTTGAGAGGCGACCTGCAGCTGGCCACCTTGCTTGTTCTGAAGGTCTGTGATCGCTTGGGCCACATGGTCAAGCCCACGCACGACCGTATCAACCTCCTGATACAACACGCCTGCCTCGGGCGTGGGGATCAAACGGCCGCGGACCCGCTCAAACAGCTTGAACCGCGTCTCGCGCTCCAACAGCGCGATCAGGTTGGATGTGCCGGGTTGTGAGATGCCAAGGACTTGCGCCGCCCCAGTGACGGTGCCGGTCTCGTATATGGCGTGAAACGCCTGAAGCTGTCTGAATCGTAGGGCCATCCTTCATGCATATCATTTTTCCTTATGAGTGTGCCACAATATGGTATTGGAAATGATGCGTGATCCCCTTCAACGTGTAGCAGCTTGGGGAGCGCGCATGGCCGATCACCAACAGATCATCACCGGGTTCAAGCTGTGGCACCTTGCCCTGCCTGCAGAACGCGCGCCGTGATCACGGCATTGGTTCGGTCGAACACGCGGTTGAAATTGTCGTGCTGCGCCTGACGTCTGAGGGTGGTGTCTCGGGCTGTGGCGAAGCCTCGCCATGGGTTGTTTTCACCGGCTCGGCTGAGGCCAGCTATGCAGCCTTGGATCGCTATTTACGCCCGATTGTGGTGGGGCGATCCCTATCCGACCACGCGGCAATCATGGACCAGGCACACTCGGCCGTCGCCCATTGCACCGAGGCCAAGGCGGCGCTGGACACAGCACTCTACGACCTGAGGGCACGTCTCGTCGGGCTCCCGGTTTGGGCCCTTTTGGGCGGACGGTGCCGCGCCCGTATCCCGCTTTCATGCTCCATTGCCGATCCGGATTTCGCCAAGGACCTGATCCTGATGGAACGCTTGCGAGCAGACGGCGTGCGCATCATCAAGCTGAAGACCGGGTTCAAAGGCCATGCCTTTGATATGATGCGTCTGGAACGGTTGCGCGCGGATTATCCAGAATTCGATATCCGCGTCGATTACAACCAAGGCCTGCACCACGACGTCGCGCTGGCCTGTGTGAAAGACGTGGCCCAATTCGCGCCCACGTTCATCGAGCAACCCGTTAAGGCGCATCTCCACGATCTGATGGCCAGAATCCGCGATAGCGTGGATGTGCCATTGCTGGCCGATGAAAGCATCTTCGGGCCGGAGGATATGGCGCGACTTGACGGAATTGCTGATGGCGTTTCGGTCAAGATCATGAAGACAGGCGGCCTGGCCCGCGCGCAAACCGTGGCGCGCATCGCCGCGGCCAAGGGCCGTTCAGCCTATGGTGGTGACATGTTCGAGTCCGGATTGGCCCATCTTGCCGGTACGCACATGATCGCCGCCACGCCAGAGATCACGCTGGGATGCGAATTCTATCAAGCCAGTTACTTCCTGAACGAAGACATCCTCGCCACGCCATTCCCCGTCGAAAACGGTCATGTCGTAGTTCCGGACGCGCCTGGACTGGGGGCTGAGGTCAACGAAGACATGCTGGCCAAATACTCGGTGAGGGTCAGCGAATGAGCGCCCTAATACGTCGCAGCCGCCCGCGCCGCCTGATCGTATTGCCCGGCCATCAACCGCAGAATGCGGCTCAAACGGCTGACCTGATCCCGTTCGATGCCCAGTTCATCCAAAGCCTCAAGCAGCAGAGAATTTCGGATATCGCGGTATTTCTCACACACCTCCGCACCGGCATCCGTCGTCTGAACGGTCTTCTCCTTGCCCTGCCGCCCCTCGGCCACAAGCCCCGCCTTGCGCAGCTTTTTGACCGAGTAGTTCACGGTGTGCGTATCCTCGATATTCAGCACCAGACAGATGTCGGCCAGCGTCTTGGCGCGCCCGCGATGGTGCGTGGAATGCAGCACCAGAACGTCCAACCCCGACAGGTCCGGATGCCCGGCAAGCGCAATCGCGCGCATCATCCATCGATGAAATCCGTGATTGGCAAGCGTCAGCCCAAACTCGAATTCCGAGACTTCGGGAAAGCCGCTATCGGCCAGATGCGCGGAGGAAACGACGTGCTTGAGATCGGTATCAGCCATGAACTCAATCCTGAGCAACGCAGAGAAAATGTCAACAAAATGTTGACGAAATACGATTCACGTCCAAAGATGCGAGTCGAAACTGAGGAGGGCGCAGGTATGCGGCCATGGATTGCAATGCCGGGAAGCCGCGGATGACGGCGCATCCTACCGTCGTGATCGGGGCTGGCATCGTGGGGGTCTCCACCGCGATCTGGCTGCGCCGCGCGGGGGTTGAGGTGACCCTGGTCGACCGCGGCGCGCCGGGGCAGGGCACGTCTTACGGCAATGCGGGCGTTATCGCGAACTGCTCCATGGTACCGGTGACCACACCCGGCCTGATCAGCAAGAGCCCGAAAATGGCGCTCGACCCGAACTTCCCGCTCTTTGTGCGCTGGTCCTATCTGCCGAAGATGCTTCCTTGGTTGATGAAGTATCTCAGCAATGCAAATGACGCCGACACGCGTCGGATCTCGAAGGGCCTTACGGAAATCGTAGGCGACGGCGCCGTCCAGCACCACGCGCTGTCCGACAACACGCGCGCATCTGAATGGGTCGTGGATAGCGACTACACCTTTGGCTACGCCGACCGCGCTGCGTTTGAGGCCGATGCCTATGTCTGGGGCCTAAGGGGCGAGGCCGGGTTTACGCCTGAGATCATCGAAGGCCCTGCCGTCCGGGAATATGAGCCCAATCTTGGGGACGGCGTCCAATGCCTCGCCGTTTTGCGCGACCATGGCCATATCCGGAACCCCGGCGGCTATGTCGCCGCTCTGGCCGAGGAGTTTCAGGCGCTCGGCGGGACATGGCAGCAGGCCGATGTCCGGGACTTCCGGTTCGAAGGGGATAGGGTCACAGCTGTGGAGACCACAACTGGCTCAATCCCATGCTCGGACGTCGTA
This sequence comes from Gymnodinialimonas sp. JB5-7, assembly GCF_055693405.1. Classification (NCBI taxonomy): domain Bacteria; kingdom Pseudomonadati; phylum Pseudomonadota; class Alphaproteobacteria; order Rhodobacterales; family Paracoccaceae; genus Gymnodinialimonas; species Gymnodinialimonas sp. JB5-7. Next base: position 1,817,701 of record NZ_JBVFUX010000012.1, read on the forward strand.
CTGGCGACAGGGGTCTGGTCCAAGCCATTGATGCAACGACTTGGCCTGACGATCCCGTTAGAGACCGAGCGCGGATATCACATCGTCTTTGAGGGCGCGACCGGCGGCCCTTCCATGCCAATCATGCTGGCCTCCGGCAAATTCGTCGCCACCCCGATGGAGGCGGGGCTTCGCTGTGCCGGCGTCGTGGAATTCGGTGGGCTGGAAGCGGGACCTTCGAAAGCCCCTTCGCCCTTCTACGCAAACAGGTGGCCCGCGCCTTCCCGCATCTCAAGGCCGCGAATGAAGTCGAATGGCAGGGCCACCGCCCCGCGCCGTCCGATAGCCTGCCCCTGATCGGGCAGGTCGGCCAAACTGGTGTCTATGTGGGCTTCGGCCACCACCATATCGGCCTGACCGGCGGCCCCAAGACTGGCCGCCTCCTCGCGCAGATGATGACCGGCCAGACCCCCAACATGGACATGAGCCCCTACGACCCCGCGCGTTTCGCGGGCTGAGAGATAACAACAAGAGCAACCAACACGAGACTTCAACAAGGAGAGAAGACAATGAAAACCACCCACATCGCGGTCTGCATGGCCGCAGCCATGGTCGCCGTCCCGGCCGCTGCCGAGACCTGGGATATGCCGATGGCCTATTCGGGCTCCAACTTCCACTCGGTCACTGGTGCGGAATTTGCCCAGTGCGTAACCACCGGCACCGGCGGCGAAATCGAGATCGTGACGCACCCCGGCGGCTCGCTTTTTGCGGGCGCAGACATCAAGCGCGCGATCCAGACCGGTCAGGTCCAAATCGGCGAACGCCTTCTGTCTGGTCACCAGAACGAAGACGCACTCTTCGGCTTCGACTCGATCCCCTTCCTCGTGGGCTCCTTCGATGAGCATGCGCTCTTGTGGGAGGCCGCCGAAGGCCCGATCCGCGAGCTTCTGGAAGGCCAGAACCTGCACCTTCTCTACTCCGTGCCGTGGCCACCGCAGGGCCTCTACTTCAATCAGGAAGTGAACTCGGTCGCCGATATGGAAGGCATCCGCTTCCGGTCGTACAACAACGCAACGAACCGTCTGGCCGAGTTGACAGGTATGTTGCCGGTGACGATCGAAGCCGCTGAAATCTCCCAAGCCTTCGCAACTGGCGTGGCCTCTTCGATGGTGTCGTCCGGCGCCACTGGCTACGACCGCCGCGTTTGGGAAAGCCTCAGCCACTTCTATGAGGTCGATGCCTGGTTGCCGCGCAACTACATCATGGTGAATGGCGACGTTTGGGAAGGCACGTCTGAGGCCAACCAGAACGTCATCAACGCCTGCGCCGAGCTGGCCGAATATGCAGGCACATGGCGTGCGCGGGAATATACCGGCTTCACGCTGGCGGGCCTCGCCGCCGGTGGCATGACGGTTCAGCCCGCAGGTGATGCGCTGATGGACGAGTTGCGCGCGATTGGTGAGACCATGACCCAGGAATGGCTGGAAGCCGCAGGTGAAGAAGGTCAGGCAATCATCGACGCCTACCGCGAAGCCGCCGCCGCAGCAGCGTCCGAATAAGCGAACGCTCTCAACAATGGGGCAGGCCGAGACCATCGGCCTACCCATGATCGCATTCTTTAGACAGGATCACCTGACATGGGCGCCCTACGCTCCTCCCTCGACTGGCTCTACCGCGCCTCTGGCGTTCTGGCCGCCCTGTGCCTGATCGGCATTCTCGGCATGATCGTGGCCCAGATGATCGCCCGCTGGATCGGCGACATCTTCCCCGGCGCGCCGCAATATGCAGGCTACCTGATGGCCGCAGCGAGCTTCCTTGCCTTCGCCAATGCCCTGAATGGTGGGGCCCATATTCGCGTATCGATCCTGTTGAACGCTGTGCCGCCCAAGATCAAATGGGTGCTTGAAGTCTGGTGTTTCGGGATCGCCACCGCCGTAACCGCCTATTTCGTCTACTACGCCTATTGGTTCGTCTACTGGTCCTGGCGGTTTAACGAAGTGAGCCAGGCGCAAGACGCCAGCCCCCTTTGGATCCCGCAATCGGTGATGGTGGTGGGCGGCGTGATCCTTCTGATCGCGTTTGTCGATAACCTCCTTTCCGTCCTCTTCAAGGGCGACCACCGCCTCGGCAGCAATGTCGTCGATCAGAGCTTTGGGGAGTGAACTGATGACCGAACTTTACGCCATCATCCTGTTCCTCTTCGTCCTCTTCCTTCTGCTTGGCACCGGCGTCTGGGTTGGCATCGCGCTGATGGGCGTGGCTTGGGTCGGGATGGAGCTGTTCACCACGCGCCCGGTAGGCGACACCATGATCACAACGATCTGGGCGACGTCGTCCAGCTGGACCATCACGGCCCTGCCGCTGTTCATCTGGATGGGTGAAATCCTCTATCGAACGCGATTGTCCGAGGACATGTTCAAAGGCCTCTCGCCCTGGCTCGCACGCCTGCCGGGTGGCCTTGTCCACACGAACATCGTGGGCTGTACAGTTTTCGCAGCTGTCTCTGGCTCGTCCGCGGCGACGCTCACAACTGTGGGCAAGATGTCGATCCCCGAACTGCGCACACGCAATTATCCCGAACACATCGTCATCGGCACGCTCGCTGGTGCCGCCACTCTCGGCCTGATGATCCCGCCCTCGCTGGCGCTGATCGTCTACGGTGTCGCCGTAAACCAATCCATCACCGAGCTGTTCTTCGCGGGCGTCTTTCCCGGCCTCGTGCTGGCGCTGATGTTCATGGGCTATGTGGCGATCTACTCCGTCCTCTCCCGCGGATGGGCCCCCACAATGGAAACGGCGATGAGCTTTGGCGAAAAGCTGAAGAATTCCCGCTTCCTGATCCCCGTGATGCTCCTGATCCTCGTTGTGATCGGTTCCATGTACACGGGCACGGCCACCGCGACCGAGGCCGCCGCCATCGGCGTCATCGGCTCTCTGGTGCTGGCGGCCAGCCAAGGCTCGCTCAACTGGGGCAGCTTCCGCGAAAGCCTGATGGGCGCCACCCGCACTTCGGCCATGATCATGCTGATCCTTGCGGGCGCGGCGTTCCTGAAGCTGTCGATGGGCTTCACCGGCCTGCCACGCGCCCTGGCCGACGGCATCGCAGTGATGGAGCTGACACGCTTCCAGCTTCTGATGATGCTGCTCGTTTTCTACATCATCCTCGGCATGTTCCTCGATGGCATCTCCTCGGTCGTGCTCACAATGGCCGTGGTGGAGCCCATGGTGGTTGAGGCCGGCATTGACCTGATCTGGTTCGGCATCTTCGTGATCGTCGTGGTCGAAATGGCGCAGATCACGCCGCCCATCGGGTTCAACCTGTTCGTCCTGCAAGGCATGACGGGCCACGAGATGGGCTATATCGCCAAGGCCGCCCTGCCGATGTTCCTGATCATGGTGCTGATGTGCTTCATCCTGATCTGGGTGCCAGATCTGGCCATGTGGCTGCCCGAGACCATGCGCTCCGGTCCGTCATGACGCCTCTCTACCGGGCGCTGGAATTCTGCGCCCGGCATGGCCGGTGGGGTCTGGTGGTGGGGCTGGTCTGCGGGCTGGCCCTTCCCGGTCTGGCGGCGGCAATGCGGCCATGGCTGCCGCACATGGTGGCGGGGCTTTTGTTCATCACGGCCTTCCGCATCGGCTACCGCGCCTCGGTCGGGCAACTCACGGCCCTGCCGCGTGTCCTGTCCGAGGTGCTGGTCCTCCAACTCTGCCTGCCACTTCTGGCCTTCGCCCTGTTTTGGGCGCTCGGCCTGTCCGGCGCCCTTGCGGCCATGGCCATCGTTTTGATGCTCGCCGCCCCGTCCATCAGCGGAAGCCCCAACTTCGCGATCCTCATGGGCCAGGATCCGGCCCCCGCCATGCAGATCCTCGTCGTCGGAACGGCGCTGTTCCCGCTGACAAGCCTTCCCGTTTTGCTTCTGCTCGGCCCGGCCTTTGGCGGGATTGGCGGCGTGATCACCACCGGCCTCAGCCTGATTGTCATCATAGCATTGGCGACGGGCGCAGGCTTTGCCCTGCGTGCACGCCTTCTGCCGCAACCCAGCCCCGCGCATATGCAGCGCCTCGATGGCTTGGGCGTTCTGGCCCTGGCGATCATTGTCGTGGGCCTCATGGCCGGGATACGTCCAATCCTTGATCAATCGCCACTGGACCTTGCAGGCTGGGTCGCCCTCGTCTTTGCTGCCAATTTCGGCTTGCAACTTCTGGCATCTCGCGTGACCCGAAACCTTGTCCCGACCGCGCGTGCAGGCCCCCTCAGCATCATCGCAGGCAATCGAAATGTGGCCCTTTTCTTACTGGCCTTGCCAGTCGACGTAACCGACGCCCTGCTGGTGTTCATCGGGTGCTATCAACTGCCGATGTACCTGACACCCTTGCTGATGCGGCGGTTCTTACCCTCTGACTAAGACAAGACCATTTGGTATTTCTCTTGCGCAATTTTTGCGGAAATGGTTCTATATTGGTATCTTATTGGAGCGACCCAATGGCCATCACTGATCTCCTCCGCGATGCCCCACCCTTCGCTCCGGGCAATGGCCCCCGCTATGTGCAGCTGCGTGACCAGCTCAGCGCCGCCATCGAAAAGGGCATTCTTGCCCCCGGCAGTGCGCTGCCCTCGGAACGCGAAATCGGAACCCTTACCGACTTGTCCCGTGTCACTGTCCGCAAGGCGATCCAGGACTTGGTCGAAAGCGGCGTCGTTGTGCAAAAGCAGGGCTCCGGCACGTTCGTGACCCAAAAGGCTGAACGCCTTCAGCAATCGCTGTCCCATCTCACATCGTTTTCGGAGGAGATGGCAAAACGCGGCCTCCAAACATCTGTGCGCATGTTGGAGCAGAGCATTTGCCTGCCATCGGCTGAAGAAATTACGGCGCTAAACCTACCAGACAACGCCTCGGTCGCGCGACTTGCGCGCTTGCGTCTGGCTGACAATCGGCCACTTGCGGTGGAGCGGGCCTCCCTTCCGCTCGACATCCTCGCGAACCCCATGCAGGTGACAACATCCCTCTACGATGTGCTGGACCAGAACGGCACACGCCCAGTCCGCGCCGTGCAACGCATCTCGGCGATCAATCTGGGCGCGGCGGATGCCCTCTTGCTGGATGTGCCGGATGGGGCGGCTGGCCTCCACATCGAGCGCTTGTCTTATCTGGCCTCGGGCCGCGTTGCGGAACTCACTAAATCCGTTTTTCGCGGTGACGCCTACGACTTCGTCATCGAAGTTCGTGTTTGAAAAGGTCTGATCCATCATGCCAACCGAAATGACCCAGATGCGCCGCGAGGTTTTGGAGATCCCCGATTCCTGTCGAACGGCTGCTGTCGCAGGGGGCATCGGCCATCGCGTCAATCGCAAAGGTGGCCGCCCGAACGGACCCGCCTTTCATCGCAACCGTGGCGCGTGGCTCCTCTGATCACGTCTGTGCTCTGCTGAAATACGCTTTTGAGCTTTCACTGGGTCTGCCGGTGGCTTCAATCGGCCCGTCCATTGCCTCGATCTACGGGGCCGAACTGCGCCTTGGCGGATCGGTGACACTTTCGGTCTCTCAATCCGGCAAAAGCCCGGACATCGTCGCGATGTCCCGCGCGGCAAGCGATGCTGGCAGCCTTACAATTGCCCTCACGAATGATGCGGCGTCCCCGCTGGCAGATGCCAGCTTGCACACAATCGATGTGCAGGCTGGTCCGGAACAGAGCGTCGCGGCCACCAAGACCTTTGTCACGTCCGCCATCTCCGGTCTGATCCTTTTGGCGGAATGGAAGGGGATGATGCCCTGCGCGCCGCATTGCGCCGTCTTCCAGATCACTTGGCGAACGCAACACAGATCGATTGGCCCTCGCTGCAAAGCGCCATTGATCCGGCCTCGTCGCTCTTCACGCTCGGGCGCGGTCCCGCTTGGGCGATCTCGAACGAGGCGGCGCTGAAGTTCAAGGAAACCTGCCAGATCCATGCCGAAAGCTACTCCTCCGCCGAAGTCCTGCACGGCCCCGTTTCCATCGTCGGAACCGGTTTTCCTGTCCTGTGCTTTGCCAACGCCGATGCGGCCGAAGCCTCTGTTGCTGAAGTCGCCGATCACCTGGCCGAAAAGGGCGCCCAGGTTTTCGTCACCTCGGACACCGCGCGGGTTGCCACATGCTTGCCCCACATCCGCACAGAGCACCCTTTGCTCGATCCCCTTGCGTTGATCGTCTCCTTCTATGCGATGATCGAGAGGGTTGCCGTCGCGCGTGGGGTCAACCCGGATGCGCCCCGCCACCTGAACAAAGTCACGAGAACGCTATGAAGAGACGTCCCATAGCGTTTGTTGGTGCCGAGATTTTCGATGGAATGTCCCGCCATTCAGGCCACGCGGTGATCGTGGAAGCAGGCCGCGTGGCCGGGATTGTCCCTGAATATCAGGTGCCGGCAGAGGCCATGGTGGAACCGGTGCAAGGCGGTCTTCTGGCACCAGGCTTCGTTGATCTGCAGGTCAATGGCGGCGGCGGGGTGATGTTCAACGATGATCAAAGCGTCGCGACGCTCCGCACCATGGCAGAGGCCCATGCACGCCTTGGGGCGACTTCCATCCTGCCCACGTTGATCACCGATACACCCGCCTGCACCGCCCGCGCGGTTCACGCCGTTGAAGCGGCCATCGCCGAACATGTGCCGGGTATTGTGGGGCTTCATCTGGAGGGTCCCCATCTGTCACAGGCCCGCAAAGGGGCCCATGACCCCAACCTGATCCGTCCGATGGACGAGGGGGACCTCACACTCCTGCTGGATGCCGCGCGCAGATTGCCCGTGCTCAAAGTTACCCTCGCGCCAGAAACGGTCACCCCTTATCAAATCGCGTGCCTTGCCGATGCTGGCATACTCGTCGCCCTCGGCCACAGCGACGCGTCTTTTGACGCCTGCCATTCCGCAACCACAGCCGGTGCACGGTGCGTGACGCATCTTTTCAATGCCATGAGCCCGCTTGGCAGCCGCGAACCGGGTCTTGTGGGCGCGGCGCTGACCATCGGCGACTTGTCAGTGGGCCTGATTGCCGACGGCATCCATGTCCACCCGCAATCCGTGCGTGCCGCGATGGCCGCAAAAGCAGGGCCGGGCGCGATCTTTCTGGTCAGTGACGCCATGGCCGTGGCGGGCAGCACAAGGACCGAGTTCCACCTCAACAATCGCTTGATCCGTCGCGAACAGGGTCGCCTTACGCTCGAAGATGGCACATTGGCCGGGGCCGATCTTGATCTGCCAACCGCCATGCGAAACATCATCCAATGGGGCGCTGCCGATGCAGATCATGCGCTGGCCATGGCCACATCCATCCCCGCGAGACTGCATCCCGGTTTCGTGCAAATCGGCACCCTTGCCGAAGGCGCGCCAGCGGATTTCGTATATCTGGCCGAGCCGGACTATACTCTGGCCAGCGTCTGGCGTGCGGGCACGCACATCGCCCTCGACTAAGCCGAAGTGTTTCAAACATCTCTACGGTTGGATTGGCTGGGGTGGTAGGATTCGAACCTACGGTACACGGTACCAAAAACCGCTGCCTTACCGCTTGGCTACACCCCAACCGTGCCGGAGCAGATACGACGCCATCGCGGGGGGATCAAGCCCCCGATGCGTTTTCTGCACGCGGATTTCCTCTATTCCTGCGGGGCCTCCCGGCGCAGCAGATCGTCGTCCGGCAAGGCCTCGCGTTCGGCCTCGATGATCTCTTCCAACGCGGTGACTTCCTCAATGCCGACATCCTGCGCCTCGACCGCAGCGTGGGCCGGGGCAGGGCGTTTGTCCGCAACCACACGGCCCGGCACCTCAGTGCCCGCCAACCGGTAGGTCGGCTCCGGCAGGCTGATCCCCGCCTCTTCCAGACGCGCCTTCACAACCCGGATCGCTTCGCCCTTGGCCATGCCGATCCCGGTCTCATGCTGCTTGATCCAGCCCGCCGCCGTGATGTCGATGGTGGAGGCACCAAGCCCCTCCACCCAAACCGCAGGCCCGGGCGCCTCCAGCACAAAAGGCAACTCGTTCAGCGCGGCGAGGATAATCCGCTGGGCCTCGGCAATATCGGCCTCAGGCTCCACCCCAAGCAGAAACGTAAACCGCCGCTCATCATTGCGTGTGTAGTTGATGATCTTCGATTTGAAGACAGTCGAATTGGGGATCCGAATGTGGTTCCCATCCAGGCTCAAAAGAATGGTCGCCCGACTGGTCAGGCGGATCACATGGCCTGTATCCCCCTCGATCTCCACCAGGTCCTTCGGGCGAAATGGCTGCCGGATCGACAGCATGATGGACGAAATGAAGTTCTCCACCGTGTCCCGCACTGCGAACCCGATGGCGAGGCCCACAATACCCGCAGCCCCCAGGATCGTGCCCAACAAGGCCGTCGCGTTCAACAAATCCAAGGCAAGCACAATGCCAAGCACCACAAAGGCCAGGCGCACCACCTGCCGGTAGATGTCCGCGATAAAGGCATTGGGCGCGATCCGGTCCCACGGCCAGGACCGCCGCGCCAACCAAAAGCCGAAAAGCCAGGTCAAAAGGCCCGCCGTCAAAGCCACAAGGATCAAAGGCGAAAACGCCACGAACTGTTCGAACCGGTCGCGCATCCGCTCAAGCGCGGGGTTCAACCGCTCCACCACATCCGTGCTTTCCGTGACGACATTCTCGATGGCGACAACACCCTCAACGCGTGCCACAAGCGCATTCAACGCCTCAATCCGGTTTCCGTCGACGACAGTGCCGCGCAGCGTCACGATCCCGTTGGAAACCGTTGCCCGCACATCGTCATAGCCATCCAACTGGCCAAGAATGGCCATGATCCGGTCGCGCACGGCGAAATCCTGGGCGCGGTCGCTTTCGACCGAAATCTCCCCGTCTGGCTGGGTGCCATCGGTTTGCGCCAGGACCGGGTTGATCAGTCCAACGGCAAGAAGGGCCGCAAGCCCAAGCAGGGTTCGACGCAGCCACATCACACGGTCACCGGTGCCGCTTTGGCGACCTTGTCGAGGGCCATCAACACGTCCAACACATTGCCCATATCCTCAAGCCGGATCATGTTCGGCCCATCGCTTGGGGCATTGTCGGGATCCTGATGCGTCTCAAGAAACACGCCCGCCACGCCCACGGCCACGGCGGCGCGCGCCAGAACCGGCGCGAATTCCCGCTGTCCGCCTGATGATCCGCCTAGTCCGCCCGGCTGTGCCACCGCATGCGTGGCATCCATGATTACAGGGTATCCCGTCTTGGCCATTTCCGGCAGCGACCGCATGTCGGCCACCAGCGCGTTGTAGCCAAACGAAACACCACGCTCCGTCAAAAGCATCCGTTCGTTGCCGGTGCTTGCGACCTTTTCGGCGACATTTGCCATGTCCCAGGGCGCAAGAAACTGGCCCTTCTTGACGTTGATGGCCGCGCCTGTCTCACCCGCCGCAAGCAAAAGGTCCGTCTGGCGGCATAGAAATGCAGGGATTTGCAGGACGTCCACGGCGCTGGCCACCGGGGCGCATTGCTCGGGCGCGTGCACGTCAGTCAGCACCGGGCAGCCGAATTCTTCCCGCATGGCCGACAGGATGCGCAGCCCTTCGTCCATCCCCAGCCCGCGTTTACCGCCAAGCGACGTTCGGTTCGCCTTGTCGTAAGAGCCTTTGAAGATGAATTGCGCGCCGGTCTTGGCGCAGACCTCTGCCATATGCCCTGCGATCATCCGCGCATGATCAAGGCTTTCCAACTGGCAAGGCCCCGCAATGACGGTAAGCGGGGCCGTGTTCGACACGTTCAACGCGCCGATCTCTACGTTCTTCATCTCCACCCTCCGGGGCCGCTTTGGCCCCGGTTGTGCGCGCCGGTCAGGAACTGACTTGTTCGCGCAGGATCGAGGCTGTCATCGATACCAACAGGTAGATGCCAGAAAAGACGATGAAGGCAAGCAGGGTATTCTCAAATGCTTTCGGATAGGCCGCCTCATCCGGGGCCACGGGCAACACGCCGAGCGAGATGTAAAGCGTTTGGCGGTTGGCCTCCATGCGTGCCGCTTCGCGCGCTTGCATGGCTTCCGTCAGCATCAAGCGGCGGGTTTCCAGATCGGCCTGTGCGACCACCAACTCGGATTGCACCCGCGCGAGGGAGACTTCGCCGCCCGTCAAGGCGCTGCGCAGCTCCTGAACCTGCGCTTCCAGCCGCTCAATCTGCGCCTCCGATGCGGCAACACGGCCTGCATTGGGGCGGGAGGCGGCGTTCATTTCGGCCAGGCGCAGCCGCTCTTCGGTCAGGCGTGCCTCAAGGGTCGAGATCTGGTTGAACACAAGGTTCAATTCCGCTTCGGGCGACACGACCTCAAGCTGCTGCTGTAGATCCAGAACACGCTCTTGCGCCATCGCTGCGCGTTCTTCGGCTTCGTTAAAGGCCTCTTGTGCACCCGCCATGCCATCGGCGCGCAGGCGCGATGACATTTGATCAACACGCTCTTCCGCATATCCGATCAGCGCTTCCGAGAATTGCTGGCTCACCACCGGGTCCGCGGCCAGCATCTCCATGCGGATAATGCCTTCGACAGGGTCGTAACTTGTGGTCAGGCTGCGCAGGTAGGTGTCGTACATCTGCTCGTCCGAGCCGCCATCGTCCAGGCGTAGAAGCGGGTCGATTTCATCGCTCGAAAAATGTGCGCGAAAACCCAATTCCTCGTCCAGCCGCAACATTGCTTCCCGGCTTTCAAGGTAGCTTTGCACGGTGATTGATTCCTGCACGGTCGCGAAAGAGCTTCCTCCAAGCAGCCCGCCAAGACCGCCCGCGCCGCCGACAGAGGCTTCGGCCTTTTGGATCACGAACTCCGTATTGGTTGCGAACAAGGGCGTCGCCACGGCGTAGAAATAGTAGCTGACAAGGATCGTCGGCAGAAAGACGAAGCACGCCAAGCGTGAGGCCAATTGGATCAGCTTGCGACGGCGACGTGCCGCGATGTCGCGCTGCACGCGCATGATTTCGGCGGCTCGTTCTTCGGCTGAGAAGGCGCCACCGCCGCCCGGGGGCGGGGCGGGGGCGTCAATCTGGGTGGCCGGAACCTGCGCCGTCGCGGCGCGAACCGGCAGGGTGTTGCCCGCGGCCCCTGCAGCGGCAGCCCCTGCAGCAGCGCCCGCGGCACCGCCGCCATGTCCGGCATCGTTGACGACAAGTTCCAGCATGCTGGATTGGTTGAACGGATCGACCCCGCGCTTGCGCAATTGGCGAACCGCATCAAAGTCCGAGGCCGGTTGCAGCCCGTGTTTCTGCGCCAGACGCCGCGCCATGCGCAGTTGGCGCCCGGTCAGCCCCTCGGCTCGGATTGCGGCCAGTTCCTCTTCCACGCTGGCCGTGCCACCCGCTTGTGCAGCACCTTGCGCACCGCCTGCCTGTGCACGCTCATACGCAGCGGACCCCGGCATGGGCGCGTCGCCGAACCCGTCTTCGGTTGTGTTTGGCAAGCTGTTGTCCACCGGCCCCTGCGCAGTCCTTGGCGGGCGGGCTGCATCAGCGGCCTGCGCCGCCCGCGTTTCACCGGCGGGCGCAACCGCATCGCTGCGGCGGATGCGAAATTTTCTAGCCTTGGGTTTGGTAGTCATAAAGCTGCTTCGCCTCTTCCAGCGTATCGAAGGAGTGCAATTTGCCGTCCATCAGGACCGCCGCACGCCGTGCGAATTTTTCAAGCGTCTGGGCCTGGTGCGACACGATGATCACCGTCGCATTCTTCAGCCGTTCCGCCAGGATATTGCCTGCGCGCCGATTGAACTCGGCGTCTGTCGAGGCAGGCATCCCCTCGTCAATCAGATAGATATCAAATTCCAGCGCCAAAAGGAGCGAGAAGTTGAACCGTGCCTTCATGCCGCTGGAATAGGTCCCCAGAGGCATGTCGAAATATTCCTCGATCCCGCACACCCAACGGCAAAACGCCTCCACATAATCGGGGTCCAGCCCGTAGAGCTGCGCGATATAGCGGCTGTTTTCCATGGCAGAGAGCTTGCTGATCAGCCCCCCCATGAACCCCAGCGGGAACGAGATCCGCGCATTCCGCGTGATCGTGCCTTCATCGGGCTTTTCCAGCCCGCACATCATCTTGATCAGGGTTGTTTTGCCAGTGCCGTTCGGGGCCAGAATGCCCATCGAATAGCCAATATCCACACGAAAAGACGCACGATCCAGGATCACCTTTCGGCGCTCACCGGTCCAGAAGGATTTCGAAACCCCTGAAAACTCCAACATGCGTCTGCCGCCCAAAAATTGCCTACTGGCGCGTGCGTTCTTATCAGCGTCACGTCACCATTTTGGAAACATACTGTCCCTTTAGGGCATCATTATGTCCTAATGGATGCAAATTTCACAGGGAATTTTCCTCAAAGTCGCGCAGATGCGGGCGCGCAGGAGCCCTTAGAGCTCCTGCTTTTCCACCCTGAACAGCACACCCGATACGATCGCAAGCACAGCCGCCCCGAACGAGAACAAGGCCCCCATCTTTGCCGCATCCTGCACCGGACCCGCATCAAACGCGACCGAGGCCACGAATAGCGACACGGTGAAGCCGATGGCGGCGACAAAGCCGATAACCACCAAATCGACCATCCGCATACCCTGCGGCAATCCCAACCTCAGGATCACCACGGCCACCCAGCCGAACAAGAAAATGCCCACGGGTTTGCCCACGATCAGACCGGCCAGCACCAGCCAGGTCGCATCGCCCATGGCGCTGAAGGCCACGCCCGCATTCATCAGGCCGAACAGGCCCAGAATGATCTCAACCGGGTATTTCAACGCATGCTCAATCTGGTTCAAAAGATCGTGCAAATGCTCCTCCGCAGCCGAGAATATGCCAAAGGCGCGGTCCGCATGGGGGATGGTCGGCACAATCGGCAGCAGCCCCAGCGCCGGGTGCAGACCCGACATCATGAACGCATACCAGCTTGCACAGGCCGCGATCAGGTAGGGCCAGAACGACAACCGCGTCCGCACCCACGTCGACCGGCGGCGCACCTGATCGCCACGATCAAGGCGGCGTGGCAGCCAGTTGAACAGAACAAATACACCAACAGCCGCCGCCAAAGACAGCAGTAACCAGACAGGCGCCAGATCGCCGGACGGATAGAAGATCGCCAGGATCAAAAGGCCCGCCGCGTCATCGGCGATGGCCAGCAGCAGCAAGAACCGAACCGCCGGGTGCCCCGCACCAAAGACCAAACGGCCCACCAGGTACGAGAACGCGATGTCCGTCGCGGTCGGAATGGCCCACCCGTTCGCCACCGCGTCATAGGTGTCCGAGCCAAGGAAATAAGCAAGCCCGAGGTATACCACGATGGGCCCGAACATGCCGCCCGCCGTCGCCACCAGCGGCGTCGCCGCCTTCTTGCCGCGCAAGCTGCCGTTTTTCAGGATCACGGCCTCCCAAACCTCTTTCGCGGCAATCGCAAAGAACAAGGCCATCAGAACATCATTCACCAGGTAATGCAGCGTCAGGTCGCGCACCACATGGCCATTGCCGTCATCGTGCAAATGCCCGATCGGCGCGTCGTGCCAGATCACAAACTCAACGAAATCGTGGTAAAGGTCCGCCCAGTAATGGCTGTTGCCCGCAACCGGCGCGATCAAGTCCAAATTCGCCCAGATCAACGCGATGATTGCACCGCTGATCAGCAGCAGCGAATAGCCGGTGACGAAATTCCAAACGCGGTACATGCCGTCCCTCCCGCTTTTCGTTTTTGGGTGATTAGCCAAACAAAGGAGGGGCGTCCATGGCTCAAGCGATCACGAACCCGTCTACACGCGGAAAGGTTGTACTCGAAAGTGTCAATCGGTGCCGTGGACCACGCGAAATGCGCTACGCCACCATGCTCCATGCGATCCCGGCCAATATCGCGCCGGTCAGGGCAAAGCCCAGATACGCCGCGAACACGCGCGGCTTGACCAACGCCCAGACGGCCACCGCCGCCGGGATGGAACTGACACCACCCGCAATCACGAAACTCATCGCAGCACCTGGGTTCATGCCTTGCTCCACAAGGCCGCCCATCAGGCCCACGGCCATGTAGCCGTTCAGATAGGCAGGCATGCCCACCAAGGCAGCCAGCACGATGGTGAAGACGCTCTCCCCCCAAGGAACTGCGCCACGTACTGCGTGGTCTCATACTCGATCATCAGCGCCTCGAAGAGGTAGGCGATCATCAACCATTTCGCGAGGAACAGCGCATTGTCGATAAAGCTCTCGCGGAATGCCGTACGCCGCTCTGCCTCGCGCCAGAACGCCCAGGCGGGCGTGCCCTGAAACGGCTCCTTCACGCCACAGCACCCGCCGATCTGCGGCTTTTCACGCAGCGGGTCCGCAAAGACCGCCGATTTCGCAAAGGCCAGCGTCGCAAAGCCGCCCAACACGCCCAAGCCCACGGCCGCCACCGTCTTGCCGATGGCAAAGGCAAGACCCAATTCGCCGGAGGTTACAAAAAACATCGCCGGGTCCATCAGGGGCGAGGCGAGCCAGAACGCCATCACAGCCGCCAAAGGTGCGCCCACGGCCAGAAGCGCCGCAATGAACGGGATCACTTCGCAGGAGCAAAATGGCGACAACCCGCCCAGAAGGGCGGCCATAAAGATCATGCGCACCGGGTTGCCGGTGAAGGCCTTGGCGATCAACGTCTCCGCGCCCGACGCCTTCACATAGGCCACCGCCGTGATGGCAAACAGGATGATCGGAACCGTGCCGCCGAATGCTTTCGCGGCTGTTGTGACAACCGGCTGAAACATCGGCGCATCAAAGATCAGCACGACAAGCGGGATCAGCACGACTACGGCCCACGCCTTGTCGAGGCGCTTCCAAAGGTCGGGCAGGGTGCGTGTGTTCAGCGTCTGATCAGCCATGTTTTTGTGCCCACCGCTCATCGAGACAACACTCGGCCAGTATGAAATCCGACAAGCCGCCGATCAGATGCGTGTCCGCGTGGAGGATGATCTGCCGACCTAGCCGCTCCTGATAGATCAGGCCCGCCGCCTTCAGGTGCTTCACGTGATGGGTCAGGACCGATCCGCTCAAACCGACGGCCTCACCCAATTTTCCCGTGGGCATGCCATTTGGCTCTGCCCGGACCAGCCGCATCACGATGGAAAGCCGCGCCTCTGATCCGAGGGCGGCGAAGGCCGTGGAGAAGACCGCAAGCTCCTCTTCAGGGCTCAGGATGTCCGGGTCGGGGGTGTCGTTAACCACTTTCATAATGTTTCTATGATTATAGAAATATTGAAATAATGCAAGCCCCTTGTTTTATTGGGTGCGCGGGGTATGTCTTGCCCCATGAACACCCTGATCACGCGTGCACAAGCTGTGAAAAGCTGCCGAATCTGCGCCGACAAATTCGCCGCCACGCACACCGCGCACGAACCGCGCCCCGTCGCCTGGTTCGCCCCCGGCGCCCGTATTCTGATCGCCGGCCAAGCGCCCGGTATGAAGGTCCATCACTCCGGCAAACCCTTCACCGACCCCTCCGGCGACCGCCTCCGCGATTGGATGGGTGTGGACGAGGCCACGTTCTACGACCGCTCCCGCGTCGCCATCCTCCCCATGGCGTTCTGCTTCCCCGGCTACGACGCCAAAGGCTCTGATCTCCCACCCCCAAAATCTGCGCCGAAACCTGGCGCGCAGATATCCTGTCCGATCTCACCGACATCCGCCTCACCCTCCTGATCGGCGGCTACGCCCAGAAATGGCATCTCGGCACGAAAACGGGCGTCACGGAAACCGTTGCATTCTGGCGCGACCATGGCGCCGACGTCTTTCCCTTGCCTCACCCCTCCTGGCGCAATACCGCGTGGCTGAAGAAAAACCCCTGGTTCGAGGCTGAGCTTCTGCCCGTCCTGCGCGCCCGCATTTCTGAGGTTCTGTCCGAATGACCCCCTCGACCAAGCCTTCGCAACAATGGAGGCCAACCCCGATGACACCGCCGCACGGCTGGCCTGGTTCGACCGCCTCGCTGCGTCCGAGCTGGTGCTGTTGCTGGAAGAAGACGCGCAGGGCGACCGCATCAAACCGCGTATCTTTACCGTGGAAGGGGCTGACCTCGTCCTGGCCTTTGACCGCGACGAACGGCTGGCGGAATTCGCTGGTGCCGAGGCACCCTACGCCGCCATGTCAGGCCGCGCGCTGGCCGGCATGCTGACGGATGCAGGCCTTGGGTTGGGCGTGAACCTTGGCGCACCTTCGGAGACGGTGTTGGAGAATGAGGCGATGGCCTGGCTGTCAGGGGTCCTGTCCGAACAGCCCGCCGAAGTCGAAGACCAGCCGGAAGAGGTGCGCCCACCGACGAACCTACCCGAAGCCCTTCTGACCGCCCTTGACCTGCGCCTTGCCTCTGCCACCGGGCGCGCGACCATGGCCTACCTTGTGGCCACCACCTTTTCGGGCGGGCGCCAAAGCCACCTGCTTGGCTTTATCGACCCCGCGCCGGGCGCGGAAACGGCGCTGGCACAGCTTGTGGCCGAGGCGCTCACATTCTCAGGACTGGAAGCTGCAAGCCTCGATGTTGGGTTCTTTCGGGCATCCGACCCGTTCTGCGCGCAACTGGCACGCGTGGGCCTGCGCTTTGATCTGCCGCAGCCAGAGGAACCAATGCAGCGCAAGGCGCCCGGCGGCGACCCGGCAAAGCCACCCAAGCTGCGTTAATAACCGGCGTCTCGGTCCACAAGGTGCAGGAACGGCTCCCCGGCCTCACCGCGCCGGATATTCTCGGCAATGACCTCGGACGCCGTATCGGCCCGCGTCTCGGACGCGATATGGGGCGTGACTGTCACCTTCGGATGCGCCCAGTATGGGTCGTCTCGCGGCAAAGGCTCCACCCGAAATACATCCAGCGTTGCATGGCCGATCTGTCCGCTGTCGAGCGCGGCCAGCAAAGCGGCATCGTCGACCAACGGCCCACGCCCGGGGTTGATGATAACGGCCCCTTTCGGCATCTGGGCCAGCGTATGCGCGTTGAACAGGTTCGTCGTCGCGGGCGTGTCGGGCAAAAGCAGAACCGCAATCTCGCTTCGGGCCAGCGCCTGTCCAAGTCCATCGGGGCCCGCAAATGTCTCGACCCCCGCTATGTCTTTCTTCGACCGCGCCCAACCGCTGACGTTGAAGCCAAGCCCGACCAAGGCCTCCGCCACAGCCGTTCCCAAAGCCCCCAAGCCGTACACGGTGACACTGCGGTTGCGGGCCAGTGGGGGACGATCCCATTGCGCCACACCCCGTCCTGCCCGTGGATATGCGCGTCGATGCCAAGGTGATGCCGCAGCACATGACCGACGCACCATTCCATCATGCCTTCGGTCAGGCCACTGTCGACCATCCGGGCCAATGGAACAGTCAGCGTTGTGTTGCCAACAACCTCCTCAACCCCCGCCCACAGGTTCAGCACCGCCTTGAGGCGCGTGAATGGTGTAAAATCCTGCACCTCGGAATTCGGGGCATAAACAACGTAGTCGACCGTCTCAGGCGCGGCCTCCAGCACCAGCCTATTGTCCGAAACGCCTGCTATCGCCAACGCGCGGCGCAAGGGCGCCTCATAGCTGGCCCACCGCTCAGGCCGGGCGGCAAAAAGGATCACTGGGTCTGACATTGGGCTTTCCTATCGGGCGCGGTGCACATGCGCCGATTGCACCAAACCGAAGGCCACCATCAAGACCAACATGGCCGACCCGCCATAGCTGACGAGCGGCAAAGGCACACCCACAACCGGGGCAAGGCCCATCACCATCGCCATGTTGAGCGCGAAGTAGAGGAAGAAGGTCACCGCCACCCCCATCACCACAAGCGAGGCATAGCGTTCGCGCGCCATCAGCGCCGTGGCAATGCAGAAGACAAGGATCAGCAGGTATAGCAGCAGAAGGGACGCAGCCCCGACGAACCCGAACTCTTCCGCCAGGGTCGGAAAGATAAAGTCTGTATGACTTTCCGGCAGGAAGTCGCCCCGGATCTGCGTGCCCTGCATGAAACCGCGCCCGGTCCACCCGCCGGAGCCAAGCGCAATCTGGCTTTGCGTGATGTGATAGCCTTCGCCCAACGGGTCGCGCGTCGGGTCCAGGAACGTGTCGATGCGCGAGTATTGGTAGTCCGCCAGCAAGGCCCAATCCGTGCCACGGCTGGCGAAGACGGCTGTCACCGCACCGATCCCCAGGGCAATGACGGACGCAAAATACAGCCAATGCACCCCGGCCAAAAAGATCACCGCGCCGCCCCCCAACAGGATCAGCAGCGAGGTGCCGAGGTCGGGCTGAATGAACGTCAGCCCAACGGGCAAACCGATGATCAGAAGCGGGATGATGACGTATAGCGGGTTGGAAACCTTCTCCAGATCCAGCCAGTCATAATAGGCCGCAAGCATCATCACGACCGTGATCTTGGCCACCTCCGATGGTTGCAGGCGCATGAACCCCAAGTCGATCCAACGCTGTGCACCGCCAAAGGTGGACCCGAAGAATTCCACATAAAGCAGCAACAGGATCGAGATGATGTAGGCCAGCACCGACATGTTGCGCCAGAACCAGATCGGCACGAGCGCGACGATAATCATGGCACAAAAGCCAAGGGCAAAACGCTGCATCTGCGCCTCCGCCCAAGGGCTGAACGAACCGCCAGCCACCGAATACAACATCAGAAAACCGACACAGGCCACGCTGACGAGGAGTAAAGCCAGCGCCCAGTTCAGGTGCAGGATTTTCTGCCAGCCCGTCGGTGTGGATTTGACGTTATATTCTAGAAAGCTCATGCGTCAGTGCCCCAAGCACCGGGCGTGCGTCCTGATGGCTGCGGGGGGTCTCGAAGATTGGCAGGGTGCGATGCATCTCCTCGATGCCGCGCCTCTGGCTCACAGGATAAAGCTCGGAAGGGGGACGTCGCCCACCTGAGCCCGCAGCAGAATGTCCCGCCCGATGGGCGCCGCCGCGACAGAGCCGCCGCCGCCATGTTCGACGATGACCGCCGCCGCATAGCGCGGATTGTCGTACGGCGCGAAGCCCACGTACAGCGCATGGTCGCGCCGCTCCCACGGCAGATCTTCGTTGCGGATCACGCCTGCCGCGCGTTCAGCGGCAGTGATATTGCGCACCTGGCTCGTGCCAGTCTTGCCCGCGATCGTGTATTCATCCCCCATCGTACGGCTGCGATAGGCTGTGCCGCGGCTGTGGTTGTTCACCCGCCACATGCCCTGATGGATCAAGGCCAGATGTTCGGGATCGACGCCCAGATCCTCCGCGTCGGGCCGCGCCCCGGGCACCCCATCGACGGAGCGGATGAGGTTCGGGATCAGCGTCTTGCCGCTGGCAATCCGTGCAGTCATCACCGCCAGATGCAACGGGGAAGACAGAACAAAGCCTTGCCCGATCGAAGCGTTGAGCGTGTCACCGACCACCCAATCCTGCTCAAACCGGCGGCGCTTCCACTCCATCGTGGGCGCCAGCCCCTCGGCGATACCGCTCATCGGCAGGTCATGGCGCACACCACATCCAAGACGCCGCGCCATGGCCGAGATATTCTCGATCCCCACGCGTTGGGCGAGCTCGTAGTAGTAGACGTCGCAGGATTGGCTCAGGCTTTCGATAAGGTTCATCCGACCATGCCCGCCGCGCCGCCAGCAGTGGAAGCGGCGATTGCCGATCTCCATATGACCCGGGCAGGCGACCGTCTCGTCAGGTGTGATGAACCCGCCTTCCAGCGCGGCGAGCGCGACGACCATTTTGTAGGTGGAGCCAGGCGGATAAAGGCCCTGCACCGCCTTGTTGGCCAGCGGGCGGTAAGGGTCTTCATTCAACCCGTTCCACTGCGTGGTCGAAATCCCGCGCACAAACAGGTTCGGATCGAAGGTCGGGGCAGAGGCCACGGCCAACACATCACCATTCGTGCAATCCATGATGACGGCACCGGCGCTTTCGCCGTGCATCCGCGCCTCGACGTAATTTTGCAGGCCTGCATCGACGGTTATCTGCACGTCGCTGCCCGGAGTGGCCGGGTCGCGGTCCAACTCGCGCATCACCCGGCCCGAGGCGTTCACCTCCACCCGGCTGGTCCCCGCGCTTCCGCGCAGCATCCCTTCCGCCTTGTCTTCGATATTGTAGCGGCCGACCTGGAAATCCGGGATCTGCAGCACCGGGTCCGTGTCACCGGTCTGTTCCAGATACCAGTCACTTACCGGACCCACATAGCCCACAACATGGGCAAAATCGGCGCCCAATGGATAGACCCGGGAAAGCCCCACTTCGGGGTTCACACCGGGTAGGGCAGGGGCGTTGACAGCGACGGCCGAAAGCTCCTCCCAGCTTAGGCGATCAGCAATTGTGACCGGCACAAAGGACGGACGGCGGCGGATTTCCTCCCGTGCGCGCTCTAGCGAGACCAGATCCAGGTTCACAAGACGCGCAACCTCATCCAGCACGGCATCCACATCGCCGGCATCTTCGCGCACGATCGTAATGCGATAATTCTGCTCATTACCGGCCAGCAGCACGCCGCTGCGATCAAAGATCAGGCCGCGGGCCGGCGGCAGCAGGCGCAGGTTGATGCGGTTTTCCTCGGCCAGCAGGCGGAAATCATCCGCCCGCTCCACCTGCAGGTACCGCATACGCCCCGCCAGAACGCCGCCTGTGCCGATGAACAAGCCACCAACGATCAGGCTCCGCCGGGTGATCGTGCGGGCACTATCCTCGATTTCGCGTTGCGTACGTTTCATGGCGAGAACTTCAGGGCAGCAGACAGGTTACAGGGCTTCAAGCTCAGTTGGACCAAGCTTACGCAAGCCGAAGACAAATTTCGAGACGGCGACAACAATCGGATAGGTCATGATGGTGACAATCCCCTGCACCAACGTAAGCCCCAGCGGATCCAGATCCACCAGCAGGATCCACAAAACCAGCCGATTGAGCAAAACCATGCCCATCACCGCCGCCGCCACCGCGCCCCATTCAACGAGAAACGGAAACTCCGTCAT
This sequence comes from Gymnodinialimonas sp. JB5-7, assembly GCF_055693405.1. NCBI lineage: Bacteria > Pseudomonadati > Pseudomonadota > Alphaproteobacteria > Rhodobacterales > Paracoccaceae > Gymnodinialimonas > Gymnodinialimonas sp. JB5-7. The sequence goes on from NZ_JBVFUX010000012.1 coordinate 1,838,632, forward strand.
TGTCAGACGCCGCCGCCGCAGACTTTCACACGCAAGGATCACCAGCAGGGTCCACAGGCCGGGCGGCCGCTGAAACAGAAAATCCGCCAACAAGAAGACGATAAGCAACGCCCCAAGCGGCACAACCGCAGGCTGGCGCACCATCCACGCGAAGGCGAGCAACAGGAGCAGGTCCGGCCCCGGCAGGCCACCGGCATCCAGGTTCAGGGGCAAAAGCTTCAGGGTGATCAGCGCTAGGGCAAGCACAACGAACAGCGCGCGATAGGTCCAGATATGGCGGGGGGACAGGGCGCTCATGTCACTCGTCCGGGTTGACCTGTGCGCGCGCCGACGGGTCCGGCACCAGCGCGCCTTCCTCATCCACGATCATCCCGGCAGGCGGCCAGGGCGGGCCGATCAGATCAGCAGGGTCATCCAGGGTCGTGCCCGGATGACTGCGCATGACCCGCAGGAAATTCAGCCGCTGCAAATCCGCCGACAGCCGCGCGCGCAACAGACGGTCCGAAGTGAACACCACCTGCCCCACCAGCAGTCCGGGCGGAAATAGTCCGCCATCGCCCGAGGTCACAATCCTGTCGCCCGCCGCGATATCCTCGGGGTCTTCCACGAAATCGAGCACGGGATTGGCTGAGTTGTCGCCCATCAAAAGCGCTTGCTGGCCACTTGGAAGGATCGTCACCGGGATGCGGCTTGCAGCATCCGTCAACAACATGACCCGCGCCGTGCTGTCGCCCACGCCCGAAATCCGCCCAACGACACCCAAGCCATCCATCGTGGCCCATCCATCCAGAATACCATCCCGCGCGCCCACGTTCAGCAGAACCGAGCGTCGGAAGGGCGATCCACTATCGGCCAGCACGATCCCCGTCACGAAAGTCAGCTCGGGGTCCAGCTGCACGCGGTTCAAATCCAGCAGGCGCGCATTTTCCTGTTCCAGTTGCAACGCCGCCTCGCGCCAGGCCCGCATCTGCTGCAACTCGCGGCGCAATTCCTGATTTTGCTCGAACAAGCGCGCATAGCTTTGGAAATCCTCGGCCATGCGCGCGATGCCGGTAATCGGCGCCATGGCCCATTCCATGTTCGGCACATACCGATCCACAATGGCGGCCCGTATCCGCTCCATCCGCGGGTTGTCGATCCGCCAGATCAGCACCAGCGAGACAAGGAACAGCACCAGCACCGCCAACAGCAATCGCCGGACGGGTCGCGTTACGGATGCGTCATAACTGTCCCGGGCCAATAGGTGCCTCTCGGGGGTTGGCGTGGATTAACTGTCGTAGTCTATCGCATGGCGGAGGAGATTCTCATACTCCAACGCTTTGCCCGTGCCGAGCGCCACACAGTTCAGGCTTTCATCGGCCACGCTGATCGCAAGGCCCGTCTGCTCCCGCAGCGCGAGGTCCAACTCTCCAAGCAGCGCGCCACCGCCGGTCAGCATCACACCGCGATCCACGATATCTGCGGCCAGATCGGGCGGTGTCGCTTCCAGCGCGCCCATCACGGCTTCACAGATTTGCTGCACCGGTTCGGCCAAGGCCTCAGCCACCTGGGCCTGGCTGATCTCGGTCTCTTTCGGCACACCATTCAACAGGTCTCGCCCGCGAATCCGCATCGAGGCCCCGCGCCCATCGTCCGGCATCCGCGCTGTCCCGATGGAGGTTTTGATCCGCTCCGCCGTCGCCTCGCCAATCAACAGGTTATGCTGGCGCCGCAGGTAGGAGATGATCGCCTCGTCCATCCGGTCACCACCAACACGGACGGAGCGCGCGTAAACGATGTCGGCCAGCGACAGGACCGCCACCTCGGTCGTACCACCGCCAATATCCACAACCATCGATCCGGTCGGATCGGTAATCGGCATGCCCGCCCCAATCGCCGCCGCAATCGGCTCCGCGATCAGGCCCGCTTTCCGCGCACCGGCCCCCAGAACCGACTGCCGAATGGCGCGCTTCTCAACGGGGGTCGCGCCGTGAGGCACACAAACAATGATCTTCGGCTTCGAGAATGTCGTGCGCTTGTGAACCTTGCGGATGAAGTGCTTGATCATCTCTTCAGCAACGTCGAAATCCGCAATCACACCGTCCCGCATCGGCCGGATCGCCTGAATGCTACCCGGCGTCCGCCCCAGCATCAGCTTTGCGTCCTCGCCAAAGGCCAAAGCCTTCTTCACGCCGTCCTTGACCTGGTAAGCCACCACAGACGGCTCATTCAGGATAACGCCCCGGCCCCGCACATAGACCAGCGTATTCGCGGTCCCGAGGTCGATCGCCATATCCGAGGAGAAGAGGTTGCCAAGAAATCCGGCCATGGGCACGCGGTCCGTTCGTCAATTCAAAAAGGGGCCTCCCCTTCACGAGGACGCCCACCAGAGACTCGGCATATAGACGTTAGGGGGGCTATGCGGCAAGGGGTGCGCCAAGAGGCGGTCGGCATAGGTTTGCCGCATTGAGCAAGTCCATCGCGCTAACGCACCTCGATCCTGTCAAATATCACGCCACTGATTGGATTGCCGTCTCCATCAAGTGACACGGTACCGATGGCCAAACCCAATGACGGTGCGAAATAGCGATCCTGCAGGATCGGTGCACGCCCGTCCAGCGCAAGCGAAGATCTGACCTGCCATGTTTCGTAAACGCAATCGCCCAGTGTGAATTCCGTGGTGCCAAGATAGGTCGCCGTCGAAATGCCAGTGTTCTGAGGAACATCATCGACAAAAAGGGTGACGCTCGTTGACCAAGTTCCAAGCTCGACAAGGCGATCAAGGGCCGACGTGTCATCGTCGTAAACCAAGGCCAGTGTGCCATTTGCACCGATCCGGCCGGTGACCGTCAAAGCGTGCGAATATGTCGAAGACACCTCTTCCGGCTCGCCGTCACGCACCATCACGCGCGCTTCCGCCAGCCCGTCATTCGTTAGGGTCATCACGTTGCTATAAAATGGTTCGCTGCGGATCAGGGCGATGCCCTGATCCAAATCATTCGCCGAGGGGCAGGTGGCCTGGGCGTAGGCGACCGACCCGCACGCCGTCGTGAGGGCGCAGGAAACAAGCGTTCGAACAAAGTCCTTTGCCGGCATCACCCAACATCCTTGTAGCTGACCTCTTTCACATCGCCGCCGGTCTTCTCCCGCCGCACGATCAGCCGGTTCAGCGCATTCACATAAGCCTTCACGCTTGCCACCACCGTATCGGTATCCGCCGACTGGCCCGTGGCAATCCGCCCGTCTTCCTCGATCCGCACCGTCACGGTCGCCTGCGCGTCCATGCCTTCCGTCACGGCGCTCACCTGATAGAGCTGCAACGACGCCTCGTTCGGGAACAGCGCCTTGACCGCGTTGAACGCCGCATCCACGGGGCCATCACCCTGCGCTGTGGCCTGCATGTCGTCGTCACCAACGCGCAACGTCAAATCCGCCGATTGCGGCGCTTCCGTCCCGCAAATCACCCGCAGGAACTTGACCTCCAGATGGCCCTCTCCGTCGCTGCCCGCATCCGTCACCAGCGCGATCAGGTCATCATCGAAGACCTCTTTCTTCCGATCCGCCAGCGCCTTGAACCGCACAAACAGGTCGTTCAGCTGATTGTCGGCCATGTCATAGCCCAGATCCTTCAGTTTGGACCGCAACGCAGCCCGCCCCGAATGCTTGCCCATGACGATATTGGTCTCGGTCAGGCCCACATCCTCGGGCCGCATGATCTCGAACGTATCGGCGCTTTTCAGCATCCCGTCCTGGTGGATGCCGCTCTCATGGGCAAAGGCGTTCTTGCCGACAATTGCCTTGTTGGGCTGCACGTTGAAGCCCGAAACGGTCGCGACACGGCGGCTCAGATGCATGATCTTGGTCGAGTCGATGCCCGTCGTGTAGGGCATGATGTCGTGGCGAACCTTCATGGCCATCACAACCTCTTCCAGCGCGGTGTTGCCCGCACGCTCGCCCAACCCGTTGATCGTACATTCAATCTGCCGCGCGCCACCGGCCACAGCGGCCAGCGAATTCGCCGTCGCCATGCCCAGATCGTTGTGGCAGTGCGTGGCGAAGATGATTTCGTCCGCGCCCGGCACTTCCGCGATCAGCCGCCGGATCAGGTCCGCGCTCTCAACCGGCGCCGTATACCCACAGGTATCGGGAATGTTGATCGTTGTGGCCCCGGCCTTGATCGCAATCTCAACCACGCGCGCCAGATACTCCCATTCGGTCCGCGTCGCATCCATTGGCGACCACTGCACATTCTCGCAGAGGTTGCGCGCGTGCGTGACCGTCTCCTGGATACGATCCGCCATCTCGTCCATCGTCAGGTTCGGGATCGCCCGGTGCTGCGGCGACGTACCGATAAACGTATGAATACGCGGGCTTTTTGCGTGCTTCACCGCATCCCAGGCCCGGTCAATATCTTTGAAGTTCGCGCGCGCCAGCCCGCAGATCGTGGAGTTCACGGCGTTCTTGGCAATCTCTGAGACGGCGGCAAAATCCCCCTCGGAGGCAATCGGAAACCCGGCCTCGATGATATCCACGCCCATCTCATCGAGCAGCCCGGCAATCTCCAGCTTCTCGTCATGGCTCATCGTGGCGCCGGGCGACTGCTCGCCATCCCGCAGGGTGGTGTCAAAAATCAATACGCGATTATCGGTGGTCATCTCTTCATATCCTTAGGCTTGAGTGTGTCTCTCTCCGGCGCTGTCCCTCCCCTGAGCGGTCGCGCCGAATGGCACGCTCAGAGGCGGCTAAGGAGAAGAAGGCCAAGCAGGGTGGCACGCGATGGGTCCGCGGGCAAAAGGATATGAGGCTGCTTGGTCAACATGCGCCGCACGATACACCGGAAATCGTAAATGAAAAGAGGCAAAGCTGGTCAGTGCAGCTTACACCCAGGTCCGCGCCTCTTCCCGCTCCGGCCCCTCCAGATGCGGCACGGCGTTAAAGCTGGTCAGGAATGTCCCGCCCTCCACCACCCGGAACCGATGAACGGAGGAGTTGAAGATCGGCAAAAGCACCTGCGCCAACCGGTCCATATCCAAACCCAAGGCAATCCGCAGCGACATCGCAATCACTCCGCCGCTGGTCACACACAGCACCCGCCGCCCTGGCGTGGCAGCCTCCGCCAGCACCGTCGCGATCCGTGCCTCGAATTCGGCAAAGGGCTCAGACCCGTTGATCTCCTGCGCGTGCCACGCCTTCAGCGTCTGGGGAATGTGATCCGCGAAATCCTGCTGCGTCGCCGGGATCGGCATCCCGTGGGTGATCTCCATGTCCCGCGCCAGTGCGAAGTAATCCAATTCGTTCAACCGCGCATCGGCCTGCGCCTCGACACCGATCCCTTCCGCCGTCTCCCGGTGGCGCCGCATGGTCCCACGATAGACCTGATCGAACCCGGCTTCTTGCTTGGCAAACCATTCGCCTAACCACCCGGCCTGCATGTGCCCCAGCGCCGATAGCCGGTCATAGTCCTCTTCCGTGGTCGCCCCGGAATTCGCCTGTCCATGTCGGACAAGGATCAATTCACCCATCGTGATACTCCTCTCTGCCCCTCCTAACGCGCCCACCGCTTGACGCAAGGCCGGTCAGCCTTACCTGCACTCGCCATGATCAAAGCACTCGTCATCGGCGCTTCGGGCGGCATTGGACAGGCCATGGTGGCCGAAATGCAGGCGCGGGGCGGGAACGTCACCGGCCTCTCGCGGTCTGCCGACGGCTTGGACATCACCAATGCCGATACGGTCGACGCGATCCTCGGTGCGCTCGACGGTCCGTTCCACACCATCTTCGTGGCCACCGGCATACTCGCCGCGGCCGGGCAAAAGCCCGAAAAACAACTCTCCGCGATCGACCCGATGGCCATGGCCGAGGTCTTTGCCGTCAACACCATCGGCACCGCCAATATCCTGCGCCATCTGCCGCGCCTTTTGCCGAAACAGGGCCGCTCCGTCAGCGCAGTGCTTACTGCGCGCGTGGGCTCCATCGGCGACAACCGCATCGGTGGCTGGCACAGCTATCGCGCCTCCAAAGCGGCGGCAAACATGCTGGTTCACGGGGCCGCCGTCGAACTTAGCCGCACCCACAAAGATGCCATCACAGTCGCGCTCCACCCCGGCACGGTCGCCACGCCCTTCACGCAGGACTATGCCGGAACCCATAAGACCGTACCCGCAGACGAGACCGCAAAAATGCTTTGCGACGTCATGGAGCGCCTGCAACCCACTCAATCCGGCGGCTTCTACGACTATTCCGGGGCAGAGGTGCCTTGGTGAAGCCTCGCATCGTTCTGATCCTTGGCGACCAGCTCTCGCCCGACATCCGCGCCTTACGCGAGGCCGACAAAGACCGCGACATCATCCTGATGGCCGAAGTCTCGGATGAGGCCGCCTACGTCCCCCACCACCCCAAGAAAATCGCCTTCCTTTTCGCCGCCATGCGCAAATTCGCGGACAGCCTGCACAACGACGGTTGGCACGTCCGCTACACCAAACTCGACGACCCCGAGAATTCCGGCTCCATCCCCGGCGAAATCCTGCGCGCCTGCGAGGAGGTGTCAGCCGAGGAAGCCCTTGCAACCGAACCCGGCGAATTTCGCCTGATCGAAGCCCTCGAAGAGATGCCGATCCCCGTCCACGTCTTCCCCGACGACCGCTTCCTCTGCTCCCACGCCGAATTCGACGCCTGGGCCGAGGGCCGCAAGGAACTCCGAATGGAGTGGTTCTATCGTGAGATGCGCCGCAAGACTGGCCTTCTGATGGACGGTGACAAACCCGAAGGCGGCAAGTGGAACTACGACCACGACAACCGCAAACCGCCCCCGGCGGCATCGACGGCGGGCCGATGCAATTCACGCCGGACGAAACGGTTAAAGAGGTCCTCGCACTGGTCCAATCCCGCTTCGACAACAATTTCGGCACGCTCGACGGCTTCTGGTTCGCCACCGACACCACTCAAGCCCGCCGCGCCCTGACCCATTTCATCAAGACCGCCCTGCCGCAATTCGGCGACTTCCAGGATGCCATGATGGTGGGCGAACGGTTCCTCTACCACTCCGTCATCTCCATGTACCTCAACGCGGGCCTTCTTGGCTGGCGCGAAATCTGCGAGGCCGCGGAAGACGCCTACAAATCCGGCCAAGCCCCGCTCAATGCCGTCGAAGGCTTCATCCGCCAGATCATCGGCTGGCGCGAATACATGCGTGGCATCTATTTCCGCGAAGGCCCCGACTACACGCGCCGCAACACACTGAACCACCAACGCAAATTACCCGGCTTCTACTGGGACGCCGACACGCGCATGACGTGCCTGTCCGAGGCCATCTCCCAAACCCGTGACGAGGCCTACGCCCACCACATCCAGCGCCTCATGGTCACCGGCAACTTCGCCCTGCTTGCAGGCATTGACCCCCATGAGGTCCACGAATGGTACCTCGCCGTCTATGCCGACGCCTATGAATGGGTCGAAGCGCCCAACGTGATCGGGATGAGCCAGTTCGCCGATGGCGGCATCGTCGGGTCCAAGCCCTATGTGTCCGGCGGCAATTACATCAACAAGATGTCCGATTACTGCAAAGGCTGCGCCTATGATGTGAAGGTCAAAACGGGGGAGGGGGCCTGCCCTTTCAACTACCTCTACTGGGCCTTCCTCGACCGCCACAAAGATCGCTTCGGCAAGAACCCCCGCATGGCGCAAATGTACCGGACATGGATGCGCATGTCGGACGAGAAACGCGCCGATACCCTGCAATCGGCCGAGGACTTTCTGGCAAGGCTTTCCGCAGGTGATCGGGTCTAGCACAACGCCTACTACCGTCCCATGTTACCGCGCCACCTTCATCGTCGTGCTGTCCTGATTGGGGCGTTGAGTCTCTCTGCTCACCCGTCGATGGCGCAACACCTCGTGCCATTGGGCGCCGCGTTGCAACTGAACCTCCCGCCCGGGTTCGAGGCGACCGAAATCCCAACCGGCCTGGACATCCAACAGACCGGAAACCTTCGATCCCCCATGAGCGTCCGCATCAACGTCGATGTGCCCCTCCAGCTGCACTACCGCCTCATCTACGGACGCCACCAAGATTTCCGTTATTCAATCGGCACAAGACCGACTGGGGGATCTGGCGGACCCATGCACGAATTGCGCGCCATCCGTAGCCTTTCGGACGGCCGCACCCTGGCTATGCTTGCATATCGGCAAAGCGAACGGCTCCCCGATTTCGGAATTGCGCTGGACATGTTAGCCTCTGTCCGTCCTCGCAATTGATCAAAGAAGGCGCGTGCCATGGCAAAAGCCGAAAACAAAACGCAAGCCACCGAGGCCGATGTCATCGCCTTCCTTGAAGCCGTCGAGCACCCCATACGCCGCGCCGATGCGCTGGCCCTTGATACCCTTTTCCGCGATGTCACGGGGTTCACGCCCCGCATGTGGGGTCCGACAATCGTGGGTTACGGTCGCTACGACTATGTCTATGACAGCGGGCGCGAAGGATCCTTTCTGGCGACAGGGTTCAGCCCGCGCAAGGCGAACCTGTCGATCTACATCATGCCGGGATATCAGGACTACGACGCCATCCTCGCGCGGCTGGGCAAGCACAAGATGGGCAAATCCTGCCTCTACATCAACAAGTTGGCAGATGTGGATACGGGCGTTCTGCGGGAACTGGTGCGCACCGGCTTGCACGATCTTGATGCAAAATGGGCCGTCCACTCGGTCTGAGAAAACCGAAGCCGCAACCACCGGCCAAACAGATCAGACGGCCCTAGCTGGCCTCCGCCCACAACGAAGCACTGTCGTCGGTCGACGGCGTTTGCGGCGCACCCGACAAGACACGGCCCGGCACCTCCATGCGGAACCGCGCGCCTGGCAAGCCTTCGTCGTCCAGCGCCGGGCGCACCTCAAGCGTGCCGCCACGGCTTTTCAGCAATTGGTGGACAGACCGTAGCCCGAAACCATGGGTTCCGTCGCGGCGTTCCCCTTCGGCGCTGAGGTCGCGCAACTGTGTGCCCTTGGGCAGCCCGGGGCCATCATCGGCCACGTCCAGGATGATAAGGCCACGCACCCTGTCTTCGCCCAACTGCACGCAAATCCGCTCACCCGCGAACCGGGCCGCATTCGCCATCAGGTTGCGAAGACCCATCTGAACGACGACTGCATCGCACTCGATGCTGGCCTCAGGCACATCAATCTCCAACGTCATTTCCGGGTCGACCATCGCCGCGATGTCATTGGCAAGCCGCCCCAATTCCACTTCGGTCGGGCGTGAGACATCGCCGCTGAACTCGCGGCTCCGCGCCAGCGTGCTGCCAATCTGATCCAAAGCCTCGTCCACTGTTTTGGAGATCAGGCGCAACAATTCGGCCTTGCCGTCCCCCCTATCATCGAACCCGTCCAGCACCAGATCCACCAGGCTGGAGACGGTCGCCAGCGGGCTGCGCGCATCATGGGCGGCCATGGTCGAGAATAATTGCAATTCGTCAAACCGTGCCGCCATTTCCGACACCGCCTCAGCGGCTGCGAATTCGCGTGCCTTCGCCTCAGTCGTGGAAACGGCAATGCCCAAGACAACACGGCCCCCGAACCCGGCTGGCTTGGACAAGGTGGTTTGCCACCATGTCTCACGCCCTTCGATCATCAGGCATTCCTCGTACGAGACCGGCTTGTCCCCATCCAGACAGGCCCGGTAATTGCCACTCAGCTGAACGGCCATGCGCGCCGGAAAAATCTCCTCAGCGGAGCGCCCCGCGAAGATAGAGGCCGGCACACCAGCCACACGTCCCAGGGTCTCGTTCGCGTGCACAAATTCTAACCGGGCGGCGTTGTGTTCCAAAAGGATGAACATCGGCAGATCAATGCCATCAATCCACTGCACAAGACGACCCAGTGCCGCCTCATCCGGAATTGCGCTTGTAGGGGCCATGCTGTCGTCCTCAAACGGAATCGGCGGACCCACACGGCCCACCTCGCCCACCTGCTAGACAATCGAAATTAACAAGACGTTTCTTTCCGTCCTATTCCCACCAGCGATCGACCCCAGCGATATCGTCATCGGACCAGCCGAAATGATGCGCAAATTCGTGGATCAGCACGTGGGTCACAAGCTCCGCCAGCGTCACGTTCCCCCGGTCCACCCATTCATCCAGGATGGCGCGCCGAAACAGCCAGATCGCGTCCGGCCCCTCTGGCTGGTCCATCACCGATTTCTGGGTCAGCGGAATGCCGTCGTATAGCCCCGTCAACTCGAACGGGTCCTCCATCTCCAATTCCGACAGCATGGCTGGGTCCGCCACATCCTCGACCCGGATCACGACCGCTGCCGCGGGGCCTTTCCAAGGCTCAGCCAGCGCATCGCGGGCGGCATAGGCCATCTCTTCCATCTGGGCGAGGCTCGGGGCGGTCTGGTCGGCATAGTCCATGCCCCGATATGGACAAAACGCGCGCCCCGTGAAAGAGGAAGGCCCGCATTCCCGTATCTGAGGCCGCGTCCCATGTCCGTCACCACCCGTTTCGCCCCGTCGCCCACCGGATACCTCCATGTCGGCAACCTGCGCACGGCGCTCTTCAACTTCCTGATCGCGAAGAAGGCAGGCGGCACGTTCATTCTTCGGCTCGACGATACGGATCCGGAGCGGTCCACCCAGGAATACGCGGATGCGATCCAGCGTGATCTGGAATGGTTGGGCATCGAATGGGACCAGCTGGAAAAGCAATCCGACCGCTTCGACCGATACTCGGCAGCGGCGGATGAGCTGCGCGAAAAGGGCCGGTTCTACGAGGCGTGGGAAACGCCAACCGAGCTCGACCTCAAGCGCAAGAAGCAACTCAACATGGGCCAGCCCCCGGTCTATGACCGCGCCGCCCTTGCCCTCTCCGACGAGGAAAAAACCGCTCTCCGCGCCGACCGCGGCGATGGCGTCTGGCGCTTCAAGCTCGACCATGAGCGCATTGAGTGGACCGACGGTATCCTTGGCGATCTCAGCATCGACGCCGCCTCCGTCTCCGACCCCGTCCTGATCCGCGCGGACGGGCAGGTGCTCTACACAATTGCCTCCGTTGTGGACGATACCGACATGGGCGTGACGCACGTCGTTCGTGGCTCCGACCACGTCACCAACACCGCCACTCAGATCCAGATCATGGCCGCCCTTGGCCACACCGCACCGAACTTCGCCCACCATTCGCTCCTGACCGGCCCGCAGGGCGAGGCGCTGTCCAAACGCCTCGGCACGCTGGCGCTCCGCGATCTGCGTGAACAGGGGATGGAACCCATGGCGCTCCTGTCGCATATGGCGCGCATCGGATCGTCCCAGCCGGTGGAATTGGTCGACAGCATCGACGCACTTGCAGACGGCTTCGACCTGAACCACTTCGGCTCGGCCCCCACCAAGTTCGACGTCGAAGACCTCTGGCCGCTGACCGCACGCATCCTGCACGAAACGCCCTATGCGGCGGTCGCAGACGACATCGCCGTCCTCGGCGTGCCCGCTGACCTCGCCCCCACCTTCTGGGAGGTCGCCCGCGCCAATATCACGCGCAAGTCCGAAATGGCCGAATGGTGGACCCTCTTCCGCGACGGCGCCGCGCCGCTGGTCGATGACGAAGATCGCGACTTCGTGGCCCAAGCCTTCGATATGCTGCCCGACGCCCCTTACGATGCCGAGACATGGTCTTCATGGACAAGCTCCGTGAAGAATGCGACGGGCCGCAAGGGCAAGGGCCTTTTCATGCCGCTGCGCAAAGCGGTGACGGGTCGGGAGCGGGGGCCGGAAATGGCCGATGTCATGCGCCTTCTCCAAAAAAGCCGTCGCTCTAACCCGCAGCCCAGGTGTTTCGCCGCGTCCTCGGCCTTCGGCCTGCGCGCGCACGCGACCCGGCGCGCGGCGCCCGGCTGCGCCGGACCCCGCGCGCAGTGGCGTTCTGACCAAAATGTGATGCGCGGGAAATCCTCTACGCGACTTTGCGACCGTCTTGCGATAGGGTTCGGACACTGCCCCTTCAACACCCGGACTCATTGAAATGAAACGCATTCCCACGCTTTTGACCCTCGCCCTTCTCGCCAGCCCGTCCCTGGCCTTTGCTCAACAAGCCGTTGAGGCCGGCCCGATCTGGAACCAGCAACACGCCAATCAGGTCTGCCCGGCGATTGCGGCCTCGCAAGGCGGCGAGTGGACCGGCCATTGGTGGACGACTGTGCCTAACGAGATGTCGGTCTGCCAGATCAGCATCGCGCAACCTGCCCGTGCGGTGAATGCCGGCCCGATCTGGAACCAGCAGCACGCCAACCAGGTCTGCCCGGCCATTGCGGCCTCCCAAGGCGGCGAGTGGACTGGCCATTGGTGGACAACCGTGCCCAACGAGATGTCGGTCTGCCAGATCCGCTGACCCGCACCTGGTGCGGAGGCTCGGTGATATGGATCGGGCGTCCGCATCGGGCAGCATCCGTCCGACTTGCATTTTCATGGAACAAAGAAGGCGCGAACCTTCCCATCTTTGTTCCCAGAACATGCCCGCCGGAGGCATCAGCGTCGCGTAGGGCTCAACGCCCTGCGTGGCGCTTTCCCGGGCGACGCCCAAAGGCGGCGCAACCCCGGCCCTGCACATTCCGTGGCGATTTTGCTGGCAGAATGATACCAGCACGTGCCACCAATCGCCCATGAGTCAACCGCAAGCCGTCTTCCTCGAAGGCTCCCTCTTCCGCCACATCACGGTGATGTCGCTGACGTCATCGCTCGGATTGATGGCCGTGTTTCTTGTCGATTTCGTCGACATGATCTTCATCTCCATGTTGGGGAAGGAGGAGTTGGCCGCCGCCGTCGGCTATGCCGGCGCGATCCTGTTCTTCACCTCCTCCTTCGGCATCGGCATGGCGATTGCGGGCGGGGCATTGGTCGCGCGCGCCTTGGGGGCGGGGGATGAGGCGCTGGCCAAACGCCGCGCGGGCACGACGCTGACATATGGCGTCATATTCGGGGCAATCTTTGCCGCCATCGTCTGGATCTACGTCCCCACCTTTGTGGCCCTTCTCGGCGCCTCCGAAATGACCCAACCGCTGGCCACCTCCTACCTGCGCATCATCGTGCCCTCCTTGCCGCTTTTGTTGGTTGGCATGGTCGGCGGCGCGATCCTGCGCGCCCATGGCGATGCGCGCCGGGCCATGATGGTCACGATCTGGGGCGGTGTAGTGAACGCGGTCCTCGACCCGATCCTGATCTTCGGCCTCGATCTGGAGCTGACCGGGGCCGCCATCGCATCGGTCTGCGCGCGGATTGCCATCTGCGTCATGGCGATCGTCCCGATCGTCCGCCACCATGGCGGCTTCGACCGCCCCGCGCTTCCGGATTTGCGCCTCGACCTGACCCCGATCCTCGCCCTTGCAGGCCCCGCCGTCGCAACCCAACTCGCCACACCCGTGGGCCAGGCCTACGTCACCCGCGCCATGGCTGAATACGGCGAAGAGGCCGTCGCCGGCATGGCCATCGTGGGCCGCCTCACACCCGTGGCCTTTGGCATTCTGTTCGCGCTGTCGGGCGCGGTCGGCCCCATCGTTGGCCAAAACTTTGGCGCCGGCAAACACGACCGAGTCAAACGCACCTATACCGAGGCGCTCGCGTTCTGCGCCATCGTCGTGGTCCTGATCTCCGCCATCCTCTTTGGTCTGCGTGGCCCCATCGCGGCCCTGTTCGAGGCGACAGGCACCGCCCGCGAGCTGGTCTTCCTGTTCTGCGGCCCGCTGGCGCTTCTGTTCTTCTTCAACGGGATGATCTTCGTCTCAAACGCCAGCTTCAACAATCTGGGCCATCCCTACCAATCCACACTTGTGAACTGGGGACGTCATACGCTTGGCACGATCCCGTTTGTGATGCTGTTTTCCATCTGGTTCGGCGCGGCGGGCGTGCTAATTGGGCAGGCCGTGGGGGGCGTCGCCTTTGGCCTGCTGTCCTTCGTCCTCGTGCGCCGGATAATGGCGCAGGAAGCCGCGCCAAGACCCAAAGATCCCTTCGCGCGCGAAGGCCGCCTGCACGCCCTGTTCCACATGCGCAGATAAATTTCCCGGAACCTTTTCCACCCTCGGTTGTTCTCTTCCCAAGACACAGTAACCGGAGGAAAGACCAATGGAATATGGCATTATCGGCTTGATCGTTCTGATCGCCAACATCTACGCGCTGTTCAAAACATGGACATCGGCCGCATCGACGGGCGCAAAGCTGGTTTGGATGCTCGCTATCCTGATCCTACCGGTCCTGGGCTTTATCGCCTGGTTGATCGCAGGCCCCAAAGGCGGCAGCAGCATCAACGTGTAACGCCAGTCCCGGCGAAATCAAAAGGCCACCCCAGGCGGGTGGCCTTTTTTACGTCAGGGTGCTGAGTTCGGCCCAAACACTCATCGGTAAGATCAGACCCCATTGTGTGTCCATCACCGGACCATGGGCGCGAAACCCTGCCTTCTCATAAGCCCGGATTGCGCGGGCATTGTCCGGGTGCGGGTCGGTGGCCACCACAGGCACGCCATCCGCAAACATTTGCGCCAGACTGGCCCGGATGAACCCGCTGCCATGGCCTTTGCCAAGCCATTCGTGTGGACCTATGAACTGGTCAATCCCGCGCGCACCATCTGGAAAGTGCCCGAAATGGTGCTCAAAGTCCCAACCCTTGACCGAGTAGGTCTGCTGGAATGCAAATGGCGCGCCATCGCACAGCACCACGCTCAGCGACAGGCGGCGGTCTTCCAGATCCTCCACATCGAAGACCGGATCCTCATCCCACCATTCCGCCACATGCGACAGGTCGCGCCACGCGGTCAGCATGGGAAGATCAACTAGTGTGGCACGGCGAAAGCTGTATCTCGTGTCGCTCACGCGTAGACCGTACTCCACCGTTCCACCAAAGCCTGTTGCAGGCGCTTGGCGGCGCGGTTGTAGGTTCGGGTGCCTTGCGGGCGCTCGCGCTGATCCTCGGGGATCGCTTCGCGCCGGTCGAGATCGGCGCAGAAGATCGTGAAGGCCAGGTCTCGGCCCGACGGCGCGCGCGCATACCCCGCCAGCGTCGACACGAAGTTGAGCGTTCCGGTCTTGGCGACCACTTCGACCGGGTGATCCTCGATCACATTGCCGTCTCGGTCGCGCATCGGGATGTCTTTCATCAAATTGCGCAACCGGCTGCTCGGTCCTGCTGCGACCAGTGCGCGGGTCATGTCCTGAGGCCGGATGCGACTGCCGACGCCAAGGCCGGAGTGATCGACGAAATGCACATTCCGTGCGCCCATCCGGTCACTCATCCAATCCGCCATCGCCGTACCCGATTCGGTTAGGCCCGCCGGTTGCGCGCCCCCCGCTTGGGAGGCCATCAGCCCCATCACTTCCGCCGTCAGATTGGTCGACCAGCGCATCATGCCACGCAGGATATCTTCCAGTGGATCGGACGAGTGCTCAACCAGAACCAGCGCCGTATCCGGCGCACTCCGCGCGTATTCGGGGGAGGGCAGACGAACACCCTGTTCCGCCATCAGTGTCTGGAAGACTTCGGCCATGTAAGCGGCGGGTCGGCGCACCGGAAGCCAGCGCGCCCCGGCATCGCCCAAGGCACCGCGCGCGACGGTCCAGGCATCATGGTTTTCAGCGTCAGAGTAGGTGTAGACCGGCGTGGTCCGTTCCGCGATCTGCATCCGCGCCACCTGCACCGACGGGCGCAATGTGGTCGACCGCGCATCCATCGAAATCGTGTAATCCTCGCCCACCCGTTCCCATTCAAAATGGACCCGATTGAAGTTGAGGTTCAGCGCCGAGATGGCCGGGTTATACCCCACATGCGGTAGCTGCGCGGGGTCGATCTGCCAAATCTCGGGCAGGGCGCCCGTGGCCACGCGGAAGCGACCGGTGACCTCACGCACCCCCATTTCGGTCAGTTGGGCACACATGCCAGCCAGGGCGTCGGTGTCAAAAATCGGGTCGCCCGAGCCGACAAGCCACAGGTCTCCGTCCAGCCGTCCGTCCGCCAGAACCCCGTCCGAGACGATGCGTGTGCGGAACCGATGCGCGGGGCCGACGCGGTCCAGCGCATAAGCGCAGGTCACAGCCTTTGCGACCGATGCAGGCGGCAGCGGGTAGAGGGGGTTCACCACCTCCAGCATCTCGCCTGTTGCGGCATCGGCCACAGCAAATCCGATGCGCCCGCCAAGGTTCGCGTCGCGGATCAGGTCGGTCGCTTCGGGGATGGTACGGATCAGGAAACCGGTCGGGCGCAGCTGCGGTCTGAGAGACCGTTCAGGTGCGGCACCCCACGCGGCGGTCGCGGTGCTTGCAAGAAGCCCGCTGGCAAAGATCCGTCTGTTAATCATGGTGTCGTGTCGTTTGGCAGTTATGCACAGGATACCTTGCCGACCCTCTCACGCTCAAGCCCCTGAAAGGACAGGTTTTCGTGAATATTCCGTTAGGGTTCCCTGACTTGACCTTTCCCGATACGCACCTGTCCATGGATACAAACACCCTCCGCGCGCTTCCCCTGATGCTGCTTGCCATGGCGCTGATCCCGGCAGGCGACGCAACGGGCAAGCTGCTCACGCAAGCGGGCGTGGCCCCTGTTTTTGTGGCGTGGAGCCGCTTTGCCCTGGGCGCGCTGATGATCGCACCCTTCGCCCTCGCGGCCCTGTCGCCCCGCCTGTTCGCCGATTGGCGCGTCTGGCTGCGCGCACTCTTCATCGTGGGCGGCATCACCTCGATCCTGACGGCGCTCCGGTCCGAGCCCATCGCAAACGTCTTCGGTGCCTTCTTCGTGGGGCCCATCCTCTCGTGGCTCCTGTCTGTCTGGCTCCTGCGGGAGCCGTTCTCAGCCCTCCGCCTCGGCCTTGTCTGCCTCGGGTTCTTGGGGGTCATCCTCGTGGTCAAACCGGGCTTTGGCATGACGACAGGCACGGGTTTTGCGGTGCTGGCGGGGCTTTTCTATGGCGCCTACCTGGTGATGAGCCGCTGGATCGCGTCCGTCGCGCCCATCGGCGCGCAAAAGGCAGAACCGCCGCGGCCCCGCGCGCTCCTGCTGTCGCAACTGGCCATCGGCGCGCTCGTCCTCTCCCCCTCGGCCTGACCGCGCTCCCCCGCTCACACCGCAAGTCGCAGGGCTTACCCTGGCCTCCGCCTTCTGCTCCATGGCCGGAAATTTCCTGCTGATCCTCGCCTACCGCCGGGCCGAGGCCAGCCGCATGGCGCCCTTTGTCTACACGCAACTGATCTGGGCTACGCTCTTCGGCGCGCTTATCTTCGGCGACTTGCCTGACGCCATTGACCTTGCTGGCCTCGCGATCTTGCTGGTCTCGGGCCTTGCGGGGCTGCTCGGCAAACGCGCCTAGCCCCACTCCCCCGCGCGCGGATCGCACTGCTCGATACATCACGCATCGGCACGTTCAGAAAACACCAGGCCGGGGCCTCAGACCGCCCCAACAGCCGCGCCGCCGAGGCTGGCAATTTCGCTTGCGCATACCGTTGCGCCGCCACGCTGGTCCGCGCCGAGATCCGCTGACCAGGCCGGGCCAGAACGCCAACCGGCACATGCTCCATGATCCAGTCCCAACGCTGCCAACGGTGGAACTGGGCCAGATTGTCGGCCCCCATCAGCCAGACAAACCGCACACCGGGATAAAGCGCCTGCATCTGCGCCAGCGTCTCAGCCGTGTAGCGCGTGCCGATCCGCGCCTCGAGATCTGAGGCCTCAACCCGCGGATGCCGGATCAAGCCCCGTGCCGCCGCCATCCGCCGCTCCAACGGGGCCGGTCCACGCGCCTTCAGCGGGTTGCCGGGCGATACCAGCCACCACACCCGGTCCAGCCCAAAGCGCTTCAGCGCCTCGCGGCTGACATGCACATGCCCCTCATGCGGCGGATCAAAGGACCCGCCGAACAGGCCAATCACCTGGCCGGGCATCGCAAAGGGCATCTCATGGCGCATCACGCGCGCTCTCCCATGAAAAACGCGCGCCTTGATGGGGCGGCAGGGCGGGGCTGTCAATCAACCACGGCGCACCGCCCCCAGGCTACAACAGCCTGAAGGGATCCCGCGTGGGCGGGTCCCCGCTCCGCTGGTGCCGCTTGCGATGATGCGGCGGCAGGCCCACATCGCGCCGCAGATAGTCGGGGATATCGGTATCCTTGGGCTTGATTTGCCCCTCATCCAACGGCCGGATCATCCAGTCCTGGAACCGGCGCAACAGGATCAGGGGTTGAAACGTACTTTCGTCTGCATTGGTCTTTCCTTGGTTTGGGAAAGCCGCCGCGCGAAGGGACAGACAGTTTGCGATTTGGGTAGAGATACCGAAGCAAAAAGAAAGGCCGCGTCACGGGCGGCCTTCGGGATGGATTGTCACAACAACCCGTCTCTTGGCCACGCCCTAGGGGGCTTGCACTGCGCCCGCCGGGCGCATTCCAAAGAGACAAGAGATAGCCATGACAGGCTCCTTCCGGGTTTCGGTAAAGGCCGGATAGCAAAGCCCGACGGCCTCAGTCTACTCTTAAATTCGGTCAATTTCGGATGGGCGGAAGTTCACCACTTCGGTCGAATTCAGAGTTGATTAAAGTTCTAGAAAGAAAACGCATCGCCTGTCCGGCGCATTAACGGATGCTTGGGGGCGGGGGCCTAAGGTGCGCCCTTAAGGTACTAGGGCAGGTCGGCTTCCGTGCAGTGGATTGAGAGTTTTTTGGGCGATTTCAATTGGGCAGAGGCTGTGTCCAACGGTTGGCTCAGCATCTTTGTGGCGGTCGAAAGCGCCCTTGTGGCCCTGTTGCTCGTTACCTTTGCCCTCCTGCACGTCAAGATCCGGGCAGCCCGCAAAGCGCAAGGCGCATTGGAGCGCATCGAACGCGCGCTTGATGATGTCTCCGCACACGAAGCTGTCCTCCGCGCTGTGGCGCAGCACGCCAATGATGGCCTTCTGTATCAGGATATGGAGGCGCGCATCATCTGGGCCAACAGCGCCTATTGCCGAACCATGGGATATGAGCTTGAGGAGATCATTGGCCGAAAGCCGCAGGAATTCTGTTTCGCGCCCGAGGACAAGCCATCCGACAAAGAGATCGAGAATTTCCGGTTCAATCCCGACGACGACACATTCAAAACCTTCCACCGCCACCCAAATGTCCGCAAAAACGGCGAACGTTTCTGGCACGAATTCAGCCAGGCATTGGTCGAACCAAGACCGGGGAGCAGCGCGTTGTTCTGGTCTCACGCGATGTCACGCAACAGGTCCAGCGTGAGTCTGAACTCAAAGAAGCAAAAATATATCTCACACATGCCGCCGACCATGATGCTTTGACGGGCCTGCTGAACCGCTCCGCCTTTTTGCGACGGGCCGACGCGGTGTTGGGACGCGAAACCCGCGACGAGCGTCATCTGGGCCTCATTTGCATCGACCTCGACCATTTCAAAGCAATCAATGACAGCAATGGCCATGCCGCCGGTGATCAGATCCTCGTCCATGTCGCCGAGGCGATGAAAGCCGCCGGTGGGCCTGACGCGATCTGTTGCCGGATGGGCGGGGATGAATTTCTCATGGCCATGCCGGGCGTCAGAGATTTCGATGCCCTGCAAATGCTCGCCGATACTCTTCTGGAACGCATCCGGACGCCAATTGACGTGTTCGAGACGACGCTGACCTGCGGCGCCTCTATCGGTCTCGCGCTGAGTGAGGGAGCCCAGATCAGGGCTGAGGATCTGATCCGCTCTGCCGATTTCGCCCTATATGAGGCCAAGGTGCCCGGCGCCCCCTCAATTGCGCGCTACGACGCCGACCTGCACGAACGGCAGGAAAGCGAGAATGCGATGATGGAAGAATTCGTCGATGCCCTCGACAATGATGAGATCGGCTTTGAACATCAGCCCATCCTTGATGGCCGAACGGGCAAAATCCGCTCCTTTGAAACGCTGGCTCGCTGGACCCGCGCCAATGGCGAACGGGTGCCGCCAGACCGGTTCCTGCCTTTTGCAGCCCGCATAAACCGGATGACGGATGTCGATTTTGCCGCCGTGCGCGCCACCGCCTCCCTTGTAGCCGAGCTTGAGGCCCGTGGTCACCGCATCCTCGGCGCCTTCAACACCTCGTCCGAGGCATTGGCCCATCCCGATTTTCTCAGCCGGCTGGAGGAAGAGGCAAAGGCTGCCAATCTGTCCCCCGACCACATGATCGCCGAAGTGCTGGAGACAACGTTTTTCGGCGCAGATACGACCGACAACGTCGCAGCCGCGCGGATCAATCAGCTCCGTGAGAGGGGCTATTCCGTCTACCTCGACGATTTCGGTGTTGGCTATGCGGGCCTCGCCCATCTGGGCCAACTTAACGTCAGCGGCGTGAAGCTCGACCGCAGCCTGATTGCCAATGTCACCACCGAACGCTCGGCCCGCATCATCACCACCTCGATCCTGCGGCTGTGCCACACCCTTGGTGTGGGCACGCTTGCCGAAGGGATCGAAACCCGCGAACAAGCGGATTTCCTGCTCAAACACGGGTGTTACCGTCTGCAAGGCTTCGGCATCGCACGCCCAATGGGACGCGACGCCTTGATCGAAATGGTTGAACGCGGTGCCGAAATTGTCATTCCATCGGAACGTGATCGCGCGGCGGATCTCCGCGCGGCAAGCTGACGTCAGGCTATTCGTCCTCGACCTCGATCAGCCCTACCGCGTCAACGGTGATCTCGGCCCCGCTCAACGCAGCGTCCGTGATCCGACCCCAATCGTCCTGCACTACAATTGGCGCCGCCTCATCCACCACACCCCACGGCACGGTCCGCACCATCTCCGGCCCCACGCGCGCCACGTCCGGTGCCACCCGCAGCAGATCAGGCAACAGCAAAACCGCCGCCTTCACCGCCAACAGCAGCCCCACCACAATGGGCCAGGTCTTTCGTCTCGCGTCAGTCATCTCACCGGCTCCCGTCTCACCTGTTCAACACCCGTCTCCTACCCCACCAGAGACAAGCCGGCCAAGGCGGTCCCCCCGCCCTTGACAGGCCCCCCATCCACCCGATTGCCCATCCCGTCCGGCCCGCGTATGCAGGGGCAAATCGAATTCCAATCGGACGGAGCGGACCCATGGCAGCCTATCAATATGTCTACCACATGGACGGTGTCTCAAAGACCTATCCCGGCGGTAAGAAATGCTTTGAAAACATCCGCCTCTCCTTCCTGCCCGGCGTCAAAATCGGCGTCGTCGGCGTCAACGGCGCGGGCAAATCCACGCTGATGAAGATCATGGCGGGCCTCGACCCCGATTTCACGGGTGAGGCCTGGGCCGCCGAAGGCGCGCGCGTCGGTTATCTTCCGCAGGAACCGCAGCTCGATGAAAGCCTCACCGTCCGCGAAAACGTCATGCTGGGTGTCGCCGAGAAAAAGGCCAAGCTCGACCGCTTCAACGAACTCGCCATGAACTATTCCGACGAGACCGCCGATGAAATGGCCGCCCTCCAGGATGAGATCGACTCCAACAACCTCTGGGACCTCGACAGCCAGATCGACGTCGCCATGGAAGCCCTCCGCTGCCCCCCGATGACGCGCCTGTGGAAACCCTCTCCGGCGGTGAACGCCGCCGCGTCGCGCTCTGCAAACTGCTCCTCGAAGCGCCCGACATGCTGCTCCTCGACGAGCCCACCAACCACCTTGACGCTGAAACCATCGCCTGGCTCCAGCAGCACCTGATCGACTACAAGGGCACCATCCTGATCGTCACCCACGACCGCTACTTCCTCGACGATATCACCGGCTGGATCCTCGAACTCGACCGTGGCCGCGGCATCCCCTACGAAGGCAACTACTCCGCCTGGCTCGAACAGAAAGCCAAACGCCTCGAACAGGAAGCGCGCGAGGATAAATCCCGCCAGAAAACCCTCGAACGCGAACTCGAATGGATCCGCCAAGGCGCCAAAGCCCGTCAAGCCAAGCAAAAGGCCCGGATCAACGCCTACGAGGATCTGGCCTCCCAATCCGAGCGCGAAAAGCTCTCCCGCGCCCAGATCGTCATCCCCAATGGCCCCCGCCTGGGCTCCAAGGTCATCGAGGTCAACAACCTCAAAAAGGGCTACGGCGACCGCCTCCTGATCGAAGACCTCACCTTCGCGCTGCCCCCCGGCGGCATCGTCGGCGTCATCGGCCCCAACGGGGCGGGCAAATCCACGCTCTTCCGCATGCTAACCGGGCAGGAACAGCCCGACGACGGCACGCTCGAATACGGCGACACCGT
Organism: Gymnodinialimonas sp. JB5-7; assembly: GCF_055693405.1. NCBI lineage: Bacteria > Pseudomonadati > Pseudomonadota > Alphaproteobacteria > Rhodobacterales > Paracoccaceae > Gymnodinialimonas > Gymnodinialimonas sp. JB5-7. The sequence goes on from NZ_JBVFUX010000012.1 coordinate 1,860,808, forward strand.
CGACCTCTCCTACGTCGACCAGTCCCGCGACGCCCTCAACCCCGACGCCACCGTATGGGAAGAAATTACCGGCGGTGCGGAAATCATCCAACTCGGCGACGCCCAAATCAACTCCCGCGCCTATTGCTCCACCTTCAACTTCAAGGGCGGGGATCAGCAGAAAAAGGTCGGCCTCCTCTCAGGCGGCGAACGCAACCGCGTCCACATGGCAAAACTGCTGAAGAGCGGCGGCAACGTCCTTCTCCTCGACGAGCCCACCAACGACCTCGACGTCGAAACCCTCCGCGCCCTCGAAGACGCGCTGAGCGATTTCGCCGGCTGCGCCGTCATCATCTCCCACGACCGCTTCTTCCTCGACCGTCTGTGCACGCACATCCTCGCCTTCGAGGGCGAGGCCCATGTTGAATGGTTCGAAGGCGATTTCTCAGCATACGAGGAAGACAAGAAGCGGAGGCTCGGCCCAGACGCGCTGGAGCCGAAGCGGCTGAAGCACAAGAAGTTTGTGAGGTAGCTTATTGCCCACTCAACTTTTCATTGATGCGAACATCTACCTCGATTTCTATCGTTTTGGGAAAGACGATATATCGGAGATACAAAAACTCGTCGCGTTGGTAACGGACAGCGAAGTAGTATTGTATACAAACAAAGTGCTTCGTGACGAAGTAGACCGAATGCGAGAAGCCTCATTAGCAAAGTCGTTTTCCGAGTTCTGGAGGCAGCAAAACTCGCAGTCAAGGTTCCAAACTATTGCGACGGACTGGAGCCGCACCAATCTCTGAAGGACGCGTTAAAGGAGGCAAACAGCAAGCTTACTGCTTTAGTTGAAGACGCTAAGCAGAGAATCTCAAAACGAGAACTCCAAGCTGACTACGTGATTAGTAGTTTGCTGCAAGCATCGACTGATCTACCGGTGACCGAAGAACTTCTGGAAAAAGCGAGAAATCGAACCGAACTTGGCAATCCTCCGGAAAACATGGAAAACTTGGTGACGCTGTACACTGGGAAAGCCTTCTTTCAACCGATGAAACGAATGTCGCAATCGTCTCAAATGACTCTGATTTCGAGTCAGAACTCGAACCGGGAAAGATAAAGTCGTACCTAAGGAATGAATGGATCGATGGTCGCGGAATCTTTGCGGGTGCAGTTCTTTATAAGTCCCTGTCTGCATTCTTCCAAAACAACTACCCGGAAATCGACCTATCGAAGGAGTCGCACAAACAGGAGCTAATCACGCAACTTGAGTCTTCGGGGAGTTTCGCTACGACTCATGCCGTGATTGAGGGTTTGTCGCAGCATCAGTTCTTTACCGGGCCGCAGCTTACCAGACTGTTCTCCGCACTGGTGTACAACAGCCAAGTGAGCATGATTGCAACGGATCATGACGTTCAGAGCTTCTTTCTTGGCTTGGCTCCATCGGCCTACAAGATCGATCCGCAACTCTACACGCCAGCAGCCGAGGTTCTTCAAGTAGATGAAACGGGCTACTTTTTCGGGTTCTGACTAAATCCGTTGAAGGGTGGAGTGCGTCAAATATGAAGATCACAAGACTATCAGACCAGCCACCGACGGGCCTGGGTGCGGCGATCCAAACCTCTATTCGTGGCACTTTATCCCAGCCACACCATCGCTCCCCAACAACGAAGCGCCAAGCCTCACCAAATCGCCTGGCCCGGGGCAGGCCCGTCGATGGCGGGGCCGCTGCGCGGCTGTTAACCCGCCATGGTACTGCCGAATGAACGTCGGGATTGCGCGCCGAATGCGTGACGCTAAGCTCCCACCATGCGCCTCTTCCTCTCCATCCTCCTCGCCCTGACCCTCACCCACCCGGCCCAAGCCGAGGACACCCCCTCCGTCGCCGACGATATCAACGCCCTGAACGAGGCGCTCCAGATTCTCCTCACCGACCCCGAAGACACCTTCGCGGACCCAAACGGAGAACCGCCCGACCTCACCATCTCCCTCCGCGCCCAATCCGGCACCTGGGAAACCGACGACGCGCCCCTCACCGATGGCCGCCTCTCCCTCCCCGTCGACACCACAATCGCCCTGCAAATCATGGCGATGGACCTGATCTACGAGATGTCCTTCCCCGATATCGCGCTGGAATTCGAGGCCATCCCCGGCCGATTAGAGGTCGTCTACATCCGCTTCGCCCAGACCGGCCAATATGCCGGGACCTGCGCCCATTCCTGCGGCAGCGCGGGTGCACCGCTGGTGTTTGACGTGCATGATTGAGGACCAACCCACCCGAAAAACGGCTGGCAAATCCTTACCAAAGCCTTAACAAAATCCCTCAATTCAAACAAAAACAACCACTTAACCCCCTTGCTCACGCGTGAGCACCCCTCGGCCCCATTCCGCCGACCGGTCTCATTTTCCTTGCCTTTCGCCGCGATCCGCCCCATATGAGCCTCGCGACCGTTACCGCATCTCGTCCGCTGTCTCCTCTACCAAGGCCTCAGTCTCGATCTGCTACCCAACTGACGCCATGCCGCCGCACGCACGCGGGCGGGTTTAATACTTAGGAGATACACAGATGGCCAACGGCACTGTGAAATGGTTCAACACCACCAAAGGCTTCGGCTTCATCGCACCGGAAGAAGGCGGCAAGGACGTGTTCGTGCACATCTCTGCTGTTGAGCGTTCCGGCCTGACCGGCCTCGCCGACAACCAGAAGGTCACCTACGACCTGGAAGCCGGCCGTGATGGCCGCGAGAGCGCGGTTAACCTGACGCTCGTCTGAGCCACAGGCTCAACGCGAAAAACGAATGGCGCGCCCGATCCCGGACGCGCCTTTTTTCTTGTCAGGTGGTTGGCGCAAGATCCGTTCAGTTGAACGCAGTTTTGCGAAAAAATCCGCTCAGATGAACGCATATGCGTTCAGCGGATCAGTCCTCCAGCACAAACGTGACCTTCAGGCTCACGCGGTATTCGTCGATCTTTCCGTCTTTCACCGTGACCTTCTGGTCCTGCACCCAAGCACCCTGCACGCCCTTCAGCGTCTTGCAGGCGCGGTCGATTCCCTTCTCGGTGGCATCCTCGAAGCTCTTGTTCGATGAAGCGATAATTTCGGTTACGCGAGCTACGCTCATGTCTCTCTCCCTTGGTCGTTTTCTGGGGGATTCTGAGGCCCCCACACATCCAACCATAGCATGCATGCGCCAATTCCCGCGCAATCGTGCGCGGATCGGCCATTCTCCGCCAAGCGCTTGAAAATAGGGGAGGATGCCGTCTGCGATATCCAATATCAGCGCGCCGATATTGCGTGGCGGAGGCGGTCAGGTTGAGGCTGAGGCCATTCGAAACGCAACCCATTGGATCATAGACATGAAACGCCCCGCACAACCCCACCGCCCCGCCAATCCTATTCCAGGCCGCCCCGCGCCAACGCCCTTCAAGTTCACCGATTGGGCCGCCATCTGAAGCCGCGCACACGTCGCAACACATGGCTGTCAAGTCGGTGTAACACCCACAGACTTGTTAACCTCTTTCACCTATATTGAAACGTGAAAGGAGCCGCGCCGTGACACCGCGACACACACCGCCAAAGCAGCAACGCAAGCCGCGTCCCACACCGTTCCGCTTTACGGATTGGGCAGCAATTTAAGGCGTTTAGCTGGTAAGCTGGTCCGTAAGACGGACTTTCCCCGCGATCGTTTGGGCGTCGCGCTCCATATTGGATTTGTTGCCCGACGATCCCGTCAGAAACGGACGGAGATCAACAAGGCGACGGCAGAAATCATTGCCACCCAAAGTGTGAAAATCATCGCCATGCGGCCAAAAAGCAGCCATTCGCGCACATCGTCATCGTCACTGAGACGCTCAATCGACGTGCCTTGGATCATCTTGTCCATGCGAGACTTCATCTTTTCTTCCATGCTGGCCATGTCGTGCCTCCAAATACCGCAGTTGTTTAGACCTTAGGGCGTGTTCCTTCTGTTTCCAGCCCAAAGCCGCGATCTTTCGCGTTGCTTGCCCACCGTTCTCCGCTAACCTTGAATCAATTCACCCGCATAGGAGCCCCTTGAACCATGCGTAAGTTCTTTACCGCCTTGGTTGTCGTCGCCACCTCGATGTCCTTCGGTCACGCCGCCCAGGCACAAGATGCCCGCGAAACGGAATTCGTTATGGGTTTGATGGAGCAGATGAACCGGCTTTCCGTGACCTTCAATCGCGAAGTGTGCGGGTTTGTTTTGCAAGACAATGAAGGCAATTATTCGTCGACCAAGGCGTCCTGGGGCGGGGAAGCAAGCTGCGCATCCATGCCGCTTGAGCCCGGCATGCGCGCGGTTTCGTCGTGGCATACCCATGCGGCATGGGGCCTCGGATACGATGGCGAAGTGCCGTCGATCCAGGACGTAGAAGGCGATATGCGCTTTGGCGTGAACGGATGGGTTGGCACGCCCGGTGGTCGCCTTTGGTACGTCAACGGCACAACTGGATCGATGACACAGGTCTGCGGGCGTGGATGCCTGCCAGAAGACCCGAACTTCTTCCCCGAAGAGCATGGACCCGTGGCCGAGACCTATTCGCTCGACGGGCTTTTTGCACGGTTCGGGCGGTCGCGCTGAGGCGCCTGTGCACGCGTGCACAAGACCCTTTAGTATCTGACAAGACACAAAAAAGCTGACCTTGTTTACCTTTCAGTAACCAAGATCAGCCGTTGCGCTCTATTCCGCTGCGTCGAGATATTCCTCCACCGGAGGGCAGGTGCAGACAAGGTTCCGGTCACCCGCCACATTGTCCACGCGGTTGACCGGCGGCCAGTACTTGTCCACGCGGAACGCACCGGGCGGGAAGCAGCCTTGTTCACGGCTATAGGCACGGTCCCAGTCGCGGATCAGATCCTCCATCGTGTGGGGGGCATGGTGCAGCGGGCTGGCCTCAGCCGCCATATCGCCGGCCTCAATCTCTGCGATTTCGGCGCGGATGGCCTGCATCGCGGTGATGAAGCGGTCCAACTCGGCCTTCGTTTCCGACTCCGTCGGCTCCACCATCAGCGTTCCCGCGACGGGCCAGCTCATCGTGGGCGCGTGGAAGCCATGGTCCATCAGGCGTTTGGCGATGTCGTCGACCGTCACCCCAACCTCGGCAAAGGGACGAGTGTCTAGGATGCATTCGTGCGCCACGCGATCCGTACTGCCTTTGAAGAGGATGTCATACTCCCGCTCCAACCGCTTCGCGATGTAGTTGCCGTTCAAGATGGCGACTTTGGTGGCCTGGGTGATACCTTCACCGCCCATCAGATGAATATAGGCGTATGAAATCGGCAGGATCGACGCAGATCCATAAGGCGCCGCGCTGACCGGCCCCTCTGACCCGCCACTTTCGGGGTGACCGGGCAAATGCGGGGCCAGATGGGCCTTCACGCCGATGGGTCCCATGCCCGGCCCGCCTCCGCCATGGGGGATGCAGAAGGTCTTGTGCAGGTTGAGGTGGCTCACGTCCGAGCCCAGATCGCCGGGCTTTGACAGGCCCACCATCGCGTTCAGGTTGGCCCCATCGAGATAGACCTGCCCGCCAAAGGCGTGGGTGATATCGCAGACCTCGCGCACCGTCTCCTCGAACACGCCGTGGGTGGAGGGGTAGGTGATCATGCAGGCGGCAAGGTTTTCGCCCGCGGCCTCAGCCTTGGCGCGAAAATCCTCCAGGTCGATATCGCCATTCTCTGCGGCTTTCACGACGACAACCTGCATCCCTGCCATCTGGGCGGAGGCCGGGTTGGTGCCATGGGCAGACAGCGGGATCAGGCAGATATTGCGGTGCCCGTCGCCGTTTGCGCGGTGGTAGGCGGCGATGGTCAGAAGCCCCGCATATTCGCCCTGCGCGCCTGAATTGGGCTGCATCGACATGGCATCATACCCGGTGATGTCGCAGAGTTTGGCCGACAGATCCTCCAGCATTTCGGCATAACCTTCGGCCTGGTCGGCAGGTGCGAAGGGATGCAGGCCGCCGAATTCGGGCCAGGTGATCGGCATCATCTCGACTGCTGCATTGAGCTTCATGGTGCAGGAGCCAAGCGGGATCATGGCGCGGTCGAGCGCCAGGTCGCGGTCGCTGAGGCGACGCATGTAACGCATCATCTCGGACTCTGCGCGGTTCATGTGGAAGATCGGATGGGTCAGATAATCAGACGTCCGCAGCAGCGCCTCGGGGATGGCTGGTGTCTTGCTGGCCGGGGCCACCAGAACGCCAAAGGCGCGGCAGACGGCTTCGATATGGGCATCGGTCGTCGTCTCATCCACGCTGACGCCGATGCGGTCGCTGCCCACGTCGCGCAGGTTGATGCCACGGGCCACGGCGGCGGCCATGATGCGCGATTGCTTGTCGCCGACATGAACGGTGAGCGTGTCGAAGAAGCTGGCATTCTCCGGCGCGTAGCCGCCCGCCTTGAGGGAGGCGGCCAATCGCGTAGCACGCAGATGCACACGCTCAGCAATGGCCCGCAGACCCTGCGGCCCATGGAACACCGCATAGAAGCTGGCCATCACAGCCAGAAGGGCCTGCGCCGTGCAGACATTGGACGTCGCCTTTTCCCGGCGGATATGCTGCTCGCGGGTTTGCAGGGACAAGCGGAATGCCTTGTGTCCGTGGCTGTCCACACTGACCCCCACGATCCGGCCCGGCATGTTGCGCTTGTAGGCGTCGCGGCAGGCCATGAACGCGGCGTGCGGGCCGCCATAACCAAGAGGCACCCCAAAGCGCTGTGCCGAGCCGATGGCAATATCGGCATCAAGGGCGCCGGGTTCCTTCAGCAGGGTCAATGCCAGCAGATCGGTCGCGAGGATTGTCAGCGCCTTTGCCCCGTGAAGGGCCGCGATTTGCGGGCCGGGATCGGTCAGTTCGCCGTAGGTGCCGGGGTACTGGAAGATCGCGGCAAAGACGGCTTCGGGATCGAGTGTTTCAGTGGCGCCGACAATCACTTTGATACCAAGCGGGGCGGCGCGTGTTTCGATCACCGCGATGGTCTGTGGGTGGCAGGCCTGATCCACGAAGAAGCCGTCCGCCTTGGATTTTGCAACGCGTTTGGCCATGACCATCGCCTCGGCCGCCGCCGTGGCTTCGTCGAGCAGCGAGGCATTGGCGACAGGAAGGCCAGTCAGATCCGCCACCATAGTCTGGAAGTTCAACAGCGCCTCAAGCCGGCCCTGCGCAATCTCGGGCTGGTAGGGCGTATAGGCCGTGTACCAGGCCGGATTTTCCAGCACGTTGCGCTGGATCGCGGGGGGTGTATGGGTGTTGTAGTAGCCTTGGCCGATCATCGAAGTCATCGGCTTGTTTTTTGCCGCCAGGCCGCGCATGTGGTCGAGCAGCTCCGCCTCGGACATAGCCGGCCAGTCCAGCGGCGCATCCTGCCGGATCGAGGCAGGGACTGTGTCGTCAATCAGCGCATCAAGGCTACTCGCGCCGACAGCCTGCAACATATCCTCCATCTCGGCGGGCGAAGGGCCAATGTGGCGGCGGTTGGCGAAATCGGTCGGATCGTAGTCGGTGGTCGTCCAGGGCATGTGCTGCTCCAAAAAATCTTTTAGAAGATTTGGCTTTGTGCGAATTTTCCTACGAAAATTCAGTGCTAGTCGCTGATATGATCTTTGTATTCGTCCTCGGTCATGAAGTCGTCGAGGGCGGACGGATCTTCGACCTTGATCTTGAAAAACCAGGCCTCGCCGGTCGGGTCCTCGTTCACCAAAGCCGGATTGTCGACGAGCGTGTCATTCACCTCGACAATCTCGCCATCGAGCGGTGCCGTGATGTCAGAGGCCGCCTTGACCGATTCAATCACCACGATTTCATCGCCTTTGGCGACTTGCGTCTCAAGCTCGGGCAATTCCACAAAGACGACATCGCCCAATTGCTCGGCAGCGTGTGGGGTGATGCCCACGGTGATCGTGTCGCCATCGGCCAGCAGCCATTCATGGTCTTCGGTGAATTTCATTTGGGACTCCGTTTGTAGCCGTTTGGGGTAAAGGGCAGGGTGGTTTGGGTGACAGGCAGGCGCTTGCCGCGGACCTCACCCCATAGGGGGCGTCGGGTGGCGTCGCTGCATCAATCAGGGCAAGGGCCATGGGAGCGCCGAGGGTGGGGCCAAACCCGCCGGACGTGACGATACCGATGGGGGTTGTGGCATCCGCGCTGTCGAAGATCTCAACACCGGTGCGCATGGGCGCACGGCCCTCGGGCAGGAGGCCCGCGCGGCGGCGCATCGGGCCGTTCGCAATCTGGTTCAGGATTGTATCAGCCCCGGGGAAGGCACCGGCGCGGTCGCCGCCTGCGCGGCGCACCTTGGTGATGGCCCAGGCCTGGCCCGCTTCGATCGGGCTGATATCTTCGGACATCTCTTGCCCATAAAGCGGCAACCCGGCCTCAAGCCGCAGGCTGTCGCGCGCGCCAAGGCCGATGGGTTCTACGCGATCGTCAGCCAGCGAAGCCCGTGCAAAGTCCTCGGCCACGTCTTCCGGCACAGAAACCTCAAACCCATCCTCGCCGGTATATCCGGAGCGGCTGATCCAAAGCTCAGCCCCGTTCCAAATGTGGCGTTGGCTGTCCATGAACCGCATATCCGCAATGGCTGGGACAAGCGAGGACAGGGCGCTTTCGGCCTTTGGCCCTTGCAGCGCAAGAAGCGCGCGGCCGGTGATTTCTTCCACCCCTTCGATATGGGCGCGCAGATGGGCGGTATCGGCATCACGGCAGGCGGCGTTGACCACCAGGAAAAGCCCATCGGGCACGCGGGCGATCATCAGATCGTCCAGCACGCCGCCGGTGTCATTTGTGAAGAAACCGTATCGCTGCCGACCTTCGGCCAGACCAATGACATCCACTGGTACAAGCGCTTCAAGTGCCGCCGCCGCGTCTGCCGGCAGCATGACTTGGCCCATGTGCGACACGTCGAACAGGCCCGCATTCTCGCGTGTCCATTTGTGTTCGCCCATCACACCCAGGCTGTATTGCACTGGCATCGACCAGCCCGCGAAGGGCACGAACTTTGCACCAAGCGCTTCATGCAGCGCGGCCAGTGGCAAAGCCTTCGGATTGCAAACCCCGTCCATTTTGTCCCTTCTCCGGGACGAAGCGCCCGGCATCACCTGCACACCGCGAACGGTGCGAAACGATGCCCCCTCTGTCCTTTGGCCTGAGATCGTTATCCCTTCGGCGGAGGGCGAAACCCTCACTCTCCAGAGTATGTGCGTGCCACCACAGGTCCTTTTGCCTGAGAGATTACCGGGGCGGTTGCTCCTTCGGCCCACGGGCATGCGATTTACGCGCCCGAGCGTCTCCCTGTAGTTGCATGCGAAAGCATACCTCCACTTTTTGCAGGATCAAGAGGGATTGATAGACTGCTTCAATTGCCCCATTGGAAATGCATGAGTGATCCATATTTCTTTGGCTATGGCAGCCTGGTGAATCGTCTGACCCATGCGTACCCGGACGCTGCAAAAGCCCGTGTGAAGGGCTGGCGCAGGGCCTGGCAAGGCACGCGTCTGCGTGAGGTCGCGTTCCTAACGGCGGTGCCCGATTCGCGGAGTGAAATCGCGGGTCTGATCGCAGCTGTGCCGGGTGCCGATTGGGCGGCGCTGGACGAACGCGAACGCGCCTATGCCCGCCACCCGGTCGTGCCTTTTGGCCATGGCAAACCGGTGGAGCCGATGGTGCAGATTTACGCCGTTGAACCAACGCATGCCGACATTGGTGAACACCCGATCCTCCTGAGTTATCTGGATACGGTCATTCAAGGCTATCTGGCCGAATTCGGTGAAGCTGGGGCAGTGGGTTTCTTCAATACGACAACGGGTTGGCACCTGCCGATCCACGATGACAGGGACGATCCGATTTATCCGCGTGCGACAGTTTTGTCGGCGGAGGAACGGGCGTTTGTTGACGAAAACCTGCGCAGGGTTCGTTAGGCTACTGGCCAGACGCCGATTTCCTGCAAAAAACGCTCTGACAGGGCCAGTCTCGCGTCCCGGATCGATATCCATGTGGGGCCATTCAGGTAGAGCGCGAAGACGACTGGCGCCATGTCGGCGCGGGTCACAAAGCCCACATACCACCCCTCGGCGCCGCCACCCAAATATCCAAACCCGCCTCCGGTCTTGCCATGCAAGGTGATGTCACCGCGCTGCTCGGCGCGCGCGGCTTCCATCAGGGCGCCGCGGGCCGCATCCGAGATCCCGAGAGAGCCCTGAAGCATTTCGGTGAGGAAAGTCACCTGTTCGCGCACGGATATCTGAAGTGCACCGCTCAGCCAGAAATCATCGCTGCCGTTGGGAAGCGTGGCATTGCCATAGGACCAGTCCGCAAGGAGGCTTCGGTAGGTTTCATCCCCCACCTCCAACGCGATATCGCGAAAATACCAAACGGCTGAAGCGCGGAACGCGCTGCGCAGGCTGTGATCGCGCTGCCATTCCTCGGGCCACCAGCGCAGGGCCGGCCTGCGGGACGGGTCCCATTCGCGGGTCGCATCAAGCGACGCCTCTACGCCGGTCTCCAGCGCAATCAGCAGGTTGGGAATCTTGAACGTCGAATAGGGCCTGCGCCGCGTATCGAGGTCGCTGCCCTCCAAAATCCAGTCCCGACCGTTGGAAAGATCGACGGCAAGAAAGGCCACACTCTCCGGAAGGTCAGGCGAACGGGGCAGGGTGGTTGTTGTTTGCGCGGCTGCAGGCAGTGCCATGGCCGCCCCACAGGCCGCAGCCCCTAAGATGATGGCGCGGCGCCGCGGGCGCGGGGTTGTCACAGGGTCATGTGCCGTGCACGCGCCCCGCGCTCGATGGCGGCCGCGTGCAGCCGGTCGATATTGAGGGCATGGCGCAGCTCTTCCAGGTACCGCAGCTCGGCCTGCGCAATCGCGCCATCGGCTGCGGCCACGTCGCAGGCCAGGGCATATGCTGTTTCATAAAGCGGCTCCGGCAGGTCCTCTTTGACGAGGCCGAATAGGGCATCGAGGCCGTCTTCTTCCTCAAACAGATCAAAGACGACGTTGGCAATCCGCCGCATGCGATCCGCGTCGTAGCTGCCGAATACGGGCAGAAAGTTCACGATCTGCTCGATCGACAATAGTTCCGACGTGCGGATCGTCGCATCGGATACCGAAATCCCGACCATAACGGCCACCAAAGAATCTTCGGGGGTGAAGGAATGATCAGTCATTTCGCGCGCTCCGTTTCCAGCCTTGGCAACATTTATTGACGCCACCGGCAGTAAACAATAGGTGCCTGCCATCCCATGGGTCTTCAGGACAGATGATATGAGCGATTTGCGTGACGTTGCGATGAATTCCAAGGCTTGGGCCTTTGAAGAGGCGCGCCGCGTGCTGGATCGTTACAAGGATGGTCCGCCCGAAAAGGGTTATGTGCTGTTCGAGACGGGTTATGGGCCAAGCGGCTTGCCCCACATCGGGACATTTGGTGAGGTTTTGCGCACGACCATGGTGCGCCGCGCGTTTGAGGTGATCTCGGATATTCCGACCAAGCTGATCTCGTTCTCCGACGATATGGACGGGATGCGGAAGGTGCCCGGCAATGTGCCGAACCAGGAGGCTTTGGCGGAGCATCTGCAAAAGCCGCTAACGAGTGTGCCCGACCCGTTTGGCACTCACGACAGCTTCGGCGCGCACAACAACGCGATGCTGCGGCGGTTCCTGGATACGTTCGGGTTTGAGTATGAGTTCATCTCAGCGACCGAATTCTACAAGACCGGCAAGTTCGATGAGACACTGAAGCGCGCGGTCGAGCGCTATGACGACATCATGAAGGTGATGTTGAAGTCCCTGCGCGAAGAGCGTCAGCAGACCTATTCGATCTTCCTGCCGATCCACCCCGAGACAGGCCGCGTGCTGTACGTGCCGATGAAAGAGGTCAACGCGACCGACTACACCGTCACCTTCGATGACGAGGACGGGCGTGAGTGGACGCTGCCGGTGACGGGCGGCAATGTGAAGCTGCAATGGAAGCCTGATTTTGGCGCGCGGTGGGCGGCCCTTGGCGTCGATTTCGAGATGTATGGCAAGGACCATTCGACGAACACGCCGATCTATAGCCGCATCTGCGAAATCCTCGGGACGCCTGCACCGGTGACGTATAACTACGAGCTGTTCCTCGACGAAAACGGGCAGAAGATCTCAAAATCGTCGGGCAACGGGATCAGCATTGACGAATGGCTGTCCTATGCCTCCACCGAGAGCCTGTCGTACTTCATGTTCGGCAAGCCAAAGACGGCCAAGCGGCTCTACTTCGATGTCATCCCCAAGGCAGTGGACGAATATCACCAGCAATTGCGCGCCTATGCAGGGCAAGATACCGCGCAGCGGCTTGCGAACCCGGTCTTCCACATCCACGGGCATAATGTGCCAGCCTCCACCATGGTGGTGCCCTTTGCGATGCTGTTGAATTTGGTGAGTGTCTCGGCAGCAGAGGAAAAGGAGAAGCTCTGGGGCTTCATCAACCGCTATGCCCCTGATGCGTCGCCCGAAAAGAATCCGGACCTAGATCAGGCTGCAGGGTTCGCGATCCGTTACTACAATGATTTTGTCAAACCCACCCGGACCTTCCGCGCAGCCACCGATCAGGAACGCGGTGCCATGGAAGAGTTGATTGCCTGCCTTGGCGATGCTGATAAGGCGCTGGACGTGATCGCGCGCAAGAATGCGCAGGAGGGCAAGGATATGCCCTTGCCTGAAGTGAACTGGCAGGATGATGAATTCCTTCAGAGCATTGTCTTCGCGATCGGCAAGACCCACGGCTTCGACCCGCTGCGGGCTTGGTTCTCGGGGCTTTATGAGGTGCTCATGGGGGCCTCGCAGGGGCCACGGTTCGGTGGGTTCATCGCGCTTTACGGGATCGACGAGACCAAACAGCTGATCCGCGATGGGCTGGACGGAAAACTTTTGGGCTGAAACTTTTCCCACGCGGGCTACGTATCTTTGGGCAATGGAGTGATATGTCCAAAGGAGAAGCCTCATGCTTCGTGCCATCGCCGTTTCTATTTTCCTCGCACTCAGCCTTGCCGTTGTGGCCAATGCCCTCGCGTTGCGTCCGGCGCAAGCGCAAGAGGTTTTGCCACCCGATCCGGACATCGAGGCCGTCATAGGTGGTCAGTTCGACGCGTTCCGTGCGGAGGACGTGCTGGAGGCGTGGCAGTTCGCGAGCCCCAATATTCAAGGGCTGTTCGGCAGCCCGGAGCGGTTCGGGACGATGGTGCGGCAGGGGTATCCAATGGTTTGGAACCCCGGCGAAGTCAATTTCATCGACCTGCAGCAACTGGGTGGATTAATTGTGCAGCGGGTTGAGGTGATCGATCAGAATGGCACGTTGCACTATCTGGGATATGCCATGATCGAGACGGAAAATGGCTGGCGGATCAACGGCGTGCAGGTCTTGGACGCCCCGACCTTCGGGGCCTGACGCACGGCAGGGAGACGCTCGGCTAGCGCCCTCGCCCCTCCCGCCGTCCCGTAACACTCCCCCGGGACAGTCACTCAACTTTTTGGCGGTCCGTTAACGCCCGCTTAACCCTTCGGGCGTAATGATGGCGGGGCAATCCAAGGCACGTGGCTGTCCCAGTCAGCCGGCTTTGGGCCGTTTACAGACATTGCAAACAACCGAGGTGACCGTTTCAGGCGCCTCGGTTGCCCCTGTCCGGTCGATGGATGACACGCGATGCGGGCTTGGCCGATGCCGACCCCCGCGCGAACGAAGGGGTATGACATGAACCAGGTGATCACGGACGGCCTTATCCTGATGCCGCCGCCATTTTCCGACGGCCTTGGCGTCTGGTCGCGCCAGGATGGCACGCCGGGCAGCGATACATGGGCCACAGCACCCAATGCCGCGCTGGTCGCAGCCGATGCCGATTTCGGCGATTGCCTTGAAATCCTCAAGGCGGAGGCCACAACCCGCATCCGCTACATGTCGGAAACGCCAATTATTCCGGGCACTTACTTGCGCGTCTCTGCCCGGGTCAAAGTGCTGTCCGGCAACCTTCCCGATGTGCGCATCGGTGCTTGGCCGGGCAACGCGTCCAACAACTACGTCTCGGGCCTTGATGAATTCGGACCCTCTGTCGACATCACGTCTTACGGCTCGATTGTGACGGTGACCGCCATCCTCGGCACTGGCGATCGCGGCGGGGTGGATATGGCGTGGGGCACTGCGCCCACTTATGCGCATGTTGGCCTGGACCTGACCGGACCAAATGGCGGGCAGGTGCGCATTGAATCCATCACCGTCGAAGATGTGACATCCGTTTTCCATCGCAAGCTGATGGATTGGGTCGACATCCGCGACTATGGCGCGGTGGGTGATGGCACCACCGACGACCGCGCCGCCATTGCAGCCGCTGACGCCGCCGCCAATGGGCGCGAAGTGTTGGTGCCGGCAGGTGACTACTACATCGGCTCCAACGTCACCTTCACCAACCCGGCCCGTTTTGAAGGGCGCATCGTGGCGCCCGATACCGTCCGCGTGGCCCTTGATCAGAACTTTGATCTGGATGGCTATGCCGAGTGTTTCGGGGATGAGGTTCTTGGCCTCAAGAAAGGCCTCCAGCAGCTGTTCAACCAGTCAGAATTCGAGGCGTTCGACCTGTGCGGGCGTCGTATCACGCTGGATGAACCGCTCGACATTCAGGCCATCGTTGGCAACCGCAACACCTATGCCAACCGCCGCGTGATCCGAAACGGTCAGTTCGTGGCGGCCTCGTCCAGCAATTGGCAGGATGAGGTTAACACACGCTCGGGCGCCTGGTCGTCGTCGAATCCGTTCGAGATCACGGGTGTGTCGAACGCGGACTCGATCCCCGTCGGCTCGCTGGTGACAGCGCCGCAAGGCGTGGGGCGCGAGGTCTATGTCTCTGCCACCAATGCCGCGCAAAGCAAGATCACCCTGTCATCGCCGCTATGTGCTGCACCGTCGAACCAGACCTATACCTTCACCCGGTTCCAATACATGCTGGACTTCATCGGCTGGCTGAACCTGCAGCGCTTCATCATCTCGGACGTGGAATTCCTGGGCGGCGGCCTGTGTTCGGCGATCATGCTGCCGCTCGACGGTCTGGTCTTCCAGATCCAGGATTGCTTCTTCACCGGCCCCAAGGACCGGGCGATCACCAGTGCGGACGAAGGCTGCCAGGGCATGCAGATTGACCGCTGCCAATTCCTGTCAAACGAGCAGACGTTGAACGTGCCGGACCGCAAGTCGATCTGCTTCAACATCAACTCGTCGGACTGCAAGATCCGCGATAACCGGGCCAACAAGTTCCTGCATTTCGGTGTCATCTCCGGCTCGGGCAATATCATCACCGGCAACCACTTCTTCCAGGGTGACGGCATCGTGGAAGGCGTACGCTCCCCCGGTCTGGTGATTGCGGATGCCAATGCGAAGATGACGTTTCATGGCAACTACGTCGACAATTGCTACATCGAATGGACGAACGAGAAAGATCCGACGCCTGACTTTACCGGCGGCCTGTCGTTCCACGGCCTGTCCGTGCAGGGCAATATCTTCTTTGCCACCAACACGGCGCCTTGGATGCGGTTCATTGCGATCAAACCCTTTGGTGATGACCACTTCATCAATGGCCTCTCGATCACCGGCAACCTGTTCAAGAAAACGAACGGGGCGCAGTTGGAACAGGTGGAAGGCGTTGACGACAGCATCGCGCCGCTGGATTTGAACCGCACAGCCGATCTGCAATTCGACAGCAATACGTTCCATGGCATCGTCAAGCGTACAGAAAACCCCTGCTATATCCGCGCGACCGAGAATACGGCGACCCAGACCTGGGTCGTCGACATGTCGGGCTACACACCCTTTGGTGCACCGGTGAAATACGGCCTGTCGGTACAGCCCGATGGCCCGGTTCGCAATGGATCGAACGTGGCCCAGTTCGAGGCGCCGTGGACGCAAGGGTTCCAGGGCACCGGCGGCACAAGCTTGCGGATCGGGTGGTCACAAGCCCTGCGTGGTTCGGTCTTTGTGACGGCGCGTTGCGACAACTGACGCGGCCAATGGGCCGACGATTATGGGGCTGGAGGCCTCCGGACCAATCGCTTCTGGTCCGGGGGCTTTCCCTTGCCGATCCGGCGCGCTAGGTGGCAGCGAAGGGGAACAAAATGCTGCCTGTCGAAGACGTCCAAACCTATCCGCGCCCCCCGGCACTGGAACCGGCCGGGCATAGGCTGCGCGCCCTCTTTGCTGGCCTGCCGGTTGCCGATACCGATGCAGGGTTTCGCGTGCTGGAGACGCATCACGCCCCCACCTATTACATCCCGCCGACGGACGTGGTGATGTCGGCGCTGGTTCCGTCCAGCCGTGAGACGTTTTGCGAATGGAAGGGCAGGGCGGTCTATTTCGATCTTGTGGTCAATGGGCGCAGATCAAGCAACGCGGCCTGGGCCTATCCCGCACCGACGGCCCGGTTCAGCCAGATCCGCGATCACATCGCATTTTATGCCACCTCTGTGGACGAAGCCTTTGTGGGCCAAATCAAAGTGCAACCGCAGCTAGGCGACTTTTACGGCGGCTGGGTGACGCCCAATCTGACCGGACGCATCAAGGGCGCGGTCGGCACGATGCATTGGTGATCTGCCCTAGCTGGCGATGGTTTCCAGGTAGAGGTCGGAATTGATGTAGCGCGTCAATTCAGTCCATGTCTCGGGGTCGAGCAGGCTCAACACTTCGCCGCTCACCGAATAGCCGTAGCGGGCCGTATCGCCGCCAAAAAAGTCGAATTCCAGATGTGCGCCGTCGGTTCTCAGGGTGGCACGTTTTTCGCAATGCCAAAGGCGGCGGCCTTGGTCGCGCAGCGCCCAGATCCCGGTGATGAGCATTTCCTCTTCCGTCAGGATCGTGACCGCCTGATCGTCGGTGAAATCCCAGGCGTCGCCGGTGCCCGTTTCGATCCAAGTGCCGATCAGGCCAACTCCGTGATCCGAGGCGCGATGGAATTGGCGCTCGCCCCATATCATGGTTTTGCCGCCATCTTCGAAATGCAGCGGCTCATCCGGCTCACCGATAAGGTAGTCGCCGCTTTCGGAGATTTCATAGGTCTGCGGCTGCCCCGGAAGAAGCCAGATGCCGACGAGGCAGGGGTCGATGATTTCTTCGCTCATGGGCCGAACCATGGCACGGAAAATGAAACCTGCCTACGGCTCGGCGTGCACTCAAAGTTGACGTGAGTCCCTCAGGCCACAATATCACTGGGCACCAGCTTGAAAGCCTTGCCGAACCCGCCGTTCAACAGCGCGCTTGTGGGCATGAATTTGGTCAGCTGAAAGTCCCCAAAGTCGTAGTAAAGCTGCGCCTTTGGGTAGAGCGACAGGTAGTGTGCTTTCAAAGCTGTCTTGTCCGCCGCTTCAGCGCGCGCCTGAAGGGTCAACCTTGGATGGCTCAGCGGATCGCCCTTCGGGCCCGGCTCACCGATCAACAGGGAACAGGCAGACGATGCGGCCAGCGCCTGTGTGTGCGACGAAAGCGTTGAGATCAGGCTGAGTGGCAGGCCGTCCGGGCCCGGCACCAATGCGATCCGCGTGACCATCGGCGCCCCCGTCTCGGGGTCGGTCACGGCGAGGGCGGCAAAGCGGGCCTGTTCGATCAGGGATCTCGCAAGGGCGCGCGCGTCATCATCGGTGGGGCGGATAGGGTCGATCTTTTTGTCAGCCATGCGACAAGCTTAGCAGCGCGCCAGCCGTTGCGCGAGGTCGTCAGAAGGTGTGCCAAAGCGACAGAAACAAGCCGACATTCGTGCTGCCTTCCAGCGCGCCGCGCACACCGAGGCGCACGGTCGTCTCAGGCAAAATATCGAACGCGAAGGACGGCGATACGGTCACAATCATATCCGCCCCGGGCCATTCCTCAGCCTTGAGCGAGACGATGGCAGTTGCGCGGTCGCTGAGTGAAAACCCAAGCGTGCCTTCCGCCTGCCAGATCACATCATCCAACTCAAAGTCGTAGATCAGGGCCGCGTCCAGCGCGACCCAGCCACCCTCATGGCGGATCGGGATCGGCCAGGCGCCATCGCTTTCGCCAAAGCCCCGACCAACGGACGCGCCGAGGCGCACCAGACCATGCACCGGCCCGTCGTCAATGCGCCGCGCGCCCAGACCCGCATCCACCGCCCATTGCCAGGTCGCATCGGGCGGCGTCAGCGTATAGCGCAAAAAGCCGATGCCCATTTGGCTGACCTCGCCACCACCAATGTCGGCGCCTATGGTAAAGCTGCGCCCCAACCCGTATTCGGCATAGAGGCTTGTGTACGTCTCAGGCTCCCACAACCCTTCCATCAGGTGTGCGGGTTCTTCCTCAGCCGAGATTTGCAGGGAGATGAACAGGTCGCCGGTTTCACGCGCCCACGGCCCGGCCTGCGCGGGCGCACCTCAAAGGATGGCCGCGGTGCAAAGACCCCAAACCGTGACGCTTCCGCAACGCATGAGGAGATTTGGCCCTCACAGAGTTAACAAAACCCTAACGCGGCTTGCCCGGTCGGCGAGCCAGCCGTCATGTTGTGATCATGCCACAAGAGATTCTGGGGAATCGACGAAATGGCTTTGCTGCACTTTATGCATTTCAGAACCTGCTTTGCCTTTGGGCAATCCTCCCCCGCGTTGTTTGCTTTGATTTTGGACTCTGATTTTGGGTGATGAGTGACTGAGTTAAATGGCTGGATTCTGCGCGGCGATAGCAGATGCGGGCACGATCCAGTTGAAACCGAGGGATTACGGGCTGCCCATGCGGCCTTTGACCGGCCCGCTGGCCGGCCATGTCGTGACGGCCTATCGCGCCGGGCGCGATCTGGATGTGCAGGAAGCATTGGCCCGTCGGCATGAGGCCTATATTGATTGTCTTCGCCTCGCCGGTATCCGGGTGCCTGATACCAAGCTGCGCCTGATCGAGGATGCCGGTGCCCAACGCCCCGTCGTCGTTCAATCTGCCCTGCCTGAGGATGCGATGCTGCCGCGCCTCGTCCGCCAGGCCGGAACGCAAGCCGCCATCGGTTTGCTCGACCGCGTCGCCACAGACGTGGCGGAATTTTGGCGTCGGGTGGCCCAACGCCCCGAACGCATCGGGTTTCACACCCCGCTTGACCGGTTTGCCATGGACGAAGATGGCCCCATTTTTCTTGAGACCTTCCCACCGCTGATTTCCTACAACCGTGATGAGGTTGGACAATTGATCCAGCGTTTTGCGGATTCCGGCCTGATCCGTGGGCTCGGGAAAGTGCTACCTGGCCGTATCCGTGACATTCAGAACCGCTGGTACACCCCGGCAGGATCCATCACCACGCTGATTGAAGGGGCGTTCAAGCTGCGCCCGAATGATAGTGACGCGATCACCGAATGGGCGGAACGCTTCGCAAGCACGCGGTTGGAAGCGCCTTGGCGCGATGAGGTGATCGGCCATCTAACACGCGCCGCGCAGCGCGAAGGCCAGGTCGCCCGGCGTTGGCCGGGCCTCGGAGGGCGCGACCGCCCCCATGCCTGAGAATACCGCTGCCGGGGCCGATATGAAGGTGGTCCTTGTCCATCCCGAAATCCCCGGAAATACGGGCACCATCGGGCGCACCTGTGTCGCGCTGAACCTCGAACTGATCGTGATCCACCCGCTTGGGTTCGATCTGACCGAGAAGTCCGTGCGCCGTGCGGGTCTGGATTATTGGAAACATGTGCGACTGACCGAATATGACAGTTGGGCGGATTTCATAGCAGACCGCACCCCCAGGGAGGATCAGTTGTTTCTGTTCGAAGACGACGGCGCGGGGGCTCCGTTTATGGGCCCCATTTTCCACCAGACGCCTACCTCGTTTTCGGCAAAGAAACGAAAGGCCTGCCATCCGAGGTTCTGGAAGGTCGTGCTAACCGCACCTTCTATCTTCCCATGCTGTCGCCCCATATCCGGTCCTTGAACCTCGCCAATGCGGCGACGGCGGTGGTCTATCAGGCGATGCGCTGCTATCTGGCGTGACTTGCTGAGAATGCTAAGGTGCGCATGCAACATGGGGGCAATTCGTGAGCGATACTGAGACCATAGCTGAGAGCCAGGAAGAGGCACCGGATCTGGCAAGCGAAGTGCGCGATCTCCGCAAAGAGCTGACCTTTCTGCGCGAAAGCCGGATGTTCGTGATACATCAATCGGTTGGCCGTATCCTGATGTACCGGTTTGCGGTTGGCATGGCCGTTGGCCTTGGCACGGTTGTGGGGGCCTCGGTCCTGCTGTCGTTGGCGGTTTGGGCGCTCAGCCAGATTGAGTTTGTTCCAATTATCGGTGAATGGGCCGCTCAAATCGCAGAGCGTATCGAGGAAGCGATTGTCACCGGAAACTGACGCCCTGACATTGCGAGCGGGGGGATCGAACCTACATCTTTTGTAGTCCCAAAGCTCAAAGTGCAGGAGATGCCGATGCAATGCCCCGTCGATGGAACGCAACTTGTGATGTCAGATCGACAGGGTGTCGAGATTGACTATTGTCCGACCTGCCGGGGCGTGTGGCTTGATCGCGGCGAGCTCGACAAGATCATCGAACGCTCGGTGCCTGTCGCCGCATCGCAGGCCGCTCCGCGCGATGATTACGATCGCGGCAAGAAGAAAAAGCGGCGCGGATCTTTCCTCGACGATATCTTCGATTTTTGAGCGCTGCGGGGGCGCGAGCGACCCGTTCGATAAGGTTGAAATACTGCGACCCAATGCTGGACCAAGTGTAGTGCCTTTGCGCCAATGTTTTAAGACGTGGCCCCATGTCTCGGGATGGTGGCTGTCGCAAAGTCTGCGCCAGGTCGTGTGCATCGGAAAAATATCTGGCCTCATTGAAGGCGGTGTGGCGATTGAAAACGCAATCGAACGCGTAGATCGGTCGGCCCACATGCATCATCTCGACCAAGGAGGGGTTGGTGCCACCGGCTGAATGCCCGTGCAGGTACACGCGCGCCTTGCGGCGCAAAGCCTGCAGCGGGCCGGACGCGTAAACCGGGTCCAGCAGGCATAGGTGTGGATGGTGTCCATATCGCCTTCGCAGATCCCGACCGTAGGGGTTGTTGTCCCAATTCCCGACACAAACCAAGGGCGTGTGGGAGGTCACACAGGCCCGCAAGATCATCTCGATATTGTTTTCAGGCTCGATCCGAGAAACGGCCAGCGCATAGTCTTTTGGCAGGTTCCTCGGTAACGGCGTGTCCCGTACATTGACCGCCTGATCCCCGCCATAGGTCAGAACGTCGGCGCGCCGCCCGTAGCGGTGCCAAACATCCTCTGCAATTGCCTGGTTATCAGCAATGACGGCGTCCGCGTAGCGCACGGCCAGTCTTTCACAGAGCTTGAGGAACTTTCGCACCGGGCGCGGCCATTTCGCGCGCCGCCATTCCTGCCCATCAATATGGGCGATGACCCGCATGTTGCCGGACGCAAGGAACGGCAAAGCCATTGCGCCTGACACCCCCAGCATCAACGCGACATCAGCGCCAGCCCAATTCGCGCGCAGAAGGCTCAGAATGTCGTACGGCACGCTTGCCGCGCCGTTGGCACGGAGCGGTAGGTAACTCAGATCGGCACTTTCGAATTGCGCCGGGCGCACATCAAATGCTGGCGCGCTACAGGCCACGGAGAGGCGTTCTGTGCGTTCCGTAGCTTTGTGGTGGCGCACCAACTGCTCGGCCAAGGTCTCAAAACCGCCGTAACAGGCCGGCACGCCAACCGTGCCGAGAATGGCGATGTGCCTTACGCGTTTGGACAAACCGGGGCCTCTGCATCTTCGGTCCGCAGCAATTAAGCCGATCTTTATGAATAAGATGTTGAATGCCCGTGGTCCGGGCCGAGGTCCGGGTTCAGTGCTTTGGGGGCAAACATGACATTGGTTCCGGATTTTGATGGGCAGAGTACCGTTTGTCTGCGGTCGCCGCGTGCGCGTGGATCGTCTCTGTTCTGGCAGTCAAAAGCTGTTTTTGACGTCGTTGGCGCGCTTGCCATGCTGCCGCTGATCGCGGTTTTGTGCGCACTTCTGCTGTTGCTGAACCCTGTCTTCAACCCGGGTCCCTTGTTCTTTCGGCAGGCCCGAATGGGGCGCGATGGGCATATCTTTCACGCCATCAAATTCCGCACGATGCGTGAGGCAAAACACCATCGCGGGCCCTGTGATCCGGTCGAGATTGGGCGTCTAACCAAGCTTGGCCATATCTTGCGACGCACCGGTCTGGACGAACTGCCCCAAGCGCTGAATATCCTGCGCGGTGATATGAGCCTGATCGGCCCACGCCCGGATTGTGCCCTGCACGCGCAGGCATTTCTGGAGAGTATTCCCGAATACCGTGCGCGCCTTAGCGTAAAGCCGGGGATCAGCGGGTACGCGCAAATCACGCTCGGTTACGCCATTGGCTTTGAGGCGACGCGCGCAAAGGTACGCGCTGATCTGGACTATATCGCACACGCCGATTTTGGCCTGGATCTGTGGATCGCTTGGCGCACCGTTCTGGTCATCCTTATGGCGCGCGGCGATTAGGCCGCGATAAACGTGACCTCGCCCTCCGGGTCAATCCGCGCGGCCGTCAGACTGCCGCCGTAAACCGCTCCCGTGTCACACGCGATGCGCCCGTCTTGCGCGAACGGCGCTTCAAACGGTTGATGGCCAAACGCTACCCATTGCCCATCGGTACGCTCGACTTTCAGGAAATCATCACTCCCCCAAAGCAGCGCTTTGGTCGGTTGCGCGTCCATCGGAACCACCGGATCCGCTCCTGCATGGACCACCCAAAGCGTCCCCGAAGACCAAGTCAGCGGAAGCATTCCGATCCAATCAACAAGGTCAGAGCCCATCGCTTCTATCAAATCACCGGCGGCATCCAGCAGCCCCCAGGTGGAGCGTGTGTCGGTGCTCAGCCCTTGCCCGACGCCATAGCTCGCCATCGTCTGCAACCCGCCGTAGCGCAGCCACCGCTTGGCCGGGCCCGTTGGGTCGGCCAGAAAATCCAGCGCCATCCGTTCGTGGTTGCCCATAAGTGCAAAAATCTGGTCCGGATGTGCGGAGGTTATCTGTGACACGAACGCAAGAACCTCGGCATTTCCGTCCCCGCGATCGATGTAGTCGCCCACAAAAACCACCTTGCCTGGGCCATTCCGCGCCATGTCACTGTCGATCTGATCAAGCAGGGACTCCAGCTTGTCGACGCACCCATGCACATCGCCAATCACATACACCAAATCCTCAGGTGCCGGAGCCTGCCACCGCGCCATGATCTCGTCCTTCCCCACTCGTTGGCCCCATGCCTAACCCGTGCGTGTCCGGTTTGCATCTTCCCAGAGTTTTTTCGCCGAAACCGCCTGCGTCCCCCGCATGTCCTTTCGGTTACGGCTAAAATGCCCGACATACCGAGTCGCGGCTAGGCCGCCTGCGGGCCATGAGGGGGTGATATGAAGGTATCGTTGCGAACTGTCGTCGCGGGCATTGCAATGCTGTCATTGGCGGCATGTGGGTCGGCCTATATCTCTTCCGACATTTCTGCGGCTGCCGGATCGGATGGCGTACAGGTTGTCGAATTGTCGCCTGCGACCGTCGCACACGCAAATCGCAGCCCCTACACTCCCCAAGACTTGCCCCTTGCCTTTTCGCGCATTGCCGGTGGTGGGGGCGGTCCGCGCGGTGCCGAACGTTTGCCGGATCCGGTATTTGACGCACAAGCGCGTCCGGGCGCACTGGAAGTGCGCGTCCCACCCAGTGCCAATCCTGGCCCCTACCAGATCGGGGTCGGTGATGTTTTGCT
Organism: Gymnodinialimonas sp. JB5-7; assembly: GCF_055693405.1. NCBI lineage: Bacteria > Pseudomonadati > Pseudomonadota > Alphaproteobacteria > Rhodobacterales > Paracoccaceae > Gymnodinialimonas > Gymnodinialimonas sp. JB5-7. The sequence continues at coordinate 1,884,547 of NZ_JBVFUX010000012.1, forward strand.
GTTCGCAACGCCACGTGGCGAGTCGACGGCCGAGGAATTGGCCGGACTGGTCGCGGCCCAGAACCAGCGCCAAGGCTATACCGTTCAGGACAATGGCGACATCGCCATCCCCGATGTGGGTCGTATCATGGTCGCCGGGCTGACCCTGGCCCAGGCCGAGGATGCCGTGTTCGAGCGTTTGCTTGAAGCCCGCATTGATCCGTCCTTCAGCCTTGAGGTGGCCGAGTTCAACTCGCAGCGCATCTCTGTTGGTGGCGCGGTGCGCAACCCGGGCGTCGTTCCGGTCGGCATGACGCCTGTTTATCTTGATGAAGTTTTGGCCTCGGTCGGGGGGCTTTCGCTTGATGCAGATGATTTTGCCGTCATTCGTATCTACCGCGATGGCACTTTGTACCAGATCCCAACCTCCGAGCTCTATTCCGATCAGGGTTTGCAACGCTTGCGTCTTCAGGATGGTGACAGCCTCTTTGTCGACACCGCATACGATTTCGAACAGGCCCAGGCTTATTTCGAGGAAGTCATTGCCCGCGCCGAATTCAACCGGGCGGCCCGGGCGGATGCGATCAACCAGCTTGCGACAGAGGTCTCGATCCGGCGCGGCGCACTGGAAGAAAGCCGCCAGAATTTCCGCGATAGGCTTGAGCTTGGCGCAGAGGGTCAGGAATATGTCTACATCGCCGGCGAAGTGGGGGAGCCAGGGCGCTTTGCGCTTCCGTTCGAAAACCGTGCCGTCTTGGCAGATGCCTTGTTCGACGCCGGCGGCTGGAACGAAAGCACCGGCAATCCGTCGCAAATCTACCTACTGCGCGCGCAGGACAGCTCTGCCTATGTGGCCGCTGTGACGGCGTATCGCCTGGATGGCTCGAATGCGGCCAACCTTGTTATGGCGACACGGCTGGAGCTGCGTCCGGGTGATGTGATCTTTGTGGCCGAGCAGCCCGTGACACGCTGGAACCGTGTGATCGACCAGATCACGCCGTCTATCATCGGCCTTGGAACGGCGGCTGTCAGATGATCGCCAGATGGGAACGATCGCGGGTGACCCGCATGGGCAAGATCACCCATCTCCAGCACGTGCACGTCCCCCGGCACCATTGAACAACCCAGGTGCATGACTGGATGGGCTTCGCGTTGCGCAGTTCGCATCGGGTATGGGCAGTGAGGTTGGATCAGGACCATCAACGCGGCCGTTTCGCACCGCACGAAAAGAAAAGAGCGCAGCCACAAAAGCAACTGCGCTCATCAAATTCTGATACGTTTAGATCTGCTCGTGACGACGCGGCAGCAAGACGCTCAGTTCGTGCCGTCGGTCGAGTCACCGCTTGCGATGATGATACCGCCAACGACAATAGCCAGTGCGCCAGCGATATAAATTGGATCGATGCTGGTCTGCGTGCCGACGGTTACGTCGAGCTCGGAGGTCGTCGAAACAGGCTCAATGCCCTGTGCGGATGCTGCGGCGCTGAAACCAACGATGGTCGCGGCGGTCAGAAGTGCTGTCTTCATGTCAGTCTCCAAGGTTGGAAGCGCCTTGCGGCCCTAGCATTTTCCTAAACGTGTTGACGTCAGCCTATAGACGAATGCGGAGCGGAGCAACTGATGTCGCGGAAGAAGCGTGCGGATATAGCGCAATTCCGCCCAACTTTTTGACCCGAGATTGGATTTCGCGGGCGAATTTCTGCAAATGCCGGTGTGCCCTCGCGACTCACCTTCCTACAAAACCGCGCAGTCCAACCGCGCTGACAACGGCAGATTGGCGTAGCTCACACCCCGCACATCGCACTGTCCGGTCTGCTTGGCGTGGCGCGCAACCGCCTGTTCCAGGGCATGATCACTTAGGAACGGGCGCAGCGCCTCAAGATCTACCAGGCTCCGGGAGATCGACGCCGGGTGCGTCGCGACCGGCCCAGTTGAGGCGGGTCCATGCGGCACCAGACCTAGGGGCTGCTCGGAGCCAGCGCTTGGAATTGCGTGAACAAAAGCTTCCGACAGGATAGCCCGTGCGGCTTTCAACTCCGCCTCCATCTCGCTGAGATCACGCACCGCGGCGTCCATGGCGCGTTGGAGCGGCCGCGTTTGCCGGAGCCGGGTCTGCGCAAGGTCCCGCTGCATCTGCGCGAGATGATCCAGGGCTTCGACACTCTTGTCCTGCCGCAGGGCGGGGTCGGCCGCGAGGCTGGCCGCGCGCTGCACATATCGTGCCGCGCGGTGCAGCAAGGGAACTGGCAGCGCGGTGGGTTCTGACGTTGGGGACATATCATTTGGCATGACATGAGCCTCCGCGATTCCGGTTAACGCAGTCTTACCAGTTCAAATCAAACCGAAGGTGTCAGCCCGCAGGCACGGAACGCCTCAACCTCCGTCGCTGCACCCGTGAGCGAAACTGTGACGGTCGCTTCCCCGCTGAACGCGGTGGCGGTGTCGTTGAACTGCAACCCGTCGAGGACATTGCCGAACCCTCGATCCGATACGCTGAGCCTCTGCAAATCAGGCGACAAGACGTGCCGGTCCGTGCGGATCGTATTGGGCTGGGGCCCGTCGAAACGAATGCCGAATTCCGGTGCGATCGGCCAGGGCTCGGGTCCGCTGACTGTGATCGTGTAGAGCGGGACGGACGGATCGAACGTAAGCCGCATCGCCAGATCGTCTTCGACGTGGGTGAGGGTGCACAGTGCGCCGTCAAAACCAGCCTCCCAAGCTGCGGCGGGGGAGGCGAAAAGCAAGGCGAGGGCACAGAGACTAGGCTTCATCTGGCAGGAGATAGCGGGATGGTTCGAAACGGCCAGCCGTTTGGCTTGAAGTTGACCGGACGAGCGGCGAGGCTGGCGCCATGACACGCGATGAATTCAACGCCTTTTGCGGCGCGATGAAGGCCACCTCCCATGTGGTGCAGTGGGGCAATGCGGATGTGTGGAAGGTGGGCGGCAAGGTCTTTGCCTTGTGCGGCTGGAACGAAGGCGAGGATGCCTTCACCTTCAAGGTGGGCGATGTGGCGTTCGAAGTGCTGCCTGAACAGCCGGGGATCCGTCCCGCGCCCTACCTTGCCTCACGCGGGATGAAGTGGGTGCAGGTCTATGAGGCAGGCGCGATGAGCGAGGCCTCGCTGCGTGAGCATATCGAGGCGAGCTACGATATGGCGGTGGGCAAGCTGACCAAGAAGCTGCGGGCGGAATTGGGGGTGTGAGGGAATGTGCTCAAGGTTGAGCAAAGGGGTTAAGTATATGAATTATTGTGAAAAACCAGTTTTCGTTTACTTTTGGTTAAGCATGTTTTGGCGGGCCGCATCGCTATTGCGGCACCGGCAATTCAGCCTCCGGCGCGGGCGAGATCTGGTAGATCGCCTGCACCTCCAGCCCGTTCAGCGTGTAGTCGTAGCTCAACTCCTTGACCTGCCCGCTGGCCGTGTCGACGCGGTAACCGACGGTGAGCGACGGGCCGAAGGCGGCCGTCTCTCCGACCTCCCCAACGATCACATCCTGCGCTCCATCGACGGTGCAAGTGGCCGACAGAACGCCATTCGCAAGGCTCTGGCGCAGCGCCTCGATGCCCGCCGCAGCCTCGTCTGCGTCGGTCTGCCAGGCGAGCGTCCAGCCGCCCGCGCCGTCGGAATGCCACGCACCGCCATTGTAGTGGAGCGTGTCGGGCTGGCCGGGGGGCGAGACGGTTTCCACAAGGAAATGCCGGTCGGAGATGAAGGTCTGGCGGTAGACCTGCTCGGCCCCGGCCATGCGATTGGTGTTCGTCGCGGTGTAGGGGCCGTTCGCCGCGAGGTCGGTAGCGAGCAGCGCACGGAGCCGGTCGGCGCAGTCATCGGCGAGGGCGGGTGTGGGGAGAAGGAGGGTGGCAAGGAAGAGAGGGCGCATGGGCTGGCTCGTATGGTTGGCTTTGGCGGAGCGTAGCATGCAAGTCAGGCCGGAGCGCAATGGCGGGTTTCACCCACCTTACCGGTGTTCGCGGTGTACGACTGAAACGTCAACCAAGCAGGAAAAATTAGGCCCGAAAGCCCAAGAGTGGGCTTTGCGCCGTCACCGTACGATCCGCACTTGCTCGAAAGTGTGGCCATAGGCGCTGAGCGGGCCGGTGGCCTCGATGATCTCACCGGGGCGCAGATTCTGGACCACAACACCCGAGACATTGCACACACTAACGGACGCATCGGGCGCACTGGATGGAATCAAAGTGGCACATCCGCGTGAACGCCGAGACGTCGAGACACGTTCAACTTCATAGGTAAGCGTTGCTTGCGCGGTATCGACGACATAGTGCGCCGCTGACGGAATGCCGTACCAGACCGCACCGAAATAAACGGCAATCGCCATCGGAATTCCAATGACAATGCGCACGACCGGGTGGGGCGGATTGCTGTTCGGGCGCATGAAATTGCGGACGGGTGCCCGGAAGATACTTCCCACAAGCATCGGAAGGATTGCCACCACAAACACAATGGCAGATCCGGCCATCCAGTGGCTTTGGCCAAACGCGTTCCAATCGGGCAAACTGGCTGTTCGGCTGAACTTCATGCCGTAGATGGTGGCGATCAAGAGCGCCATGAAAGGCAGCATCAGAAGGACATCCAGAAGGTCAGTTTTGCGCCAAGCGACTGCATTGGGACCCGGACGGACCGATTGCTGCACCCCAGCCTCTGACTGGACTGCATACATCCTTTGACTTTGTTCTGCCGCCGCTTGGATCGCCCGCTGCTCCATCCGCAATGCGTGCTCACGCCTTGGTTCGCGCCACGCCAGTCCAAACGGGGCGATCAACAGCAGGTAGCCTATGCAAAGCAAGCCCGCCGCAGCCGCAATGACGTACGTCGTGGCCGGCGGTGCATCAAGCATGCGGGAGAGCAGGTACTGATCGCGCAGGCCGAAAACGGCAACGATGACCCACGCCAAGGCAACGATGACGATCAGAAATCTGAGGGCGCCGGGGCGCGTGATCCGGACGAGATCTGTCGTGGACGTTCGGCAACAGAAACAGAAGCGACAAGGTCACGAGAAAGGCAGAAATCCCGACCGCGAAATTGGTCTCAATCGGCAGGCCCGAGAATTTCACCTGCGTGAAGCAATAAACAATCCATGGCAACGCGGCCACGAGGCCGACGAGGCCGATAATGCGTGCGAAGATGTCGCTGACGAAAAGGTCCCACTTCATGGCGGTGCCCCTGAATTTACCCGTTCCCCTCAAGAAACGCGTGAATTCGGGCAGAGCGATGGCAGCAAAGCGCAGATTTCTTGAAACCTACCGCTTCCGCCGCTTCACATTCCCGCCGCGCTGACCCGGCCTGCCAGCCGTGGACCGCCCGCTCGCCTTCTGCGAGTCCTCGACTGCAGCCTCCACTGCCGCTTGCCGCGCCAACGGATCATCGGCGACGGCCAGTTCCACCGTCTCCAGCCGCTTCACCTCATCCCGCAACCGAGCCGCTTCCTCGAACTCCAGGTTCTCCGCCGCCTTCCGCATCTGATCGCGCAGCCCGTCGAGATGGGCTTGCAGGTTCGCGCCGACCAGCGGTTTCTCGACCTTTGCCGTCACGCGGTTCATGTCGACATCACCCTTGTAGGTGCCCATCAGGATGTCTTCGACGTTCTTCTTGACGGTCTCGGGCGTGATCCCGTGTTCCTCGTTATAGGCCATCTGCTTTTCGCGACGCCGGTCGGTCTCGCGCATCGCGCGTTCCATGGAACCGGTGATCTTGTCGGCATACATGATGACCTTGCCCTCGGCGTTCCGCGCGGCGCGGCCGATGGTTTGGATGAGCGAGGTCTCGGAGCGGAGGAAACCCTCCTTATCGGCGTCGAGGATCGCGACCAGCCCGCATTCGGGGATGTCGAGGCCTTCGCGCAGCAGGTTGATGCCGACCAGCACGTCGAAGGCGCCGAGGCGCAAATCACGAAGGATCTCGATCCGTTCCAGCGTGTCGATGTCGGAATGCATGTAGCGCACGCGGATGCCCTGTTCGTGCAGGTATTCCGTCAGGTCCTCGGCCATGCGTTTGGTCAGTACGGTGGCCAGCACGCGGAAGCCATTGGCAGCGACACGGCGGATTTCATCGAGAAGATCGTCGACCTGCATGTCGACGGGCCGGATTTCGACTTGGGGGTCAAGCAGGCCGGTGGGGCGAATGACTTGTTCGGTGAAGACACCACCCGCGCGGTCGAGTTCCCAATCGGACGGCGTGGCCGACACGAACACGGATTGGGGGCGCATGGCGTCCCATTCCTCGAACTTGAGGGGGCGGTTGTCCATGCAGGACGGCAGGCGGAAGCCGTGCTCGGCCAGCGTAAATTTGCGCCGGTAGTCGCCGCGATACATGCCGCCGATCTGCGGCACGGAGACGTGGCTTTCGTCCGCGAAGACGATGGCGTTGTCGGGGATATATTCGAAAAGGGTGGGGGGCGGTTCGCCGGGCGCGCGACCGGTGAGATAGCGGGAGTAGTTCTCGATCCCGTTGCAGACGCCGGTGGCCTCGAGCATTTCGAGGTCGAAGTTGGTACGTTGTTCGAGGCGTTGGGCTTCCAGCAGCTTGCCCTCGCCGATTAGCTGATCCAGGCGCATCTGAAGCTCCGCTTTGATGCCCTTCATCGCCTGCTGCATCGTCGGGCGCGGCGTCACGTAGTGGGAGTTCGCGTAGATGCGGATCTTCTCGAAATTGTCGGTTTTTTCGCCGGTGAGCGGGTCGAATTCCGTTATGTTTTCAAGCTCTTCCCCGAAGAACGACAGCTTCCAGGCGCGGTCCTCCAGGTGGGCAGGCCACACTTCCAGACTGTCGCCCCGGACGCGGAAAGTGCCCCGCTGGAAGGCCTGATCGTTGCGGCGGTATTGCTGCGCAACCAGATCGGCGATGACCTTGCGTTGGTTGTATTCGCGCCCCGCGAAGAGGTCCTGGGTCATCGCGCCGTAGGTCTCAACCGAGCCGATGCCGTAGATGCAGGAGACCGAGGCCACGATGATCACGTCATCGCGTTCCAGAAGCGCGCGGGTGGCGGAGTGGCGCATCCGGTCGATCTGTTCGTTAATCTGGCTCTCTTTCTCGATGTATGTGTCTGAGCGCGCGACATAGGCCTCGGGCTGATAGTAGTCGTAGTAGCTGACGAAATATTCGACGGCGTTTTCCGGGAAGAAGCCTTTGAATTCGCCGTAAAGCTGTGCTGCGAGCGTCTTGTTTGGGGCCAGGATGATGGCGGGGCGTTGGGTTTCTTCGATCACCTTGGCCATGGTGAAGGTCTTGCCGGTGCCCGTCGCACCGAGAAGCACCTGATCTTGCTCACCGTCATTCACACCTTGGCTGAGTTCCTTGATCGCAGTGGGCTGATCGCCTGCGGGGCTGAACTCCGAATGCATGACGAATTTCTTGCCGCCTTCCATCTTCAGGCGGGCACGGATGTCGTCTACGTTGCGGCCCGTTTCGGGCATGGCTTCGGGTGAATTGTTGTGCATCGGGCATCCCTTTGGTTGCCCCATAGAATGGAGCCTGACGCGCGCACTGCAAGAGGGGGCCCTGACACGTCCTGACAACGGCCTGTCAGGAGTGATCGCCACGCGTTAACCATTCTTAAGCCAATATGCCCAAAAAGGTTAACAAAATAAGGGAAATTGTGGACTCTATTCCTTTGCTTGTATCGCACGAAAAGCGTATCCAGAGCAGGCAAGCAGCAGAAGCGGTTGCCGGCCCTCGGCCGATACCCACCCACCCCTCGCTCCCTCGGCCAGGGCTGGCAACCAACCTTCCCCGACATCGCGAGTGTCCGAGTGCAAGGTGGTTTTGTGGAAAAAGCGCCCCTGTGATAGCCTCGGCGCATGTTTGATTTACGCTTTTCCCCGCGCCTCACCTCGGTCGTCTTCGCCTCTCTGATCTTTGCCGCGTCCCACGCCACGGCTGACGTCCACCCCCACGCATTCCGACGCAAGATGGCCCTGTGCAGATCGCGGGTGAGATAGAGATGGTCTTCGATTGGACGACCGACCGATGCGAGGATTACCAGATCCCTGACCTGCCGGTCCGCGCCTTTCGCGACGACACAGGCCAGATCAGCCTGATCCTGAGCCATGACAGCGCCCGGCGCATGACGGGCCCGGATTTCGACAATCTCACACTGGACTGTGCCGTCCTCATGGCCTCGGCCCATAACAGCGCGCCCGATATGTTCAGCAACGTCGAATGGATCGCCGCGACCTGGATTGAGGGGCAAACTGTCCATGCCCTTTTGCACAACGAACATCAGGGTAACCGCTACACCGATTGCCGAAGCGCCGAATACTTTCAGTGTTGGTACAACTCGATCACCTATGCGCGGTCTGACGATGCGGGCGCCACGTTTGAACGGGTAATTCCCGCGCCCGATCACCTCGTTGCCAATATCCCCGAAGAATATGCGCCCGACGAAGGTATTTTCGGGGCGTTCAGCCCGTCCAATATCATCACGCGCGACGGCGCGTATTATGCCTTCATCAAGGTGCAGACCTATCCGTTCGGGGAACAGCATGTCTGCCTTATGCGGACAGAAACGCTGGGGGACCCGGACAGCTGGCGATATTGGAATGGCTATGCGTTTGAAGGCCGATTTGCGGACCCTTACCGCGATGATCTGCGCGAACTCCGGGCCACCACTTGCACCCCCGTGGCCTTGCCGGAAATCGCGCAGATGTATGAAGGCATCACGTGGAACACGGAACTTGAACGCTTCATCCTGATCGGGACGTCCAGCGACCCGTCCCGCGAGCCAAACCCCTATGGCTTCTACTACGCCCTGTCCGAAGATCTTGTAACCTGGGAGCCGCGCGTGCCCTTGCTGGAGGTGCGCCTGCCGTGGCGGGCCGGTGGACCAGAGACGACCTATCTTTACCCGACCCTCATTGATCACGACGCACCGGGCCAGAATTTCGATACGAGCGGCGCGCAAGCGTATCTGTATTTCACGCGGCTGAATTTCGGATCAGGCCATCTGGACCGTGATTTGATGCGCGTGCGGGTCGAAATTGCGCCGGTGGCGGAGTAGTGCCGAACCCGCGAGAACCGTTGCACATGCAATTGAAGAATTCTGGACCTTACCCAAAAGAGCGCGTTTAATATGCGGTGGGCGGCCTCTAGACAGGGTGGCCCGCCAAAATTCGCACCAGACCAGACGCTAATATCTGAAGCAGGATCAGACCGGAGGTCCCGCCTTGAACGCCACCGCACCGGTGGCGCATCCGAAAGGCAGGCCCATGGCCAAGATTATCACCCGGTATTTCGACCGAGTTCAGAGCGCAAAGAACACCCGCTACGAATTGGTACAAATGCGCAATGCGCCGTCGCAGATCGTGACGATTGCCGAAACAACCGATCAGCTTGATCGCCTGCTGGCCTCTGCGCCTGTCGAAACGGCAACGGCCAAGGAATATAAGAAACGGCTCGCCAAGGGCGGCGCGGTTCTGTTGGTGCGTGCCGGCTACAAACCGCTTGGCATCGCGCGCATGGCGCGAGAGGCCGCCGCCAGCGAAGGCGCGGTGGATCTGGGGAAATTGGTCGAAGAAGTCTCGGTCCCCGACGAGGTGCGCGAACCGATGTCGAGCATCTTCACGGATCACCCAAGGTTCCTGACCAAGCCGCGTGATCCCGATAGCAAGACCTTCCACATGGCGAATTGGCCCATTCCGCTGCTCAGCCGTGGCAAGCCGTCCGAGGTTTCGATCTTTTCCAAACATGCGCGGATGGCGAGTTGGCCCATCGGCCTTGTGGCCCCCGAAAAGCCGCGGTACGGCGCGTTCCCCTTTGGCCTGTTGGTGCCCGGCAACGGCTTTATGGCGAAGTTCCCGATTGCTCACCTGGTGCCCGGCCATCGCTTCATGGCGAAGTTTCCGTTTGCCCATCTGGTCCCCGGCAAGGGTTACATGGCGAAGTTCCCGTTTGCGCATCTCGTGCCGGGTCACAAGTTCATGGCGAAGTTCCCCTTTGGCCATTTGGTGCCGGGACATGCGCGCATGGCTAACTGGCCCTTCCCGCTTTTGATTGATGGAGAGCAGGGGACGAATGCCATCGTGCCCGGCCACAAGTTCATGGCGAAGTTCCCGTTCGCGCATCTGGTGCCCGGCAAAGGCTATATGGCGAAGTTCCCGTTCGCGCACCTGGTGCCGGGCCACAAGTTCATGGCGAAATTCCCGTTTGGGCATCTCGTGCCCGGCCATCGGTTCATGGCGAAGTTTCCCTTCGCTCATATTGTGCCCGGCCACAAATACATGGCGAATTTCGTGTTCCCGCATACGCAAAAGGCCGCTTGATCCGGTCAGCAGGCGCGGGGCGTGGGCTTTGGGTGCGGCTTAGGTGCTGAACTTGGCCTGTGCCGCGACACCATTCCCGTTGCCAAGCCGGTCGTTCCTTCGCATAACGCGGTGAACGACCAGCCATGGGGCCCGACCGATGCGTGCACGTATCTACAAACCTGCAAAATCTGCCATGTCTTCCGGGCAGGCCAAGACCAAGCAATGGGTGCTGGAATATGCGCCGGCCGAGGCGCGCTCGATTGATCCGCTGATGGGCTGGACCTCGTCCGGCGACATGGACAGCCAGGTGCGTCTGCGGTTCGACAGCCTTGAAGCTGCGCAGGACTACGCCAAGGACCATGGGATCGAAGCGGTTGTGACCAAGCCTAAAGTCCGCAAGCCCAATGTGCGGCCCGGTGGCTACGGCGACAATTTCGCCACCAACCGTCGCGGTGCATGGACGCATTGATGATCGTCGAGCGGGTGGACCACCCCGATGCCGGGGTCACCGCCATTCTTGATCGCCACTACGCGCTGATGCGATCCCAATCGCCTGAGGAAAGCTGCCATGTGTTGACGGCGGAGGAGTTGCGCGCGTCCGGCGCGTCACTCTATTGCCTGCGCGATGGCGAAAAGGTTCTGGGCATCGGGGCGCTGAAGCCTTTCGGCGATGATGTTGAGCTGAAATCCATGCACACGCTGGCCGAGGCGCGCGGGCGTGGTGTGGCGCGCCTTATCCTTGATCATCTGATCGACGTGGGCCGGGCGTCTGGTGCGCGGGCGATGTATCTTGAGACCGGCTCGAAAGACCATCACGCCGCGGCGCGCACGCTTTATGAGAGAGCGGGGTTCGACTATTGCCCGCCCTTTGGCGATTATGTCGAGGATGCCGAAAGCGTCTTTATGTGCCGTACGCTGTAGTTACAGATGCACTACAAAATAATTACAGGTTCACGACACCCGAAACGGACCCGTGGACGCCCCTTCCGACCTTCGCTAAACCCGGGCATAGCGGGCCCATAGCTCAACTGGATAGAGCAGCCGACTTCTAATCGGCAGGTTGAGGGTTCGAGTCCTTCTGGGCCCGCCAAGCGTCACTCCGGGACGCGCGGCTGGCAGGGCCTCACGCAGTGAGTCCCGATACGCCAGATGCCAGGTCATTCCCTGCCCGAATCGGATTGAGCGAAACCGGGTTTCGGCCCCTCCGAGAGGTGCACTTTAGCGCATCAAGGGCGAAATCCCGCTTGGAAACAGGGATTTGGCCGCTTCTTACGGGTGAAATTGTCTGCTTTAGAGTATTCACCGTCGCGTGATGTGCATATAGTGTCGGACTATCGGGCGTGCCCGAGACCTGACGAAGATCAATGGGGATGATCTATGATACGCTCCGAGCTGATCCAAAAGCTGTCCGAGGAAAACCCGCATCTGTACCAGCGGGACGTGGAACGGATCGTCAACGCGATCTTCGAAGAAATCATCGACGCATTGGCCGATGGCAACCGCGTCGAGCTACGCGGCTTCGGCGCGTTCTCGGTCAAGAAGCGGGACGCCCGCGTGGGCCGGAACCCGCGGACGGGCGAAAGCGTTTCGGTGGAAGAAAAGCATGTGCCTTTCTTCAAGGCCGGGAAGCTGCTACGCGATCGGCTGAACGGTCACGACGGGTGACTTTCCCGACCTTGGGTCGGGTTCGGCTTAGGGGTGTGAGATGGCAATCTTTCGGTATCTGAAAATCCTTTTTCTCGTGATCGTAGCGGTCGCATTGGTTCTGTTGTTTCTGGCCAATAATGAGCCGGTTACGGTTCGCCTGATGCCGGACGCGCTAGCCAATGCCATCGGCATTCCCAACGTCTACACCACGCAATTGATCTTCGTTGTGGTCGGCGCCCTGCTGATTGGCATCATCGTGGGTTTCATCTGGGAATGGCTGCGCGAGTATCGCTACCGGGCCGAGGCCAAGACCCAACGCCGCGAGGCACAACGTCTGAATCAGGAAGTGGCGCAGATGAAGGGCCGGTCGTCGGACACCCAGGACGATGTGCTGGCCATCCTCGACCAAGCCGATACTGCCCGCTGATCCATGGCTGACATTGCAATCAAGTTCTGCGGCCTGAGCCGCCCATCTGACGTGTCCGCCGCGGTCGATGCTGGCGCGCGTTATGTGGGATTTGTCTTTTTCGAAAAATCGCCGCGCAATGTCTCGCTCGACACGGCCCGCGCCCTGGCACTCGACGTGCCGCCGGGGATCGCGAAGGTTGCGCTGACGGTGAACGCCGATGATGCGTTCCTCGATGCGCTGACGGCCACTGTTCCCCTCGATATGCTGCAACTCCATGGGGCCGAGACGCCCGAGCGGGTGTCTGAGGTGCGGGCGCGCTACGGTCTTCCGGTGATGAAAGCCATTGGCGTGCGTGCGGCTGCGGATCTGGCGGCGATCGACAGATATGCCGAGGTTGCCGACCAGCTTCTGATTGATGCCAAGCCGCCAAAAGGAGCCGATCTGCCAGGCGGCAACGGGGCGGCGTTTGATTGGGACCTGTTGAAGGCGCGCAAATACTGGACGGTGCCGTGGATGCTAGCGGGGGGCTGACGCCTGAGAACGTAGCACAGGCCACGGCGCAAACGGGCGCGCGACAGGTGGATTTGAGCTCGGGCGTTGAGTCTGAGCCTGGCGTGAAGGACCCGGGCCTTATGCGGGCCTTTGCCGATGCGCTAGCCTCCTGAGGGATTTCGCCGCGCTTTGCGCGTCGACCGCCCGGGGGCCTTGCCCCGACGCCATTGTCGCTCGGACCAATGGCGCTTCCAATGGGCGTCCCCCAAGGTATTTAAGACCAATGGACGACGAGGCGCGTTTCGAGCGCAGGGAGTGACGATATGCCGGACGATCTATTGAACAGCTTCATGACCGGCCCCGATGAAAAGGGTCGTTTCGGCGATTTTGGTGGGCGGTTTGTCTCGGAAACGCTGATGCCGCTGATCCTTGAGCTGGAGAAGCAGTACGAATTCGCCAAGACCGACGACAGTTTCTGGGCCGAGATGCATGATCTGTGGACGCACTACGTGGGCCGTCCCAGCCCGCTCTACTTTGCCGAACGTCTGACCGAGCGGTCTGGGCGGCGCGAAGATCTACCTCAAGCGGGATGAGCTCAATCACACGGGCGCGCACAAGATCAACAATGTGCTCGGCCAGATCATCCTGGCGCGGCGCATGGGCAAGACCCGGATCATCGCGGAAACCGGCGCGGGCCAGCATGGGGTCGCCACGGCTACGGTCTGTGCCAAGTTCGGCTTGAAGTGCGTGGTCTATATGGGCGCCACGGATGTGGAGCGTCAGGCGCCCAACGTGTTCCGCATGAAGCTGCTCGGGGCCGAAGTTGTGCCGGTGACCTCCGGGCGTGGCACGTTGAAAGACGCGATGAACGACGCCTTGCGCGATTGGGTGACCAATGTGCGCGACACGTTCTACTGCATTGGCACTGTCGCAGGCCCGCATCCTTACCCTGCGATGGTTCGCGATTTCCAAGCGATCATCGGCAAGGAAACCAAGGAGCAGATGATGGCCGCGGAGGGCCGTCTGCCGGACACGATCATCGCGGCGATCGGCGGTGGCTCGAACGCGATGGGCCTGTTTTTTCCGTTCCTCGACGACAAGGACGTCAACATCATCGGCGTTGAGGCCGGGGGCCACGGTGTGAACGAAAAGATGGAGCATTGCGCCAGCCTGACCGGCGGACGCCCGGGCGTGTTGCACGGCAACCGGACTTATCTTCTACAAGATGATGATGGCCAGATTCTTGAAGGCCATTCGATCAGCGCGGGTCTCGACTACCCCGGCATCGGGCCGGAACATGCCTGGCTGCACGAAATTGGCCGCGCGCAATATGTTTCGATCACCGACAAGGAAGCGCTGGAGGCCTTCCAGCTGTCGTGCGAGACCGAAGGCATCATCCCCGCGCTAGAGCCGTCGCACGCCCTGGCCCATGTGGCCAAGATCGCGCCGGACCTGCCCAAGGATCACCTGCTGGTCATGAACATGTGTGGACGGGGCGACAAAGATATATTCACTGTCGCGCGTGCCCTTGGCTGGGACATGACCGAGGCCTGAGCCGGTCAGATGGGTGAGGATCAAGGATGACAATGAATTCCACTGACCTCGCTCAAGACATGGCCGGCTGGCGAAAGCACCTCCACCAAAACCCGGAATTCGGGTTTGAGGAGGAGGCAACGGCGCAATTCGTGGCAGACCGCCTGCGTGCATTTGGCATTGCTGAGAGTTGAGACGGGCGTCGGGGGCACCGGCGTTGTGGCCACCCTGCGGGCAGGTACGTCCGACCGTACGATCGCGCTGCGCGCCGACATGGATTGTCTGCGTATCCAGGAGACAACGAACCTGCCCTATGCCTCCGCCACGCCGGGGCTGATGCATGCCTGTGGTCATGATGGTCACACCACGATGCTGCTTGGCGCCGCCGCTGTTCTGGCCCGCGAGGGCGGGTTCGATGGGACGGTGCGCTTCGTCTTTCAGCCGGCCGAGGAATGGGGGCAGGGCATGAAGGCGATGATCCGCGATGGGCTCGGGTCGCGTCTGGGGTTTGATGAGATCTACGGTCTTCACAACATGCCCGGCCTGCCGGTGGGCGCGTTTGAAACGCGATCCGGGGCCTATATGGGGGCTGAGGACAACTTCCGCATCACGGTGCGCGGGGCAGGGGGCATGCCTCTCGCCCCCATGAATGCCGCGATGCGATTGTGTGCGCCTGCGCCATTGTCGGGCAGCTTCAGACGATCGTCGCCCGCAATGTCGACCCGTCTGATCTGGCCGTGGTCTCGGTCACGTCGATCGCTGGCGACAATGTCAAGAATGCCATCGCAAGTGAGGCCGTGATCGAGGGCGATTGCCGGCATTTCGACGATGCGGTCAGTCAGCGGATCGAGGCGGCGATGCGCCGGATCGCGGGTGGCGTCGCGGCGGCGCATGCGTGCACGGCAGAGACAGACTACGACCGTGTGTTTGTGCCCTTGGTCAACGATGCTGCGGCGACAGAGCATGCGTTGTCAGCAGCGATTGCGGCATTTGGGGCGGAACACGTCAAAGGCGATGCCGCGCGCATGGGCGCGTCCGAGGATTTCGCGCAGGCGCTCGGACTGGCCCCGGGATGCTTCGCGATGATCGGCAACGGCGACAGCGCGCCGCTTCATAGTCCGGAATATGACTTCAACGATGAGGCGCTGACCCATGGCGTCACTTGGTTCAGCAAGATCGTGCGCCAGCGTCTGCCTGTGGGTGCGTCTGACCCTTGAAGGGGCGTGGCGTGGGTATTTTATAATGAAATCGGTTGGTTAACCCGGCTTATCAACCTTGATAAGCGATCCGCTCAGCTATCCGCACCGGCGGCGTGCGCCTCAAGCATCTCCATCGGGATAACCTCCAGCGCCCGCTTGTGCGTGGCCCGCAGATTGACCGGCGGGGCGGCCCCCTCTTCGGCGGCCTGCAACCAACGGCTGGCGCAGACACACCAGCCATCGCCCGGGTTCAGCCCGGCAAAGCTGTATTCGGGCCGCGGTGTGGACAGGTCGTTGCCAACATATTTCGAAAAGGCGAGGAACTCGGCCGTCATCACGCAACACACGGTGTGCGAGCCGCGATCCTCGGCGCAGGTGTCACAGCCACCATCGCGGAAAAAGCCGGTCATGGGGTCCGTTGAACACGTCTCGAGTGCCTCACCAAATACGTTGAGGGATGCGGCTTTCTTGAAGCCCATGGTCTGGTACCTCCTGCATGTACAGGCGGCCGTTCAAGACTTGGGTAATGGAAAGCGGGGGTGAGGGAAAGCCTCATCCCGCCAGTCGATCCAGGCCCCGTGAAAATCGATCCGTGCCAGGTGCCGCTGCACAGGCGCACCGCCAGCCCAAAGCGTGGCGACAAGGCCAGCGCCCGGCGTATCCTCGTCGGCCTCCATCGCCAGATGCAGAAGGGGCGCGCCTTCGTGTGGCCGCCTGACCCGAAGCCTGAATGGAGGCGGCGATGGAGGCGCGCGTGGCCTCCGGAAAATACTGCGCGGCGATGGTGGAATAGACGGTATGAAGGCCTGTCCAGGGCTGCGCCAGTCGGCGGGTAAGCCAGGGGGCCGCATCACCGGCCTCCACGCTTGTATCGGCCAGCTCTATCGCGGCGCGCGTGCGGGCAAGACGCTCCGGCTGGTCGGGCCAGAGATAGGCCAGCAGGCGCAGGCGGTCTTCCGGGTCATGTGGATCAAGCGGCGTCAGGTCGACCCCGGCGCGGTCTGTCACCTCAAATGGCACCGGCTTGCAAAAGGGGCGGTCACATTCCGGCATCAGCCTGACTTTGCTGTGCACGTCGCCGTGCAAGCCGCGCCCCATCGACAGGGCAAAGCGGTCAAGGGACAGGTTAAGCCCGGCGCTGGCCCCAAGCTCGGACAGGGTGACAGGGTGCGGCCCGACACGGCCAAGCGCCCACCAGATACCCGCGATGATGGCTGTCGCCCTGCGCACCTCATTGGTTTGCGGGGGGCGGTCGAGCCAAGCCATGATCCGCGCTTCATGGGTTTGGAATGCGGCGTCGACCGCATGACCACAGCACATCATCCGAGACGTCATTGGGCGGATAGGCCGCGATCAGGCCGGGATCGGAGCCGTCGATCACAAGGCCATGCAGCGCGCCCGCAAGGCGCAGGGGCACGGACTGGCCTGCAGCGCTGACATTGCCCTCCCACGCGAGGCAGCGGGCACCAACGGAGGTAGCGTCAGTCAGACGCGCGCCGATCAGCGGCATAAGACGTGCCATGAAGGGAGAGCCGAGGGTGGCCGTGACCTCCCCTGTCGTACGAACGCCTGACGGAGGCGGTCGCTCACCGGAACTTGTCCACCAGCTTTTGCAGGGCGCTGCGGGCGTCGGGGGCGGTCTCTTGCGGCCGCTCCTCGACCGCTTTGGCAGTTTCCTTGCTACTGTCCTTCTTGGGCGCGGACGTTGACGAACGGGGCGGCGCAGTGCGCAAGGCCACTGCGTTCAGGAATTTGCCGCCATCGCCTTCAGCCAGACGCGGCGCGCCATCGCTGACGCCACGCAGGACGTCATCGAGCCAATCCTGATCGGCCTTGGCGAAATCGCTGAGCACATAGCCCGGCACGCGGTCCTTATGGCCGGGATGACCGACACCAAGACGCACGCGGTCGTAATGCGGGCCGATATGCTGATGGATCGATCGCAAGCCATTATGCCCCGCATGACCGCCACCGGCTTTCACGCGAACCTTGGCGGGGGCGAGGTCAATCTCGTCATGGAAGACGGTCACATCGGTGCTGTCGAGTTTGTAGAAGCGCATCGCCTCACCCACCGACTGGCCGGAAAGGTTCATGAAGGTCTCGGGCTTAAGCAGCATGACCTTTTCAGACCCGAATTTGCCCTCACTCAGACTGCCCTGAAACTTGGCGCGAAAAGGGGCAAAGCCGTGATCCTCGGCAATCCGGTCCAGCGCCATCCACCCGATATTGTGCCGGTTCTTGGCGTATTTCGCGCCTGGATTGCCCAGGCCGACCCAGAGTTGCATGGCTGCGATCCTTTTCGTTCGGGGACGGTGATATGGCCCGTGAGGCGGTTTGCCAAGGCGCGGGCGGCGTGGCACGGTCGGGCGACGCGTTCTGGCCGGAGCCGAAAGATGAGCAATATTCCCGAAAAGATGCGCGCGCTGGTCCTGCACGGGGCGGGGCGAGCGGCTGTCGCTGGACGAGGTGCCGGTGCCTGAGCCCACGCGTGGCGAGGTTTTGCTGCGGGTTGCGGCGTCACCCATCAACCCGTCCGATCTGGCCATGCTGGAGGGCGAATACGGCCTCGGATGGCCCTACCCGCTGATCCCCGGCCTGGAAGGCGCGGGGGAGGTCGTGGCGTCGGGCGGTGGCTTTCTGGCCAATCGCCTGCACGGCGAGCGGGTGGCCGCCGCCGCGAACGCGCAAGGGCTGTGGGCGGAATATGCCGTGGTGCCGGCAACGCAATGCGTGGCCATGCCAGACAGTTTGAGTTTCGCGGCGGGGGCCAGCAGTTTCGTCAATCCGCTGACAGCGATTGCGCTGGTCGATGAAGTGCGCCGCGCGCGGCTAAACTGTGCGATTTCCACCGCAGCAGGTGGCGCGCTTGGCGCAATGATCCGCAGGCGCGCGGCGGCGAAGGGCGTGAAGATCATCAACATCGTGCGCAAGGACGCGCAGGTTGAGGCGCTGAAGGCCGAGGGCGCGCAATACGTGCTGAATGAGACGACTGAAGGCTTTGACGCGGCAGTTGGCGGCGCTCTGCAAGGCGCTGCGCTGCAAGATGGCGTTCGATGCCGTCGGTGGCGGGCTGACCTTTCGGCGTGGCAGAGGCGTTGCGGGGCCAAGGGCAGATCCTGATCTACGGCGGTTTGTCAGGCAAAGCCGCCACGCTCCACCCGGGTACGATGATCTTCAAAGGGCTGATTGTGCGCGGCTTCTGGCTGTCGAAATGGCTGGCGGGCAAGAACCTGCCGCAGATGCTGATGCTAACCCGCGATGTGACCCGGAACCTCGATGGCGGCTTTGCCGAAACGAAGGTCGCACGCGTGGCCTCGCTGGAGGAAGGCGTGGCGGCGCCGGGCCTTTATGAGGCGGACATGAGTGCGGGCAAGACGTTGATCGCGACGGGGGCCTTTGATCTTGGTATCTGATACGCCCAGAATTTGCCAAACTTGCCCCTTATCGCAGGCGGCATGAAAGACATGACGGACCAAGCGCCCATGGATGAGACGATGTACGAGATCAACGGTTTGCGCCTTGGTTTGCCTGCGGCGCTGGCGACCGACGCGATTGCCGAAAAGCTGCGCGAGGGCAGTTATGAGGGGGATGAGGCGCGTGCGGTGGATCGCTGCGTGCGACCCGGTTTTCGCGTGTTGGAGCTGGGGGCGGGGCTTGGCTATGTCGGCACACTTGCGGCGAAGAAGACCGAGCCTGAGAATGTGTTGTCGGTTGAGGCGAACCCCGACCTTTTGCCGGTGATCGAGGCCAACCATGCCCGCAATGATGTGGGCGATGTCAGCCTGATGCACGGTGCCGTCGTGGGCCATGCGGCGGAGGGCGCGACTGCGAAATTCCATCTGGCTGCTGGCTTCACGGGCTCCCGTCTTGGGGCCAAGGGAGGGCGTCAGGTGGAAGTGCCGTTGATCGGCTTTCACGAGCTTTTGCGCGCGCATCGGCCCCATGTCGTTTTGATGGACGTGGAAGGGGCCGAGGCGCAGTTCTTTGATCGCCCCTGGAAATGCCCGCTGCAGGTTCTGCGTGATGGAGATCCATCCCAAGCAATACGATGCAAGCGTCATCAAGAAGATCGTGGACCGGATGAGCACGATGGACATGACCTATGATCCGGTCACATCGCGCGGCAAGATCTTGGGCTTCCGTAAAGTCTGGTCCGAGGGCGCTTAGGCGCGCTCCACCAGACCGGAAAAGCACCCATGGCCCGCGTTATGGGCGTGGATGTAGCGGATGGCGGGGTTCTCGAACATCTCGTTGATAGTTGCGGCAGCGTCGCGGCCTTCGACCACGCGGCCATCGGCGATCAGGTCCCGGTCATTGAACCCGCGCAGGGACAAAAGCCGATGCGCCATAACGGGCGGGATCTCATCCACGGCCTCATAAGTCTGCGTCGCGCCTTCTTTCACGAAAATCGCATGGGTGCCGAAATAGGGCGATTTCGCCGTCTGGTAGGTGTGGTTGAGAAGGATCATCGCCTCACCCGGCTCCGCGTCTTGCATGGTGATGCGGTCGGGCAGGGCGCCTGGGCGGTCGGCGATGCGACGTTCGGCGCCGTGTTCGGCAAGGGCCTCATCGGAAAGCCCGTAGAGATGTTGGAACGGGGCGGGATCGAGGCCGCTGATACGGAAAGACATCGGGTTGCTCCTTTGGTTTGATGCCATCGTCATGGCATCTGCAAAGGGCAGGCGCGCGACCCGGATGTTGCGGGAAGTCAAACAGCAGGCAATTGCTGCGTCGCGCAGTGTATTCCGCCGCCGACTTCACCTAGCGGGTCGACATTCAGCATGACGATCTCGCGATCCGGGTAGAGGGATTGCAGCGTATCGCGCGCGGCCCGGTCCGCCGCGCGATCCCCGAATTGTGCGGCGATGACGGCGCCGTTGCAGACATAGTAGTTCACATAAGACGCGACGAAATCGTCGTTGGTGATGCGGGTATCCCAGGGATCAGCGATCTCGGTCAGGTGCAGGTCTGCCGCGCGCAGAATACCGCGCGTTTCAAACGCGGAGACACTGAACGGCTCATTCGGATCAACAGCCTCTGGCAGTTGAATGATGGCGTGGCCGGGGGCCACGAAGCGGGCCAAAGCGTCGATATGGTAGTCGGTGATGTCGAGGCCTTCGACCCCGGGTGCCCAAACCATGCGCTCGGCCCCAAGGCTGGCCAGAATGCGCGCCTCGATCTGATCTCGCGAAAGCCCGGGGTTGCGGTTGTCGATCACCCACGAGCTTTCATGCGCGATGACAAGGCCCGCGCCGTCTTGCTCCAAACCGCCAGCTTCGCCGACAACGCCGCTGTCGATCAGGGGCAGGCCCATCCGCTCAGCCACCCGCGCAGCGATCTGGCCGTCGTTGGTGTGGATTTGCTTGCCACCCCAACCGTTGAAATTGAAGCTGAGCACCGCGCGCTCGCCTGCGCCGTTGGTGAGGAAGACCGGACCAGAATCGCGCGCCCAGAGATCCTCGGTCGGGATCTCCCAAATCTCGATATCGCCCGACAAGCGCCGCCCGGCTCCAGCAACGGCCTCAGGCGGCATCAGCAGGATGACAGGCTCAAACTCCGCGATGGTATTGGCAATCTCGGCGATTGTGCCCTGAAGCTGACCCAGGAAATAGCGGTCGGGATGCACATCGCGGCTGACGGGCCATTGCATGAAGGTGGCTTCGTGCCGGGCTTCCTCGGCGGGCATGACCCAGCCTGCGCTTTGTGCGGCGGCCTGCGTGATCCCGGCCGCAAGGCCCGCGCCAATTGCGCCAAGTGTCTGTCGCCGTGTCATTCGCATGTCGCCCTCCACCACCGCGACGGTGCCAGCATTCAGAGATCAGCGCAAGAAAAGCGCCGCCCCGGGATGGAGCGGCGCTTTCAAATTCATCAGCGAGTGAAGGGCTTATTCCTCGGCTGCTGCCTCCTCGGCGGGGGCTTCTGCTTCTGCTGCGCCTTCTTCGGCTTCATCTTCATCGCTACCGCCACCGATGCCTTTGGGCGCGCCGATATTGGCGATCACGAAGTCACGGTCGATCGTGGCCTTCGCGCCGTCGGGCAGCTCAACCGAGCTGATGGTGATCGTATCGCCGATCTCCAGACCCGCGATGTCGATGGTGATCTGCTCAGGGATGTCGCCTGCGGTCACGCGCAGTTCGACTTCCGGGCGCACCATGGTCAGCGTGCCGCCCTTCTTGAGGCCGGGGCAGTTATCCTCACCGATCACCTCAACCGGAATGAAGAGGCTCACCTTCGAGGTGCGGCGCAGGCGCATGAAATCGACATGCGTGGGCAGGTCTTTCACAACGTCGCGCTGCACGTTGCGGCAGATCACGCGGACATCGTCCTGGCCTTCGACCTTGAGGTTGAAGAGCGTCGACAGGAACCGGCCCGCCTTGAGGTTCTTCAGAAGGACGTTGAAGGGGATCTGGATCGGAAGCGGATCGGCGCCGCCCCCATATACGATACCGGGCACTTTACCTTCACGGCGTGCTTGACGAGCGGCCCCCTTGCCTGTCCCCGTCCGTGCCTCAGCGATAAGATCAGGAATCTCACCAGCCATTGCTATTCTCCTAGAATTATGGACCGCCTCCAAGGGTGTCGGTCCGTGAACTGAAGTCGCGCGTATAGGGCAGGTGGCGGGCTTTGAAAAGACCCCTCTTGCGACTCAAATGGGGCCGTGCAACGGCTTGCGGCCATGAATGTTCTGTCCGCCCTTTCCGTGTCCCGCCGTCCGGTGGTCGCCTTCATGATTGTTGGCGTTTTCTGGGGGTCGTTTGCGGCGCAGGTCCCGGTGCTGAAAGCGGGGATTGAGGCGGATGACACGCTCTTTGGGCTGGTCCTTTTGGGGACTTCGCTTGGCCTGATCTCGACCATGTGGCTCGCCCCGATCTTTGACAGGGCATTGGGGCGCAATGCGATGCCGGTGGCCGGGCTGATCTTCGCAGCGTTGGTCTTGGGGCCTTCGCTTGCGCCCGGGCCAATGCTGTTTTTCCTGGCCATGGTCGCCGCTGGCTATGCTTCGGGCATGCTTGGACGTGGTGATGAACGCGCGCGTGTCCGAGCTTGAGGCGCGGCATGGACGATCCCTAATGAACGCAAACCATGCCATGTTTTCCGTGGCTTATGCGATTTCTGCTGTGTGCACCGGGGTGGCGCGCGAAGCCGGGTTCGAGCCAATGCAGATCTTTGGGACGATTGCTGTTCTGATCGTTTTCATGGCCCTGTGGCTGCGCATGGAGGTGGAGCCGATCGACGAAGAGGCCCGCCGCACCAACCGCTTTCCGTGGCCCACCGTCTTGCTGTGTGGCGCGATTGTTCTGGTGGCATTCTTCGTGGAGGCGACGGTTGAGGCCTGGTCGGCCCTGCATATCGAACGCACCTTGGGTGGTCGCGCGGCAGAAGGCGCGTTGGGGCCTGCCGTTTTGGGGCTGACGATGGCAATCGGACGATTCTCTGGCCAGGCTTTGACGGAGCGGTTTAGCGAGCATGCGATCATCATGATCGGGACGGCGATGGCGAGTTGTGGTGCGCTGATTGCTGCCGCCGCGCCGTCACCTTTGATTGCCTATTTTGGCTTTGGCGCCATGGGGTTAGGCATTGCGGCGGTGGGGCCGGTGGGCCTTGCGATCGTGGGTCGGATGGTGCGCCCGGAACACCGCACCGCCGCCGTTGCAAGGGCGGCGGTGATTGGGTTCATGGGCTTTGTTCTGGCGCCATCGCTGATGGGGTTCATCTCGGGTGCGTTTGGATCTGCGGTTGGCCTTTGTTGCGGTGGCGGCGCTTGCGCTCCTCGCGCCGCTCCTCGCGATTTACCTGCGCAGCAATGCGGCGCGCTATTCCCAGGTGTCGTGAAAACCCTTTGGGATCAGGAGGTTGTGGCGGCCCAGATCGGCGACCTGGCGCTCGCCACATAGGCCCATCGAGGTGTCGAGTTCCTTGTGGATGACCTCCAGCGCCTTCGTGACGCCCGCCTGGCCCATCGCGCCGAGACCGTAGACATAGGAGCGCCCGATCATCGTGCCTTTCGCGCCGAGAGCGACTGCCTTCAACACGTCTTGGCCGGAGCGAATGCCGCTATCGAGATGGACCTCCATCTTGTCGCCGACGGCGTCCATGATGCGGGGCAGCATGCGGATCGACGAGAGCGCGCCATCGAGTTGCCGACCGCCGTGATTGGAGACGACAATCGCGTCTGCACCCACGTTAAGTGCTTGTTTTGCATCCTCTTCATCGAGAATACCCTTGAGGATCACGGGGCCGTCCCACCAGCTTCGGAACTCCTTGATCCGTTCCCAATCCAGGCTTTGATCGAAGGCCTGCGCGGTCCATGAACTGAGCGACGCCGGATCGTCGATGCCGTCGATATGGCCCACGATATTGCCGAAGAAGCGCCGCTTGGTGCCCAACATTTCAAGGCCCCAAGGCACTTTCGTCATCATGTTTGCGATGGATTTTGGCGTCAATTTTGGCGGGGCGGAGAGGCCGTTTTTGATATCTTTGTGCCGTTGACCGAGCATTTGCAGGTCGACGGTGATCACCAGCGCGGAGCAATTCGCATCTTTCGCGCGGGCGAAAAGGCGCCGCATGAAGTCGTCATCCTTCAGCGTATATACTTGAAACCAAAAGGGTTTTTGGGTGTGTTCGGCGACATCTTCGATGGAGCAGATCGACATTGTCGAGAGCGTGTAGGGGACGCCGAACCGCTCTGCCGCGCGGGCGGCTTTGATCTCTCCATCGGCGCATTGCATGCCGGTGAGACCCACAGGGGCCAGCGCCACGGGCATCGACACATCCTGACCTAGCATCTGCGTGGCGGTGGAGCGGCCCGCCATATCGCGCGCGATGCGCTGGCGTAGGCGTATCAGGCTGAAATCGCTGACATTTTCGCGAAACGTCTGCTCGGTCCAGCTGCCCGACTCCGCGTAATCGTAGAACATCTTGGGCACGCGGCGTTTGTATATGCGCTTGAGGTCTTCAATCTCGGTGATGACGGGCATTGGCGGGATTCCTCGCGTGTGGTCAACTTTTCTTACCAATCTCGTGGGGCGGAGTCCACTGCAGGTTGCGAAGGGAAAACTGTGCTCAGCTGAGCGCATTTCCGTTCGTATGAGCGGATCTTTCCCGAAAAGTGCGTTCATCTGAGCAGATTTCGGTGCGTTCAGGGGAGCGGATCAGAATGCGTTCAGGTGAACGGAGTTAACGCGGCCTTTCCGAACCTGCCCGAACGGCGCGCATGAGGGGCGATTTGTGCAACACCCGTATCGGCCAGCTTAGACTGTGCGCCCTTAACAACGAAGAGGGTGCGATGAGTTACGAGCCAAGGGAATGGAAATTGCTGGAGCAATCCGGGCGCAACGTGCTGTTGCTTCAGGCCCAGATTGAGGCCCTTTCAAAGATGGTCGCGGGTCTGCTGGAGCTGCATCTGGGATCAAGGGCGCAAGTGGAGCATCTGCACGTGCTCGATCATCTGTGTCGCGATGGGGACGGTATGTCGATCTCTCATCTGGCGCGTGCGCTCAAATGGCCGCGCCCGACCATGTCGCGGGTTGTGAACCGGCTGCTGGTCGAGGGCTGGGTCGAGGCGGCCGTTTTCGACGACGACGCGCGCAAACGCACGATCTGGCTGACTGAGGCCGGGCACCAGCAGAGGGTGCTGCTGTTGGAGCGGGTGGCGATGGAGTTGATGAAAGTGGAGATGCATCTGCGCGCCACCAAGATCGCCAGTCTGCGGGAAGAGGCGGGAGCGATGGTGGAGGTGCTTGATGGGATTGGCAAAAAGCGACGTCGCCGGGCGCGCTGAGGGCGGACTTGCATATAGTACGACATCGCACTAAGTAATGCAACATCGTACTATATTGGAGATTCGCCATGACCCTTTCGCGCCGCAAAACCCTTGCCTTGATCGGTGGGGGCACGATCCTCGCCGCAACGGCTGCTGTTGGATATGACATCACCCGCGTGCCCAATGCGGCTGTCGCGCCCTGGGGGCAGGCCGGGCAATATGCCGACCCGCGCCTTCGTGCGCTGAGTTGGGCGATCCTCGCGCCGAATCCGCACAACAGACAGCCCTGGATGGTGGATGTGTCTCTGCCCGACACGGCGATCCTGTACGTGGACCCGGACCGTTTGCTGCCGCAGACCGACCCGTTTAACCGACAGATCACGGTTGGGCTTGGCTGTTTCCTCGAAATCCTGCGCATGGCCGCGTTGGAGGATGGGTTGGCCGTGACGTTCGACCTGTTTCCCGATGGCAGCGACGCGGCGGGGCTGGACGGACGGCCGGTGGCGATCTGCCATTTCAGCCCAACGGAGGCCGCGCCCGACCCGCTGTTCGCGCAGGTGCCGCACAGACGGTCCAACAAGGAACCGTACGACACGGCGCGCCCGGTTCCGACCGATGCTCTGCAACGGATTGCGCGCGCGCCCATGCACTTTCCCATGGGCTTCACCAATGACATGGCCCGTGTCGAGCAAATGCGCGATCAATCCCTGCGCGCGCTGCGGGTGGAGTTCGCCACCGAGCGGACGTTGCGCGAGTCGGTCGATCTGTTCCGCATCGGCCATCGCGAGGTGAATGCGAACCCGGACGGGATCGATTTCAGCGGGCCGATGTTTGAAACCTTGCGGGTGACGGGCCTGTTCTCCCGCGAGGCGTCGATGGACATGGAAGGGTTCGTGGGTCAGCAGGCGGATGCGGCTTTTGCGGAAAATATGCTGAGTGCGATGGCGCATTTGTGGCAGGTGACGCCGGACAATAGCCGCGAGACGCAGATCCGCGCGGGCCAGGATTGGGTGCGCATCAATCTGGCTGCGACGGCGAAGGGGCTTGGCCTGCAACCGCTGAGCCAGGCGTTGCAGGAATTCCCCGAGATGGCCGCGCTTTACGATGAGGTGCATGGTGATCTGGCGCCCGACGGCGGGACCGTGCAAATGTGGGCGCGCGTGGGGTATGGGCCGGAGGTGGGCGAAAGCCCGCGCTGGCCGCTGGAGGAGAAGATTGTCGGATAGCGACGGGGCAGGCGAAGGGCCGGGGCTGTATTTCCGGCTGTTCAACGAGATCGGGATTATCGAGCAACTCAGCCGCGCCGCGTTCGAGGCGCGGTTGCCTGATGGCGTGCTGGTGTCGCATTTCAGCGTGCTCAATCACATGATGCGCTTGGGAGACGGGAAAACGCCGCTGTCGCTGTCGAGCGCGTTTCAGGTGCCCAAGACGACGATGAGCCATACGCTGATGTTGCTGGAGAAGCGGGGCTGGATCGAGATGCGGCCCAACCCCGAGGACAAGCGGTCGAAGCTGGTCTGGATGACGGAGGCGGGGCGTGCGTTCTGGCAGCAGGCGATCGGGTCGCTGGGGGGTGAGATGGGCTGGCTGGCGGAGGTGTTTTCGCCAGAGGAGGCGGCCGCGTTGATGCCGGGGCTGGAAAAGCTGCGCAAGCTGCTGGACGCGCGGCGGGGTTAGGCGGCGGGCTCCAAGGCGTGCTGTTCGGCGTGCTGGTAGGCCATGGACAGGGCTGTGGCGGTGAGGACGGCACCGAAAAGGTTCAACACGGCGATCACCACGCCGACCGCGTGGTAGGGCCAAGTTCCACTGACATACCAATCCGTTTGCAGCAAATTGACCTCTGCCACGACGACGAAAAGAAACGATGAGTGCCAGAAAACAGGATTGGCCCCACGACAAGCCGTCCCATCGTTTGAAAATATGCTGTCCTCGCGCGCGAAATGGCCGCTCGTAGCGATGTCCCACCTCTTACGGACGCGGCGGGTAGGATGGTGCCTGATTGCTGGAAGGTAAATGACCATAATGAGGCCCGCTGCAAACAGCGCCGAGAAAATGACTGATCAACTCAGAGCCATATGTTGGATCGGTAGCAGTGGTCGCGATGCTGACACTTGTCCCAACGATAAACACGGGAAGGAAAACAGCCAAAAAGTAGAAAACAAACCGCCAGGTTGGAACGGATTTCGCCGCTTCTGGATTCTGTGGGTGTCACCAAAGATGGAATGATCTTCCTTCAGCAGGAACGAGCGGTGAGAGAGGAGCGCGATGAAGGAAAGCGCAACGACGAAGGTGTACAGAGAGAAGAGCGAATTGTTCGAGTATGCAAAAGCAAATTCGGTCAAGGCCAGCGAAAAGCGAAAAACACAAGGAGCCGCGAATAGGCAAACTTGAGCGCAATCAGATACATGCGCTTTCAGGCCCGGTGTGCGCCGTCCGCGAGGGATTTCACGAAGGCCAGCACCTCATCGACCGGTTTGCCAGCCGCGATCTCGGACACAATCGCCGAGCCCACGACGCAGCCGTCGGCGACCGACGCGATGGCCTCGCTGCTTTCGGGGGTGCGGATGCCGAAGCCTACGATGACGGGCAGGTCGGTCTTGGCCTTGATGCGAGCGACCTCGGGGGCGACATCTCCGGCCTCGGCCGCGGCGGCGCCGGTGATGCCGGTGATCGAGACATAGTAGACGAAGCCGGAGGTGTTGGTCAGGACCGCCGGAAGGCGGGCATCGTCGGTGGTGGGGGTGGCGAGGCGGATGAAGTTGAGGCCCGCATTCTGCGCGGGGATGCAGAGTTCGTCATCCTCCTCGGGCGGGAGATCCACGACGATGAGGCCGTCGATCCCGGCCTCCCGCGCGTCGGCCAGGAAGGCGTCCACACCACGCGAATAGATCGGGTTGTAATAGCCCATCAGCACGATGGGGGTGGTGTTATCGCCCGCGCGGAAATCGCGGACCATTTGCAGCGTCTTCTCAAGCGTCATGCCGCCTTCGAGGGCGCGCTGGCCGGCGAGCTGGATCGTGGCGCCGTCGGCCATGGGGTCGGTGAAGGGCAGGCCCAACTCGATGATGTCGACGCCCGCGTCGGGCAGGCCGCGCATCACTTGCAGGGCGGTGTCGTAGTCCGGATCACCGGCCATGATATAGGAGACGAAGGCTTTGGTGCCCGAGGCTTGCAGGCGGGCAAAGGTGTCGTCGATGCGGGTCATGGGGCGGGCTCCGAATGTGTCTTCGGCCCCGTTTGCGCGAAGGGCGGGCGGAAATCAAGCAGGGGGAAATGGGCGGCGCTTTTCCCGACAGGTCTGGACCCAATGCGGCCGCGCGCCCATGTAAGCGTCATGAACTACATCCTTGCCATATTGCTGCCGCCGCTTTCGATCTTTTTGGCCGGGCGCGTGATCCTTGGGATTGTGATCGCGCCAATCTGGCTGTTGGCGATCATCTTTTCGGGCGGGCTGACCCACCCGATGTTTGTCCTGCTGGCGTGGTTCGTGATCTTTGAGCGCCGCAATGCGGGGTTGCGCGACTAGGGGTGGCTTTGGCTGCTTGCCAAGCCCCGTCGATCGGTTGCACGTAACGCCCATGCAGATTGCCGGACGATCAGACGCCCCTTGGGACCGCCTCTTTGTGTTTCATTTCCTGTCGGCGGAACGCGATGACTGGATTGGCGACCGTCTGTCGGCGTTGCTGTCGAGAGAGGCGGACAGTGCCGGGGTGCGTGCCCATGATGTGCAATGGTCTGCGAAAGCGGGCCGGTGCGAGATTGCGGGCCGGTTCCTTGACCCCGAAACGGCAGGCGCTCTTCTGGAGGCATGGAACGCACCGGAGGGCGATGCAGCGTTCATGTGTTACACGCCCAACCATGGGATTGCGACGGTCAGTGGTGGGCAAATGGACTGGTTTGGCCTGATCTGTTTCCAGTGTTCCAACGCGGGAATTGGCGGCGCGGAGGCGACCCTCCACCCACCCGTGCCGAACCGGCAGTTGCCGGACGGGGCGGGCTTGGAGGATCACCTGCTTGCCCATTTGCCCGAGCGACCGTTCGCCCTGCGCAGCTAAGGCGTTGCCGTCAGCCGCCAGAAGCGGAGAGGCAGCGCGATCGCGGCCACCGCCAGACCCAGCATATAGCCCAACCAGACCCCCACGGCCCCGTAGTCCAACACGAAGCCGAGCAGGTAGCCCGCCGGAAGGGCCACGGGCCAGTAAGCGATCAGCGTCACCACGGACGGCCATGTATTGTCGGACATGCCACGCAGGGCGCCCAAGGCCACATCCTGAATGCCGCCGGAGACCTGTAGAAGGGCTATGATCAGGAACAGCAGCGTCGCAAGCTCAACCACCGCCGGATCGTCCGACATCGTCATCGCGAGCAGGCGCCCGCCGAAGATGAAGACCAGAGCGGCCAGGATCTGCCATACCGTGACCAGCGCAAAGGACGCTTTGAGGATGGGCCTGAGCCGTGCCGTGCGCGCACTGCCCACAGCCTGACCCACCCGGATCGAGGCCGCACCGGCCATGCCAAGAGGGATCATGTAGGCAACGCCCGCCAGCGCATTGACGATCTGGTGGGCGGCCAGCGCCTCGGCCCCCAGCCAGCCCATCATGATGCCGACGATGGCGTAGGCCCCGCCCTCACCGGCATAGCCCAGGCAAAGCGGCAGGCCTTGCTTGAGCTGCTCGGTCACATCGGCCCACGCCACGGCGACGCGCTGGCGGTAGGGGGCCATGGAAGGCGCCTTCCACAAGACCAAAGCGCCCGCCAGAAGCGAGCAGCTTTGCGACAGGATCGAGGCCAGCCCGGCCCCGAGCAGTCCCCATTCGAAGATATGGATGAAGGTGTAGTTGGCCGGCACGTTCACGACCACGCCGATATAGCTGAGGCCGACGGCGACCCATGGACGCTCCACCGCGTCAAACAGCGATTTCAGCCCGAAGAAGACCGTGAACGGAATGATCCAGACGGCCATCGACACCCAGTAGGGCAAGAGGATGGCCAGAACCTCAGGCGGTTGGCCGAGTGGGCCGAGAAGTGGGTAGAGCGCCAGCATGATCAGGGTGGATGCGGCGCCGCCGAGGGCGCACAGCCACAGACCGGACCGCAGGGCCTTTGCGACACGGACCGGGTCCTGGGCGCCGTCGCCCTGGCTGATTTGCACGGAGATCACGGTGATCAGACCCCAGAGCGCGGAAATCAGGATGATCAGCACCGCCGTGGTGATGCCCGCAGCCGCCAGCGGCACGGTGCCAAGTGGCGAGATCATCGCGGTATCCACAACGCCGATCAGCAAGGCAGCGGCGAGGCCTGCCATGAGCGGTACTGCGAGTTTGATAAGGGGCCAGAATTCGGCGCGCGTCGCACCTTGGGGGGCAAGAGTTTGGTCAGTCATGGGTCACCTGCCGGGACGATCCGGCGCAGGGATTGCGGGACGTGCCGGTCAAGGCAGGGGCGCAATCCTTTGATTTTCAACGGCTCAGATGGCTGACGGGTGTGCCGTGTGCCATCGGGAGGGGCTTAGGCCCGCGTTGGGTGATCCATGGTGAAAGTCCTTTGGGACGAAGCGTGTGCAGGCGATGTGTAGGGGATTTCGGCTGCGAGAGTCGAGAGGTGATAGGCTTGGGCTGCGGGCCTGTGTCCATTTGCTGACACCGGCAGGCCCACTGTGAGCGAAGCGGGAGCGGAAAAGGGGCTATTGCAGCACGGCGATTGAGGCGTACGCTTTGGTGCAGGCAAGGGGAGGCATAAGGCGACACATGGGCAGACGCGTTTCCGTTTCGAAAGGGCAGAGAACAAAGGTCTTTCGGCATTTTTCAAGCTCCGTTCCCAGCACGATTAATTTTGAGGCGGTTGCCGACGGTCCTGTCGGCGGCGTGGTCGAGGTGGATCGCTGGCACTGGTTCAGCTGGAAGACGGAGACGCACCCTTTGGCGGCGCACAACGCCATCGAGAAGGGATTTGCCGATGCGGACTTTGTGATCCATGTCACGCCAGACGTGGATTGCGACATCGTCTTTGGGCGCAAGACGGGCGGTGGTGCGCTGAACGCGATCCTGCTTGTGGCGGTTGTGATCGTGGCAATTGCCTTTGTCTTGATCGCCCTGACCGCGCCGCCGCCCGGCGGTTGAGCCGGATGTGCGACTTTTTCGTTGCCAGTTAACATTCTGTAAACGCGCATGAAATATGTTAAACTTTGCGCAATTGCTTGGGGTCGATCAGATGACGTCGGACTACCTTGAAATTCAAGATGACCAGCTGCGGCGTGCGGCGGCGGCGTTGGAGGCGGCCAATTTCGGCGTGTGGGAGTTTGAGCCGAAGAGTGGGCGCGCCTTCTGGGATGGCCGGGTGCGGGAATTGTGGGGCGCGTCACCCGATCAGGAGATCGACTATGATTTCGTCATCTCAAAAGTGCATGCCGACGACCGGGAATTGCATGACGCTGAGACCGCGCGGGCGCTTGATCCCGACGGCACGGGCGAGATGGATATGGAATACCGCCTGATTGCACGTGGGGATTTGCCGGAGACCTGGCTTCGCGCCAAAGCGCGGACGTTGTTCGAAAACGGCGAGGCGGTGCGCCTGGTCGGCACTGTGGAAGACATCACCGTACGCAAGCGCGCCGAGTTGCGAAATTATGTCTTGCTGCGGGAGTTGGAGCATCGGCTGAAGAACACCTTGGCCCTTGTCGCGTCGGTGATCCATCTGTCGAGGGACCACTATCAGTCCGTCGAGGCATTCTCGGACATGTTGATGGGGCGCATTCATGCGCTGGCGCAGGCGCAGGAATTGCTGCGGTCCAATGATTGGCAGGATGTTTGGCTGTCGCAGATCTGTTCGAGCGTGTTGCAGACCGTGTTGGGCGAGACGCGTCGGATCGAGACGCGGTGGGACAAGGATATTCAGATCCCTGAGCAATATGTGCAGACCTCCGCCATGGCGATTTATGAGCTTGCCACGAACTCCATCAAATACGGTGCGCTGAGTGTCGCGGAGGGAACGGTTGTGCTTTCAGGCCAGGATGATGGCACCGTGCGCCGCTTCGAATGGCGTGAACGCGGCGGCCCCTTGGTGGACGAAGGGGCATTCGAGGCAAATGGATTTGGCAGCTTGCTGTTGGGCACGATCTGGCCGCGCGAGTTGAACGGGACCTCCACCTATAAGGGTGAGGCGGATGGCGCGGTCTTCGCGCTGACATTGGACGGAGTAACACCATGACCTCAGACCGGTCAGGGATATTGGTTGTCGAAGACCAGATGTTGCAGGCGATCCATTTGTCGATGTCGTTGGAGCGTGAGGGATATGAGCCGATGGGCCCATGTTCCAGCGTCGATGAGGCATTGGACATGCTGGACACTGCGACACCGGCGGCGGCCTTGCTGGACATCAATCTGGGCGCGGGCACGACGAGTGAGCCGATTGCCGCCGAACTGGCGCGGCGCAAGGTGCCCTTTGCGTTTCTGACGGCCTATAGCCGGGATATCCCCATTGTTGAGAGTTTCCCGGACGCGATTTTCGAGGACAAGCCTGTCAACGACCTGAAGCTACGTCAGCTTTTGGGTGATCTGATGGCGCCCGCCGGCTAGCCGAGCAAGTTACTCTGCCGCGATGCGATCCGGGCGCGGGATGTGGCCGTCGCGGGTTTGCGGAGTTTTGATCCCCAAGGCCGCGCCTGCCACCTGCGTGCGCAAGATCTGCGCCGTGCCGCCGCCGATCGTGAACATGCGCACGTCGCGGTACATCCGCTCCAACGGTTCGGCATCGGAATAGCCGCGGGCACCGAACATCTGGAGCGCCGTGTTCACCACCTGAATTGCGATCTCGGACGCGAAGAGCTTTGCGCGGGCGGCTTTCGCCATGTCGGGGAAGGGGTCTGAGCTGCGCGCGGCCTCATGGAGCAGCAGGCGGGCGGCGTGGATCTGGATATCGGCGTCGGCGATCATCCATTGCAGGCCCTGGAATTCGGCAAGGGGGCGGCCGAATTGCTGACGCTCCCGCAGGTAATCCTTGGCCCGGTCGAGTGCGCCGGCTGCCACACCCATGGCAATGGTGCCCGCGCCGACGCGCTGGGAATTGTAGGCGTTCATCAGATCGGCAAAGCCACGGGCGAGGCCCGAGGGCGGCTGGAGGAGCCATTTCGCATGAACTTCGAGGTCTTTGAACTGAAGCGTCGCCTCGGGCATGCCGCATAGGCCCATCGTGTGTTCGCGGCCCTCGACATTGAAGCCCGGCGGCGGGCTTTCCGGGTCGGCGTAGACGATGAAGCCGCCAATGCCCTGTTCAGCACCCCGTTCGTCGAGCACACGCGCGAAGATCAGGTGCAGTTTCGAGACACCGCCGCCGGTGATCCAATGCTTTGTGCCGTTGAGGATATAGCTGTCGCCTTGCTTGCGGGCGGTGGTCTGCATCTCGGTCGCGGCTGATCCGGCCTCAGGCTCTGTTATGCAGATGGCGGGTTTGTCGCCGTCCAGCACGATGGGCGCGCAGAAGGCTTTCTGTTCGTGGGTCCCGTAGGCCATGACGGCGGAGATGCCGCCCATATTCGCCTCCACCACGATGCGGGCGGTGAGCGTGCAGGCGCGCGCGATTTCTTCGACCACTTCCGTGACAGTGAGGTAATCCGCGCCTTGGCCGCCATATTCGGTGGGGATCGTCATGCCCATCAGCCCGGCCTCGGTCAGGTCCTGCACATTGGGCCAGGGATAGCTGCGGGTCTTGTCCCAATGGGCCGCGCGGTCGGCGAATTTGGGGGCCAGCGCTTGGGCTTTGGCAACGAGGGGGTGGGTCATGGGTGCCTCACGGTGCTGTGATGGGTTGACCATAGGGAAGCTGTGGTTCAAATCCATGGAATAAGATTGGATGTGAAGTTCAGGGAAGTTGGATTTGCAGACGCGGGCCCTACGGACATTGGTGAAGGTGGCGCAGGTGGGCAGCTTCATCGGCGCAGCCGAGCAGTTGGGCATGACGCTGAGCGCGCTGTCGATGCAGATGAAGGCGCTGGAAGCGGAATTGGGGGTGGAGCTGTTCGACCGTTCGGTCCGGCCGCCACGGTTGACACCTTTGGGCCGGTCGGTGGTGGACGAGGCCGAGGGCGTTCTGGCAGGGCGAGGACCGGTTGTGGGAGGTCGTGCGACCGGGCGGCGATCTGGTTGGGGCCTACAAGCTGGGCTTCGTGACCACGGCGGCGGTGCGGCTCCTGCCGGGGTTCCTGAAGGCGGCGCGGGGCGGGCGGGCGACCTTTTCCGTGGAGACGGGGCTGTCGGCAGTCATTCAGGAAAAGGTCCTGACCGGGCAGTTGGACGCGGGCGTGGTGACAAATGCGGACGGGTTGCCTGACGGGCTTTCCGCGCGACTGCTGCGGCGGGAGCCGTTTGTGTTTGCCGTGCATCGCGATGTGGCGGACGACATGAAGGGCCAGACCTTCTTTCACTTCATGCCCGGCACGGGGATCGGAAAGCTGATCGCGGGCGCGATGGGAGAGCCTGCGGATGTGGTGGTTCTGGATAACCTTGAGGCGATCATGGAATGCGTCTGCGCGGGGTTGGGCTACACGCTGATGCCGGTGCCGGATGTGGAGCGGTACCTGACCGACCACGTTGTCATGCTGCCGGGACCGGAGGGCTTGCAGCGGCGGCTGGAGCTGGTGGTGCGCAAGGGAGCGCGCTGGCGCGGCGGGAAGCGGCCTTAGCGGCGTTGTTCGGGGTGCTTGCGGCGGAGAACGCCGCGCCGTAGAAGGCTGCGAATTCTCGGAAAAGGACGCGGGCGATGGGCTTCAAGATGGGCATTGTGGGCTTGCCGAATGTGGGCAAATCCACCCTCTTCAACGCGCTGACCAAGACGGCGGCGGCGCAGGCGGCGAACTTTCCGTTCTGCACGATCGAGCCCAATGTCGGTGATGTGGCCGTGCCCGATGCGCGGCTGGATACGCTGGCGGAGTTGGCGCAATCGAAGTCCATCGTGCCGACACGGATGACCTTTGTGGATATTGCGGGCCTCGTGAAAGGCGCGAGCAAGGGCGAGGGGCTGGGCAACCAGTTTCTGGCGAACATCCGCGAGACGGACGCGATTGCCCATGTGCTGCGTTGTTTCGAGGATGGCGATGTGACCCACGTGGATGGCCGCGTGGACCCGGTGGCTGATGCTGAGACCATCGAGACGGAGCTGATGCTGGCCGATCTGGAGAGCATCGAGAAGCGATTGCAGAACATCATCCGCAAGGTGCGCGGCGGCGATAAGGAGGCGGTGCAGGCGCAACGTCTGATGGAGGTCGCCAAGGCGGCGTTGGAGAACGGCCAGCCCGCACGCACCGTTGAGGTCGACGCCGAAGACGCGAAGGCGTGGAAGATGTTGCAGCTTCTGACGGCGAAGCCGGTGCTGTATGTCTGCAATGTCGAGGAGGAGAATGCCGGGACGGGAATTCTCAGTCTGCGCGCGTGGCCGAGATGGCGGCGGCGCAGGGGAACTCCCATGTCGTGATCTCCGCCAAGATCGAGGAAGAGATCGCGCAGCTTGAGGCCGACGAGGCGCAGATGTTCCTTGAAGAGTTGGGGCTGGAAGAGGCCGGTTTGGACCGGTTGATCCGCGCGGGCTACGCCCTGTTGAACCTGCAGACCTACTTCACCGTGGGCCCCAAGGAGGCACGCGCCTGGACGATCAAGGAGGGCACGCTGGCGCCGCAGGCGGCGGGCGTGATCCACGGTGATTTCGAGAAGGGCTTCATTCGGGCGGAGACGATTGCGTACGATGATTTCGTGTCTCTGGGTGGCGAGAATGCTGCGAAAGAGGCGGGCAAGATGCGGGCCGAGGGCAAGGGATATGTGGTGAAGGACGGGGATGTCCTGCATATTCTGCACAGCGGCTGAACGAAAAGCCCCGGCACAGGACCGGGGCTTTTGCGGAGTGATGGCGGCGATTTACCGACCGAAGGCCGTCACAACCGCCTGGGATCCAGGGTTCACGATGGTCTGATACTGGAACCGGATCTGGTCGATGTTGCGGACCGGTCCGCGCAGGTTGAACCAGCCGGTGCAGTTGCCGGGCCGTACGATGCGGCGCACGCCGAGGTCCTGGCTGCCACCAAGGGCAAAGCTCACATCGACATCACCGAAATGAACGGCGCGGTTGGCGACGCAGAAGCGCACCTCGCGGAAGAGGGCGGGGCCGGGGACGGAGATCACGTCGACGTCCGAAGTGTCGGCGGCAACGCGGGCGCCGAGGAATGTGTTGGCCGAGGCCGGCACGGTGGAGGCGGCGAGGCCAGCCAGCACGACGAGGGAGAGGACCTTGGGGTTCAGGGCTTTGAGGGTCAGTTTCATAAGTCTATTCCTTTGGGTTTTAAGTTTGGATCTTCAAAAGTGTTGGTGTCTGAAATGCTGTAGACATGAGGTATCACGGGGGCTGGCGGGATTTCCGTCGCCCTTTGTGTGATTTTCTTGGGGAATTTCTTCTAAGCCGCTGAAAAAGAACGCAAAGAAAGTGCAGTTTTATGCGACAGGTGCGCTGCCGACCTGCTGGTGCACCTCGATCACATTGCCCTCTGGGTCGTGAAAGAAGACCTGATGCCATTCGGCGGAGAAGGCGGTGCCGTAGTCGGAATAGGGAATGCCGCGCGCGTCGAGCATGGCGAGGAAAGCGGGCAGATCGTCGGTGCGGAAGGCGATATGCCCACGCTCGATCGGGTTGATGACCTGGCCGTTGTGGAAGGCGATGTTCAAGTCACGCTCGGCCAGGTGCATCTGCATCGCGCCGTCTGTGGCGAAACGGATCGGGCCGTTAAAGCCTTTGCCATCCTTCGCCTCGGTCCTCGGGAACTGACTGGCGGGCATATCGTCGAGACCCAGGACCTGCGTGTAGAAGGTGTGCATCCGGTCGACATCATCGGAGACGAAGTTGATGTGGTGGAATTCGAGTTTCATTTGGCGCGGTTCCCATCGGATTGTTGTCGCCATCCTGCGGGTTCCGCGCCAAATGTCACGTAGGGATCAAGCCGCCATCGTCTCGGCCAGCTTGTCGAAGGCCTGCATCCAGCCGCCTTCGCCGGGCGAGCCTGCGGGGACGCCGATGTGGCGCATGACCATGCGGGTGCCGGTGCCGTCCTCCGATAGCTCCACGTGCACTTCGGTCATCTCGGGCGTGCCGTCGGGCATGCCCATGGCGGCGGGGGAGAGGATGGTGCCGTCGGCGTCGCACATCGCCTCGGTATAGACGAGGCGGGTCTTTGGCGTGACCTCAGTATAGTTCGCCGGTGAAATACATCGTCATGGAGCGGTCGGGGCGGTCCATCTGCATAGTCACCCGCCGGGTACCGCCGACCGTCACGTCCATTTGGGCCTCGGGCACCGACATGCCCATGGGGCCATACCATTGCATGAAGAGGTCAGCCTCGGTCCAGAAGCGCCAGACCATGTCGAGGGGGGCGTCGAAGTGGCGCTCGATGCGCACGAAGCCTGCGAGTTCAGTCATTGTCTTGGTCCTTCATGTTGGAAAGGGCGGTGTCGAGCGCATCAAAGCGTGCGCTCCAGATATGGCGGTATTGCTCGGTCCAGTCGGCGATCTGCTGAAGGGGAGCAGCATTCAGCGTGCAGGGCCGGAATTGCGCGTTTTGAGAGCGCTCGATCAGGCCCGCCTTTTGCAGCACGCGGATATGCTGAGAGATCGCGGGCAGGCTCATGTCAAAGGGTTCCGCGATGTCGTTGACCGTCGCGGGGCCGGTGGCAAGCCGCGCGAGGATGGCGCGACGCGTTGGGTTGGCCAGGGCGGAGAGGGTGGCGTCGAGTTGGTTATCGGGGGTCATAATGTCTTTTATTAAGTGAGTCGCTTAATTAAGCAATATCTTAATTAAGCGGGCGTGATCCTTTGTATCATGCTTCCTGAATTGCCAAGGGCTTGGAATTGCAGTCAGGTGCGCGTCTGCCCGACTGTGCCGGGCGAGGAAGGATATCCATGAGCGCCTCTTCCGAAGACACGCCCGCAGGCTTTGGCTATGCGGTTGGTGCTTACGTCCTGTGGGGCGGGCTGCCGCTTGTACCTCAAGGCGTTGGAGCATTTGCCCGCCGCAGAGGTCGTGGCGCACCGGGTGGTGTGGTCGCTGCCGTTGATCGGGTTGCTGATCTGGGTGACGGGGCGGACGGCGGATCTGAAGGCCGCGTTTCGGTCGCCCGAAGCTTTTGGCCATGGCCACGCTGACGAGCGTGTTCATCTCGATCAACTGGGGCGTCTATGTCTGGGCGATTGCCAATGAGCGCGCGTTGGACGGAGCGCTGGGCTATTACATCAACCCGCTTTTCCTTGTGTTCCTCGGGGCGGTGTTGCTGGGCGAAAAGTTGAGCGCTTTGAAGTGGGCGGCCGTGGCCCTGGCGGCGGTTGCAGTTGTGGTTCTGACCGTGGCGCAGGGCAGCCTGCCGTGGCCCGCGCTGGCGCTGATGTTGAGCTGGGGCGGCTATGCGTTCTGCAAGCGGCGCTTGCCGATTGGTCCGAACCAGGGGTTCTTTCTGGAGGTCGCGATCCTGAGCGTGCCGGCCTTGGCCTATCTGGTCTGGCTGGGCGGCGATGGCGCGTTTCTGGGGGAGGCGCGCGATACGTGGCTACTGATGTGCGCGGGTGTGGTGACGGCGGTGCCGCTGATCCTGTACGTCAACGGCGCGAAGCTTTTGCGGCTGAGCACCATCGGCATCCTGCAATACATCGCGCCCACGCTGATCATGCTGGTGGCTTTGTTCGTGTTTGGGGAGCCCTTCGGCACGGCCCGCGCAATTGCGTTTCCGATGATCTGGGGCGCGCTGGCGCTCTATTCGGTGGCGCTGATCCGGGAAGCGCGGGCCTGACGGATTGAGACTTGTCATCCTTGATTGGCACTTATAGACGGATCGGCGGAGACGTGGCCGAGTGGTCGAAGGCGCTCCCCTGCTAAGGGAGTAGGCGGGAAACCGTCTCGAGGGTTCGAATCCCTTCGTCTCCGCCATTTTTCTCAAGATCGCTATCGCACAACATACTGATAGTGGGGTGAATTCGGCGTCTTCGCGCTAATGGCGGTGTTCGGTCCGCTTGATTTGCTGCACATTTTGCTACACAATTTGCTGCACAAACGCGGAGGGCTTCCGCCATGAGCATCGTAAAAAGAGGCCGCCTCTACCATCTCCGCCGCCGCGTCCCGCGCCGGTATCGCGAAGTCGAGCCGCGCGAAACGGTCTGGATTAGCCTGCATACCGATTCCGAGATGGTCGCCCATAGCAAGGCGGATCGCGCGTGGTCTCAGATGGTTGAGGCTTGGGAAGCGCGTTTGGCCGGGAACAGTGAAGATGCCGAGGCGCGCTATGAAACTGCCCGCGACCTCGCCCGGGCACGAGGCTTTCGCTATCTGGACGCGGGGAATGTGGCCAAACTGCCGGTCGAGGATGTTGTCGCACGCGTCGAGGCCATTCCGGCCCCGCAAACCAGCCCGACCCCGTCGAGGCCGCCGCTCTTCTCGGCACTGTTCCTGAACCCCGCATCACGGTCACCAAGGCGCTCGATCTCTACTGGACGCTGGCGCGCGAAAAGACATTTGGCAAAAGCGAGGACCAACTGCGCCGTTGGGAGGCCCTCGCAAAAAGCCATCAAGAATTTCGTTGCCATCGTCGGGGACAAGGACCTTTCCAATATCACCCGCGACGATATGCTGGACTTCCGCCAGCACTGGCTAGACCGCATCGAGGCGGACGAGGTCACGGCGAACTCGGCCAACAAGGACCTGATCCATCTCGGCGATGTGTTGAAGACTGTGAACACGATGAAGCGGCTTGGGCTGTCGCTGCCCTTGGGTGAGTTGTCCTTCAAGGAGGGCGAGAAGCAGACGCGCCCGCCGTTCAGCGAGGGGTGGATCAGGACACGCCTGCTCGGCCCGGGTGCACTGGACGGGCTGAACGATCAGGCGCGCGGTATTCTTCTCGGGATGGTCAACACCGGTTACCGCCCATCCGAGGGGGCGCGTTGACGGCAGACACGATTAAGCTGGACTGTGACGTGCCGCATATCTCGATCGAAGCCGATGGCCGACAGTTGAAGTCGCACTTCGCCCGGCGCGTGATTCCGTTGACCGGTGTGTCGCTTGAGGCCTTCAAGCAATACCCCGAGGGCTTCCCCGCTACCGCAACCGCGCCACATTGAGCGCGGTCGTGAACAAGTTCCTGCGCACGAATGGTCTGCTCGAAACGCCCCGTCACTCCTTCTATTCGCTGCGGCATGCCTTCGAGGATCGGATGCTTGCCGCCGGGATCGACGACCGGATCAGGCGCGACCTTTTCGGTCATCGGCTTGACCGGGAACGGTATGGCAAGGGCGCTTCACTGGAACATGTCGCCGAACTCGTCGCTCGCATCGCTTTCTGAGCCAGCAGCGTCCGCGCCCTGCGTTGCGCTTCTGACATCCTGCTCTCCTCCTTCGCGGTTGCGGCTAATTCCGCCTCCAACCGCTCGAAGATCGGCGCGAAGGTAGGGTCTTCTGCGACCAGCGCAGCCACCTTCACCAATGCCGCCTCGATCCGCGCGGCATCGACCGACTGGGTCGGATTGGCACAGGATCTTCGAGAGGACAGCGGCGTCTTCATGCCTATCAGCATGGAGCCATCGAGGGGCGCTGTGCAGGGGCGACAGGCGTTGGTCGCAATGCGGCCAGCAGCGGCGCGCAAATCGGACGGTTGGCCTCCTCAAGCGCCCCACTCCTGGCGGCTGCTCACAGGCGCAGTAAATGGGCGCGCCGGGGTGGTCAAATCGATCGCATGGCAGGCGCTCCGAGCCCATCAGGATGTATCGCAAGATAAAGAGGCTGGCACGGTGGCGTGCCAAGTTGTTGTTGTCGTTTATGTATTTGCGTGCCTGCTCGAAGCCCGCAGTGCCAGAAAATCCAGCAACTATCTGAAATGGAGAGCAAATCTCAGTGCCAGTGAATTACTTCTCTCGGAGTGCTGTGGCGCATTTTATTGCATGAAGCCAATAGCTTAGTGTGGCATCCTGCCGCATGGATCCTAGTGCTGCGGCGCAAAAAGCCTATTCTCAACAGATGCTTGCACGCCAAATGCAGCACCTCTTTTATCTTGCGCTCCGTTGATGAGCCTGTTTCCAGGCCGCGTCTCGCCGAAGCAACTCAATGAAAGCTTGCCTGAAAACTGGTCGCGGTCAGCGACACATGTGCGTCTAGCGGCGGGCGTAACTCGAACGCTTTGGGAGTTCGCGCGAAGTTCCAGAGACGGAACAAACACCACTCTTCGCGCCGGTCTTCTGCCATGGCAAGCTCATTGCGCGAGATATGGAATGGCGTTCGCTCCCACCCGTTCGTGGTCTTGACCTCGATCAGACGCTGCCGCCCGTCCGCATCGAAACTGGCAATATCATAGCCCGCGCCATCCCCGTCTTCTTCCGAGACCCAACGGATTTGCTGCGCAAGATCTTTCCGCCCCGCTGCAGTCAGAGTGTCGCGTTCGTGTTTCAAAACGCGCTCTTCTCCAGCCTTGCCGAGGGCGCGGTTGCGATCTTGCTGTGCGGCCACGTCGAACTTTCGGGCGATGTGGAGCATCTGCTCGAGCTCTCATCGGGCGGGGCTGGTTGGTCAGAGTCGGTGCAGGCCCGACCCAGAGTTGCGCCGCCTCTGCCATGCCTTCCATCGGCCGGGAAGAAGGTGTGCGATGCGCCCAGTCTGAGT
Source organism: Gymnodinialimonas sp. JB5-7 (assembly GCF_055693405.1). NCBI lineage: Bacteria > Pseudomonadati > Pseudomonadota > Alphaproteobacteria > Rhodobacterales > Paracoccaceae > Gymnodinialimonas > Gymnodinialimonas sp. JB5-7. Next base: position 1,926,491 of record NZ_JBVFUX010000012.1, read on the forward strand.
TCATCGCCAACTAGCGTGCGACGGCGTCGATCAAGCTTGACTGGAAGTTGAACGCGGGCTTGTACCCGGTGATCCAGACCCTCACCGAGCCCCTTGAGCACGGCACTGATGTTCTGATTCTTGAATTCAACCGACCCTTCCGAACGGTTGTTAAGGGAGCGGCAGAAGCTGCCGCCGATGTGCAGCTTTGTTGTGAGGACGACCCGCCACATCGTTAGCCAGCATCGCGAAATACTCCGCGACGATCAGGTCATTCTCGGTATCCGTCCACGCTTGGCTCAACGTCACGCCAGGCTAAGATAAGGTCTGAATTGTGTCACGATGGGTGGGAAGGAGACTTTCGATGCAGTGGCGCTGCGTGCGGGGCCCGTTGGCGAAACCATCGAACCTGCGCGCTGTATCAAAGTTGCCAACGGCTCCGCTCATTGCGTCAGCCGAACGTTCGCGGCGTCTGATTGAACGCAATCGCGTTTCACGGTTCACCCATGATCAGGGTCACACGGTCGGCAGCGAACCACGTTCGGCCAAATTCGACGGGTCTGCCGGTTGCATCGACATTGATCCCCACGGCGCGCAGCAGAGGATCCCCGACCGGAACCTCCAACAGGGCTGCGTGGGTTTTTGAGGCCGCCTTGGCCGTGATCTCGGTCGATTTGCGCGTGTAGTCCGGGACGCCTTGCAATGCCAATGCAGTAGTGACGGAACCTTGGTCCGTCAGGTGCGCCAGAAGGTCGGGGAAGGCGTCCGCCGGAAACGCCGAACAGAACAGGCAAAGCGGCGCGCCGTCGGACAGGCTTACGCCTTCGTAGACATGCACCGCCGCGCCTTTGGTCAAGCCCAGCGCCTTGGCCTCTTGCGCGTTGGCTCCGCGTGTCTCGAGCAACAGGACGCGACGCTCGGCCACGCGACCGGCATCCGACAGGTTTTGTCGAAACCGGGTGCGACGCCCGATGCGATAGGGTGTGGGCACATGGCGCACGAACACACCGGCCCCGCGCCGTGAATGCACGATGTTCTGCTCCGCCATATCGGCGATGGCACGGCGGACCGTATGACGGTTCACGCCGAAGCGTTCGGCCAGTTGCACCTCGGTCGGCAAGCGCTGGCCTGGCGGGTAATGGCCTTCGCTGATGTCACAGACCAGCGTATCGCGGATGGCAGTCCAAAGGGCAGTGCGTCCCATGTCATGAAACTTTCATTCTACAAAGCTTGCACTAGGACCAGATTCGGCCGTAGCAGGTTTGTATAGTTGTATAAAAATAGACAAGTCCGCAAGATGTCGAATTCTCAATCTGATCTCTCCCCCTCTGTGGCCGCCCGCAAGCGCCGCCTGTCGGTCTTTGCCAAGGCGGGGGAGGAGGCGCTGACCCCTCTGTTCGAGCGTTTCGCCGCGGCCCATCCGATCGCCGACTACACCGTGCTGCGCGCGCCGGAGGTCGGGACCAGCATGGTGCGGGGGCGGGCGGGAGGCTCCGGTGCGCCCTTCAACCTGGGGGAGATGTCGGTGACCCGCATGTCGGTGCGCCTGCCTTCTGGAGCGGTGGGCCATGGCTATGTGCAGGGCCGCTCGAAAGGGGCGGCGCGGATGGCCGCGCTTCTGGATGCGATGGCCGAGGATGGGGTTGCCGAAAGTGTAGACGACCTTGTTACGACGCCCCTTGAGGAGGCCGCCCAAAGCGCGCGTGCGGCAAGGGCCGCCAAGGCTGCGGCAACGAAAGTCGAGTTCTTCACCATGGTTCGAGGAGAGGGTTGATGCGAGAATGCTGTTCTGGACGGGGGCCTTGCCGATCCTGCACGGGATGCCGCCTTTGCGTTCCGTGCCGCGCTTGATGCCCTGTCGCGCCCCGGCACCATTCGCCAGATTGAAGGGGCAACGGCTCCGGCCCCATGCTCCGCCGCAGCGGCGACGCTGATCGTCACGCTGTGCGATCCGACCACGCCGCTCTACGTAGCGCCGTCCCACGACACTGAGGCGCTTCGCGACTGGATCACCTTCCAGACCGGCGCGCCCTTCGCGGCGGCAAAGGATGCGGTATTTGCCATCGGAACGTGGGACGCGCTTGCACCGCTTGGCGCCTATGCCGTGGGAACCCCGGCCTACCCGGATCGCGCGGCCACGCTGATTGTCGAGATGCCAACGCTGGACGCTGAAGGCGCGGTTCTGACCGGGCCGGGGATCAAGGACACGGCGCATTTGAACCTGCCAGAGGTCGCGGCCTTCCAGGCCAATCGGGCGCAGTTTCCCCTGGGCCTCGATTTCTTCTTCACCTGCGGGGCGCGCGTTGCGGGCCTGCCGCGTTCCACCCGCGTCACGGAGGGATAGGGTCATGTATGTTGCCGTCAAAGGCGGAGAACGGGCGATTGATAATGCCCATACCTGGCTTGCCGAAGAGCGCCGGGGGGATGTGGACATCTCCGAATTGTCCACTGGTCAGATCCGCGAGCAGCTGGCGCTGGCCGTGGACCGCGTGATGGCGGAAGGCTCGCTTTATGATCCGGACCTTGCCGCGCTTGCGATCAAGCAGGCGCGGGGTGACATGATCGAAGCGGTCTTCCTGATCCGCGCCTACCGCACCACTTTGCCCCGCTTCGGGGCGAGTGCGCCCATCGACACGGGCGCCATGGCGTGTGACAGGCGCATCTCGGCCACTTACAAGGACTTGCCCGGCGGGCAGGTTCTGGGGCCGACCTTCGACTATACGCACCGCCTGCTGGATTTCGCCCTTGCCGCCGAAGGGCTGGAGCCGCAGGAAGCGCCCGAGGCGGTGACGGATGCGGGCGATCTGCCCCATGTCACCGACTTTCTCGCGCAAGAGGATCTGATCCAGCGCGAACCCGAAGGTACGGACACGCCCCGCGACCTGACGCGAGAGCCGCTCGATTTTCCGACCGACCGCCCGCTGCGCCTGCAAGCGCTGAGCCGGGGGGACGAGGGCTTTGTTCTTTCGATGGCCTATTCCACCCAGCGCGGCTACGGGCGCAACCATCCCTTTGTGGGCGAATTGCGGATCGGCACCGTGACGGTTGAAATGGATATCCCCGAGGCCTGGGGTTCGCCATCGAAATCGGCGAGGCGGTGGTGACAGAATGCGAAACCGTCAACCAGTTCACCGGCTCCAAAACCGAGCCGCCGCAATTCACCCGGGGCTATGGGCTGACCTTTGGTCGCTGTGAGCGCAAGGCGATCTCCATGGCCTTGGTCGACCGCGCGATGCGGTGGGCGGAGTTGGGCGAGGACAACGTGGGCGCCCCGGTACAGGACGAGGAATTCGTCCTCTATCATGCGGACAATGTGCAGGCCTCGGGCTTCTTGGAGCACATCAAGCTGCCCCATTACGTCGATTTCCAGTCGGAGCTTGAACTGATCCGTCGCCTGCGGACGGAGGCCATGGCTGCCCAGCATCAGGAGGCCGCGGAATGACCGACCAAGCCTACAACTTCGCCTATCTCGATGAGCAGACCAAGCGCATGATCCGCCGCGCGATCCTGAAAGGCGTGGCGGTGCCCGGCTATCAGGTGCCGTTTGCCAGCCGCGAGATGCCGATGCCCTATGGTTGGGGCACCGGCGGAGTTCAGGTCAGCGCCGCCTGTCTGACGCCCGACGATACGCTGAAGGTGATCGACCAGGGGGCCGATGATACGACCAACGCCGTCTCGATCCGCAAGTTTTTCGAGAAGACGGCGCAAGTCGCTGTAACCGAGAAAACTGGCGAAGCCACCGTCATACAGACCCGCCACCGCATCCCCGAAGAGACGCTGACCGAGGACCAGATCCTCGTCTACCAAGTGCCGATCCCCGAGCCTCTGCGCTTTCTTGAACCGTCTGAGGTTGAGACCCGGAAAATGCATAGCCTTGAAGAATACGGGCTGATGTATGTGAAGCTTTATGAAGACATCTCGCGCCATGGTGAGATTGCCACGGCCTATGCCTATCCGGTGAGGGTCGAGGATCGCTATGTCATGGACCCCTCGCCGATCCCGAAATTTGACAACCCAAAAATGGAAGGCGCCGCGCTGCAATTGTTCGGTGCGGGGCGCGAGCAACGTATCTACGCGGTGCCGCCCTATACAAAGGTCGTGAGCCTCGACTTCGAGGATCATCCGTTCGACCCCTCCAAGGCGCCGCATCCCTGCGCGCTGTGTGGTGCGGAGGACAGCTATCTCGATGAGGTCATTACCGACGATCAGGGCGGGCGGATGTTCGTCTGTTCCGACACCGATTTCTGCGGCAGCAGGCGGGCGGCGGGCTTCACGGGTGAGATGTCTGGTGCGCAAGACACTCATCTCGGGGCGGTCGGCGAATGACACGGCTTTCGGTGAAAGTGGAATGCCCCGATGATGCGCCGCTTTTGGTGCCGGTGGGCACGGCCACACAAGGGACCGCGATCACGGGCCTGACGGTCGATGGCGGACTGGTCACGCGCACCCTGCGAGAGGTGGAGCCTGGGCCTGAGCGCCGTTGAAATCGTGCCGCAGAAGGAAACCGTTTCCCTGGACTACGCGATCGAAACGGGCGGATCGGCGGCACGCTATCCCGAAACCGCCTTCCAGCCGCGCGATACGCCCTGACACGCGCGCAGCGGCGGACCTGGCTGCTGCAAGCCGGGATGTCGCCGTGCGCGCAGGTGGCGGGGCGGACGGGATCGCCGCCCTTGTCGCCGAGGCTGAGGCGCGTTTTGCCTATGCCCATCCCGAGGTGCGCTTCACGGACGGAATGGACGCGGTCCCGCATCTTGCCTGCGGTTTGACTGAAGGCTCCTGTGTGGACATCAACACCTATCTCGTCGCCAGTCTGCGCGCGGCCGGGTATGAGGCGGCTTACCTTTACGGCTACTTCTTTCCGCAAGAGCGGGGAGGCATAACGGATGACGGCCACTGCTGGGTTGCCACACGCCATGGGGGAGAGCCTCCTTGAATGGGACATCGCCCATCATCTGAAGGCGCGCCTGGGTCCGACGCGACCCGCGCTGAACCCTCGGCCAGGGGCCCGGGTGGCGGTCACGCATTCCATGGGCCATCGCTATGTGACGTCGATGGGGGCCGTGTCGCTGAAACTTCTGGGTGAGCCGATGCGTCTGACACCGGGCGAAGCACCGGAATATGTCAACCTGACCGCCCGTTTGCAGGACGATCCTGTCCTATCTCAAACCAAAGGTGCCGCATGAGCCGCGCCCTTTTCCTGACCCATGCCGAAGTCGAAATCGACACGTCGGTGCCCGTGCCGGATTGGGGGCTCAACGCCCAGGGGCGCGCGCGCCATGCCCGTTTCGCGCAGGACTCGGAGTTGGACTGCGTCCGCTCGATCTATGCCAGCACGGAGCGCAAGGCCCGTGACGCAGCCGTACTGGTGGCAGAAGCGCGCGGCCTTGACGTGGAAACTCACCCGGATCTGGGCGAAAACGACCGTTCCGCAACGGGCTATTTGCCGCCGCAAGAGTTCTGGTCCGTCGTTGACCAGTTTTTCGCCGCACCTGACGATTCGGTTCGGGGCTGGGAAACAGCACGGGCTGCCCAAGGCAGGATCGTTCGCGCCGCCAAGGCGGTGCTGGACGCCGCGCCCGGCGGCGACGTGTTGATCATCGCCCATGGTGCGGTCGGCACATTGCTGCGCTGCGCCCTGCGCGGCGTTGGGATCACAAGATCAGAAGGTCAGCCGCATCCTGGCGGCGGCTGCTGGTTTGCATTCAACCGCGCCCAATCAAGCGCGCCGACGGAATGGAGGGCGATATGAGACCGCTTTTGGACGTACGGGACCTGACCAAAGCCTACGGCGCTCGCATCGGCTGTGCCGATGTCTCGTTCAGCCTTTATCCCGGCGAGGTGCTGGGGATTGTGGGCGAGAGTGGCTCGGGCAAATCGACCCTGCTGAACTGCCTTGCGGGGCATTTGCCGCCGGATCGCGGGGAGGTCGTCTTCGACACCCGCGCCGAGGGGCCGCGGGATGTGCTGCAGATGTCCGAGCCGGAGCGACGGATGCTGGGGCGCACCGATTGGGCATTCGTACACCAAAACCCCCGTGACGGATTGCGGATGCGGGTCAGCGCCGGCGGCAATGTCGGCGAGCGGCTGATGGCCGTGGGTGCACGGCATTATGGCGAGATCCGCGAGCACGCCCTCGATTGGCTGGACCGGGTTGAGATCGCGGGGGAGCGTGTGGATGACCGCCCCGCCGCGTTTTCCGGCGGGATGCAGCAGCGCCTTCAGATCGCGCGCAACCTTGTGACCGGCCCGCGCCTGATCTTCATGGATGAACCGACCGGGGGCCTCGATGTCAGCGTGCAGGCGCGGCTTCTGGACCTTCTACGCGGGCTGGTGCGCCAGATGGGGCTTTCGGCCATCGTCGTCACCCATGACCTTGCCGTGGTGCGCCTACTGGCGGATCGGCTGATGGTGATGAAGGATGGCCATGTCATCGAGACGGGTTTGACCGATCAGGTTCTGGACGACCCGCAGGCCCCCTACACGCAGCTTCTGGTCAGTTCGGTGCTGCAGGTCTGAGGAGAGAAACGATGATTCATGTAGAAGATTTGACCAAGACTTTCACCCTGCACAATCAGGAGGCCGCCGTGATCCCCGTGATCGAGGGGGCCGGATTCTCGGTCGCTCCGGGGAATGCGTGGCGCTGACCGGTGAAAGCGGCGCGGGCAAATCGACGGTCATGCGCATTCTCTACGGAAATTATCTGGCCCAGGGCGGGTCGGTCAGGATCGGGGATGTGGACATCACCCGCGCCGAGCCGCGCGAGATCCTGCATTTGCGCCGCGAGGGTCTGGGCTATGTCAGCCAGTTCCTGCGGGTGGTGCCGCGCGTGCCGACTCTGGATGTCGTGTCCGAGCCGTTGCTGAACGTGGGCTGGAGTGAAGACGACGCGAAGGCGCGCGCGCGTGATTTGCTGGAGCGGCTGCGCATCCCCGAGCGGCTCTGGTCGCTGTCGCCCACCACGTTTTCGGGCGGCGAGCAGCAGCGCGTGAACATCGCGCGCGGCTTTGCCCATAGTTATCCGGCGCTGCTTCTGGACGAACCAACCGCCAGCCTCGACGCGACGAACCGCGAAACGGTCCTGTCGCTGATTGAAGAGGCCAAGCGGGGGCGCTGCCATCGTTGGCATCTTCCACGATCTAGAGGCCCGCGCCCGCGTAGCGGATCGGGAAGTCGACGTCTCGGCCTTCACGCCGAAGGCCGCGTAATGGCGGGGCGCTTCATCGCGGTGGTCGGACCGTCCGGTGTCGGCAAGGACAGCCTAATGGAAGGGCTTTGCACGACACGGTCTGACCTGCACCGCGTAAAGCGCGTGATTACCCGATCCCCCGAACTGGGCGGGGAGGATTATGAACACGTCTCCGAAAGCCTGTTTGCGGCGCGGGCCGCCGGTGGCGATTTCGCGTTGCACTGGAAGGCACACGGCCTGAGCTATGGCATCCCCAATGACGTGCGTAAGGTGCTGGCCAGTGGGCAGGATGCCCTGGCAAACCTGTCGCGTGGGGTGTTGCAGGCGGCGGATGATACCTTTGACGAATTGATCGTGCTGCATGTCACGGCAAGCCCCAAGATCCTGGCCCGGCGATTGGCGCAGCGCGGGCGCGAAAAGGGGCGCGAGATTGATCGCCGCCTGGCGCGGCCCAAGCCGGTGATGCCGGTGGGGTTGAAGACCATCACAATCGACAATTCCGGGCCGCTCGCGGTAAGCGTCGCGGCGGCGGCGGCGGCGCTTTACCCGGAAAGGGTGTAGCGATGGATCAGGTGAAACCCGCCGTTGGCGTCCTCGCCCATCAACGCAAGACTGTCGATGTGGAAGGGCCGTGGCAGGACCGGTTTGAGATGCGCGGCAAGCGCGGTGCGGACGGCCTCAGCCTGTTCGGTGCGGCCGGTCAGCGTCAGGTGGAAGCGGAATTCCTCCATCACGTAGGGGTAGCCCCATTGCTGCAACAGCGCCTCTTGCCGGTCGCTCAGGCCCGCCTTGCGGCGTTTGACCAACCCGCGTCCGACGGCGGCGCGCGGAAGGGGTCAAGGGCCTCGACCGTGGCAGAGGCCAGAGCGGCGAGGTCTGGCGACGGCTCGGTGGGGACGATGGCGACGAAGCCGCCCAGGCGGCGCACGTCCAGTGCGGGTATCGCGACCGGGGCCTGCTCGGTGCAAAAGCGCGTTGCGGCCTCGTGCAACGCGTCTGCTGTTTGCCCGTCTGCAAGCGGGGTGAACGGCGGCTTGATCGTTCCGTGGAAGCCGTATTTGCGGGGGGTGGATGTCAGAGCCTCGACGGGTTCCGGCAAGCCTGCCACATCCGGGTGCGGCACCGTTTCGCCCGCCGCGCTATCCCAGCCGAGCCAAGCCGAGGCCGCGTCGAAAAGCGGCCTTGTGGCACCACGTAAAGCCCGTATCGTTTGAAGTTATCCATGCCCGAGGATCCTATGCCTGAAGATGCTGCTGTCATCGCCGAACCTGTTGTTCTTGCCAATGCGGAAGTGATTGCGCCGGGGGGCGTGTTCCGGGGGCGGGTCACGCTGATCGAGGACAAGATCGCGGAGGTGGCGGAGGGCGGAGAGGTGCCTGCCGGGGCTGCCGACTGCGGTGGCGATGTGATCGCGCCTGGGCTGGTTGAGTTGCACACCGACAATCTGGAGCGTCACATCCGCCCGCGTCCGGCGGTCCAATGGCCCCATAACGCGGCGATTGTGGCCCATGATGCGGAGCTTGCCTCCTGCGGAATCACCACGGTGTTCGATGCGATCCGGGTGGGCTCGATCGAAGGAACAGCGGGCACCGGCTGGTCGCGCTATGCCCGTGATCTGGCGGACGAGGTGCTTGCCGTGCGCGCCAGCGGTGCGCTGAAGATCAGCCATCACCTACACCTGCGCGCCGAGGTTTGCTCGCATTCCCTGATCGACGAGTTGGCGCAGTTCGGCCCGGATGATCGCGTGGGCATCGTCAGCCTGATGGATCACACGCCCGGGCAACGTCAATTTGCCGACATCGGGCAGTACGCCACGTATATGCAGGGCAAATATGCCATGTCCGACGCAAGTTTTGCCGAGCATGTGCGCACCCGGCAGGCGCTCGGCGAAAAGGTGCGCGACGAACACGAGGCGGCGGCGGCGGCGGCGGCAGCCCGGTTCGGGGCGGTTCTGGCCAGCCACGACGATACGCTGGTGGAACATGTCGAACGCTCTGCGGGGTACGGCATCGCCCTGGCGGAATTCCCCACGACGCTGGCTGCTGCCCGCGCCTGCCATGACCATGGCATTGTGGTGATCATGGGCGCGCCGAACCTGATCCGGGGCGGGTCGCATTCCGGCAATGTCGCGGCGGAGAGCCTGGCCGAGGCGGGGCTTCTGGATATCCTGTCGTCGGACTACGTGCCCTCGGCGCTGCTCTATTCGGCGGTCAAACTGGGCGAGCTGTGGAACAATCTGCCGCGTGCCATGGGCACCGTCTCGTCCGCGCCCGCACGCGCGGCCGGTCTGCTTGATCGCGGTGAGATCGCCAGCGGTCAAAGGGCAGATCTGATCCGGTACCGCACCGAGGGCGGCGTGCCGATCCTGCATGAAGTCTGGTCGGCGGGTCGGCGGGTGGCCTAGGCGTTCAGCAGGCAAGCCCTGCGCCTTCCAGATAAGCTATGGCCGCCGGGATATCGCCCGCGTCGCGCAACTCCAGAACCAGATGCGGGCGCTGCGGCAGGGCTGCTAAGGCGCGGAAGACCGCGTGCCAGTTCACCGTTCCGCGTCCAGGGGCCAATGGCGGTCGGCAAAGCCATCGGCATCCTGAAGGTGCACATGGGACAGCATTTCGCCCGCATCCGTCACGAAGTAATCCACCGGCGGCGCGCCGGTCGTGCCATGGGCGTAGTGGGCGTGGCCGGTGTCGATGGAGAGCCGCACGGCATCCGAGCCAAAACTGGTCGCAAGCGCCCGGCGCCACGATGGGTCAATGTCTTCGATATTCTCGATCACGAGCGTGATCCCTTCCGCCTCGGCTCTGCGTCACGGCGGCGCGCAGGTTGTGGTGCACGCGGTCGATTGTTGCCTCGGCTGTAGAAAGCGTGTTGCCGACGCGCGGATTGTTTCCGAAGTTGAACCAATCCCAGGTCTTGTAGGGCGAATGCACAACCATCTGCGTGGCCCCAAGCGCGGCGGCTGCGTCCACCGCAGTGACCATCCGGCGTGACAGGATCGGCGCAAGCTCGGGGTCTTTGATGTCCAGCGGCAGGTCGTAGAACGGGCCGTGGATGCCTAAGCGCCCTTCGAACCCGTGCAGATGCGCACGGGCCTGGGCGACGAGCGGTTGCCAATCGCCAAGCAAAATCTCGGGCGCGCAGAAATCCTGGAATCTCAAGGTCGCGTTGGCCGTCAATCAGCCAATCGCGGTAGGTGGGCAGGTCAGCGACATTCAGCGCAGCGCCGATAGGCAAGGGTAGATCGGCCATCAGAACACCCGTTTCCCGGCGCGCCAGACCGCCTGCACCAGCGGCTGACCCTGTTCAACGCGGACGGCAACCAGATCGGCCCGCGCACCGGACTCGATCACGCCACGGTCCGACAGGCCCGCCAGATGCGCGGGCGCGCGCGTGACCATGCCGATGGCTTGCGGCAGATCGTAGGGCAGCGCCGGGTCGGCGGCGATGACGAAGGCCGCATCGAGCGGCGAGCGCGGGATGTAATCGGAGGCCAGGATATCAACGAGCCCGTGGGACAGAAGCTCGGCCACCGATACGTTCCCCGATTGCGACCCGCCGCGCAGGTAGTTCGGGGCGCCTGCCACAACCTTCAGGTCGGTGTCTTTGCGCGCCGCGCGGCCTCAAGCGTGGTGGGAAATTCCGAGATCACGCAGCCCTCGGATTTGGCCTGATCGACATGGGCACCGGAGGCATCGTCATGGCTCATCAACGGCACGCCTGTGCGGTTGGCTGCCGCCACGCAATAGGCGCGGACGGACGCGCCATGGGCCTTGGAGCGGTCGAACAGCCTCATCCATCATGCGCCGTCCCTCGGCCTCATCAACCTCCATGTCGCGGATCATGTGCCAGAACCATTTGTCGACATCGGGGCTTTGTCGGTCGCCCGGCGTGTGGTCCATCACCGAGATCAACCGGGTCATCGGCAGGTCGATGGTGGCATCGACAAGCGCCGGAGTGGCGGGGTCGGAAATCTCGCACCGCAGGTGCAGAAGGTGGTCGGCGCGGAACAGATCGCGGACCTGTGCGTCGACAAGAGCAGCGACCAGCGGTTCCAGCAATTCGCGACGCTCCTGCTTTTGCATGGAGGCCCCGACGGAGAGGCTGTCGAACACCGTCGTCGTGCCGCCCGAGATGACCACGGCATCATGGGCCAGCAGCGCCGGAAGAAACTTCCAGATGACGCCGACACGGGGGTGGGTGTGCCGCTCCACATGGTCGGTGTGGACGTCCACGATACCGGGGATCAGGTAAGCGCCGTCCAGTGCATCGCCCGCGCCGACATCGGTCAGACCCGCAATAAGGCCCCCTTCGATGGCGAGGTTGCCCTCTGAAATGCCGGTCGGCGTGACAATGCGCGCGTCGCGAAGGATCAAGGTTTCGGAATCGCTGCGGTCGAGCATCGTGGCCCCCTTTTTGATGCTGCAGAGGCCCCTGCTATCGGGCGCTGCGTAACGCAAAGATTTCGGTGTGATGAACGTTTGGTGACAAATTTGGCCCCACGATGGGCCCATTTTCCGCGAATCTCGGGTAAGGTGACCAGCCCCCCGTTTGGGGCCGGAATAAACCGACGAACTGGGCGAATTGTCCGTGAACAATTCATTATCCGACCCGCTGTCGGAAATGATCAGGCGAGTCAAAATAAAGGTTTTTCAGGCGGTTAAAAGATAGTCACTCAGTGTCATTGAACTGTTGCGGACTGTTCATTTGGCCTTCCTAGACGACCCCCGACGCTTGGGGGCGCAATTCTGACGATGTTGTCACTTCCCCGAGGTCCGAAAAACCTGAGGGATGAATTCACATGTCAAAGATCACACCTTGCCACGCTTCTGGCTGGCGCAACCGCACTGACCTCCACCGCAGCTTTTGCACAGGACGCAGACTGGCGCGAAGAGGTTCCGGTGTTCCGCATTGGCCTTCTGGGCGGCGAGAACGAAGCTGACCGTCTGCGCCAACATGCCTGCCAGGAAGCCTACCTGGAAGAGCGTCTGGGCGTGGATGTCGAGCCTGTTCCCGGCCTCTGACTATGCCGGCGTTCTGCAGGGTCTGCTGGCTGGTCAGCCTGGAATTTGCGGGCCTTGGTTCGTCCGGCTACGCGGGCATCGTTCTGCAGGACGAAACGGCGGTTGAGCCGCTCTACACCACCATGCAGATCGACGGCTCCCTCGGCTATTATTCGGTGATGTATGTGCGTGCCGACAGCGACATCGAAAGCTTCGAAGACATGGAAGGCCGTACGCTCGCCTTCGCTGACCCCAACTCCACTTCCGGCTATCTGGTGCCGTCCTATGAGCCTGGCCCAGGAAATCGGGCCGCTTGAAGGCTATTTCGGCGAGACCGGCTTTGGCGGCGGTCATGAGCAGGCCGTGGTGGCCGTGCTTCAGAACCAGTACGACGCTGGCGTGACCTGGACTTCGGGCGTGGGCAACTACGAGGAAGGCTATAGCCGTGGCAACCTTCGTTCCATGGTGGATCGTGGCATGCTCGACATGAACGAGATCCGGGTGATCTGGCAGTCGAACCTGGATAACCAACGGCCCGCGCGTGATCCGTTCGGACCTGCCCCAGGAACTCAAGGATCTGGTCATGGGCGCGATGATGTCGCTGCAGACCGAAGATCGTGAATGCTTCAACGCCATCAACGATGGTGAATCGATGGGCTACTGGCCGATCAACCACGAGTTCTACCTGCCGATCATCAACATGCGGCGTGAAATCCTGGAAGGGCAGCGTTAAGCGCAAGCCAGACAACCAAGGGCCAGCGCCACGGCGCTGGCCCTTTTTCGTGTTCCCTTTGCCGTTCGGAGCCTCTCGGATGTTGAAACTAGAAAACCTGTCACGCCGATTTGGCGACAATACGGCCGTCGCGCGGGCCAACCTTGAAATTCCTGACGGCCAGATGGTCGGCATCATCGGGCGTTCTGGCGCGGGCAAATCCACCCTGCTGCGCCTGCTTAATCGCCTGACCGACCCGTCCGAAGGCAAGATCGTTTTCGCGGGCACCGACATCGCGCAGCTCAAGGGGCGCGAGCTTCGTGAATGGCGCTCGGACTGCGCCATGATCTTCCAGCAGTTCAACCTCGTGGGCCGACTGGACGTGATCACCAACGTGCTGACAGGGCGGCTTTACACTATGCCTGCGTGGCGCTCGATGACGCAGGCTTTCACGCCGCGCGAGCGGGCCTTTGCGATTCAGGCGCTCGATCGCCTTGGCATGGCCCATACTGCCCTGCAAAGGGCCGAAACGCTGTCCGGCGGACAACAACAGCGTGTTGCCATTGCCCGCGCTTTGGCGCAGGAGCCCAAGATACTGCTGGCCGATGAGCCCATCGCCTCGCTTGATCCGATGAACGCCAAGGTGGTGATGGATGCCCTGCGCTCCATCAACCAGCAAGATGGCAAGACGGTGATCTGCAACCTGCACACGCTGGATACCGCGCGGAACTACTGTGATCGGATTATCGGCATGTCAGCGGGCAAGATCGTGTTCGATGGCACGCCGGACCTTCTGACGACGTCGATGGCGCGCGAGATCTACGGCGCCGAGGCCGAGGATTTCGATGAGGCGTCAACCTCCACCGCATTGCCCGAGACGGAGGCCGTTACGGCCCTGAAAGAGGCCGCCGCACATGTCTGATGTCCCCATGATGGGCGGCTCCGCCGCATCCAGTGGCGCAGCCCCTCCGACGCTGTCAGCGCGTTCGAGCGTCACCGCGCCGAATTGCGCGCCTCCAAACGCGGCTGGACCATTTTTGCGCTGGTGATGTTTGCGATCTGCGTTGGCCTTTCGGTCTGGATCAGCAACTTCTACCCCGAGCGGCTTGCCAGCGGCGTGCCGCGCATTTTTGAATATTTCGGCACCATCATACCGGAGCTTGAATGGGCCAACCTGTTTGAAGGGCGCGACGCGGATGGACGCGCGGTCCCCGGCTCCCTCACCTATTGGTACACGGACTTCTGGGATTACGCCCAGTTGATCTGGGAAACGATCCTGATGGCGATGACCGCCACCCTGATCGGCGCGGGCCTGGCGTTTGTGCTGTCGTTTCCGGCGGCTGCGAACCTTGCGCCGAACTCGCTGTGGATCTACTGGTTCTCGCGCCGGTTCCTCGAAATCTGTCGCGGTATCCCCGAGATCCTTCTGGCCCTGGTCTTCGTCTTCATGATCGGGATTGGTCCCTTGGCGGGTGTTCTGGCCATCGCGATCCACACAGCGGGCGCGCTTGGCAAATTGTTCGCGGAGGTGAACGAAAACGCCTCATCCCGCCCGGTGGACGGCATCACCGCCGTGGGCGGCAGCTGGCCGGAGAAGATGCTTTACGGCGTCGTCCCGCAGGTCGCGCCCAACTTCTTCAGCTACGCCATGCTGCGGTTCGAGATCAACGTGCGGGCCTCCTCCATCATCGGCTTTGTCGGTGCGGGCGGGATCGGACAGGAACTGAACCGCGTGATTTCGTTCTATTCCGACGACCGCGTTTTGGCCGTTCTGATCCTTGTCGTGCTGACGGTGACGGTGATCGACCTGATCTCGGAACGCATTCGCCATCGTTTCATCGGGCGGGAGAACCTGTGATGACAACCGCAACTTTTGATGCGCTGACCGACACGCAGATCAACGCCGCGCAGGCCGCGCAGCCGGGTGCCTTCGGGACGACCCGGGGCACCGTCAACCGGTGGGCGCCCCCGGTCATCGCAGTGATCTACGTGATCGTTTCGATGTGGTATTTCGACTTTGGCCGTCTGCTGGATGCGTCGGACCGGGTCTGGGCGCTGCTGCGAAACTTCGTGGTCTGGCGGGACATGGATGAATGGGCCTACCGTCAGATCTACGTCGGCATTTCACAGACGTTAGCGATGGCGTTCCTTGGCACGCTGCTGGGAACGCTGGGGTCGCCGTTTGTGGGATTTCTTGCGGCCAAGAACGTCATGCCGTTCGGGACTGTGCGTCAGATCGTGCGCCGCTTCCTCGACATTCTGCGCGGGATCGACTGCCGGTCTGGGCCTCGTGTTCGTGCGCGCCGTGGGCCTCGGGCCATTGGCGGGCGTTCTGGCGATCTTCGTGAGTGACCTTGGTACGCTGTCCAAGCTCTATTCCGAGGCCATCGAAAACATTGATCGCAAACAGGTGGAAGGCATCCGATCCACCGGCGCGGGGCCGCTGGCGGTGATCCGCTACGGCTACATCCCGCAAGTGCTGCCCGTGTTCATCTCGCAATCACTGTACTTCCTGGAATCCAACACCCGTTCGGCCACGATCCTGGGCACTGTGGGGGCAGGCGGCATCGGCATGATCATCATCGAACGCTTCCGCGCCTCGCTCTACGATCAGGTGGCCTTCGTGGTACTGAATGTGTTGGTGCTGATCTTCGCGATTGACTGGCTGTCCAAACGCGTCCGCCTTTGGGCCATAGGTGCGCAGGGCGAGCGATGAAGAAAGCTTTCCGAGGCGCCGACCATCCGTGCGGAGGCAGAGGTCGGCGCCGATGTCACCCTTGGCCGCTTTACCGAGGTGGGGCGGTTCACCAAATTGGCCGCCCGCGAAATGGGCGATTATTCCTACATCTGGCGATTTCGGCTACGTGATCTGGACGACAATCGGCAAGTTCACGAACATCGCCAACAACGTCCGGATCAACCCCGGCAATCATCCAACCTGGCGCGCTCTGCCAGCATCACGCGCTTTATCGCGCGTCGATGTATGGGTTTGGCGAGGACGAGGAAAATTTCTTCGAGTGGCGCAAGGATCATTGGGTCACAATCGGCCATGATGTCTGGATCGGTCACGGCGTCAGCATACTTGCGGGCGTGACGATCGGGACCGGGGCGGTCGTGGGTGCCGGGGCGGTGGTGACGAAGGACGTGCCGCCCTACACAATCGTTGGTGGCGTTCCGGCCAAACCCATCCGCCGCCGCGCTACCCCCCAGGAAGAAGTGGCCCTGCAAGAGATCGCTTGGTGGGATTGGTCTCATGACGCGTTTGCGGCAGCTGTTCCTGAATTCAGATCCTTGTCGATTGCAGAGTTCATCGAGAAGTACGCGAAGACCCAAGAATTCGATGCCTTGCGTGCCTGTGCTGGCCAATTGAACGGTTTGTTCGCTATGGCGCGTGCAAGGTTGACCAAGCTGTGGGTCACTGCACTGGTGCTACAAACGTTGTGTTTCGCAAGAAATTACTTTCTTTTCGAATCTCGATCTGCCGAATAGTGTCGCGAAATCGTTACAGATGCGCGGGGGGTCTTGATGGACATTTATGTGGCCGAGCCTGGATGAGGCGGGGAAAATTGCTGCCGTTTGGGTGAAACAAGACGGCGCTCTTTGGTCCAGGGGTGTTTGATCCCCAAAAACACAGGTTCGATCCTAAATCGCCGCGACAGTTTGCCGGCGCATCTCGCGCTGAAATTGAAAAGTGGATTGTGGCAAAGACACAGCAGACGTCACAAACGTTGTGACTGACCCGAAAAAGCCGGCGGCGACAGGGTCCTTATTCAGACCCGTCCCTGCCACCAACCATGGCTGTCTTGGCAGTGTTTTTGGCCAACCAGCGAGATGAGAATTCGCGACGAAATACGGTTTCTGTGCCGCCACGCCCTGGAGCAAAGTGCCTCAGGCGATCCGGTCGTGTAGCGCAGCGCCGCGTGGTAGAGCGGTGTGATACGGTCCATTTTTCTGCTCGAATTGCCCGTTTTCTGCCAGCTAGCGCAGGGCTGTTACAACGGTGTGACGGCCATCCGGGCAGCCGCGTTTTGCGTTGCCAGAATACCTATTCCTAATCCCGGCCTTACTCTCTGGTGTTGGCCGCTTTTGCTTCATCAGCGTGGCGGGCGCGGCCTGCAACCGGTGATCGGTCCATTGGAGGTCAGCGCGACACTTGCGCCGTCTCGGCCACGCGAAAGAAACTCTGCATCAGATGCAGGCTTGCCTTGTCGCGGTGCGCCACAAGGCAGATCGGGTAGCTTTCTTGCATTTCCTTGATCGGAACGGAAACAAGACCCTCCTCCGACGTAGCGCTGTGTTCCAGAAAGGGGCCGATGCCCACGCCATGCAGGATTGCATCCTTGACCAAGGGAAAGGACGTCATGACCAATGTGTTGGCGAGGTGAATGCCTTCGCGTGCCAAGACCTGGCCGACAAGTTTCTGGGTGAGTGAGCCACCTTCGGGCAGGATCAGGCGACGCTCGCCCAGGTCGGCCAGGCTGATGCTGCGACGTGACGCGAGCGGATCGTCGGCGCGCATATACATCACGTAGCGCAACGACATGACTTCTTGGATCAGGAAATCGGAGGAATTACGCGGCGCCGCCACCACCCCGATGTCCACGGTCCGGCTGTTCAGCAAGCGCATCGCGCTTGTCCAGTCGCACAGGGCAAACTCGATTTCGACACTGGGGCACGCCTTGGAATATTCCGCGATGAACCTCAGGGCCGGTTGCGGTGCGTTTGCAATGATCGAAAGGTGTCCGCGCCGGAGCCTGCGCGAAATCGGCAAACTTTTCGGCAATCATCTGGTCAGCGGCAAGGTATTGATCGGCAAGGGCGAACAGGTCCTCACCGGTCTTTGTCGCACTCGATACCATCACGGCCCGCCCTGACAAGTTTTGAGCCGGTCGCGTGCTCCAGGTTCTTTGAGTGCTGGCTAACAGCGCTTTGTGTCACGCCGAGCTTTCGCGCAGCCGCCGTGACCGAGCCTTCGCGCACGACATGGGCGAACGCGCTGATCTGGTGATGGCTGGGTCGGGCGGTGGGCGAGCCTCATGGGCAGAGTTTAGTCTGCATTAGTCACGCTAATATGACGTCATAGAAAAGAGTCACGCCCCTTCTACCAAGGTGTCATCAGCTTCACGGGGGTGCGGGCCATGGCATCAATTGAACTTAGCCGCATACAGAAGCGGTTCGGCACGGCCGAGGTTTTGAAGGACGTCACCCTGTCGATCGCGGACCGGGAATTCGTCACGCTGGTCGGGCCATCTGGCTGCGGAAAGTCCACGCTGCTGCGCATCCTTGCGGGGCTGGAGGCTGCCGATGGCGGCACCGTGCAGATCGCGGGGCAGGATATGACCCGTGTGCGCCCGGCGCACCGCAACCTTGCGATGGTGTTCCAGAGCTACGCGCTCTACCCGCACCTGACGATTGCCCAGAACATGGCAACGCCGCTGAAGTTGCGCGATCTTTCGCGATGGGCGCGGCTTCCCGTGATCGGCCCCTTGTCGGCCCGCAGCGCCTATCGCGCCATCGGTGAGCAGGTGCGTGAGACGGCCAGGACCTTGCAGATTGAGGCGCTGCTGGATCGCAAGCCCAGTCAATTGTCCGGTGGCCAGCGACAGCGCGCAGCCCTTGGGCGGGCGATGGTGCGCCAGCCGGTCGCGTTCCTCATGGATGAGCCGCTGTCGAACCTTGATGCGGCCTTGAGGGTACACATGCGCGCTGAACTCAGTGAGTTGCACCGCCGCCTCGGGGCGACCTTGTTTACGTCACCCATGATCAGGCCGAGGCGCTGACCATGTCCGACAAGATGGCCGTCATGATGGGCGGGCGCATTACTGCAATTCGGGCCACCCGATCAGGCCTTTGCCAATCCTGCCACATTGGACGTGGCCGAATTCGTGGGCTCGCCCAAGATCAATATCTTGCCCGGCGAGGTCGATCACGATGGTCGTGTGAGCGCCCTTGGGCGGGGTATTCCGGCCAGGCTGCTTGTCGACGGGCGGCTTTGCGAAGGTGGGCCTTCGCCCCGAGCATCTGCATCTCGACGGGGGTGCCGATGGATGGTTGGGGCGCGTGGTACACCGCGAAAACCTGGGCCACGACCTCTACTTCCACGTGGCCCTTGATGCGGATGATCAACGCCTGGTCGTGCGCGGGGCCCAGGATCGCAACGGAGCGGAGTCGCTTGGGGATGCCGTACGCGTCGGCTTCAAGCCGGACCGTGCCCTGTTCTTCGCCCCCGACGGCACGCGCCTGCACAGCGTTGTGCCCGCCAAACTTGCCGAGAGCGCGTGATGCAAAATTCCCGCGCACATCTTTGGTTCATCGCGCCCGCGCTAATACTGATCTTCCTGATCCTGATGCTGCCCATCGGGCTGGCCGCCGCGATGAGCCTGACGGACTACGCGCTTGGCAATCCCGGCTTCAACTGGGTGGGTCTGGAAAATTACGAACGCATTTTCACGCGCAGCACCTATGAACGGATGTTTGGCGCGACTTTCCGCTATGTCGCCGTCGTGGTGCCGATGTCCGTGGGGCTGGGGCTTGGGGCCGCGTTGTTGATCCACTCGCTGACCCGCTTCGGCAACTTGTACAAGACGATCTACTTCCTGCCGGTCATGGCAGCATTGATCGCCATGGCAATCGTCTGGGAATCTCGCGCTGCACCCCACGGTCGGCATCGTGAACCGCTCGCTGGAGGCGTTTTGCGGCACGCCGCTGGAGATTTGGCGCTGGCACGCGAATGGGTGCGAAAACGGCTTTCCCCTCTGGCTCAGCGACCGGGATTACGCGATCTGGACGGTCGCCTTCATTGGCGTCTGGCAGGGCTTTGGCTTCAACATGGTTTTGTATCTCGCCGGTCTGACCTCGATCTCGCCTCGCTCTACCAGGCCGCCGAGATGGACGGCGCGACCAGCGGTTGGGAGCGTTTCCGCCTTGTGACCTGGCCGATGCTTGGGCCGACCACCGTCTTCGTCGTGACCATCACGATCATCCGGTCGTTTCAGGTCTTCGACACCGTGGAGGCGTTTTATCCGCAGGGCGGGGGGCCCGGAAAATCCGTCTACGTCATGATGTTTGCGATCTACGAAAAGGCAATCCAGCAAAACCTGATGGGGATCGGGGCGGCGATAACCATCGTCTTCCTCGCCTTCGTGATGATCTTGACGCTGGCGCAGCGCTGGCTGGTCGAACGGAGGACGCATTATGTCTGAAGCTGCTTTGGGCGCATCCGCCACGACCCGTTTTGCAACGCGCGAGGTCCTCGAGCACGTTGTGCTGATCCTGGGCGCCCTTGTCGTGCTGTTGCCGTTCTATGTGATGATTTCATATTCGCTGAAAGCCCCGGCGGAATTGATGCAGAACACAGGCGGCTTCTTCGGATCACAGGCCGATTTTCTGGACGACCGCTGCATCCTTTGGGTGGGACAGAGGCCAGTTGCATGGTCAACCCCATCGCCTACAACTACGACTCGGCCTTCCGCGAAGCACCGCTGTTTCGCTACCTGCTGAACGGGATCATCGTCACCGTTTCGATTTTCGTAATCCAGGTGATTGTGGCTCTGCCCTGCGCCTATGCCTTGGCAAAGCTGAAGTTCTGGGGGCGGGATGCGGTCTTCGGCCTCGTCCTGTTCTGCCTGCTTATCCCGGTCCATGCGATTTCCCTGCCGCTTTACGTGGTGCTGGCGCAATTGGGGTTAACCAACAGCTATGCGGCGCTGGTGATACCGTGGACCATCTCGGTCTTCGGAATATTCCTGATGCGGCAATTCTTCATGACCGTACCCGATGACCTGATTGACGCCGCCCGCATGGACGGGATGAGCGAGTATTCCATCGTGGAACGTGATGTTGCCCACGGCCATACCGGCCCTGATGGCCTTCGCGATCTTTTCGATCGTGGCCCATTGGAACGATTATTTCTGGCCGCGCATCGTCATCACCGGGGACCGCTCGCACGTTCACCCTCCGCTGGGTCTGCGCGAATTTCGCGGCGATGCGGACGGTCCAATTTCGGTCCAATGATGGCGTCTGCCGTCGTGATCGTTACCCCGCTTATCGTGGCCTTCCTGCTGATGCAGAGACGCTTCATCGAAGGGATCACGCTGAGTGGCATGAAATAGACGAGCGGCCGATCACCGGCCGCTCGCCCGAGATCCCCTTACCGGGGAAACCCGAGGGACCGGACGCCCGTTCAACTGCAATCCGTTCCCGCAAGTACAGTGGAGAAAGACATGAAAACCACCCTGACCGCAATGGCGATGGCACTTGCCGCCACCGCTGCCCATGCCGACGGCCATGCCACCCCCGTGACCATCGAATTCGCCTATCCCTACAGCCACCTGTTCGATCTGACCTACGAGACGATCCTGCAGCGCTTCAACGAGGAATATCCCCACATCACCGTGGAATTCCGCGCCACCTACGAAAGCTATGAAGACGCCACCAACACCATCCTGCGCGAAGCCGTCGCCGGTGAATTGCCGGATGTGACGATGCAGGGTCTGAACCGTCAGGCCATCCTGGTGGACCGTGGCATCGCGCGGCCCCTGACCGATTTCATCGCCGCTACCGAAGGGTTCGAGTTGAACGGCTACCACGAGGCGATGCTGGATCTGGGCACCTTCAACGATGCGGTCTACGGATTGCCCTTCTCGGTCTCGCTGCCCGTGTCCTACTACAACATGGAAACGATGGCGCTGGCCGGGTACGACGAAACCAACCTGCCGACCACCTGGGATGACGTGATCGCGGCGTGCGAAGCGCTGTCCGAGGCGGGTGTTGACAATCCGATCTTCTGGGGCTGGAACATCACCGGCAACTGGTTCCTGCAGGCCCTGATGTGGAGCCAGGGCGCGCCCACGATGGTCGGCAACGATTTCCCGACCGACACGCCCGAGGGCCTTGTCGCCTTGGAAACGATGCACTCCATCTTCCGGGGCTGCAACATGCAGAACCTCGAATGGGACGCCGCCCTTCAGTCATTCTCGGCGGGTGACGTCGGCATGATGTTCTGGTCCACTTCCGCCGTTGGCGCGGTGGAGCGGAACATGGGCGATTTCACCCTGATGACCAACGAATTCCCCGGGATCACCGCTGATGGCCCGATGGGCCTTCCGGCCGGTGGCAATTCGGCCATGCTGGTCTCGACGTCGGAGGATCCGGCTGAACTGGAAGCGGCCTGGCTGTGGCTGACCTTCATCACATCCGGTGAAGGTGCGGCGGATGTGGCGCGCACGACCGGCTACATGCCCCTGAACCAGGCCGCCAATGAAATCATCCTTGCCGATTTCTATGACGAGAACCCCAACAAGGCGACCGCAGTCCGCCAAGTGGATCTGTTGCGCGAATGGCAGGCTTACCCCGGCGACAACGGCCTGGCTGCAACGCAGGTGATCTACGACTACCTCGAAGGCATCGTCATCGGCGACTACGACGATATGGAAGCGCTGCAGGAAGAGATGGCTGAAGAGGTCCAGGACCTCATGCCCGCAGACGGCTGGACTCAAGGGTGCGGCGCTTTGGGGCAACTCAAGGCGCCGCATCTAATCTCCCCAAAAAGACTGGAAAGGCGGGCGATGAAACTCCTGCAACTGACCGATATTCACCTGACCGCACCGGGTAAGACGATTGCCGACCGTGACCCGAACGAAAACTTTGACCGCGCGCTTGAGCACGCGATGCACCTCCATGCGGATGCGGACGCGTTGTTTATCACCGGCGATCTCAGTGACTGGGGTGAGGCCGACGATTACCGACGCCTCAAGACCCGCATTGCGGCGTTGCCGATGCCCGTACATCTGTTGATCGGCAACCATGATGACCGGCCCACGCTGTTGGCTGAATTCCCGGACCTTGAGGAGGGTGGCTTTGCGCAGGGACAGGTTGACCTGCCTATCGGCACAGCCCTGACCCTCGACACCTGGGGCCCAGAAAGCCATGCGGGCCATTTCTGCGCGGCCCGGGCGGACTGGCTTGATCGTCGGCTTGCAGCCTTGGAGGGCCCGGTCTGGCTGTTCATGCACCACAACCGGTGCCGATCCACGTGGGGCCGATGGACCAGATCATGCTGCTGGACGCCGAACGTTTTGCGCGCACCATTCAGCCCCATGCATCCAAGATCCGCCATATTTTCCACGGCCACTGCCACTTGCCTCTGTCAGGCAGCCTGCATGGCATTCCGTTCAGTGCGCCGCGCGGTACCAATCATCAGGGTTGGCCCGATTTCGACGCAACCCGAATGCTGTCGGGGTCCGATCTGCCGGAATCCTACGCGGTGATCTTTGCCGAAGAAGTTAGCACGATGGTGCACATGGTCGAGTACGGCTACGACGGCCCTATCCGCACCGAGAACACGCCGGACTACGCAGACTGGGACAAGCTGACGATGATCCGGTAACATCTTGTCGTCACTGCGCCAGCCACGTGTTCGAACTTTAGGGATCCCTTTGAAAACTCTGACCGCGCCAGACGGAACCCCTGCCTCGGCGCTTTGTTTTGGCTGCATGCAATTCGGCGGAACGGCGGATGCATCGGCCAGTCGCGCGCTTTTTGATGCTTGCCGTGAGGCGCAAATCACCTTCTTCGACACCGCCCACACCTACACGGATGGTAAGGCTGAACGGCTCTTGCTGCTTTGCCGCGCCCGAGCGGCGCGGCTGATCGTTGCGACAAAGACCGGGTACACTGGCGGCAGTGGGCGGGACAACATCCTGCGCCAGTTCGACGAAAGCCGGACGCGGCTGGGTATGGACATGGTCGATATCCTTTACCTGCACCGCTGGGACCCGGACACCCTGCTGGGGGAAACATTCGAGACACTCCGCGACCTCCAGAGCGCCGGGAAAATCCGCCATATCGGCGTGTCGAACTTCGCCGCGTGGCAGGTGATGAAGGCACAGGCCGCGGCCGAAAGCCTCGGTACCCGCATTGATATCCTCCAGCCCATGTATTCGCTGGTCAAACGCCAGGCCGAGGTTGAGCTATTCCCCATGGCGCTGTCGGAGGGGTTCGCGGTCGCCTCCTATTCGCCGCTTGGGGCGGGTCTGCTGACCGGCAAATATGCCTCAAACCAAGTGGGCCGCCTTTCAACGGACAGCCGTTACGCAGCCCGTTACGGGCAAGACTGGATGCAGGAGACCGCTGCATCCTTTGTGGCTATCGCGGAAGAGTTGGGCATGGATCCCGCCACCCTGGCCGTGGCTTGGGCCGCGCAGCACCCAGCCATCACCGCTCCGATCATTAGCGCGCGCAACGTGGCGCAGTTGCAGCCTTCCTTGCAGGCGCAGACTTTGTCGCTCGCTCAGGACACATATGCCCGGATCGAGGCGACGTCCGGTGCGACCGGCGCCTGCAACGGATCGGCTGGAAGAGGGTTAAGTCGACTGGTGCCTCAATTTGAGTCGGAGGCCGGCTTTTGCCCGCGCGACACCTAAGGCCTCAGCAAAGCCAGAATGTTGGCACCAAGATTGGGGCCCCGAACCAGCGAGCCGTGGCATGGTACGACCATTGACGGGACGCCAGCGGCCAGTTGCGCTTCTACCCAAGCGGTATAGGCGTTGTGGTCCTTGATCCCGTAGGTGGGAAACGTGCCAAGCATTTCGACTGAAGTCGCGATGCGGCCCGCTGGCCCCGACGGACCCTTGAAGCTGTCGCAAACGATCCACAGCAGGTCCGACGAAGTTTCACCCACGAGCCAGACTTCGCCGGTTTTGAGCCCCCATGGTTCTGCGATGCTATAGCCTTTCGGAAGCAGAGGACTGAGGAGTTGAAGCCTGTGAAAGTCCAAGCCTGTTTGTTTCGTCAGCCGGGGTCGTGCAGGCGCAGAACAGACAAGTTTTGCGTCAGGACAGGCTTCCGCAAATTCCCTAAGGCCTTTGTTATGATAGTGGTTCGGTGCGAGCAGGTACGAGACCGGGCCTATCGCGGCCAAACTTGCGAGCGCCGTATCCCCCAGGCCAAGAACCGGGCTATAGAGGCAGAGCGAACCATCGCGCAGCCGCAACGCAGTGCACCGCAAGCTGCCCTTATGGGCCGACCAGAAATCGACTTTGATTGGCGACCGGTGAAAATGCTGACAGGGCTGTGCTCATGTCGCAGTTCTGTCGCGTGCGGTGAACCACCAGACAATCAAAGCCGCCACAGCCACTTCAAGCCATGCCAACGGTAGCGCGACCGCCAGAACGGCTGGCGTAGCAAGGTTCATATTGTAGAGGGCGAGCCAAAGTATGACGAACACGGCCATCCATACGCCGGTACCGTAAAGCACGGCGCGCAGGGCAGATGCGCCAAAGATCTTCATCGCCATCCACGGGATCAGTGTCGCGCTGAGCACCAGGATCGTGTCCCACACGCCCCAGATCATGAACACAGTCAGGTTCATGGGTGCGATTTCAGGCAGCGTCGGGAATGCATTGCGCATCATGGGCATCACAAAGGCAAAATACCGCAACACCTCTGACACGTTGATCCAGAGGAAGTTGATGGCAATGGCCACTGCAAAGGGTGGCAGGTGACGGGTCGCTTCGGGCGTTTGGGCAATCGTGTTCATGGGGTGCTTTCGGCTATGAGGTCCAAAAAGGTCCGGACGGCACGGCGAAGGTCATCTCCGTCGCGCACACTTCGTGACATCGTCCATAGCCCGTTGGTGAAGATGACCATGACATCGGCCAACTTGTCCGCTGTGACTTGTCCGCCTTGGGGGCGCTGCCTTGAAGGGCGCTGAGGAAGCCCGTTCGCAGGCGGTTGTTGTGATGTTCCACCTGCGCCAAAACGTCAGGCTCGCTTGGGGCGACCTCGGTTGCGGAGTTGGCGACAAAGCATCCAGGGCCGGGTAAGCCCGCAGCTTCGCCAAGCGAGATCTGCCGTTCGAAATAATCTGAAACGCTCGACAGGTTGGCAGCTTCGGCTTCCACGTCTTCGAAAGCTGGGGTTACAACGGTCTTCTGATATTGCTCGAAACATGCCAGAAACAGGTCCTTCTTGCCGCCGAAGGCTGCATAAATGCCGTGGCGACTGACCCCTGTTGCCTTAACGAGATCATCCATCGAAGACGCATGAAACCCGTTCACCCAGAAGTGTTGAAGGGCGCGATCAGCAAGCTGCTCGGCGGTGAAGGACACGGGACGTGGCATCGGGAAAGTTTAGCAGAATGATTGTTCTGTTACAAGTGATCCGATTTGCCTAAAGGGTTGAATTGCTTCGCCTGGCACTCCAGTCGTGTTCGCAACAACGGTCCCGCCCGAAGGGTGGCGCCGCCGATGGCGGCTCATGGAGAATTAGATTTGCCGTGTCCGCCGCAGGATCAGAGTCAGGCTTCAGAAAGCCCACGGTCACAGCCGACACCGCAACCATCCCGGTCGCCGTTGCCAGCATGAAGGGTAGGCCGCCGACCTGGTAGGTCAGGCCAGACAGAACGGTGCCCGCCAACCGCCCGCCCGCATTGGCCATATAGTAGAAGCCTACATCCATCGTCACACGCTCGGCCTTGGTAAAAGCGAGGATCAGATAGGAATGCAGCGCCGAATTCACCGCGAACAATCCCCCGAAAGCAAGAAGACCAACCACGAGCGACGTGGTCAGCCATGTCTGGTGCCCCGAGGCCGCCCAGGCGGCGGCGGTTAGCGCAGCGGGGACGATAGCCAAGGCCCAGGCCCAGTGACGCGCCGCCCCGATCAGTTGCGTCTCATCGCGCGTGCTGGCCCGCAAAAGGCGCGGTGCGGTGGCCTGAACCGCCCCGTAGAGAATGACCCAGATCGCCATGAAGGTGCCGATCAGGAAGAAGGCCGCCCTGTTCCCGTCGGTCGTGCCATCGGACAGCACAGCGTAGAAATAGATCGGAATGCCGACGACAAACCACACGTCCCGCGCGCCAAACAGGAACACCCGCGCGAGCGACAGCCAGTTCACGTTGGCCGACTTTGAGATAACCTCGGAGAACTTCGCCCCTTCCGTCCTTTTGGCAGGCCCGCAGGCATCGCGATCAGGACCGCCATGAGGATGACGAAGAGGGCGACGGCCATTCCCAGTACTGCGGCTTGGAACCCAAGCGTTGCAAGAAGCGCGGCTCCGAGAAGAAAGCCAAGGCCTTTCACGGCGTTCTTTGAGCCGGTCAGCAGGGCCACCCACCGGAACAAACCATCGCCTTCGCTGGGGGCCAGGATCTTGACGGCCGACTTGGACGACATCTTGGCCAGATCCTTGGCCACTCCGCTGGCCCCCTGCACCAGCATCACGAAGGCCACGGAGGCTCCGATGGCCCAGGCCGGGTCCAGTTGCGCCAGCGCCAGAAGTGCCAGCACTTGCAGGGCCAGGCCCGCATAAAGGGTCGCGGTCAGGCCGAACCGCGCCGCGATCCACCCGGCACAGAGGTTCGTCACAACACCGGCTATCTCGTAGAGAACAAACAGATAGGCCAGTTGCACGGGGCTGAAGCCGAGCGTGTGGAAGTGCAGCAGCACCAGCATCCGCAGTGCCCCGTCGGTGAGCATGAACGCCCAATAGGCGGCGGTCACGGCGATGTAGGCCGACAGGCCTTCGGGACGGGTTTCAGTTTTGGTCACAGGCTGTCCCCGACCATCAACGCCACATCAACAAGGCGGTTGGCATAGCCCATTTCGTTGTCGTACCAGGCGTAGACTTTCACCTGTGTGCCATTGATGACCATTGTGGAGAGGGCATCCACGATGCTGGAGCGTTCGTCATTGGTGTAGTCGGTTGAGACCAGTGGGCGTTCCTCGTAGCCCAGGATCCCGGCAAGCGGCCCCTCGGACGCCACTTTGAAGAGGGCATTGACCTCTTCTGCTGTCGTCTCGCGCTCAACTTCAAAGACGCAATCGGTCAGCGATGCGTTCAGGAGCGGAACGCGGACGGCGTGGCCGTTCAACCGCCCTGTCAGTTCGGGGTAGATCAGCGTGATCGCCGTCGCACTGCCGGTCGTCGTCGGGATCAGTGAATTGAGCGCGGAGCGGGCACGGCGCAGGTCCTTGGCCGGGCGGTCCACGATGGTCTGGGTGTTCGTCACATCGTGGATCGTGGTGATTGAGCCGTGCTTGATGCTCAGGTTCTCGTGGATGACCTTCACCACCGGGGCAATACAGTTGGTTGTGCAACTCGCGGCGGTGACGATGCGATGTGCCGCAGGATCATAGATGTCGTGGTTCACGCCATAGACGATGTTGGCCGCATCGCCGTCCTTCACGGGGGCCGAGACGACAACCTTCTTCACGCCAGCCTCAAAATAGGGTGCGAGCTTGGCCTCGGTCTTGAAGACGCCCGTGCAGTCGATCACCACATCCACACCGTCAAGCGGCAGGTCTGCAATGTCGCGGGTTCCGATAAAGGGGATGCGGGTGCCGTCGATGGTGACGCTCTCCGCGTCATGGGCAAAGTCGGCCTTCCAGCGGCCATGCACCGTGTCGAACTCCAACAGATGCGCGTGCATTTCGGGATCGCCAATCGCGTCGTTGATCCAGGCGATCTGCGCGCCCCGTGCCAGCAGGGGTTTCAGGGCTAGTTTGCCGATACGGCCCAGGCCGTTCAGGGCGTAGACGGTCATGTGGCGGGTCCTTCTTCTTGTGATTGGCCCAGATCATCGACGGCCTTTTGCAAAGACAGACGGTCCAGCGATGCGATGGGCAGGTTGGTAAAACCGATCATTCGATTGCGCAGCGCACCATAGGTTTGCTGGAACGCGAGGCTCTTCTCAGCGTCCGTGCCCTCAACCTTGACCGGATCGGGCATCCCCCAGTGGGCGGTAACGGGCTGGCCCGGCCAGGACGGACATTCCTCGTTCGCGGCCCTGTTGCAGACAGTGAAGACGAAGTCGAATTGCGGCGCATCGGGCCCTTGGAACTCGGCAATGTTCTTGGACCGCAGCACCGAGATGTCACGACCCTTCTGCTCAAGCACTTCCACGGCGAAGGGGTTCAGTTCCGATTGGGGTATGGTGCCAGCCGAATATGCAATGAACCGACCCCCAGCCATGTCATGCAGGATGGATTCAGCAAAGATCGAGCGGGCGGAGTTCCCGGTGCAGATGAACAGGACGTTGAATTTGCGATCGGTCATGTCGGTCTCCTCCAATTGTGGTTGGATAAAGGCCCGGGGAACAGATTTCGGGGCGGCCCCGGCAACAGTCGATGACGAGGTAGTCGATGGTCTCGCGCGCGGCCTCCATGTCGATGGCATAGCGCAGCGATGTCCCGATGCGTTCTTGTGTCACCAAACCGGCGTGCATCAGCGCGTTCACATAGGTCGACAGCGTATTGGGCTTCAGTCCGAGCGCATGCGCCACTTCAGTCGCTGGTACGCGGTCGGGATAGCGGCGCATCAGCAACCGAAACAGGGCCAGCCGTTGCGGGTGGCCGAGGGTCGAGAGGCGATTGGGATCACTGTTTCCATAATTCATGAATATGTGAATTATGGAGGTAGTCCAAATGAAGGTTTTGTAAAACCGCGCCAAAGCACTGTGAGCGAGCACACCCAGTTGGTTTCGCGCCCTTACGTTTGAACTAGGCGCAGCAGGATTTGCCTTCCTGGATCGGCGGGCAAGGCACCGTCGCGTAGGAGCAATAGACGCAACAATCGCCTTCAAGGGGTTTCAGCACCGTGTTGCAAGACACGCATTTGTAGAACCACTGGCAGGCATCCGTCGGCATCGTTTCGGTCTGAGCATGCCCGCACGATGGGCAGGTTAGCGTGGACTCCAAAACTACTTGTGTTTCTTCCGCAGCCATAGCGCATACCCCGTCAGTATCAGAAATCCTGCCAGAACCGGCAGTAGGACCGCATCATTGTAGACAACCCCGAGAAGACCGGTCAGCCCAAGGGCCGTCAGTACGATCGGCAGCAGCGGCGTGAAGCAGCACAGGATCGCCAGGATCGTGCCGCCAATGCCAAGGGCCAATAATTTGTTTCTCATCGGGTCGCTTCCCATCCATCACACATGACGCGACGTGCGGCACCTTCGCGTGTTCCTGCCACATCCCGCCAAGATCATTAACTGGGACTCCCAAATGGCAAAACACGGCGAGGTGCAACGCGTTCGACATCACGCAGCATTCATGGCAACCTGTAGCCGCTACAGGAGCAAGAGGAGTTTGTTCACATGGTTGCGATTGGCGAAGCGTCCCGCCTCAGCGGTGTGACCATCGAGACGATCCGCTACTATGAGCGCGAAGGGATTATCGCCAAACCGGGGCGAACGGCGTCCGGGAGGCGAGCCTATTCGGATGTCGAGATATCGGAACTCCGCTTCATCAAGCGATGCCGCGATCTTGGGTTCCGCCTCAGTCATGCGGTGGAACTTTCGCAACGTGTCCAAGACACCAAACACTTCTTGCCGAACCGTTGAAGCCATGGGCACGCGGCATCTGAAAGAGGTGCGGTCGAAGATTATCGAGCTTGAAAAGCTGGAAAAGGCTTTGACGGAATTGGTCTCGAATTGCTCCGACGGCAGAAACGAATGTCCTCTGTTGGGGGCTCTCGCTTCATGATTAAGGCCTACGATATTTTTGCTCTCGCCGCGCTTGCTGAAATCGCGGGGGTGCTTTGCCTTTTGGGCATATGTCAGGTTGGACAAGTCGCCGGTCTGGTTGATCCCGGGAACCGCATGCCTTGTCCTGTTCGCCTACGTGCTCACCCGAGCCGACCCCGAACTCGCGGGCCGCGCCTATGCTGCATATGGCGGTATCTATACGCGAGTTCGATGGCTTGGCTCTGGATCGTGGAAGGAACGCGCCCTGACCGATGAGATTTGATGGGAATGACAATCTGTCTGGTCGGCAGTCTTGTGATCTTGTTGCCCGCCCGAGCTTGACCGTTCTTGAAGTCGCCAGGCCGGCCTAACCCTGGGCACACCAAAAGTGATCTGAATGGCTGTTACGTCGCAGACAGCAGTTCCGTCCGTACAATGAGCAATCGCGGGACATGCCACGTTGGAGGTGTTGCGAGTTTTCAGTTCCAAGGGCCGCGTCAACGCTTGTGGTTGGAGGCGCAACCTCCACCTTCGGGCGGATAACGTGGACTCAAAAGACGCGATGAAGAGAACGTCGATGTAGGGATTTACTGGCATTCAGGTGAGCCCCGCTGGTCTCGCGAATAATCAGCATCTTTAAAGAGGTCATCCTGCTTGACGGTTTTTGAACACGAGGACCAACATAATTTTGCTGCACAATATGCTGCACAATTTGCAACTCGGCGAAGAGCATATTATAATAAAATCAATTATTTAGAATTCTTCTCTAGATTTGAGTACGGACTTCGTCTCCGCCACCATGGCATACTCGTCGGATTGATACGGTCGCTTTGGGCGGCCTTTTTCTTTTGGTTGGCGGATCGGCCCGGCCGCGCGTAACGGACAGGTGGTAACGGCCCAGAGGAGACATCCAGCGCACCGTCTGAATGCTGCAGCTGCTGCGCGCTTAAGGGGCCTTCACTGAAGTGCGAAACCCGCTGGCTGAGTTAAACACTCGGTTTCAAGGCCGCCCGAAGAAAGTCGATCGTGACGCGCACTTTCTGTGGCAGGTAACTACGTGACGGATAAAGGACCCACGCCGCAGTATTGAATTCCGTCGCAGTGCATTCCAAATCCGGAAACACATCGACCAGTGTTCCCGCTGCAATATCGTCATTGACGAGCCAGCCCGCCAGCAGAGCCGGGCCTAGCCCATCAAGCGCAGCACGGCGCAGCGACAATGCGTTGGCGATGATGACGTTTCCGGACACAGGGACTTCGATCGGGGCTTCACCCGCCGTCCGAAATCGCCACCGCGTTCTAAAATCTGGAAGCGCGAAGCGAAGGCAGTTGTGGTGCTGCAAATCCGCTGGCACCGAAAGCAGGTCGCTGTTTGCCAGATAGTCTGGCGACGCCACGACGCGATACCTCGTGTCCATCAACTTTGTACTGATCAGGTCGCCTGCCGGTGCCGGGGCAAGACGGATCGCCAAGTCGATTGAGTTTGCCAGCAAGTCCAGGTTTGCGTCGCTTGGGAGAATCTCAAGCGAAATATTCGAGTATCGCGAAGTGAAGTCAGCAAGATGTGGCACAACACAGGTATGCGCAAAGGCGACTGAGGTTGTTAGGCGCACTGTCCCCGCCGGCTGGCGCGACACGGCGCGCGCGTCATCTTGGGCATGGTCCAACTCCTCCAGCAGTGGCATCAGCCGGGCAAGATAGACTTCGCCCTCCTCCGTGACCGACAAGGATCGCGTTGAGCGTTGGAACAGGCGCAGCCCCAAATCCACCTCCACCGCAGCAACGGTGCGCGATACCGATGACGGATCCACCGTCAAAACACGTGCGGCAGCCGCGAAACTCCCCTGCTGAGCGACGAGCGTTACAATTCTGAGCGCCTCGATATCCATTCATGCGAAATTTGCACGACTATCATTCTTTCGGAAGCATTTTTTGCTGAATGTAGCACGATTAACTCTAGTGCATCGCAACGCTACTTGGAGAGCACCCATGCAAATCGAAAACTCAGTCGCCCTGGTCACTGGAGCAAATCGCGGCGTCGGTCGCCAATACGTCAAACGGCTGATCGAGCACGGTGCAGGCAAAGTCTACGCCGCCGCGCGCAATCTCGACGCCCTTGGCGGCACGATCGCGCTCGACCCTCAGCGCGTTGT
Organism: Gymnodinialimonas sp. JB5-7; assembly: GCF_055693405.1. NCBI lineage: Bacteria > Pseudomonadati > Pseudomonadota > Alphaproteobacteria > Rhodobacterales > Paracoccaceae > Gymnodinialimonas > Gymnodinialimonas sp. JB5-7. The sequence continues at coordinate 1,958,988 of NZ_JBVFUX010000012.1, forward strand.
GCCGCTCGCGCTGGATGTCACCGACACACGCATGATCGAAACGGTCGCAACCACGGCAAACGACGTCACGCTTTTGATCAACAACGCCGGGTCGCTGACTTTTGGCGGAGCGCTTGAAGTATCCGACGCAGGACTGGCACAGGATATGGCCGTGAACAACGATGGCCTGCGCGACATGACACGCGCCTTTTCCCCAATTATCGAGGCAAACGGTGGCGGTGCTGTGGTCAACATGTTGACGCTGTTGTCTTTTGTCAGCGCGCCTGGGTTCGCCGCATATAACGCGTCCAAGGCCGCCGCATGGTCGATGGCCATGTCCTTGCGGGCCTATCTGCGCCCCAAAGGCATTCAGATCATCAACGCGTTTCCTGCTGGCATCGACACTGACATGCTGGCTGGCGTCGATGCACCCAAAGACAGTCCCGAGGCCGTTGTCCGCGATGTCTTGGCCGCCGTAACGGCGGGTGAAGAAGACGTCTATCCTGCTTCGGCCTCAGATGTCTTTGACGCGTGGCGCGCGGATCAGAAAGCCGTCGAAGCCGCCTTTGCCGAAATGATGTGATCCCTAAGAAACCAAAGGTATAGTTGGATGAACCAAGTCAGCACCAAAACCGTCGTCATCACCGGCGCAAGTCGCGGGATCGGGGAAGCCGCTGCGCGGCACTTTGCGAAAGGGGTGCGACTGTCGTGCTTGCTGCACGCTCGGAGGCGCGGATCAACAAAATCGCAAAAGAGATCGGCGATGCGGGTGGTGCCGCAATGGCGATCCCATGTGACGTGAGCCAATCCGCAGATGTTGAGCGTTTGATCGAGACGGCACTTGAAAAAACCGGTTCGATCGATGTGCTGATCAACAATGCCGGCACGATTGATCCCATTGCTCGACTAGCCGACAGTGACCCCAAGGCCTGGGGCCAAATCGTAGATGTCAATCTCAAGGGAGTTTACCACGGGTTGCGTTACGCCATTCCGAAGATGGTCCGTGCGGGCGGCGGTACGATCATCAACATCAGCTCGGGCGCCGCAACGAGCGCGCTTGAAGGATGGAGCCATTATTGCGCGACCAAAGCGGCAGTGCTGTCGCTGACACGCGTGGCGCATAAGGAATATGGCGATCAAGGTGTGCGTGTTGTCGGCCTGAGCCCCGGGACGGTCGCGACCGATATGCAAGTGGCCATCAAAGCATCTGGCATCAACCCGGTCAGCCAGCTTGACCCTGACTCGCATATCCCGCCGGAATGGGTGGCCAAGGCACTGATGTGGCTTTCTGGCCCCGAGGCCGACGCACATCTTGGAACCGACTTTTCCATAAAGACCGACGAAGGCCGTGCAGCCGTAGGGCTTGCGGCACCGCTGTAACGGCAAGGCGGCCCCGCTACTTGAAAGACGAGGTCGCCTTCGCGGGCGGCCCGTTGCTGCCATTGGACGTGACATTGAGATGCTGCCGTCGAAGGCCGCAGTGCCGATATGCGCTGCATGCGGAAGGTCACGATCTTTGGGTGGCGCGGGACTGATTGCGAAGGGACCGGTCACGGTCTCGATGAACGCCAGCCTTCTGACCTATGTCGCGGCAGATGCTGTGGCGATTTTGCGCGCGCGTCATCCGGACATCTCGCTGACGTTTTTGGTTGGAGACGAGTTTGCCGATCTCGACCGGAGAGATTCCGATATCGTCTTGCGGATGCAGGACGCGCCGGCGCCTTCCTTTTTCGGACGACGGCTTTGCCAGGTTCGCTCAACGGTCTTCGTGTCCAGGAAGGCGCATTCGATCATTCAACGTGGCGACGCGCCTTTGCCCGTGGTGGGATGGGCCAGTACCGCGGCTGTGGAACGAACGTTTGCATCGCTCGGTTTCGACAAGGTGCGGGTTGTGGCGACCGTTTCCGACCTCCAAGCGCAAGCCGCGATTGCGCTTGCGACGCATGCTGCGGTTGAACTGCCTTGCTACCTCGGAGACGCCCACCCCGAATTTGTAAGGCTGGCTCCGACCCGCCTGCGGGATCTGGTGACGTTGTGGATCCTCACGCATGACAGCTTGCGCAGATCGCCCCGGATCAGAGCAGCCTTCGAAGCGCTTTCATCAGCCGTCCTGGATCGGCGAGAGTTGATCGAAGGCGCATCGATGTCGCCGAACGCAGAGAAGTGAAGCATGTGACCCGAAAAGGCTGCCGGTGTCAGTCCTCACTACGACGCTGACCTTGGAACGGGTCTGGTCGTTTTTCGGCCACATCCGGCCGGTAGCCGAAATCGGGCATGATCTCGTCCATTCTGAACGGCGGAGAACCATCATCTTCGCGCCGGATCTCGCCGTCGATCAGCAGCATTGCGTATCCGTGCACGAGGCTCCAAAGCATCCATTCCGTGCGCCAAGGCCCCCCGACGCCTCGGCTTTGTCCCAATCAAGGCCATGGGCGACGTCGCGCAAAACACCGTAACTTGCCCAACCCGCCTGCTTGAGTTCGGGGTCTTCCGCCAGATGGAAGGAACTTGTGAACATGAGCTTGAATAGTTCGGGGTTTTCCAAGGCGAACCGCAGATATCCGTTGCAGGCCGCATCTAGGCGCGCTTTCCCAGGGGGTGATCTTCTACACCCCGTTGCATCTCGGCGGCGTGGCGGTGGTACCCGACCGTCGCCATTGCAGTCAGCAATCCGCGCAGCCCGTCGAAGTGATTCTTGGGTGCGGTGTGGCTTACACCGACCCGTGCCGCGATCGAGCGCAGTGAGACGGCCTCAAGCCCTTTTTCTTCAAGCTCTGCCAGGCCAGCCTCAATCAAAGCCACTTTAAGGTCGCCGTGATGGTACTTTTTTCTGTTTTCTTTCAGCATGGTAGCGCCTCCATATTTCCAATGTAAATTTTTCTTCTGGACATTACAAGAGATGGCACTCAATAAGTTACCAATGGAAATTTACAGTGGTGATATGAAATGACTCCAGAACTCCTCTTCTCTCACGTTGGGTCCGCCGCGATGGCTGGGTGGGCTTTGCTTATTCTTGGTCCACGGCGCTTTAAGTGGTTCAACGCACTCCCGCTTTGGATCATCCCTGCGGGTCTGTCTGCCGTCTATGCCGCGCTGATCTTCAGCCGCTTCTCGGGCATGGGTGGGGGCTTTGACAGCCTTTCCAATGTCGCCACGCTTCTGGCCGACGACTGGGCGCTGCTTGCCGCCTGGGTGCACTTTCTTGCCTTTGATCTGTTCATCGGGGCGGTGATGGCGGCCCGGATGGACCGCGTCGGCGTCGGTCGCCTCGTTCAGACACCGATCCTGCTGTCGATCTTCATGCTCGGGCCGCTCGGCTTTCTGATCGCCGCCCTGACCGAGCTGGGCCTGCGCGCCCGGCGTATTCCAACACAAACCAAATCCCTGGAAGGAACGCATCATGTCTTTGCTTGAAACCAATCTGCCCGCTGTCCAGGCCCCAACGCCGACACAATTCACCACGCTCACGGTTGTGGCAATTGTCCTTGCCGCCCTGTCCATCCTCTGGGGCTTTGTGGACCCGCGCCTGATCGAAGGCGTTCCGGTCTGGATGAAACCATTGAAGTTCGCGCTGAGTTTCGCGCTACTCTTCGGAACTCTGGCGTTGGTCGAAACCCGTCTGTCTGCCCGGGCCCGCGACGGCTGGACATTGCGGATCACCGGCTGGGTCATGGCGGCGGCATTTCTTTCCGAGATGGCCTACATGATGTATCAGGCAGGCCGCGGAGAGGCATCGCACTTCAACCTGTCCACGCCCTTTACCGAGTTGATGTACACGACCGTCATGGCGGTAGGCGCGGTGGCCCTTGTCGTCGGGACGGCCGTCGTCGGCTGGGTCGTCAAGCGCGATCAGGCTGCATCCGTCAGCCCCGCAATGCGCGAAGCGATCTGGCTGGGCTTTCTGCTGACCTTCGTGCTTACGATGATCGTTGCAGGCTATATGAGCATCGGGAGCACTCGCTTTGTCGGTGTGCACCCAGACGGCGCACCAACCTTACCGCTGCTGGGGTGGTCAGGTGTCACTGGTGACCTGCGCCCGGCACATTTTGCATCGTTACACGCCATGCAGGCGCTGCCGCTTCTGGCGCTTTGGCTGGGTCGTGGCGGAGAGGGGTTCGGTGCCGTCCGAACCATTCGCATCGCCGCATTCGCCTATGCCGTACTGACCTTGGCCATCTTTGCACAAGCTCTGATGGGCCTGCCCCTGATCCCGCTTGGATAACGCTCCCTCCGGTCGCGCACTCATGCGCGGCCGGTTTCAACGCCATCGGCGAAAAGGCGAAATTTTGCCTCTCAAGGCCTCACTTCTCGCACTCTGCATCGGTGTACTGACACCAACGCTTGCCTTTGCAACAATGCCTGCCGATGAGCTTGGCGCATGGTGAACCGGGATAGGCGACCAGCCCGCTCCCGATGGCGGAACCGCATATCTGCAAGTTACAATCGTCTTCACCTAAACGGCTGTTCGCGGCACCTCTGAAGGCGCCGTCATTTATCGTACCGAAGTCGCGTTTTCCAAAGATCCATCACACCCTAATTCCCCGGTGTGCGCTCTGCCCATCCTGCAAAGATCCGCTCCAGGAACACGACGATGTAGAACAGGATGATGCCGAGCGCGGCCATGGCGAACAGAACGGCGAACATAAGAGGGTAGTCGGCGCTGATACGCCCGCTGTCGAACAGGTCGCCAAGCCCACGGCCATGGGGGCTTACGATCTCCATCAGGTTGGTGCCGATGAACGCCAGTGTGACCGCGACTTTGAGCGCGCCGAAGAATTCCGGCAGGGTTTTCGGCAGCGCGATTTTCCAGAAGATCGTGGTGTTTGTCGCGCCAAGTGACCGCAGAATGTCGCGGTATTCCGGCTCCAGCGTGCTGAGGCCGATCGAGACCGATACGGCGATCGGGAAGAAGCTGATCATGAAGGCGATCAGGATGGTGTTGAAGTTGTGATCGCCCACAAACATCAGCGCAACAATCGGCACGACGGTTGCCTTAGGAATCGCGTTGAAGCCCACGAGGATCGGGTAAAGGCCTTCGCGGGCGAAGCGGGAGAAGCCCATGATCATGCCAAAGAGCGTGCCAACGATGACCGCGATGAAAAGGCCCACAACCGTGCGCCACAGGGTTTCCCAGGATTTTATTAGGAAAAGGTCCCAGAACTGGATGTAGCGTGGCACGAGGTCTGAGGGGGAGGCCATGCGGAAGTCCGGCAATTGGTTCCACCACACCGCGAATTCCCAAAGGGCGAGAAGGACCACTATGAAAATCGTCGGGGCGAAGAATTTGCGGAACGTATCGTTCATGCCGCGCCCTCCTGCAGCCCATTCTCTTGCTCCTCGGGCACGCGGCCTTGGGCGACCTGAATTTGATGGCGGAGCGTTGCCAGCATCTCGGCCGCTTGCGGGGTGTAGAGATCTTCAAGCGTGCGCACACCGGGGATATCGACGTCCAGCACGTATTGGCTGCGCGCGGGTCTACCGGACATAACGACGACCTGGTCGGCGAGAAAGACGCTTTCGCGCAGGTCGTGAGTAATCAAAAGGCAGGTGAACGGCTCTGCCCGTCGCAGATCGTGCATGGTGCACCACAGGTCTTCGCGGGTGAATGCATCCAACGCGCCGAAGGGCTCATCAAGAATGAGGACGTCAGGTTTGTGGATGATGGATCGGCAAAGCGAGGCGCGTTGGCGCATTCCGCCCGAAAGCTCGGACGGTCGCTTATTCTCAAACCCGGCCAAACCGACCAGATCAAGCAGCGACATCGCGCGGTCATGGGCCTGCGCTTTGGTCATCGGGGATTTGACGATTTCGAGCGGCAGCATGATGTTTTGCAGGATCGTGCGCCACTCCAGCAAAACGGGGTTCTGAAAGGCCATGCCGACGGTGGGGCGCGGTGAGGTCACCTTCGCGCCATGCAACCATACATCCCCGACATCGGGCTTCATCAGGCCGGATACCAATCGGGTCAGGGTGGATTTTCCGCAGCCCGATGGGCCCACGACGGCGCAGAAGGAGTTCTCTGGAACCTGCAAATTGAATGCGTCCAGCACAGGCAAAGGCCCGGATTTGGTGCGGTACGCATGTGTCACCGCGTTCAATTCGATCATATTCTCGGACATGTCCCACCCTTCGTCAAAACTTGGGGCCACCAAAACGGCAGCCCCAAGTCAGATCAATCGCATAGCACTTGGCCTATTGCGGAGCGATCATCAAAACGTCGCCCTCGGGCAGGTATGCGTCCGTGAAATAGAGCGACGCATCGGGTTCAGCGGCGAACTCATAAGTCAGGCGCAACTGCTCAATGGCGTTGGCAAAACGGTCGGGGTCGATGCCGCCCATCCCGTTTTCCATCACATAGGGTGTGAGAATGTTGGCCTCGATCGCAAGCTCCAGACGGCGCTGCTCCAATTCTGCGTCACCTGCAGGGTTGCGTTCAATCACTGCGGCGGCCCCTGCGGCGGGGTCAGCGATGGCGGCGGCGGTGCCCTGTGCCACAGCTGTCAGGAAGGCCGTGACGACCTCCGGGTTCTCAGCGGCGAAGTCCGTGTTCACGATGATTGCATTGCCGTACAACTCGACCCCGTGATCCGCGAACAGGATCGTGGTGATGTCGTCCTCGGGGATGCCGAGGCGCGCAAGCGACAAGTAGGACGAGAAGTTGAAGCCCGTCACGCTATCAACAGCGCCTTCTGCCAGCATCGGCTCACGCGTTGGGAAGCCAACAGGCTCCACCGTGATGGTCGACACGTCGATATCGTTGATCTCGGCCAGAATGGGGAACTGCGCCCAAGCGCCATCGGGCGGCGGTGCGCCCAGGATGGATCCTTCAAGGTCGTCGATGCCGGAAATGCCTTGAGACACACGCCCGACGATGGAGAATGGAGGCACATCATAGACCATCATCACAGCCGTGACAGGCGCGCCGGGGTTGGCATCAAGGAACCGGATAAGTGAGTTGATGTCAGCAAAGCCAATCGGGAAAGCACCGGAGGCGACCTTGGGCAGAGCGTCGAGCGAGCCCTGGCCCGCAGTCACTTCGACCGCGAGGCCAGCATCTGCAAAATAGCCATTGTCTATCGCCAGGAAATAAGGGGCGGAGGGGCCTTCAAAGCGCCAGTCGAGCGCGAAGTTGATCTCTGTTTCCTGGGCAGCCAGAGGCGTTGCGACAAGCATTGCGCCAGCCAGCAGAGGCAGCATACGGGTGAACACGGGTAACTCTCCTTGTATTTAAGGCCGCACAACGGCCAGTGGAAAACCGTGTGCAGCGGCCATCGCGAGCGTCAATGTGCAACAGACACTGCGATATCCCCCCTTCTGGATTTGCTTCAAAAGTGGGCGCGTTGATTAAATACTGTGCAGAACTAAATTCAAGCCATCGCGAGAAGCGCCGCGGCAACGATGGCAATGAATGTGCGATAACCCATGTTGATGTCTTTGGTTGTCCAGGGCTCAGAGCTTCCATTGGATGCAAAGCAGAAAATGGGCGCGGCCGCGCGGGCAAGCGCGAAAAAGACCGCCACTCAAGCACCCTAGGTAGCTCGTCCCACGCTGCCTTGCTGCATCGTCAAAGCAGGCACTGGTAGATCACGCTGCGTTTTGGGGCGCATCCGGCTTGCCCTGCAGGACTTTGCGCATTTCCTGCCGCCGGGCTGAAAGCCCGATGCCTGGCTAGCCGAGGCAATGGCTCCGTCAATTGTCGCAACTGTTCGCTTCAAACTCACAGCCGTGGGTTGGCCGTGTTCATTCTAGACGGCCCAGAAACCGAAGCGCGCGAGGTTTCTTGATAGATCGCTTTGGGCCGCATCGAAAATCGATGCAGGGGCTGCATAAGACACCGTTCACAGGTCCTTTGCATCTACGAAACGATATTTTGCCCATGCGCGCTTTTCTCATGCTAGCCTTTTCACGAACCCGCCAAAGCCATTCAGTCGTTTTCGGAGATGTATCGTGCAAGCAAGCCTAACCTGTGCCTTTCGCCGCGCCACACTGATCTGTCTTCTCCTTGCCGCACCCTTGGCGGCCACGGGTGCCACGTGCGGCAATGACGCTTCCGGATTCTCCCGTTGGCAGCAGGAATTCGCGGCGGAGGCCGCCGCCGCAGGTATCGGTCCCGCCGGGTTGCAAGCACTGGCTGGCACGACTTACGCCACGCGGACGATTTCGGCTGACCGCAATCAGCGCTCCTTCAGTTATTCCCTTGAAGAGTTCATGCGCGTTCGTGGTGCCGATACGATTGTGCGGCAAGGCCGACAGCGGATCGCTGCAAACCCTGCATTTTACGACTCGCTTGAGCGGGCGTACGGCGTGCCCGCAGCCGTGATCGTCGCCATTCACGGAATGGAAACCGGGTTTGGCAACTTCATGGGCGATGCGAACGTCCTGTCGGCCATTGCAACGCTGGCCTATGACTGCCGCCGCTCGGCTTTTTTCAGCGAACATGCGCTGGCTGCGCTTACGCTCGTGGATCGCGGTGTCATAAGCCCCAGTGCAGTCGGCGCGATGCATGGTGAACTGGGACATACGCAATTCCTGCCAGGCAACGTTCTCCGCTACGGCGTAGATGGCAATGGCGATGGGCGCATAGACCTAAACAATCTGACGGATGCCCTGGCTTCGACCGCGAATTTTCTGCGCCAGAATGGCTGGCGGCCGGGTCAAGGGTATCAGGAAGGCCAGCGCAACTTTGCAGCAATCGAAGCATGGAATGCGGCGCCGGTCTATCAGCGTGCCATCGCGATCATGGCAAACCAGATTGAGGTCCAGTCCTAGCCATGGGCGGGACGTGAAGACGTCAGTGCGTCGACCACTTTCGGCCCTAAGCGGACATCCAGTGGGAGATCACCTTGCTGCAATGCGCAAGGCGGAGGGAGACGGTCGCTGCCGTCACGACGTCCTCGCCTTCAATTGTCACCTGCCCGTCGATGACCTGGCTGCCTTCGACTGTGTTGGCCGAGGGGCATGGCCTGAAGACCGCTCTTAAAGTCAGGACCTTGAAGCCGAGCAGCGTAGCAAAAACGGACTGGCTTGCCGAAGGATCTGAGGCAGCCGACTATACGGTGAATTCAATAAATCTGTTACATCCGCACCGCATGTTCGCGCCATTGAAATAGCAATGGCGATGCCAAATCCCCAGGCGTTATGCGTTTTGCGCACCACTTCAGCCAAAAGCACTGTTCACCGCGTGGCGCGTTCGGGTGTCACTCATACGTCCCAGGGCATACCCGCGAAGCGCTGACCGACCAACAAGAAGGGTAGTCGAGGCAAGCTCGTGGACCGCTTTCAGCAAGCTACGCCGAGATGCCCATGCCCAGTGTTAGCCATACCCCTTTCGGAGCTCCCCCTTGCGAACGCAGACATGAAAAAGGCCCTCGCAAGGAGGGCCTTTGATTTCAGTCCATTTGCCTTCAATTTGGTCGCGCTTCATAGCGCCTCTCCTTGGAACGTGGTTGCGGTTTGGTGGGACGAGGACATCAGTTAGATGCGATATCGTCGTTCTCAGGCGGTGTGATTTCGAGGCCGGGTACGGTCACGGTCTCTTCGGTGATTTCGACCGAGCCTACTTCGGCGTCGAATTCCGGTAGATTGCCGCCTTCCATGGTGACGTCCGGCAATGTCGCTTCTTCAGTCTGATCGATGTCGATCATGTAGATGCCAACAACGGCAACGATCGCGGCGGTGGCAATGGCGAGAATGGTTCCGGTTTTCATATCTCAATCTCCTCCGGTTCTTACCAGACAACGGGGTTTCGAACAGAAGGTCCCAAGACTTTTTTGCAGTTAAAACAAATTCTTAAAAGAAAAGAGGCGAACGGTCACGAGGTTGAACCGTTCGCCCCTTTCGGGCATCTCGCGATGCGGTTGGCGTCAGCTTCGTCCACTAATGGCCCGCGCCATCGGTTTACAGGGCCACAACATCCTCGGTGCGAAAGGGCTCATTCAGAAGGTGAAAACCGTATTTCGCTGCATCGTCGTATCTGTGTTCGTCCTCGAGCAAGACAATCGGTGTGCCTTTGCGAACCCATGCGTCGAATTGCGGTGCCGACAACGTGCGTTCGAGACCGCCTGACGCAATAACCAGGGCGGCCGTGTCTTCCATGATCTGGGCGCAATCCCGGGCCGTTGGTCGTGACAGGCGCCGGCCTCGCTTGGATGGCATTGAAAGCTGCCACGCGTCGCTCTGGCTCGTGCGTCGGCTACGATGAAACCGCTCACCCAACCGTCACAGGATTTCGGCAGCCAACGCCGCAAATGGCTGGCTTCGATGCCCGCCTGGCCGCCGCAGACTGCGCGATCAAAGCCGATCAATCCGACAGTATTTTGGAAGGAGGCAATTCGATGACCGATGAAACGCACAACAACACCCGTTTGGACGCTGCCAAGGGCCATCTGTATGATACAGCCGCAAACCTGCACTCCCTCCATGGCCCCGCGCAGGCTATCGAACAGGGTTCTCATCTCGGACCAGATGATCGGGGCGTTGCGGATGGCCTCACTGATTGTCGGCTCCACGATCAGGTAGATCAGCGCAACTGCACACAAAAAGACCGCCATGATCATCATGGCGGCTGCTGCACTTGGAATGCGCCATCGGTCCAGCACGTTGCAAAACGGGGCGAGGACGATGCCCAAAACAATTGCGCTGATGATCGGTGCAAATAGCCCCTGCGCCTGGTCCAGAATGACAAAGAGCATGAGGACAACCACAGCGATTAGCGCCAGGTTGCCAATTCTTGCAGAGGAGAGGGATCTGTTCATTGGAGCGGAACGCAGACCGCGCTCTTTCAGTTCCATAATTCTCTGGTGCGACCCTGCCTTTCTTGATCACTCCCTGTCTGCGCCACCGTTCAATATCATCTAATGAAACGCCGCCAGATCCCGCGTTGGCGGGGTCGACGTTTGGCGCGGTCAAAGTGCTCGGGGAAGCGCGGGGCCTTTGGGTCACAGACTGAAGGCGGATTGGACAGCGTCGCGTGTGGTTTCGGATTTGCGGGCCTCGAAACTGATTTGTCCGCGTTGCATCACGTAGAACTGGTCGGCGAGGTTGAAGGCGAAGTCGAAATATTGCTCGACCAGGACAATCGCCATTTCTCCCTCGTCACGGAGTTGCGCGATCACGCGACCGATCAGTTGGATGATGTTGGGCTGAATACCCTCGGTCGGTTCATCCATCAGCAAAACCTTGGGGCGGGTCACAAGGGCGCGGCCAATGGCGAGTTGCTGTTGCTGGCCGCCCGAAAGGTCGCCGCCGCGGCGTTTCTCCATGTCTTTCAGGACCGGGAAGAGCTCAAAGATCCGGTCGGGGACGACGCGCTCGGATTTGGGGAGGCAGGCCAGGCCCGTTTCCAGATTCTCGCGCACGGTCAGGAGCGGGAAGATCATGCGGCCCTGCGGGACATAGCCGATGCCGAGGCTGGCGAGCTGATGGGCCGGGCGCTTTGCGATGGAGGTGCCGTGGAGCGCGACATCGCCGCCCGATATCGGGTGGGTGCCGGAGATCGCGTTCAGGAGCGAGGTCTTGCCGACCCCATTAGTGCCCATGATGCACGTCACTTCCCCAACCTTGGCCTCGACCGACAGGCCATTGAGGATCTGGCTTCCGCCGTAGTGAAGGGTCAGGTCTTTTGTCTGCAACATCGCCTAGCGCCCCAGATATACGTCAATGACCCGTTCATCTTTCATGACGTGGTCCAGTGAGCCTTCGGCGAGAACGGAGCCTTCGTGCAGAACCGTGACACGGCAGTCGAGCCTTCGGACGAATTCCATATCGTGTTCGACAACCACGACGGCATGGGTTTCTGCCAATCGTTTGAGAAGCGTGGTTGTGTGTTCACGCTCTTCGCTTGTCATGCCCGCGGCGGGTTCGTCGACCAGCAGAAGCTTGGGGTCTTGGGCCAGAAGCATCCCGATCTCCAACCACTGCTTTTGCCCGTGGCTGAGGATGCTTGCCATATCAGACAGCCGGTCTGTCAGGCCGATTTCGGCGGCAATGTCTGCAATGCGGGTGCGGTCGGTTTCGGTGACGCGGTCAAAGATGGCAGAGACCGGCCCGCGGGGCTTTTTCAGGGCGACCCGCAGGTTGTCCCAAACGGTTTGATCCTCGAACACGGTGGGGCGTTGGAATTTGCGGCCAATGCCTTCCTGTGCGATCTGCGCCTCGGACTTGGTCAGGAGGGAGCGGCCGAGATCCCCCCAGCGCACGGTGCCTTCATCGGGTCTAGTTTTGCCCGTGACAATGTCCATAAACGTGGTTTTGCCCGCGCCGTTGGGGCCGATGATGGCGCGCAGTTCGGGCAGGCTGATCTCGAAGCTGAGATCGTTGATGGCCTTGAACCCGTCAAACGTGACGGAGATGCCCTGGACTTCCAAGAGGCTGCTCATGTCCTGTCCTTCCGCACGATGTAATCAACCAGACCGCCCAGACCCTTGGGGGCAAAGAGTGTGACCAGCACAAAGCCCAGACCCAGCAGGACTGGCCACCAATCGACCCACTCGATTGCGAAGAGACCGAGGTTGATGTCAGGGGCGCGCCCGCCGGTGAAGTAGGTCGACAGAAGTGAGACGACCGCCGCCCCGATTACGGCACCATAGAGCCGCCCGCGCCCGCCGATGGCCACCCAGACGGCCAAGTAGATTGAAGCGATGGGCGCGATCTCGTCTGGGTTGATGATGCCGGCTTGCGGGTAATAGAGCGCGCCTGCAATGCCGCAGATCATGCCGGTCAGGGTGAAGACGAAGAGTTTGTAGGCTTCGACCTTGTAGCCGAGGAAGCGGACGCGCTGTTCATCATCGCGGATGCCTCGGACGATGTTGCCGAACTTGCCTGAGACCAACCAGGCCGCGCCGATATAGGTGAGCCCTAAGGCTGCGGCAGAGGCCCAGAAGAACCAGATGGAGATACGATCCTGGCCAATCGCCTCGGCACCGGGGATGTTCTGCAGGCCCGACAGGCCGTTATTGCCGCGCAGGCCGGTGTCGTTCTGGAACAAGTACAGCGACAGGGCCAACGTCATGGCCTGGGTCAGGATCGAGAGGTACACGCCAGTGACGCGGCTGCGGAAGGCAAGCCAGCCGAAGACCAGCGCCAGAAGGCCGGGGACAAGAACGATCAGCACCAGCGACAGGAACAGGCTGTCGGAGGCGGCCCACATCCATGGCCAATCCTCGCCACCGACGACTGAGAAGATTTGCAGGGCGGTGGCGTCGCTGACCTCAACCTCGGTCGGTGGGATGACCTGGTTGGCAAGGTTGGCGCGGACCACGGCTTCGGTCCGCGCTGTCATCAGCCACATGCCGATGCCGTAGCCGCCAAGCCCGAAAAACGCGAAATGGCCAAGCGAGAGGATACCGCAATAGCCCCAGACCAGATCCATCGCCAGTGCTGCGAGGCAAAGGCAAAGGGTCATCCCCAGCACCTTGGTAAAGCTGACTGATATGGCGCCGGTTCCATAGGCCTCGGACATGACGGTCACGCCAAGGGCGAAGGCGGCAAGTATGGCGATGAAGATGGGGACGGAGCGATTGCGTGTCATGCCCTCAATCCCCCGCAGCACGGCCGCGGAGCGCGATGATACCGCGCGGTCGGAACTGGATGAAGAGGATCACGAACAGGATCATGTAGGTTTGCGCGGCCAGCGTGTTGGTTGGGTTCAACCACTCGATGGCCTTTTGCAGTGATCCGATCATGCCCGCCCCGATCAGTGTGCCGAAGATGTTGCCGACGCCGCCCACCACAACGGTCATGAAGCTTTGCACGATGTAGTTCGCACCCATGTCGGGTGTGACCTGCGCGAAAAGGCCGATGGCGACGCCCGCCACGCCCGCGATGCCTGAGCCCAGGCCGAAGGTCATCATGTTGATGCGGTCAGGATTGATGCCCATGGAGGCCGCCATGGCGGGGTTTTGCGTGACGGCGCGGACCTCCAGCCCCAGCCGGGTACGGTTGAGGATGAGCCAGAGCAGGACGAAGAAGATCACGCCCAGGATGAAGATCGCAATGCGGATCGAGGAGATGGAGATGACGTCGTTCACGGTGACCGCACCGGCCAGCCAATCGGGCGGGGTGAAGGGGCGGGCCTGCGTGCCGAAGATCTGGCGGATGATCTGTTGCAGCGCGATGGAAATGCCGAAGGTCGCGAGCAGCGTTTCCAGCGGGCGGTGGTAGAGCCAGCGGATGACCGAGCGTTCCATCAGAACGCCAAGCGCGAAGGTCACAAGGAACGCAAGCGGCAGGGCGACGGCAATCGAAAGCGTGTAATCCGCGATCAAGGTTTGCACGACATAGCCGGTATAGGCGCCGATCATGATGAATTCCCCATGGGCCATGTTGATCACACCCATGACGCCGAAGGTGATGGCGAGACCGATGGCAGCCAGAAAGTAGATCGACGCCAGCGAAATGCCGTCGAGCGACAGGTCGAAGAAGCGATAGACGCCGACGCGGGACTCAATACTGTCGAGCGTGGTGCGCGCAGCCCGTGTCACGGCGGCGGAGGGTTCGGTATAGGCATCAAAGAAGGTGTGGGCGGCGAGGGCTGCATCGACCTCAGCCGAGGTGGGGATGGGTTCGGCGAGGTTTGCGTCGACCAGGGCGGCGTAAGCCGTGTCGCGGGCCTCTTCAGAGTTGAGCGTTGCGACCGGCACGCCGCCGACGCGCCCATCCACGATATTGGCGGCAAGCACATCGCGCTGTTCAGCGCGGGAGATCAGTGGCGGGGCGAGGTCAGACTGCACTAGCATAGCATAGGCGTCATCGCGGCTGAGGGCAGGGCTGCCCGGTTCCAGGATTGCGGCGATATTGGCCTCTTCGGGCAGCGCTTCGGCCACGCCCCGGCGGGTGGACAGAATGCGGTTCAACGTGGCGCGTGCATCGAGGCTGACATTGCCGTCGAGCGTGCGGATCGCGTCGACGCGGGTTTGATCGTCTTCGGCAAAGGCAATGATCAGGCCGGGCAAGGCAACCTCCAGCCGGGCGCGGATCGCGGGGTCTTCCTCGGCCTCCAGCCGCGCCTCGACCAAAGGCAGGTAGCTTTCCTCAGGATCGTCGGCGATGGCATCCAGCGCTTCGAGGCGAACGGCTGGATCGTCCGCCCCCAGCTGGAATTGCACCAGCGCCCCGCCGATCACCCGGCGCACACCGCCATTTGGGCGCAACTGCGTGATTTCGCGCGACCCTGCCGTGCCGACGGCCTCGCCCGTTGAAATGTCGAGAAGGACAAGCGGATCGGCATCTTCATCCTCGACATAGACAAACAAACCATCCGCATCGCGCTGATAGGCTTCGCGGTTCTGCCAGCGGGTCAGAAAGCCGGGCAGATCGGGGTGGCCCGTGGCCACCAGCGCATCGAGCGTTTCGCCGACGGTGCGCCGCGACGGGTCTGCGATCTGTTCGGCATGGTCTTGGAGGATGTCTTGCAGCGACAGGTCTTGTGCCTGTGCGGCTGGCGTCAGGAACAGCGAAATCGCCACGATAATGGCGATGCGGAGAAGGTGTTGCATATGGTGCGGCCTGCTCAGGGGGTCGTGATGGCGGGCCGCGTCAAAGCGCAGCCCGCCGCAAGAAAGGCGATCAGTAGTTCGACTGAATCTGAACGCAGGTCTCGGTTTCGGTGTTGTACATGCCGCATTCCAGACCCGGCCAATCGCTGACCAGAACCGCCGATTCCGGGAGGAAATCGGTCCAGGCGTCACCCGGAACAGGGTCGGTCTGGGAAATGATCGAGAACTGGCCATCCGCCTCGATCTCACCGATCAGGACCGGCTTTGCGAGGTGGTGGTTGGGCAGCATGACTGCGGTGCCGCCGGTCAGGTTCGGAACCTCAAGGCCGTACATCGCCTCACGCACCGCGTCGACGTCCGTGGTGCCCGCAGCCTCCACAGCCTGAACCCACATGTTGAAGCCAATATAGTGGGCTTCCATCGGGTCATTTGTGGGGCGGTTTTCATCGCCGATGAACTCATGCCAGGCGCTGATGAACGCCTCATTCTCGGGGGTGTCGGCGGACTGGAAGTAGTTCCACGCGGCCAGGTGGCCGACCAAGGGGCCAGTATCTAGACCAGCAAGCTCTTCTTCGCCCACGGAGAAGGCCACCACGGGGATGTCATCGGCTTCGATGCCCGCCGCGGCGAGCTCGTTATAGAAGCCGATATTGGCGTCACCGTTGATGGTGGAGATTACGCCAACCTGCTGCCCGCCTTCGCCAAGGGCCTGAACGTCGGCGACGATCGAGGACCAGTCGGAATGACCGAAAGGGGTGTAGTTGACGAAGATGTTTTCCTGCGGGATGCCCGCATCGAGCAAGTATTGCTCAAGAATGCGGTTGGTCGTGCGCGGGTAGACATAGTCGGTGCCCAGAAGCGCGAAGGTTTCAACGCCTAGCTCTTCCAGGAAGTAGTCGACGGCCGGGATCGCCTGCTGGTTGGGCGCAGCACCGGTGTAGAACACGTTGCGGGAGCTTTCTTCACCCTCGTACTGGACGGGGTAGAACATCAGCCCGTTCAATTCTTCGATGACCGGCAGGACCGACTTGCGCGACACGGAGGTCCAGGCGCCGAAGATCACGTCGACTTCATGCACGGTCAGAAGTTCCCGCGCGCGTTCGGCGAACAGCGGCCAATCGGAGGCTGGATCGACGACAACCGGCACGATTTCTTCGCCCAGAAGGCCGCCGGCAGCGTTCTGTTGTTCGATCAGCATCAGCATAACGTCGCGCAACGTGGTTTCGGAAATGGCCATCGTCCCGGTCAGGGAGTGCAAGATTCCAACACGGATTTCTGCGGATGCAGCATGGGCAGACACCAACGACAATGCGCTGGCGAGAAGTAGTTTTTTCATGTGAGCCCCCTCAGGCGTATACAAGTATTTCGCGCGTGCAGCGACATGGATACGGATTGGGGTGTTGTTGTCTGCCATTTGTTTTGCAGCTCTGTTGTGCGTTTTTTGCACCACCCCTATAAGTGCCTTATGCGGCACCTAAAAATGTATCGGGCGATCCAGATGATCCATCGCTGTGGCTCGATCCGACGGGCGGCGCAGGAATTGGCTGTCTCCCCTTCGGCGCTGAATCGATCTGTGCAAGCTTTTGAGGAAGAACTGTCGTTCACGGTGTTCCAGCGCACGGCCTCTGGCGTTGAATTGTCCGAAGCGGGTGAGTTGCTTTTGGACGTGATCGACCGCCATTTGATCGAATTCGGCGAGTTGCAGCGGCAATTGGGCCGCTTGCGCGATGGCGAGACAGGAGAGTTGCGGATCAGCGTGGGCAGTGATCTTCTGGCAGGCCACCTCTCCGCCGCGATCACCGATATGGAAACGGCCCATCCGGGCTTCACGCTCGAAGTCCGGTGTGAGGATGGCATTGAAAGCTTGCGCCAGCGGCAGGTGGACCTCGCCTTGCTGACAAACCCCGCCACCGACGACGCCACCGAAGTTGTGCACGCCCAATTGCTGCGCCTGCGCGCGTGGAAAAGTGAGGGGCAAATTGCAGTGCCTTCGGGCTTGTGGGATCTTGCGAAGGCCCGCGTTCTACTGCCGCCGGAAGGAACCGGATCCCGAATTGCGCTGAGCCATCTGCTGCGCCGAAATCGGCTTGAACTCAATGCGGTCTCATCCCTGCCTGCGTCGCAGGCCGTGGACTATCTTCAGCACACCGATCGTATCGCCATCTTTCCAGACGTCCTTCAGCCTAATGCGTACGGCCCAATGAAGATTGCCCCACTGCCGCTTGATCTGGGTGCCGTGCAATTTTGTGTCCTCAGATCCGCGCGCGTGCCGATGACCCGGGCGGCACAGCTTTTTCTGACGGGGCTGCAGTTGAAATTGTTGGATGTTGCTGCGGAGTGACCGAGGCTGGTTTGGCGAAACCTCTATCTGAATCGGGCCGTGTCTGGCCTACAAAAAGCGCAGGCGGTGTTTTTGTAGAAGATCGACGATGATCTTCTTCGCTTCGCGGCGGTGATCGCGGTGGGTTTCCCGCGCGGTCTTGGCGTCGCCGTCCTTAATTGCCTGATAAACGCGGCGATGGTCTTCGTTTGATTTCGTGGGCAGAGGGCGCATGAACAAGGTGGTCATCCGGGCGCGGCGAACCTGATCGCTCATCATGTGGACGATGCTCATGATCCGTTCGTTGCGGCCCAAGCGGACCAGTTCTGCGTGGAACCGATCATCGGCATTGGCCCACGCATCCAGATCCGATTGGGCGATTGCGATGTCCATATCGTCGATGGCCTTTGCGAGATCCTTTAACTCATCCTCATCCAGATCGGCCTGCGCGGCGCGTTCAGCGGCAAGGCTCTCCAACTCGGTCAGAATATCGTAGATCTCGGCCATGTCTTCCGGTGCCAAGGGGCGGATGCGCACGCCCTTGCGGGGGCGCATCTCCAGCAAGCCCTGGCTTTCCAACATAAGGACGGCTTCGCGCACGGGGGTGCGGGACATATTCAACTGTTCGGCAAGCTCGGATCTCGAGATGGTCTGACCCGGCGGCCAGTTCGCCCGCGAAAATCTTTTGGCGCAATTCATGCAAGGCACGCTGAGAACTGGACGCAGGTTTGTCGGACATGGATCGTTACGCTCGCTTCACGGCCTGTTTTTGCCCGGTCGCAGCAGAGGCATAGATCGTCTCTTCGATGCGCCGGACGGTCAGATAGCTTTCGGCCCTGTTCTCAATCGGTTCGCCGTCCAAGACGCCAGAAACCACATGGCTTTGCAAGGCGTGAACGCAATCGCCGCCAAAGCCCTCATGCGTATCGGGCGGGCAGATGATCGTCTCCGATTGATCGCCAAAGCGTCGCAGTGCAACAGAGCCATCCCCGCGGAGCAGCAGTGAGCCTTCCAATCCCTCGACCAACGCGTCGCCCATCGTGCGGCGCAAATTGTCGGCCCGGTGATCGAGAGTGCGGTTCCCGTCAAACAATGCGCGGACGCTGTTGGGATGTTCGAACAGGACGTAGCCCGCATCTTCGCCCGCAATGCACGGGTTGATGCGACGCAGATCAGCGAAGACCGCGACCGGATCACCAAGCAGGTATCGGAACGTATCGATGAAATGCACAGCCGTCTCGTGGATCAGGAAACGCTGCATATCGCGGAAATAAGGCTGCCGGTCGAGATAGGCGTCCGGGCCCTGGCCATCGCCGGGCCGGAAGCGAAAGCTGATCTGTTGGACGTCGCCGATTTGGCCTGCATCAAGGCTTTTCTTGATGGCGCGATACCACGGCTGGAAGCGAAAGTTTTCGTGGATGATGAGAGTGGCGCCG
This sequence comes from Gymnodinialimonas sp. JB5-7, assembly GCF_055693405.1. Taxonomy (NCBI): domain Bacteria; kingdom Pseudomonadati; phylum Pseudomonadota; class Alphaproteobacteria; order Rhodobacterales; family Paracoccaceae; genus Gymnodinialimonas; species Gymnodinialimonas sp. JB5-7. Next base: position 1,978,217 of record NZ_JBVFUX010000012.1, read on the forward strand.
GCTTGGTGTGCCGCATCTGTGAGCGCTTCGGCCTCGGCCAGATCAAGGCCGAATGGCTTTTGGCAGATGATCCATTTGACGCCATTCGCAAGGGCTGACCGGATCACGTCAGCCTGCGCCATGGGAGGTAGGATGATATCCAGCAGGTCCGGGGCCGTTTCATCCAGCATCGCGCCGACGTCTGCGTAAGCCGGGCACCCCGTTGCGCGGGCCAAGGCAAGGTCATGGTCGCAGGACCCGACCAGATCGACACGCGCAAGCCGTGACCAGCTGTTGTAGTGGAACTGGCTGAAATAGCCCGCGCCAACACAGGCCACACGGAGGGACGCGCTTGCCGTCATAGGGCGTGAAGCACGGCGTTTGCCGCCTCAGACGTGCTGGCGGTGCCGCCAAGGTCGCGGGTCAGCACGTCGCCGCGCACGACAACCTGGTCAACGGCCTGCCGCAAGCGGTCGCCGTCAGCGCGCATCTCGGGGATGTCATGGCGCAGACCAAGCCAGTCCAGCATCATGGCCGCGGACAGGATCATCGCAAACGGGTTGGCCGTGCCCTGCCCGGCAATATCAGGGGCGGACCCGTGGCAGGGCTGAAAGACAGCATGGTCAAGGCCGATATCCGCTGAGGGCGCAAGGCCAAGCCCGCCCATAAGACCGGCACCAAGATCAGACAGGATGTCACCGAACATGTTCTCTGTCACCAACACGTCAAAGTCCCAGGGTTTTTGCACCATCCAAAGCGCCGTGGCGTCAACATAGGCATGATCTGCGGTGATCTCGGGGTGATGCGCCGCTTCGGCATCGAAAATCTCGCGAAAGAAGGCAAAGGCGCGGAAGACATTTGCCTTGTCGACGCAAGTGACCTTGCCGGGGCTTCGGCCTGTTTCTTTCCGCGTCTTCGCCAGATCGAAAGCAAAACGGAACAGCTTTTCCGAGACGCTGCGTGTGATCAGGAGCGTTTCCGTTGCTGCATCTTTTGTAACTTCGCCGCGGCCTTGCGAATAGAACAGGCCTTCGGTGCTTTCCCGGATCAGCACAAAATCGATCTCGCGATCTGCCGGCAGATTGAGTGGGCTGCGCTGGCCAGCCTTGACGGTCACGGGGCGGACGCCCGCAAACAGGGACAGCTCTTTGCGCAGATCAATCTGCGGTGAGATTTCCGTGCCATCGTCGTAGCGCACATCCGGCAATCCCATCGCCGAGAGAAGGATCGCATCGCAGCTGCGCGCCAGATCCATGGACGCTTGCGGCAGTGATTCTCCGGTCTGCGCATAGTGCGATGCGCCCGCGGGTGCGTCCTGGAATGTCAGCCCATAGGACTGCGCCGCCCAAGCCAAACGCTCCAGTATTTGAAGCGTTGGTTTCATGATCTCTGGCCCGATCCCGTCCCCGTGGAACACTGCGATATCAAGGGTCTTGGTCATTTGGGCCTCTTAGCGGATCAAAACGGAAAAGCGAACGTATCCGTTGATGAAGTTGACAACGTATCATTTAATGCATACGCAAATGAATGCAACATATATCAGCTTGCGTCTGGGAGGACGACCAAATGAACTTCAAACTCGGAAAACTGGCGGCTCTGGCCATTGCAGCGGCGGGGCTCGGCACTGTCGCCACTGCGCAAGAATACCCGTTCCGCGATATTACCACCGCCGTGGTTTGGGGCGCTGGCGGCGGCACCGACAGCATCAACCGGATGATCATGGCCGAGATGGAGGCGCATCTGCCCGTATCGATCAATGTCATCAACCAAACCGGTGGCGTCGCCGGATCCAACGGCATGGTCTATGTGATGAACCAGCCCGATGACGGCTACACGCTGGTGGGGCTGTCGGAATCAAATGTGACGGCGGCAGTTCAGGGCGGCTGGGATCAGCGCTTTGATTTCTGGTATCCGTTCATTGTTGGCGGATCGCCCGACCTGATCTCGGTGCCCGCAGACAGCCCCTACACAACGCTGGAAGAGCTGGTCGCAGCCGCGCAGGACGCGCCGGGAACCATTCCAGCGGCAGCTTCGGGTGCAGGCTCGATCCACCATTTGAACCTGTTGGCGATCCAAAATGGTGCGGATGTCGAATTCCTGTTCGTGCCCTATGATGGCTCCGCGTCCGGTCAGGAAGCGGCGATTGCGGGTGAGGTTGCGCTAGTCGTGACGTCGCTGGCGGAGCAGGCAGCATTGATCGAAGGCGGCATGCTGCGCCCACTTGCCATGCTGACCGAAGACAGTGCCGAGATTGCGGGCATCACCGTGCCGTCGGCGTTTGATATCTACGATGGCCTGGATGCGTATCTGCCGCTGATGCAGGCCATCGGGTTCGCCGTACATGACAGCGCATCGGACGAGGTGAAGGCGGCCCTTGGCGCAGCCTTTGAGGCAGCCATCGCGTCGGACGTCGTGGCCGAATGGGCGGCTGCGAACAACTACACTGTCGGCGGCCAATACGGCGAAGAGGCGCAAGCCATCTTCTCAACGTTGGAGGCCAACTTTGCCTACACCCTGCAAGAGCTTGGCGCGACAACCGTTGATCCTGCCAGCCTGGGGATCGAACGGCCCTGATTTCTCAATCTGGAACGTGACATTCTGCGGCGCCGGGCTCCCCTGGCGCTGCATTTCTGAGCAAGGTGATGGGACGCTGATCCGATGAATGACCCGGCTGTTGAAGAAAGCCCCTCAAAACCGCGCCCACCGACGAAGACATCGCGATCTTGAGGGCGCGGGATTTCTGGGCGTCTTTGCTGCTGATAGGCCTGTCGGTCTTCTTCCTGTGGCGGACCCTGGATATTCCCCTTTTCGGCGGCAACCGGGCCGGGGTCTCGGGCGCGTCCTGGTACAATTCCGCCGCGATCGTGCCACTGGGAATTTTCACTGCCCTGCTGATCCTATCGCTGGTTCTGCTTCGGATTGCGATCAAGGCGGGTGGTGCGAAAACAGCTTTGTCCGCCATGGGGATCGGGTGGGACCGAACCGAGGCTGTGCGTTTCAGCACGATCGGGATCATCTTGTTTTTCTACATCGCCGGGCTGGTCCCGCGTGTCGATTTCATCGCCAGTAGTGGCCTGCTGATCACGGCGTTGATCTTCGGGTTTCACGGCGGGCGTGTGGCGCGCATGGTGCTGTGCGCTGCTGTTGTGGCGGCCTGCGGTGTCTACGCTTTCGTGGCCCACCTGTCGCAAGCGGAATGGGGCGCGCATGACGATGACGTCGTGACACTGGTTGCCTGGGCCGGGCTGACCCTCTGGGTGCTGATCTGCGGGCGCGGTGACCGGGTCTTGCGAGTCGTACCAGTGATTGCGGTCCTGACGCCGGTCATCCTGGTCTGCGCGATGGCCTTCGGGTTCCGGCAGAACGTGCCGAACCGGGGCGGCGTGATCTTTAGCCAGATCGAATATCATTACTACGTCACTCTCCGCCCGATCTGGAGGGAGTAAGAGATGGACTTCATCCTGACCCAGCTTTCGGGTTTTGGCGGGGCGCTTTGGGCGCTGATCATTGATCCGCTGACGTATATCTACCTGATTGTATCGGTCTTTCTGGGCATCACCTTTGGCGCCTTGCCCGGGCTGACGGCGACGCTGGCGGTGACCATCCTGACGGGGTTTTTCGGGAACAAGGTGCCGCTGGATTATTCGCTGATCGCTTTGCTTGGGGCCTATGTCGGCGCCATTTACGGCGGCAGTTATCCGTCCATCTTGCTCAATATTCCCGGTACGGCGGCCAGTGCGGCCACCGCGATGGACGGCTACCCCTTGGCCAAGGCAGGCCGGGGCGGGGAGGCGCTTGGCCTGACCACAACAGGCAGCTTCATCGGCACGCTGATCGGCACGCTCGCGCTATTGGTCTTCGTCTGGGTTCTGCTGTTGCTGTCCGAGAATATCGCAAGCCCTGAAAAGGCGCTTCTGGCGCTGTTTGGCATCCTGCTGTCCGGCACGCTGATGTCCGAGGATTTGGTGGTGAAGGGATGGATTGCGGGGCTGATTGGCCTTGCCATGGCCATGGTCGGGCTGGACCCGCTTTTGTCCGAGCCGCGCTATACATTCGGCTGGTCTTACATGCTGAGCGGCTTCCAGGTGGTGCCGGTTCTGATGGGGGCCTTTGCGGTGCCGCAGATCATCGAAGGTCTGCGCCACATGGATGCAGGCAAGATCACGGAGCTGAAGGGCCGCATCCTGCCCAACTGGCGCGCGGTGCGCCGGTACCTGCCGACCATCACCCGGTCGGGCGTGATCGGCACCGGTGTGGGCGCCTTACCCGGCGTGGGTGAGGATGTTGCAGGCTGGGTCAGCTACGGCGTGGGCAAATCCGTCAGCAAGGAAGGCCACAAATTCGGGAAAGGCTCGCTTGAGGGGCTGTTGTCGTCCGAGACAGCCAACAATGCCTGTATCGGCGGCGCGCTTATTCCACTTTTGGTACTCGGTATTCCCGGCTCCCCCCGGCTGCGGCGCTGTTGGGGGCGTTCAAGATCAACAACATCATCCCCGGACCAACCATCGACCCTGACATCATTTTGCGCGTTGTCGCGATCATGGTCCTGGCGTCGTTCACGATGTTCTTCATGGGGCTTTTCACGGCGAAGGTCTTTATCAAGATCCTGGCGATCCCGCGGACCGTTTTCCTGCCCATTGTCATGGTGCTGACGACCATCGGGTCGTTCAGTGTCGGCGGCGGTATCAATGACCTCTACCTGATGCTTGGCGTTGGATTTGTCGCCTATTTTATGAACCTGCTGAAGTTTCCCATCGCGCCGCTGGTCATTGGGGTGATTCTGGGCGGTTTGTTTGACGAGACCTTCCGCAGATCCTTGTTGATCTCGGGCGGGGATGTGATGGTCTTCTTCTCGCGCCCTGTGGCGGGGGTCCTGCTGGTCTTGAACATCAGCCTTGTCTTGAGCCAACTTCCTTTTGCCAAACGCGCCTTTGCGCGTCTTCGTGGAAAGACTGTCTGATGTATGTAGTAGCCGTGGACCTTGAGATTGACCTGGCTGAGGCGGAGGCCTTCATGGACCTGATGCTGGCTAGTGCCGAAACCTCGCGCACCGCGGAAGAAGGGTGCATTCGGTTTGACGTCTGCACCGATCCTGCGCGGCCGGGCAAAGTCTTTCTGTATGAGCTTTACACCGATCGGGCCGCCTTTGACGCCCATCTGGCGTCCGAGCATTTCCTTGCGTTCGATCAGGCGGTTGCCCCGCTGTTGCGTGCCAAGTCCATCCGGACATTCGCGGAGGTCCGCCCATGACCGAGTGGGAGGTCTACAGCCTGAAATACGCGGACCGGAACGCGCGCACGCGGGCGGACAGCTTCATTTTCGATGACAATCACGATGCACCCCATGCGATGGACTACTTCATCTGGGTGCTGCGCCGCGGGCCTGAGGTGATCCTTGTCGACACTGGCTATGATGCCGAAGAGGGCCATGCGCGGGGGCGCCCGATCCGCATGGACCCTGTGGCGGCGCTGGAGCCTTTGGGTCTTGCACCGGACGACATCACTGAGGTCATCGTCACCCATCTGCACTATGACCATGCGGGCGGGTTGCACCTGTTCCCGAACGCCACACTGCACCTTCAAGCCGCTGAAATGGCGTTCGCGACCGGCCCTTGCATGTGCCACGACACCCTGCGCATGCCATTCACGGCTGAGCATATCTGCGAAGCGGTGCGCCGGCTCTATTCAGGCAAAGTCATCTTCCACCACGGAGATGCGGAGATCGCGGATGGCGTGACCGTCCATTGCATCGGCGGCCATAGTCGCGGCTTGCAATGCGTGCGGGTGCGCACGCAAGCGGGCTGGCTGGTGCTGGCCTCGGACGCGGCGCATTTCTATGAAAATGTCTTCGCGCGGAAACCTTTTCCAATCGTCGTCGATCTGCAAAACATGCTCGACGGGTTCGACACATTGCACATGCTTGCCTCTGCCCCTGGCTTGATCGTTCCGGGCCATGATCCACTCGTCCGGGCGCACTTTCCGCAGGCGATGGCGCCGCATATACACCGGCTCGACCACGGGCCAAACAAGGTGATCACCACATGAAAATTGGCGTTATTGCGGATGATTTCACCGGGGCGTCCGATATTGCGCTGACGCTGGCCGAGGCTGGAATGCGCGTGGCCCAGTTTATCGGCGTACCCGAAGGGCCCAGCGACCCAACGCTGGAGGCTGGGGTCGTTGCGTTGAAATCGCGAACCGCACCGGTGCAGGACGCCGTCGCGCAATCGTTGGCGGCCTGTTCCTGGCTCAAGGCCCAGGGCGCTACGCAATTCATCTTCAAGATATGCTCGACCTTCGACAGCACGCCGCAGGGGAATATTGGCCCGGTCCTCGATGCATTGGCCGACCATCTTGGCGCCGGGGCCGTTATAGTGTGCCCGGCTTTCCCGGAGAACGGGCGCAGCGTTTATCAAGGCCATCTGTTTGTCGCGGACCGTTTGCTGAGCGAAAGCGGCATGCAGGATCACCCGCTGACCCCGATGACAGACCCGGATTTGCGCCGGGTTCTTGCCGCCCAAGCGGACCGCGCGGTGGGGCATATTCCAGCCAAAACCGTGCGTGACGGGCCAGATGCCATCCGGCGCGCGCTGGAAGTGCAGGCCCATTTGATCACCGATGCGATTGCCGACGAAGATCTGATCCAGATCGGCAGGGCCGCCAAGGGCGAAGCGTTGCTTTGCGGTGGGTCCGGCATTGCCTTGGGATTGCCGGCCAACTTTGGAATTGCGCCGCGGACCCCGGACTGGCCGGGCATTGCAGGGCCGGGGGCGGTATTCTCAGGCTCGTGCAGTGTGGCCACGCGCGGCCAGGTCGCCGCCTATTCTGCCTTGGCCCCCACCTTTCAGATTGACGCGGCAAAGGCGGTGAACAGCGAATACAATGTCGCGGACCTGGTTGATTGGGTCATGGCACAGGATCGGGCGCCGCTGATCTACTCGTCCGCTGATCCGGACGTGGTGCGGGCGGCGCAAGCCGCCTTTGGGGCAGGCGTGGCTGCTGACGCAATCGAAGGCTTGTTCGCAGCACTAGCACCCGCCCTTGTCAACGTCGGCATCCGCCGCTTGGTCGTGGCAGGGGGCGAAACCTCGGGCGCGGTCGTCTCGGGCCTTGGGGCCAAGGTCCTCAACATCGGGCCGCGCGCGGCGGCGGGTGTGCCATTGGTTGAAAGCGATGGCACAGCGCTGGCGCTGAAATCAGGGAATTTCGGTGGCCCGGATTTTTTCGCCGAAGCACTGGCGATGATGGAAGTCGCAAACTGATCTAGCGGGGCGCGGCATCTCGGTCGCGCCGATCTGGGCCAGGGTGATGCTGGTCTCAGCAGTCAGAACCGACCAAAGCTGCGCCAAACCCTCTTCCCCTCCAGCCGCAATTGCGAACTGCAGGATGCGCCCCAGAAAGGCGAAATTCGCGCCCTGCATATACGCCTTCACGACATCCTCGCCGCTGCGCAGGCCGGTGTCGAAGAACAGGGGGTAATCGGGGCCGACCGCCTCGCGGATCGCGGGCAGAACAGAGATGGGGGCAGGGGCGCTTTCCAGTTGCCGCGCGCCGTGGCTTGAAACCTGAATTGCGTCAACGCCCTCGGCCTTCAGTTGTCCGGCATCCTCGGGGTCCAACACGCCTTTGACGACCAGATTGCCCGGCCATGCATCCCGCAATTTCTTGAGCGTATCCCAATCCGCCTTGGCCCGGCTGGCCTTGCGGTCAAAGCTGAAGCCATTCATCCGGAAATTCGCCATATCGGGCTTGCCCGCCAGCAGCGAGGTGATGGACCACCGCGGGTGCAGCGCAAAATCGAGGAACTGCCAAGGGCCGATGCGGAAGGGCAAGGTGAAGCCGTGGCGTAACTCGCGGGGGCGACGGCCAACCTCCGGCACATCGACGGTCAGAACTAACGTCTCGTAGCCTGCCGACTTTGCACGCTCGACCAGTTTGAACGTCTCTGTTCCATCGCCCGAGAAGTAGAGCTGGAACCATGCATAGCCTTGTGCTTCTTCTATAATATCTTCCAGCGGCGTGGAGGATACGGTGGACACACCCAACGGCACCTCTTCGCGCGCCGCCAGGCGTGCCAGCATCAGGTCTGCGCCGGGGCCGGACAGATTGCACATCCCCATGGGCGAGATGCCGAACGGGGCCTTTGTTGTCTTGCCAAATAGGGTGGATGACAAATCCCGCTGACTGACATCGCGCAGAATGCGGGGCCGCAGGGTGAGCGCGTCAAAGGCGGCTCGGTTGCGATCCGCCCCCGTTTCCGCCCCCGCTGCGCCGTCGATATAGTCGAACACCATCCAGGGCAGACGCCGCTTCGCAATGCGCCGCGCGTCCGCGCTGGAATGGATTGCCGGGGCCATGTTAGCTGGCCACGGCTTTCATGAAACGGTCGCGGATGATGACCGGGTCCATCGTGATGACAGGCATCTTGGCATTGCCGCTGTCGCATTTCACGATCATCACGGTGCCTTTGCCGCTATCGAGGGCGGCTTGCAGCGCGTCGCCGGTATCCACATCCTGCACCTCGACCACGTTGTCACAGCCCGCCGCGCGCGCCATGCCCGCAAGGTCGGTCTTGCGACCCGTATAGGTGGGCTGATCGCCGGTGGACCCGTACGAGCCATTGTCGATGATCATCAGAATGTAGTTGTCCGGGCAATTGTTGCCGATGGTGGGCAGGGTGCCGAGGTTCGTCAGGACCGAGCCGTCGCCGTCGATCACGACAACCGGCTTGGGCTGCGACAGTGCGAGGCCAAGGCCGATGGACGACGCCAGACCCATGGTGCCGAGCATGTAGAAATTCGTCGGCTGATCGTCGATTGCATGCAGTTCCTGGGACGGAATGCCAATATTGCAGACAACCAGTTGGTCACGAAGGATGGGCGCGATCTCGCGCAGGATTTCGGAACGGATCATTGGTCGCCATAGCCTCCCCAGAAAGAGGCATCCGTCAGGATCGCCACGGGTTTGTTTGCCATAAAGGTGTATTTCAGGATTTCGTCGAACTCTTCCGCGTCCGATTCCTTGTGGAAATGGTAGGTCGGGATCAGCATCTGGTTCAGCAGGGCCTTTGTGTGCACGGCCATTTCCACCTGACAGGCAACCGGTTCGCGCAGCTCACCCCGGTACGAAATCAGGATCGGTAGCGGCATCCGGTAGTACTGCGTCAGCGTGGCAAGCGTGTTGATCGTCACGCCAATGGCGGTGTTCTGCATGATGATGGCCGGGCGCTTGCCGCCCATCCACGCCCCGGCGCACAGGCCCATCCCCTCGTCTTCCTTGTTCGACGGGATGTGGAAGATCTCGGGCCGGGCTTCGACTTCGTCGATCACCCCGGCCAGCTGTTTGCACGGCACGGTGGTGATGAAGGACACGTCGTTGGCGACGAAATCGTCAACGAGCTTCTTGGAAATGTTCACTTGTTTCGATGCTCCTGATGGCCCAAGCGGCGGGCTGTTGCGGTAAGACGGCTTAGACAGTGTCGCGCAGGACGTGGACCGCGCAATGGGCGTGGCGCACGACCCGCGATGCTGTGGATCCCAGAAGGAAATCGACAAGCTCAGGGCGGTGGGAACCCATGATGATCAGATCGGCCCCTTCGGCCTTGGCTGCATCAATGATCGTGCGCCCCCCATGGCCCTTCACGGCGACACCCTTGGCATTGGGCACATTGGCCATGCGGTCAGCCATTTTTGCCTGTGCGGCCTCAAACGCGGCGTTTGAGATATCGGCGTCGATCCAGGCGTTCACAGTTCCCTGCGGTTCCTCAAAGACATGGAGTGCCGTGATCTGGCCCCCGTCAGCCAAAAGACAGTGCGCCAGTTTCAGCGCCTGCGGTCCATAGCCGTGGTCGAGGGCCATTGCGATCATGATATGCTTATACATGGTGGCGGTGTCTCCGTTCGGCGGTTGGGTTTACGCGTTGGGACGCAGGATGATTTTCGGGGCGGCCACGCGGCCTGCGCGAATGTCGGCAAAGGCGGCGGCTCCATCAGACAGGGGGCGGTCTTCCGTCCAGTCCAGCGGACCGAGACGACCCTCAAAAAGGGCGGCCGCCGTGTCGCGGAAATCCTGCTTGGTGTAGGTGTAGGTTCCGATGAACGTGATCTCCTGCAACGTCATGCGCCGGATATCCAGGCCGCCTGCATCCGAGCCAAGCCCGACATGGGCGATCACACCCCCGGTGATGCATGGGCAGAGGCAGCGGCGCGCGTCGCCTCGTACCCAACCGCGTCAATAACGACGGGGTAGAGCGCATCCGCAGGGATCGCGTCGGCCACGGCCTCCGCGCATTGGTCTTGCAGGAAGTGTCTGCGGGTCTCGTTCGGCTCAACGATCAGCGTCTCACGGCACCCCATGGCGCGAAGGGCCAGGGCTGCGGCCAGACCTATGGCGCCGCCCCCGATCACAAGGGCGCGTTTCTCCATGGTTGGGTGCAGCGCCTCGAGCGCCAGGCGCGCCGCGTGCCAGCTGACAGCAAGCGGTTCGGCCAATGCGGCCTTTGCCAGCGACACGGTGTCCGGCACAGTCACCAGATTGTCTTCCGGCATAGCCACGAATTGCGCAAACGCCCCTTCGCGCGGAGGCATGGAGATGATCTGACGATCCGGACACAGGTTTTCGCGCCCGGCTCGGCTGGCGGCACTGTCGGGGTTGGTCACAAGCGGATTGATCGTCACACGCCGCCCGTCTTGCGGGCCGCCCACGATAACGCCAGCCGCTTCATGGCCAAGGATCAGGGGCGCGGGCCGTCGGGCGTCATGGCCAAGATAGGCATGCATGTCTGAGCCGCAGATGCCAGCAGCCTCCACCCGGATCAGATGCTCCCCCGGACCGGGAACGGCCATCTCGGTATCCCGGAACCCCAGGGTTTCAACACCATCGTAAATCAGGGCCTTCATTTCGCTGTGAACCCCCCGTCGACCATCAGAACCTGCCCTGTGACATAGGCGCTGGCCTCGGAGCACAGGAACAGAAGCGGGCCGTCTATGTCATCCAACGTGCCATTGCGCCCCATGCAGGTATGCGCCGCATTCCGCGCTGCGCGTTCAGGGTCGGCAAAGACCGGGCCTGTCAATTCCGTGGGGAAAAAGCCCGGCCCGATGGCGTTGATGTTGATCCCAAATGCCGACCAGGCTTCGGCCATGGCACGGGTCAATTGGCCGATGCCTGCCTTTGACGCGCCATAGGCAAGCCCACCCGGGAACGCGCGCGTCGTCTGAAGCGATGCGAAATTCACCACGCGTCCCCAGCCCTTGTCTTTCATTGCCGGCACGAAGGCCTGCGTCAAAAAGAAAGGGGCTGCGAGGTTCAGGTTCAGAGTCAGATCCCATCCGTCCGGCGTGACCTCATCGGCAGCTTGGCGGGTGTTGACGCCCGCGGCGTGCACGATGATGTCCGGTGGTCCGAACGGGGCCGTCACGCTGGCCGCGATGTCGTTCAGCGCACTGCGATCCGAAAGATCGGCAGCCACCACGGCCGCTGGCGGGCCCGTCCGATCTGCCCAGTCTTGCAGGGCCTCTTCCCGGCGCGCCACGGCGACCACCCGCGCCCCGGCATCGGCCAGCGCGCTGGCGGCCTGTTGCCCCAGCCCGGCGCTGGCGCCGGTGACGCAGGCCACGCGGCCCGTCAGATCGAAGAGGCGCGAGGTGTCCGACATCAGCCGTCGGCGCTCAGATCAAAGTTCTCGCCGGGGAAGTATTTCGCCAGGCGCACATCGGCCGCCCGGGCATGGCCCTCCATCCCTTCCAGGCGCGAGATGCGCGCGGTCGCCTCGGCCACACCGCGTGAGCCTTCGCGCGTGGCTTGCTGCCAAGTGACGATCTTCATGTATTTGTGCACTGAAAGGCCGCCCGTGTAGGACGCAGCGCCTGAGGTCGGAAGAACATGGTTCGTCCCGGTCGCTTTGTCGCCGTAGGAGACCGTTGTTTCCTCGCCCACGAAAAGTGAGCCGTAGCAGGTCAGCCTGTCTTTCCACCAATCCAGATCGTCGGCCTGCACTGTCAAATGCTCGGGCGCATATTCGTCGGAACAGGCGGCCATATCTTCACGGTCCTCGCAAATGATCACCTCGGCATAGTCACGCCAGGCCGCGGTCGCGTTTTCACGGTTGGTCTCGGGCAGGTCGTCGATCAGGCCGGGGACCAGCGCCATGACCTTCTCGGCCAGATCGCGGTCGTCTGTGACCAGCCAAACCGGTGAGTTATAGCCATGCTCGGCCTGGCTCACCAAATCCGTGGCAACGATATGTGCGTCCGCCGTCTTGTCAGCGAGGATCAGGCTGTCGGTTGGTCCGGCGATCATGTCGATGCCAACACGCCCAAACAGGATGCGTTTGGCTTCGGCGACGAACTGGTTGCCCGGCCCGACAAGGATGTTGGCCTTTGGCAGACCAAACAGGCCAAAGCTCATTGCGGCCACGCCCTGCACGCCGCCAAGTGCCATGATGGTGTCCGCGCCGCAGATATGGGCCGCGTAAATGATGGCAGGCGCGACACCAACACCGGGGCGGGGCGGCGAAGTGGCAACGATATGTTTGCATCCCGCGACCTTTGCCGTCGTCACCGTCATGATGGCGCTGGCGATATGGCTGTAGCGGCCACCGGGGACGTAACAGCCTGCCGTATCGACCGGGATCGCCTTTTGGCCAGCAATGAAGCCCGGTACGATCTCGACCTCCACATCGCTGAGCGTGCTTTTCTGCGCCTCGGCGAAGCGGCGCACATTGTCGTGGGCAAAGCGGATATCGGCCTTGAGCTTTTCAGGCACTTGCGCTGCCGCGGCCTCGATCTCTTCCGCGGTCAGAATGATGTTGCCGTCGTACTTGTCGAACTTGGCGGCATATTCCTTCGCCTTTGCGTCACCGCCAGCCTCGATATCGGCAAGGATGCTCTGCACCGTCTCGTGGACGTCCGAGGCATCCGACTTTGAGGTGAGTTGCGCTTTCTTCAAATATTCGCGGGTCATCGGCGGCGTTGTCCTATCGATCGAAAATCTGGGGCGGTGGCGCCGTGCGGGCTGCGAAACGGCGAATCTCTCAGCCTCATGTAAGCGCTTGCACATTCATTATGCAAGCGCTTACATTTTCGACCGGCAACGACCAACACAAGCCCTGTTTCATGGCGACCAATTCAGGGGAGCGGCTTTCAAAGTGTGACCCGATTGGTGGTCAGAATGCTGTGCCGTTGCTTTGCAGATGCCCTGAAAATGCAACTTCTTCTTGTTGCTAAATCACATCCCCGCGCCGAACGGCGGCCTCGACCTCGGCGATATCCTCAGACGACAGGCCATAGTCCCGGGCTGCCGCGTCTGCGCTGATATAGCCGCGCGCAAGATCCCGCATGATCGCGTCCCGCGACCGCTCCGCAGGGTCGCCGTAACCCGCGCCACCGGGGAAAGCCATTTGCACCCGCCGTCCATGTGGCACGAATTGCTTGCCCTTGCCCCGCATCGGCGTGCCGTCATCCTGCGCAATCGTGGTGCGCGCGCCGTCCGCGCCGCCCCGCCGCCCCCGGGCCGGATGCTGGCCTCGGTCGAACATGGCCTGAATGTCAAACTCATGCCCTCCTCGTGCGCCGACTTCCATATATTGGCCCAAACCGCCGCGTGTCTTGCCGGCGCCGCCGCTGTCAGGCCGCAATTCCTTGCGCCAGATGATCACCGGCCCCGCATGTTCCGTGGCCTCAATCGGCATGGTCATGACGCCCGAAGGGAAGGCCGTCGCATTCATCCCGTCCAGATCGGGCCGCGCCCCGGATCCGCCGGAGTTGAACGTCAACACTTCCGAGCGTCGGGCATCCGCCGGGGCAGGGGCGTCGGTGCGGGGCCGCAGCGACACCTGGAAGTTGCACAGACATCCTGCACCCTCCGCGGGCACCAAACCGGGCACGATCTTGTCAAACGCATCGAAGACCGCATCCGGCACAAAATGGCCCACAATATGGCGCAGGGCCACGGGCGCGGGGTGCAACGCATTCACGATGGTGCCTTCAGGCGCAGTCACCTCAAACGGCGCCAACGACGCCGCATTGTTGGGGATTTCCGGCGCAATGGCGACCTTCAGCGCGTAGCAGGCATAGGCTTTGGTGTAGACCATCGGGCAATTGATGCCCTTCTTGTCGACGCCACTGGTGCCTGTGAAATCCGTAACGATCCGGTCCTCTTCGACACGGACCGCTACCTTCAAGGTAATGGGAGTGTCGAACCCGTCCATGGTCATCGACCCGTCGGCCGTGACACGCGGCAGGGCATTGATCGCCTCTAGCGTTGCGCGGCGCGAATTCTCGAGGATGAAGGCGGCAATCCCGTCTAGGTCCGCCAACCCAAACTCATCCATCATGTCCATCAATCTGCGGTGGCCGATCTCGTTGCAGGTCGCCAACGCATAGATGTCGCCAATCAGCTGATCCGGCTCGCGTACATTGCCCCGTATGATGCGCGTGAGGGTTTCGTCCACCACGCCCTTTTCAGCGAATTTCATGATCGGGATATACAGCCCCTCTTCATAAACGCTTTGGGCATCCGCCCCAAAACCGCGCCCGCCTATGTCGACGATATGGGCCGTGCAGGCGAAAAAGCCGACAAGCTTGCCCTTGTGGAACGATGGCGTGACCATCGTGATGTCATGCAAATGGCCAGTGCCTTCCCACGGATCGTTGGTGATGTAGACGTCGCCCTCAAACATGCTCTCGCGTCCAATCCGGCGGATGAAATGCGCCACGGCATCGGCCATGGCATTCACATGGCCCGGCGTGCCTGTCACCGCCTGGGCGAGCATCTGCCCCTCGCGATCATAAACTCCGGCGGACAGGTCGCCTGCCTCGCGGACGGAGGTCGAAAAGGCCGTGCGCACAAGCGCTTGCGCCTGTTCTTCAACAACTGAGATCAGACGATTCCACATGATCTGATAGGCGACATTGGACTGGGTCATGCGGCACCTCCGGCATGGGCGGGTTTCGTCATCACGTCGATACAGCCATCACTGTTGCACATTGCATCACGGCTGCTGGGGACGATGATGGTGGTCTCATCCTCGACGATGACAGCCGGCCCCTGTGCGATCTGGCCCGTGTGAAAGCCCTCGCGCCCTACAACCTGGGCATCGGTGAAGGCCGCCTTGGCCGGATCAAACAGACGGCGCGTACCGCTATTCTCAGCAGCGCCGCTCACGTCGGTCTGCTGTAGCGGTTCCGGCTGGATAGGCGGCGTTGTGGCGTTCACGGCCCAAACCGTGATCTCGATGTCCATGCCTTTCACGGTGCGCGCGAAAAGCTTGGTATATTCTTCTTCAAACCGCTGTTTGAACGTCTCGGCATCCGGGTCCATCGCCTGCGCCTCAGTCAACGGGATGGGGATTTCCCAACCCTGCCCGGAATAGCGCATGTAGACCTTGAACTCCGACAAGATGGGGCTTTCGGCATCGCAGCTGCGCACAAAGCCCGTCGCTTCCTGCTGCAATTCGGTCAGCAGCGTGCGGATCACCCCGGCATCGAAATCCGCCAGCCGCATGTAGACAGAACGGTTGGCCTCAAAACTGAAGGGCGCGCGCAGGAAGCCGATGGCGCTGCCGACACCGGCGCCGGGCGGCACCAGACACCGCGCAATGCCTAGCTTTTCACACAACCGCCCCGCATGCAGCGGGGCCGCACCGCCAAACGCGATCATCGTATATTCAGACAGATCTTCCCCATTCTCGACCGCGTGGACCCGTGCCGCATTGGCCATATTCTCATCCACAACCTCGGCCACGCCGAAAGCCGCTTCCTCAGCATCCATGCCCAAAGTGTTCGCGAGTACGTTTGTAAGGCCGGCGGAGGAGGCGTCCGGCGCGAGCCGGATCGACCCGCCTGCGAAGTTCTCGGGGTCCAGTTTGCCCAGAACCAGATCGGCGTCCGTGACCTGCAGGCCGGTCGCCCCCGCGCCCGTAGCAGGCTGGCCCCGGCTCGGACCCTGCGCTTTCAGGGCCTACCCGGATCTGACGCATCGCATCCACATGGGCCAGCGACCCGCCGCCTGCACCAATCTCCACCATATCGATCACGGGGATCGAAATGGGCATCCCCGACCCCTTCTTGAAGCGATAGGTCCGCGCGACTTCAAAGACGCGCGAGGTCTTCGGCGTTTGATCCTTGATCAGGCAGATCTTCGCCGTCGTCCCGCCCATGTCGAAGCTGAGGACTTTGTCCAAGCCATGCCGTGCCGCGATGTGCGCCGCGAATACGGCCCCGCCCGCAGGCCCGGACTCCACCAATCGGACGGGAAACTCCGCCGCATCCGCGATCGAGATGATCCCGCCGCCCGAATGCATCAGGAACACCTGACACTCGGCCCCCTCGGCGTGCAAACGATCCTCCAAACGGCCCAGATAAGACGCCATCAGCGGCTTGATATACGCGTTGGCCACCACAGTGTTGAACCGCTCATACTCGCGCATCTGCGGCGAGACTTCGGACGAAATTGAGACCGAAACATCCGGCAAACGCTCTGCCAGAACCTCGCGCACCAATTGCTCATGGGTTGGGTTGAGGTACGAATGGATTAGCCCCACTGCGACGCTTTCAAAGCCGCCCTCCGCAATCCGGTCGACCACTGCCTCGACGGCCTCACGCTGCAGGTCAATCAAGACTGCGCCGGTCGCATCCACACGGCCAGGCACCGTAAAGCGGCGTTCGCGCGGCAATAGCGGCTCAGGCAGGGTTAGGTTCAGATCATATTGCTCAAACCGCGATTCAGTTCGCATTTCGATCACATCGCGGAAGCCTTCCGTTGTGATCAATGCCGTCTTGGCCCCGCGCCGCTCGATCAGTGCGTTTGTAGCCAGAGTGGTCCCATGGATGATCTGTCCAATCTCGCCCGGCGTAACCCCGGCCTTCCCGCAGACCTGCTTCATCCCGTTGATGATCGCGTCCTCGGGCGCGGCATACGTTGTCAGAACCTTGGTCGAATGCAGCCCCGTGGCCGTTTCCAGAACCACGTCCGTGAACGTCCCGCCGATATCAACGCCAAGCCGGTTTGCGATCTTTGCCATGAAGGGCCCCAGTGCTTTCTCGAATATTTCGGTTAAAGCGCAAAACGGCCTGAGCGCAAAATTCATTTTTTGCGCCAAGATGATAAAGAAATTCTATTCTAAGTCGGCCGCGGCCTGATCTGCCGCCATCCGGGCGGCCTTTTCGACAAACCCGGCCGAGGTCCCTGCATTAAAAAGCGCCGCGAACTGCAGGCTGTCGGGAACCCATACGCCATCCAGTGCGACCATGCCCGCCAG
Source organism: Gymnodinialimonas sp. JB5-7 (assembly GCF_055693405.1). Classification (NCBI taxonomy): domain Bacteria; kingdom Pseudomonadati; phylum Pseudomonadota; class Alphaproteobacteria; order Rhodobacterales; family Paracoccaceae; genus Gymnodinialimonas; species Gymnodinialimonas sp. JB5-7. The sequence goes on from NZ_JBVFUX010000012.1 coordinate 1,995,455, forward strand.
CCCGCCTGATAGCCGCTTTGGCAGCAACGCGATCCCCATCCCGTCTGCCGCCATTTGCAGGGTCGAGGTCAGACTGCTCGAATGCGTGACGCGGGCGGGGTCAAACCCGCCGGCTGTCAGGTGCGCGCGCAACGCCTGGCTTGCACCCGTCGACTTGCCATGGGTCAAAATGCCAACATCGAAGATGTCCCGCAGATCGGGGTTCGGACCCAAACCTCTCACAAGGTCGGCGGCCCCGACCCAGCCATAGGCGTAATCTGCCAAGGCAACTCGGTCCGTCGACCCTCCTCGAAACGGGCCATTGGCAAGAATCAGATCCAATTGCCCCTCATTCAGCATCCGCTCCAGTTCAGAGGAAAGATCGACCGTCAGCTCAACACGCACAGCAGGATAGGCGGCTTTGAGCACCCGCAGGAAGTCGTGCAGCCAAGTCGCCGCGATCAACTCCCCCACACCCAAACGCAGCCTATCTTCCACGAGATCATGGCGACCCGCCGTCTCCAACAGCCGCTCACCCGCGCGCAATACATCACGGGCCACTGCCAGAACCTCTCGCCCCGGTTCCGTGAACCGAACCGAGCCCGCGTCACGGTGCATCAGCTTCAAGCCAAGCGCGTCTTCGAGCGCCGAGATGCGCACCGATACATTGGGTTGGGTCGTGCCAAGCATGTCGGCAGCCTTGCGAAAGGTGCCGGTGTCCGCCACCTGCACAAGGGCTTCAAGCTGCTTAAAAGTGATGCGATTTTTTATCATCGGACAGGCTTAGGATCACTCAATCGAATGATCAAGCCTGCCCGAAAGGCCTTATGCCCCGGCGATCTGCTTGGCTTTCTCCACCAAAACCTCCGCCTGCCGGATGGAGGCATAGTCGATTAATCGACCGTCGAGGCTGACGGCCCCTTTGCCAGCCGCCTCTGCCTCGGCCATGGCCTCCAGAATGCGGTGGGCCTTGGTGATTTCCGCTTCAGACGGGCTCATTACTTCATTTGCCAGTGCGATCTGGCTGGGGTGGATTGCCCACTTCCCTTCACAGCCCAAAACGGCGGCGCGATGGGCCGCGGCCTTGTAACCATCCGGGTCCTGAAAATCGCCGAACGGGCCATCAATCGGCCGCAGGCCATTGGCCCGTGCCGCAACAACCATACGCGCAAGGGCGTAGTGCCACATATCGCCCCAATGGGTTTCGCGCACGCCGTCCATGTCGTCTGTCAGGACCGAATAGGACGGGTTCACGCCGCCGATATTCGTGGTCCTGGCGCGCGTGTAAGCGGCGTAGTCCGCAACCCCGAAATGCAGGCTTTCGTTTCGCTTCGACGCGCCCGCGATCTCGGTGATATTCTGCATCCCCAACGCCGTCTCAATGATATGCTCAAACCCGATGCGATCCTTCAGGCCGACCGCGTCTTCGATCTGCGTCACCATCATATCCACGGCATAGACATCTGCCGCGGTGCCGACCTTGGGGATCATGATCAGATCCAGCCGCTCACCCGCCTGTTCGACCACATCGACCACGTCGCGATACATGTAATGCGTGTCGAGCCCATTGATTCGAACCGACATCGTCTTTGTGTTCCAGTCGATCTCGTTCAGGGCCTTGATGATGTTCTTCCGGGCCTGCGCTTTCTCGTCTGGGGCGACCGCATCTTCGAGGTCAAGGAAGATCACATCCACATCGGATTGTGCCGCTTTTTCAAACATTTGCGGCTGGCTGCCCGGCACCGCAAGTTCAGAGCGATTCAGGCGGGCAGGGGCCTGTTCAATGGGGTGGAAGGACATGGAATGCCGCCTTTCGTGTGCGTAACAAAGTTGCGGCAAAAGGGGTGATGGCGAACAAAAAGGTCAAGCTCTATCTGGGTCTACTTTTGTATACCGTCTTGCCCGCGCTCCAATGCAAGGCGCGAAGAATAGTAGAATGCAATCGCCTGCGCACGGTTCTTGACCGCCAGTTTGTCATACAGGTTCGACAGATGAAATTTCACCGTGTTGGTCGAGATCCCCAGCTTTGCCGATAGCTCCCGATTGGTCAGTCCCTCCGACAACGCCTCCAGCATCGCGCGTTCCTTCCGCGAAAGGCTTTGGATCGGATCCGCCTGCAGTTGACGGATATCTACAAACGGAAACACCATCTTCCCGGCCGCCACGTCGACGCAGATATCCAGCAGTTTCTCGGCGGAGGACGAGCGTGGCGCATAGCCCGCGGCCCCCGCGGCCATCGCTAGCCTTGGCAGGTCACCAGTGTCCTCGGCATACACAACAATCCTCGGCGCGTTCGCCTGGTCCCGCAAAACTTCTATAAGTTTGGCCCCGCCCAATACCGGCAGGGACCAGTCGATCACCCCGATCTGCACCGGGACCCGCATCACGGTGCCCAAAAATCCTTCCGCTGTGGCCGCCGTCGCCACAAGCGAGAATCGCGGATCTCGGTCGATCAACTCGGATAGGGCCGACAGGACCAGCGGATTGCCATCGGCCAGCATGATGTCGATCGGAGGGTTAACCATCTGTTACTGTTCTCAAAATGAGGAAAAACCACCAATTTGGGTAGGCAGGTATTCGGTATACATTGGCATATTTACCAATTTGGGTAGGTATTTACCCACCCATATTTATATCCAAAAGCAGGTATTCCGTCCGTTGTCCAGTTTTCCTTGCGCCATATGTTCGCTCTCAACGACCAAGATGACTGCAAGGCCAAGCGCCGCACTGGATGGAGAGACCATGACCGACGCTACCATTTTTCCGCAGCTGGAAATTCCCGAAACCATCGCCGCCGGCCCCGGGCCTGGCAATACCGACGGTCGTGTCCTGTCGCGGTTCGCCGGTGCGGGCCTTGCCGATCACATGCACGGCGACGTGCTGCGCGGCATGGCCGAGTGCAAACACATGCTGCGCGCCGTCATGGGCACTGAAAACGTGCACACCTACGGCGTCGCGGGCACCGGATGGTCCGGCCTCGACGTTATGTTCAGCGCCGTGCAGCCCGGCGAAAAGGTGGTGATGTTCGTCAATGGCACGTTCTCGGGTATCGACGGGCTGACGGTCCGCATGCGCGCGGCCACGGCTGAAGAACTCGCCGCCAACCCGATGGACCCGCAGCCTGCCTCCGTCACCATCATCAACGTGCCCCACGGCCAATCCGTCACTGGCGAGATTGTCGAGGCCGCCCTGGCCGAACATAAACCGAAATGGGCTGCCATGGCCCATTGGGAAACCGGCTCAGGCCGCGTGAACGACATCCAAGGTTTCTCCGACGCTTGCGAACGTCACGGCGCCTTGGGCCTTGTTGATGCCGTCTCCTCCCTCGGCGTGGAGGACTTCCGGATTGACGACTTTCCCGGGGTCCACGGTTGGGCCTCCTGCCCACAAAAGGGCATCTGCTGTCTGCCGCTGACCTACGCACCCGTCAGCTTCACCGATCACTACATTGCCGAGCTGATCAAGACCGGCACCCGCACCTTCGCTCATCACCCCATCCTCGAAGCACGCCACTGGGGCATCATCGACGGCAAGGATGTGGAGAAGGGCACCTACCATCGCACTCATTCCGCCTATGCAGTCTCGGCCTTCCACGAAGCGCTTCGCATCCTGCTGCAAGAGGGCGTCGCGCGTCGGGCACGGGATTACACATTCCACGAAGCGGCGTTGAAAGCCGCCGTGACCGCGATGGGCTGTGAAGTGACCTCGAACATGACCTCGCTTGTCGTCCTCAACCTGCCGCCCGCCATGGCAGGGCGTGAGATGGAGCTTGTCCAGCACTGCCGCGCGCAGAACTTCGGCATCTGGCCCACGCTCAGCGAGCCTGTTCAAGTCCGCATCGGCATTCTCAATCTTCTGCAAGAACATGTCATTCGCGACATCGTCACTCGTTTCGGGCAGGCGATCCGCGATCTGGGCGGCAGCTACGACGATCAAGCCGTCGCGCATGCTCTCGACAGCCATTACGGCCAAGCCATCGCAGCGGAGTAAGCCCCATGGATATCCACGAATATCAAGCCAAAGAACTGCTCGCGAATTTTGGAGTGGCGGTGCCAGATGGTGCGCTCGCCTACAGCCCCGAACAGGCCGCTTACCGTGCCCGCGAACTCGGGGGTGAGCGTTGGGTCGTCAAAGCCAGATCCACGCCGGGGGCGTGGCAAGGCCGGCGGCGTCAAGGTCTGCGACAGCGACGTGGAAATCCATGATGCAGCCGACGCGATGTTCGGCCAGAAACTTGTAACCCACCAGACGGGGCCGGAAGGCAAAGGCGTCTACCGCGTCTATGTCGAAGCCGCCGTGCCAATCGATCGCGAGATCTACCTCGGCTTCGTGCTCGACCGCACCAGCCAGCGCGTGATGATCGTGGCCTCCGGCGAAGGCGGAATGGAGATCGAAGATATCTCTGCTGACAAACCCGAATCCATAGTGCGCGCCACGGTTGAGCCCGCCGTGGGCCTGCGCGAATTCCAGTGCCGTCAGATGGCCTTCAAACTGGGCATCGAGGCGGGCCAGGTCCAACAATTCACCCGCACGCTGCAAGGCTGCTACCGGGCCTTCACGGAACTCGACTCCACGATGGTTGAGATCAACCCGCTCGTCATCACGTCCGACAATCGCGTCATCGCGCTCGACGCGAAGATGTCGTTCGACGACAACGCGCTTTTCCGCCACCCGCACGTGGCCGAACTGCGTGACAAAAGCCAGGAAGACCCACGCGAAAGCCGCGCGGCCGATCGGGGCCTCAGCTATGTGGGCCTCGACGGCAATATCGGCTGTATCGTGAATGGCGCGGGCCTCGCCATGGCCACGATGGATACGATCAAGCTGGCGGGCGGCGAGCCTGCGAACTTCCTGGACATTGGCGGCGGCGCCACGCCCGAACGCGTGGCCAAGGCATTCCGCCTCGTCCTGTCGGACAAAAACGTGCAAGCCATCCTTGTGAACATCTTCGCAGGTATCAACCGCTGCGATTGGGTGGCCGAAGGTGTGGTGCAAGCCATGCAGGAGGTCGGCGTCGAAGTGCCGGTCATCGTGCGCCTGGCCGGCACCAATGTGGAGGAAGGTCAGAAAATCCTCGCCCGGTCCGGCCTGCCGATCATCCGGGCCGCAACCCTGAATGAAGCCGCCGAACGGGCCGTGGGGGCTTGGAGAAACGACCTCTCTCAAGGCGTTAAAATGAGGGCCGTATCATGAGTATTCTTCTCGACGAAAAGACCCCTGTGATCGTGCAAGGCATCACGGGCAAAATGGCCCGCTTCCACACCAAGGAAATGATCGACTACGGCACCAATGTCGTGGGCGGTGTCGTGCCCGGCAAAGGTTGCGAGACCTGCGAAGGCGTGCCCGTTTTCGACACGGTCGAAGATGCCGTTGCGGCCACCGGGGCGGAAGCCAGCCTTGTCTTCGTCCCGCCCCTTTGCCGCCGACAGCATCATGGAGGCCGCCGATGCGGGCATCCGCTACTGCGTCTGCATCACCGACGGCATCCCGGCGCAGGACATGATCCGCGTGAAGCGCTACATGTACCGCTACCCCAAGGATCGCCGCATGGTTCTGACCGGTCCGAATTGCGCCGGTACGATCAGCCCGGGCAAGGCGATGTTGGGCATCATGCCCGGCCACATCTACCTCAAGGGCAATGTGGGCATCGTAGGCCGCTCCGGCACGCTGGGGTATGAAGCCGCCGCGCAACTCAAAGAGCTTGGGCTTGGTGTTTCCACCTCAGTCGGAATTGGCGGCGATCCCATTAACGGCTCGTCGTTCCGCGATATCCTCGAACGGTTCGAGGCCGACCCGGACACTCACGTTGTCGCCATGATCGGTGAGATCGGCGGCCCGCAGGAGGCTGAGGCAGCCGAATATATCCAGAACCACATGACCAAGCCGGTCGTGGCCTATGTCGCGGGTCTGACCGCCCCGAAAGGCCGCACAATGGGCCATGCGGGGGCGATCATCTCAGCCTTTGGCGAAAGTGCGTCAGAGAAGGTGGAAATCCTCTCAGCCGCCGGTGTCACCGTGGCCGAGAGCCCGTCGATCATCGGGGCCACCATCGCAGGCGTCCTCACGCCCGAGGCCGCCTGAGATGGGGCCGGTTGACCGCACCATCGACCTGATCCTGCGGCTCGCACGCCGCAAGGTTTGCGCGCTTCCGGGCAGCAAGATCCCGGGCCTCACCGCGCCGGAACTGGCGGGCCAGACCATCGGCATTGTCGGATTTGGCAAGGTCGGGCAGGCCGTCGCCCGCCGCGCGCGGTTCGAATTGGGGATGGAGGTTGTGATCCATACCCGCAGCAAGGTTGCGCCTGCCACACTCGCCCGCCTCGGCGCACGGCAAGTGGACCGGATCGAGGATCTGCTGGAGGTCTCAGACGTCGTCACCCTTCACTGCGATTCAGGCCCAGGAAACCGGCATATCATCGACGCTCCGCAGATGGACCGGATGAAGGAAGAGGCCGTCCTGGTGAACACTGCCTGCGCACGGTTGGTTGACCAGACCGCGCTGGCGCAATCGCTGATGTTCGACATGATCGGCGGTGCCGCGATGGATCACTTCGATGGCGCGCGCATTGACCCTGTATTGGCCCATTGCGAGGGCCTTTTGCGAACCAAAGCCTCCACGCGCCCGGCGCTCTCGCTGGTCGCCTAGTCGTCGCCCTTAGCTGCGGCGGCAGCCCCGCCTTTGCCAAGTGCCACCGTGCCAAACGGCCCGCCATGGACCATTTGCGCCAGATCGGTCGGGTCGCCTGCACCTTCCGCGGCCAGAATCTCCGCTGCGAACTGCTCCGCATTGTCTTTCGGGCGATACCCGAGGAAGGACGCCTTGGAGTTGTCCACCGGCGCGCGGTCATTGTCCGAGACACCGTAAATCACTGCAAAGCCGGTCGTCGGCGTATCAATCGCCCGCTCCACCAGATGCACCAGATCGCCGTCACTCAGCCACGTGCCCAAGGCGCGGGCGTTCTTCACCGGCGCACAGCTCAAGATACGCAGATGCACGGATTCCAGCCCACGCTTTTCCCAATACATCCGGCCAAGATCCTCGGTGAAGCATTTGGCCAGACCGTAAAAGGTATCCGGCCGACGCTCCGCATCAATTCCTATATAAGAATTGCGGGGATGCATCCCCACCGCATGAATCGACGATGCATAGACGATCCGCCGTGCACCCGCCTTCTGCGCGCTTTCCCACACATTGTAGGAGCCCACGAAGTTCGGCCCCAGCAATTCCTCGAACGGGCCTTCATCCACGATGGCCCCGAAATGGCACACCATTTCGACCCCATCCATTAGGCCCGCAATCGCGGCGTAATCCGCCAGATCTGCCTTCACATAAGTCTCGTTCGGGGCCAGCCCGTCAATGCCGTCCACAATGTCCGAGGTAACAAGCTCCTCACACATCGCCGCCAGCGCCGGTCTCAGGATCATGCCGCAGCGCCCCGCCGCCCCCGTCAAAACGATCTTCTTCAACATCTGTCTTAGGCCTTTCAGATTACGGCAGTCTCAAGGATCGGGTCGTTCTTCACGATCCGCTCATAGGCAAACGGGCTCAGATCAAGCGATTGGTAGGCGCCGTGGATCAACCATTCCGCCGTGCCACGCCCCATGGCCGGACTTTGCTGCAAGCCATGGCCGGAGAACCCGTTCAGGAAGATGAAGTTCGGCACGTCAGGATGCGGCCCAAGGATCGCATTGTGATCCAGTGTGTTCACGGCATAATGCCCCGCCCATTCCGCCTGAACCTTGACGGCCTCAAAGGCCGGAATGCGGGTCGCAAGCACGGGCCAAACATGGTTTTCCCACAGCCCGTGATCCATGACGAAATCATCAAAATCCACCGCCGGATCAATATCCGCATGCCCCCCGGCCTGATACGTGCCGCCCCCGTTTTCACGGCAATGCACGCCCGACGGGTCAATCGTCAGCGGCAGGTCACGATCCAGTGGGTTTTCCGCCTTGAACACCCAGGAATAGCGTTTGCGCGGCTCCACCGGCACCTTGATGCCCGCCATCGCAGCCGTCCTCGCGGCCCGGGGGCCGGACGCATTCACCACTTGCCCGCAGGAGATCACCGCGCCAGAGGCCAAGGTCACCGACTCGACCCCGCGGGCGGACCGCGCCATCTCGACCACCTCGCCGGAAACATACTCCACGCCCCGTTCGCGCGCTTGCCGTTTCCACCATTCAAAAACGGTTGCGCCGTCCCAATAGCCCTCGTTCACTGTGTTGATGGAGCCAAGTACGATATCATCCACATTGTAGAACGGATACCGCGCCACGATCTCGTCAGGCGTCAGCAATTCGGTCGCAGCACCTGCTGCATGCTGCACCTTGATGTTGTGGCGCAGGACATTCGCAAAATCTTCTGTATCCGACAGATAAAGATACCCGAATGACCGTACCGACAGCTTTGGTACACGGTCATCTCCGCCCATCCGCTCCCGAATATTGTTGACGAAATCAGCGGCAAACTGGCTGATCCGCACGTTCAACTCGGTTGAGAATTGCTGCCGCATACAGCTATTCGTGTGCGCCGTGGAACACTTCTCGTAGGATGGATCCCGCTCCACCACCAAAACGCTGCCGTCAAAGCCCATCTCGGTCAGCCACCACGCGGTGGACGACCCCATAATCGCGCCCCCCACGATCACCACATCATAGGATCCACGCGACGGCACGGTATCAAATGTCGGACTAACCATATCTCTCCCCGCCCGGTCGTTCCGCCGGTTTTCTGCACGCTGTCTCAGACTGCACGCGATGGCAAGCGCTGTGGCTCAGGACAATCCGTTTTCGTCCTTCACCGCCTCCATCGACACATGGGTTGAGGTTGCCGCGACATGGGGCAGGCGGCTGATCAATTCGCCCAAGACGCGGCGGTAATCGTTGATGTCGGTGGATCGGACCTTTAGCAAATAGTCGAACGCGCCCGCGATCATGTGGCACTGCTCGATCTCCGGCACCGCGCGGGCCGCCTCGTTGAAGGCCTGCAATGCCGCCTCCCGCGTGTCCTCCAGTTTCACCTCCACAAACGCCACATGGGCCAACCCCAGCCGTGCGGGGTCCAGCACCGCTCGAAACCCTTGAATATACCCCTCTTCCTGCAACCGTTTCATGCGCGTCTGGCACGGCGTCTTCGACAGCCCCACCCGATTTGCAAGCTCGGTCACGGGGATCCGCCCATCCGAGGCCAACACCGCAAGAATCCGCAAATCGGCCGCGTCTAATCGACTATCAGAATTTGGTTTAAGGCGCATTCAGAACGTCCTCGAATTAAAATTCAGACAAATCATACATCACACTCGCCTCAAACAGGCAATCAGACTTTCTCGGATATGCTATAATGCGGATGTCGCATTCAGGAGTGTGCCCCCATGTCCGACCTCTCAGCGTTCCGCCAGCCCATCCGCGCCGCCTATCTTGAGCCGCAGGATACGGCCCTTGCTCGCCTCGCCTCCGCGCACCCGATTTCGCACGCAACCCGGCAGGCCGCCTCCGCCCGCGCCGCGCGCATGGTGGCCGACATCCGGGCCGAGGATCGCGGTGGTCTGATGGAGGTGTTCCTGGCCGAATATGGCCTCTCCTCCGCCGAGGGCCTGGCCCTCATGCGCCTGGCCGAAGCGCTCCTGCGTGTCCCCGACGACGCCACCGTCGATGCGCTGATCGAAGACAAGATCGTGCCTGCCGAATGGTCCGCGCATCGCGGTCACTCCAAATCCACCCTCGTCAACGCGTCAACTCTTGCGCTGATGCTCACCGGGCGCGTCCTGTCCGACGAAGACGGGCAGGGGATCGCAGGCACTCTGAAGGGCGCGGTAAAGCGACTGGGCGAGCCGGTGATCCGCGCCGCCACCCGCCGCGCGATGAAGGAAATGGGTAATCAGTTTGTGCTGGGAGAAACCATCGCGGAAGCCGTCAAACGCGGGCAGGATATGGCCGCGAAAGGCTACACCTACAGCTACGACATGCTCGGTGAAGCTGCCGTTACAGCGGGCGAGGCCGAAGCCTTCCGCAAGGCCTATGCCGACGCCATCGCCCACCTCGCCAAGCACGCCCACAGCGCGGACATCCGCGAAAACCCAGGCATCTCGGTCAAACTCTCCGCGCTCCATCCCCGGTACGAGACAGCCAAGCGCGACCGCATCATGGCCGAGCTTGTGCCAACCGTCCTGACCCTCGCGCAACAGGCCAAGGCCGCCCAAATGGGCTTCAACATCGATGCGGAGGAGGCGGACCGCCTCGATCTCTCCCTCGACGTGATCGAAGCGGTTCTGTCCGATGACAGTCTCAAGGGATGTGACGGCTTCGGCGTTGTCGTGCAGGCCTATGGTAAGCGCGCGGCCCCGGTCATCGACTGGCTCTACGCGCTAGCCGAAACTCACGACCGCCGCATCATGGTCCGCCTCGTGAAAGGCGCCTATTGGGATACCGAGATCAAACGCGCCCAGGTCGCGGGCCTGCCCGGTTTCCCGGTTTTCACTGACAAAGCGGCCACCGACGTCAGCTACCTCTCTTGCGCCCGCCAACTCCTCGACAAGACCGACCGTCTCTACCCGCAATTCGCCACCCACAACGCCCATACCGTCGCCGCGGTTCTCGAAATGGCAGAGGACCCCAGCCTCTTCGAATTTCAGCGCCTGCACGGCATGGGTGAGGCGCTTCATGAACAGGTCCGGCGCGGGAACATGACCCGCTGCCGCATCTATGCCCCAGTCGGTGCGCATCGCGATCTGCTTGCCTATCTTGTGCGTCGCCTGCTGGAAAACGGGGCAAATTCCTCCTTCGTGCACCAGATCATGGACGAAGACGTGCCCCCTGCAGAAGTTGCCGCCGACCCGTTTATAACCCTCGCCGCCGCCAGCGCCGACGTCACAAAGCCGCGCAATCTCTTCGCCCCGGAACGCCCCAATTCGAAGGGCTTTGACATCACTGATCCCGCCGCACTGGCGGAAATCACGAAGGCCCGTGAGACCTTTGCCGAAGCCCAATGGCAGGCGGGCATCGGCACCGGCCCGTCCCTCGACATCACCAACCCAGCCGACCCGTCCGACATCGTCGGTCAGGTGCGGCTTTCCACCCGCGAAGATGCGGATGCCGCCATCGCGAAAGCCCAACCGTGGCTGGCCCCCAACCGCGGAGACATCCTCAACCAAGCCGCCGACCTCTACGAGGCCAACGCCCCCGAACTCTTCGCGATCCTTGCCCGCGAAGCCGGCAAAACCCTCCTCGATGCCGAAGCCGAACTGCGTGAGGCCGTCGATTTCCTCCGCTACTACGCCGCCCGCATATCTGACCTGACCGACCCAGCCTTAGGCCGCGTCACCTGTATCAGCCCCTGGAACTTCCCGCTGGCCATCTTCACCGGCCAGATCGCGGCAGCCCTTGCCGCTGGCAACGCTGTGCTCGCCAAACCCGCCGAAACCACACCCCTCATCGCCGCACGCGCCGTCCAACTCCTCCACGGGGCTGGCGTCCCGCAAACGGCCCTGCAACTCCTCCCCGGCGAAGGGGCTGACGTGGGCGCCGCGCTTACCTCTGACCCGCGCATCGACGGCGTGGCCTTCACCGGCTCCACCGCCACCGCCCAGACCATCAACCGCGCCATGGCCGCAAAACTTGCGCCGTCCGCCCCGCTGATCGCCGAAACTGGCGGCCTGAATGCCATGATTGTCGACAGTACGGCGCTTCCTGAACAAGCCGTCAAAGACGTCGTCCAATCTGCCTTCCAATCCGCCGGTCAGCGTTGCTCCGCCTTGCGCTGCCTCTACGTGCAAGAGGACATTGCCGACACCTTCCTGACCGCGCTTTTCGGCGCGATGGATGAGCTTCAACTTGGCGAACCGTGGGACATTGCGACCGACATCGGCCCGGTCATCGACGCAACCGCCAAGGCCAAGATTGATGCCCATGTCGCGCAAGCCCGCGACGACGGGCGCGTGCTCAAGCAGCTCGCCATGCCGGGGCAGGGCACCTTCGTGGCCCCCGCCGCAATCCGCGTCACATCAATCAAAGATCTTGTAGAAGAAATCTTCGGCCCCGTCCTTCACATCGCGACTTTCAAGGCCCGCGATCTGGATAAAGTCATCGACCAGATCAACGCCACCGGCTACGGCCTAACCTTTGGCATCCACTCCCGCATCGACGACCGCATCGCCGACATCACCTCCCGGATCGAGGCCGGGAACCTCTACGTCAACCGCAACCAAATCGGTGCCATCGTCGGCTCCCAGCCCTTTGGCGGTCAGGCCCTGTCCGGGACCGGCCCCAAGGCGGGCGGCCCGCACTACGTCGCGCGCTTCACCAAACCACAGCAGGGCAGTGGCACTTCCGGCTCCCCCTCCAAAGCCGAGGACGCCGCCCATGACCTTCGTGTCGCCGTCCCTGCCCATCGTACGCTCACCGAAACCCTGCTCCCCGGCCCAACCGGCGAAACCAACCGCCTCACCACGCATCCAAGGGGTCGCGTCCTCTGTCTCGGCCCCGGTCTCGACGCCGCCCGCGCACAGGCCAAGGCCGCCACACAAACCGGCAACGCCCCCGTCCTCGCGCCCGACCTCTCGCCGGAGGCACTCGCAACCCTGCCACCCTTTGATGCCGTGATCTTCTGGGGCGCAGATGCACGCCCCTACCGCCAAGCCCTCGCCGCCCTTGATGGCCCGATCCTGCCGCTGATCACCGAGGCTGATCCGACCCCGCGCCTGATCATCGAACGCCACACCTGCATCGATACGACAGCCGCAGGTGGCAATGCCGCGCTATTGGCGTCTGTCGCCTGAGAACCACGCGATGGCGGCATCGGCAGCGTCCGAATGCCCCACCGCATCCATCACCAACGTCCCCTCAAGGACGGTCAGCAAGGCGCGCGCCGTCTCCTCGCCCTCGCCTTCGGGCAATCGCTTCAGCACCCATTCGGTGAAACCCGCAATAATCAATCCGCCGGTGCGCCCATAGGCGAGCTCCCCTCGCGCTGACGCAGCAACGATATCCAGCCAAACCCGCGCATAGCCTGCCGCCATCGGCGAGCGCATCACAGCCACGACCGAATGCAACAACGCACCAGGGCTCTCAAATCGCGCTTCGGGCAAGGCCGCATCCAGGCCTTGCGTGAACCCCATCGCCAGGGTCTCTAGCAGCGCGCCGATCACGCCATCCTTGTCGCCGAAATGGTAAATCAGCATTCGGTCGGACGTGCCCGCCGCCTTCGCCAGCGGCCGCAGAGAGGCCGTCGTCAGCCCATGTTCCACCACATGGGCCGCCATCGCCGCCAACCACTTTTCTCTCTTTGCGTTGATTTCGCTCATTTCTTTTCTGTTGTAGCGGTTGCTACAAAATCATAGTGTAGCAAGTGCTACATAATTTCAACCAAGGCGAGTCCCATGACCCTCTTCCAACTTCTCCCCGCTATCGCCTACGCCGCCTGTCTGTTCGTCGTGTTCCGCCATGCGCTGTCCCCTGCGGACACCAGCCCCGGAAACTGGCGCTGGCCCGCCGCCCTCAGCGCGATCTTTCTGGCCTTTACTCTCTTTCAAATCGCGACCGACGGCATACTGATGTTCTGGACCAATCACAGCGTCAACGCCACTGGCAACCAGGTCTGGTTTGATCTGCTGATGTCGGTTTCCATGGCCTTTATTCTGCTCCTATCCAGGGCGCGGGCGCTGAACATGGCTATCATCCCTTGGGCGATCTTCGTAGCCAGCACGGCCTCCATCGGGCTCTTTGCCATGTGGGCGCGGGTCCTGTTTCTGGAGGAAAAGCAAAGCGTCGCTCAACCCGCCTAAGGTGCTCACTGCTCCATCGCGGCGTCCCAGGCCTCCAGAAAACTCTCACGGTTCAGGCGGTCGAGATACACCATCAGGGCCGGTCCCAAACGGATCGGCCCGAAGGTTGAGGCGGCAACCTCGCCACGCGCCTGCAACGGCGGCAGGACCGGCGCAGGCCCATTGCCCATTCCTTCGCTCAAAAGCGCATCCAGCATCAGACCCGCAGCGCCAACCCGCTCCGCTGTGGCGGGGATCAGCGCGGTGCGCAGCATGACATTCGCAAAATCCTCCAACGGCAGGATCGCAAGCCCCTCATCCAAGCCCAATCGCCCCTCGGCATAAGAGCCAAGCACGTTGTAAGCCAACGCCAATTCGCCAGAGGCGACATCATCGATCATCTGCGAAGAACAACAATAAAGCCGCGCGTCCAGCCGCCCCATCACCTCCGTCAGGCGCCAATAGGCATCAGTGGAACGCGCCTCCTGCGTTGCAAACAGATAGCCCAGGCCACTGGCGCGCAGATCATAGGTGCCAACCCCACCGGCAAACCGGTCGGGGTGATCGCGCAGCAGCGTGACCAGATCGGCGCGCGTGCGGGGCAGGGCAAGCCCCTCAAACCGCTCCGCATTGATCACGATGACGGCGGGTTCTGCCGTGAACGCGAACAGCTGGTCATTCCATCGCGCCCAATCGGGCAGAGCCTGCGTCACCGCGCTGGAATAGCTCTGCGCAAAGCCGTCATTGGCCAGCGCGAATTGCAGGTCCATGGCTGAGGACAACGCCAGATCAAACACAGCCCCGCCTCGGATCGCGCGGTGTAACTCCGCGGATGAGACGGCCACATAATCAATGCCAAGGTCCGGATTTGTGCTTTGAAACCGCAAAAGGAAGGGCTCGAACACATCCAGATCAGCGGTTGAGATCACGCGCAACATGTCCGCGCCTGTGCCTGGATAGGTGCGGCGATCCTCAATCTCGAAATCCTGCGCCCCCACGGCCGAAACGGCGAGGAGGGACGCCAACAGCGGCCCGAGGAGGGGCGCAAACCACCGCCTCATGCGGCGGGCAAGATCAGCGACACACATGCGCCCGCTCCCTCCTCATTGCTGGTCAGATCGAGGCGTCCGCCATGGGCGCGCAGCACTTCGTCGGCGATGGTCAGCCCAAGGCCGGACCCAACCACACCCTCCACCTGATCGCCGCGCCGGAAGCGTTCGGTCAATTGTGTGGCCGATGCCTGCCCAAAGCCCGGGCCCTGATCACGCACCATCACTTGCGCCTCGCCCCCGCCATTGCGGACAGACAGGGTCACGACCGTCTCGGCGGGGGAGTATTTGATCGCATTGTCCAACACATTGCGCAGCGCGTTCTGGATCAGGATCTCATCCCCCTCCGCATGGGCCGGGGCCATATCCAGCGCAATGTCGATATCCTTCATCTGCGCCGTTGGCCGCAGCGCTTCGGCCACATCCCCCACCAGCGCAGGCAGGTCGAGCCGTTCGCGGGTCAGATCGTCGGCGCGGAACGAGACCATGGCATGATCCAGCAATTGCGAGGCCGAGCGGGAGCTTTCGTCAACCGCCCGGATCACCCGGCGCAGCGTCTGCTTCTGGCTCTCTTCCTCGACCGAATGCAGGGCAATCTCCGCCTGCGCGCGCACCACCGCCAACGGCGTGCGCACCCGGTGCGCGGCCTCGGCGATGAAATCCTCTGACCGGCGCAGCGATCCGCCAAGGCGTTCCATCAACCGGTTCAACGCGCGGACCAGCGGCATCAATTCCGGCGGTCCCTGACGTCTGAGCGGGCGCAAATCCGATGGCCCTCGCGTCGCCAGATGCTGCGCCATCGTGTTCAGCGGGCGGAGCGAGGCGCGCACCGCAAAGGCCGCGATCCCCACCGCCAGCACAAACACCATGCCCGACAGGACAGCCGCTTGCCGCGACAGGCCCGCCGCAATTGTCTGCACCCCGTCGCGTGTCTGCGCCAGCGTGACCGTGACAGGCACCGCCGCCCCGTCGCGCTGGATGATCCGTTGCAGGCTGACCGCCCGTACCGTCACGTCGCGGTAGGGCAGGGTCGCAAAGCGCGCCTCGCCCGAGGTCGCTTCCGGCCCCTCCAGATCACCATATCCCGTCAGCACCTCGTCGCCCACCGCCACACGGTAGAACACCCGGTCCTCGCTCAGCGCGCCCAACATCGAGAATGCCGAATAGGGCAGCTCCAGCCGGATCTCGCCCCCTTCGGAGCGGAGCGTTTCCGCAATCGATGTGGCCGAGGCCGCGAGGATATTGTCCTGCGTCCGCCCCGCCGCCTCACGGGCAAACGACGTCACCATGTACCAGCTGACCAGCGCCAGGATCGCAACCATTGCCGCCAGAAACAGCGTCAGCCGCCGGGCGATCGACCAGCGTTCCGAGACTCCGCCGCTCATGTATCCATCCGGTAGCCAAGTCCACGCACCGTCTCGATCCGCACGCCAACCCCGTCCAGCTTCTTGCGCAACCGGCCCACGTAAACCTCGATGGCGTTCTCCGTCACATCCGCCTCAAGGCTGAAGAGGCGGTCCAGCAATTGCCCCTTGGATAGGATCTGCCCCTGCGCGCGGGCGAACACCTCCAACAGGCGCAATTCCCGGTTGCGCAGGTCCAGCACCTGGCCACCATGCCGCAACGTGCCAGCCATGGGGTCGAATACGGCCTCGCCCAAGGTGATCTCGTTCTTCGCCGCGCCGCCGCGACGGCGCAGAACAGCCCGGCACCGCGCCTCCAACTCACTGAAATCAAAGGGCTTCGTGATGTAATCGTCGGCGCCTTGGTCCAGCGCGCCCACCCGGTCGCTGATCTGGCTGCGCGCGGTCAGCACGATCACCGGCGTCTCGAGGTGATCGCGGTGGTGGCTCAGGAATTCGCGCCCGTCTCCATCCGGCAGCATCACGTCCAGCAGGATCAGGTCGTAATCGGCCACGGCCAGACAATCCTCCGCCGCGCCAAGCGTGCCGGCATGGTCCACGGCATGGCCATCCAGCCCCAGCCGCTGCACCACCGCCTCGGCCAGTTCCGCATTGTCTTCGACCAATAGAAACCGCATCCGGCCCTCCCTCACGCGCGAGAGTGCCGTTGCCATTCATCCGACGCAACTGTCCAGATGTCAGACCAGCCCGGCCATGGCCGCAAAGGGATCGTGGTCCGGGTCATCGTTCCAGATGTACTCCGACCCCTCGGCCATCTCATCGGCCGCTGCGCGCCCGAACAAATCCGCCGCGGCCGCCAGCGCCATGTCCATGCCCGCCGATACACCGGATGAGGTGAAGAATTTTCCATCCTGCACCCAGCGGGCCTGTTTCACCCACTCCACTTTGGGGGCCAGATGCACCGTGTCGTTGAAGTCGAGCTTGTTCGTCGTCGCGCGCTTGCCGTCCAACACACCCGCCATGCCAAGCACAATGGTGCCCGTGCAAACCGCCATCACGCGTTCCGCCTTGGCCGAGGTTTCTGCAATCCACCCCAGAAAATCCGCGTCCTTCGCCGCGTCCAGGGCCGAGTCGCCGCCCGGCACAAACAGAAGTTCATAGTCGCTGCTCTCTGCCAGCGTCCGGTCCGGCACGATCCGCTGCCCATGGCGGCTTGGCACCGGATCAAGCGTCATCGCAACGGTCACAACCTCAATCTCGTCCCGAAACCCGCCGAGCATCTCGATCGGCCCGAAATAGTCGAGGGTCTGGAACCCCGGAAATAAAAGCGCTGCCATTTTGCGCATATCAGGCCCCTTTTTTGATGAATGTCCTCGCCCGGATCAACCGGCCGACCGCGCCAATTGGCCCTGCGATCCGTCAGACCGCAGCGGCAGGCGCAGCGAAAAGACCGCGCCCTTGCCGGGGCCGTCGCTGGCCGCCGTCACGTCGCCGCCATGGGCCCGCGCGATCTGCCGCACATTGCTCAGTCCAAGGCCCGTGGCACTTTCACCACCGGTCGGCTTGGCCGAGAGGATCTGAAACGCCCCGAACGCGTGGCTCAGATCGCTCTGCGTCATGCCCTGACCCTGGTCCTGCACATGGACCGTGACCGCCCCATGGCCGACCTCGACGCGAGCTGTGATCTCGGTGGCGGGCGGCGAATATTTCACCGCATTGCCGATCAGGTTGTCGATGGCCTCCAGGCACAGCGTTTCATCCAGCAGCGCCATGACAGGGCCATCCGCCTCCAGCCGTATCGCGATGTCCTTGCGCGCTGCATCCTCAGCGTTGTTGCTGACCGCCTGACGCACCAGCGAGGTTGCGTCGGTCTCACGCGGGCGGATCGCAATCCGCGCGCTCTCGCTCCGGCACCGGGCCAGCGTGGCATCAATGATCCCCGAAAGCCGGTCGGCATTCGCCATGATCTTCTCGAACTCCACTTCGGCTTTTTCGGCGTCAAACCGGCCGTTGCTAAGCCGCGCCTGCATCAACTCGACCTTTGCGACAATCGCAGCCAACGGGTTGCGGATGTCATGGGCCACCATACCCATCACCGAGGTCTTGAACTGATTGGCTTCGTGCAGGGCCTGATTGCGCAATTCCATCGACTCGTTGAGCGACTGCAGACGGTCAATCAACTGTTCACGCTCTGCGATCAGCGTCTTGTGCCGCATCTCGGCCTCTATCCGTGCGCCAAAGATCTTTACGATGTCCGTGGCCATCTGCGGCATGACAATCGGCGATTCCGAGAAGACGGCAAAGTTGCCGACAACCCGATTTTCATGGTCGCGAATGGGGACGCCCACATAGCCTTCCCAGCCGCTTTCGCGCGGGAATTGTTGGGCCAAAGCCCGCGGAACCGTGAACGTTTCTCCGCGGTAGACACAATGGCAGGGCGTGCCTTGAAGGTTATAGGCAATGCCCGCCTTCGGCATGCCATCCTTCAGCGCATAGGTTGCTTCTGCACGGGTGGCGGGGTTGCCATTCCCGACGGTCACCAGAACCATCCGGGCATCCATGGCACGGCGCAGGGCAAAGACGACACGTTCCAGAAACGCCGTCCCGATCTCACCGCCAACTTCGTTGGCAAGCGCCGAAAGCAGGGCCGCGCTCAGTGCCTCAACGTCGCTCAAGACCACTCCTCCATTTGGGGCACCGGACTTGGAAAAGCTACGCCATTCGATCCTTTGAAGTCCAGCGTCACCGCCCAGCGTCCGTGGACCGGCACACACGTGCCTGCGCCTTTCCCGATCCGTCCTCTAAGCTAGAGCGCCGGGTTCACCTGTCCATGTCAGGCTTCTGTCAGCTTCACATGCAACGAGATCCCCCAAGGACGGTGGAGGACCGTCCAACTATGGGAGGAAAACCAAATGAAATTCACACGTCGCGTTATGATGACGGCGGCCGCCGCTATGGTGGCATTTTCCGGTGCAGCACAGGCTGACGGGCACCAGGTGCTCGAAGAGCTGCACTTCCTGATCCCCGGCGGCGCCGGTGGCGGCTGGGATGGCACCGCGCGTGGCACCGGTGAGGCGCTGACAGGCGCTGGCCTCGTTGGCACCGCATCCTACGAGAACATGTCCGGTGGCGGCGGCGGTGTGGCCATCGCCCACCTGATCGAGAATGCCGACAGCATGGGCAACACGATGATGGTGAATTCCACCCCAATCGTTATACGTTCGCTGACGGGTGTGTTCCCGCAAAGCTTCCGTGACCTGACGCTTGTGGCCGGCACCATCGGTGACTACGCCGCCCTCGTCGTTGGCGCAGACAGCGAAATCCAGGACATGGCAGGGCTTGTGGCGGCCTATGAAGCCGATGCAGGCGCCTTCGCCATCGGCGGCGGCTCCGTGCCCGGCGGCATGGACCACCTTGTCGCTGCCATGGCCATGCAGGCCGCAGATCAGGACCCGACCGGGTTCAGCTATGTCGCCTATGATGCAGGCGGGGCCGCAATGGCAGCCCTTCTCTCGGGTGAGATCCAGGCACTTTCCACCGGCTTCTCGGAAGCCGTGGCACTGGCTCAGCAGGGCGAAGTCCGCATCATCGGTGTGACCGCAGCGGATCGTGTCGACACCTTCGCCGACGCGCCTACGATGATGGAGCAGGGCCTCGACGTGGAATTCGTCAACTGGCGCGGCTTCTTCGCCGCACCCGGTCTGGATGATGCAACCGTCGAAAGCATGCGCGCCGCCATCGCTGCGATGTACGACACCCCCGAATGGGAAGAAGTTCGTGCCCGCAACGGTTGGGTGAACATCCACAACCCCGGTGCCGATTTTGAGGCCTTCCTCGAAGCACAGGAACAGCAGATCGGTGATCTGATGCGCACTCTAGGGTTCCTGTAAATCCATTATGGCGCGCGGGGCTCACTCGCGCGCCACGACCCGGGCTGAAGCCCGGCCTACATCACGTCGTGGACCGGGCCTTGGCCCGGGACCACCAAAACACTTCAAACACCGGAAGGAGGCCCCCAATGGCGCTCGATCGCTGGATCGCGCTGGTCTTCGTGGCACTCTGCGTGCTCTACGGCTATGCCGCGTTCTTCACCATGGACCACCTGTTGCCGCCCTTTATGCAGCGCAACCCGGTCTGGCCCTCGACCTTCCCCAAAATCCTGTCGATCTGCGGCGTGATCGTCGGCCTCGTCGTGCTGCTCGGCATTGAAAAGCAGAGCACCGAGAAAGAGCCTTCGGCCACCGACATCAACTACCGCAATCTCGGCCAGTATCACATCGGTCAGGCGCTCGCCCTTCTGGGGCTGATGGTCGCCTACGCGCTATGCTTGCGTCCGCTTGGCTTCATCGCCTCAACGATCCTGTTTCTCAGCCTTGGCGCCACGGTTCTGGGGGAACGTAAGTTCCACTACCTCATCCCCATTGCCGCCGTGGCGACCTTCTTCGTGTGGTATCTGGTGCAAGAGGTGCTCGGCATCTTCCTGCGGCCCTGGCCCACATTTCTCGTGAATTGAGGGAGGTTCGTCATGCTTGAAGGTCTCATGATCGGCCTGTCCACGGCCATCAACCCGTTCAACCTGATGATGGTCGTCTTCGGATGCATCATCGGCACATTCATCGGCATGCTGCCCGGCCTCGGGCCGATGTCCATCATCGCCATCATGATCCCCGTGGCGATCACGCTTGGCGATCCCACCGCCGCGCTGATCCTGCTGGCGGGCGTCTATTACGGGGCCATCTTTGGTGGCTCCACCTCCTCGATCCTGCTGAACGCGCCGGGGGTCGCGGGCACGGTGGCCACCAGCTTCGATGGCTATCCGATGGCGCAAAAGGGCATGGCGGGCAAAGCGCTCACCATCGCGGCCGTCTCTTCCTTCGCGGGCGGCACAATCGGCGCGATCCTCCTGATGGTCTTCGCCCCGATGCTCTCGTCGGTGGCACTCCTGTTCCACTCCGCCGAATACTTCGCGCTGATGGTCGTGGGCCTCTCGGCCATCGCCGCCTTCGCGGGCACAGGCCAAGTCGGCAAGGCGCTGATGATGACGCTTCTGGGCCTGATCATGGCGACCGTCGGCGAAGGTGCGCAATTCAACATGCCCCGCTTCACGATGGGCCTGATGGACCTGCAATCGGGCTTCTCCTTCATCACGCTGGCCATGGCGATGTTCGCCCTGCCCGAGGCGATCTTCCTGGTGATGAACCCGGCCCGCTCGGCCCAAGGCTCTGACGGCGCATCAGGCGGCAAGATCACCAACCTGCGCTTCAGCCGCGAGGAAGGGCGCAAGATGATCCCCGTCATTGGCCGGCAATCGGTGCAAGGCTTCTTCATCGGCGTCCTGCCTGGGGCAGGGGCCACCATCGCCTCGTTCCTGGGCTACGCGGTCGAACGCAACATCGCGCCAAAGGGCGAGCAGGAGGAGTTCGGCAAAGGCTCCATCAAGGGCCTCGCAGCGCCCGAAACCGCCAACAACGCCGCCTGTACCGGCTCCTTCGTGCCACTCCTGACGCTTGGCATCCCGGGCTCCGGTACAACGGCGATCCTTCTGGGTGCCCTCATCGCGCTCAACGTGACGCCCGGCCCCCGCCTGATGACGGATGAGCCGCAGGTCTTCTGGGCCGTCATCATCTCGATGTATATCGGCAACCTGGTTCTCCTGATCCTGAACCTGCCGCTGATCCCCTATATCGCCAAGATCCTCGCAATCCCGCGCAACTACCTGATCCCGTTCATTTTGTTCTTCACCCTGATGGGGGCCTATATCGGGCAGAACAATTCGACGGAGCTTTTGATCCTCGTGGGCTTTGGCGTGGTGGCCACGATCCTACGCTTTGCGGACTATCCGCTGGCACCGCTTCTGATCGGCTTCATCCTCGGCACGATGCTTGAGGATAACCTGTCCCGCTCCATGCAGCTGGCGCAGGGCTTCGGGTTCATCTTCGACCGGCCCATGGCCCTGGGTCTGCTGATCCTGGCCGCCGTTCTGGTGCTGCTGCCAAGCTACCGCGCGCGCCGCGCCCGCAAGCGGGCCGAAGGCGTGGCAGATGGCGACTGAAGCGACCTCACCTGCACCCCTGTCCGGGGTACGGGTGCTCGACCTCACCAATGTGCTGGCGGGTCCCTTTGCCTGCCATCAACTGGCCCATCTGGGGGCGGAGGTCATCAAGGTCGAAACCCCAGGTCGGGGCGATCTGGCTCGCAACCTCGGGGCTTCCCCGACCTCAGCGCGCAGGGCATGGGCATCTCCTTCCTCGCCCAAAACGCGGGCAAGACATCCATTACGCTCAACCTCAAACATGCATCCGGCAAAGAGGCCCTCAAACGCCTCGTCGCCAGTGCTGATGTCCTTGTCGAAAACTTCCGCCCCGGTGTGATGGCCCGCCTCGACCTCAGCTACGACACCCTGCGCGAAACCAACCCTGCTCTGATCTACTGCGCCATCTCCGGCTTCGGCCAAGACGGCCCCATGGCCGCGCAACCCGCCTATGATCAGATCATCCAAGGCGCGTCCGGCGTGATGTCCATCACCGGCCACGACACGCCCACCCGCGTGGGCTACCCGCTGTCGGACACCATCGGCGGCCTCACCGCCGCCATGGCCATCACCGCCGCCCTCAACGCCAATCCGCGCGGCAGCTTCATCGATGTGAGCATGCTGGAGGCCACGCTCGCCACCATGGGCTGGGTCGTCTCAAACCACCTGATTGGCGGCGCAACACCCCAGGCGCACGGCAACGAGAACCCAACGTCTGCTCCTTCTGGCACGTTCCAGGCGCTCGACGCGCCCCTTAACATCGCCGCCAACAAGGATGAGCAATGGCAGGCGCTCGCGTCCCTCCTCGGTCGGTCCGACCTCTTGGCAGATGCCCGCTTTGCAACGCGTGAAGACCGCAAGGCCAACCGCCACGCCCTGCGGGCCGAGCTGGAAACGGTGCTTACCGGCCAAACCGCCGCGCATTGGGTCGAAGCCTTGAATGCCCATGGCATCCCCGCTGGCCCCGTCCTGACTGTCCCGCAAATCCTGTCCCACCCGCAAATCGCGGATCGCGGCTTGATCGCGCGCTTCGATCCGCCAAGCCTTGATCAAAGCATAGACGTCGTGACCACCGGCTTCCGCATGGACGACACGCGGCCGTCCGTGGCAACCCCGCCGCCCGCCCTCGGCGAGCACACACACGACATCCTGCGCGATCTGGGCTACGCAGAGGCGGACATCCAAAGGATGACCGAGGAGGGCGCGATATGAGCGATGTGTCAGATTGGTGGCGCACCAAGATCATCGACATGGAACCTGGCCGCATCGACCTGCGCGGCACGCCCGTTCAAGACCATATCGGCAATCGCAGCTTTGCCGAAATGATCTGGCTGATGGTCATGGGCGAAGAAATCAACGGCCCCCGCGCGGCGCTCTTCGAGGCGGCGCTTGTCGCTGCCGTCGACCATGGCCCGCAAGCCCCCTCCATCGCCGCCGCCCGTATGGCCACCACCTGCGGTGTCGGCCTCAACAATGCCATGGCCACTGGCCTCAACATGCTGGGTGATGTGCACGGCGGGGCAGGGGAACAGGCCGTGGCCCTCTACCATCATGTCGAGCGGGCAGGCCCGGAAAACATCGCCTCCACCCTCGGCACATGGCGCGCGCAGAAAGGGCCGTACCTTCCGGGCTTTGGGCATCGCTTTCACAAACCCACCGACCCGCGCGCTCCGCGCCTGCTGCAATTGGTCGATGAGTGCGCTGAGACAGGCTCCGTCCCCGGGGCCTATGCCATGATCGGCCGCGCGATCGAGGCACATCTGGCCGAGGAAAAGGGCCGACCCGTGCCTATGAACATCGACGGGGCCACGGCGGTGATTTTTGCGGAATTGGGCTGCCCCGCGCCACTCGCGCGCGGGTTCTTCTGCCTGTCGCGCTCGGTCGGCATCCTTGCCCATGCCTGGGAGCAGTCTGAGCAGGGCGGACGCAACAAGGGCCCGACCCCGCCGGGCTATCGCTGGACATTTGACGGGTAGAGGGGGCGCTGCCCCCGTCCTGCGGACTCCCCTGAGGTATTTTTGAAACAAGGAAGACGAGACCTGGCCCGTGTCGGACGCTAGACACCACCGCCGTGCCTGCTACGTTCCGCGCAACTTTTATTGGCGGAGGCTCCCATGGCGAAACTGGCATTCCTTGGACTTGGCGTGATGGGCTACCCCATGGCCGCGCATCTTATGGGCGCGGGCCATGACGTGACGGTCTACAATCGCACCACACACAAGGCCGAGAGGTGGGCGTCCGAGATCGGCGGCGGTTTCGCATCGACGCCGCGCGAGGCGACGGATGGCGCGGACTTTGTCATGGCCTGTGTCGGCAATGACGATGATTTGCGGAGCGTCGTTCTGGGCGATGACGGCGCACTTGCCGGCATGAAAGAGGGGGCGATCTTTGTCGACCACACCACCGTATCGGCGATCGTCACCAAGGAACTTGCCGCAGTTGCGTCCGATCAGGGCGTGGGCTGGGTCGACGCTCCCGTCTCAGGCGGGCAGGCAGGCGCCGAAAACGGCCAACTCGCCATCATGTGCGGCGGCGAAGCCGCGCATTTTGAGGCGGCAAAACCCGTCATCGCCGCCTATTCCAAGGCAAGCGTGCATTTCGGGCCTGTCGGATCCGGCCAGTTGGTCAAGATGATCAACCAGGTCTGCATCGCGGGCGCGATCCAGGCGGTTTCCGAAGGCCTCTACATGGCCATGAAAGCCGGGCTGGACGCCAAGCAGGTAGCCGACCTCGTCAGCCAGGGCGCGGGCGGGTCCTGGCAGCTGGCCAACCGCGCGGGCACCATGGTCGACAATGAATTCAACCACGGCTTTGCGGTGGATTGGATGCGCAAGGACCTCGGCATTGCCTTGGCGCAGGGCAAGGATATGGGCCTGTCGCTGCCCGTGACCGCCATGGTCGACCAGTTCTACGCCGAAGTGCAGCAACTGGGCGGCGGGCGGTGGGATACGTCCAGCCTGATCCAACGCTTCCGCAAAATGAATGACGAGATCTGAGCGCGTGCCCGATTTCTCAATCGCCAGCTTCAACGTGAAAAACCTGATTGGGCCGGATCAGGAATACTACCGCTTCCAGTCCTACACGCCCGAGGAATATGCCTGGAAGGAAGATTGGCTCGCCGACCAACTCCTGACCATGGACGCCGATATCATCGGCTTTCAGGAGATTTTCGAGGAAGCCCCCTTCAAGCCGTCATCGCGGAGACCTCGCGCCGTGCGCGGGAGTTAAACGCCGCCACCATCCCCGACCGCTCCAAGCGCTACCATCGCAAGGCGATCTTCCGGAAGCTCGCCGTCGCGCCCTACGATGACGCAACGCTCGCCTTCGCCCCCAACGCTGCCGATACAGGGGAGCCCGGCCAACGCCGCCCCGGCGTCGCAATCCTGTCGCGCAACGGCTTTGCCGAGCCGCCCCAGATCATCCAGGACCTTCCCGCACCGCTCGATATCCCTTTCGCCCCCCTACGTGGGTTCGAGAATGACGAGGCCGGCTTTTTCGCCTTCGCCGCCTGTCGCGCCCAATTCTAAAGGCGCGCATCCCCGTGGGCGACACCATCCTTACCGTCTTCAACTGCCACCTGAAATCAAAACTGGGCGAGCAGATCACGCCCGAAGGCGCGGCCTATCCCCCCGCCAATGACCTGACCAATTACGACCCCACCGCCCGCGCCCTGGGCAGCCTGCGTGCCGGCCTGCGCCGAATGGCCGAGGCCTGGGTGCTGCGCCGCGCCATCGTGGATGAACTGACCCAAGGCCACCCGGTCATGGTGCTCGGCGATTTCAACGACAGCGAACACGCCGTCTCCTCCGAGATCATAACCGGCGAGACGCCCTTCAAGAACTACCAATGGATGCTCCGCCACGACGCCCAGACCCCGCGCGACCGCTATTCCGAGGAAGACCACATCCAGATCACCGAGGATATCGAGGCCGTCCGTCTGCATTCCGCCGAAAGCCTCTTCGCCCGCAAATCCCGCCGCGACATGGTCTACACCTCCGCCTTTGGCGGCGTGTACGAGAGCATCGACCAGATCTTCATGTCAGCCGCCACTTCCTGCCCGAGAACCCGGATCGGATCGGCGAGATGGATTACTTCTCCGTCCTCAACGACCACCTGACCGACGGCTCCCACCCCGAGGCGCCCTACAACAAGCTCGCCTCAGACCATGGCCAGATCATCGCGCACATGCGCATGCGGGGATGAGGCCCCGATGCCCTGCGACGGGATGCTGACATGAGCCTTTTTCACGACCGGATGCAGGCATTCCGCGCGCAGCTTTCGGACCATGGCATCGACGTGGCCCTGATCACCGATGACGATAACGTTTACTACCTGACGGGCTATTACGATTACCTGCATATGGAATTCGGACGCCCCACAATCCTTGTCGTTCAGCCTGACGAGGCTAGCGTTCTGATCACCCCCACCATCGACCTCAATACCGCCAAATCCGCGGCTCGGGTTGACCGCATCGCGCCGTGGAACGATGGCATGGGCGACGAATGGCGCGGCGATCTGCCCGCGCTCCTTAAGGGGCGTGTCGCCATTGAACCCGCGCATATGCCCGCCCTGTCCGGTCTTATGTCGATGCGCAGACAGGTGGCGAATATGCAGATGCGGCGGCGATCCTTGCGCGGATGCGCATGATCAAATCACCTGAGGAGTTGCAAATGGCCCGCCATGCGAGCGAGGTCGCGAATGCCATGATGGCAGCGGGGCGCGCCGCCATTGGCGACGGCGTGCCGGAATTCGAGGTTGCCCTCGCCACTACGCAGGCCGGTACCCGCAAGGCGGCGCAGCTTCTGGCGGATCATTACACCGACGCAGACATGTCGCCTAACATGCATTTCCTGCAAATCATGGCGACTGGCGATACGATCACCAAAACCCACCATCGCGCGTCCACCCGCGTGATGCGCCATGGGGATCCTGCTTTCCTTTGCTTCTGTGGCATGACGAATTTCCACCGCTTCAAACTGGGCTTCGACCGCACCTTCTGGATCGGAGAGGTCTTCGACACGTCGCAGATCGCGGTCTACGAGGTCGCCGTTGCCAGCCAGCAGGCCGCGCTCGCCGCGCTCCGCCCCGGTGTAACCGCCGAAAGCGTCCACGCAGCCTATGCCGAGGTCATTCAGGGCGCGGGCTATGAATATCCCTTCCGCTGTGGCCGCTCGACCGGGTTCAGCTTTCTTGAGACACCGCAGCTTGTGACCGGTGATACGACCGTGATCCAACCCGGCATGGTCCTGGCCGTCGACGGCTCCGTCTCGGTCGACACCTTCCGCGCCCAGGTGGGTGACAGTGTGATCGTGACAGAAGACGGGTGGGAGGCTTTGACAGATCACCCCAAAGAGGTCGAGGATGTGATCCTGTAAGGCGCTGAAATCGAGGTGAATGAAGAGTTGATGGTTTTCCATTTCTCATAGCTTTCCATGGCATAGCCCCCGGTCACACGCGTGCAACCCGCGCCCTTTGACCCCAGCCCCATTCTCCCCTAAGCCGCTCCCATGGCCTTCCCCCTCACCGATCTGCCCTCGCTTCGCGCCCAGGGCTTCGACACCATCATCGACGTCCGCTCGCCCGCCGAATTCGCTGAGGATCACGTGCCCGGCGCGGTCAATATGCCCGTCCTGTCGAACGAAGAACGCAGCGTCGTCGGCACCATCTACGTGCAGGAAAGCCCCTTCAAAGCCCGCAAGATCGGCGCGGCGCTTGTCGCCCGCAACGCCGCCACCGCGATCGAGCAGCACATGATGCACCACGATGGCGGCTGGCGACCGCTTGTCTATTGCTGGCGTGGCGGGCAGCGCTCGGGCAGCTTCACCTCGATCCTTCAACAGATTGGCTGGCGTGCCGAAACTCTGCAAGGCGGCTACCAATCCTGGCGTCGTCATGTCGTGGCCGAGCTCTACGATGGCACGCTGCCCTTCAAGGTCATCCGCCTCGACGGTCTCACCGGCACCGCGAAAACCGATGTCCTCAAAGCCGCCGCGACCCACGGCGCGCAGGTCCTCGACCTTGAAGGCCTCGCCAACCATCGCGGCTCCATCCTCGGCGACATCAATGGCGACCAACCGGCCCAGAAAGGGTTCGAAAGCCGGATCCTCGAAACCCTCTCCACCCTCGATCCGTCCCGCCCGCTCCTGATCGAGGCCGAATCCGCTCGCATCGGCACCCTCCGCCTTCCACCCGCGCTCTGGGCCGCGATGAAGAACAGCCCCCGCATCGTGCTGGAGGCCACGCCCGAGAACCGCGCCCGATACCTGTCCACCCAATACGCCCCCCTTGTCGCCACTCCCGATGCGCTGATCTCCCGCCTGGACCACCTGCGCCAGCTCGCGGGTCACGCCACCGTGGAAAAGTGGATCGCCCATCTGCAAAACGGTGAAACCCAGGCCCTTGCCCACGCGCTCATCACCGACCACTACGACCCCGCCTACCGCCGCCTGCGCCGCTCCGATGAAACCCCGGTCACCGCGACCCTCGACATGGGCGATCTTGGCGAAGAAGCGATCATGCGGGTCGCCAGCAATCTGGCCGCGCGTCTGAGCTGAGATGCGTTCACCTGAACGAAGTTTTACCCGCCCGCGACCAAGCCCGGAAATGCGTTCACTTGAACGCAGTTTTCGAAAAATATGCGTCCAGATGAACGCATCTCCGTTCAAATGAACGCATCTCCCTTCACCTCGGCGCTTGCATCGGCTACCTGACGGGCCACACCCGCAGATGGACAAGACGCATGGAAAAGTCATTCAACGCCGCCGAGGCCGAGGCCCGCATCTCAAGCATGTGGCAGGCCCGCAATTGCTTTGCCGCTGGCGCGAATTGGGACGGAAAATCAGACGCTTACTCGATCATGATTCCGCCGCCCAACGTCACGGGCGTCCTCCATGTGGGCCACGCCTTCAACAACACGCTGCAAGACGTCCTGATCCGTTGGCACCGCATGCGCGGCTTCGACACGCTCTGGCAACCGGGAACGGACCACGCGGGCATCGCCACGCAAATGGTCGTTGAACGCGAGCTCGCGAAGTCCCAAATCCAGCGTAAAGGCTTGAGTCGAGAGGAATTTCTGGACCACGTCTGGGCCTGGAAAAAGCAATCCGGCGGCACGATCATTGAGCAGTTGAAGCGCCTCGGCGCCTCCTGCGACTGGTCGCGTGAGGCGTTCACCATGTCCGGCGCGCCCAACGCGCCCGAAGGCGAAGAGGGCAATTTCCACGATGCCGTCATCCGCGTCTTCGTCGACATGTACAATAAGGGTCTGATTTATCGGGGAAAAAGGCTGGTCAACTGGGACCCGCATTTCGAAACTGCGATCTCGGATCTTGAGGTCGAGAATACCGACGTCGCGGGCCATATGTGGCATTTCAAATACCCGCTCGCTGATGGCCAAACCTATGAATATGTTGAAAAAAACGAGGACGGAGAGGTCACGTTGCGCGAAACGCGCGACTACATCTCCATCGCCACAACGCGGCCCGAAACCATGCTCGGCGACGGCGCGGTTGCGGTCCATCCGGATGACGAACGCTATGCGCCAATTGTCGGAAAACTCTGCGAAATTCCGGTTGGCCCCAAGGAACATCGCCGACTGATCCCGATCATCACCGATGAATACCCGGACATGAATTTCGGCTCCGGTGCCGTGAAAATCACTGGCGCGCATGATTTCAACGACTACGAAGTCGCCAAGCGCGGCAGCATTCCCTGCTATCGTTTGCTCGACACCAAAGGCGCGCTCCGTGAAGACGGCGCGCCTTACGCAGAGGCCGCAAAAATCGCGCAAGCCGTTGCAAATGGGGAGAAAACTCTGGGCGAGATGGAGGTTGATGCCCTCAACCTCGTCCCCGATCACCTGCGCGGCTTGGACCGGTTCGACGCCCGCGAAAAGGTTGTGGCGGAGATCACCGCCGAGGGCCTCGCCGTCATGACCACCTCCGACGATCCGCGTCTGGGGGGCAAGAAAAAGAAGGGTGAGGACGAGGAAATCACGACCGTCCCGCTGGTCGAGGCCAAGCCCATCACTCAGCCCTTCGGCGACCGCTCCAAGGTCGTGATCGAGCCGATGCTGACCGACCAATGGTTTGTAGATACAGCAAAAATCGTCGGCCCCGCCCTCGACGCCGTCCGCGACAGCCGCGTTCGCATCATGCCCGAACAGCACCGGAAGGTGTATTTCCACTGGCTGGAGAATATCGAGCCCTGGACCATCTCTCGCCAGCTGTGGTGGGGCCACCAGATCCCGGTTTGGTACGGGCCAAAGCTGCTGGACCTGCACGGCAAGCAATACACAAGCTTCGCGCAAGGCGACATTCAGATGTTCTGTGCACCCTCAAAAGAAGAATTGCGACAACAGACTTTTGCCTACTATGGGCGCGAAGTCGTCGAAATGGGTGTTTGGAAAGGGAACCGAGTAGAACTGCATGAACCACTCGAACCTGGCGGCAAGACCAATGTGCCGATCGGAGGTGGAGGGGTAGAGCTTCCCGCAGATCCCACGGTTCCGGTGTCCATATTCCGCGACCCCGACGTCCTCGACACCTGGTTCTCCTCCGGTCTCTGGCCCATCGGCACGCTTGGTTGGCCCGAGCAAACGCCTGAACTGCAACGCTATTTCCCGACGTCCACGCTGATCTCCGGCTTCGACATCATCTTTTTCTGGGTCGCCCGGATGATGATGATGCAACTCGCCGTCGTCGATGACATCCCCTTCAAGGACGTCTACGTCCACGCCCTTGTCCGTGACGAGAAGGGCAAGAAGATGTCGAAGAGCACCGGCAACGTGCTCGACCCGCTCGAACTCATCGACGAATACGGCGCCGATGCTGTGCGTTTCACGCTGACCTCCATGGCCGCCATGGGCCGCGACCTGAAGCTCTCCAAGGACCGCATCGCGGGCTACCGGAACTTCGGCACCAAGCTCTGGAACGCCGCGCGCTTTGCGGAGATGAATGAATGCAAGCCGAGTGCTGACTTCGACCCCGCGAGCGTCACTCAAACGGTCAACAAGTGGATCGTCGGCGAAACCGCCCGCGCGCGGTTGGCTCATGATGAAGCCCTTGAAAACTATCGCTTTAACGACGCCGCTAACGGCCTCTACCAGTTCGTCTGGGGCAAAGTCTGCGACTGGTATCTGGAATTTGCCAAGCCGCTCTTCGCATCTGGCGACGACGCCGTTATCGCCGAAACCCGCGCCACAATGGCCTGGGTCATCGACCAATGCATGATCCTTTTGCACCCCACCATGCCCTTCATCACCGAAGAGCTTTGGGCCGAGATCGCGACCCGCGACAAACCCCTCGTGCACGCCGATTGGCCCGCCTATGGCGCGGAGTTAATTGATGACGCCGCCGAGAAGGAAATGCGCTGGGTGATCGGGCTGATCGAGGAAATCAGGTCGGTCCGCGCGCAGATGCATGTGCCGGCAGGCCTCAAATGCCAGCTTCTGCAAGCTGACCTCGACGATGCCGGGCAGGGGGCTTTCGCCCGCAACGCCGCGATGATCGAACGGCTCGCGCGCCTCAGCGAAGTCACCCCAACCGACACGCTGCCAAAGGGCGCTGTGACGATTGCCGTTGATGGCGGTACCTTCGCGCTGCCCATCGCCGATCTGATCGACGTGGCCGAAGAAAAGGCGCGGCTTGAGAAAACCCTTGGCAAACTCGCCAAGGAGTTGGGCGGGCTACGCGGGCGGGTGAACAACCCCAAATTCGCCGAAAGCGCGCCGCCCGAAGTGGTTGAGGAAACAAAGGAAAACCTCGCCGCCCGCGAAGAGGAGGAGGCGCGGCTGAAGGAGGCGCTTGCGAGACTTTCTGAGGTGGCATGACACTCAGCACACAAGGCACACGTCTGTTAATGCAAACCAAGACGGCTTTGGCCGCGGGTGATGCAGAACTTGCGGATGCCCTACTGACGCGTTTGGCCGACAGTGGCGAAAGCCCGGTCGATGCCATCGTTTTGCGTGCACAGATGTTGATTGCGGCCGGGCGTGCGAAGGATGCGATCGAAGCTTTGCGGATGGCGCGGCAAGACTCACAATCGGAGCCTGCCCTTTGGATTGCATCCATCGACGCAGCCGTAGCCTTGGGCGAAAGCGATGCTCTCGCTTCAATCCTTGATGAGGCGAGAGCATCGCGACAGCCAAGCCGCTCTTGGATCTATTGCAGCAAAAGGCGGCAAGTAAGAACAAGTCGGGCGCGGCTAAACTGGGTCGCTTGCCGGCAAAGGACTTTCAAGCCGTTGCAGGCCTTTACCAAACAAGGAAGTTTCCAGAAGCCGAGAGGGCAGCAAAGGGTTTGCTCAAAACCCACCCCGAGTGGCCCCACTATGGGCGGTACTTGGGGCAGCGCGTGCAGCGCAGGGCAAGGTCGGTGCGGCAGAAAAGGCTTACACCAATGCACTGAAGATTGACCCGGATTACGCGGAGGCGCGTCTTCAGTTGGGGCAGCTTTTGTTGCAGACCGGACGGACTGAGGATGCCCTCAAGCAGTTTCATTTGGCTAATGCGATTATCCCGGGCGCACCACTGCTTCACAAGCAATTCGGGCTGGCCTACGTGGCGAAAGGGCGCCTGCCAATGGCGGTCCAACATCTTTCGGAAGCGGCACGTGGATTGGGTTTTGACCCCGAGGTATTGGCTGCGCTTGTTTACGCGACGAATTCAAGCAACCGCACTGATTTGGCGAAAGGAGCGGTGGATGCGGCGGTCAAAAGCCACCCGGACCACCCAGTTGTCCTTCTTGCGCAAGGCCAGATGCTTTTGGAGGAAGGCGCTTCCATCGAAGCGATCGAGCTTTTCAATAAGGCAAAAGCATATCCAGCCTTTCGGGCGCGCGCATCCCAGTTCCATGCCGAGGCGCTGGAGCGCATCGGCGAGCTAAGCTCGGCAAGAGAGGTTTTGACCGACCTGCTTGCATCATCGCCGAAAGATGCGGACGCCTTTTTTCGGTACACGCGGTTGGGCAGGGTTTCAGCTGACGACACCTTGGTGGCGCATGCTCAATCTCTGTTTGCCTCCGGAAAAAATGGAGATCAGGCGCAGGTAAGGTATGGGTACGGCCTTGCAAAGGCGATGGAGGATCGCGGCGAATTTGATCAAGCGTTTCGCTATTTGACAAAGGCCAAGAAGATCCAGCAGCGCACCTATCCGATCTCCGCTTCAGCGCCAATTGATGCAGCGTTTTCGGAGATCAAGAAGGTCTGGGAAATGGAAAGGCCCAGATTGCAGAGATATTCCAGCGAACCGTCACCGATTTTTGTGACTGGAATGCCGCGGTCAGGCACCTCACTGGTGGAAGCAGTGCTTTCGAGCCACAGCACAGTCGCCGCCGGTGGCGAACTCGAAATCCTGTACCCCGCGTTGGCGAGGGAAATTTCGATCGCTCTGCCGACCCAAACCCCGTTCGATGAAACCCGGATTGCGCGATTGCGCACCGATGTCGAACGGGCCTATCGCGCTCATGCCTCCGGGAAGAAGGTTATTACCGATAAATCAATCCTGACCTTTCAGATGATAGGCTTTGTGAAGCAGGTGTTCCCGGATGCCCGCATCGTCGTCGTGCGTCGCGACCCCCGCGATAACTGCCTTTCTATGTACAAGAACAACTTTATCGACGGTGCCTATCGCTACACCTACGATCTGAACGCGTTGGGCGAAGCGTATCTTGGATTTGAAAGGTTTGTGCACTTTTGGCGCGAGGCGTGCCCGAATGATTTCTTCGAAGTTCGATACGAGGATTTAATCGCCGAGCCTGAGAGGCAAACGCAGGAACTTGTGACGCAGCTTGGCCTGCCTTGGGAAGATCGGTTGCTGGAATTCAACCGAGCACAGCGGTCGGTGAAAACCCTCAGCAGCGCTCAGGTGCGGCAACCGATCTATTCATCTTCTGTCGGGGGATGGCGCAATTACCGACAGCATCTGTCGCCACTGATCGACGTGCTTAGGGCCGGAGGGGCTTTGGCGGACTATGAGACGTGAGGTGACATTCCCTGCTGATGACTGGGCAGGAATCCCTCCATTGAGGGCGTAACCGGAAAAGGGGGATAGTGGTGGCATAGATTTAAACACAAGGACCCCTTCCATGCGTTTTGTTAAAGCCACCGCTCTCGCCCTCGTCGCCGCTTTGTCGGTCACGGCCACCACCGCCTCTGCCACTGGATACGGTCAGCAGACCTATCCCCAATATGGCTACGGCCACACCCAGCCCGTGACTTACCACGGCCAAGGTGGCGGCTACGGCCATTCCAATTGGGGCCATTACAACAACTATTCCTGGTACCACGTCTCAGGCGTTAGCTATTACGACCACCTGAACGTGCGCAGCGGCCCCGGTGTCCGCAACCACGTGGTCTACGCGCTTGCGCACAACGCCTATGGCGTGCAGCTGCAGGATTGCACCGTGATCTCGACCAGCCGCGGCCCTTCGCGCTGGTGTCTTGTGGCGCATAACGGCCAGGTTCGCGGCTGGGTGAACGCCCGCTTCCTCGCACAGTCCCACTGATTTTGACTTAGGAGGGTCCGGCCATGGCTGGACCCAACCGACCCATGAACATGCTCGACACACTGATGATCCGCCACCTTCTGCTGCCCGCCAAACGGCGCGGGTTGCTTGGTGTGTTCGTGGTGATTGCGGCTGCCATTGCCGCTTGTGAGGTGCGGACAATGGGCATGGGCCTGCAGCGCTCGGACGGGCGGAATGCGGGCCTTGCCGATGCGCTGATTGTGCAACTGGCCCAGGTGCTTCTTCCGGTTCTGTAGGCGGCTGCGAAAACCAGCCATTGAGCGGCTGTGCGCCTTTCCGCTAGGCTTTCCCAAGTGTCAGCCCCTTCAAGGACCCTTACGATGAAAGCTTTTTTGCCCGCCTTGCCGTTGTCACCCTGCTTTTGGCCGCTCTGGCCCCCGCCGCGCATGCCACGGCCGATGGACCCGATGCCTGGCGGGTTCACAACGTTGCGTCCAATGATGTGCTGAATGTTCGCGTCGGGCCGGGCACCAACTATTTTCAGATCGATGCGCTGCCTTTCAATGCACGTGGTGTGCAGATTGAGTATTGCGTGCCGACCGTCACCCAGCAGCAGTTCTTTGCCCTGACGGCGCAGCAGCAAGCGCAGTTGAACACCTACCCCACCTGGTGCCTGATCTTCTGGAACGGAACGCAGCGCGGTTGGGTCAATCGCCGCTTTCTGACGGAAGACAGCTACTGAGCCGTCAGGGAACCAACCGGTCCACCGCGCGCATCATGCCCAACCCCTTGTCGTAGACCAGCGTCAGCACGCGCCGTCCACCGGTGCGCGCAACGATGGCGGGGCCGAGCCGCGCGGCGGTTGCCGCAGCAGTTCCCAGGATGATGAATTGGCGTCTGTTTGGCGTCATGCACTCAATATGGGGCCAGCGCCCCCTTGTCGGGCGGGGAAAAATCGGCAAACGAGGACCTATGTCCAATCCTCGCTACACCCCGCTCGTCCAATCCCTGCCGTCCACAGTGCCGTTCGTTGGCCCGGAAACACAGGAGCGCGCGCGTGGCGCAGCCTTTGCAGCACGGCTGGGTGCGAATGAGAGTGTCTTTGGCCCCAGCCCGCGGGCAATTTCGGCCATGGCAGACGCGGCAAGCGGCGCGTGGATGTATGGCGACCCTGAGGTTCATGATTTGCGTGCAGCCCTGGCCGCGCATCACGGTGTTGCACCTGTCGATATCCTTGTGGGCGAGGGGATTGACGGCCTGCTTGGTTATCTGGTGCGCTTGCTCGTTGGGCAGGGCGATGCGGTTGTGACATCCGACGGGGCCTATCCAACCTTCAACTACCATGTTGCGGGTTTCGGCGGGACGCTCCACAAGGTGCCCTACGCCGATGATCATGAAGACCCAGAGGCGCTGGTTGCCAAGGCGCGAGAAGTCGGTGCAAAGCTGATCTACTTCGCCAACCCCGACAATCCGATGGGAAGCTGGCACAGTGCGGCTAAGGTTCAACGCATGATTGACGCGCTGCCCGAGGGTGTGTTCTGGCTTTGGATGAGGCCTATGCAGACACCGCCCCGGCTGACGCCATTCTGCCGCTCGACATGACACATCCACGGGTGATCCGGTTTCGCACCTTCTCCAAAGCTTACGGCCTTGCGGGGATGCGGGTGGGCTATGCACTGGCCCAGTCCGATTTCATCACCGCCTTCGGCAAGATCCGCAACCATTTCGGGATGGGCCGGGTCGCGCAGGCTGCCGCCTTGGCCGCGTTGGACGATCAGGCCTATCTGGAGGATACCGTTGCGCGCATTGCTGCAGCCCGAGACCGTATCTCAGCCATCGCCCACAGTAACGGTCTGACGCCGCTGCCGTCGGCGACCAATTTCGTGACAATTGACTGTGGTGGTAATGGCGATTTCGCCCGCGCTGTCTTGGCCGCTCTCGTCGCGCAGGGCATTTTTGTCAGAATGCCGTTCACCGCCCCGCAAGACCGTTGCATCCGCGTCTCCTGCGCGCCTGATGACGCGCTGGACGCTTTCGCGAACGCCTTGCCAATCGCGTTGGAGCGCGCCCGTTAGGCGGCTTCGGCAATCACCTTCATTGCCGCTTCCAGCCCGGTTGCTCCATGGGGGATCTGCAGGGCCGACATGCCCGCCTGCAACCCGGCCAGCACGCCCAGAACCATATGGCCATTTACATGGCCCATATGCCCGATGCGAAGGTAGTCGTCCGGCGCGTCCAACCCATCCAGGGGAACACCCAGCGTCACGCCATAGTTCGCCTCCATCCACTCGCGCAGGCGTAACCCGTTGCCCGAGCCAAAGTTCACGAGCGTCACGGCATGACTGCGTTTGTCCCGTTCGGTGATGTTGGCGCGCACGGGGCCCGCCTGGCCCCAGATGTCCAGGGCGGACCAAATCGCTTCCGCCAACACGCCGTGTCTACGCCAGACCTGTGTCAGTCCCTCTTCATGGATGATCATGTCGAGTGCTGTGCGCAGGCCGTACAAGTGGTGGGTCGGTGCCGTGCCGCAGAAGTAGCGATAGAAATAGTCCGGATCGATCCGTGGGCGCCAATCCCAGTAGGGCGTGACCATGTTCGCGCGATCCCGCGCCTTGTCTGCCTTGTCGTTGAAGTAGACGAAGGCCATACCCGGCGGCGTCATAAGGCCCTTCTGGCTGCCTGTGACCATGACATCGACGCCCCATGCGTCCATATGGAATTCGTCGCAGCCGAGGCACGCGATATTGTCCGAGAAAAGCAACGCTGGGTGGTCTGCTGCGTCCAGCACATTCCGCAAGCCGAGGATGTTGTTCTTCACCGAGGTTGCAGTATCGACCTGCACGGCAAGAACGGCCTTGATCTTGTGGTCCGCGTCAGCGGCCAGCGCCTCGGCCACGCGGTCCATGTCGATGTCGGAACTCATTCCGAAATCAAGGACTTCGCACTCAGCGCCCAGGTCCCGGGCCATCTCTCCCCATCCGATGCCGAACCGCCCCGTCGCCAGGACCAGCACCTTGTCCCCGCGCGACAGTGTATTGACCAGGGCCGCCTCCCACGCGCCGTGGCCATTGCAGATATACATCGCCACGTTGTGCGACGTGTCTGCGACGGCCTTCAGGTCCGGCACGATCGTTTCCACCATCTCTACCAATGCGCCGCGGTAAATGTTCGGCGCTGGCCGGTGCATCGCTTGCAGAACCCGGTCGGGCATGACCGAAGGTCCGGGGATGGCAAGATAATGGCGACCGTGGGACAGGGACATTGCGGTTTCTCCGGGGGGATGGCGTGCACTCCTGGAAGAGGTATAGCGGCCCCCATAGCCGGTCAATGTTGCGCGCGGTCCTGCGCATGATTAGCTGTGATGCGAAAGATCACGGGGGATGAACAGATGATCGGAGAACGGGCAGAGGACCGGACGGTTCTGCGGATCGGCGGGTCGGATGCGCATAGCTTTCTGAAGGGTTTGGTGACGCGTGATGCCGGCGATGGGCTGACCTATTCGGCACTGCTGACGCCGCAGGGAAAGTACCTCGCCGACTTCTTCTTGTTAGATCGCGGGGACGGTGTGCTGCTGGACGTCAAGACCGCATGCGCCCCCGGCTTGGCACAGCGGCTGTCCATGTACCGTCTACGCGCGGATGTGGTGATTGAAGAGGCCGGGCTGGCCGTGACCCGCGGCCTCGGTGACGCGCCCGATGGCGCTTATCTTGACCCGCGCGATGCATCTCTTGGGTGGCGCGCCTACGGCGAGGAAGGTGGCGAGCCGACCATCGACTGGGACGTGCTGCGCGTCGCGGCTTGCGTGCCCGAAACGGGTGTCGAGCTGGTCCCGAACGAGACCTATATTCTGGAGGCTGACTTTGACCGACTGTCAGGCGTGGACCACCGAAAGGGGTGTTACGTTGGGCAGGAAGTCACCGCACGCATGAAGCACAAGACCGAGCTCAAAAAAGGTTTCGTCACGGTAAAGGTTGACGGCGCTGCGCCCGTCGGGACCGAGATTGTGTCCGATGGAAAGCCTGCCGGAACCCTCTACACGCAAGCGGGCGGGATGGGCATTGCCTACCTCAGGTTTGACCGTGCCAAGGGCGCCATGCTTGCAGGTGACGCGCAGGTAACTTGGCCGGGCAGCTCCGAATAGCTGCTGTGGATAAGCTGGGGATTAATTGGCTTTGTGTACGTTCTGCGTCAAATAAGCAGCCCTGCCGCCCCTTCATGTCGCAAAAGCCAAACTTTTGTTTCCACACCCCCGGGGGCCGAAAACCCACCTAACCCGTTCGCGCCAAGAATTCGGTGGCACGGGATCAGGATCGGTATACGGTTCGCCCCGCAAGCCTGGCCCACCGCCAGTGCGGGCAATCCGACCTCTTGCGCGACATCGCCGTAGCTGCGCGTTTCCCCTAGTGGAATCGCACGCATCGCATCCAGAACGCGCCCGGTCGCGTCCATGCGACCGTGCCGGATCGGAACCGTGAACTTGGTCAGCCTTCCGCTGAAATAGGCGGCCAATTCGGCTGCGGCCTCTTTCAGCAAGTCGCTGTTTCCGGGTGCGTCGACCTTGTGCCAACCGGCACGCACGATGGCGCCATTTCCCTCCTCAAGGTAGACTGGCCCGACCGGGGTTTCGATGCTGATGCGGTTCTGATCCATCGGCCAAACCTGTCTGGCCCGGCGAGAGATCTCAACCCGGATCTTGCGACAACCGGATCGGTCCGCGGGCTGTCAACGGGTCGACAACAACGCCCCGCTGCGTTGCACGCAGCCCCAGATCAGCCGCAACGCGCCGCACGTCGAGCATAAGGGGCCGCCAGTCATCGGCCACGGCCCGCGCCTCCTCAGACGGGCAGAACGTCTTGCCCGCCCGCTCCGCCGCCAATCGCAGCAGAGCCTCGGCGATCAGCGCGTCATCCGCCAATCTTGTCCTGCGTCTTGGTTGCGAAATCCTCGGCCGAGTGCCGCTCCCACAACTGCTCATGGGGCTCGCCACTGGTGCGGTTCACCATCCGGCCCCGCTGCACGCCGGGCCGCGCCAGGATCGCTTCGGCCCACCGCGTCAGATGCGTGTATTCATGGACTGAGAGGAACTCACTCGCGTTGTAGCCGCCTTCCGTCACCATGCGCCCGTACCACGGCCAGATCGCCATATCGGCGATGGTGTATTCGCCGCCCGCCATCCACTCATTCTCGGCCAGATGTTTGTCGAGCACATCCATCTGCCGCTTGCTTTCCATGGCGTAGCGGTTGATCGGGTATTCCATGGGGTAGGGGGCATAGGCATAGAAATGACCAAAGCCACCGCCCAGAAACGGCGCGCTGCCCATCTGCCACATCAGCCATGACAGAAGCTCTGGCCGCGCCTTGTCGGGCCCCATGAACGCTCCAAACTTTTCCGCCAGATGCATCATGATCGCGACGGACTCAAACACACGCACGGGTTCCGGCCCGCTGCGGTCCACCAAGGCCGGAATCTTGGAATTGGGGTTCACGTCGACAAACCCGCTGCCGAACTGGTCGCCATCGCCGATGCGGATCAGCCAGGCATCATATTCGGCGTCCGAGTAGCCCGCCTCCAGCAATTCCTCGAACAGCACCGTGACCTTCACGCCATTGGGCGTGCCGAGCGAGTAGAGCTGAAATGGATGGTCGCCCACCGGCAGTGCCTTATCATGGGTCGCGCCGGCAATGGGCCGGTTGAGAGAGGCCCATTCGCCCCCATTCTCCTTGTCCCAGGTCCAGACCTTCGGGGGTATATTCTTCCTGTCGCGCCATTTCCGGGCCTCCTGCATGTGCGGTAGATCGCAACTTAGGTGGCGCCGATCAGAAACCCAAGGCGCAAGGCCCTGTGCGGAGGCGCACCCTGCCCATCTTTGTTCCAAAAATATGCAAAACCCGACTCCACCAAACAAAACCGCGCCCGAAGGTGGGGCGCGGTTTTTCAATCAAATGGCAGGCCAATCAGGCTGAAAGCGCCTCATCACAACGACCGCACACGCCTTCATGGGAATGCGTGCCGACATCGGGCAGGATTTTCCAGCAGCGCTGGCACTTCTCGCCTTCGGCCTTTTCAAAGACGGCTGCCACACCTTCGATCTCCGTTATACGGAAGGCTTCCGCCGGGGCCGGGTCGGCGGTCAACGTGATATCAGACGTGATCGCCATATCCTCGAACGCCACCGATTTCAGGGCCTCCAGTGTGTCGAGGTCGTCCACATGGACCACCGGCGCGGCTTCAAGGGATGCGCCGATCACCTTTTCACGACGCTGCACTTCCAACGCTGCCGTCACAACGCGCCGCGCGGACCGGACCTTGGCCCATTTCGCCGCCAAGGCGTCATCCCGCCAAGATGCAGGCGTCTCGGGGATGTCGACCAGATGCACTGACGAGGCCTCCCCGGGAAGCGTTCCAGCCAGACTTCCTCCATCGTGAAGACAAGGATCGGCGCAAGCCAGGTGGTCAGCCGATGGAACAGGATGTCCAAAACTGTCCGGGCCGCCCGCCTGCGCGCCGTGTCGCCATCGCAATAAAGCGCGTCCTTGCGGATGTCGAAATAGAAGGCCGACAGATCGGTTGTCGCAAAGGTAAAGACCGCTTGGAACACACCCTGAAAGTCGAATGCGCGGTAGCCGTCGCGCACGACCTGATCCAGCTCAGCGAGACGATGAAGGACCCAGCGTTCCATCTCGGGCATGTCTTCCGGCTCGACCCGGTCGGCATCGCTGAAATCACTGAGCGAGCCCAACATGAAGCGCATTGTGTTGCGCAACCGGCGATAGCTGTCTGCCG
Organism: Gymnodinialimonas sp. JB5-7; assembly: GCF_055693405.1. Classification (NCBI taxonomy): domain Bacteria; kingdom Pseudomonadati; phylum Pseudomonadota; class Alphaproteobacteria; order Rhodobacterales; family Paracoccaceae; genus Gymnodinialimonas; species Gymnodinialimonas sp. JB5-7. The sequence continues at coordinate 2,036,883 of NZ_JBVFUX010000012.1, forward strand.
TGCCTTTCAGGATCTCCGGCCCGATCCGCTGGTCGGCGGTGTAATCCGTCTGGGCCACCCACAGCCGCAGGATGTCTGCGCCGTACTGCTTCACGACCTCCTCGGGCACGATGGTATTTCCGATGGATTTGGACATCTTCATGCCCTTCTCATCCAGCGTGAAGCCGTGCGTCACCACGTTGCGATAGGGCGCGCGACCCATGGTGCCGACCGATTGCAGAAGCGAGGAATGGAACCACCCGCGGTGCTGGTCGGTGCCTTCCATGTAGACGTCAGCGATGCCATCCTCGGTCCCGTCCTCACGATCGCGCAGCACGAAGGCGTGGGTTGAGCCTGAATCAAACCAAACATCCAGCACTTCAAAGACCTGATCGTAGGCGTCGGGGTCCGCATCATTGCCCAGGAATTGCTCCTTCGCGCCGGGTTTGTACCAGGCGTCGGCGCCCTCGGCCTCAAACGCTTCAAGAATGCGAGCGTTCACGGCCTCGTTGCGTAGCAGGTAGTCGGGATCCGTCGGCAGCGCGCCCTTCTTGATGAAGCAGGTCAGCGGTACGCCCCAGGCGCGCTGGCGTCCCAACACCCAGTCAGGCCGCGCCTCCATCATGGAGAACAGCCGATTGCGCCCCGATTTTGGCGTCCATTTGACGTTGTCGATCTCGGTCAGCGCCCGTTCGCGAATGGTTTTGCCGTGCTGATCCAGACCATCGCCCACCGGTTTGTCGATGGCCGCAAACCACTGCATGGTGTTGCGGTAGATGATCGGCGCCTTCGAGCGCCAGGAATGCGGGTAGGAGTGTGTGATCTTGCCCCGCGCCAGCAACCCACCAACTTCGACAAGCTTGTCGATGACAGCCTTGTTTGCGTCCCCCTCACCGCCCTTGCGGCTCAGGATGTATTTGCCGCCAAAGAACGGCAAGTCGGGCCGGAATGAGCCGTCGTCGAGCACGTTGTAGGTCAACACCTGCTCCAACATGCCCAATTCGCGGTAGAGCTCATACTCCTCCATCCCGTGGGACGGTGCGCAATGCACGAAGCCCGTGCCCTCTTCGTCTGAGACGAAATCACCATGGCGGAAATCGCGCGGGTCATCCCATTCGCCGTTCGCGCCCTCGGCTTTTGCGAGGGGGTGCGACAAGCGAAGAACCTCTAGGTCCTCCGGCGTTACATCTCGCACACGGGCCCACATGCCGTCTTCCAACCGCGCACGGGCCATGACGTCCGCCGCGCGGGTATCGGCGAGGATGTATTTGTCGCCCACCTTGGCCCAGGATTCCTCCGGCGTGCCGGTGACCTCATAAAGGCCATAGGCAATGTCTTTCCCAAACGCGACGGCCTTGTTCGACGGGATCGTCCACGGCGTTGTGGTCCAGATCACCACGAAAGCGCCGTCTAGGTCATCGGCCCCGCCATGGGCTTCAAACTTCACCCAGATCGTGAAGCTGTCCTTGTCGTGGTATTCGATCTCGGCCTCGGCCAGGACCGTCTGTTCGATCGGCGACCACATCATCGGCTGAGAGCCGTGGTACAACGTCCCGTTCATCAGGAACTTCTGGAATTCCTCCGCGATCACGCGCTCGGCGTGGAAATCCATGGTGAGGTACGGCTTTTCCCACGTGCCGGTGATGCCCAAGCGCTTGAACTCGTCGCGCTGCACCCCGACCCAATGGTCCGCAAACTCCCGGCATTCCTGCCGGAACTCGAAGATATCCACATCGTCCTTGTTGCGGCCCTTCTTGCGGTACTGTTCCTCGATCTTCCATTCGATGGGCAGACCGTGGCAATCCCAGCCGGGGATATAGCGGCTGTCATGGCCCATCATCTGGTGGGACCGCACGATGATGTCCTTGATGGTCTTGTTCAATGCGTGACCGATATGGAGGTGCCCGTTCGCATAGGGCGGGCCATCGTGCAGCGTGAAAGGCGGTCGGCCTTCTTTCTCACGCAGTCGTTCGTAGATGCCGATCTTCTCCCACCGCGCCAGCCATTCAGGCTCGCGCTTGGGCAGGCCCGCGCGCATGGGGAAATCGGTCTTGGGCAGGTTCAGCGTATCTTTGTAATCCACGGATGTGGTTTCGGCGCACATTTCGGGCGCTCCTCATCATCGAATGTTTGAATGCGGTGTAGCAGGGCCGTGCGAATGCTCAAGCACGATCGCGCCAACGGCGTGTATCTCACGCAAAGACTCCCGGCGGCCTGAAGGATCAGAGCGCCGGGCTGCTAATTCGAATGACTGTCATCATCGAGCGGGCCATGCCGCATCGGATAGCCCGTGCCGCGACAAAGGTAAACCAGCATCGGGTGCGCGTTCACTTGGTCGCGTCAGGGTTCTCGATGGGAAGGCCAGTTTCTGGATCGACAGTGTCTTCCGCGAAGAAAAGGCCATCGTCTGCCGGATCACCACGACCGGCCTCGCCGCCGCAATCGGTGTCACGAAATGCAACACTGACGGCGATGTCAGTTGAATAGGCTTCGACTTCCCATCGCGAAAGCGTTCTTGGATCGATGCTGCGGAGGTGCCCGATAGAGGTGCTTTGTGTCGCCGATGTTGGAAAATTATGCGGGAAATGCCCAGGCCAACTTCCCGTGATGCCATTCGGCAATCGGGAGCAGTTTATGGCAAGCGGCGCATCGGGGTCTCGGAGGTTTTCCGCCCCAAGCTCGTCGGGCTCTCCGTCAACCACGAACAGGCCGCGCAATGTGCCCGGAACTGTGGCGGCACCGTCTGGTGTCCGAAAGCTGGCGGCAAAGCATTGGCGAACATGGGTATTCTCGTGAGCATGCGTGGCCTGCAACGCGATCCCCGTCCGACACTGCGCGGTTGCGGCGGATGCTTCGGGCATTACAAGGCTACAATTCCAGAAGGAGGTCGCCCCTGCCGCATCGTCGGTTAATCCATCACCATCGGTATCAGCATTGGTCAACGCGCCGGGTGATTGCGGGTCTTCTCCCTCAACGGGATTAGGTGGTTCGGTTTGCGTCGGTGGCGCCAGTACAACGATTTCATAGGTATCACCATTTCGCTCAAACCGGAGCGTTCCACGGTAAATGCCATCGAGCAGATCATCGTACGTAAGGTTCGGATATCCTTAGACCTCTCGCGCCGGCCTTGACGTGTAGATGATATTGTCGCCGTGCACGTAGAAGTCGTTCTCGTTTGCCATCAGATTATATGCCTAAGCAGCCTCAATGGCGTCTTCATCGGAATAGATCGAAATCCACTGTTGTGAACTCTCGATTTCTGACGCGACGTCCTGACAAATGCAGCGCGGTGCGACTCCGTCCTGCAACGTGAAGTATCCGATCCCGTGTTCGGAAATATCAAATTCCAGGCTCGCCAGCTCCGCCACAAGACTGAAGGTGTCGTAGGTCCGAATGCCACCCAGATAGAGGTCGTCGGCATCGAACCTTGGGGCAATATCAAGGTGCACCGCCGTAAAGGCGTTTGTTGATACGACGATGCCATGGCTCAAATCGCCGAGCGCGCCATAGCGAACTTCCAATCCCACTAACGGACCGCTGTTGACCGAAAGATAAAAGGTTGATGGGCATTCGGCTGCGACATCGGAATCGTAAGTGATCTCTGCTGTGCCGCTGTTGTAGGTATAGGTGCCCTGAATTGGAATGGGCTGGCCGGTGCAGTCAGTCTGCTGTGCTGCGGCGGCTCCGGGTATCAAAAGGGCAAGAGCGACACATAAACGGCGCATTGGCTGTCTCCGGTAAAAATCTCGTTGCGATCAAAAAAAGGCTGACCGTCCAAAGACCTTCCCGACGGGGCCTGCGCGAACGATAGACGCGCAGACCGGTTGTAGACAACAGCGCCGATTGTTTTCAGCAAGGCCCCCCGACAAGGCCAAGACCCACCAAGACGCTGAAGACGCCCACAAGCGCTGCGATCCCGGGAACCACCATGTTCATGGTGCGTGCCGAGGATTGGTCGTTGCGCGCGCTCATGACGCCGCCCAACCCAATGAGAACGGCCAGCGCGCCCAAGCCCAGTTTGGCGACATCGAAGTAGCTGCAGCTTACCACGCCGTTGAGGTTGGAGGTGGAGCTGAAATTGACGCTGATCACAAGGCTCAGAATCGCAAGGACGGCGGCACCTTTGGCGCTGCCTGAAAGATCGGAAAAAGTCATCAGAAGGGGTCCTTTATTGAATGCTGTCAGCGTGGCGCCGTACATGCCTTCCCGCAAGTCCGGAAATCCGCCACATCCTGCCGCATGGTCGCGGCCGCAGGGGCAGCTATCGTCGGTGCCATGAAACAAGAGATTGCAATTGCCGGGGCGGGCATCGGTGGCCTGGCCGCCGCCGCCCTTCTGGCCGCTGATGGTCACAAGGTCACCGTTTTCGACCGGTTCGATGCGCCACGACCGGTCGGCTCCGGCCTGGTGATCCAGCCCGTTGGCATGGACGTTTTGCGGGCCTGCGGTGCCGCGCCTGAGGCAATGGTACGGGGCACGCCAATTGCCACGATGTTTGGCGATGAAGTTGCGCGCAATCGTACCGTTTTGTCGGTGGCCTACGGGAAATCCGCAGATCGCAAGGGGCTCGGCATTCACCGGGCAGCCTTGTTCGGGGCGCTCTACGATGCGGCCCAAGCGGCAGGGGCCACGATTGTTGCGAGCAGTCCCGTCGCGGGGCGCGATGGTCAGCAGGTGTCGGTTGGTGGCCGGCTTGAAGGTCCGTTTGATCTGATCGTTGACGCGCTTGGTGCGGGCTCGACCCTGTCGCCACTCAAGTCACGCGCGCTGCCTTACGGCGCGGTTTGGGCCACCGTTCCCTGGCCCATCGATGCACCTTTCCCGGAAGATCGCCTGACCCAACGCTATCGCCGCGCAGATCGTATGCTGGGTGTCCTGCCCGTCGGTACGATGCGAGAGGCAGCTGGCAAGCGGTTGGCCGCGATCTTCTATTCGCTCAAGGCGGATGCGATCGACACCCATTTCAGCCGTCCCTTCGCCGCATGGCGGGCAGAGGCGGAGGCGCTTTGGCCTGAGTTCAAAGCCTTCCTTCCCGAGGATCTAGGCCATGCCGACTTTACCCGCGCCACCTACACCCATGGGACCCTGAAACGCCCCTACGATGATGGCATGGTCCATATTGGGGATGCCGCGCACCGTGCCTCGCCTCAGCTGGGGCAGGGCGCAAACATGGCGCTCCTGGATGCGCGCGCCGTGCAGCTGTCTCTGCGGCAGACGTCCGGGGAGGAGGCCATGCGCCGTTATGCCATGGCCCGGCGCTGGCATGTCTGGCTTTACCAGATGATGTCGGCCTCGTTCACGCCGCAATACCAATCCGATAGCCGCGCCTTGCCGGTCCTGCGGGACCGCGTTCTGGCGCCACTCAGCCGCACATTCCCGGTGCCGGCGATCCTGACAAAGCTGGTCTGCGGTGATCTGGTGCCGCCTATGGCGTCCCTGACGCCGCGCTCCGACTGACGGCCCGTTCCCGAAAGACAATATAAAGCCCAGCTGCAATCGTCACCGCGATTCCCGCGGCCGCCAGGCCATTGGGCAAGTCTCGGAACATCACGAAACCGACCAGTGTGGCCATCGGGATCTCCAGGTACTGCATCGGGGCGAGTGTGGCCGAGGGCGCAAAGCGCAAGGACCATGTCATCAGCAAATGCCCGATGGACCCAGCAATCCCCAACGCCACGAAAAGCCAGATTTCATTGCCGATAGGTGAGATCCATCCAACCAAAGGTGCGTCCCCCGATACCGTCAGGAACACGAGCGGGGCCACGAACGGCAGCGCAAGTATGCCGGATGAGGCTTGCAGCGCCAGCGGGTCGATCTCTTTCGCCATGGCGCGCGTCACCAGCATGAAAAAGGCGAACACAAAGGCGACCCCAACCGGCAGAAGCGCACCCCAACCCACAGCCGCGAAGCTGGGTTGCACCACCATCAGCGTGCCGACAAACCCCACGGCGCATGCAATCAACCGGCGCGGCCCAACCTCTTCATCCAGAAAGAAGCGCCCAAGCAACAGCATGATGAAGGGCATCACGAAGGCAATGGCCACCGCATCCGCCAACGGCAGCAACCGAAGGGCCGAGAACATCATCAAGAGGCCAGAGATCTGCAAGGCCGCGCGCAGGGCCGTCAGACCGACGACGCGGGCCGAGGGGAACAAGACCGCTCCAGCAATCATGGCCATAGGCGTGAACAGCAAGGCCTGGGTGGCAAACCGGACAACGATCAGCTGGAATAGGGGGAAGTCTTCGCCCAACAGCTTGGCCAGCGCATCCGCAAACGGAATGACGGCGCAGAAGCCAAACATCAGCAAGATGCCCAACAGGGGCCGGTCAGTTGTGGTGTCGCGGGCCATTGCGACTGTCTGGCACGGGGCGGCGCTGCCCGCTAGTCCGCGTTCAGATATTCCCAGACCCGAGAGATCACAACGGATCCTTCGCCCACCGCACTCGCCACGCGCTTCACGCTGCCAGCGCGCACATCGCCCACCGCGTAGATGCCGGGGCAGGAGGTCGCGTAACCACTCGATTGTCCGACATCTGCGCCGGTCTTTACAAATCCCTGCTCGTTCAGATCGACAAGGCCTGAGAGCCATTGCGTATTTGGCGCGGCCCCTACCATAACAAACACGGCGCGCGTCCTGATCTGCCAATCCTGTCCGTCAGCCGCGTTACGGATGGTGATGGCATCCAATTCGGTGTCACCATGGCAGCAGGTCATCTGCGTCCGATAATGGATCGTGATGCGGGGATGCGCCTCCAGCCGGTCCGTCAGGTAGCGCGACATGGACGCGGCAAGACTGTCGCCGCGCACAAGGACGTGGACATGTTGCGCCGAGCGGCTGAGGAACATCGCGGCTTGCCCGGCGGAGTTGCCACCGCCGATGACCACCACCTCAGTGTTACGGCAGAACCGTGCTTCTACATCCGTGGCTGCATAGTAGATGCCCGCACTTTCGAAGTCTTCGAGCCGTTCGATAGGCAGTTTTCGGTATTGGACGCCTGTGGCCACGACCAATGCGCGGGCGCAGGTCTCCACCCCGTCATCCAGCGTAATATGAAAGGTGCCGTCGTCCTTGCGCATAAGTGCGGCTGCCCGGCGTGGGACAGCAAAGCGGGTGCCAAACTTCATCGCCTGCACCTCACCGCGCCAGCACAAATCGGCGCCGGAGATGCCGGTGGGAAAGCCCATGTAGTTTTCGATCCGGCTTGAGGTGCCGGCCTGCCCGCCAACGGCCAGGTCTTCGACCACGAGCGCCTTTAACCCTTCGGAGCCAGCATAGACCGCCGCGGCCACGCCCGCGGGCCCACCGCCCACAATCAGCACGTCATGAAGCTCGTCTTCTTCAAAGCTCAGGTCCAGACCCATGCGCGCGGCGATCTTGCGCGGTGTGGGGTCCGCGATGACCTCGCCCTTCCCGAAGATGACGGCTGGCGCATTTGGCGCGATAGAGCATGCATGCGCCACCGCTTCGGCCTCTGCTTCGTCCAATGTGAGGGAGCGTACGGGGATCCGGTTCCGCCCGGCAAAGGCGGCAATCCGGCGAATATTGCGGTCTGCCTCCGCCCCGATCAACGTCAGGGCCGAGGCTTCGCGCTCCAACTGGCCCCGCCGGCGCGCCGCGAACACTGTGATGATGATGTCAGACATCTCTGGGACGCGCGCCATCAGGTCGAGCATCGTTTCCCGTTCAACGCACAAAAGCGTCGTATCCTGAACGGCACGCAAAGCCATGGAGTAGGCCCCGCCATGCAAGAATGCGATGTCACCTGCAAATTGCGTCGGGCCAAGCGTCGCGCCATCACCGTATCGCCCACCGGTCGAAGGGTCGACCGCCTCCATCTCGCCGTCCAGAAGGTAGCAGAATTCAGTCACCAATTCGCCTGCACGGTGCAGAATCTCGCCTGCCTTCAGGCGGCGTTCGACCCCCACTTTTCGCATCGCCGCGACATGCGCATCCTCCAGCGGGGTGCGCACCATCGTCTTCAGATCAGCTGCGAGCGTTTCCATCGCTTGTCCCTTCCCGTGCATTGAACAGGCCCGTCAGGGCCCGTTTGATCAGGCCGGTCACACTTGGCTTGCGCCCTGTGCCGAAAGGTAGCGGACGGCACACTTCCATCGCGGCGACGCCAACCCTTGCGGTCAGGGCGCCGTTCACCAAGCCTTCGCCAAAACGGCGCGACAGCTTCGACAGGACCGAGCCGCCAACGGCAGAGCCCAGAAGATCGTCGCCTATAGCAACGGCACCCGTCGCAACAAGATGGGTCAAAACCGCGCGAGTCAAACGCCAGGCGCCAAAAGTGCCCGCCCGCCCGCCGTAAACCTCGGCGATCTTGCGGATCATCCGCAGATTAGCGGTCAAAGCCGCGATGATATCCGCGAAGGCCAGCGGAACCAGCGCCGTTACTGTCGCCACCTGACGCGCCGCGGCCTCAACCTCGCGTTCGGCCATGGCGTCCAGAGGTGCCATCACCTCGGCCTCGGCCAAGGCAAAAAGGCTTGCCGGGTCGAACAGTTCGTCCCTCTGGCGATCCAAAACCTCACGCCCCAACCGAACTTCCGCACGACCGGCATAAAAGAAGAAATTCGCCGCGCGACGTCTCGAGCGGCCTTCACATCCCCCGACGCCAACGCCGCTTCCGCCGCGCGGTGGACCTTGTCGAGCCGACCGAGGCGCGAAAACGCGGCCAGTTCCCGCAGACAGATGAGCAGAAGCGCGAATACCACCGCGCCGATCAGGCCGACTGCAATCCAACCCAAAACCGGGTTGGAGGCGAGCAACCCGGTCACAAAGTCCCACGCCGCAAGTGACGCCACGAACCCGACCCAGCCCACCAGCGCCGACCAGAAGAACCGCGCGAGCCAAGAGGGCGGCGCGCGCCCAACGTCGCGACGACCTGCATGGCTTTGCCTTCCGGTGCTGGCATTCCCACATCGGGCACAGGTGCCGCCAGTTCAGGCCCGGCCTCCGGCGCATCTTCCAACTCGATCAGGACGGGGCCTTTTCGCTCACTCATTGCTCGCCCCCTGCTTCCTTGTTTCAAAAATACCTCGGGGGTTTGGGGGCTGGCCCCCGACTTGAAGACTGGAAAATGGCTCTGTCATCGCAATTTATCCCCGATCAGGAATTCTGCTGCCCTATCCAACCGGATGTGAGGTGGCCCTTCGCCCGCCCTCAACGACAGCGGCGCGGGTGCAAACTTCATCACGCCAAATTCCGCGTCCAACCAGGCCTCTGCACCGTCACGTGCCGGTGCCAGGAGCACTTGCGGATCGGATGGCAAATCGCCGGGATGCAAGGCCGCTTGTCTGCCATCTTCCTGCAATGTCCCACGCACCACGCCCAGGTCGGTGCCATTCACGCGGCGGGTCTCCTCGACGGTTGCACGCAAGGCGGCAATGGCCATGGCGCCCGTGTCGGCACCTGAAAAATCAGCCTTCCGCCGCGCGTCAGAGACCAACGCCACCATGATCGCCTGCAACCGTCCGTGCTGATCGTGATGCAAATGGTCCGCCTTCGTTGCGGCAAACAGGATCTTGTCCACGCGCTTGCCGAGGATCGAGGTCAGGAACGTATTCCGCCCCGGACGGAAGCTGGCGAGGATGCCGCTCAGGGCCTGCCGCAAATCCTCGACCGCGCGCGGGCCGTTGTGGATCGCACCAAGCGCGTCCACCAACACCACCTGCCGGTCGATCCGGGAAAAGTGGGCTCGGAAGAAGGGCTTCACGACCTGGGCTTTGTATGCCTCGAACCGGCGCTGAAATTCACGGGCCAGCGATCCCCGAGGCGTGGCCCCCGGCGGCAAGGGCGCAAAGGTCAGCGCGGGCGAGCCCTCCAGATCGCCGGGCAGCAGGAAACGCCCCGGCGTACAATCAGAATAGCCGGACAACCGGGCTGCATTCAAATATTCGGTCCATCCGTCTGCTAGGGCCTTGGCCGCGCTTTCGTCCAACTTCGCCGTTGCATCGAACTCATCGAGCCGCGCGATGAACGCGGCGCCCTCTTCCCGGGCCTGCGCCTTTGCCAAGGCCTCTACCGACCATCCGGCAAAGTCCATCTCCAACAGCGCCAGATCCAGAAGCCATTCGCCGGGATAGTCTACGATATCCAGATGAACCGTGCGTGGCCCGGAAAAGCCCGAAAGCAATCCCTTGGGCCGCACCCGAAGCGACAGGCGTAACTCACTGACCGAGCGGGTGCTTTCCGGCCAAAATGGCTCAGCTCCCGTCATCGCGGCCAAATGGCTTTCAAACTCAAACCTTGGCACCGTGTCATCAGGCTGGGGTTGCAGGAACGCGGCCTCGATCCGGCCACCTGCGGCGGCTTCAAGCCCTGCCATCCGACCTCGGTCCATGAGGTTTGCCACCAACGACGTGATGAAAACCGTCTTACCCGAACGCGCCAATCCGGTAACGCCAAGCCGGATCACCGGTTCGAACAACATCTCCGACACGCCGTCGGTCACGGTTTCGATCCCTCGGCCCAGGGTGTCTGCAATGGCTCCGATCACCAAGGGGGCATCCTCTCGCGCTTGTGACCTCTCAAGGATAGTCATTCGCATCAAAGGTTTCGAGGGGCGATGGACGGGGAAGATCAACTGGGGTAGCCCCGTGAACATGCCCCGCTACGCCTTCCGCATCGAATATGACGGCCGCCCCTTTGCGGGCTGGCAGCGCCAAGCCAATGTGCCAAGCGTGCAGCAAGCGCTGGAAGAGGCGCTGGCCAGGCTGCAATCGGTTGAGCCGCGCACGACGACTGCGGGCCGCACCGACGCGGGCGTGCATGCAACGGGGCAGGTGGCGTCTGTTGACCTTGAGAAGGTGTGGGAGCCGTTCCGGCTTGCAGAAGCACTCAATTGGCATCTCAAGCCCGCGCCCATCGCCGTCACCGCCTGCGCCGAAGTGCCGGAGGAATTCAGCGCCCGTTTCTCGGCTCTGTCGCGCAGCTACACGTACAGGCTCGTGTGCCGCCGCGCGCCTGTGGTCCATGACGCAGGCTTTGTTTGGCAAGTCCGGGGTGAGTTGGACGTGGCGGCGATGGCCGAGGGCGCGAAGCATCTGATCGGCAAGCACGACTTCACCACCTTCCGCGCAGTCCATTGCCAGGCCCAATCGCCGGTCAAAACACTCGACAAGATTGAGGTCGAAGAAGCCCCGGCCCTGGGTGGCGGGCGCGAGATCCGCTTTCACCTCAAAGCGCGCTCGTTCCTGCACAATCAAGTCCGCTCCATCGTTGGCTCGCTTGAACGGGTCGGCGCCGGATCCTGGGCCCCTGACGACATGCGCACGGCCCTTGAGGCGTGCGACCGCGCCGCCTGCGGCCCCGTTGCCCCGCCCGATGGCCTTTACATGACCGCCGTTGGCTACCCCGATGATCCGTTCCTGTCCGGCTGGTGCGAAACGCAAGTGGAGGCCAAGTGATGGAGCAACCCGTTCCCATCGTAAAAGACCTTGTCTTTGTCGGCGGTGGCCACACCCATGCGTTGGTGCTGCGCAAATGGGGCATGAGGCCGGTACCGGGCGTGCGCGTAACCCTCATCAATCCCGGTGCGACCGCCCCCTATTCCGGGATGCTTCCCGGCCATATCGCAGGGCACTACGCGCGGGACGAGTTGGACATCGACCTTGTCCGCCTTGCCCGGTTCGCGGGCGCGCGCTTGATCGTGGATCGGGCAATATCACTCGACCCCAATGCGCGGCATATCCATCTCGGCTCGGGCCGGGTCCTGTCCTACGACATCGCGTCGCTCGACATTGGGATAACGGCGGAAATGCCGGTTTTGCCGGGCTTTGCCGACCACGGGGTGCCAGCAAAACCACTTGGCCGCTTCGCCGACATTTGGGCCGAGCGCTGCGAAGGGGATGGCCCGATCCGGATCGCAATTCTCGGTGGTGGTGTTGCCGGTTGCGAAGTCGCCATGGCCGCAGTCCACCGCATGAACGGCCTCAATCGGGAGGTGTCGGTGACGGTGATCGACCGGGGCGCGGTGCTGTCCAGTGTCGTACCGGCGGCGCGCACCCGGCTGATGGGTGCGCTGATCGAACATGGCGTGGATGTCATCGAGAGCGCGATCCCGGCCTTAGTTGAGGCCGACAGCGTTGTTCTTGAAGATGGCCGCCGCATCGCCTCCGACCTGACCATCGGGACGGCTGGCGCGACCCCGCAGGCCTGGATTGCGGACACCGGTCTGCCGTGTCGCGACGGCTTTCTTGAGGTTGACGAATACCTCCGCTCCACCGCTGATCCGTCGATTTATGCGGCGGGCGACTGTGCCCATATCGTCCACGATCCGCGGCCCAAGGCTGGCGTCTACGCGGTGCGTGCGGCGCCGATCCTGACCCACAATCTGCGTGCCGATCTGACCGGCTCACAGCGCAAGGCGTTCCGCCCGCAAAAGGATTTCCTCAAGCTGATTTCCATGGGTGACAAGGTGGCGGTGGCCGAAAAAGCAGGGTTCGCCCGCGCCGGTCGCCCGCTTTGGCGTTGGAAAAACCAGATTGACCAGCGCTTCATGGACCAATTCCGACATCTGCCTGATATGCCGACGCCTCCCGTGCCAAAAGGCGCAGCAAAGGGCGTTGCGTCCGAGATGGAGGGCCCGGCCCCGTGTGGTGGGTGCGGGGCGAAACTGGGGGCTTTGGCGTTGGACGGGGTTCTGGCGGGCGCACCCGGCGATGACGCTGCGGTCCTGACCATGGGTGATACGCGACAAGTCCTCAGCCACGATCACCTCCGCGCTTTCGCTCTCGACCCGGTGCTTGTCGCCCGCGTGGCCGCCATCCACGCGCTTGGCGACATCTGGGCGATGGGCGCAGAACCGCAAGCGGCACTGGCGCAAGTGATCCTGCCGCGCGCTGCGGCGCGCCTGCAGCGACAGGCCTTGGATGAGGTGACGGACGCGGCTCGCGCCGTGTTCGCGGATGCCGGGGCCGAGATCATTGGCGGCCATTCCACCGAAGGCACGGAGCTGACCATCGGGTTCACCGTGACAGGCCTTCTCGATCGCGCGCCGATCACACTCTCCGGTGCCAAACCCGGAGATGCATTGATCCTGACGAAGCCGCTTGGCACTGGAATCCTCCTCGCGGCTGAGATGCAGACAAAGGCCCGCGGCGAAGACGTGCTGGCGTGCTGGAGTGCCATGCAGACCTCGTCGGCTGATGCCGCCAAAGCGCTGGCGCCCCACGCCCATGCAATGACCGACGTGACTGGGTTCGGCCTTGCAGGGCATCTGCAGAATATCTGCCAAGCCTCTGGCGTCGGCGCTGAAATCGACCTTTCTTCCTTGCCGGTGCTAGCCGGGGCAGAGGCACTTGCCGTGCAAGGCATCCGCTCATCGCTCTATGCACAAAACGCCGCTGCGGCCCCGGTTTCTGGGGCCAATGGCCCTCGGGCCGACCTGCTCCACGACCCGCAAACGGCTGGCGGCCTGCTGGCGGCGGTTCCAGCTGAAGCCGCGGCTGACCTGCCCGGGATCGTCATCGGCAAAATCACACAATCAATGGGGCTCGTCGCGACTGGACAAGGCGGGCAACGGGCTTAGTCTCCGCTCCAACAACGTCCCCCATCGTGAAAGGCGTGCGATCCATGTCGAAATTCGGCTCCAGCCAATCTGTAACCCGTGTCGAAGATCAGCGTTTCCTCACGGGCGCAGGCCGCTACACCGATGATATCGCGCCAGAAAATGCGCTCCACGCCTATGTCCTGCGCTCACCCGTTGCCCACGCCACCTTCACACTCGATACCGAAGACGCGCGAAACGCGCCCGGTGTTCATGCCATCATTGCCGCCGAAGATCTGGCCGCGGCCGGGCTAGAGAACAAGATGCGCGCCCATGTCATCAAGAACCGCGACGGCGAACGCGGCGATGCCTCCCCCCGCACCATCCTCGCCGAAGGCCGCGTACGCTTTGTGGGCGACGCCGTGGCTTTCATTGTGGGCGAAACGTTGGCCCAAGCCAAAGACGCCGCAGAGTTGATCGAGCTCGACTTCGACGACCTGCCTGTGAAGCTCGACCTCGCCCCGGGCGGCCCGGTGATCCATGAAACCGCGCCCGACAATGTCGCCTATGATTTCCATTTGGGGGATGAGGCCGCAACCGACGCGGCCCTTGCGGACTCCGTCCGCACCGTCACGCTCACCAGCCACGACAACCGCATCATCGTCAATTCGATGGAGCCGCGCAGCGCGTTTGCCGAAATCGACGGCGACAAGCTGCATGTTGCGGTGACAGGGCAGGGCGTTTGGGGCACGAAAGGGGATCTCATCAAATGGTTTGGCTTGTCCGACACGCAGGTTCGGGTCACTAACCCGGATATCGGTGGCGGGTTCGGTATGAAGGCGATGGAATATCCCGAATACCGCCTTGTGGCCCTGGCTGCTCGCCAAACGGGCCGCCCTGTGCGCTGGATCGGGGAGCGCACGGAATCGATGCTTTCGGACAATGCGGGCCGTGACCTTGATGTGACCTGCACGCTCGGCTTTGACGCTGACAACAAGATCACCGCCTATAAAGTCGACAGCCTCTCGAACATGGGCGCGTATAACTCCGAATTTGCGCAAGCCATCCAGTCCAATCTCTTCGCCCGCGTTCTTTGCGGCCCCTATGACATCCAGACGATGCATTTCCGCAATCGCGGCATTTTCACCAACACCACCCAAGTCGACGCTTACCGAGGGGCCGGGCGGCCCGAGGCGATCTATGCCCTTGAACGTGTGATGGATTTCGCTGCGCGGGAGCTTTCGGTCGACCCGCTCGACTTGCGACGGAAGAACTTTATTGCGGACGGCGCATTCCCCTACAAAACGGCCACTGACGAACTCTACGATGTTGGGGAATTCAACCGCGTTCTGACCCGTGCTGCGACGGAGGGCGACGTTTCGGGCTTCGCCAAACGCCGCGCCGCGTCCGAGGCACAGGGCAAATATCGCGGCCTCGGCGTCGCCTATTATATCGAGTCCATCCTCGGGGACCCATCCGAGACCGCCAAGATCGAACTCCACGATGGCGGCGCACGGCTTTATGTCGGCACCCAATCCAACGGTCAGGGCCACGAGACGGTCTACCGCCAAATTCTCCACGACCAGACCGGTCTGCCCTTCGATCAGATCGAGGTTATCCAAGGCGATAGCGACCTGATCGCCAAGGGTGGCGGCACTGGCGGATCACGCTCTGTCACAACGCAGGGAGTGGCGATGCGCAAGACGGCAGATGTGTTAATCTCGAACCTGACAGACTTCTTGGATAAGAATATGGAAACCGACGGAATGACATTCGACGCAGAGGAGGGCGTGTTTCGCGCCCCCGGCTCGAATGTTGTGGTCACGCTTCTGGAGGCCGCCGCTCGGGCCGAAGCGGCAGGCGAAGGGCATCTGGCCACCTCGGAGGAAACCACCAAACTGCCCGGACGCTCCTTCCCCAATGGCTGCCACATCGCGGAAGTTGAGATCGACGCCGACACAGGTCAAACCCGGGTTGATCGCTACACGGTTGTGGACGATTTCGGCGTCCTGATGAACCCGATGCTGGCCGAGGGGCAGGTCCATGGCGGCGTTGTCCAGGGCATCGGGCAGGCAATTACGGAACAGGTCGTCTATGACCAGGACGGCCAGCTTCTGACCGCCACCTTTATGGATTATGGCATGCCACGCGCTGACGACGTGCCGTTCGTCGCCTTCTACACGGAGGAAATCCCCTCCACTGCCAATCCCCTCGGCATGAAAGGCTGTGGCGAGGCCGGGACGGTCGGCGCGCTTGGTGCTGTGGCCAACGCGGTGCAGGACGCGCTCTGGCCTCTTGGCCTTCGGCAAGTGGACATGCCGTTCACGCCATCACGGGTCTGGCATATGTTGCAGGAAGCGAAGGGCCAAGTTGCGGCTGAGTGAGCGGATATCTGGCTGGCTGCGCGGTCTACGCAGTGCCGCGCCGCCCGCGCCCGCGGACGCACCGCGAAATTGCACGCATGTGATCCTGTTGGACGGCACGATGTCGTCCATGACGCCAGGATGCGAAACGAATATCGGCCTCACCTTTCGATTGTTGAAGGACCTGCCCGCCGACAGCACCGTGCGCCTTTATTATGAGCCCGGCATCCAGTGGCGTGGGATCGCCCGAGCGCACGAGGTCATGGCTGGGATTGGCATCAATCGTCAGATCAAGCGCGCCTATGCCTGGCTCGCCACTGGCTACAAACCCGGCGACCGCATCTTCCTGATGGGCTATTCGCGTGGCGCCTATGCGGTGCGCTCCCTTGGTGGTCTGATCGACCGGATGGGGCTTTTACGCCGCGATCTTGTCACGCAGGGCATGGTGGAAGAGATCTATGCCCTTTACCGAGAAGACCCGGAAGGGGCTGCCGCGCGTGCATTGAGCGGACGGGTCTGCTTTCGCGAGGTGCCGATCCGTTTTCTGGGTGCCTATGATACCGTACGCGCGCTTGGCATTCGTTATCCTTTGGTCTGGCGTTTCCTGCCCTTGCCGCACCCGTACCACAGTCACACCTTGGGCGATCACGTTGAGGTCGCGCGCCAGGCCCTCGCCCTCGATGAAACCCGCGTCGCCTATGCACCGGTTCTCTGGAATACAACGACGCCCGACCGAAACGGGCGCGATGTGCAGCAAGTCTGGTTCAAGGGCAGCCATGGTGACATTGGCGGGCAGTTGAACGGTCGGGCCACTGCCCGCGCCCGCTCCAATATTTCGCTCACGTGGATGCTGGAAGAGGCGTCTAGCTCGGGACTACCCCTTCCAGCCAATTGGCAAAGCCGTTTCCCGACAGATCCAGAGGCCCCATCTGTCGGCAATTTCTCCGGCTTCGGCAAACTCTTCTGGGCCCGTAAACGCCGTGTCGTAGGCGTTGATCCATCTGAACGCCTGCATCCCAGCGCCGAGGGGCATTCCGGCGTGCCGACCTTGGAAATTACCGAACAAAGCCCCCGACCTGCCCACGGATGACCTGCGCCTTTGTTCCGGCAGGGAAAGCAGTGCATAATCGTTAACGCGCTCTGAAAAATATTTAAAATCAGACGCATAGGTGTGCTTATCAACCTTGATAAGCCGGCGCCTAATTCCCCTTCCGAGGCTTCGCGCGCAAAGTTGGATCCGCCTCACGCGGGTCCTCGGGCCAGGGGTGTTTCGGGTATTTGGCCCGCATCTCTTTGCGCACGTCTGCGTAGG
This sequence comes from Gymnodinialimonas sp. JB5-7, assembly GCF_055693405.1. NCBI lineage: Bacteria > Pseudomonadati > Pseudomonadota > Alphaproteobacteria > Rhodobacterales > Paracoccaceae > Gymnodinialimonas > Gymnodinialimonas sp. JB5-7. Next base: position 2,054,033 of record NZ_JBVFUX010000012.1, read on the forward strand.
ATCCATCCCAGAAGCCTGGCAGATCTGTTGTCACTTGAACCGGTCTCTGGGCGGGGCTCAGCAGGACCATTTTCAACGGCAGCCGCTCTGGTCCAACACGCGGATGCTCGCGCGTGCCGAACACCTCCTGCAGGCGCAGCGCGACTTCTGGCACATCGCCCGCGTAATCAATCGCCACCGACCGCCCAAGCGGAGAGACCCAACTCTCCGGTGCCAACCGCGCCACATCTTGCATCGCGTCCCAACCCAGCCACGCCTCCAGTGCCTGCGCCGGATCAAACCGCGTCAAATCCTCGGCCGTTTTCAAGCCCGCCAGATAGGGCAGAGCCCAGTCTTCCAAGGCCGCCAACAAAGCGGCGTCCGACATAGCGGCCACGCCCGAAAACGCGACCCGCGCGCGCAACAGTCGCGCCCGTTTCGACCAACCCAGGGCCCCCAAACCAAGATCGCGGATCCCGTCCAGCAAAGCCTCCGCCACGGCCTCCGGTGCTGCATCCTTCCAGATCCGATCCTCCAGCACCAAGGCGCCCAACCGCTCCTGCCGCCGTGCCTCCACCCGCCGCGTCCGCTTCGACCATTCGCACACGTCAACCCACGCGATACGATCTCCATAGAGCGCCCGCATCTTCCGCCTCGGACACTTCAACAGCCGCGCGAATGCGCGCCTCACGCGGGTTCCCGTCCAGATCGGTGGCCACGATCAAGCGTGCCCCCGACAGGCCATCCCCCTCCGGCATCACGGCACCTTTGCCACCTGACAGCACAAAACGCGGCTGATCTCCGGCACGCCGCAGACCGATCCGATCAGGATAAGCCAACGCCGCCTGTGCGCCGGGCCCAAGCGACGGCCCGGCCTCAAACCGCTTGAGCCGCTTTGATTCCTGCCTGATGCGCGCGATTGCCCCTTGATCGGCGTTGAACGCTTTCGGATTGTCCAACGCCCGCAACCGCCGCTTCAAATCGACCCCTTGGCCGCGCAACGGGTCACGGTCTGCCAGGAGGGCTGCTACCCGGGCCGAGCCATTCCCGCCCCGCGCCAGCATATGCGCAAGCCGGGGGTGCAGTGGCATCCGCGCCAATACCTTGCCGTGTTCCGTGATTGCGTCGCTCGCATCCAAAGCGCCCAGATCGCGCAGCAAACCGCGCGCTTCTGCCATCGCGCCCTCTGGCGGGTCCGTCAGAAACGCCAGGCCTTCTGCCCCGCCCCACAGCGCCAGTTCCAGCGCCAGCGCGGTCAAATCTGCCGCCTCGATCTCGGCGGGCGGGTGGGCAGGCAGCGCGCCTTCCGCGCCTTTCGTCCACATCCGGTAGCAAACACCAGGCGCTACGCGCCCCGCACGGCCCCGGCGTTGGTCGGCCTCCGCACGGCTGACCGCTTCCGTCACCAACCGCGCCATGCCCGAGCCCGGGTCAAATCGCGCCCGGCGCGCCCGGCCCGCATCCACAACGACGCGCACATCTTCAATCGTTAGCGAGGTCTCGGCAATTGAGGTCGCCAAAACCAGTTTCCGGCCATGGACCTCAGGCCGCACGGCTGCCCGCTGTTCAGACAGGCTCAACGCCCCGAACAGGGACCGCAGAACTACGTTCCCCGCAAGCCTGTGCTCCAGCAGCGCGGCCACGCGCCGTATCTCACCCTCACCGGGAAGGAACACCAGCACGCCCCCTCTGCCTCCGACAGTGCGTGTAGCACCAGATCAGCCAATGCGGCCTCAAAGCGGACGTCCTTGCGCAGGGGACTGTCCAGCCACCGCGTCTCAACCGGATAGGCGCGCCCGTCGGATGAGATCATCGGCGCATTGTCCAGCATCTCCGCCACCGGCCCCGCATCCAGCGTCGCTGACATCACCACCAGCCAAAGGTCCTCGCGCAAGGCGCCACGGACCTCCCACGCCAGTGCAAGGCCGAGGTCCGCATTCAGCGAGCGTTCGTGGAATTCGTCGAAAATCACCGCGCCGATCCCCGGCAATTCCGGGTTCTCCTGCAGCATTCGCGTCAGGATGCCTTCGGTGACAACCTCGATCCGCGTCTGCGGGCTGACTGAACTGTCGCCTCGAACGCGATAGCCCACCGTTTCCCCGATATCCTCACCCAGCGTGTCCGCCATCCGCTCTGCCGCCGCGCGCGCGGCCAGACGGCGCGGCTCCAGCATGATGATCTTGCCTGTGACCTCGGGCAGCAGGGCCAACGGAACCCGGGTCGTCTTGCCCGCGCCGGGCGGGGCCTGCAGAACGGCACGCCCTTCGGCCCGCAAAGCGGCGACAAGGTCGGGCAGGATGGCGTCGATTGGCAGGTCCATAATCCCGGCCTAGGCGTGCGGGGGAAGGGCGTCAACGGCTGGACTTGGCGCACCGGAATGCGTCATGTGGCACGGAACGGAGGCGGAGCGTATGGACGATCTGGCAGAAAGGGTGGCAGCAGGCGACAGGCGGGCGCTGGCGCGGGCCGTGACGCTTGTGGAAAGCACGCGGCCGGATCATCAGGAACAGGCCCTTGCCCTGTTGGATCAACTGCGCGGCCTGAACCAGTCAGGCGCTTCGCATTGGCCTGTCCGGAACGCCGGGTGTGGGGAAATCCACCTTCATCGAGGCGTTCGGGATGATGCTGGTCGACGCAGGCCTGCGCGTGGCCGTGCTTGCGGTGGACCCGTCTTCGGCGCGGTCCGGCGGTTCGATCCTCGGCGACAAGACCCGGATGGACCGCCTGAGCCGCGAGAAGGGGCCTTCATTCGGCCGTCCCCATCTTCTGCGGCGCTCGGCGGCGTGGCCCGCCGCACGCGGGAAGCCATCAGCCTGTGCGAGGCCGCGGACTTCGACGTTGTGCTGATCGAAACCGTCGGCGTCGGCCAGTCCGAGACGATGGTGGCCCAGATGTGTGACCTGTTCGTGCTGCTTCTGGCCCCCGGTGGCGGGGATGATTTGCAAGGCGTCAAGCGCGGCATCATGGAGATGGCGGACATCATCCTGGTGAACAAGGCGGATGGGGATCTGAAGGCGACGGCCACGCGGACGGTGGCTGACTACGCCAGCGCTTTGATGCTGTTGCGAAAGCGCTCCTACGACCCCGATGATTTCCCCAAGGCGCTTGCCGTGTCCGCCGTGGAAGGCGGCGGGCTCGACCAGGCATGGGCCGAGATGCAGGCCCTGTCCGAATGGCGCAAGGCTGAGGGGCACTGGGACCGGACGCGCGCCGCGCAAGCCGCCCATTGGTTCGACCAGGAGGTTCGGGAGGGCCTTCTGGCGCGGCTCACCCAAGATGCAGGGATCAAGGCGCAGATGCGTGACAGCGCCGATGCCGTGGCCCGGGGTGAGGTGACGGCGACTTCCGCCGCCAGCGCGATTTTGAGGCGTTTGACCTAGCGCCCCGTGAACCGCGTGATGGCGCCCTCGTAGCGAATGATCAGCCCCAGAGCTTTCACCTTTGCATGGACATCGAAGGTGATGGCACCATCCTCACCCACGCCTTCTACCCCTTCGCAACTGACCACCATGCCGCGCGGAACGGGAAGGCCGAAGCCGGTAACCTTGGTGATCGGAATGTGAAGCCCGCCATCTAGCACCTTCGGCTCCATCAAAAACACGCTGGTGCCGACTTGTTCGGCGATCACGCCGGGCGCCTCCAGCCATTGCTTGGAGCGGGTCATGTGCCCGTCAAAGCTGCGCTCCCAAATCTCGACGTCCCTGTCGCGGGTCATGCGGAATGTGAACGGCATCTCGCCGGACGCACCCGGCATTCCGCCGGCCTGCGCCACTTGCCGAGCCAGCCATCCGCCTTGGGTCACGGTCACATGGCCCTTGTAGAAGTCCGACCCATCGACAGAGTGAAACCGCTGCAACGCCTCGGGCAGATCGTCAAAGGCGGAGCCCATGGCCGTTGGGTAAAGCATCAGGTCGCCTCGTCGTCTCGGTCAATGAACCGCGCCATCACGTGCGGCTGGGGTATCATGCACGTCTGATAGCGCCCGAAAAGAGCATAGCGGTTTCGCGCGATGCGATTGTAGAGGAAGGTTTTCAGCGGGCGCGGCAGGAAACCCACGATCGAGGTGCTTTCCAAGGCCAGCCGATGGCGCCCATGGCGGCGGCAAAACTGTCGAGATGGGTGTAAATCACGCCGTCGACGAAGATCAGGTTCGTCTCGAAATCATCCGTAGGTAGTTCTAGCGCTTTGAAGAGCGCATGGCCGAGTTCCGACTGCGCGTGCGCGAAGTGGAAGCGCTCGGTTTTGTCGACGCGGATGATGAAGCGGAAGAAGCCGGAGCACAGGACGCATTCGCCGTCGAAGACGATCAGGTCGCGGCCCGCGAGGCGGGTTTGCAGTGCTTGCGGAAGGTCGGCGACGCGGGCGTTCAGCGGAAGATCGCCTCACCCTGTTCGTCAATCAGGCGCTTGGCTTTGAGGGTGGAGGAGGTGACGGCCTCGTCCCGGCTTTGGCACATGTCGGCACGGATCATGGTGTGGGTCTTGGTCTCGCCGTCGATCTCTTTCTCGATCACGGCGCAGATGCGGTGGCCGCCGCTATCGGCCTGCGGTTGGGGGGTGATGCGGAAGCCTTCGTATTCCTCTGCCGGGGCTGAGGACTTGGCGCCGCCACCGCTGCCGCCGCCGAAGAGTTTGGAGAGGAAGGACATGGGGGTCTCCCGGGTCGTTTCATGGGTCAGGAGAGAAGGTAGCGCGATGGGGTGGGGAGGGGAAGGCGGGCGTTTGCTCAAGGTTGAGCAGGGGGGTTAAATTATTGAAACCATGAGAGAAATGAATTTCGGTTAACCTTTGCCTAACCACGTTTGTGGCGGCTCAAGGCTGAGCGTCCAGAGTGTCGAGGTAGTAGCCCACACAGTCCTGCACCCGGCGAAAGCGGTCGCCGCCCAGATGGGTGCCGCCGAACCATCGGGTGACGATGATGAGGTGGTTTTGCAGCTCGGCGCGCTCCAGCATCCGCACGATCACCATGCCCGCACCGGCCTCTCCGTCATCGTTCTTGAGCGGGCCGTCGGGGGTGAGAAGCGCCCAGGTGTTGTGGGTCGCCTTGGCGAATTTCTTCCGGCGTTTGAGGGTTTTGAGAAGGGCGAGCGCCTGGGCCTTGCTTGTCGCCGGACCGCCGGAGACGGCGTATTTCGAGCCGCGGTCGGTGAGGATGTTGTCGTGGGTGGTGAGCATTCTGGCGGCCGGTGTGGTGGGTTTCACCCACCCTACAGTGTAGGCACGTCCTGGGCCAAGGCCTGGTCTACGGCGTTGCACCATGGGTCGTTTGCGATCCGCCCCGCGCGTGAGCGCGCGGCGCAACCCCGGTTTGAGTTTGAGTGCTGAGCCACGGCATTGTCGGGCCTCGGAACGGCGATCCGAACGGATCGTGTTTGGCAGTTTATGGTGGCCAAGTTCGTGTGACCTAGCAGGCGGAGCACCAAGCGGCAGCCAAATCGCCGGGCCCTGGGGAGGCCCGACGATGGCGGGGCGGGCTTTGCCCGCTGTTAACCCGCTGTAGTGCGCGAAAAACCGCCGTCATTCGTTGCCCATTTTGCGACCTTGGAGTTGAATTTGTGACGACGGCCTTACACGTCCACAAACATGAACGATGACTTGGACACTGATCGAGTTCGATACTGGGCTGATCAAATAAACCGACGAGGGTACGCCGGGGCGTTCGCGCGTGGGCGGGGCGAAGTAGATCTGCGAATTGTCGAACAATCTGTTTTGAACGAATGGACGGCTAGCCTAAGTAAAGAGTTTGATATTGAGGTCATCGACCCGAAGCTTTCTGAAACTGATCCGCCAGATGCGCAGGCAACTATCGGCGGAAAGACCGTGTCAATTGAGTTGAAAGAGTTCGTTGACGGCGCCGTTCTTGCAAAAGCAACGGACGCAAAGAAACTTGGCAAACCCTACAATGTGTACGGAGGCACGGGTTTCCACGAAGCTGTCTGGACAGAAGGCCGGTTCAAGGCACATTTCAAACAAGAATTGGCAAGGTTCGTCTCAAAGTATCAAAAACAAGGCAGGCCAAGATTTGACTACCTCGTTTTTCATACCGGTGAACCTTAGTTGCTTCCTAACGATGTCGAGCATTGGCTGAGAGAGCCTTTCTTGCCCAATCAAACCCAATTTAGATTTGTGAATCTACTGATGACGTACTCACCGGGCTATCGCCGGCATTGGCCGATTTTCGAGATTCGATAGCGTAGACGTGTCACTGATCCAGGAACGACCGCAACTTCCGTGACCGGCTTGGATGCTTTAGCTTCCGCAGCGCTTTCGCCTCGATCTGCCTGATCCGTTCCCGCGTCACGCTGAACTGCTGACCGACTTCCTCAAGCGTATGGTCGGTGTTCATCCCGATGCCAAAGCGCATCCGCAGAACGCGCTCCTCGCGGGGCGTCAAACTCGCCAGAACCCGCGTCGTGGTCTCTTTCAGGTTCTCCTGAATGGCCGAGTCCAGCGGCAGGACCGCGTTCTTGTCCTCGATGAAATCGCCGAGCTGGCTGTCTTCCTCGTCGCCAATCGGCGTCTCCAAGGAGATCGGCTCCTTGGCGATTTTCATCACCTTGCGGACCTTCTCCAGCGGCATCTGCAGCTTCTCGGCCAGTTCTTCCGGCGTCGGCTCGCGGCCGATTTCGTGGAGCATCTGACGACCAGTGCGGACCAGCTTGTTGATCGTCTCGATCATATGGACCGGGATGCGGATCGTGCGGGCCTGGTCGGCGATGGAGCGGGTGATCGCCTGACGGATCCACCACGTCGCGTAGGTGGAGAATTTGTAGCCACGGCGGTATTCGAACTTATCGACGGCCTTCATCAGGCCGATATTGCCTTCCTGGATCAGGTCGAGAAATTGCAGGCCACGGTTGGTGTATTTCTTGGCGATGGAGATCACGAGGCGCAGGTTGGCTTCGACCATTTCCTTCTTGGCCTGACGGGCCTCTTTCTCGCCCTTCTGGACCTGGTTCACGATGCGGCGGAATTCGGGGATGTCGAGGCCGACATATTGGCCGACCTGGGCCATGTCACCGCGCAGCTCCTCGATCTTGTCGGTGGAGCGTTCGAACAGCGCCTGCCAGCCGCGCCCGGCCTTGCCCTGCATGCGTTCCATCCAGGTCGGGTCAAGCTCCTGCCCGCGATATTCCTCGATGAATTCGCGGCGGTTGATGCGGGCCTGATCCGCCAGCTTCACCATGGCGCGTGTCAATCGACATGATGCGGCGGTTGATGCCGTAAAGCTGGTCCACCAGCGCTTCGATCCGGTTGTTGTGCAGGTGCAGCTCATTCACCAGCTCCACGATCTCGGCGCGGAGTTTCTGGTAGTCCGTCTCTTGCTTGGCAGAGAAGCTGCCATCTTCGTTCAGCGTCGCGGAAATGCGGCTGTCCTGCATTTCAGAGAGCTGAATGTAATCGGCGGCAATGCGATCGAGCGTGGCGAGGACCTGCGGCTTGAGCGTGGCCTCCATCGCGGCGAGCGACATGTTGGCCTGATCATCCTCGTCCTCGTCGTCGTCTTTCTGGATCGGGTTGCCGTCGGCATCCAGTTCCTGCTCAGGCTCGGGCTTGGGTTTGGGCGGCTCGGCACCGGGAGGGTGGAGCCGGTGGCCGTCGGTGCCACAACGGGCGTATCGTCTTCGTCGCCCATCTGCGTGCCGAAGGTCGCATCCAGGTCGATCACGTCGCGCAACAGAATGTCTTCGTCGAGAAGTTCGTCGCGCCAGATCGTGATAGCTTGGAAGGTCAGCGGGCTTTCGCACAGGCCCGCGATCATCGTGTTGCGACCGGCTTCGATCCGTTTGGCGATGGCGATTTCGCCTTCGCGGGACAGCAGTTCGACAGAGCCCATCTCGCGCAGGTACATGCGGACGGGGTCATCGGTGCGGTCGAGTTTTTCGGTCTCCGTGGCGGCCACGGCCACTTCGCGGGAGCCTGAGGTTTCCACAACCTCGGTCGACCCTTCGGCCTTCTCTTCGCCTTCCTCGGCTTCTTCATCTTCGATGATGTTGATGCCCATCTCGGACAGCATCGACATCACGTCTTCGATTTGCTCGGAGCTGACCTGTTCCGGCGGAAGCACAGTGTTGAGCTGATCGTAGGTGATGTAGCCCTTGGCGCGGGCGTCCGCGATCATCTTTTTGACGGCGGTTTGGCTCATATCGAGGCCAAGTTCCTGATCCTCACCGTCCTGCTTGCGATCGTCGGTGTCTTTGGCCATTGGCGTCTATCCCTTGGGCTTGGGTCGAACAGGGTGAGTCGAACCCTTGCGTCTGAAAGTAAACCTTAGCGCGAGATCAGTGATTCGGAAAGGGCTACTTCCTTGATTTCTTGCCTTGTCCTGCGGTTGAGAGCAACCGGTGGAACTCGGCCCGCGCGTCTGCCGTTTCGCCGAATTGCTCGGCATCGTCTTCCCCTTTGGGCGGAGGGCGGCATGTTTCCCACGGACCGCTTCATTCAGGCGGTAGGCAAGTGTGGCATCCTCGTCATTCGTGATCTCGCCAAGGTCCTGCGCGGCCTCGGCCATCTCGTCCTCAATCGCGCGGGCGGCGGCTTGTTTGGCGAACTCCTCGGCCAGGCACTCGGCCGCGCGTATGGGATCGCCGTCGCCGATCAGGAACGGAGTTATCGCCAAATGGGAAAGCGACAGCAGTCTTTCAAGAGCTGGCGCGCAGGCAGAGGCGTTTATTTCATCGAGCAGCGCGCCCGGGTCGCGGGTGGTGGTGCGCAAGATGAATGTCGCAAGCTCAGCGTGGTCAGCGTTTCGCGGGTTCAGGCGGTCGAGCTGGTCTTCGAAATCGTCGATCAAATCGGGAAAGCGGATGCAGCTGGCCACGATCAGGCCGGTGCGCAGGGTTTCGCCATTGAGCGCGGTGGCCTTCACGCGGGTCGTGGCCAGTGGGGCCTGCGCTTCGGCAAAGCCACGCCCCTTCCACTGGCCGCGCCCCGGGCCGTTTCCACGCGGTTGCCAGGCCGGGCGAAACAGCGCGCGGCGCAGGTCTGCGATGGCGTCGCCGTAGTGGCGTTTGAGGCTTGGGTCAGTTATGCGGCCAATCGCTTGGCGCAGGCGCCCATCCAGTGCTGCCTTGCGTTCGGGGCTGTCGAACACCTGCCCCTCGGTCTCACGCCGCCAGAGCAGGTTCACCATCGGCTCCGCCTTATCGAGCAGCGCCTGCATCGCACTTGCCCCCTGCGCCTTGATCAGATCGTCGGGGTCCATCCCCTCGGGCATCACGACGAAGCGCAGGCCTTTGCCGCCCTCCAGCATCGGCAGGGCCAGATCAATCAACCGCATCGCCGCGCGTTGGCCCGCCTTGTCGCCGTCGAGCGTAATGATCGGCTCGTCCGTGATCCGCCACATCAGGCGCAGCTGATCCTCGGTCACGGCGGTGCCGAGCGGGGCCACAGCCGCGCCGAACCCGGCTTTCACAAGCGCGATGACGTCCATGTAGCCCTCGGCCACGATCAGGGGCGCGCCTTTGCCCGCGGCCTCCCGCGCGGGGCCGTGGTGGTAGAGCGACCGGCCCTTGTCAAAGAGCACCGTCTCGGGCGAATTCAGGTATTTGGCATTGTCATTGGGGTCCATCGCCCGCCCGCCAAAGCCCACACAGCGCCCGCGCGGATCGCGAATGGGGAATATGATGCGGCCCCGGAACGTATCGTAGGGCTTGCCGCCCTTCTGGCTTGGCTTGGCGAGGCCGGTTTCAAGCAGATCTTTGTCTTTGAAGCCCTTGCCAATCAGCGCGTCCCACAGACCCTGCCAACTATCGGGTGCAAAGCCGATTTCGAACCGCTCCAGCGTCGCCTGGTCCATCCCGCGTCTCTGGAGATATTCCCGCGCCTCGGATGCCGCGCCGGTCTTGAGTTGCAGGCGGAACCACGACACTGCGGCTTCGGTTGCCTTGGCCAGTTCCGTGTTTCGGTCAGCCTTTTCCTGCGCTTTTGGATCACGGGCGGGCATGGTCATGCCAGCCTCGCGCGCCAAGAGCTCCACCGCCTCCATGAAACCCACATTCTCCGTCTCTTGGACGAATTTGAACATGTCGCCTTTTGCGTGGCAGCCGAAGCAATAGTAATAGCCCTTGCGATCCTCGACATGGAACGAGGCGGTCTTTTCCTGATGGAAGGGGCAGGGCGCCCACATATCGCCCTTGGCCTGATTGGATTTGCGATTGTCCCAGATCACCTTGCGGCCCACGACCTGCGCGATGGAGGTGCGGTTACGAAGCTCGTCAAGGAATCCGGGGGCATGGCCATGGCGCCAATATCGGGTGGGGGTGCGGCAGTGTCCAGACACTGAGAGGGGTGATTGGTTAACCTGCCGTGGTGTCAGGAAACTTTATCTACCCTGACATCTCTGCCCGTGCGGCAACCATCGTCATGGCGCGCTCAACCTCATGAACCAAGGTTGCGGCCATGGAGCGGAAAACCATGACCTCGTAGCGGTTGGGGCCCGTGCAAAGCAGCACGCAATTCATGTGACCCAGCAAGGTCCGCGCCGCTGCACCAGCCCCGAAGGTGGTTTCCCGCAGGTCGATGGGCACAAGGCGCGCCAGCACATCTGTGGCCCCCGCGCCTTCAATGGCGCAGCAGGCCCAGGCGCTGGTCTGATCCACCATCGCCGCCCCGGCAATGGGTTTGAGGGCTGTGCCCAGGACCAACGCCTGATCCGGCCCGAACCAGACCAGCCCATTGGCATGGGTGTTGGGGGAGGGGAAATCGGCGCCGACCTGTTTGTCGAGTGCGCGGGAGACTTTTGCCATCTGCCCCTTGTGGGGCGCGATCCATGTGATCCGGTCCGGTGTCACCGCCGAAAGGCGCACATCTCCGGCCGCGATGGGCAGCAGCGCATCAAACGGAGTCTTTGCGGTCAGGTTAGCCACGGGCGCGCCCTCCATCCGGGTCGAAGAAGACAGGATCGCAGATTTCGACCTCAGCTGTCACGCCGCGCAGCGCATCGACCATTTTCATGTGGTGCCCGACCCGGTCGCGCCCGGCCTTCAGGAAACCAAGCCCGATGAAATGACCAAACGTCGGCGAGTAGCCGACCGATGTGACGTAGCCCATATTGTTGGTACGGATGGCCTCTGCGTCGGTCTCATAAAGATGCGCGCCGGCTGTCAGTTCCTTTACCGCACCGACGGGTTTCAGGCCCACAAGCTGTTCACGCCCTTCGTCCAGAAGGCCGGGGCGAGTGGCGGCGGCTTTGCCGATGAAGTCTTTCTTCTTTGACATCATGGCTTGCATGCCGATGTCGAAGGCCGTCACGCGGCCATGGATTTCCGCGTGGGTGATGAAACCCTTCTCAAGCCGCAGGACATTGAGCGCCTCCATCCCGTAAGCGCCGCCGCCGAGGCTTTCCGCGCGGGCCACTAGATCGCGGTAGAGCGCGTCGCCATAGGCGGCGGGCACCGCAACCTCATAGGCATGTTCGCCAGAGAAGGAGATACGGAAAAGACGCCCTTCAATGCCGTGAATCCGGGCCGAGCCACATTGCATGAACGGAAAGGATTCATCGTCGATGGGCGCGTCGAGTACGCCGTTGAGCAGATCACGGGCTCGCGGACCCGCGACAGAGAATTGCGCCCATTGTTCGGTCACCGACGTGAAGCGCACGTCGAGGTCTGGTCGCAGGACTTGGGCCACGAACTCCATATGGTTCATTACCGGACCCGCAAAGGCGGTGGTTGTGGTCATGACGTAATGGTTCACAGTCAGGCACGCGGTTGTGCCATCGTCCATCACATGCCCGTCTTCGCGTAACATCAGCCCATAGCGCACGCGGCCCGGCTTCAGGGTCGAAAAGGTGTTTGTATATAAGAAGTCGAGGAATGATCCCGCGTCGGGGCCAAGGATCTCGATCTTGCCGAGGGTTGAGACATCGACGACACCAACCGCACTGCGGACCATGTTGACCTCTCGGTCACAGGATTGCCGCCAATGGGATTCGCCGGGCGCGGGAAAGTAGGACGGGCGATACCAGAGCCCGGCCTCGATCATCGGCGCGCCGCGCGCAGTGGCGGCCTTGTGAGAGGTCGTGAAGCGTTCCGGCGCGAAGCCCTTGCCTTGCGCGCCCGCACCCATCGTGGCGAGGGCGACAGGTGTGAAGGGCGGCCGGTAGGTCGTTGTCCCGGTCTCGGGGATGCCGCGGCCTGTCGCGTCGGCGAGCACAGCGAGGGCTGCGATGTTGGACGATTTGCCTTGGTCCGGCGCCATGCCTTGCGTTGTGTAGCGCTTCATGTGCTCGACGGATTGAAAGCCTTCCGTGGCGGCTTGCTTCACGTCCTTCGTGGTCACGTCATTGGCAAAGTCGAGCCAGATGCGGCCCTTGGCTTCGACCACATGCAAGGGTGCGCCGTTGCCGCCGGTCATATCTGCTTCAGGCAGGGCCGGGCGGCGGACTTTTCGGCCAAGGGCCTTGAGTGCGGCCTCCGCAGCTTCGGCACCGCTGGTGATAGCATCCCAGGTCGTGAGCAGGCCGTTGCAGGCGCCCGCGACGTGCAGGCCGGGAATGGCGCCCTCCGCCGGGATGAAGGCGTTGATCTGGTCGTTCCAGACGGGCCGCGCGCCCATGTGGCACGTGAGGTGAACTGATGGGTTCCAGCCGCCTGACAGGCCGAGGCAATCCGTTTCCTAGTGGTAGCTGCCGGACGCGGTGCGGTAGGTGATCTCGCGCAGGGCTTGCCGGCCCTTCGAGTTAATAACCTCCGCCCCCGCGATCACGCGGTAGGCGCCCTTGGCCTCCACGCCCGGGCGGGTGTCGATCACCGTGCAGTCGATGCCAGCATCAACCAGCTCGATAGCGGTTTGGTGCGCGTCGTCGTTGGTTGTGAAGAGGCTGACCTTCTCACCTGGTGTGACGCCGTAGCGGTTGAGAAAGGTGCGGATGGCCGAGGACAGCATGATCCCGGGACGGTCATTGTTCGGGAAGGGGATGGGGCGTTCGAGGGCGCCAGCGGCGAGCACAGCCTGACCCGCACGGATCCGCCAGAAACATTCACGGGGCAGAGCGGGGTTGTGGGGCAGATGGGCACTGACACGCTCGACAGCGGAGAAGGTCAGCCCGTCATAGGCACCCGCCACAGTGGTGCGCTCCATGATGCGGACGCGACCCGTCTCGCGCAGGGCCTCAACAATCTCGGCCACCCAGATATCACCGGGGACGCCGTCAACCATCTCCCCATCCGACAACAGACGCCCGCCAAGGGCCGCGCTCTCCTCAGCCAGGATGACATCAGCGCCGGATTGGGCCGCGGTCAGCGCTGCGATCAGGCCTGCGGGGCCACCCCCGATCACCAACACATCGCAAAAGGCAAAAGCGCGTTCGTTTTCCTCAGGACTGGCCTCACGCGTCATGCGACCCAGACCGGCGGCGCGGCGGATCGTGGGCTCATAGACCTTTTCCCAGAAGGCGCGGGGCCACATGAAGGTCTTGTAGTAGAAGCCCGCACCGAGCCAGGGAGAAAGCAGATCGTTGACGCTGAGCAGGTCTTTGTCGAGGGGGCCAAGATGGTTCTGGCTGCGCGTCTCAAGCCCCGCATAAATCTCCTGCACGGTGGCGCGGACATTGGGTAGCATTGCGTTGCCCGCGCCGACCTGGATCAGGGCATTTGGTTCTTCCGAGCCTGCGGTCATCACGCCACGCGGGCGGTGGTATTTGAACGAGCGACCCATCAGCTTCACGCCGTTAGCCAGCAGGGCAGAGGCAACGGTATCGCCCTTTAACCCCTCATAGGCGCGCCCATTGAAATGGAACCGCAGCTTGGTGTCGCGGTCGACCAGACCCTTGCCATCGAGCCTCATGCCGCAGCCTCCGAGGCCAGGGTCACGCTATAAATCTCATGCGTGGTGGTGTCGCGCTCCACAACCAGCCATGCACTGCATCCGCCAGTGTGCTGCCATAGCTCGCGCGTGCGACCGGCCGGATTTTCGCGCAGATGCAGATAGTCGTTCCACGCCTCTGACCATTCGTCACTGTCGGGACGCTCGAGCGCGATGGCAGAGCCTTTGATGGTGAATTCCCGTTGGTCGCGCGGACCGCAAAGGGGCACGTGATATGCATTCAGCTGGCCTCGCACGCGGAAGGGTGGGCCCGGTAGAGCAGATAACGCGTTGCCTGCCCCGGGACTTCGGCCAGGGACGTGGATTGGCCAATGTCGCCCCCACAGCCTTCCAGCGCGACGCGGACATATTCAGTTTCGATGACCAACGTGTTGCCATCATAGCGAACGACGACAAAGCTGCCGCCGTCGCATTCCACACCGAACTGTAACGGGCTGGCAAAGTTCGCGCCGGTCTCGGTCATGCGCAGGCCCGCAATGCCTTCGTCTATCGCGCGACCATTGCTTGATGTGGAGGCCGTAATCTCGACCAGAGTGATGTCGGAGGCTGCGTGTGGTTCGGGGTCGAAATACAAGGCGAGGCGCTCAACGAATTGGTTGGGATGCGCTGCGAGGTGCGCTTCGTCATAATCGCGCACGAAACAGCCTTCGGGGACCGTTTGGGTCAACCCCGTAACGGTCGAAAGCCCAAGTGCAACGGTCGCAGCCATCAGATTTCTAATGAAGGTTGTGCTGCGCACCGGTCGCCTCCTCATCCAGAATGCCGTACCCTGTGTTGAACCGATCTAGCCGGAATTTCACGGCCGCCTCGTGCGGGCGGTCCGTGGCTAGCAGATGCGCAAAGCAATGGCCCGAGGCAGGCACAGCCTTGAACCCGCCGTAGCACCAGCCGCAATTGACGTAGAGTCCCTCGATATGTGTGCGGTCGATGACGGGCGAGCCATCGGGTGACATATCCATGATGCCCCCCAGGACCGAAGCATCTTCGATTTCCCGATCATCGGCATGAGGGTCATCCCCGCCTCGATCACATGTTCGGCCATGGGCAGGTTACCGCGTGCGGCATAGCTTGAGTAGAAATCCAGATCGCCCCCGAACACCAAGCCTCCCTTGTCGGACTGGCTGATATAGAAATGGCCCATGCCGTAAGTGATGACATGGTCGATGACGGGCTTCAGCCCTTCGGTCACAAAGGCCTGAAGCACATGGGACTCGATCGGCAAGCGCATTCCCGCCATGGCGGCCACCTGGCTGGAGCGTCCTGCAACGACAATGCCGACCTTCTTGGCCCGGATGGCCCCACGCGTCGTCTGGACGCCCTTCACCACGCCATTTTCAATGTCGATGCCGGTAACTTCGCAATTCTGGATCAGGTCAACGCCCCGGCTGTCCGCCCCGCGTGCATAGCCCCAGGCCACCGCGTCGTGCCGGGCTGAGCCGCCACGGGGATGATAAAGGCCGCCGTAGATCGGAAAGCGCGTCTGCTCGAAATCGAGATAGGGCAGCTTTTTACGCACGCCTTCGCGGTCAAGCAGGATCGCATCATCGTCGCCCTTGGCGTGCATGGCATTGCCGCGCCGAACGAATGCGTCGCGCTGGCCATCGGAATGGAACAAGTTGATGATGCCGCGTTGGCTGTGCATCACGTTGTAGTTCAACGCGGTTTCAAGCCCTTCCCACAGCTTCAGCGAGTGGCTGTAGAACTGCGAATTGCCGTCCAGCATGTAGTTGGCGCGCACAATCGTTGTGTTGCGCCCGACATTGCCGCCGCCCAGATACCCTTTTTCGAGCACGGCCACATTGGTCAGCCCGTGCTCGGCTGCCAGGTAATGCGCCGTCGATAGGCCGTGGCCACCGCCGCCAATGATGATGATGTCGTACTCCGGTTTTGGATCCGGGTTGCGCCAGGCCGGTTTCCAGCCCTTGTTGCCGGTCAAACCCTGCCACAGCACGTTCAGGCCGGAATAGCGCATGCTTGCCCCTTACCTCATTGCGGCGTTGCGCCGTCATCCGAGTTCGGACCTTAGCGGGGCTGTGGGGCAGGTGAAAGACTTGGCTGCGACACGCGCCGGTCAGAGACCGACGCGGGCTTCAGGAGCACTGATCGCCGCCGTAGGGGATGCGGCCTGCATAGCGGGGACGCGTGACCGTGAAATTCTCAAAATCCACGTCGTTGACGCCCATGTTGAAGGCCGGGTCGTAGTTCACGAAGCTTTCAAGAATCACGATGCGTTCCCCAATGGCAACTGCGGGCAATTGGTCCGCATAGGCGTCGAGGCTGGCGCCGCAAAGCCGCGCAAGTGTGCCGGTGGTATGGCTCCAGACTGCCGTGAACGATCCGTCATTGGCGCGGTGCACTTCGGTGGCGCGCATTTCAACACCGTCATGGTCGCGGATCATTGCGGCCAACATATTGGCATAGCCGTCCATTGAGGATTCGGGGATCTCAAATTCCTGGCGCGAGATGAGGTCGGCGATTGTATAGGTCGCCTTGATCGACGTGTTGTAGACCCGGTAGGCGTCAAAGAACGAAAACGTGCCCACCCAGGCCCAGACGAGGATGGGGAAAATGATCACGCTTTCAAAGGCCACAGCGGCCGTTTCGTTGCGCAGGAAGTTGGTGAGAAGGCGGTTCATCTGATCTGCTCCTCAGCTCAGCTCGGCTCGTTGACGAAGATGCTGCTGGCCATCATGTGCATGCCGCCGGATCTCGTCCGTCGCAAGGTTCAGGCCAAAGCCCGAGAAAGGCAGGATACGGTCGACCACAAGGCAGGTGCGGATCAGGACGAATTCGTTGTTGCCGCCCTGGTTGAACTCATTGTCGGGCGAAATCACGATATCATTGCCGCGCCCGGCGCAGATCTGGTTGTTCGACGGCATCGTGAAGGTGTCGTCGATGACTTGCAGGTCGATGGTCAGCAGGGTTTCGCAGTTCGGCAGAAGGCTGGTATTGGCGCACATCGTGTCACGCACGGCGTTTGCATCCGTCACGACGCCTTGTGCCAGGCGCAGAACCCGAACTGACATATCCAGCGTACGTTCCAGCATGATCTGGCGCGTCAGAATGGCCGCCGTCTCAAACGCGGCCATGAACAGCAGCATCATCAGCGGGAACATAATGACCATCTCGAGGGTGGCGGTGCCGCCCTCATCCCGCCAGAAACGTTTCATGTGCAGAGGCATTTTCATGGATGGCTCCGTCACTGGATCAGGCGAAGCTGGTTGATCGAACGGGCGATATTCTCGAACGCTTCGCTGATCTCCAGGCCTTCGACGTTGTAATAGGTGGCGTCCGTCGTCGCGCAGTAGCGCATCACGGATTGGCCGCCGCTCGGCGCCTCGAATGCGATGGCGTAGACGATGATTCCGGCCGCATTGGCCGCATCGCAGATCGCGCGCAGGTTGCGGTCCGCCTCAGTCTGGGCCGCGTAGCGGTAGCTGGCATCATTCGCGACGAGGTCATGGAAATCCCAGTTGCCGGAGGCGCGGGCAGGTTCTTCCAACCATTCCTCGGCAATGTTCTCGGCCGTTAGGATACCCCAGAGGTTGGCCCAAAGCAGCACTGCGCCATCAACGTTGTCGCGGTTGCCGTCTCCGTCCCAATCGCGGTGCCAATCGTAGGCATTCACGCGTTCGGTGTACCAATTGTCCACCACCAGCCCGTCGCTGGGATCGAGCATGCCGTAGGCGGCCCATCCCCCAAAGGGTTCGTTGGACCAGTATCCACCGGCATCGCGTGGGTCACCCGTGGGGATCCAGAATTGACCGTTCGCACCCTGATCTTCCCACCAGATCGAGAAGCGGTCGTCGTCGAAACGCCAGCGCTCATTGGTGTTGTCGATCCATCCGTCCGACAGGACACCATCGGCCCCGGCATGGCGGAAAATGGGCGCATAACCGGTGCGCATCCCGATGTAGAACGCGTCGTCCGGAAGCGCGGCGCCATCGTAGTAGTAGGTGCCGTTGTGCTCCCACACATTGCGGAGGTCATATTGGTTGGTGTTCGCACCATCCGTCATCATCACAACGACCTTGATCGTCTCGTCATCCAGAGTTGTGGACGGATCGTCATCGAAAAACGGTGCCGGCCGATCATCGAAATCCGAATGAACCTGGCCTGCGTCGATCAAGTCGTTCAAGGCCGAGTTCGCCGTCGGGTCAAGCAATCCGACCGCCCAGTTCATGCCAAGGTCGATGGCCGTCCAGCCGCCAGTATTCAGGCTATTGATATGGTTGTGCAGGATCGTTTCGTCATGCTGCCAAGGCAGGATCGCACCATATTCGTCGGTCTGACAATGCGGGCTCTGGAACAGCTCATCATCGTCTTCATTGCCCCTGTCCCAATGCGAAATGCGGCGGATCGCAACGTCGGGATCAATGGCTGTCGTCAGGTAATCCGATGCTGGCCAGGATGCAGCGCTCCACGATGCCCAACCGTTGGACGGATCGAAGGAATACGTGGACGCGACCGCGTCGAAACGGGCGCAATTGGATCTCGTCCTGCACGTCGTCAAAGGTGAACACGCTCCCGATCATCGAGCCACTGTTGACGCGTCCGTTGTAGGGGACGATCGAGACAGACACGAGGTTGTCGGCGTTCAGCGTCTCGTTCGCGCTCAGCACTTCGGTCACGAAGTCGCGGGCGGCGGGACGCATGTTGGTCATCCGGTTGTTCGAACCCATTGAGCCCGAGATATCGAGCACCATGGACACTTCGATGTTGCGCACGCGCTCTTCGGCGGCGCCAATGGCCGGCGAGGTCATGACACGGACGCCGAAAAGGCTCATGAACATCGAGCGGACTTCAAGTTCGGCATAGGCATGCACGCGGCGGAAGTTCAGGCCTTCGTCGACGCGGACATCCAAGCGATAATTGTCGAGGCCCGATACCTCAAAATAATTGCGAACCACACCCTCTGGGTCATAGGGCTGGGTCAGCGAGGCGGCAGCGAGAATGGCGCGGTCGAGCGTGTATTGCAGTTGTGTGCGCTGTGTCTCGTAGCGCATTACGTCAATCGCAATGCCGCTTGCGCCAACCATCAAAATGAACATGAGAACGGCGAAGGCTGTAACCGTGCCCTCTTCTTTTTTTGCAAAACGCACCGGCGACAACCGGGCCGCCCAGGCGTTCGCAGACGTCGCCATCTTACTGACAAGGCCCATCATGGCCTGCCCTCCAAAATCGTGTACCCAATGACAACGGATGCAAATTACACACGTCGCCATTGGTTTGTGTCGTCGCAAAGCAAGGCAAAAATGGGGCGCGGACGTGGTGGATTGTGGCCATTCGTCAACGAGGCCTTTCTGGATCTGCTTGATTTTTGTGCAACGCAAGGTTGCAAGGCGGGTTCTGCTGTGCCCTTCTGGCGTTGGGCGCGCGCGGCTCCGAGGGCGCCTTTCAGCACGCGCCGGATGCAGCCGTGAAAGCACATCCGGGCCGGGGCGAACGCGAAGGGAGACGCGCTATGACGACCAACCGGGCAGAGCCCAGTTTCCGGGAATCCGTAGATCTGATGTTCAATCGTGCCGCCGCACTTTTGGACCTGCCGCCTGGTCTGGAAGAGAAGATCCGCGTCTGCAATTCCACTTATACCGTCCGCTTTGGAGTGAAGCTGCGCGGCAAGGTTCATACCTTCACTGGCTACCGCTCGGTCCATTCCGAGCATACCGAACCCGTGAAAGGCGGCATCCGCTACGCGCTTGGCGTGAACCAGGATGAGGTCGAGGCGCTGGCCGCTCTAATGACGTACAAGTGCGCACTTGTGGAGGCGCCTTTCGGTGGCTCCAAAGGCGGGCTGTGCATCGACCCCCGCGAATATGACAGTGACGAGATCGAGAAGATCACCCGCCGTTTCGCGTACGAGTTGATCAAGCGGGACCTGATCGACCCAGCGCAAAACGTTCCCGCCCCCGATATGGGCACAGGCGAGCGTGAGATGGCCATCATGGCCGACCAATATGCGCGGATGAACACCACAGATATCAACGCGCGCGCCTGCGTCACGGGCAAACCGCCCCATGCGGGCGGCATCCAGGGCCGGGTCGAGGCGACCGGGCGCGGCGTGCAGTACGCGCTGCAGGAATTCTTCCGTCACCCCGAGGATATCGCGAAGGCTGGCCTCTCAGGCAGTCTGGATGGCAAGCGTGTGATCGTGCAAGGCTTGGGCAATGTGGGCTACCACGCGGCCAAATTCCTGTCGGAGGAAGACGGCAGCATCGTCACCCATGTTATCGAGCGCGACGGGGCGATCCATGATGCGGGCGGCATCAACATCGACGCGCTGCGCCACTGGATCGCCGATCATGGCGGCGTGAAGGGTTTCCCAAACGGGGAATATATCGAAGACGGCTCGGCCTGCCTTGTGGCCGAGTGCGATATCCTGATCCCCGCAGCGCTGGAGGGCGTGATCAACCTTTCAAACGCCGCGGACGTGAAGGCACCGTTGATCATCGAAGCCGCGAATGGCCCGATCACGGCCGGGGCGAATGATGTCCTGATGGAGAAGGGAACGGTGATCATTCCCGACCTCTACGCCAATGCGGGTGGTGTGACGGTGTCCTATTTCGAATGGGTCAAGAATCTCAGCCATATCCGCTTTGGCCGGATGCAGCGACGCCAGGAAGAGGCGCGCCACCAGCTGATCGTGGATGAGTTGGAGCGTCTCGATCAGCATCTGGGCGGGGCCTGGTCCATGACACCGGACTTCAAGCAGAAGTATCTACGGGGTGCGGGCGAGCTGGAGCTTGTCCGCTCCGGCCTCGACGACACGATGCGGGAGGCTTACGCGGCCATGCGCGAGGTCTGGCATAGCCGGGATGATGTGCACGATTTGCGGACAGCGGGCTTTCTTGTTTCGATCGGCCGGGTTGCTGCCAGCTATCAGGCGAAAGGCATCTGACGACGCCTCAGGTGGCGTCCCGCTTGGCCAGCATCACGCTGATCAGGTCCGCCACCTCTTTCGCCTCGGCCCGTTTGGTCACACCGCCAACCGCCAACGTGCGCCCCGCCCGCCACCACAGGCCGGGCGCATAAACCCGGCCAACGGGCGTCTTCAACTTGACCAGAAAGCCACCGGCGGGTTTGAATGCGAACAGACCCCGATCGACCCGCTCGATATTATCCACGGTGGTCAGCACCCGGCCATCGACTTCCCGAAGCTCAGACCGGGTCAGTGCAATCACGTGGGATGAGGCGCGCCACATGGCGACGGCCAACCAGATGCACAGCGCGCCAAAGATGACCAGAAAGGCCAGCCACCCCAGATCAGCCGGTGGCCGCATCCCGGCAATCAACAACAGCAAGGTCCCCAACGCGCCGGCCATGCCAACGGCCGCCACGCGACGGCTGGTGTTTGGCGTGATCTCGGCCAGCACCTCGTTCGGGTCTTCTTTGTCTTCCGCGCCATCGCACACCTTCCGTGCCTTCGCGCAGAATGGACGCGCGGGCTGCCACGGCATACTTGCCCTTCATCTACCCCGCAAGGAGGCTTCGCCCATGTCGATCCGACCCATTCTGGAAACCCGTGCCGCCCAACCCACTATGGAGGGCGCCGGCGTACACCTGTACCGCGCATTCGGCTTCCAGGATCCGTCCGAGCTGGACCCCTTCCTGTTGTTCGATGATTTCCGCAACGACGATCCCGCTTTCTACGCCAAGGGCTTTCCTTGGCACCCGCACCGGGGGATCGAGACGATCACCTATGTTCTGGAAGGCACGGTTGAGCATTCCGACAGCCTTGGGAACAGCGGCAAGCTGGGGGCAGGGTCGGTGCAATGGATGACGGCGGGTTCCGGCATCCTGCATCAAGAGATGCCGCTGGGGAACGCCAAGGGCCAGATGCACGGCTTCCAGCTTTGGGGGAACCTGCCATCCGACCAGAAGATGACCGCCCCGCGCTATCAAGATATTCAGGGCGCGGACATTCCCGAGGTGGTCGATGATGATGGCACGCGCGTGCGCGTGATCACGGGCGAATTCTGGGGAAAGCGCGGGCCCGTGGACGGGATCGCTGCCGATCCGCAGTACCTCGACGTGACGGTGCCTGCGGGTGTGCGCAAGACCTTCCGGATTGACACCTACCGCCGCGCCTTTGCGTATGTCTTCGAAGGGGCGGGTGTCTTTGCCGATGCCTCCGCGCCATCCGGCGTCCTGCTAGAGAAGGAAGTGATGGGTCAGGAGGTCAATATCCGCGACCTGTCAGGTGATCGCACTTTGATCCGGTTCGGCACCGGCGACGAGGTGACGGTGCAGGCGGGCGAAAACGGCGTGCGCTTCTTGCTGATCTCCGGCGCGCCGATCGAAGAGCCAGTCGCGTGGCATGGCCCGATCGTGATGAACACGCAGGAAGAACTGCAGCAGGCGATGCGCGACTTGCGCAACGGGACCTTCATTCAGCCCGCGCATTGAGTGATGTCAGACGGGTGATTGCCATTGCAAGAAAAGCAGTCCCGCCGCAATGACCACAAGGGCGCGGAACCCGATCTCCGCCGCCAGAAGGCTGCGCCGCTGTGCAGCCCGCGCGCCCGGCTTGTGACGAGCCAGAGCGGTGCTGATGGTATCGGCCGCGGCGTGCAGGTTGGACGGATCAGTGCGCACGGCCAGCTTCGGATGGGTCAGCCGCGCTTCGGCGTCGACCAACTCTTGCGCCGCCGCGCGGGCAGCAGGCGGCAGCAAGCGTCCGGCTTTGCGCACAGCTTTGGGAAAGCTGCGCGCACGCACGTTCAAGCGCTCAGCCATTTGCTGACGCAGCCCTTCGGTGATGTCCAAATAGCGCGCATGATCCATCGAATCGGCCCCTTCGCCGCAACTCGTTGAAACTACGCGCGTCGCGCGCATCGCTCAAGGACAGGATCAGGCTGGTTTTGCAGCGCATGACATCCTATCGAGGGGGCCATGTTGAAGACATACACACATGGCCAAGCGACGGACCGCCCTCCGGTGCTCATCATTCATGGGCTTTTCGGCTCTGCCCGGAATTGGGGCGTGATCGCCAAACGGATGTCCGACACGCGGCAGGTCGTTGCGGTCGACATGCGCAATCATGGGCAGAGTTTCTGGGCCGCACCGCACGACTACCCGACCATGGCATCAGATCTGGCCGAGGTGATTGGCAGCCTCGATGGACCGGTTGATGTGATTGGGCATTCCATGGGTGGCAAGGCGTCGATGGCGTTAGCGCTGGAACGTCCTGAAATCGTTCGAAAACTGATCGTCGCGGATATTGCTCCTGTGGCGTACTCGCATACGCAGCAGGGAATGATTGATGCGATGCGGGCAGTTGATCTGAGCACCGTGGAAACGCGAGGGGACGCGGACCGGCAGCTTGCGAATTTCGTGGAAGATCAAGGCGTTCGGGCGTTTCTGTTACAGTCTTTGGATGTAAAGGCGAAGGCGTGGCGGTTGAATTTGGACCAGTTGGAAACCGATATGGATGCGATCATCGGGTTTCCGAGCGTTTCGGGCACTTTCGCGGGCCCGGTTTTCATGCTGTCCGGTGCGGAATCCGATTACGTCACGCGCGAGCACCGGCCTGAAATCAAACGACTTTTCCCCACCGCACGTTTCGCAAAAATCCCGGGGGCGGGGCATTGGGTGCATGCGGAGAAGGCTCGGGAGTTTGAGGTTGCTTGTCGGGTGTTTTTGGATGGGTGACGCAAGCTGTTGTGTGCCAAGGTGCGGTGTTGCGGAAATGTTGCGGGGCGGCCGAGATGTGGCGGGGTGGGTTGAACCGCCGCGGCAGCGCAGAGTAGCCAACACATACAGGTGCTTTGGACGCGGATTGCATTCCTGATGCGGGGCTCGGGCCGGTTACGGTTCCGGGCCCTTTTCATGTCTGTGAAATAGATGAAGGCGCCAGGTGCTCGGACGCGGTCCATGCATTGGGGTTGCCCCCACCCTGACGCCTTCGAATGGATTAAGTCCGCTTGCGCTTTCCCTCTCCGGTTCGCAGTCCCCCTTACGGGCTTCCGCTTGACGCTTGGTCCCCTTGCGGTTCCCTATACGCCCCACCACTGCCCTCTGCTTCGGAAACGCCTTGCACGTCAATGACTTGCCAGCCGTTTTCCAAGCCCTCGATCTTCCACGTGCTGGTTTGAACCGAAGCTCCACCTAGCGCGCTTCCAACCTTCGGAGGCCTTGGCGCCCGCTGCGTTGGACAGGTCCTTCACTGCGGTGAAATCACCTGTTCCCGAACAGCCTGCGCCGGGCAATCAAATAGCAGTGCAGCATGGAACTTTCTTGTGGATGAAATCGGGGAAAACCCTGTGGGAGAGGAGTGTATCCGCTCGCCAGAGGGTTGAGTGCGCACGCTTTTCTTCGACTGTGGAGAGAGGTGCGGAGTGGGGCGTTTTTTCTGCACCTGCGAAGGGAATTTCGCGGGTTTGAGCGGAGAATCGGGGGCACAAGATATTGGGCGATTTGGGCTGCAAAGGGCGGTTTTGGCAGGTCTGAGGGGGCGATTCCGGGGTTTTGCGGGGAATCGGCGGCCAAAACGCCGGATGAATGATCCCGTAGTGAATCTGTAGTTTTTCCATAACTACAATTGTAGTGCACCTTTCCTTAACCGCCCCACAGGACAGTCAGGACCCGCTTGCAACAATCGAGGCCTGATATGCCGACACAAAAGCCCCTGACCAAAACCGCCCGCGCGCATCACTATTACATGTCCGAGGCCATGGCCCGCCTGGAATGGGACCTGCAGAACCACCTGATGGAGGAGCGGCGCATCCCCGAGGCGTGGCACGACATCGCGACGCGCAAGACGAGCGAGAAGACGCAACTGACGGTGCGCTTCGACGCGGATGTGGTGAAGTTCTTCAAATCCTGCGGGCCGGGCTATCAGGCGCGGATGAACGACGTGCTGCGATCCTTCATGCACATGAAGCTGGGCGGGTTCCTGCACGGGCAGGAGACGATTGACGCGTTCCGCGATGGGCAAAGCGCGGGCGCGGCGCGGCCGAAGCTGGACCAAGACGGAGGAGGAGCGGCGGCAAATCCGCGAGGATATCGCGGATCAGAAATGGCGCGCGCAGCAGTTGGAGGAAGAACGCAAGCGCGGCGGGTGATCAGTTGGAATGGACCATGGCGACGACCGTCGCGCGCTCAACCCAATCGGCGTGGCGGGGTGGTGGAGATCTCGGCCAGGTCGCGGAGGACGGCGGGCTGGCTGGCGGGGCGAATGCCAGCGGTCTGGTAGAGGGCGGCGAGGGCGGGGCCAGGGGTGGAGAGGGCCTCAGCCATGATGGCGGGCTGGTTGGCGGCGAGGAGGTCGGAGACGCGGGACCGGCGGGCGTTGTAGTTGCCGTTTTCGACAGCGGTGGCGAGGCCGGTGACGGGCAGAAGCAGCGGATTGCCGAGATGGCCCGCGTCGCAGGCGGGTGGAGGAGGAGCGGGAGGGGGAGGAGGAGATGGCGCATGGGGGGAGGATGCGGTGAGTGGGGGTGCGGTTGGGAAAGGGGAAAGGTTGCGGAGTTCGGACATGAAGAATGCGGAGGGCAGTGACCGGACCGAGGGGTGGGCGAGAAGCGCCCGCCCCGTGGGGGCGGTTCGGGCGCTGCCCGGCCTAGGGGCCGGGAGGGATGCGGCCGATTGAATCTTACTTACGTGAAGACGATCTTTCTTCCGGAGACATGCAGTTCGGTCGATTTTTGAAGATGACCGTCTCAAAGTTTCATGCGGTGGAGCGCCACTATTAAAACCAGTTGGAAACAAACTCTGATAACGAACCGAGCTTACCCAAGATGCTCTGAACCGACGTTGCCCCCTTATCGACATTTTGCAATGCCTTTGACGCCTTATCAACGCCTTCCAGAAGATTACCTTTGCCTTCTTTGATACTGCTTTCAGGAATTGGGTCCAGCCCTAGGTTTTCTAACTCGTCATTGATTAGTCTGAGTTGGCTAAGAGCGATTGAGCGGTGATCCGCACTTGGTGCATCTCGATTAACAACTTCGAACGCTGTCACGCGACTAAATCGAGCATCTCCACAATTACATGGTGTTTTCCCGCAGGAAGGGCAGCCATGACGGAACCTATTTGAAATCAGCGCTGTTTCGCTAAAAGACTGGTCGCCTCTATTTGAAAGTCTCCAAAACGCCAATACCCACGCAAGCAACGAAACAATCTCCTCCAAAACCCTCTCTCGATTTCCATCGGAGTGACTGCGTG
Source organism: Gymnodinialimonas sp. JB5-7 (assembly GCF_055693405.1). Taxonomy (NCBI): domain Bacteria; kingdom Pseudomonadati; phylum Pseudomonadota; class Alphaproteobacteria; order Rhodobacterales; family Paracoccaceae; genus Gymnodinialimonas; species Gymnodinialimonas sp. JB5-7. The sequence goes on from NZ_JBVFUX010000012.1 coordinate 2,080,003, forward strand.
TCATGGCAGACGACAATCGCCCACATGACTTAAGTATTTTGACGAAGAAAAGTCAGGGTTGTGTCTGAAAATCGTGCTATTGAGAGGGTATATTTCTGCAAGCATAACCAACAGTTGATCGAGAAGTGGTGGTGCGACAGTGTAGGGTATGCGGCCAGAGTCTTTGTGAGACTTCAATTCCATTGGCTGTATCAAGCTCGCGGAAAGCGACTTTAGTTCCTCTTCCCGCTTAAAGACTGGTGTGCCCTCAAGAGGCATCTTTCCCGAAACCTCACAACCACACGGCTTTGACAAGCAAAGAGGGCAGCAGTTTGGATACATTTCGAGTATTCGTCTCCATAGTTCTTTATCGCTCAGGGAAAAACAGAAGACGACCAGGCTAATACCTCAATAAAGGGAGTGGCTTCGATAGATCCCTTCTCATAGTTAGATGCAATGAGGCCACAATTAGAAACAATTTTGTTGATCGAGAAATCGAGAGGTATGTCTTGGTTGGGATAAATCCTTTCCAGAAGTCGTTGAATCTCAAAAAGGTTCATACTTATCCATCCATCTTCAGCGCAGAAATAAACGCAGACTGCGGAATTTCCACTTTCCCAAACTGGCGCATCTTCTTCTTACCGGCCTTCTGCTTATCCAGCAACTTCCGCTTCCGCGTGGCGTCGCCCCCGTAGCACTTCGCGGTCACGTCCTTGCGCATGGCGGAGAGGGTTTCCCGGGCGATCACACGCCCGCCAATCGCCGCCTGGATCGGGATTTTGAACATGTGGCGAGGGATGAGCTCTTTGAGTTTTTCGCACATGGCGCGGCCGCGGCCTTCGGCGCGGTCTCGGTGGACCATCATGGACAGGGCGTCGACGGGTTCGTCGTTCACGAGGATCGACATTTTCACAAGGAAATCCTCGCGGTAACCGATCATCTGGTAGTCGAAGGATGCGTAGCCTTTGGTGACGGATTTCAGGCGGTCGTAGAAGTCGAAGACGACTTCGTTGAGGGGCAGGTCGTAGACGACCATGGCGCGGGAGCCGGCATAGGTGAGGTCGAGTTGGATGCCGCGGCGGTCCTGGCAGAGTTTGAGGACGTCGCCGAGGTATTCGTCGGGGACGAGGATGGTGGCCTTGATGCGCGGTTCTTCGATGCGGTCGACATGGGTCATGTCGGGCATGTCGGCGGGGTTGTGAAGCTCCATCATGGAGCCGTCGCGCATGTGGACGTGGTAGATGACGGAGGGCGCGGTGGTGATGAGGTCGATGTCGTATTCGCGTTCCAGCCGGTCGCGGATCACTTCGAGGTGGAGAAGGCCGAGGAAGCCACAGCGGAAGCCGAAGCCGAGGGCGGCGGAGGTCTCCATCTCGGAGGTGAAGGAGGCGTCGTTGAGGGCGAGTTTTTCGATCGCGTCGCGCATGTCTTCGAAGTCGTTGGCATCGACGGGGAAGAGGCCGCAGAAGACCACGGGTTGGGAGGGTTTGAAGCCGGGGAGCGGGGTCTCGGTGGGGCGCTTTTCGTGGGTGATCGTGTCGCCGACGCGGGTGTCGCGGACCTGTTTGATCGACGCGGTGAGGAAGCCCATCTCGCCGGGGCCGAGTTCTGCGATGTCCTGCATCTGGGGGCGGAAGACACCGAGGCGGTCGATGCCGTAGCGGCCGCCGGTGGCCATCATGGCGATCTTGTCGCCTTTGCGGATCTTGCCGTCGATCACGCGGATCAGGACGACGACGCCGAGATAGGGGTCATAATAGCTGTCGACGAGCATGGCTTTGAGGGGCGCGTCGGGGTCACCTTTGGGGGCGGGGAGGCGGGTGACGATGGCCTCGAGCACATCCGGGATGCCGACGCCGGTTTTGGCAGAGATTTCGACGGCGTCATGGGCCTCGATGCCGATGACATCCTCGATCTGTTCGCGGACGCGGTCGGGCTCGGCGGCGGGGAGGTCGACCTTGTTGAGGACCGGCACGATGTCGTGGTCGGCGTCGATGGCCTGATAGACATTGGCGAGGGTCTGAGCCTCGACGCCTTGGGAGGCATCGACCACCAGAAGCGAGCCTTCAACGGCCTGCATGCTCCGCGAGACCTCATAGGCGAAATCGACGTGGCCGGGGGTGTCGATGAGGTTGAGAATGTAGGTGTGGCCGTCCTTGGCGGGGTATTCGATGCGGACGGTGTTGGCCTTGATGGTAATCCCGCGTTCCCGCTCGATATCCATGGAGTCCAGTAGCTGCTCCTGCATGTCACGCTCGGCCACGGTGCCGGTCAGCTGGATCAGCCGGTCAGCGAGAGTGGATTTCCCGTGGTCGATATGGGCCACGATGGAGAAATTGCGGATGCGGTTGAGGTCGGTCATGCGGGCGGCCTTGGGTGAGCGTTTCCACGGGGATGTAGCGTGTGGAGGGGGCGAGGGAAGGGGCGTGACGCCATGTGCCGCCGCCGCTAACGCGCAGTCCCGCTTGCCACAATATCAGCGCCCCGAAACGCGGTCTTGAGATGATCGAAGGTAACGCGAATTCGGCGGCTTGTATGGATTTCGCGGTGGGTCACGAGCCACGTGGGCATGCGGAACGAAGGAACCTCTGGGAAGACCTGTTGGAGGTCGTCGTGCAATGCTGTCACTGAGGTTGGCAGCAACGTAATCCCGGCGCCTGCCCGCGCGAGTTCCAGCAAAGCGGGGCCGCAGGTCGTTGTGGTGGTTATGCGGTCCTCTTCTATGGCGACGCCCATGGCATTTAGCTGGGGCAGAAGGTTGGCCGCTTCCCCGTAGGCGATGAACTGCGCGCCCTTTGCGGACTGGAGGGTGAGTGGACCGTCAAATCCGCTGATGTAGGATTCAGCCGCAAAGAACCCGATTTCGAGGTCGGAAATCCGTTTTGCGATAAGGTCGGGCTGTGTGGGCTCGACGTGGCGGATCGAGATATCGGCGTCCCGTTTGAGAAGATCGGCGACTTCTGCTCCGGGGCGAAGGTCGATGCGGATGCCCGGGTGCGCGCGCTGAAGCTCGACGATTATGCGTGGCAGCACATAGGTGGCGAGCGCGTCACTACAGGTCAGGCGAACAATCCCGCTGGTCGATTGGCTTTGCCCCATCGCCACGCGAGATATCTGACTGGCGGCGTTGCCCATGGCGCGGACGTGGTCGAGCAACTCATGGCCCGCCTCGGTCAGGAACAGGGATCGTGTGGTGCGCTCAAAAAGGGTGAGGTCGAGTGCCTCTTCCAGCGCCGCGATCTGACGGCTTAGGGTAGGCTGGGATTGCCGCAATGCCCGCGCTGCGCCGGACAACGAGCCGCTTTCGGCGGTCGCCAGAAAGGCCCGAATATGGTTCCAGTCGAATGACACGCCATCCCAATTCATACGTGGATGTATAACTGATCTAGCTATTTCATCAATTTATTTGAGGGGTGATTTGCGCGACACGCCGTCGGGAAAGGAGTTTCCCGATGTTTCTGTCCCCCTCACACGATCAATACCGCCGCGCGGTGCCAGCCCTTTGGCTGTTCGCCGTTCTCAACACCATTTTCCGTGATCTGCATGAAATGGCCGAGGCCTCGACCATTGAAGGCATCCTCTCTGGTCAGATGAACGGCGCGCCAGTCACGGACATGGCCCTGCTGGCCGGTGGGTTCGGCATCACCTTGATGTTGTCGTCGATGCTAATGTCGGGGCTTGCCACGCCTCGCGTAACGCGTTGGTTGAACCTTGCCGTCGTTGTGCTGGCCGGTTTTGGCATGACATTTGCGCCGCCCAATGACCCTGACGATTATTGGTTCACCGTCGTTGTCGCGCTGAGCTTTGCGGCGATTTTCATCTTGTCGCTGCGCGTCAGGCGTGAGGATACAGTGACCGCCGGAATGGCCTTGTCCCGTGGGTGATGGCGTTTCGGGCGCGAGCAATCCGGTGAGCATCGCGATTTGCGGTGCGTCCCTGGGATCATGGCGTATCGATGTCTCGCGACGCATGGCGGATCGTGCGACCCTTGCGCGGACTTATGATCGTCAGTCGACCCGCTGGCCGCGCGTGCTGCGCCGGTTCGGATTTCCGGCGGCGTATCGCACTTTGGCGGGCCGCGTGCTGGCGAAGGTCGGGCCGCGTGTCGGAGAAGGGCACTTACAGGTTCTGGATGCGGGCATCGGCACAGGTGCCATGGCGGAGGCGGTGGCCGATGCATGGGCCGGGCCCGTCGCGGTGAACGGTGTGGATGTGTCCAACGCCATGTTGGTCGCCGCCCGGAAACGATTGTCGGGGCGTGTGGAACGGCTGGATCTGCAGGTCGCGGACCTGACGGGGCTTCCCGAAAGCGATGGGCAGTTTGATATGGTCCTTGCAGCCCATGTGCTGGAGCATACAGCAGACCCTGACATCGCCTTGGCGGAGGCCTACAGGGTGCTGCGGCCCGGCGGGTATCTGGTGGCTGCTGTTACCAAGCAATCGCTCGCCGGGGCTGCTATCGGCCTGATGTGGCGTGTCCGTAATGCTGGGCCGGAACAGGTTGCCAGCTGGATTAAGCGCGCGGGATTTGATGCGCCGGAAGTGGTCGACTTCGCAGGCAACGGTTTGGCGTCGTGGATGAGCATTGGCTATGTCGCGCGCAAACCGTTTGTGGATCAGCGTGGGGTTCGGTTGGCGTTGAATCGTTAGGAACATTGGTTCGCATGCGGTGCGGCGGTGGCTTGGGTTCATTGGGTCGTGGAATTCCCACCGCATCGCGCCGCACCCGTGCTACGCTCCCTCCCAACCCCAAGGAGCGCGCCCCATGCCCAACGCCATCCCTCTGCGTATCGACGACATCTATGTGCCCGCCAAGCGGAAGAAGACGTTGGAGGCGGAGAAGGTGGACGCTCTGGCCAATGACATTCTCGAAAACGGGCAGACCACGCCGATCCGGGTGCGGGAGGGGAAGGGCGATATGTGCTCTTGGAGGGGTATCACCGGCTGGAGGCTCTGCGTGCGCTGGGCGAGGAGCGGGTGACGGTGTTCGTGACGCAGGCGCGGTTGCACTGACTACGCGTAGACCAACTGCGTGACGTGGTAGAAGATCGGCGCGGCGAAGATGACGCTGTCGAGTTGGTCGAGCAACCCGCCCTGGCCGGGGATCAGGTGGGACCAGTCTTTCACGCCCTTGTCGCGTTTGATCGCGGCGAAGACGAGGCTTCCGAACATGCCGGTGAGCGAGGCCAGCGCGGCCATAGCTGCGGCGCCCACGAGGCCGAAGGGGGTGACCCAGCTGAGGATCGCGCCGATCACGGCGGCGGCGAGGACGCCTGCGATCATTCCTTCGACGGTCTTGGGGGAGATTTTGGGGGCGATCTTGCGGCGGCCGAAGCGGCGGCCGGCGTAGTATTCGAACACGTCGCCCAATTGCACGACCATGGCGAAGAAGACGATCAGCAGGATCGAGCGGTCGGAGCCGTCGGGCATGTCGTAGGTCAGGAGTGCGGGGACGTGAGAGATGCAGAAGACGCAGATCATCAGGCCCCACTGCGTCTCGGCCACGCGGCCCATGAAGTTGGTGGCGTCGCCGCGCAGGGCGCTGACGATGGGCAGGAGCAGGAAGGCGTAGACGGGGATGAAGACGGTGAAAAGGGCGGTCCAGTCGAGGCCCACGAAGAGGTATTGGAGGGGCAGGATCACGAAGCAGGCGAGAGCCAGCGACAGGTGATCGGCGCGGCGTTTGCGGGCGAAGGTAAGGAATTCGCGCAAGGCGGCGAAGGAGGCGAAGGCGAAGAGCAGGAGGATGCCGATGCGGCCTGCGAGGACGGCGAGGGTCAGCAGGATGGCGAGGCCCCACCAGGTGTGGACGCGCATGTTGAAGGCCTCGACCACGGGGTCGGTCTGGCCGGAGGGTTGGCGCAGGCGCAAGGCTTCGCCGATGATCGTGAACGCGATCAGGATACCTGTCACGGCGAGGCCGAGGATGGCGACGTCTGTAGTGGTCTCGGGCGTCATGGGGTGGGCTCCGCGGCCCGCTCAGGCGTGACGAGTTCGTCTCTGTTTTCTGGCGCGAGGGCGACCAGCGCATCGGCGGCGCGTTTGAGGAAGGCGTCTTTGCTTTCGCCTTCTTCTACATGAATGGGCGCGCCGAAGGTGACGGTGCAGATCAGCGGCAGGGGGATAATCTCGCCCTTGGGCATGATCTCGTTGAGGTTGGCGACCCAGGTGGGCACCAGATCGACATGGGGGCGGGCGCGGCCCATGTTGTAGAGGCCCGATTTGAAGGGCAGGAGGGGATCGTCGGTCATATTGCGATTGCCCTCGGGGAAGATGATCAGCGAGGAGCCTTCGTCGAGCGCTTCGATGATTTTGTCGAGCGGCTTGTCGTCGACCTCGGGCCTCCGGTCGATGAGGACGCAGTTGAAGACTTCCGGCCCCACAAATGCGCGGAGCTTGTTTTTGAGCCAGTAATCGGCGGCGGCGACGGGGCGGGTCTGGCGGCGCATATGACCGGGCAGGACCGTCCAGATCATTGGCATGTCGCCGTTGGAGACATGGTTGGCGTAATAGACGCGTTGCTTGGCCACAGGCTCGATCCCGCGCCAATCGGCGCGGACGGCGGTGATGAAGCGGGCCACAAATGCCAGCGCATGGCCCACCGCGCGGGCCGCGATGCGGCGGGGAAGTGACGCAAGGTCAGTCATTTAGCTGTTGTGGCAGAGGTTTCGGATGAAAGGAAGGGCGATCAGGCGCGGGGTAAAGGCAGGGCAGGCGCGGTGAGCGCGCCATAGGTGGCCCCGCCGAGACCGCCGCAAAGGCTTGCGAAAGCAAGGCCTGCCCAGAGTGGCCATGCGCCAGCGCCTTCGACGGGCAACAGGCATTGCCGGGTCACGATTTGCGCGCCGGCCGCGATGGATATCAGAAGCAAGCTCCACCCCACGATGCTGAGCGGGATGCCAAACAGATTGCCACCGTCGGACGATGGGCCGTCTGACGGGAGGAGTTCAGGCAGCACGAAACCAAGCACAATGCCGAGCGCGGTAGCGAGGCCCCAGAGGCCACCTGACGCCCCAAGCGCGCGCAAGGCGCGGGCCTGAGTGGTCGCGGTGATCGCAGCCATGGCGATCAGATAGAGCACCATTGCCTCCACTGGCGTGGCCCAACCATAGAATATGGCAATGCTGGCCAATCCAAAGAGAAGCCCAACACCGGCATGGCTGATCGCTGACGTCACAATCCAAGCGCGCATGGTGGCAACGCTATCAGCCGCATTTCCATGCGCAAATCCGTGATTTGATTGGATGGACCGTTTCTGGCATAGAAAGCGGCAGAGCAGTGACGGGCAAAAGACCCGCAGATTTCGGTAACGAGGCACAAATGAAATTTTCAAATATGTGGGCCAAATCGCTGGCCCTGGCCGTATTCATGGCCGTTCCCACATCCGTTTCGGCAAACCCCATCGAACGGGCGTGCAATGCGTCAGACCGCGATGCGTCGCGGTCGCTATGTTCGTGCATCGGGGACGTCGCGGGGGATCTGCTGACCCGCGCGCAAATGCGCGAAGGGGCGCGGTGGTTTGATGATCCGCAACGGGCACAAGACACCCGCCAATCCGATCGCGCCAGCGATGAAGAGATGTGGCAGGCCTGGAGGACCTTCTCGACCGCAGCCCAACAACGCTGCGGGTAAGGTCGTACGCGGACAACTGGAGTTTTCCGATCTGTTTAGCTAAGACGCTTCGCCCAGGCTTGGGCGGCTTCCTCGATCAAATCCAGTGCACCGTCGAAATCGCCGGTATAGTACGGGTCGGGCACGGCCCCGCCGCCCACGGGCTCGCGAAACAAGGCGATATTGTCTGCGTCAGGCGCCAGTTCGCGCAGGTCCTTCAGGTTTTCGGCATCCATGGCGAGCACAAGATCGAACGCCGCGAAATCGGCAGGCGTGACCTGGCGCGCGCGTAAGGGCGTCAGATCATAGCCGCGCGCCTCGGCGGCTTCGATCGCGGGCGTATAGGGTGGTTTGCCAATGTGCCAGTTTCCGGTGCCTGCACTGTCAATCCGCGCCTCGGGCAAGTGGGCGCGCAGCACGGCTTCTGCGGTGGGTGATCGGCAGATATTGCCGAGACAGACGACGAGGATAGAGTGGGGCATGACAATAAGGTCTGACGATTACGTGGAAAGGGCAAGGGATGTTGCGATTGTTGAGGGGCGTTTCATTTGCGTTTGCCTGGGCTGTGGCGGCGATGCCTGCAGGCGGACAAGAAGCGCCTTGGTATGCTTTGGGTGAGCATTTGCTAATCGACATCCCGGAGGGGGCCATTTTCCTGAGCGGTCAGGATTACGACGGCAGCTATGTCGAGGATTACGTTCTGGAGGAGAACGGTCAGGGGGTCGCGTTAACGGGGCTTCGGATCTTTCGGACGCGTGAGGATCACCCGTTCAGTGCGGTGAGTGCACTGGAGGCCGCGCAGACGGTACTTGGCGGGATCGAGGCGGCCTGCCCTGCGCTCGTGACCAATGACCGTGCCCTGCTTCGCGTCGATGACAGGCCGGGATTGTCCTATGACGTGACCTGCCCTTCCGATGCAGCACAGGGGCGCCGGGCGGAGCATACGATCCTGACAGCCGTGGCGGGACCCGAGCGCATGCATGTTTTCCTGCTGCAAGCGAGCGACGAAAGCAGTGCAGAGGCGCTGGCCGCTCATGCAGCGCGCATCGAGGGGGCGCAATTCTGCCGCCTGCACTCGGCCGACGACCCATGCCATGCCGATTAAGCCGGATCGCATCGTTGTCCTGACGGGTGCGGGGGTCTCGGCCGAGTCGGGGCTTGGCACGTTTCGTGACAAAGACGGGCTTTGGACGAAATATGATCTGGCGGAGGTCGCCACGCCCGAGGGCTTTGCGGCCGATCCTGCCAAGGTGCACGATTTCTACAATGCGCGGCGGGCCAATGCGCTGGAGGCGGAGGTGAATGCCGCCCATAGCGCGCTTGCGCGGCTGGAGGCCGCCGGTGCGCTGATCGTGACGCAGAACGTTGATGACCTGCATGAGCGTGCGGGCGCCACGGGCGTGATCCACATGCATGGAGAGTTGATGCGGGCGCTATGTGCCGGGTGCGGCGCGACCTGGGACGCACCGCGCGTGATGGCGGTGGACGATGCCTGCCCCGCATGCGGCGGCGGGCCTACGCGGCCCGACATCGTCTGGTTCGGTGAAATCCCTTACCACATGGAGCGGATTGTAGATGCGCTGGAGGCTTGTGATCTGTTCGTGGCCATCGGCACCTCGGGCGAGGTCTATCCGGCTGCGGGCTTTGTGGAGGAGGCGCGGCGCGCAGGTGCGGCGACGCTGGAGATCAATCTGGAGGCGACGGGCGGGCGGTTTGACCGCCGTATCCTTGGCCCGGCCTCGGACGTTGTGCCGGCCTGGGTGGACGAGGTTTTGGGTGTTCAACCTGGTTTGTCGGCATAGCCCATGTAGATCACGGTCTTCAGCGGCAGCGGCCCAAAGGTGAAATCGCCGCGCCGGTTGATCCCGCGCGGGCCAAGACCGGTTTGAGGGCCGGGTGCGAGGCCTGCTTTTGTCAGACCATCTGTGAGTTCGGATGGAGTGATGAACATTGCCGGGTCGTGCGTGCCTTTGGGCAGCAGGCGCAGCACATCCTCGGCGACGGTGATCGTGGCGAGCCGTGCGACGGGGTTGCGGTTGATCGTGTCATAGAGGAACCGACCGCCGGGTTTCAGCACGCGGGCGATCTCGGACAGGACCGTTTCCAGGTCCTGCACATGTTCCAGCACGTCGACGCAGACCACGGCATCGAAGCTGGCGGTGGGGTAGGGCAGGCTTTCGCCCACACCGGTGGAATAGCGGATGTCTTTTCCGGTCTGGGCGGCGTGCTGACGAGCGGCCGCGATGGCTTGGGCGGCGGGGTCAATGCCGGTGACCTGTGCGCCCTTGTCGTGCAGCGCTTCGGCCATGAAGCCGCCCGCGCAACCCAGATCGAGCACGCTCTTGCCGTGCCAATCAATGTGGCGGTCAAACCATTTGAGCCGCCCGGGGACGAGGTTTTTGAGCGTGCGCACCCAGCGGATATCGTCGGACCACCACCGGTCCGCGACATCATCGTAGATGTCGAGGTTATTGCGCTGTGTTTGAGGCATTGTCGTTCAGCTTTCGGGGAAGGCGGGGGATCGCGTAGGGGACACGGCTTCTATAGGTTTCGAAATCGGCCCCGTAGCGGGCTTTGAAGCGACGCTCTTTCAGGATCGGGGCGAGCAGGCAGTAGGCCGTCAGCGTGATGGCCAGCGCCAGTTGGTCAGGTGTCCAGACAGGAACGGTCCAGACCGTCAGCGCGAAGGCCACGTAGATCGGCTGCCGGATAAAGCGGAAGGTGCCGGTGGTGGGCATGGGCGGGAAGCGGGGCGCGCGTTTGGCGGCCAGCGACATCCAGCCAAGCGCGCCCGACTGCACCTCGGCCCCTGCATCGAAGCTGGCTTTCATGAGCAAAAGCCAGGCGGCTGCATAGGCCGTACAAATGGCCGCGAAAGCCGCGCCTTCGGCCCGCCACCAGACAATGCCGGAGGGTGTCCAGAGCGCGAAAAGGGCCAGCAACTGGACCGAGGCGATGATGGCGTAGGTCGTCGTCGACAGCGTCTGGCCATGCCCGGCAGGGGCGAGTTTGCTGAAGAGCCTGCCGCCGCGCTTTGACAGCAACACGGAATGCATCAGCGGAAATTGCGCAACAAGCAGGGCATTGGCGAAGATGTGCCATGGGGCTGGAACGCGCCCAAGGCTTTCGGACATGCCGAAGAACATCGCCGCGATCATGGCCAGCACCGCCAAACCGAAAATCGCGTGGCAGGCCACACCATAGGCGTAGGCCAGCGCGATACGGCGACCGCCTGCGGGCGGGCGGAGCGCGCCGGTGATCAGAGAGATCAGACGTTGAATATGGCCGGGATCTTGCGTCATGGGGCGCAAGATAGTGCGCCCCATCACACGCCAAGGGAGGCGGGCGATGCGTCGCAGGCCCGCCCGCCGGGTCCGCGATCAGCCGTCGGAATGGCCGGAATGATCGGCGTCGCCGCCATGCGCGCCGTTGCCACCCGTCAAAGCCTCAACAGCGGCGTTGTCGACGGTGACAGTAATTGTTTCAGGCAGCCAGACATCGAAGAACAAGAGCAACTCGAACGTATCGCCCTGTTCCAGCGGCTGCGACAGACCCAGCAGCATGATATGGTCGCCACCGGGGCGCAGCAGGTGGCCCTCGCCTGAGGGGATGGCGATGCCATCTTCCAGCTCCATCATGCGCATGACGCCTGCATCATCCTGCATTTGGGTGTGGATTTCGATCCGCTCGGCCACGTCGCCTTCGACGCGGAACAAGCGGTCATCCTCATCGGAATGGTTGCGCAACGAGATATAGACGGCGGCGCTTTGCGCCCCGGCATGGGTTACGCGCGCAACGGCATCCTCGATGACCATATGGGCGGAGGCGATGGAGGGCAAAGCCGCAAGGGCGGCGGCCAGAAGGGTCGATTTGAAGGTCATGGTTCGTCTCGTCTTGTCTGTTTGAATTGGAACGGCATGGCTCAGGCCGCGTGCGGGGGCGCGCGGGCGTGGCGATCGGATCTGAAAGACGAAATGAAAGGCTGGGTCGGTGGCACCGTCAAATCAGCCCGTAGCACGGTTGCGACCGGGTCCAGCGGCGGCGCGGTGGGGTCAACGCCCAAGGGCAGATGGCAAACCGAACACTCGACTGAAGATACGGCGCGTCCGTCTGCATCGAGGATCGGCAGGCCAGCCTGGTCGAGCAGGATCTGCGGCGTGCCTGTTCCGCAATAGCCGCCGGTGGCGGCCATGCGCGTCTCTGCCACGACAGCGGCAAGGCTGGTCAGCACTAGGCAAAGCGCCAAAAGGGCGGATGTCGTAAGACGATGCATCATTGAGAACAGACGTACAGGAGCGCCGTTCGGCCGTCATGCGGCAAATTGGGCGGGCGCTTCACGGCTGGGTGAGTTCGGGCACCTCAAACCCGATGGCCAGCCGGTTCCAGGCATTCATCTGGGCGACGATCAGGGTGATATCCACAACCTCCTGTTCCGAGAAATGCACCAGAAGGGCTCTGTACAGAGCGTCGGGCGCCCTATCGGTTTCGATGCGTGTGAGGCTTTCGGCCCAGGCCAGTGCTGCCTGTTCGCGGTCTGTGAACAGCGTCGTGTCGCGCCATGCGGACAGGGCCGAGATGCGGGCCTGTCCTTCGCCTGTGCTGGCGGCCTCCTTGCTGTGCAGGGCGATGCAGTAGCTGCATCCGTTGATCTGCGAGACGCGCAATTCCAGCAAGGCGCGAAAGCCTGGCGAAATGGTGGGCATATGCGCTTTTGCTGCAAGCATTGCTTGGACGGCGGGGCCGTTGATGGTGACGTAATCAAGGCGTTGGGTCATGCGCCCACTGTGCCTGCGAATGCCGGGCCTGAAAAGACAAAGCCCCGCGCGGTGCGATCACCGGCGGGGCTTCGATTTCAAATTGCGGCGGGCTTAGGCCTGAGCGGCTTGGGCCTTCGCAATCTCTTTCTTGATTTTGAGCGCCTTTGGCGAGAGCTCGGCATCCTTGGCTTTTGCCATGAATGCATCGAGGCCACCGCGGTGATCCACCGTGCGCAGCGCAGCGTTGGAAATGCGCAGCTTGAAGCGGCGGTCCAGGATGTCGGAGCCGAGGGTCACATCCGTCAGGTTGGGCAGGAAGCGACGCTTGGTCTTGTTGTTGGCGTGGCTTACGTTGTTGCCCGTCATCGGGCCTTTGCCGGTCAGTTCGCAAACGCGCGACATGGGTTCATCCTCTCGTTCATCAACGGCCTTGGCGGCGGGACGCCTGCCGGGGCCGAAACCAAAGGGCGCGGAGAAGGCTCCACGCCCGAAAATCTGAGCGAGGCATTACGAAGGCGGGCGCGAGGTGTCAACCGGGAATCAGGCGCGTTTGGGGGATTCACGCGCGTGATTTTGGGGCCTAGGCTGCGCCGTGATGAAAGAGAGCGATCTATATCCGCCGGTCAAGGCCTTCCTGGAGGCGCAGGGCTATGAGGTGAAGGGCGAGATCGGGCCTGCGGACGTGATGGGCGTGCGGGGGTCGGATATGGTTGTCGTTGAGTTGAAGACACGGTTTTCATTGGCTTTGTTTCATCAGGGCATAGCTCGGTTGGCGGTGTGCGATTGCGTCTATGTTTGTGTTGCGCGGGGCAAGGGGCGACCCTGGATGAAGGCGGTGAAGGAGAACAAGCGGCTGGCGCGGCGGCTGGGATTGGGGCTGTTGTCTGTGCGGATGGAGACGGGCGCGGTCGAGGTGCATTGCGACCCGGGGCCGTACGCGCCGCGCAAGGTGGCGCGGAAAAAGCGTGCAATGCTGAGTGAGTTTGAGCGGCGCGAGGGTGATCCAGAATCTGGGCGGTTTGGCGGGCGCGCGGGTGACGGCCTATCGGCAGGAGGCCACGCTTTGTGCGGAGTTTCTGGCGCTGGCGGGGGAAGCGCGCGGCGTGGAGGTGGCGAAATCGACCGGGGTGAAGCGGGCCACGACGATCATGCGGGACAATCATTATGGGTGGTTCGAAAAGGTCTCGGTCGGGGTGTATCGCCTGAGTGAGGCCGGTCGTGGCGTGACCTGACGGAACGCCTATGGCGTGTTCGTTTACCTCGCGCCGGTGGCGCTCAGGCGGGTGCGAGGGGTGAGGGTGGAGTTGAGTTCGGGCAATGTGTGTGGGGGGATGTTGGGGTTTTGCATATTTTTGGAACAAAGATGCGGGGGAGCGGGGATGCAGACAGAGTTCGAGATAAGCACCGGAGGCGCGGGGTTGTACGAGTTTACCCGTAATGCGGCGCGCTGGGTGGCGGGATCAGGCGACGGGGTGTTGACGCTGATAGTGCGGCACACGTCTGCGTCGTTGTTGATCCAGGAGAATGCGGATCCGGACGTGCAGGTGGATCTTAAGCGCTTCTTTGAGCGGTTTGTGCCGCGCGGCGATGATCCGAGCATGTCCTGGCTGACCCATGTGGCCGAGGGGCCCGATGACATGCCGGCGCATATCAAGGCCTCTGTCCTGCCGGTGAGCTTGCAGATCCCAGTGGCGGGCGGGCGGATGCGGTTGGGGACTTGGCAGGGGATATACCTGTTCGAGCATCGCGATGCCCCGCATCTGCGGCGCGTTGCTGCGGCTTTTCAGGCGTTTTGAGGGGCCGGGGCGTCTGTGCAACACCTAGATGCTGTGGGGCGCGATTGCCTCTACCCAAGCGACAGGGGCCTCCGTATAGTGCCTGTGGATAAGAGGGCACGAGCCCCAAGGAACGAGGCAGGCGCAAAGGCTCCCCTTCGCGCGACAAGGACAGGAGGGCGCGGCCATGCGCTGCCCATTTTGCGGAAATGTAGATACCCAGGTGAAGGATTCGCGGCCTGCGGAGGATCATGTTGCGATCCGGCGGCGGCGGTTCTGTCCGGCCTGTGCGGGGCGGTTTACGACCTATGAGCGCGTGCAGCTGCGTGACCTGGTGGTGATCAAGACCAACGGAAAGCGCGAGGATTTCGACCGCGACAAGCTGGAGCGTTCGATCCGGATCGCGCTTCAGAAACGACCGGTGGAACCAGAGCGGATTGATCAGATGATCTCGGGCATCGTGCGGCGTCTTGAGAGCATGGGCGAGACGGACATTAACTCCAAGATCATCGGTGAGATCGTGATGGAGCGTCTGGCAGCGATTGACACGGTCGCGTATGTGCGTTTTGCCAGCGTTTACAAGAACTTCCAGGCGACAGGCGATTTCGAGGACTTCCTGTCCGAATTGCGTCCGCCGACCTCGGTTTCCGATAGCTGACATGGATGACACGCGCTGGATGCGTCTGGCGCTGTCATTGGGCGCACGGGGATTGGGCCGGTCCTGGCCCAACCCTGCGGTGGGCTGCGTTTTGGTGCGCGAAGGCCGTGTGGTCGGGCGCGGATGGACAGCGCCGGGCGGGAGGCCGCATGCGGAAGTGGTGGCGCTGGCGCAGGCCGGGGCGGCCGCGCGCGGCGCTGTGGCTTACGTCACGCTGGAGCCGTGCAATCATCAAGGACAGACCGGACCCTGCGCGGAGGCGTTGATTGACGCGGGCGTGGCGCGCGTCGTGATTGCCGCCCGTGATCCCAACCCGATTGCGGAGGGCGGGGCCGCGCGGCTGCGCGCGGCGGGCGTCGATGTGGTTGAGGGCGTGCTGGAACGCGACGCGGTTGAGGCGCATCGCGGGTTCTTCAAGGTCCAGCGCGATCTGCGGCCGTTGGTGACGCTGAAACTGGCTACTTCGATTGACGGGTGGATTGCCACGGCCAGCGGTGAGAGCCAATGGATCACCGGGCCAGAGGCGCGGGCTTGGGTGCACGGCATGCGGATGCGGCATGACGCGGTGATGGTGGGCGCGGGCACCGCGCGCGCGGATGATCCGGCACTGACGGTGCGCGGGCTTGGTGTGCGGCATCAGCCGGTGCGCGTGGTACTGTCGCGGCGTTTGGATGTTCCTTTGGATGGACAACTCGCGCGCACCGCAGGCGAGGTTCCGGTGTGGATGGTGCATGGGCCGGATGCGCCGGGCGCGGTGCGGGAGGCATGGGCGAAGACGGGCGCGCGTTTGATCGAAGCGCGGACCGGTCCGGGTGGCCAGATTGATGTTCATTCCGCCATGACGGAACTGGCCAAGGCCGGCATCACGCGGGTCTTTTGCGAGGGCGGGGGAACGCTCGCCGCGGCGTTGCTGAGCGCGGATGTCGTCGACGATCTCGCCCTGTTCGGGGGCGGAGTGACGCTTGGTGCTGAAGGTGTGCCAGCGATTGGAGCGATGGGAATTGCGGTGCTGGATGAAGCGCCACGCTTTGAGCTCAAGAGTGTGTCGCAGGTTGGATCGGACAGTTTGGCCATGTGGCGCCGCCGAGCCGAGGACATCGGTTAAGAGACCACTTTCTGTGGATAACCTTGTACATAGCATAAATTCACGTTGAGTTTGTGATAGCTAGCGACGCCAGATCCAGCTTTGACCAGCGAACCAGCCTTGCAGTTTTGCCAATGTCCTGAGGCTTGGCTTTTGGGCCAACCCCTCACCTGACGCCAAGCGGTCCAGTGCAACTTCGACCGGGCAGGGCAGGCCTGTAACCGGATCCAAGTAGCGCGGATAGGTGATCAGGGCGGCGTGGACCAGCGCCGCCAGCGAGGGCCGTGCGACGCGCCGTTCCGGGACCTGACCAAGATCAGACGTCAGTCCCCAGCCCGCGTAGAACGGGGCGCCAAGCGTCGAGACCGGTATGTTGCGGATCAAGGCCTCGAACCCCATGGCGGACGTCATCGTAATGACCCGATCCGCAATGTTCAGAAGCGCCTCGGCCCCGGTATTGTCCGCCACAAGGTCGGCCAGGCCGTGTGCGCTTGCCGGCAAGAGGCCGGGGCGTAATCCGGCCTCCACATCCGGGTGGGGCTTGTAGATTAGAAAGGCCTGGGGGTGCAAACGACGCGCGGTGCGCAAAAGCTCTTCATTGGTGTTCACGTCGCCTGCGCCGAGACGGATGGAGGCGTCATCTTCGACCTGTCCGGGGACAAGGATGACCTGTGCACCGTCTGGCACGCTGGGCGCCTCGGCGCCGGCGAGGTTGTATTTGGTCACACCGGCCCGGCGCAGAGTTGCGATCAACCGTTCCGCGCGTTCAAGCCGGGGTGGCGGGAGCTTTGCTGCCGCCGAGATCGCGTGCTCAAGGGTGCTTTCCCGCGTTGGGTCATAGTAGATGCCCGCATCATCTTTCACCAAGGACAGAGGCGGGATGAGTTCGGCCCCCAAGCCGCGGGAGCGTAGAAAGCCGTCTTCAACCCGGTACAGCACACGATCCGCGGCGCGGCATTCATCCCGCAAATCCGCCGTTTCGCGACCGGCCCAGACAAGCACGCTGCGCCCATCTTGTGCGGCCTTGACGGGGTGATCTTCGAAATCGACCTTGCCGTGCTGGCCGAAGAACTGGCGCAAATGCCCCTTTTCCAACTGCGCATACCGGCGGCGATGTATCCAAAGCGATCCTGGTGCCAGGCCTGGACCTGCGCCTCCAACGCGCCGAGGACATCTTCGACCTCGCACAGGCGGTCACGGTAAGGGTCGTACCATGTGGGATAGAGGATCAGCGCGGCTGCAACGAGCTGGGCCCGGGTCAGGGTGCGTTGGCGACGGGCGGGGACGGGGCGGCGATCATCGGTCAGGCCCCAACCGGCGTAGAACGGGACGCCGAAGACAACGGGTTTGTGGCCCGCCAGAATAGCCTCAAACCCCGCGCCGGATGTCACGCAATAGACGGCACGCGCGCCTTCAAACATGCGCCAAAGGCTGACAGGGCGATCATCGAGCACCACGTTGGGCGGCAGCTTTGCGGGATCAAAATGCCCCGGGCGGTGGCCCTCGCGCGTTTCTGGGTGGGTCTTGATGATGATCTGCGCGTCGGGATGATCTTCGCGCGCCCATGTGAGCGCCTCTGCGAAACTGTCAGGCGTGGCTTGGCCCAGTTCGATGGAGGCATCGCCGCGTGTCTGGTCAATCAGCAGCACGTAGCCCGCTTTCTCGGGGGCGGGCAGGCTGAGGTCCGTGGCGCAATATTTGGACAGCTCGCCTGCGATCATGCGCGTGACCACATCGCGTGCGCGGTTCAAAAGGGCCGTGTCATCAAGGGGATGGGTGGCAAACAGGGTTTCAAGATCTGACGCGCGCCCGGCGTCAAAATACATGCCTTGCCGGTCAATAACCAAGCCCATCGGTGGCTCACCCGAGCGACCGGGAAACAGCGACCGCAGAAAGGCGTCTTCGACGCGCACAAGCGATGCACCGGTCGCCTCGGCCACGGCCTCGCCACGTGGGGCGTAGGGCGAATGGCCCCAGACAATTACATTGTCCTCGGCGGTGGGCTTGCCCAGTTTGAGGTCATAGCCCGCAAGCGTCAGGATGCGGCGCACGCGCTTGTTGGTCAGGAATCCTGCATTGTAGTGGAACGCCCGGCGCGAAATGGGTCGCTCAGGCGTATCCATTACGTCAGTTCGTGGTACCGTTCACGGCATCCGTCACACCGCCGACCGAGGTCAGCGTGCCTGTCAGCGCCGAGATGGCGTTGTTGAACTGGGTGATGGGCGCGGAGGTCACGTAGACCGTGTCGCCGTCGCGGATGACGAAATCACGCGCCTCGAACATGCCGGTGGGTGCCGTCAGGTCGAGCACGTAGATCATGCGCTGGGTGCCTGTCAGGTCGTCGCGGCCCAGAACAAGCTCTGCCAGTTCCTCAGGCTCATTTCGCAGAACGAATACGCCGGTTGGGTCCGCGAGCGACGGGTTCAGACCGCCGACAGAGGCAATCGCGTCGATGGCGGAAATGACCTGGGATTCGAACGGCACAATGGTCTGTGCGCCGGTTGCACCGAGTGCGGTGAATTGGCGGCTGTCTTCTTCCACAAGGATGCGGTCGTCACCGCGCAGGGCAATATCGACAGAAGGATCGCGAAAGATGTCTTCGTACCAGACGGTGCCGGTATGTCCGCCGCGCACAACGGTCACGCGCGCAATCTCGGTTGAGACAGTCGCGCCACCGGCGGCGGCCAGCATGCCTGACAGGCTTCGTGTCGGCTGCTCGATTGGGAAAATGCCGGTCTGCCCCACATCGCCCGTGACAACGACGGTGGACCCGTTGCCTGCTTCGCGCTGGACGATCACCTGCGGGTCGGGGGTTTGTTCGTCGAGGTTGCGGGTGATGACTTCGCGCAACTGCTCGGGCGTGTTGCCGGCGGCGCGGATGCGGCCTGCATAGGGGATGAAGATAAAGCCGGAATTGTCGACCT
This sequence comes from Gymnodinialimonas sp. JB5-7, assembly GCF_055693405.1. Classification (NCBI taxonomy): domain Bacteria; kingdom Pseudomonadati; phylum Pseudomonadota; class Alphaproteobacteria; order Rhodobacterales; family Paracoccaceae; genus Gymnodinialimonas; species Gymnodinialimonas sp. JB5-7. Next base: position 2,098,791 of record NZ_JBVFUX010000012.1, read on the forward strand.
GAAGCGTGGTCAACTGGCTGGCATTCTGGCCTTCGCTGGCAAGCAGGCCGTCCGAGACATTCTCAAAGATGGTCAGTGTGATCTGGTCGCCGGGGCGGATCACATCTGTATTAGAGACGCCAGCATTGGTGAGCGAGGCCGGGAAGCCAAGCGCGGGGACAAGCGAGGTCGCGGCGGTCACGCGCTGGTTGACCTCAACGACGAACGCATCGCCTTCGCGCTGGACGGAGCCTGCGAAAATCTGGTTGCGGGTGGGTCCTGCGGACGGAAGAACGCGCGAAAGAACATCACATGCGCCGACTGCCACGACACAGGTGACAAGCGCGCCGATGCGCGCGATCCGGGAAGCCGAAAGGGTCACGGGGATGGCTCCTTTAGCCTGAAACTGCCTCAGTATCTTGTTATCGCACGTGCTTTTTGCCGCGCTTTGCAGAGACATTAGCGAAAAGGAGGAATCCGGGGAAGCCCCTTGATCACTTCACAAGTGACAAGTGTTGCCTTGGTGCCGGTCTGCCCGCATCCAACGCATCATAGGGGTCTTCAGGTGATAGCATCATGTCGACCACCTGGCGCAGCAATTGGCGGCGGCCCTTGGTGGAATAAAAGCTTCCAGAAATCTGCGAGGTTTCCAGCAGATAATGGCGATAATCGCGGTAGGCGCGGCTGTCGGGGCGGGTGGGGTTCTGGAAAAACGCGCCCATCGGCTGATCCGAGACGAACTCAGGCTTAAGGTAGACGGCCTGCCCGAACGCCTTGAGCGGAAGTCCGCGCCAGAGTGCCTGCTGGGCGGCGGTGGAATTCACCGTCACGGCAGAGCGCGCATCGTTGAGGAGCCGGGCCAGTTTGCCCCCGCGCACGTAGTGAACGCGGTCCGAGACACCATGCTGCGCGGCGATCCGGCGAATATCAGCGCGGATGGGCGTGCGACCATCTTCCAGCGGATGGGCTTTGAAGACGAGGTGGTGGTGGGACGGCGCGCCATCGGCGAAACCGGCGATGAGGACCTGGAGGAAATCGGCCATACTGTCGAAAGGGCCATGGTCGCGGAAGCTCGCGTCATGTGCCAGTTGCAGCAGGGCAAGGTGATAGGGAAAGCCGCCGGTCTTGATGCGGTATGTGGCCTGCACCCGGTCCATCCAGAGGAACGGCATAAGTGCCAGGCGGCGCAAATAGAGGCGGAATTCATCGCGGACGGTCAGTGCGCGGTGCGGGCGAAAATTGGCATAGGCGCGGTTCGCCAGCAGGACAAAGCCGTGATAGGCCGCGCCATAGAAGACGTGCTGACGCATGTCGCCCCATTTCGAGGGCGTGTCGGGCAGGTCCAGATCGAGGTTCTTGAGCGCCGTGCGCATCTGCTCAACCGAGGTGTTCATCAGGCGGGAATGGCCATTGGCCCCGCCGCGTTCATACGTCACCCAATAGGGGCGCAGATAACCTTCCTCGAACACATGGACGGTGATGCCGCGTGTTTTCGCGTGGGCTATAGCTTGGGCATGGATGGGCCGCGTGTCGCCGTAGAGGACCAGATCGGTGACGCCCTTTTCGTCCATCAGGGCAGCGGCGCGCGCATCCCAGCTTTCAGCGATGTCCTGGAAAGGGATGAAGGTCTGATCGTCGGGCCAAAACGCCTGATCGCCCCGATTGAAGCCAACCCGCCAGACAGAGGCCCCCGCTGCCGCCAACATCTGGGCAAGCTTGTGGAAGAAGGGCCCGTGGGGCCCCTGCAGGAACAGAAACGTCCGATGCGCGTGACTGGGCGCCATGGGGATACTCGATCTTCTCATCACCGGCAGATAGCCGTATTCCCTTAACAAGATCAAAAGGATTGGGCGGGGAAACGGCGCAACTTGGGCACTGATGTGACGTCACTTGCGCTGGACCACGCGCGCGTGCCGGGCGATAGAGGGCAGACGTGAAGGAGGAGCGCCCCATGTTCACCGGCATCATCACTGACCTTGGCACCGTCCGCGAGCTTGAAGATCGAGGCGATCTGCGTGCGCGGATTGGCACTGGCTACGACACGGCTTCCGTCGATCTGGGCGCATCGATTGCTTGCAACGGTGTCTGTCTGACGGTTGTGGCGATGGGCGCCGATTGGTTCGATGTCGATATCTCGGCTGAGAGCGTGTCGAAGACGAATATCGGCGATTGGGTTGAAGGCGGTCGCCTGAACCTGGAGCGCGCCTTGAAGGTGGGCGATGAGTTGGGCGGCCATCTGGTTTCCGGCCATGTGGATGGCGTGGCGCGGATCGTGCGGATGGAGGACGAGGGGGCCTCGACCCGGTTCACGTTTGAGGCGCCGGAGGCTTTGGCGAAGTTCATCGCGCCCAAGGGCTCGGTCGCGCTTGATGGCACATCGCTGACTGTGAACGAAGTCGATGGGACGACGTTTGGCGTGAATATCATTCCGCATACCAAGGCTGTGACCTCCTGGGGGACGGCGAAGGTCGGGGATCGGGTGAACCTGGAGATCGACACGCTGGCCCGATACGTCGCGCGCCTGCAAGAATGGCAATGAGGGCCGGAGGGAGACGCTTGTGCCTAGGCACGTCGCCCCTCCCGCCGTCCCGCAGGGCCGCGACATGAAGCCTGTTGTCACGCAATCGATCGAGGATTGGTCCGGGCAGCGCTGCGTGGATGTGCGCCGCCACCCTGATGGGCTGTTTTCGTGGGCAGAGTGCAGGCGGGACCCGGAAGACAGCCATGGCTGGCGATATCTTGGGCTTGGCGCGGAGGGTTTTGCATCCGAAGATGGGGCATTGGCCGATGCGCAGGCCAAGGTGGATTGGATGGAGGATGGGGCATGATCGGACATAATGGCGGGCCGTCGATGGACGCAGGCTTTGGCTTTCGGCGTGTGGCCTGGACCCGGGCGCGCACGGCCTTGTTGCCGAGCCTGCCGCTGGAAGTGGTGCGGTTGCGGGTGAAACGGGCGGAGCGACTGGGATTGCCCTACAAGACCTACGCCACGATCCGCGCGGTGTCGGGTCGGGATATCGTTGGGTTCCTCTTCTCCGACAACGCGTTGGGCATGGGGCGCGGCACGACTGTGCCGCAGGCCGCCCAGGCCAGATTGGGTGCGTTGGAGGGGGAAGCGGCCCGGTTGGCCGCTGTCCACCTGCCTAAAGATCCGGCGGAGGTCCTGGCGCAGGGCGGGTTCGATGCAGTCGGCCGCGCCCCGGTCTATCGGCACCCTGGCGCGCTGCGCGGGAGGCCTTGCGCGGGTTGGCGCGGGAGGCGGATGTGCCGCTTGACGGGCTTGTCGTTGTCGCCGCGACGGCGTTGGAGCGGGAATGGTCGGCCACGGCCGGTTTCGCCGGCACGATCCCGCATCATGTGATCCTGCCAGAGGCGGCGTGACGCAGCACCTCTCTGGCCATTCCGGGGGCGTTGGATTATCTGCCCCTTGATGACGCGCGAGAGGATGCATCCATGAGCCAAGCCTTTGAAGAGCCGGGCCCCGTTGAACGGGATTGGTCCGACGCGATTTCCTCGGTTGATGAGATCCTTGAGGATGCCGCGAACGGAAAGATGTTCATCCTCGTGGACCACGAGGATCGCGAGAATGAGGGCGATCTGGTGATCCCGGCGCAATGGGCGACGCCGGATGTGATCAACTTCATGGCGACCCATGGCCGTGGCCTGATCTGCCTGTCGATGACAAGCGACCGGATCGACCAGCTGGGCCTCGGCCTGATGAGCACCAACAACTCCTCGCGCCATGAGACGGCGTTTACGACTTCGATCGAGGCGCGCGAGGGGGTGACCACGGGCATTTCCGCCGCGGACCGCGCGCGGACGGTGCAGGTGGCGATTGATGCCTCGAAGGGCGCCGCTGACATCGCGACGCCCGGCCACGTCTTTCCGCTGCGCGCCAAGGACGGCGGTGTGCTGGTGCGAGCCGGGCCATACGGAAGCGGCTGTGGATATCAGTCGCCTTGCGGGGCTGACCCCGGCGGGCGTGATCTGTGAGATCATGAACGAGGATGGCTCCATGGCGCGGCTGCCGGATTTGGTGGCCTTTGCGCAGCGCCACGGGTTGAAGATCGGCACCATCAGCGACCTGATTGCGTACCGCCGCCGCCACGACAACCTTGTGAAGGTGCGCCAGGAAGAGGTGATCACCTCGGAATTCGGCGGCGACTGGACGATGCGGATCTACACCGACGAGACGCAAGGCGCGGAGCATATCGTGCTGATGAAAGGCGATATTTCGGGCGATGATCCGGTTCTGGTGCGGATGCACGCGATGGATCCGTTGCTTGACGTGATTGGCACAGGGCCCAAGGGCAGGGCGCAGGAGTTTCACGATGCAATGCGCCTGATCGCCGAGGAAGGGCGCGGCGTGCTGGTGCTGCTGCGGGATCTGACGATGAAGCTTGTGGTGGACGATGAAGTTTCACCGCAGACGCTGCGGCAATACGGGCTTGGGCGCGCAGATCCTGAGCTCGCTCGGCCTGAGCGATATGATCCTGCTGACCAATTCGCCGAAACCGAAGGTCGTGGGTCTTGGATGCTTATGGCCTGTCGATTGTTGGCACACGCAAAATCTCGGAGCTTGGCTGATGGCGGGACATTCTGACAACGATCTTGGATTGCCGGAGTTTGACCGCCCGGTGAAGGTCGCGATTGTGATTGCGCCTTATTACACCGCGATATCGCAGGCGCAGATTGCGGCGGCGACGGCTGTGCTGGAGCGCGCGGGCGTGGCCCATGAGGTGATCGAGGTGCCCGGCTCGCTTGAGGTGCCGACGGCGATTGCCATCGCGCACCGGATGAGCAATTTCGATGGCTTCGTGGCGCTTGGCTGCGTGATCCGTGGTGCGACCTCGCATTACGATGTGGTGGTCAACGAAAGCTCCCGCGCGCTGACCATGTTGGGCCTGCAGGGCGTGTGCATCGGCAACGGGATCATCACCGTGGAGAACCGCGAACAGGCCGAGGAGCGGGCCGATGCTGCACGCCTGAACACCGCGGGTGGTGCGGCGGAAGCAGCGCTGCACCTTGTCGCGCTGACCCGCAAATACGGCCAGCCGAAGGGCAATCTGGGCTTCAAGCCGCGTGGCACAATCGAGATTGCAGATGATGGATCGGCCAAGGCATGAGCGACGACAAACCCAAAGGCCCAAGTCGGGAAGAGAAAAGGCAGATGCGGTCTGCTGCGCGGCTTTATGCGGTGCAGGCGCTGTTCCAGATGGAGCATTCGGATCAGAGCTTGGATGCCGTGCGGGGTGAGTTCGAGACGCACCGCTTTGGCGCAACCTATGATGGCGAGGAAATGGCCGAAGGCGATGTGGACCTGTTCCGCAAGACGCTGGAGGATGCCGTTGAACGGCAGGCCAAGATCGACCAAATGACCGATCGCGCGTTGGTGGCCAAGTGGCCCATCAACCGCATTGACCCCACCCTGCGCGCCCTGTTTCGCGCCGCAGGGGCAGAATTGGTGGAGGGCAAAGCCCCGCCGAAAGTTGTGATCACCGAGTTCGTCGACGTGGCGCGTGCCTTCTTTCCGGAGGGTAAGGAGGCGAAGTTCGTCAACGCCGTGCTCGACCATATGGCGCGTGAGGCAAAGCCCGAGGCGTTCTAACGGCAGTCACTCGCTTTCGGCGTCGTCTTCACTGGGGTCAAAAACCATCCGGTACTCCGCCAACTCTTCAGGCAGGAGCACGTAGATCGCCTCTGGCGGCGTGCTGAGAGCGTGCTGCATGACGCGCACGTCGACCCCCATGGCATCCAGATGCGCCATCACATCGGCTTGGCCGCGCTGGATGTCTTCCACGGCCAGAAAGGCCGGCAGGGCGGTGCTTTCGCCGAAATAGTGCTGGTGCACGCCAACCATCGCGCTGTCTGGAACTGTGCGTGCGACCCCTCCGGCGAGGATATAGGGGCAGGCCGAGAGGCAGATATCGCCATCTTCCATGACCGTGTTCAATTCCGCCTCACGAAGTGCGGCGCCGATAATCAGTGCATCTGTGACCGACCCGCCAGGGGAATGCAGGCGGATTGCGTTCACGTCATCCGCGCCAGCCAGCCATTCGGTGAACCGTTCCGCATCACCGGGCGCGATGTCGCCTGTGACCAAAGCCGTCTCACCCTCCGCCGTGAACCGAAGACGGCTTGGCATATCGCCGGGATCGGGGATGGGGGTTTGCCGGTCGGGGCTGAGCCTTTCGCGGCCAGGCAGATCGCCCGGGCGAAAGCGGCGCACCTGATCGCCGGGCGCAACAGGCGCGTCCAGCGCAGGCGCACGCGGGCCTGTCAAAAGCTGAGGGATAGCGCCGATCAGATCTGAGCCCGCCAGGACAACCGCCATGCCAACCTGAAAGCCCAGAATGGCGAGGATAGCGCGCCGCACCGTGAAGCCGCGAGGTGCGTTTGGCGTATCAGTCATTGGAGCGCGCGGGCGGATTGGGAAGGGGCTCACATTTTCGGCCTGTGCCTCGCGCGGGCGGACAGGTGCACCTGCTTGTTCGACCTGGACCTGGTCGGCGCGGTCTAGTGCCTCCATCTCGCGCATGGCGTGCAGCGCCGCACGCAGTTCGGCCAATGTCAGGGTGTCTTCCGCGGGCAGGTCGCCTCGCCCGGCGCGGATGGCACCTTGTGTGACCATCAGGATCAGGACCAGCACTGCTGGCAACAGGTCGATGGCAATCGCGCCCGCCCAGGAGGGCACGAAATTGCGGGCGTACAGGATCACGGCATCGGCGCTGGAGATCGGCGTGTAGGTCACTTCTGGGGGTGCAGGACGCGCGAGAACCTGTTCAGCGGCCTCTTCAAGGGATTCCGCACGCAACGCGAGAACTTGCAGAACGCTTGAGATGGTTGAGGCCTGCGCGTTCTGGCCGGCCGCGCCAGAGGCGTCGAGTTCCGGCAGAACGACGGAGGCCGACAGATCCTCTGCCGCGCGGTCCACCAAAGGGGCGACGGACAATTGCCGCAAGGTCGTGACCAGCCCGGCCAAACGCACCGCATCTTCGGAGAACGCAACTGAGCGCGCCTCAACCGCGCCGGGCTCCACAATCAGCGCGCGCATGCGCGACAGGATGATATTGCCTTCATCGAAGGCGCTTTCGATCAACTCCGATTGTGCCGCAATTTGCGCCTCCAACGCGGCCAATTCCTCGGCCTTTTGGCGCAGAACGCGGAAGACCGCGCCGCGACCGGCCAGGCCCGACAGGTCGCCTGCCGCTTCCTGCTCGGACAAATCCTGAAACGATTGACGTACGCGCGCCACGTCACGTTGCAGCGCTTGTGCGCTGACAGCTGTGTCATGGGCCTGTTCGAGCGCTTCCTGATAATCTTGAACCGTGCGCGCAAGGTGCTGTTCCACAGCCGCAGCCCCCGCAAGCGCTGCCGCGTTCAGCCAGGACGACATTGCGATGATCGCAAACGACCCTAGCACCATCGCACCCATCAGCTTCAGCTTTGCCGCCGCCGTGCGCATCGCGGGCAAAAGGCGCATCAGGTAGGACCAGAAGACGAAGATGCCGACCGAGACCGCAATCGAGTAAGCCGCTGCTGCGAAGAACGACAGGGCGCCGGTGTCATCGAGAAGCGACGATACTCCAAGGTAGGTGTAGATCCCCGACGCGGTAGCAAGCACCGCCAAGGCCGCGCCAGAGAAGCTGTCCAGCCAGCTGAGATGCCCTTGCAACTCGCGCGCATGGGCCAGCCCGTGAGGGTTCGTGTTGGTGCGATGGGAATCGGGCATGGAAAGGCTTTCTGAAGCTGGGATCCGTTCAATATAACCGGATAGGCCGCACACCCAAGCTGCGTGCACAAAAGGACCTCATCCTCTGCACAAATTTGCGCGAGCATGCCGATGGGGCCATCTGGCCTCGACGCGTCTGGTGCAGCGCGCTACCTTTTCGAGCGTCACGGAAGGTGTTCCCATGCCCAAACATATCGCTTTCTTGCTGCGCCACGCGGTGATTGGATCGCTGGTCGCGGCCGTGTTCGTCGCTTTGCTTTTGTGGATGAATGTCGCCAACCTTTGGCATCTGGTCACGCATACCCGTGAGGGGCCTCTGGCGGTCGCCGTGTTTTGGGTTCTTTGCGCGATCACGTTCGGCTCGGTTCAGATGGGCATCCGCATCATGATGCTATCCGAGCGGTCGGAGGATTAGGTGACGGGGACCACCACAACCGTAGAGGCGTTCATTCCCGAGGACCTGTATGTACAGGTGGGCGCCAGGTAACCGGACCACGGCCCGGCCAGAGCCAGCTCCCTCGGAATTGCTTAAGGCCACCGGAATATTGCCACAGGTACGAAGAAGGGCAGACCCGTCCCCACGCCATGTAGGCGGGAAGAGGCCATGGGGCAAGGGCGCTGCGCGCTTGTAAATGTTCTGTTAATGTTCCATTCTGCCCAGATGGACACGGTGCTTGATCCCCTCGCAAACGCAAAACCTGGCCAGCTTTTGGCCCGGGGCGTGTGCCGCCATTTACGCGCCCATGATTTTGTGACGTTGGAGGAATTCGCGCCCGAACGTGGCAAGCGGCTGGATGTGATGGCGCTTGGCCCGAAAGGAGAGCTCTGGGTGATCGAATGCAAATCCTCTCGCGTCGATTTCACCTCGGACGCAAAATGGGAGGGATATCTCGAATGGGGCGACCGGTATTTCTGGGCGGTGGATGAGAATTTCCCGACCGAATTGCTGCCCGATGAGACTGGCCTGATCATCGCGGATGGGTATGACGCCGAAATCCTGCGGTTTGGCCCCGAGACCAAGTTGGCAGGTGCCCGGCGCAAGGCCGTGACGCAGAAATTTGCACGTCATGCGGCGCTTCGATTGCACCTTTTGCGCGACCCAGAACAAGTCCTGTAACTATGCAAAACACCTGAGCGGCCCAGTTTATTCGGTGCAAAAATGAAGGCCTCTATGCGCATTTGCGCGCAACACAAATACCTGAAAATTATAGGAAAAAGTTACACGCCAAGGTGATTTCCCAGTGATGACTTCCCGTGGCTAGGACGGGGTGAGATCATTCGCAGTCAGGAAACACACCATGAAACTCTCTCCCTCCTTATCGCTTCATTCATCGCCGCTGGTACCGGCGCGTCGGCGCAATCCCTGCAAGACCCGTACGGCTTCGTCTTCGGCGGCGTTACGTTTGAAGGCCAATCGGATTTCGACGGCATCATCACGCCGCCGGGCGGCTTGCAGTCGGTCGATACTGACTATGACAGCGGTTTCAACTTTGGCATTGGCGTCGGCGCAACGATCGCGCCTTCGGTCCGGGCGGAAGTTGAATTGAGCTACTCCCAGTCCGATGCCGATCAGATCTTTTTCTCCGGCAATGGGCCGGCGGCAGAGGTCAATGTCGATGGCGGCATTCGCGCCACAACCCTGTTCGGCAACGTGCACTACGATTTCGACACAGGCGGACCTTTCACACCCTATTTCGGCGCGGGCCTTGGCGCGGCTTTTGTTGAGCAGGATCTTGTTTATGGACCCGGCGTGGCGGTGAACGAAGATGACACGGTGTTCGCAGCCCAGTTGATCGCGGGTGGGTCATACGACCTTAGCGATACGCTCGCACTGACTGCTGACCTTCGGTATCGCCGCCTGTTTGATGTGGAGTCGAACCGGTTCAACCCGGCAGGTGTAAGCACGGGCATTGTGACCGGTGATTACAACGACTTGTCCGTGAATGTGGGCCTTCGGTTCAGCTTCTGAACAAGCCCTTTTGGTGCGAGGCATGGGGCCGACTTCACGGTCGGGCCCGAGTGTCCTCTAACCCTTCTTAGCGGCTTTACGCGCGGCCGCGGCTGCGGCGCGCAGTTCATCCGCAATCTCTTCCGCCTCCTCCGGGTCGAAATCCATCGGCAGGTCAATCCCCTCACCTGCAATGTAGATGCGCACCATGCCAAGCGTCGTTGGCCCGATCTGAAGGTCAGCCGCCATTTCGTTTTCGCTGTTGATGCCCATCGCTCGCGTCTCCAAGGTTGCGCAGACGAGGTAGCGCACCGCGCCGCCCAAGTGCAAGAGAAGGGGGCCATGGCTGAGATTGAGTTTCGTGACCTCGCGCCCGGAGATGCCGGTTGGCTGATTGAACAGCACGCGACGCTTTACGCGACCGAAGAGGGCTTTGACGCGAGCTTCGAGGCCTTGGTCGCCCGCATCCTTGCCGATTTCATTGACCACCGGCGCGCACCGGTCGAGCGTGGCTGGATCGCATGGGACGGCACGACGCGCCTTGGTTCCATCTTCTGCGTCACCGGGCCGGATCCGGACACCGCAAAACTGCGCCTGTTCCTGCTTGTCCCCGGCGCGCGGGGAAGGGGCTTGGCCAGAAGCTATTGAGCCTGTGTCTTGATCATGCCCGTGCGCAGGGCTTCAAACGCATGACGCTCTGGACCCACGAAAGCCACCGGGCCGCCTGCGCGCTCTACGAAAAAGCGGGATTCACATGTGTGTCGTCGAGGCCCGTCCATTCGTTTGGGGTGGACCTTGTGGAACAGGAATGGACCAAGGATTTGACCGCCTGACACCCCTTGCAATCGCCAAACCTCGGCGCTATTCCCCGGCGGTGTGCCGGCGTAGCTCAGTTGGTTAGAGCGCCTGATTGTGGATCAGGAGGTCCCCCGTTCGAGCCGGGGCGCTGGTACCATCCCAACCTTCACTCGTTCAGATCAAGCGTATCGACCAGTTCGCGTGTGTCCGACGCGTAGACCCGGATCACGCCGTCGTCGCCCACCAAAATGGTGTAGCCGTTGACGATGCTGTAACCCACTGTCTCCACTCCCAGCGGAAATTCGAAAACGTCCGGGATGCACGAGAACCGGACGGCGATTGTCGCTGAGGTAGACGAGCATGAGCAGGATCACAGCGCCCACACCCAGCACCATCATAACGGCCAGACCTGTCACCAGTGTCTTGAGGAACCGCAGAGACGGGGGTAGGGGAAGCTCTTCTTCACTGGCAGGGTCAGACATGTCCGCATCCACGCGCATCGTTTCGGTTACCATCGGCCCCGATCCGGGACCGCGCCTTGATAAGGCAGTCGCGCGCGCCGTGCCAGAGGCAGAGGCGATCAGCCGCTCGCGCCTTGCAAAACTGATCCCAGCCGGAGCCGTTAAGGTGAATGGCGTGGCCGTGACGGACCCAAAGGCCAAAGTGGCCGAAGGCGATGTGGTCGAGATCAAGGTGGAAGAGGCGGCAGATGTCGACACGCTGCCTGAGGATATCCCCCTCGACATTTTGTTCGAGGATGCGGATCTGATCGTCGTCAACAAACCTGCCGGTATGGTCGTTCATCCCGCGACCGGCTCGCCCTCTGGCACGTTGGTCAACGCGCTGTTGCACCATTTCGGCGGCAACCTGTCTGGCGTGGGCGGTGAAAAGCGCCCGGGCATTGTCCACCGGATCGACAAGGATACCTCGGGCATTCTTGTTGTCGCCAAATCTGACCGCGCGCATCACGGGCTGGCAGCACAGTTCGCCGATCACTCGATGGAACGGGAATATCTTGCGGTCTGCCACGGCGTGCCCGATGGCTCCGATCCGCGCCTGCGGGGCGTGAAAGGTGTCAGCTTTGAAGGGGCGACATTGAAAATCACGACCCAGCTTGCCCGGCACAAGACAGATCGCCAACGCCAGGCAGTGCTGTTTTCCGGTGGTCGGCATGCCGTCACCCGCGTGCGTGTGCTTGAGGCGCATGGCCCCGTGGCACTTGTGGCGTGTCGGTTGGAGACCGGGCGCACGCATCAGATCCGGGTGCACATGGCCCATGCCGGGCACGCGTTGGTTGGCGATCAAACCTACGGCGGACGGCGGAAAGTGTCGGAGAAGGTGCCGGGTTCGGCCGCGATCAATGGCTTTCCGCGCCAAGCCCTGCATGCCGCTATTCTGGGGTTCACCCACCCGGTCACGCAGGACATGTTGCGGTTTGAGGCGCCGATCCCGGGTGATTTTCAGGCGCTGTTGGCTGAAATCTCCGCGTCTTAGGGCTGCCTGTGCGAAAATGCACGATATTGTGAGCGCACTGCGCTTGCCGTTCGTACGCGCGAGGCGCTATACCTCTCTTCCGGTTTTTCAGTTTAACCTCTTGTAAAGAAGTTAATCGTATTTACATGCAATCCAACCGGGCCGTAGCGCCCGTCCCGTGAACAGGGGGACCAAGATCATGGCCAACTATGCAAATCTACCCGCACCGACGCCAGAAGGCGGCCTGAACCGCTACCTTCAGGAAATCCGCAAATTCCCGATGTTGGAGCCGGAAGAGGAATTCATGCTCGCCAAACGCTGGGTCGAGCAGGAAGATACCGAAGCCGCCCACAAGATGGTCACATCCCACCTGCGCCTCGCCGCGAAAATCGCGATGGGCTACCGCGGCTATGGTCTGCCGCAAGCCGAAGTGATTGCCGAGGCCAATGTGGGCCTCATGCAGGCCGTCAAGAAATTCGACCCGGATAAGGGCTTCCGCCTTGCGACTTACGCCATGTGGTGGATCCGCGCCGCGATCCAGGAATACGTCCTGCGCTCGTGGTCGCTGGTGAAGCTTGGCACAACTTCGGCGCAGAAGAAGCTGTTCTTCAACCTGCGCAAGGCCAAGGCCCGGATCGGTGCCCTTGAAGAAGGTGATCTGCGCCCTGAGAACGTTGAGCGGATCGCCAATGATTTGGGCGTGACGGAGCAGGAAGTCGTTTCCATGAACCGACGCCTCTCGGGCGGTGACGCATCGCTGAACGCGACCGTAGGCTCCGATGATGAGGGCTCCGCCCAATGGCAGGATTGGCTGGAAGATGAAGACGCCGACCAGGCAACTGATTATGCCGAGCGCGACGAATATCAGGCCCGCATGGCCCTGATGGAAGAGGCGATGGAAGTCCTGAACGATCGTGAGAAAGACATCCTGACCCAGCGCCGTCTGCAGGAAAATCCGGTCACTCTAGAGGACCTGTCTGGCGTCTATGACGTCAGCCGCGAGCGTATCCGCCAGATCGAGGTGCGCGCGTTCGAGAAGCTGCAAAAGCGCATGCGCGAAATGGCGCGAGAGCAGGGCATGCTCGCCACCGCCTAAATCTCGTCTCCTCCAAGACGAACCATGACGGCCCGCGTGACCTCCCCACGCGGGCCGTTTTTCGTTTCATAACTCGTTTACCAAGTTGCCTTAGGTCGAGGTGCAGTGGGATTCGAAAGGGTGGGGGATACCTGACCTTTCGCCGGCTTGCCGCCGCGCCCATACTATCTGCACCCCTTCAAAGCCGAAAGGCACGCTTGTTATGACCATTCAAACCCTTCGCCCTATGTCCCCCGCTGCCCTTGTCCGCGCCACGGTCTCGCGCCTGGATGCAAAGCAGGAACAAGGGTTCCTGGTCTTTTCCAGCCGTCTCGCACATTACACCCCGACCCTGGCGACCTCGGACGAATTGTTGCGCACGGTCTTCGCAACACTGACGGCTGCGGCCCCTGCAGCCGACCGCCCGGACCTTACGCGGGACATCCTCGTTGGCCTTGCGCTGCATCTTCGCGATGCAGGCATGGCGCCGCGCGGTTACATCGCAATCCACGCAGCATTTCTCGATACCGTCGCCGATCGCCTCGGGTGTACGCCTGCGCTGACCTCTGCATGGGAAAACGCGACTGGCGCTATGCTGGCCACGATGATGGCCGCAGCCCACGGCCCGCGCAGTCACACCACCCCTCTGGCGGCCTGATCCGCACCGCGCTACCAAGGCCCCATGAAAGATCATCTGACATGGGGCATCCTTGGAACGGCCCGTTTTGCGCTTGGCACGATGGCGCCTGCCATCCACGCCAGCGCTCGCACCCGCTTGAAATCCATAGCCACACGCGCGCCTGAACGTTCGGCCCCGTTCACCGAGCGCTTCCCCGGGCTGCACGTCGAAACCGACTATGACGCGATCCTTGCCGACCCCGAGGTCGACGCCATCTACATCCCGCTGCCCAATGCGCTCCATACCGAGTGGAGCATTAAGGCGGCTGAGGCCGGCAAACATGTGCTCTGTGAAAAGCCTATTGGCCTGTCGACCGCCGACATTGACCGACTGATCGACACCCGCGACCGCACCGGAAACCTGATTGCCGAGGCATGGATGCCTGCCCATCACCCCCAATGGGCCCGCACCCGCGACCTGATCGCGGACGGCGCCATCGGTACCCTCAAAACCGTAACGGGCAGCTTCTGTTTCGGTGGCCTCGACGCTTCCAACATCCGCCTCAGCCAAGATATGGGCGGCGGCGCGCTTTACGATATCGGGGTCTACCCCATCGGCGGCTTCCGCTTCGCAACGGGGCTTGAACCACAACCGACCCATGTTGATTGGGTCCTCGAAAGTGGCGTCGATACCAGCACGTGGATCGCCATGCGCGCCGGCGATATCCGCTTCAATTTCCATCTCTCGATGCGCACCACAAAGCATCAACACATGGCCTTCCATGGCGACAAAGGTACGCTCACCCTGCAAACGCCCTTCAACGCATACTATTGGGGCGAGGCGCAAATCCATTTGACCCGTTCGGATACCGAGGCGGAGGTCATCCGCTTTCCGCAGGTCGATCAATACATTGCGCAAGTCGAAAACGTGGCCGCCCACGCGCTTGATGGCACCCCCTTCGGCAACCCGCTTGAATTCACCCGGGGCACGCAATCCGCGCTTGATGCGATCTTTGCCATGGGTCGCGCCAACGGCTAAACTGGCCCCACGTCACACAGAGGAATGCGCCAATGTCTCGCAACGATGATGAAAGCCTCGACGGACGCATGAATGGCGAACAGCCGCTGGCCGAGAAAGACAGCCTGCTCCAGCGCCTGCTTTACATGATCATCATTGCCTTCATGCTCAGCTTTGCCAGCACGATCCTGACCGCTGTGACCGTGATCCAGTTTATCGTCATGCTTGCCTCCAAGGGCGAGCCGAACGAGCGGCTGGCAGATTTCGGCACCGATCTGGGCATCTGGATCGCCAAGGCCGCCCGCTATCAGGTGGCCGCATCCGAGGTGAAGCCCTGGCCCTGGACAGATCTGGACTAACCAGCTGTGACTGAGCGCTGGCGCACATGGCCTGCGCGCCCCGGCCGGTTGACGCGGAGGGCGCGACCGCCACTTCTAGTCCTCCAACACCAGCCAGCACGGAGCAAACCACAATGTCCGACGCCCCCAAGATCGCCCAAACCGCCCCCTACGCCGTCGATGTCGAGGCTGGGAAAAGCTACTTCTGGTGTTCGTGCGGTCAATCGGCGAACCAGCCCTTCTGCGACGGTTCGCACAAGGGCAGTGACTTCACCCCGATGAAATACACCGCCGAGAAAGACGGCAAAGCGTTTTTCTGTGGGTGCAAGGCGACGGCGAAAGCGCCACTTTGTGACGGATCACATAGCAAGCTCTAAGGCGCGAAGCTCAGCGATAAACCTGAACGCTGCGAGCAGAGCCTCGAGATCCGAGGAGGGGCAGGTTTCTTCATTCGCCTTCGCAACGCTATGCCATTGTGCGGCTCATCCCTCCCGCAAAAGCCACGCCGGCAAAAATCGCGTTCGGCCGCTGCCTGTATGTCGGCATTCTTGAACCCTTTGGCATTCCGTCCCGAGTTAGTTTGGTCGGCGAAGTAAGAGCGCGCAGCATTTGGAGAGGGGCCATGGCGGGCGGATGGGCGAAAGACGGCGCAGTTAGTGAACAGATCGAGGCGTCGATCTCCGATGAACTTGCGCGCCTGCGCGCGCGCAAAGGTCCGCAAGGCGAAAGTCTGACCCAGTGCGCCGATTGCGACGAGCCAATCCCCGACGCGCGGCGCAAGGCCATTCCTGGTGTCAAACTCTGCATTGAGTGCGCGACGGACCGTGATGCCCGCCCTGAGGTGCGTAGGGCATCAACCGGCGGGGCTCGAAGGACAGTCAGCTGAAATAGGCGATCAAAGCCCGCAATACCGGGCTACTCCTGCAATCACCAAGCGCGTGGCCTGCTCCAACCGCGCGAAATCCAGCGCATCTAGAGTATCTCTGCTGGTCCCATAGCGCGGGTCCTCTACGCCGCCGTCGTAGAGCCCCATCGCTGGAAATCCGGCCGCCTCAAATGGCATGTAATCGCTGGCCCAAATGTCAGTGTGAGTCGTGTTCAGGGTCGTATACTGCGCCGCCACAACTGCCATCATGCGCGCGAATGCCTCGGATGCCGTATCGTTGCTCGGCACCACATTGCCCATGTCGTATTCGACGACCATCGGCATCGCCGGGTTTGGCGGTCGCCATCCCAACATGTCGAGGTTGATCATCATCTCGATCGGCCAACCCTCGGCACGCGCGAACTCTGCAACAGCTTGCGAGCCGAAAAAGCCCTGCTCCTCACCCGCAAAAGCCACTGCAGCCACGCCTTTGTCCAACCCTGCACCAGACAGGATGCGGTACGCCTCCAACATCGCGGCCATGCCTGTTGCATTGTCGTTTGCACCCGGTGCGCTGGTCATCGATATCTCTGATGCGCTGTCGAAATGGGCGCCGATCAGGATCACGCCGCGTGTGTCACTCGCATCGCCCAAAATGAAGTTGTGCCTTGTTTTGCCCGACGGCATCTCGAAGGCAAACCGCGTCACGTCTCCCTGCGAAGCCATCAAATCGTGAACCCACGCCTCGACCACCGGAAATTGAGGATGCTCCGTGAACCGGGTCGGAAACGCGGTCAGCCCGTGGACGGTATCGACCAGAGCCTCTCTCGTAACCTGATCGACCAACGCCGCAATCGGATCGCTTTGCGTCCATCCCGGTCGAGCGGCGAGGGCCGCCGCACTCGCCAAAACCATCCTGCGGTCCATCATTGCAACGCCATCCTCAACAAATCCTGCGGTCCGGCACGACCCTCCAGCCAATCCTGGCCCGTGTCGACAAAACCGCCCTTCAGGTAGCAGGCAATGGCGGCCTTGTTCACATGGTTGACGGTCAAATCGACACTCGGCCGGTCAGGGTATTGGCCCGCCAAATGCGCCTGCATCGCCCGCACCGCTGCCGTTGCAATCCCGCGTCCTTGATGGTCCGCGTCAATCATGAACGCCCGCAGACCCAAGGCACCCTGCGCGCAGATGGGGATGTTGTAGTGGTAAGCTCGGTCAATCTTGAACAGCCCGACCGGAACGCCATCCGCAAAAATCCCGTGCAAATCAAACCGCAACGGGTCTTCCGCAAAGGCTTCCTCCGGCGTGCCGGAAAACACCTCTTGCTTCGGCAACACCCGAATATGCGCAAACCGCGCCTTATCCTCTGGCCCAAGCCGAGCCAGAGAAACCTTTGGGATCACTCCATCGCCTCAAGCTCGTCGATGAAGCCTTCGATCATGCTCAACCCCTTGTCCCAAAACGCAGGGTCGCTGGCATCCAGGCCAAAGGGCGCCAAAAGCTCTTTGTGGTGCTTTGATCCGCCGGCTTTGAGCATGTCGAAATACTTCTCCTCAAAGTCCTCCGCACCCTCGGCATAGACGGCATAGAGCGCATTCACGAGGCCATCGCCAAACGCATAGGCGTAGACGTAGAAGGGCGAGTGCACAAAGTGCGGGATGTAGGCCCAGAAAGTCTCATACCCCTCCATGAAATTGAACACGGGGCCCAGGCTTTCGCCTTGCACGGACATCCACAGCGCGTTGATGTCGTCGACCGTTAGCTCGCCATTGCCACGCGCCGCGTGCAGCTTGCATTCGAAATCGTAGAAGGCGATTTGCCGAACGACCGTGTTGATCATGTCCTCGACCTTGCCCGCTAGCATGACCTTGCGCGCGGCATCGTCCTTGGCTTCCGACAGCATCTTGCGGAATGTCAGCATCTCACCAAACACGGATGCGGTTTCCGCCAGCGTCAGCGGAGTGGACGACAACATCTCGCCCTGGCCCGCCGCCAGCCGCTGATGCACGCCATGGCCCAATTCATGGGCGAGCGTCATCACGTCACGCGGTTTGCCCAGGTAGTTGAGCATCACGTAAGGGTGCACATCCGTCACCGTGGGATGCGCGAAGGCACCGGGTGCCTTGCCTTCCTTCACGCCGGCATCAATCCAGCCATCGGTGAAGAACGGACGCGCCAGTTCTTCCATCCGCGGATCGAACGCCGCGTAAGCCTCCGACACGAGGCGCCGCGCCTCATCCCAGCCCACAAGCCGGTCCTCTTCCATCGGCAAGGGTGCGTTACGGTCCCAGACCTCCAGCGTGTCCAGACCCATCCACTTGGCCTTCAGCTTGTAATAGCGATGCGATAGCCGCGGATAGGCGGCCACGACGGCATTGCGCAACGCCTCAACCACCTCCGGCTCTACATGGTTCGACAGGTGCCGCCCCATTTGTGGCGTCGGCAGGCCCCGCCAGCGGTCATGGATTTCTTTCTCTTTGGCCAGCGTGTTGTGCACCCGCGCGAACAACGGCGCGGTTTCACTGAATTTCGCGGCGAGTGCCCGCGCGCCCGCTTCCCGCTGCGCCCGGTCGCTATCGGTCAACAGGTTCAGCGTCGCCTCGATCCCCATCGCCTCGCCATCGACCTCGAACGACAGCCCCGCGATCTGCTCATCGAACAGCTTGTTCCACGCCGAGGCGCCGACAACGGACTTGTCATGCAGGAACTTTTCCAACTCATCCGACAATTGGTACGGCTTCATCGCCCGCATCCGGTCAAAAACCGGCTTGTATCGGCCCAGATCGGCATTGTCGGCCATCATCGCGTCGTACTGCGCATCCTCGATCCGGTTGAATTCCAAAGAGAAAAATACCAGAGGCGTGGTGAATGCGGTGATCTTGTCCTGCATGTCCGACATGAACTTGGCGCGCTCACCATCCGTGGTCTTCTGGTAGTACCGCAGCCCCGCAAACGACATGATCCGTCCTGCGATCAGGTCGATCTTCTCATAGCGCAGCGTGCACTCCAGCAGCCCCGCCGCGTCCAGATCCGCCAACTTGCCCTCGTAATCCTCCGCGAAGGACCGACAAGCA
This sequence comes from Gymnodinialimonas sp. JB5-7, assembly GCF_055693405.1. Classification (NCBI taxonomy): domain Bacteria; kingdom Pseudomonadati; phylum Pseudomonadota; class Alphaproteobacteria; order Rhodobacterales; family Paracoccaceae; genus Gymnodinialimonas; species Gymnodinialimonas sp. JB5-7. Next base: position 2,117,712 of record NZ_JBVFUX010000012.1, read on the forward strand.
CCTTCCAGCCAATCCAGATCCGCTTCAACTCGGCCGCGTTCTCGCCCGGATAGAGATCGCTCAGATCCCATTCCGGCAGATCGCCCAACGGCATCCCCCGGCATCAGAGGCTGCATCACGGACAGGGGCGGGAAAAGTCAGGCGCATGGGAAATCCTCGTGTCATTTGGCGTTCGGCTAGATATGCGCCCGTGCGTTCCGGGTCACAAGTCGACTGCCCATCTTTGTTCCCCGAAAATGCCGGGGGAGTCCAAGGACGGGGGCAGAGCCCCCTCGCGCGGGCGTCAGCCCGCGCCACCGGCGACGCGCAGGGCGCGGCGCAATCCCTCCGCTGCCCTAAAGCTCCACGTCGCCGTTTTCGCCGACCTCAGGCTCAAAGGGCGGCGCATCGGGCGAGCGGCGGATGATGATGTCACCATTGGGCAATCGTTCCGGTAACTCGTAGGAGGTGACGTCATCCATCAACTCGCCCATCCGGTTCAGGAACGGCAGAACCTCTTCCTCGAAATAGGGCCGCGCCTCTTCCAGCATCGGCCGCATTTCCTCCATCAGACCTTCCAGGATCATCTGCGCGCCTTCGCCCAACAGGCCCAGACCCTCGCTCAGATCACCGTCGTCCTGCGCCGCCGCAGGCGTCGCAAGCGCCAACGCCCCGGCGGTCAAACTCACTGCAATTACATGTTTCATGGGCATTAGATGGGGGTTACTCAGCCTCAAGATCAAGGCTGACAGGGAAATGGTCCGATGCTGTCAGCAATGCGTCGCGCACCTTCGGTTGGCCCCAACAGACCGGATCATCGAAGGGATGCCAGATGTGCCAGCCCTTTGCACGGGCCCGTAAACCAGGCGAAATCATCACGTAATCCAGCAATGCCTGCAGGTAGCGCCCCTCATGGCGCAGGAAAAAACGCGCGGTCGTGGGCGCGGCGGACACCCGCGATTGCAAAGCGCGCGCCGCATGGGGATCAAACAGGCGTAATCCCTGCGCCGCCTCGGTCCCCAGAACAATCTCCAACCCGGATCGACCGAACAGGGCCTCATATTCATCAAGGCCCGGGCCATCGTTCAGATCGCCAGCCACGATCAGGGCGTCGCCTGCCTGCAGATGCGCCTCGATCCGGCGCCGCAACCAGATGCACTGCGCCAATTGTTTGCGCCGGTTGGAAATCGCCAACCGCATGGCATGGGCCTCGTCCCGCGCCCCATGGGGGGCTTTGGATTTCACATGTGCCCCGATCATGCGCAGCGCGCCCAAAGGTGTCTCAAGGGCCAGTTCCAGGGGCGGCTTTGAAAAGCGCACTACGTCTTCGGAGGCGTCGATATCCAGATCGATCCGAAACTCGGTCTCAAAGCCCGGCGCCCCTATATCCACGGGGTCGTGCCGCGCTGTGATCACGTCTGCGTCATAGAGCAGCATCAATTCCTGCTGCGTTTCGTTTTCAAACCCCAAGCAAACCGCCCGCGCCCGGATGCCCGCGACCTCGGCGAAATTGCGCAACGCCGCGACCCCGTCGCGCCCGCGCGAACAATCCGGGGCCTCCACCACCAACACCGCATCGGCATCCAGCGCCCTGAAAACGGTGATCAACGCATCCGTCTGCTGCGCTTTGGTGACATCGCGCCGTCCGGACCAACTGGCATCGCGGATCAGATCCCCCGCATCGTCAAACAGCGTGTGGAACCATTCAACATTGTAAGTTGCGATCCGCATTCTGCCCCTCCTCAAGCCTTTGGCTCTCCTCGCAGCATGGCCTCTTCAGGCCGCGCGGCCCGCCTGTATCTCTTCCCAGGCGCGGTTGATCGCCACCATACGGCGTTCGGCCAGGCGCACGGCTTCCTCGGGGACGCCCCTTGCAATCATGCGGTCGGGGTGGGTTTCGCGGACTTCGGCCCGCCACGCGGCACGGATCTCGTCCATGCCAGCATCTGGCGAGACACCCAAAACCGTGTAGGGATCCGGCCCATAGTCGGGCGCATGGCGCGCGCGCAGCCGCTCAAAGGCCGGGCGTTCCATCCCGAAAATGTCCGCGACCCGCGCCAGGAATGCATCTTCGGCCGGGTGATATTCGCCATCGGCAGCTGCGATGTGGAACAGCCCTTCCATCAAGTCACACAGAACAGAGTCCACACCGCATGGCTGGCCTTCGACCCGGAACATGCGCGCAATGCGTTCGGCATAGGTCTCAAACCCGGCCACATCCTCACGGGCCATGTTGAAGACGCGCGCGGCGGCAGGCTCATCGGCGGGCGGGATGTGGAACACTTCGCGGAAGGCCGTAACCTCATCGCGCGTCACCAACCCGTCTGCCTTGGCCATCTTGGCCGACAGGGCGATCACGGCGATGGTGAAAGCCACGGTGCGTTCAGGTGGCGAGCGCAGTCGTGAAAAGACCTCCGACAGGCTTTCCCCTTGCCGCAGCGCCTCCAACGCGTCTGATATGCGAGACCACAATGACATGGGCTGACCTTAGCGCGGTCTTTCTGCAAACGTCAGGCCGAAAACACTCACAGCATCTTCTGCATCAGTACAAGGTCCAGATAACGCCCGAATTTATGCCCCGCCTCCGGCACCCGCCCCACTTCGACAAAGCCCATCGCGGCATGGAAGGCCAGGCCGCCTTCGTTCTCGCCCGAAATCCCGCCGATCAGCGAATGCGCCCCGTCGGCCCGGGCACTGTCTTCCAACGCACCCAATAGCGCGCGCCCTAGCCCATGCCCTCGCGCCGCGTCACTCAGGTAGATCGCATGCTCCATCGTCCGGGCATAGCCATCGCCACTTCGGAACGGGCCATAGGTGCCGAAGCCGCCGCAGGCCCCGTCGATCTCAGGCACGAAAACCGGCTGATCCGCCAGAACCTTCGCGATTTGGTCTTCAGTTTTGGGGGCGGAGGTGAACGTGATCGTCGTCTCCCGGATCACCTCGTTCCACAGGGTCAAAATGACCGGCAAATCCTCTGACGTGGCGCGCCGGATCATAGCTGGACAACACCGCCATTTGTGCGCAGCACCGCTTCAATCCGAGGTTTTTCCGCATACTCGATCGTGATCCACGTGTCCGTCAGGATGGGCCCCAACGCCGCTTCCAGTGCGTCTGCGTCAGGTGTCAGCAGCCGCAAATCCGCCAACCGCACCCCAGTATCCCGCAACGCCGGTGGCGGCGTATCCCATTGGATCAACGCCGGGAACAGCCCGCCAAACGGCGTCTGCCCACGCTCTGGCACGGCCATCCGCCAGCGCAAATCGCCACGTTCCAGCGACCACGGCACGCCACACCCCTCGGGCGCGCGCGCCAGTGCGGCCTCAAGATCATCACACCGCGCCGCCCAGTGGGTCAGCCCTGATCCCGGCCCGCGCGCATCCAGGTTGTACCAACGTGGCTGATCTGGCTCAGCGCCCTCCGGGTCCACCGCGATCACCTCAAAATAGGCATCTGGCCCCAACGACAGCAGCCGATTGTGCGTGCCCATCGCCACGTGCTGCCCGCCCGGAAGTAATTCCTGACCCAGCCGCGCCTCGATGTTTGCCACGCCCCGACCTAAGTCGCTGGTTGTGACGACGATATGATCCAATGTCAGCATGGCCTTGTCGTAACCGATGCCCCACGCGTCGGAAAGCCCGTTGCGCCCGACGCCCGCGCCGTGGCCTATGCACCCTATGACCCAAGACCGCAAAGCCGCCGCTCGCCAAGCCGCCTTCGCCGCCCGCAAGGCCGCCCATGCCGCCGTGCCGGGCGGCTCCGCGACCAAGCATCTGCTGGCTGCCATTGGCCGCGCGAAAGGCCGCATCATCGCGGGCTACATGCCGATCCGCACCGAGATTTCTCCGCTCTCGGCCATGTCGGAACTCCATGCCCTCGGCGCGCGCCTCTGCGTGCCTGTCATCAAAGGCGAAGGCCAGCCGCTCGATTTCCGAGAATGGACCCCCGATTGCACCATGGAAAGCGGCCCCTTCGGCGCGCAGGTCCCCGCGGTGGGCGACTGGCTCACCCCCGACACCCTCATTGTCCCGTTGGTCGCCTTCGACGCCAACCTCAACCGTCTGGGCTATGGCGGCGGCTTCTATGACCGCACGTTAGAACGCCTGCGCAGCGCCGCTCCCACCCGCGCCATCGGCTTCGCCTATGCCGCACAGGAACTGCCAGATGTCCCGCAGGAGCCTACGGACCAGCCTCTCGATGCACTCGTCACCGAACAAGGCCCCCTTGCCCCGCCGCGCACACCGGAATAACTCCGGCAGATGCGTATTCTCTTCCTAGGTGATGTCATGGGCCGCGCGGGCCGGGCCGCCATCACGAGCCGTCTGGCCCAACTCAAAACCGACTGGCGTGTCGACTTTGCCGTGGTAAACGGCGAAAACGCCACTTCCGGCGCGGGGCTGTCTGGCACCCACGCAAAGACCTTGCTTGATGCAGGGGCCGATTGCCTGACCCTGGGCGACCATGCCTTTGACCAGAAAGACATGCTCCAGTTCATCGAAACGGAGCCGCGCATCCTCCGCCCGCTGAACTTCTCCGCCCAGGCCCCTGGCAAGGGCGCGCGCCTGTTCGATGTCAAAGGCCGCAAAATCCTCGTGGCCCAAGCGCTTGGCCAGGTCTTCATGAAGCGCCCCTTTGCCGACCCGTTTTCGGCGCTTGAGGCCGCGCTCAAGCAACTGGGGGGCAAGCCGCTGTCCGCATCGTCGATTTCCATGCCGAGGCGACATCCGAGAAGATGGCCATGGGCCATTTCCTTGATGGTCGCGCGTCGCTGGTCGTCGGCACCCACACCCATGTCCCCACGGGGGACGCCATGATCTTGCCCGGCGGCACCGGCTACCTGACCGATGCGGGCATGTGCGGCGACTACAACTCCGTCATCGGCATGGAGAAGAAAGAGCCTCTGCGCCGCTTCCTCACAGGAATGCCAAAGGAACGCTTCACGCCCGCCACGGGGGATGCGACGCTCTCCGGCGTTCTGATCGAGACGGACCAAGGCGGAAAAGCCACGGCCATCACTCCGATCCGAGAGGGCGGGCGGCTGCAAGCCTCCACCCCATGAGCCAAAGCCGAACGACCCTGATCGCAATCCTCGTCGGCATGGGCGCGGCGTGGGGCATCACCCAGCCCCTGTCGAAAATTGCCGTCTCCGAGGGATATCGTGATATCGGCATCATCTTCTGGCAATTCGCAATCGGGGCAGGGCTGCTTGGTGCGCTGCTGCTGATCCGCCGCAAGCCCCTGCCCATCCGACCCGCCCACTTGCGGTTCTACCTGCTGATCGCGCTCATCGGCACGATCCTCCCCAATTGGGCCAGCTTCACCGCCGCCGTGCACCTTCCATCGGGCATCCTCTCCATAGTGATCGCCACCGTGCCGATGATGGCGCTTCCGATCGCTGTCGGGCTCGCGATGGACCGTTTCTCGCCCGCCCGGATCACTGGCTTGGCCCTCGGCCTGCTGGCGATTGTCCTCATCGCCCTGCCGGACACCAGCCTGCCCGAGGCTGGAATGGCCATCTGGCTGCCCATCGCGCTGATCGCGCCATTTCTCTACGCTTGCGAGGGAAACATCGTGGGGAAGTGGGGCACCTACGGCCTGGATGCGATGCAGGTTTTGGCTGGGGCCTCCATCTTGGGCCTCCTAATTTCGGCGCCGCTCGCAGTCGTGACTGGCGAATGGATTAATCCGCTCGGCCCATGGGGTGCGCCGGATTGGGCCATCCTTGGCTCCTCCATCGCCCATGTCGCGGCCTACGTCACTTATGTCTGGCTGGTCGGCGCAGCGGGCGCAGTCTTCACCGCGCAGGTCGGCTACCTCGTGACGGGCTTCGGAATCCTCTGGGCCAAGCTTATCCTCGGCGAAAGCTACAGCCCCTGGGTCTGGGCCGCGCTGGCGCTGATGATGGTGGGGCTATTTCTGGTGACCCCGCGCCCCGGCGCGGCACAGCCCGCGCAATAACCAAGCGGCTCGCGACGCAGCCCGCGCAATAACGCGCCTTGCCGCCGTCACCGGCCTCGGCCACACTCCCCGTAACGCTTCCAAGCTGACGGCTTCACATGCTTGATCTGCCGCTATCCCAGACCGGCGAGGGACTCCTCGCCCTGACCGTCCTTCTGGTCATGTTCGCCCTTTTCATGTGGGAGAAATGGCCAACCGAGGTTGTCGCCATCGGCGGCACCGCATGCCTGTTGGTTCTGGGACTTCTTCCCTATGATGACGCCATCGCCGTTTTGTCCAACCCCGCGCCGTGGACGATTGCGGCGATGTTCATCGTTATGGGGGCACTGGTGCGCACAGGCGCCCTCGATCGGCTCACAAAATTCGCTGAGACAAATGCCAAAGCCCGCCCCGCCGTCGCTGTCGTGAGCCTTCTGGCCTTCGTCGCCGTCGCCTCGGCCTTCATGAACAACACGCCGATTGTGGTCATCATGATCCCGGTCTTCGTGCAGATCGCCAAGATACTCGGCCAGTCGCCGTCGAAATTCCTCATCCCCCTCAGCTACGCCGCGATCATGGGAGGCACGTTGACGCTGATCGGCACCTCCACCAATCTGCTGGTGGACGGCGTGGCGCGAGCGCAGGGTTTGGAGCCCTTCACAATCTTCGAGGTTACCCCCATCGGCCTCGTCGTTGTCGCTTGGGGCATGCTCTACCTCACCCTCATCGGTCGTAGACTTCTACCGGATCGCACCTCCATGGCCGCGCTTCTGGGCGGAGGTCGGGCTCGCCCGAAATTCTTCACCGAGGTCGCGGTCCCCGAAGGGTCCGCCCTGATCGGGCAGGCGGTGCAAGAGGTTGATCTGTTCAAACGCGACGGCGTTCGCCTGATTGACGTCCTGCGCGGCGATGCCTCTCTGCGCCGCGACCTCAAAGGAGTCGAGCTGCGAGAAGGCGACCGCGTCGTCCTGCGCACCGAGATGTCGGAGGTCCTCAGTCTGCAAGAGTCGAAAGACCTCAAGACGGTCGACAAGCTCAGCCAGGTGGCGACTGCTACCGTCGAGGTGCTGATTACCCCCGGCTGTCGCATGATCGGCCGCTCGCTCGGTGCGCTCCGCTTGCGTCGCCGCTACGGCGTGTACCCATTGGCCGTCCACCGCAGGAACCAGAACATCGGCACGCAATTGGACGATTTGGTGGTTCGCGTCGGCGACACGCTCCTGCTTGAAGGCGATCCTGCCGATATCCAACGCCTCGCCGCCGATATGGACCTTGTGGATGTGTCTCAACCGTCCGAGCGTGCGTATCGCCGCGCCAAATCCCCCATCGCCATCGCCTGCATGATCGGCATCGTTGTACTTGCGGCGTTCAACGTGGCCCCCATCCTCGCTCTTGCCATCACAGCCGTCGCCATCGTCCTGCTGACTGGTTGCATTGACGCGGAAGAGGCGTTTTCTTTCATCGACGGCCGGCTGCTGGCCCTGATCTTCGCCATGCTCGCCGTTGGGGCAGCACTTTCGCATACAGGCGCGGTCGATCTGATCGTCGAACAAGTCGCCCCCGCTCTGTCTGCCGCGCCGACCTGGGTGCTTCTGATCGCTGTCTACTACCTTACGATGGTCCTGACCGAGCTCGTCTCCAACAACGCCGTTGCCGTCATCATGGCCCCCATTGCAATCGCGCTCGCCGCCGCCGTCGGCATTGACGCACGCCCCCTGGTGATCGCCGTGATGATTGCGGCCTCGGCCAGCTTCGCCACCCCGATCGGCTACCAAACCAACATGCTGGTCTACGGCCCGGGCGGTTACGCCTTCAGCGATTTTGTGCGCGTGGGTCTGCCTTTGAACCTCAGCCTTGGCATTGTCGTCTGTTTGGCGATACCGCTGATCTGGCCCCTTTGAGAAAGTGCTTTCATGACCCGTATCCTTTTGATCCTGCCCGCAGCCCTTCTGACAGGCTGCCTGAATACTCCGCCGCAGCCCCAGACGGTCACGGTCTCCGCCACGGGGATCGAGGTTCAAATGTCGAACCGCCAAACTTGCATCGGTACGGCACCTGTGCCTGCAACAAGCTGGTCCGGCACGCTCCAAGGCTGCGACGCCCCCTATCCCTACCGCGTAACGCTGGATGACAGCGGCAACCCGCTGCGCGCCGCACTGGAATCCGGAGCATCCGCAATCGGGCTGACCCTTGCCCCTATCGCAGAAGTAGAAATCGATGGCCCCGTCGGAAACACATGGCGGTTCCAGTCGCCTGAACCCAGCCGCTTCGACAATGATTAAGCGGTGACATATCGGCAACCCCGCCTACGGCGGTTGCGCTTTGGCTTCGCCAAAATCGCCCGAGGGCGCGCGCGCCTTCGGCTCGCGCGCAGTGGCGCCCTTCGGGCGCTTTCAGATGCTTGGCAAGAGAGCGAGAAGCCACCCGGTCTAGCCGCAGCCATTCCTCCCGGGTGTCTTCCACTGGTACGGTCATCGGCTCCTCAGCCTGTTCCGCATGACCATTCCACGTGATTCCAGTTAATGAAGTGTGAACCTGTGCTCCCACTGGTTCCAAATACCTTCGCCGAAGGCATTGAAGTTCTTCAGGTCGATGGCGGGCGGTGGAAGTGCATCGCCCTCAAACGAGGTGCAACGGCGAAGGACCCTTTTAGGTATTTGAAACCAGTGGAAGGCAGGGCCGCGCGAGGCCGCCAGGCCGAGCGCCACCGCCGCCGAGCAAAAGGCGCGTGAGCGCCGTGCGAGGCGGCCTCGCCCCCGTGCGGTTTGGCGCCGCCAATGCGCTACGTCTCACAGCGGCCAGACCACGAGGATTGTCGGTATCGACACCGCGATCACCAGCACTTCCAGCGGCAGACCCATGCGCCAGTAGTCGCCGAACTGGTAGCCGCCGGGCCCCAGGATCAGCGTGTTGTTCTTGTGCCCGATAGGCGTCAGGAACGCGGCTGAGGCCGCCACAGCCACAGCCATTAGAAACGGGTCGGGCGAGACGCCAAGCGACTGCGCCATGGTGATGCCTACAGGGGCCGCGACGATGGCTGTGGCCGTGTTGTTCAACACATCCGACATCGTCATGGTCACGACCATCAGCACCGTCAGGATCGCCCAAGCGGGCAAACCGGCGGTCAGGTTCACCAAGGCGCCCGCAATCAATTCGGTCCCGCCACTGGTCTCCAGTGCGGCCCCCAAGGGGATCATCGACCCCAGCAAAACGACGACCGGCCATTCGATATGGTTATAGATCTCGCTAAGCGGCAGAATTCTCAGAAGCACATAACCAATCGCAACGATCCCCAGAGCAATCGGCAGATAAAGCAAGCCGAACGAGGCCAACGCCACAGCCGCTGCAAAAAGGCCAATGGCGGCCCAGGTCTTCTTGTCATTCGTGACTGTCAGTCCGCGATCTGCCAAGGGCAGCCCGCCCAACCAGCTCACCACATCTTCGGCGCGGTCAGACGGCGTCAGAAGCAACAGGATGTCACCCGGCTCAACCACGGTTTTGCGCAAACGCTTGGTGATCCGCGTGCCTTTGCGCGCAATGCCCATCAGCGTTGTGCCCTGCCGCCAGCTCAGACCCACAGCCTCGGCGGTTTTGCCGGCAATCCGGCTGTCACCTTGCACAACCATTTCGACAAAGCTGACGCCCTCACCGGTGACGTCTTCGGCGCCACCGCTGCCTGCGGGCTCCAGGTTTTGGCCAACACGGAACTCGTCCAGCGCCTCGGGCTCAGCTTCCAGAACCAGAATATCGCCCTCGCGCAGCTTCAGGTTTCGCCCCATGCCAAAGCGGCGCTTCCCGTCGCGCAGAATCCCCAACAGAGCAACGTCTGCCTCTGCAGCAGCCCCTTCCAGATCGCGCAGGCGTGTGTCAGCCAGCTTCGATCCCTCTGGCAGGCGAAGCTCAGCGATATACGGCTCCAGCTTGCTCAGTTGTTCGCCCACCCCGGAATCCCGCGCGGGGATCAATCGCCAGCCAAAGAGGGCCACAAACGCCAGCCCGACAATAGCGGCCACGCCGCCCACCGGGGCAAAGTCGAACATCTTGAACGGCTCGCCAAGGCTGTCCTCGCGGATCGTGGCGATAATGATGTTGGGCGGCGTCCCGATCAGCGTAACCATGCCGCCCAGGATCGTCGCAAAGGAGAGCGGCATCAGCGACACGCCCGGACTGCGTCCCGCCTTGCGCGCCGTGGCAATGTCCACCGGCATCAACAGAGCCAGAGCAGCCACGTTGTTCATAAACGCGCTCAACACGCCCCCGATCCCGCCCATGATCGCGATATGCGCCCCAAGGGATCGCCCTGCATCCACCAATGTCCGCGTGATCAGAAACACCGCGCCTGAGCGCACGAGGCCCGCTGAGACCACCAACACCAGCGCCACCACCAGCGTCGCCGGGTGCCCGAAGCCTGCAAATGCGTCAGGCGGCTCTACCACCCCTAAAACCGTGCCCGCCATCAGCGCTCCAAAGGCCACCATATCGTATCGGAACTTGCCCCACAGCAGCAGGCCAAAGACGATACCGAATAGGGAGAAGAGGATGATCTGGTCTTGCGTCATGGCCAAAGCCTATCCGGCATCGCGTGGGCCGGAAACCGGGAAAACAGATCGCCAACGGAACCAGGTGTGCCACTCATCCAACAAGAACCGAGGGCGCCGTGATCAAATTTACTTTGATATTCATCAATGGCACCATCAGCCGCTCAAAGCTGCCATTTTTTGCATGATATTTCAGGCCCCTCACGCCGCCGTCAGCGATCCTCACGCTCCTGTGTTGCGAAGGTAAGGCCAGCCTCCATGCCGCCCCAAATCGGGCCGTGCCATAACGCTTCCATCGAAACACAAAACACCCCGCAAGGAGACACCCAATGACCCGCAAGACCACACTCACCGCCCTCGCAACCCTCGCCCTGATTGCCATCTCCGCCGACGCCGCACTCGCCGATTGCTACTGGCCCGTCTACCGCTCCTGGTAATCCCGTCCCCCCAAGTCGCGTTCCACGCTCTCTCCCTCCCTGTCCTTGTTGAACGCGCACCAAACGCGGGTCGTCCCCTCCGGCCCGCGTTTTCTTTTGCTCAAATCCCACGGCCCATTGCCCCATTCCCGCCCCTTGGGTATGACACCCGCCAAACCGCATTCCCAAGAAGGATCAGCGCCATGGCCGGCCACTCAAAATGGGCGAATATCCAGCACCGCAAGGGGCGTCAGGACAAGATCCGCGCCAAGCTCTTCTCCAAGATGGCGAAGGAAATCACCGTCGCCGCCAAGATGGGCGACCCCGACCCCGAAAAGAACCCGCGCCTGCGCCTCGCCGTGAAGGAAGCCAAATCCCAATCCGTCCCCAAGGACGTCATTGAACGTGCCATCAACAAGGCCACCGGCGGCGATGCCGAAAGCTATGACGAGATCCGCTATGAGGGCTACGGCCCCAACGGCGTGGCCGTCATTGTCGAGGCGATGACCGACAACAAGAACCGCACCGCTTCCACCGTCCGCTCCACTTTCTCCAAGAACGGCGGGAACCTAGGCGAAACCGGCTCCGTCGGCTTCATGTTTGAGCGCAAGGGGCAGGTGACCTACCCGCTCTCCGCCGGTGACGCCGATACCATCATGATGGCTGCGATCGAGGCCGGCGCCGAGGATGTTGAGACCAACGAAGGCGACGGCGACGAGGACCCCGGCAACCATGTCATCTGGTGCGCCGACACGGATTTGAACGAGGTCTCCAACGCGCTGGAGGCCGAACTAGGCGAGTCCGAGTCCACCAAGCTCGTCTGGCGCCCGACGACCACCACCGAACTGCAACTCGAAGACGCGCAGAAACTCATGAAACTTATCGAGGCGCTCGAAGACGACGACGATGTGCAGAACGTCACGACAAATTTCGAAGTCTCCGACGAGGTCATGGCGCAGCTGGGCGCGGAATAAGGGTCAGCCTACTTTAGGCGTCGAGAATACCGTAGACCTCTTGCCGGAACGCCTCCATCGTCACCAGTCGATCGGGTGTTCCGAGCGCGCCGCCCGGATCGGTTTTTCGTCTTGGTGAGACTTCGTCGTGCCCGAAGATCAAGTCACGGTTGATCGATCTGTTTTCACGCACAAGGTCGACCACTACACTGACGAGCGCCTCATATTGAGCGTGTGAGTAAGGCAAATAATATCCCGCGCTTATATTGCCCCCTGATGCATAGCGAACTTGGTCACTAGTGTACCACGCGTCGTTGCTGCGGACGCGTGTGCACCGTCCACGACTGTCTAGAATGACTTGCCCTGCCCGCGGATGACCTTCCGGGTAACGTTTCGAATTGAACCATGGGCAGTATACGCCGTCCTGTTGGGCTTCATAAAGAATACCCGGATTATTCATCTCGATACCAACATAGTATTGGCTGACCCACTCACGCGAGGTGACAGGGCAGACACTTTTCCCAGCATGGCTGCCCCACTTTCTCAAATCCCAATTTCCCGGCAGGAATATCCGTCCGGTCCGGCTAATGCACATGTAGGCATAACGTTCTTCACCCCACTCAATCGTTTTCCGAGAACCCCAGTCGCTATCTTCGTTTGGTGCCCCTTTTGGTTGTATTCGCCCTGCGTCGTAGTGGACTATGATCCCTTCAACACCTCTCGAATAGTTTCCACGGTACCGATGAGAGACACCGTCGACTGAAACATATTCGACACGCGCAGGCGCTTCACCCAACTCCCGGCGAGACGGACGATCCAATTCCGTTGGCAAATTCAACGAGTCCGCAATTCGGCCGTGCACATCCTCGATCTTGGACACGTAGTTTGGATCGCTGGCGTATCCATTTGCCTTGAGGTGCGCGATGAATCCAAGCGGATCATCGGCGAATGCCTCCCAACCGTCATAAGGGCCGGAGCGAATGAAGTGCCAATAGCCCCTATGAAGCTGTCCAAATCCTCGAATGCGCAATAGGTATCTTCACCATCATGCGCCAGGTAGTCGACTGGTTCTGCGAAGCCTTCCATTCGTTGACGGTACTTTAAACCAGCAAGATTGAGATGGTCTTGCGCGAGGTTGCTTTCGCCCCAAGACGACTCCAAGGCCCACTGCGCCAGTGTAATTAGCTTGAGATTTGGCTGGGGAATATCGGCTGCAAGATACCTGGTAACAAGGTCGCTCCAAAGTGAATTGGGCATAGCTTTCTCCAAAAATTGGCGGATCAAAATTTCAATATATCAAACGGTAGGGATATTGCCCGATTCGAGCAAATTTGAGAAACGCAATTCTTGATTGGTCTTTATTGGATTGAGTTTTACAGTGGTTTGACGGTCAACAATCCCCCGCCGAGGCGCTGGTGTTGAGATCAAACTATCACCCTCTGGTTCACGGGAATGGCCGCTCAGACGCGCGGTGATGCTGCCCGCTTCAAGCTTTCGGTGATTGCGGCCATCACATCGCGGTTTTGGCGCGGGACCTGCCAAAACAAGGAGGTTTCAAGCAAGATATCTGGGCGCAAAGGCACCAGAGCCCCACTTTTGAAATGGGGTTCAATCATCTCGACAGGGTTCACGGCCCACCCGAGCCCCGCAATCGCCGCATCAGTGATCCCGTGAGTTGAGGGTAAGTAATGCGTCGGCAGCGTGCTCAGGTTGTTCCCCACAACGCGGCGTGCCCATTCCAACTGCAATTTGTCTTTTCGACTGTAGGTCAGAGTGGGCGCAGCATGCAGGCCAGTTAGATCAACGCCGGCAGGAAAATGACACTCCGCAAATGCCGGTGATGCGAAAGCCACATATTTCAGGCTCCCTAGCGAGATCACATCGCAGCCGGAAATTGCGTCCCCCGCGCTGTAATCGCTGCAGCCGCCGCACCCGAGTGAATCAAGTCTGCTGAGGTATCTTGGTCGTCGATAATCAGATCGTAAAACAGCCAATCCTTCTGCGGTAGCGCAGGCAGTAGCCAGCTGGCTAAAGTGTCCGCAGTTACTGCAATCCTTAACGGGGCGTCTAAATACATCGGCTTCATCCGCAAATCTCGGGCGAGCTGCTGCTCCATAAGCGCAACTGACTGTGCATGGGCTTGCAGCTTGCGTCCTGCATCGGTCGCTTCAACTGGGCGCGTGCGGCGCACAAGAATTGCGCCGACCTTTTCTTCAAGCTGTTTGATCCGGGTCGAAACTGCTGGCTGTCCTAAGCCGAGCTTTGCCGCCGCAAGCTCGAAAGAACCGGTGTCGAGAACGGCGGTCAGGGCGGCAAGAGCGGAGCGATCAAACATCAAAATCCTCAATGTAGCATTTTGTTTATCAATTCGACTGATAGTACGGCGATGGTTATTCGGCGGTAAAGACACATTCTCAGGTGCCCCATGCTCGCCATTTTCACCGCAGGTTTCGCGCTCTCCTTCTCGCTGATCCTCGCCATCGGCGCGCAGAACGCCTTCGTGCTGCGCCAGGGCATTCGCCGCCTCCATGTCGCCCCCGTTGTCGCCGTCTGCTCCCTCTCCGAAGCCATCCTGATCTTTGCAGGCGTCGCTGGTTTCGGCGTCATCGCCGAGGCCGCTCCTTGGGCGCTCGAGGCCATGCGTTGGGGTGGCGCGGCGTTCCTGGTCGCCTACGGATTGCGGAGCCTCTACGGCGCCTTGAACGCCACCGATGCACTCGAAGCCGAGGGCACCGCCGAGCAAAGCCTGACCGCAGCACTCACCACCACGCTGGTTCTCACCTGGGCCAACCCGCACGTCTATCTCGACACCGTGGGCCTGATCGGCGCCGTCGCTGCCACCTATGGGGAGGGCCGCTGGATCTTCGGTACTGGCGCGCTTTCGGCCTCGGTCGTTTTCTTTCTCATTCTGGGCTACGGCGCCCGCGCCCTGGCACCGGTATTCGCAAGGCCCAAGGCGTGGGTGTGGCTGGACGTCATTGTCGGTGTCACCATGCTGGCGCTGGCCGTAAAACTGGCGTTGAACCTTTGAGGGAAGGGTGCTCTTGTCCGAACAATGGACACGCCCGCCACCCCTGACATTCCAGCCCAACCCGCGGCCCGGCCAGGCTGGGGCCTGTTTTGGATGTTCATTACCGGCCTTTGCTTTGTGACGGTCACAGCGTCGGTCAAGATGGTCGGCGACACCGTGCCATCAACCCAGGCCGGTTTCCTGCGCTACGCCCTGGGCCTTGTTTTCCTCGCCCCCATGATCCCGTCAGTTCGTCGCGCCGTCATCGACCGGCAGACGGGCAGCATGCTGTTCGCGCGCGGCGCCTGTCACGCGCTGGCCGTCTCGATGTGGTTCTTTGCCATGACGCGCATCCCGATCGCGGACGTCACAGCACTCAACTACCTCAACCCGGTCTACGTCATCTTGCTGGCGGTCGTTTTTCTGGGCGAACGCCTGGGCCCATGGCGGATCGCAGCGGTCGGCGTGGCCTTTCTGGGCACCCTCATCATCATTCGGCCCGGCTTTCGAGAGATCGACACCGGCCATATCGTGATGCTCTTCGCCGCCGTTGCGATGGCAGGCAGCTATTTCCTCGCAAAGATATTGTCACAGAAGCTCGCCCCCGAAGTGGTGGTGTTTTACCTGTCTGTGCTGGTGCCGATATTGCTCGCCCCGGTGGCCTGGGCGGTCTGGGTTCCGATTGGCTGGGTGGATTTGAGCTGGCTTTTTGTGTGCGCCCTTTTTGCGACGCTCGGCCACTACACGATGACGTTGGCGTTTCGTGCAGCGCCCCTGACCGTCACCCAACCGATCACGTTCCTTCAACTGCTGTGGGCCACGCTTCTGGGCGTCATCGTTTTCGGTGAACCGGTGGACGCTTACGTGGTTCTTGGGGGCACGATGATCATCGCGGCGGTCAGTTTCATCACCTGGCGCGAGGCCGTTCGGGCGCAGCGTTAACCTTTTTGTGTTCGCCTCATAATTGTGCATATCGCAAGTATACCGCCCATGTTTGCCCTAACATCCATGCTGCGCTGCCGCATTATCCGCCCATAGGTTGTCCGCGCTCGGCGCATTACTTTCGTGTGAAAGAACACGGGAGAACGACATGACATTGGAAGGCATCATCTTCGGCGGAATGGGCTCGATTTCGGAATGCGCCGAGATGGATCGCGTGGCCTGGAACGCAGCCTTTCGAACCCACGGGCTCGACTGGGATTGGTCGTGGAGCACCTATGCAGGCCTTATGCGTGCCGGGGGCGATCGCCAGCTTGTGTCAAGCTACGCGGCACAACTCGGAGAGCTTTGCCCAGTTCAACCCGAGATACTCGATGACACGCACCAGAAACGATTTGCGTCGATGTTGACGGGCAGCCTTCCGCTGCGGCCTGGCGTCGGTCGGACGATGGGGTGGTTGGCCCGCGCGGGCGTCAGCATGGGGCTGGTCAGCAGGTCGGGGCTTGCCCCGGTCCGCGCCTTGCTGACCGCGACGGCGCGCGCGCGCGCTGGCATTGGTTTTGATGTTGCTGTCTTGCGAGATGACGTCACTCGTTTGGCGCCGGACCCCGAGGCCATGACCCGTGCGACACAGGCGTTGGGTGTGGGCCGCAGCCGGGTTCTGGTGGTCGCCGACACACCTGCCAGCGCGCAAGCCGCACAAGATGCAGGCTTGGCGGTGCTGGCCTTTCCGGGCGCACTTGCCGCCGACACACCTGAGGATTTCGGGACCTTGCCGGTAGCCAGGGTTCTGAGCCCGGAGGTTCTGACAGCGGCCTGGCGTGGAGCGCTTGATACCGCGGCGGAATAAGACGCTCGCACATGGTCAACTTGACCCAGCGCAAAGCGGAGCGGCGCCTGCACTGACATCATAGCGGCAACTCAATGAGACGGAGGTTGCACGATATGTCCCACACACCCCACGAACTGGCAGAGGATTTCGCGGATAAGGTCGATCAGATCCATGCCCTGAAGCAATCGGACGCGCATTTCGCCAAATTGGCCGCGACCTATCACGACGTGAATAGGGCGATCCACCGGACGGAAACCGGTGTTGAACCCATGGGCGAGGCGGCCGAGCAAGACATGCGGCGTCAGCGGATGGTGTTGAAAGATGAAATCGCGAGGATGTTGGCGGCGGTCTGACCGACCCCGTCACAGTAGACGGTGGATGCCACACCGCGTCTTGCCGCGCTGACCGCCTTTGTTCTGAACCAGCCTGTTGTGATGCTGCGCCAGAGGATCATTTGGCGACAGACGCCACGGTGTCAGGCGGTTTCTGTGCCGTCAGTCGGGCCTTCGACTTGGGCCTGAAAACGTTCGAAAAACTGGTCGGCCATCTTGGTTGCGAAGCTGTCAACAAGGCGGGAGCCGAGTTGCGCCAACTTGCCGCCGACCTTTGCATCGACGTTATAAGTCAACTCGGTTCCGCCGTCGGGGTGATCCGCCAATGCAATCTGTGCAGCGCCCTTCGCGAAGCCTGCCACGCCGCCTTTGCCCTCGCCCGAAATCGTGTAGCTGGTCTCCGGCACCACGTCGGACAGAACGACGTCACCTTTGAACGTGGCTTTGACGGGGCCGACCTTTTGTTTGACGAGGGCTGAGAAGCCGTCTTCGGGCGAGCCGGTCAGCTCTTCACAGCCGGGGATGCAGGCCTTGAGGGTCTCGGCATCGTTGAGTGCGGCCCAGACCGTGGCACGGTCGGCGGCGATGTGGCGGCTGGCGTGCATTTCCATGGGGCGACATCCTTTTCCGGTCTGATTTCAGGACGGTAGCGAGGTGTCCATCAGGGGGCAACCTCGTAGGGTAAGGTGCCGCGTCGGTTGGGATCGACGGTAAGCTGCCGTTCCAGCGGCGGGACCGCGCGTTGGTGACAGCCCTGGCGCTCACAGATCCGGCACGAGATGCCGATAGGCTGCGGGGCGGCGGCGAGGTCCAGGTCGTCGGCATAGATCAGGCTTTGGGCGTGGCGGACTTCGCAACCAAGCGAGATCGCATAGCGGCGCGTCGGGCGGCCCCATGCCCCGCCGGATTTCGACACATCGCGGGCCAGGATTACATAGCGCGCGCCATCTGGTGTTTCGGCCAACTGGCGCAGGAATCGGCCCGGCGTCTCGAACGCCTGATGTACGTTCCACAGCGGGCACGCCCCGCCAAAACGGGCGAATTGCAGCCGCGTGGCGGAGTGGCGCTTCGTGACAGTGCCCGCCTGATCCACACGGGCGAAGAAGAAGGGAATGCCTTTTGCACCGGGGCGCTGCAAGGTCGAGAGCCGATGGGCGATCTGCTCGATCGAGGCGGAAAAGGTGATGGACAAACGCTCAAGGTCATGGCGCGTGTCGGTCGCGGCTTCGGCAAAGCGCACGTAAGGCATCAGGCAGGCGCCCGCGAAGTAATTCGCCATGCCAATGCGCGCGATTTCACGGGCCGTGTCGGATTGGAAGCGGGCAAGATCGAGCGTGGCCTCGATCAATTCATGCTGACCGAGAAGGGCATATTGATGAAGCAGTTGAAAGCGCTGCGTTTCAGGCGCGGCCTGCGGGCTGAGGGTGAGGGTCTTTGAGGCCGGGTCGAAGTTGCGCACACCTTCGCCGGCGGCGTAGCGGATCGTGATGCCCCGGTCTTGCAAGACGGCCGCGGTGTGGGCCGCCAGATCTCCGGTGGCGCGGGTGGCAAAGCGTTCGGCAGCACGGTCGACAGCGTCGATGTAATTGTCCGTATAGTGGAAGAAATCGCGCACCTCCTCCCACGGGGAGGCGGTGGTGGACGGTGCCTGTCCCAGCGCTTCGTCGAGGGAGGCGAGGCGTTCATGGGTCTGGCGGTAGGCCCGGTGGAGCGCGAGGAACGCATGGGCCAGGGTTGGCGCGTTGGCAGCGGTCAGTCGCAAGTCGGCCAGATTGGGCTGATCTTCAGTGAAAAGCGGGTCGGCAAGCGCCTCACGCATGTCAGAGACGAGGCGGTCGGTGTCGGATGCGCTCAGCTCTGTCACATCCACGCCGAAATCCTGCGCAAGGCCCATCAGAACGGCAGTGGAGAGGGGGCGGTTGTTGTTCTCCATCTGGTTCAGATAGGGCAGGGAGATGCCGAGTTTGGCGGCGAATTCCTTCTGCGTGAGCCCCAAGCGGCTGCGCACAGAGCGGAGCTTGGCGCCGACATAGAGTTTTTGGGTGGGCATGGGCTTAAGTCCTGACTTTGCAGGATTGGGTTTGCGGGTTTGCAAATGGATTTGCAAGGGATGGGGGTGACGCTGGCGCGCGGTTTTGCAGGGCAAAACGCACACCTCGCCCCACCCACCATCCCGCAGGTCAGGGCGCGGCGACCTGCGCTTCACGCCGGATCGTGTAGAGAATGGCCAGAACACCCAGAACGGAGGTGGTCAGCATCATGATCAACAGCGGATAGGCATCGCTGTCGTCGGTCAGCACGGCGCCTGCCAGAACGGACAGGCCCGCACCGCCGGCCAGCATGATCGCCCCGCCCAGGCCGGATGCCGTACCCGCAAGGTGCGGGCGCACCGAAAGCATGCCGGATGTTGCATTGGGAAGGACCATGCCGTTGCCGAGGCCCACAAAGGTCGTGAAGCCGAAAAAGACATAGGCGTTCTGGAAACCAACGAGGAAAAACAGAAGGGCCGCACCAAGGCCCAGGACCGTGAGGGCCGCGCCGTAAAGGATCATCCGGTTGATGCCGAGCGTTTTCGAATAGCGCCCGGAAATACCGTTGCCGAAGAAATACCCCAGGGCCGGCGCGCCAAAGAAAAGGCCGACCTGAGCGGCACTAAGGCCGAAGACTTCGGAGCCAACATATGGCGCGCCACCGAGGTACGAGAAAAACGCACCGGAGGCGAAGGCCGCGCACGCGCAATAGCCCCAGAACCTGCGCGATGCGAGCAATTCCGGGTATTCACGGAATTGCGCGGCAAAACTGGCGGAGGTTGTTTTCGCTGTTTCCCCCAAATCGCGGTAGATCAGGCCAAGCACAAGCACACCAAGGACCAGCAGCAACCAGAAGTTTGCTTGCCACCCCAGCGTCTGATCCAAACCTCCGCCGATGGCAGGGCCGATCATGGGGACAATCGCCATGCCCATCGTCACATACCCGATCTGGGAGGCTGCGTTTTCGGCGTCGTTCATGTCGCGCACGACGGCGCGTCCCAGAACGAGGCCCACGACGACCACGGCCTGCATCATCCGAAACAGCAAAAAGACTTCGATATTTGGCGCGAGCAGGCAGCCGATGGTGGCCAGAAGAAACAGGATGAAGCCGCCAATCAGGACGGGGCGCCGACCGAAGCGATCGGAAATCGGGCCAATCACCACCTGCAGCACTGCATTCACGCCGAGGTAAAGCGACACCGACAACTGCATGACGCGGTACTCGGTGTCGAAGAACGTGGTCATTGCAGGCAATGACGGCAGGAAAATGTTCATCGACAGCGCGCCAAGGCCCGTGATCACGATCAGCGTGAAAATGTGCGGAGGGGTGGAGCGGTCCAAAAACCGAACCGGTGCGTGCGTGCTCATTGCTGCACAGGTATGGGACCTGCAAAGAGAGGTCCAGTGGATGCGAAGATGTATACCGATTTGCAATTTTGCAAACTCTGATATGCGAGAAAGGTAGAATTTGCAAATATGCAGGATAGCTCTGGCAGATGCCGCACCGCAGCTTTAGGTTCTGTCGCAATTCAAGGGGAGTTGGGACATGAAAGATATCGTCGAACAGCTGGAAAAGCGGCGCGGTCAGGCGCGACTGGGCGGGGGTGAAAAGCGGGTCGCTGCACAGCATGCAAAAGGCAAGCTGACCGCCCGGGAGCGGATCGAGCTGCTGCTCGATGAGGGCTCGTTCGAGGAATACGATATGTTCGTGGCCCACCGGACGACTGAGTTTGGCATGGCTGCAAACCGCCCACCCGGCGATGGGGTTGTGACGGGGTGGGGCACGGTCAACGGGCGGCAAGTCTATGTGTTCTCACAGGATTTCACGGTTCTCGGCGGCTCAGTATCCGAGACGCACGGTCAGAAAATCTGCAAGATCATGGATATGGCGATGCAAAACGGGGCGCCGGTTGTGGGGATCAACGATTCCGGCGGTGCCCGCATTCAAGAGGGCGTAGATAGCCTGGCCGCCTATGGTGAAGTCTTCCAGCGCAACATTGAGGCCTCGGGCGTGGTTCCGCAGATTTCCATGATCATGGGGCCCTGCGCGGGTGGTGCGGTCTATAGCCCGGCCATGACAGACTTCATCTTCATGGTGAAGGACTCGTCTTACATGTTCGTCACAGGCCCCGATGTGGTCAAAACCGTCACGAACGAGGTGGTGACAGCCGAAGAGTTGGGTGGTGCGAGCACGCATACGAAGAAATCCTCCGTCGCGGATGGCGCGTTCGAGAACGACGTCGAAGCCCTTTCGGAAGTGCGCCGCCTGATCGATTTCCTGCCTCTGTCGAACCGAGAAAAGCCGCCGGTCCGTCCGTTCTTTGACAGCCCAGACCGAATTGAGGAAAGCCTCGACACGCTGGTCCCCGCGAACCCCAACCAGCCCTATGATATGAAAGAGCTGATCGGAAAAATCGCGGATGAGGGTGATTTCTACGAAATCCAGAAGGATTTCGCTGGCAACATCATCACCGGCTTCATCCGGCTGGAGGGGCAAACGGTCGGCGTTGTGGCGAACCAGCCCATGGTCCTCGCGGGTGTGCTCGACATCGACAGCGCTCGCAAAGGCGCGCGGTTCGTGCGGTTTTGTGATTGCTTTGAAATCCCGATCCTGTCGCTTGTAGATGTGCCAGGTTTCCTGCCCGGCACGGCACAGGAATATGATGGGGTGATCAAGCACGGGGCGAAGCTGTTGTTCGCCTATGGCGAGGCGACGGTGCCGAAGGTCACGGTGATTACGCGCAAAGCCTATGGTGGGGCCTATGTTGTGATGGCGTCCAAGCATCTGAAAGCAGATGTGAATTACGCCTGGCCAACGTCCGAGATTGCGGTGATGGGGGCCAAGGGTGCGGTGGAAATCCTGCATCGCGCCGATCTTGGGGATGCCGAGAAGATCGCCTCCCACACGGCTGAGTATGAAGATCGGTTTGCAAACCCGTTTGTCGCGGCCGAGCGCGGACATATCGATGAGGTGATCCAACCCCATTCGACGCGTCGCCGCGTGTGCCGGGCTTTCGCGGCGCTTCGCCGAAAGAAGCAAGACCGGCCCTGGAAGAAACACGACAACATTCCGCTTTAACGGGGGGCGAGATGGTTCGCATTCTGGTCTTTATCGCTGGCCTGGGATTGATTGGTGCGGCAGCTTACTGGCTTCTTGCAGCCCCGAACGCGGTTGAAGTCTGCCCATTGGATGACAGCCGAACAGCACCGTCCGGGCGGACACTTGTTCTGTGCGACATCGTATTTGAAGTGCAACCCAATAACGACGGATGGGCCATCGTGCGGGTCGTCGATGAGGGTCTGCAGACAAATGCTGGGCAGGCCGATCACGATTGGGCCTGTGAGATCTGGGGCCTTGATGCGATGGAAAAAGAGCCTCGTCCGACCAGAATTGTCGTGCAAATTATGGCCGAGCCCTTTGTGCGAGGAGAGCCGGCGCCGGGGATAACTCAATCGATCGAGGCCTATTCCGCACCGGGTGATGCGTGCCAGTGGGAGCTTTTGTGATGATCTCTCAACTGATTGCACTGCGAAGCTCATGCAAACCGATTGGTGATGCAACTGAGTCACAGACAGCATTCCTTTGTGGAAAGGTCTGTGGAGAACTCGTCAGTCGATGTAACGTCCGCGCTAGCTGCACACATGCAGCTGTACCTCGGATCGTGGCCGGGTCACCCGGCCAACAGCCATCTGGCCCGGTCACACCGCGAGGCAATAAGAAGAAGAAAACGGCACGGGCGGAATTGCAGACGCCTCCCATGTCGCAACGGCAGGTCGTAAGGCACTATCCCCCAGTGTGCCTGAGCAGACCGTTTCCCCTAACCGGGCGAGGCGTGAGCCTTGCCCGGTTTTTCCGTGGGGGTCTGCGCCCATGTTGAAGCATCGCGGTTTCCCCGGCAGGCTTCCGGGCACGGATTACCAGTTCACCATCCGGCGGGACAACAAGGCGGGCGCGACCAAGCTGGTCGCACGCGAACGCTTTGCGGATCGAAGGCCAGCGGATCGACGCGCGGATGCAGGCTTTATGGAAGCACTGTGGATGTGTTTCGGGGATGAACCATTTGAGCGGGGCAACCTAGATGCAGGCCGCCTGAGCTGGCTGTTTGGCCGCGAAGTGGTTCCAGCAGAGGATCCGTTCGATCCCGAAAGCTACGAGGCCCTTTTGCAGATAGACGAAGCGCGCGCACGCGCCGCTTTTCCCGAAGCCTTCGACGGCACGGGCATCTGGGAGGGGTGATCGGCATGATTTCGCCATCGGTTAACCAATTTGAGCGGGCCATCGCGCACCGCGTCCGCCCGGGTCCGGCCCCTCTTTCGCGGCTCGCGAATCCTGTCATGGTTACTTTGCCGACCACTGTCCCCAGTTGTTTTTACCCGGTCGGCACCCACAAGACGTGTTACCCTTCCCCTTTAAGGCGGTCGGCTGGTTTCCCCAACCGACCGCCTTTTTTGCCCAAATCCGTGCGGAGGAAATCCGGACTTATCCACAGGGCCATTCGGGTGTAAAAGCGGTTACACGAGGTAATTCGACAGGAGACGCATCAAAATGCGCACTAAATTCACCATCACTGCACTCTTCACGGCCATGCTCGCCGTCTCGGGCTGCGTCGCATCTGACCTTGAACGCGCCGGGGTTGGCGCCGTTGTCGGTGGCGTTGGAACCGCCGTCGTCGGCGGTTCGGTCGCCACGGGCGTTGTCGTGGGCGCCGCTGCCGGCGCGCTGTGCGACGACGTCAACCTCTGCTGAAGGTGCAAGAGCCAGCGCATCTTGCGCTGATCTGAATTCCGGGGCCGTGCGCCCCGCCACATCTGTTTCCAAAGGTCATCAGGGCGCTGACAGCGCTCCGTTGGCCTTTTTGCATGCGCGGGCGGCAAGACCCGCAAGGAAGGGACGTAAATCATGTTCAAGAAGCTGCTGATCGCAAACCGGGGTGAAATCGCCTGCCGTGTCATCAAAACCGCTAAACGAATGGGGATCCCGACCGTGGCGGTGTATTCCGATGCCGATGCCCAGGCGCTGCATGTGAAGATGGCCGATGAGGCCGTGCATATCGGCCCGCCGCCCGCTGCGGAAAGCTATATCGTGATCGACAAGATCATGCAGGCGATCCGCGATACCGGTGCCGATGCTGTGCATCCGGGCTATGGTTTCCTGTCTGAGAACAAGACCTTCGCCGAAGCGCTGGAGGCGGAGGGCGTGGCCTTTGTGGGGCCACC
This sequence comes from Gymnodinialimonas sp. JB5-7, assembly GCF_055693405.1. Classification (NCBI taxonomy): domain Bacteria; kingdom Pseudomonadati; phylum Pseudomonadota; class Alphaproteobacteria; order Rhodobacterales; family Paracoccaceae; genus Gymnodinialimonas; species Gymnodinialimonas sp. JB5-7. Next base: position 2,141,892 of record NZ_JBVFUX010000012.1, read on the forward strand.
GGCCAGCGCAATCGAAAGCATGGGGGACAAGATCACCTCCAAAAAGATCGCAGCCGAAGCCGGCGTGTCGACTGTTCCCGGCCATATGGGCCTGATCGAGGACGCGGCAGAGGCGATCAAGATCTCGGGCGAGATTGGCTATCCGGTGATGCTGAAGGCGTCGGCCGGTGGCGGCGGCAAGGGCATGCGCATCGCCTGGAATGAAGGCGAGGTGGCCGAGGGCTTCCAGGCCTCGAAGAACGAGGCGGCCTCCAGCTTTGGCGACGACCGCATGTTCATCGAGAAATTCGTGACCCAGCCGCGCCATATCGAAATTCAGGTGTTGGCTGACAAGCACGGCAACGCAATCTATCTGGGCGAACGCGAATGCTCGATCCAGCGACGCAATCAGAAGGTCATCGAAGAGGCGCCGTCGCCCTTCCTTGATGAAGCCACCCGCAAGGCCATGGGCGAAGAGGCCGTCGCGCTGGCCAAAGCCGTGGGCTATACCAGCGCGGGCACGGTTGAATTCATCGTCGATGGTGAACGGAACTTCTACTTCCTTGAAATGAACACCCGCCTCCAGGTGGAACACCCCGTCACGGAATTGATCACCGGCGTTGATCTGGTCGAACAGATGATCCGCGTCGCCGCTGGCGAAAAGCTCCCCATGGCGCAAGAAGATGTCACCCTGACCGGCTGGGCGATCGAATCCCGCCTCTATGCCGAAGATCCCTATCGCAACTTCCTACCGTCCATCGGGCGGCTGACCCGCTACCGCCCGCCGGTTGAGGTCGCCGCCGGTCCGATGCTGACCAATGGCAAATGGCTGGAAGAAGGCCCGCAGGGTGAGACGGCGGTGCGTAATGATACCGGCGTCTATGAGGGTGGCGAAATCTCCATGTATTACGACCCGATGATCGCCAAGCTGTGTTCGTGGGGCGAGGACCGCGATGCCGCGCTGGAGGCGATGCGCGTAGCACTTGATGGGTTTGAGGTGGAAGGGATCGGCCACAATCTACCGTTCCTCAGCGCCGTGATGGACCATGCCAAATTTGCCAGCGGCGACATGACGACAGCGTTCATCGCCGAGGAATATCCAGACGGCTTTGAAGGGGTCGACCTGCCCCAAGACGCCAAGCGTCGTATCGCGGCGGCAGCCGCCGCCATGCACCGCGTCGCGGAAATTCGCCGCACGCGCGTCAGCGGGCGGATGGACAACCACGAACGCCATGTGGGCGAGGATTGGGTCGTGAAGATGGGGGCGAAATCCCGTGGCCTCTTGTCGTGAAAGGTGACCATGACGGCAGCACCATCACCTTTGCTGATGGGGCCAAGATGCGGGTTGAAGGCGATTGGGTGCCGGGCCAAAGCCTTGCGCGGATGTCCGTGGATGGCACGCCGCTGGTCCTCAAGGTCGACAAGATCCCCTCGGGCTTTCGCCTGCGGACCCGTGGCGCAGACCTGAAAGTGACCGTGCGCACGCCGCGTCAGGCCGAATTGGCCGAAAAGATGCCCGAAAAACTGCCGCCCGATACTTCGAAGATGCTGCTGTGTCCCATGCCGGGCCTTGTTGTGAAGGTCGACGTGGAAGAGGGGCAGGAGGTGCAGGAAGGCCAGGCGCTTTGCACGGTTGAGGCGATGAAGATGGAAAACATCCTGCGCGCCGAGAAGAAGGGCGTGGTGACCAAGATCAATGCAGGTGCAGGCGACAGTCTGGCCGTGGACGATGTGATCATGGAGTTCGAATGATCCGGTGACCGACTGGGACGCACGCATATGGCAGGCGGTTGTCGCCGGGGTCTTCATCGGGCTTGGATGGTTCGTGAACGGCTGGCTTGTGCGACGCGACGCGGCGGCGCTGCGGGCCGAGAAACTGCGCGACATGCACCGGGCGATCTACGCGGAGATTGGAAATTATCTAGCGAACCTGTGGGATGAGGCGCGGCTTGACACCTACGCCGACGCGATGCTGGAGCGGATGCGGAATGATGCAGACTTTGTTCCCTTCATTCCACGTGAGAAAAGCGATGCCCTGTTCGAGTCGCTGACTCCAGAAATCCACGTCCTGCCCCGGTACACGATTGACCCGATCGTGGCCTACTACAGCCAGGTGCGGGCGATCGCGTCATTGATCGACGATATGCGGGGGGAAGGGTTCAAGGCGATGTCGCAGGATCGCCGCATGGCGATGTATGCGGATTACATCGATATGAAGAAGCAGGCGTTACAGTTCGGACGCTACGCCAATGCGATGATCACGGCTTATGCGGAAGGCGGCGCAGACCGCGCCAAGGCCGAAGCCCGTCGGTTCAGTAGCCCGGTTGCGGACCAGTCCGACCGGTCACAGGGATAGGTGTGTAGGTGTTCTTATCCATGCCACATCCTTTCAATGCCGATGTCCCTAACATAAGGCGTCGCGACCTGTCCCACAAGGCAGTGCTGTTTCAGCCCCCGTTGGCCATTTCTTCCTGTCTGAGTTGGAAATTGTCGATCGCGCGGATGATCTCGCGCACATCGCGGGGGGCCGGGCGACGCAAGCCCACGGTGCCGTCTTTCGACAGGACCACGATCGAAAAGCCACGCGGGCGCAACGCGGTTCGAATGTCTGAGCGTGCCGATGGGTCTGTGTCGACGATGATGACGACATCGCGCTCCAACAGCGCGTCCGCCCGTTCGGTCAGAAGCGCCATCTGCTCGATAAAGCGCGGGTCGGCAGGCGTATCGGCAAAGACGACAATCGGACGCGCAATCCACTGGAATTCGTCCAGCGTCAGACCAGCCGCGTCGCGGGGCGCCAACGGATCAATTGCGTCCGCGTCGCTCACTGCCTCGGCGTCATCCGCCATGGCGATGGTTGCACCGCTCGCCTCTTGCGCCGTGGCAGGCAGTGGTGACAGGGCCAAAAGGGCCAAAAGAAACAGACTCTTGGGTCGCATGGGTCCTCCAGTTGCCACAGATATAGGCAGCCCTGTACGGATTTCTAAGGGATTAACACAGCAGAAACCGGTGTTGACCGGATATTCATGGGTTTGGCCGAACTTGGGCAGGAGCAATTCCGCGATCCTGCCAAAGGCCCATGCAATGGATGTCATCCTTCATGTCGGCGCGCACCGCACCGCCACAACGACCTTCCAGCATCATATTGCCGCGAACCGGCCTGCTTTGCGGGCGTCCCGCGCGGCCTATTGGGGCCCGAAAGTCGTGCGGGGTGGCCTGTTTCGCACGATGTCCGGCGGCACCGACCCGATCTTGCCATGGCAAGCCAAGCGCGCCGCAAGACGGGCCGCTTTGCGGGTCGAAGTCTTGCGTCAGGACGGGATCAAACGACTGATCGTCAGCGATGAGAATATGCTGGGCAATCTGCGCAATGTGCTGGAAGAGACGCTGCTTTACCCTGGCGCAGGTGCGCGGATCGCAGAGTTTTCCAAGGGATTCCAAAAGCATAATCTGACGGTTGGATTGGGTATCCGCTGCTATTCACATTGGTGGACCTCCGCCCTCGCATTCCGGCTGATGCGGGGCGGGCCCTTGCCCAGTGCCGGTTTGCGCGAATGCATGGTGACGCAACCGCGCCGCTGGCGGCACATTATCGAAGAGATTGCAGGTGCCGTGCCGAACGCGCGCTTGGTGGTCTGGACGCATGAAGCCATGTCTTCCGCGCCCCATCTGCAATTGCACGCGCTGGCCGGCATTGTGACAGATGCCGTGAGCCTTCCGGTTTTGAACGCCGCGCCCCGTGGGGCTGATCTGCGGCGTTTCATGGCGGATTGCGGGTTGAATGCCGATGAATTCGCTTGGCCCGACAACCGCTTTCTGCCGTTCGAGATGCACGAGGCAGACGCGTTGCGCGCCCAATACCAAAACGATCTGACCTGGCTGGCCGAAGGGGCTGGCGGGTTGGCCGAATACATAGATGCGACCCCGGCTGAGATCGGCGCGCAGACAGTTGAAGGAAAAGGATTATCCGATGACGGAGAACACCGATACCTGGCGTGAGCTGGCGGAAAAGGAACTGCGCGGGCGTCCCCTCGATGACCTGACCTGGAACACGCTGGAAGGCATCGACGTGAAGCCGCTTTACACGACGGCGGATGTGGATGGCCTGGATCATGTCGGCACGTTGCCGGGCGAAGGGCCGTTCACGCGCGGGGTGAAGGCGACGATGTATGCGGGACGACCCTGGACGATCCGGCAATATGCGGGTTTTTCGACGGCTGAGGAATCCAACGCCTTCTACCGCCAGGGCCTGGCGGCGGGCCAGCAGGGTGTCTCGGTTGCGTTCGATCTGGCAACGCATCGCGGTTATGACAGCGATCATGAGCGTGTGGTGGGCGATGTCGGCAAGGCCGGTGTGGCCATCGACAGCGTCGAGGATATGAAGATCCTGTTCGACGGCATCCCGCTGGATAAGGTTTCGGTTTCCATGACCATGAACGGCGCCGTGATCCCGATCCTCGCGAATTTCATCGTCGCGGGCGAAGAGCAGGGCCATGACAAGGCGCTGCTGGCGGGCACCATCCAGAACGACATCCTCAAAGAGTTCATGGTGCGCAACACCTATATCTACCCGCCTGAACCCTCGATGCGGATCATCTCGGACATCATCGGCTATACCTCTGATAACATGCCGAAATTCAACTCCATCTCCATCTCCGGCTACCACATGCAGGAGGCCGGTGCGAACCTCGTGCAGGAGCTTGCCTATACCATCGCTGATGGCCGCGAATATGTCCGCGCCGCGATCGAGGCGGGTATGGATGTCGACAAATTCGCCGGGCGGCTGAGCTTCTTCTTCGCCATCGGCATGAATTTCTTCATGGAAATCGCGAAACTGCGCGCGGCGCGCACGCTGTGGCACCGTGTGATGACGGACTTCGGCGCAAAGTCTGAGCGGTCCAAGATGCTGCGCACCCATTGCCAGACCTCGGGCGTGTCCTTGCAGGAACAGGATCCCTACAACAACGTGGTCCGTACGGCCTATGAGGCGATGAGCGCGGTTCTGGGCGGCACCCAGTCGCTGCACACAAACTCCTTCGACGAGGCGATCGCACTGCCTACCGACTTCTCCTCCCGCATCGCGCGAAACACGCAGCTGATTTTGCAGGAGGAAACCGGCGTCACCAAGGTCGTCGATCCGCTGGCGGGATCCTACTACATCGAAAGCCTTACGAACGAGCTGATCGAGAAGGCCACCGCCTTGATGGACGAGGTCGAGGAAATGGGCGGCATGACCAAGGCCGTCGCCTCCGGCCTGCCGAAACTGCGGATCGAGGAAAGCGCCGCCCGCCGTCAGGCCATGATCGACCGCGGCGATGAGGTCATCGTCGGCGTCAACAAGTACCGCAAGGACAGCGAAGACCCGATCGACATCCGCGAAATCGACAACAGTGCCGTGCGCGAAGCCCAGGTTGCGCGGCTGGAGCGCATCCGCGCCGACCGCGACAGTGCGGCATGCGACGCGGCATTGGCAGAATTGGAGCGCGTGGCGAAAGAGGGCGGTAACCTTCTGGCCGCCGCAGTGGAGGCCGCGAGGGCGCGGGCCAGCGTGGGGGAAATCAGCATGGCGATGGAAAAAGTGTTCGGCCGCCACCGCGCCGAAGTGAAGACATTGGCGGGTGTCTACGGCTCGGCCTATGAGGGCGACGAGGATTTCGCCGCCATCCAGGGCGAGGTCGAAGCCTTCGCCGGGGCCGAGGGCCGCCGCCCCCGGATGCTTGTTGTGAAAATGGGCCAGGACGGCCACGACCGGGGCGCCAAGGTGATCGCCACCGCCTTCGCCGATATTGGGTTCGACGTCGACGTAGGCCCTTTGTTTCAAACGCCGGAAGAGGCTGCGCAGGACGCCATCGACAATGACGTGCACGTCATCGGCATCTCAAGCCAGGCGGCAGGCCACAAGACACTTGCGCCGAAATTGATCGAGGCGCTGAAGGCCGAAGGGGCAGGGGACATTATCGTCATCTGCGGCGGGGTCATCCCGCAGCAGGATTACGATTTCCTGAAAGACGCAGGCGTCGCCGCGATCTTCGGGCCGGGGACGCATATTCCAAGTGCGGCACGGGATATTCTTCGACTTATTGGTGAGGCGAGGGGGTGACGGCGGCGGAGCGAGGGGCCAGCCCCTCGCGCTCCCCGGCATTTTCGTGGAACAAAGAGGGGCGCCGATCGCTCAGGCCCCCGGCTCCTCGATGATAAACTCTTCCCACTCTTCCTCGGGGATCTCGAATTCCGGCACGGTGATGCCGCGCACCGACACGCCCGCCTCGTGGACCGAATTCGGATCACCCGAGATCAGCGGGTGCCACCAGTAAAGCGGTTTGCCCTCATGCAGCAGGCGGTAGGCGCAGGTCTCGGGCATGAAATAGGCCACATCGCCCATGGTCTGCGGCGTCAGCTGGATGCATTCCGGCACCAGCGTCTTGCGGATGTCGTATTGCGCGCACTGGCAGGTCTCATCATCCAGCAATCGGCAGGCCACGCGGGTCAGCGCCACCTCCTGCGTGTCCTCATCTTCCAGCTTGTTCAGGCAGCACTTGCCGCAGCCATCGCACAAAGCCTCCCATTCCTCGGCCGTCATCTTGGCCATAGGCACGCGGGCCCAGAACTCGCGCCTCATGCGCGCAACGCCGCGCGGGCGGCCGAAGAATCTGCATCCATCTGCACGATCAGCGCATCGAGGCTGTCGAACTTCGCCTCTCCTCGCAGGTACGATACAAGGCCCACGGACAGGTCCGTGCCGTAAAGATCGCCCGAGAAGTCGAACAGGAATGTCTCCAGGTTCGGCGTTTCGCGTTCGAACATCGGGCGGAACCCCAGGTTTGCAACGCCGCCATAGGTGCCCGCATGGGGGCCATCACGTACCTCGACGGTGACGGCGTATACGCCCGGCTTGGGCACATGCAGCCCGTCGAGATCCATGTTCGCCGTCGGATACCCCAACTCGCGCCCCCGCTTTTCGCCATGCAGCACGGGGCCTTCGATGCGGTGCCAATGGCCAAGCATGTCTGCTGCGTCCGCCGGCCGCCCGTCACTCAAGGCTTGCCGAATTGCGGTGGAGGATACCGCCCCATCATCCCCCTCCAGCAAAGTCGCGATGGTCACGTCAAAGCCGTGATCTGCGCCAAGCTGTTGCAGCGCCTGCGCATCGCCACCGCGTCCCTTCCCAAACCGGAAATCCGCCCCCACGACGGCATGGCTAATGCCAAGCCCGTCAACCAGGACGGATCGCACGAAATCCGCCGCGCTCAATCCCATCAGGCGCGTATCGAACGGCAGTTCCGCCAACAAATCCACGCCCAATTTCTCCAACCGGTTGGCCCGCGCTGCGGCATTCATAAGTCGGAAGGGCGGGGCGTCGGGGGCGAAAACCTCCCGCGGGTGCGGCTCGAACGTTACCACGCCAAGCGGGGCGTCAAGGCGTTTGGCCAAGCCGAGTACATGTTGATGACCTCGGTGGACGCCGTCAAAATTGCCGATGGCGACGGACGCGCCCCGATCCCGGGATTGAGCATATTGGTAATCACGCAGGACTCGCATAAGCGGCAGTTAGGCTGCGCAGCGGGCGAAGTGCAAGGCGTGGGTCAGTCGAATTTGCCGGACGGGGCCAGGACGGTCGCTTCGCCCTTCAGAACCACAGTCTCCCCCACGCGCGCTTCGGTTTGTTGCTGCACACGGCGGCGGGCGTAGTCGATGGACAGCACGGTCACAACCGCCTCCACCGCATCGCCGGGCCGGACAGGCGCCATGAACTTCAGCGTCTGGCCCAGATAAACCGTGCCATGGCCCGGAAGCTGCTCGCCGATCACGGCTGAAATCAACCCGGCCGTCAGCATCCCGTGGGCAATGCGCCCCTCAAAGATCGTATCCTGCGCATAGCTGTCATCCAGGTGGACCGGGTTCCGGTCGGTGGAGACCTCGGCAAACATCTCGATATCCTGATCGGTCACGATTTTCGTCAACGAGCGGGTCATGCCCACTTCAAGGTCTTCGACGACAATGGTGCCAGTGTTGATGTTGTCGAGCATGTGCAGGCCCTCCTTGACCGCTACATAGGGCGATTCAGGGGTATTCTGCAATGCAGAAAGTAACAAAGTGTGAATTTTGTCGCGCCAGTCGCAACTTTGTTGCGTGGCGATCTAGCGCAAATACCCGATGGAATAGGATGGCTCAAGCTGCGCATCGGTCAGAAAGCGCGCCAGCTTTGACGGATCCGGTTGCACCTCAGTGCCCGTTTCCGCGCGCGCAAGACCGCCCGTGATAAAGAGCGTGTCGATGTTTTCGCCCACTCCGCCGGGGATGTCGGTGACGATCCCGTCACCAATCGCAAGAATGCGGTCGTCGCTTGTACTCTTTCCCATCTGGGTCAGGCGCCGGCGGGCCAGATCGTAGATCGGGGTGTGGTTTGCCGAAATAAAGGCTCTCGCCCCCCATCTCGGTGTAAAGCTGCGCAAGGGCGCCCGCGCACCATTCCCGGCTTTCGCCCCGGTCCACCACGATGTCGGGGTTCGCGCAGAGCAGCTTCAGCCCCTTGGTCTTCGCGAGAAGGAACTGCGGGCGCATCACGGACGGATCGGCGTGGGGATCAAATGGGCCGGTGCATACGATGCCCTCCGCCTGATCAAGCTCCACCCGCTCAATATCGACGGCATCCTCAATCAGGTCCATTTTCTCGAAGAAGGGGGCATCATGTGGCTCCCCGATATGCCAGACCTTCTGCCCAACGGCACCCGTCAGCATCGCTGCCCGGGCGCTGTCGCCAGACGTTGCGATCACATCCCAGCAGTCGCGGGGCACGCCGATGCGGTCAAGTTGCGTGGCCACCGACGCGCGGGGGCGGGGCGCATTCGTCAGCAAAAGGACGGTGCCGCCCTGTGCCTTGAACGCACGCAATGCTTCGACTGCTGCGGCAAACGGCTCCACGCCGTTATGAACGCAGCCCCACAGGTCGCAGAAGACCGCATCATACATGCCTGAGATTTCGGCGAGATTTTCAACGATACGTGTCATACCTGTGCTCCGCTATGGTGGGCGGAGACTTAGGGCATTGACCCGGCAGCTTCTAGCGGAAGATGCAGTTCAGGCCGGTCCAGATCGCCTCAATGCGCGCGCCGTCCTCGGTCAGCAGCCCGTAAAGGCCGGCGCTGTCAAATTCCGTGCCAAGGCCGCTCTCGAAAAAGCTGACGCCGCCCGGCGTGGTCAGATTGCTTGTCGGCGCCCCGTGCCAAAGGCCGGTGTCGGTTGAAAGCAGGTCGCCAGTGCCCAGAAACCAGCCCGCGAAGCGGTCATTTTCAAACATCAGGGTGATCTCGTTCGGCCAGTCCGCGGCCACCATCGGGCCCGCACCGCATTCCTGCGGGAACGTGACATCGACCTCCCACCCGAAGATGCCGATCAGACCGTGCATGGTATCCTGAAAGCCTGTGCCAAACGGGATCTCGGCGCGCGTGGTCCCGTCTTCGCTTGCCACCGAAAGGCCGTGGGCCGTTGGCGTGACAATGTCACTTTCGCTTGGCCAATAGGTATCGGCCGTTGCTGGAAAAGCGAGGGTGGCGATCAGGGCGCCGAGAAGGGCAGTGCGCATGGGAACCTCCGGAATGCTTGTCAGAGCCTGCATCCGGGAGGTTCGATCTGGCAAGGCGGGAAATCCCGGCCCCCGCGTCTTCGTGGCTCACACCGTGAGGTTCGGAATGATCTGTTTCTTGCGGCTGACAACGCCCGGCAGAACAACCTGGTCAGCGTCACCGACCACGGTGGCAAAGCTCTTTTCTGCCACGCTCTTCGTCAGCTCGTTGGGGACCAGCATGGTCGCTTCTTCCTTCAGAATATCCACGACGAACAGCAGGACCTGATCTGCCCCATCTTCGTCGGCCACCTTCGGCATGGTGTCCATCAGCGATGCCTTGCGGTCCAGAACCGTGCCGGGCGAGGTTGTCTCCAACACACTCACACGGAAGGTCTTTCCACCCACCTCGTACGTCTTGCTGTCCATCCGCAGCAGTTCCGCATCCGAGAACGCCGAGACATCGGATTTTGCGGCGAACATTTCAGCCGCGTATTCCGGTATGTCGATGCCCAGATCCTTGGCCAGATCTTCCGCAATTGCGCGATCTTCCTGCGTTGTGGTTGGGGAGCGGAATTCAAGCGTGTCGGACAAGATGCAGCTCAGCATCGCACCTTTGATGTTTTCAGGCGCCTGCGCCATGTGCTTGCCGATCATCTTCCACATGATCGTCGCCGTGCACGCCAGCGGTTCGATCCGAATGTCGATGGGCCCCTTTGTCTCCAACCCGCCAACCAGCTTGTGGTGGTCGATGATGCCCTGAATATCGGCCGCGTTGATGTCGTCGGGCAGTTCGCCAGGGTTGTTGGTGTCCACGATCACGACAGGCGTGTCGGCGGCCACACCCTCGATGATCCGGGGCTTCTCGAGGTTCCAGCGCTCCAACATGAACGCCGCCTCGGTATTTGGTTCCCCCAGCAGGACAGCTTCGGCCTGCATTTGCTTGATCTGGTTCAAGTACCAGGCCCAGATGATCGGAGAGCCCGTGGAGTCGGTGTCAGGGGATTTATGGCCGAAAACCAGAGTGGTCATGTGTCAGAACCTTCGCGTCGAGAGGCAAATTTTGCGCCCTTCTAGCCGCGCCAATCCGGGATGTCACGCGGCGCGGGGCTTGGCTACGTATTGGCCAAAGCACGCTCAGCAAAACGCGGTTCAAAACCCGTGAAAGGCGTTGGATTTATCTCCGCCATCAACGGAAAGCGGGAGGGACAGATCGGCGTCACCCTGTTCAGCAAACGGGCCAGGTGCAGCCTGATGCGCCGCCGCAGCGGCCCAGTTCCGCGCCTTTGAGGCGTCCAGCTTGAACCGTGCGATCTGAGTGGCAAGGCCTGCGGCCGCGTTTGTCAGGCTCTCGCTGGCCGAAGATGTCTCCTCGGCCATGGCTGCGTTCGATTGGGTGGCAGCGTCCAGATCCCTTACTCCGTCGTTGATCTCCTCAACACCGATCGCCTGCTCCCGCGCAGACGCAGCGATGTCCGAGACAAGGCCCGCAACGGTTTCCACACGACCGATGATGTCTTTGAGGGCATCACCTGTATCCCGCACCAGTTTCGATCCGCTTTCCACCTGTTCGCTGGACGCTGCGATCAACGATTTTATTTCCTGTGCCGAGGCTGAGGAATGCTGTGCCAGCGCCCGCACTTCCGAGGCAACCACAGCAAAACCGCGGCCCGCATCGCCCGCGCGCGCGGCCTCTACGCCCGCATTCAGGGCCAGCAGGTTCGTCTGGAACGCGATGTCGTCAATGACCGCGATGATCTGCGTGATCTGTTCGGAGGACGCTTCAATCTGCGCCATGGCGCCAATCGCCGTCTCGACAATCTCGCCTGTGGCATTGGTGGCCGCGCGGTTTTCGGCGGTCGATCGCTCGGCTGCGGCCGCATTGTCTGCCGTCGATTTGATGGACTGGCTCAATTCCTCAAGGGCTGCGGCGGATTCCTGCAAAGTGGCCGCCTGTCCCTCGGTCCTGTTTGACAAATCAATCGCTGATTTTGTCATTTCACCGGCGTCCCCCTCGATTTCTTCCGCGACATCTCGGATCGCTTCGATCGTCTCGGCCAATTGATCGACCACCAGATTGAAGGAGGTGCGCAGGGCGTCATAGTCTGCGGGAAAGGGATCATCTGCGGTGCTGTCGATGCGGGCGGTCAGATCTAGGTTGGCCAATCGTGAAAGCCCTTCGCTGAGGGAGTCGACAACACGTTCCTGCGTGCGTCGCTTCAGCTCGTCTTCCTTCAGGCGTTCAGCCTCCGCCAGCTTGAGTTTTTCTGCATCCAGCATGGAGTTTTGCAGTGCCACCAAACTCTGCGCGATTTCCCCAATCTCGTCCTGCCGGCCGGAATGGACGATTTCGGATGCGTAATTCCCGCTCGACAGCTCGTGAATGGAGGCGCGAATGCCCTGCAACGGGGCCAAAAGACCGCGCACCGCCCAGAACGCGACCGCAAGGATTACCGCAACCAGCAGGAGCGAGACCATCATGGTTCCGGAAACGTTGGCCGCCTCAGCGATGGACGACCGGAACGCCGCATAATCCCGTCCAACCCCCAAAGCACCGATGACCTGACCATCCCCGGACACGATCGGCACGTATTCCCCAAAGTAGTTGTTTCCCAGAACGCCGAACTGCCCCGTAATGGGGTCACCGCGCAGCAAGGTTTCCAGCGCTTCGGGAGAATTCAGCGATGTCCCCGTGATCGCGACGCCGTTTTCGTCCGCCACGGTTGTCGCAACGCGCAGGAATTCTCCACTTTCAGCGTTCAGCATGAAAAGGGAGGCTTCCAAACCCGAAACCGATTGCACCATATCCGCGATGTGATTGTCGAAGGTTTCAGGTGGGTTGGGCCAAACGATTTGGCGGAGGTGCCCATCATCCCCATCCACTGTCGAAACCCCGCGATAGCGATTGTTCAACAGGTACGCGAAGGACCGCGCCGTGGCCTCGTTGTCCTGCGTTGCCTGCGCGATATACGTCTGCTCCAGCGCGCGGTGGGTCTCTCGGATCAATCCGGCCGATAGCAGCAAAAGCAAAAGCGCCATCGTGCCAAGCAACTTGGTGCGTAAAGTGATTGAGTTGAGAAAGGCCATCGTCACCGAACCAGCAAAGGGGAAGCGTCGGCCAAGTGCTAAAGTCTGTTTCTAAAGGTTCAGTTACCGCAGGCGGCCTCTTGACTCGAAAATTTCGCCCCCTATCTCTCCGCCGTTGGCACTCTCCAGTGGTGAGTGACAACACAACAGAGAGACATTCCGATTTCGGAAAAGAGGAGAGGCCGAAAATGGCATTCAAACCGCTTCATGACCGCGTTCTGGTCCGCCGTGTTGAATCGGACGAAAAGACCGCTGGCGGTCTGATCATCCCCGATAGCGCAAAAGAAAAGCCGTCCGAGGGCGAAGTCGTCGCATGCGGCGATGGTGCGCGCAAAGACAGCGGCGAACTGATCGCAATGGCCGTCAGCGCGGGCGACCGCATCCTGTTCGGCAAGTGGTCGGGCACCGAAGTCACCGTCGACGGTGAAGAGCTTCTGATCATGAAGGAATCGGACATCCTCGGCGTCATGGCCTGAGATCCGATCCCGCAATTCGCAGATAATTCCAGATAAGGAGCCGCCATCATGGCAAAAGACGTCCGTTTTGATACCGACGCCCGCAATCGTATGCTCAAGGGTGTGAACACCCTGGCCGATGCCGTCAAAGTCACCCTTGGCCCCAAAGGCCGTAACGTTGTCATCGAGAAATCCTTCGGCGCCCCGCGCATCACGAAGGACGGTGTTTCTGTCGCCAAAGAGATCGAACTGGAAGATAAGTTCGAGAACATGGGCGCTCAGATGGTGAAGGAAGTTGCTTCCCGCACCAATGATGAGGCCGGCGACGGCACCACCACAGCGACCGTTCTGGCCCAAGCCATCGTGCGTGAAGGCATGAAGTCGGTTGCCGCTGGCATGAACCCGATGGACCTCAAGCGCGGCATCGACCTCGCCGTGGCCAAAGTGATCGAAAACATCAAAGGCGCTGCCCGTGAAGTCGCAGACAGCGATGAAGTCGCCCAGGTCGGCACCATCTCCGCCAACGGCGAAGCCGAAATCGGCCGCCAGATCGCCGACGCGATGCAGAAGGTCGGCAATGACGGCGTGATCACTGTCGAAGAGAACAAGGGCCTCGAGACCGAGACCGAAGTTGTCGAAGGCATGCAGTTCGACCGTGGCTACCTGTCGCCTTACTTCGTGACCAACCCCGACAAGATGATCGCAGAGCTTGAAGACTGCATGGTCCTGCTGCACGAGAAGAAACTCTCGTCGCTGCAGCCGATGGTTCCGCTTCTGGAAACCGTTATCCAGTCGGGCAAGCCGCTTCTGATCATCGCGGAAGACGTCGAAGGCGAAGCGCTGGCGACCCTCGTGGTCAACAAGCTGCGCGGTGGCCTCAAGATCGCAGCCGTCAAGGCGCCCGGCTTCGGTGATCGTCGCAAGGCGATGCTGCAGGACATCGGTATTCTGACCGGCGGTCAGGTCATCTCCGAAGACCTCGGCATGAAGCTGGAAAACGTCACGATGGATATGCTCGGCACCGCCAAGCGCATCACCATCACCAAAGACGAGACCACTGTCATCGACGGCAACGGCAACAAAGCCGAGATCGAAGCGCGCGTCGCCCAGATCCGTGGCCAGATCGAAGACACGACCTCCGACTACGACCGTGAGAAGCTGCAGGAACGTGTGGCCAAACTCGCCGGTGGTGTGGCTGTCATCCGCGTGGGCGGCATGACCGAAGTCGAAGTGAAAGAGCGTAAGGACCGCGTCGACGACGCCCTGAACGCAACCCGTGCCGCTGTCCAAGAGGGCATCGTTGTGGGTGGCGGTGTCGCTCTGGTCCAGGGTGCCAAGGCGCTGGAAGGCGTCTCGGGTGAGAACGCTGACCAGAACGCCGGTGTTGCCATCGTGCGCCGCGCGCTCGAAGCCCCGCTGCGCCAGATCGCCGAAAACTCCGGCGTCGACGGCTCGGTTGTGGCTGGCAAGATCCGTGAATCCTCGGACAACGCCTTTGGCTTCAACGCTCAGACCGAAGAATATGGCGATATGTTCAAATTCGGCGTCATCGACCCGGCAAAGGTTGTTCGTACGGCTCTGGAAGATGCGGCTTCGGTTGCAGGCCTCCTGATCACGACGGAAGCCATGGTTGCCGACAAGCCAGCCAAAGAAGGTGCCGGTGGCGCCGGCGGCGGCATGCCCGACATGGGCGGCATGGGCGGCATGATGTAAGGGTAAATCTGCAAAGCAGATTTGCCCGAACCCGACAGGCGACTTTACACTGCAAAGTCTGCCGAAGGGTAAGGCCGATTATTGTTCAAAGGGGCCCTCGGGCCCCTTTGTCATGTCTAAAGGCTGTCAATGGAGGCAAACCCGCGTCGCCATACACATTGCTGTCAGCGGATAATGCGGCCCTGTTTTAGTAGGAATTTTCCAATGACGCCTCGATCCAACCTAATGCGATTTAGCCTTGTGGCCCTTTTGCTGTCAGCCGCGCCGGCGCTTGCCTGCCCTACTGGCAAAGCCGTGGAAATCGAATGGAACGGCAGCCAATTCGCAGGACAGGTCCTCGATGGTCCCGACGCGCAAGGCCAATGCCTTGTCAGCTACGATGGCTGGGACGAGACCTGGAACGAATGGGTTGCGGTCAGCCGCATCACGAACCTCGACGTTGCCCCCCGGCTCCGGCTGTATGCCCCGCTGGGGCCTCGCGCCAGATCGAATGGAATGGCAGTCTGTGGGACGGCACGATCCTCGAAGGCCCCAATGCCGCGGGCGAATGCTTCGTCACTTATGAGGGGTGGAGCGATGAGTGGAACGAATGGGTCGGCCCAGGCCGTATTCAAGCCGCCGCTGCACCCGCGGGCGCGTCGTGCCCGGTCGGCCAAACGCTGGAAATCGAATGGAACGACACATGGTGGGATGGCGCCGTATTGGAAGGCCCAGATGCGCAGGGCCATTGCCTTGTGACCTATGAAGGCTGGGACGCGACCTGGAATGAATGGGTGTCCACCGACCGTTTGCGCGGCGCTGAGTGAACGCAGCCACACGGATGATTGAAAGGGGTGCAATCCTGCGCCCCTTTTCTTTTGCGCGTCCCCCTGCCAGACGTCAGGCATGACGCAGCCCCTTTCCCTTCGCCTGACCGGCGCGCAGGTCCTTCATCCCGATGGGTTGTGCGAGGGCGCGCTGGCCATGGCGGACGGTACGCTCACCGACACGGCCGCGCGGGATGTGGATGCCTCCGGCTACATGATCCTTCCGGGCATCATCGACCTGCACGGGGACGGGTTCGAACACCACATGGCCCCGCGTCGCGGTGCGCAAACGGACCCGATGCTCGGCCTGCGTGCCGTTGAGGCAGAGCTTGCCGCCAACGGCATCACAACCGCCGTGCTCGCCCAGTTCTTCTCCTGGGAAGGGGGCATGCGCGGCCCCGACTTCGCTGAGGTGCTGATTGCCGCCACCGGCCAGTACGCATCTGCCTTGGATCTGCGCATCCAGCTGCGGTTCGAACTGTCGCTTCTGGAGGACTTTGATCGGGTCAAAGCCCTGATCGCGCGCGAAAATATCGGCTACGTTGTCCTCAACGATCATCTCAACCATGAGGCTCTTGCAGCAGGAAAGCGCCCGCCGCGCCTTGTCGGGCAGGCGCTGAAATCGGGCCGCTCGCCCGAGGATCACATGGCGCTTCTGACGCGGCTCCATCAGCAGACCCCGGCGGCCCTTGCCGCTTTGCCAGACCTGACCGCGTGGATGACCGGTCGCGGTGTGAAAATCGGCAGCCACGATGACGCCACAGCGGAGGGACGCGCACAGTTCCGCGCGATGGGAGCGACCATCGCCGAATTCCCCGAAACCCGCACCGCAGCGGAGGCCGCCAAGACCGCAGGCGATCCGGTCATCATGGGCGCGCCAAACGTGGTGCGAGGCGGCTCGCACGACGGCAAGATTGCCGCCGCCGATCTGATCGCGGACGGCCTCGTCGATGCGCTGGTCTCCGACTATCACTATCCCTCCCCGCACCGCGCGGCTTTGGCCCTGTGGGACAGTGGCATGGCCCTGCAAGACGCCTGGGCGCTGATCTCCAGTGGGCCTGCGAAGGTCATGGGCTGGTCGGATCGCGGCACGCTCAAAGTTGGCCAACGCGCAGACCTCGTCGTGATGCACGCGCGCACCCGCCGCATCGAAGGCGTCTTTGCCGCTGGCCGCCCCGCTTACCTGAGCGGGGCCTTCGCCACCCGCCTGATCGGAGGGTAAGATGCGCCTGATCCTGCTTACCTGTGTGGTTCTGATCGCCTTCGCCTCGAACTCCATCCTCAACCGGATGGCCGTGGGAGGAGGCGAGATTGACGCCATCGCCTTCGCCGTCATTCGCGCCATCGCAGGTGCGGTCATGCTGGCCGCACTGGTTTTGGTGCAACGCCGCGGCCTGCCGGTCTTCCACCGCGCGCGGTGGGTGGGGGCGGGCAGCCTGACGCTCTACCTGATCGGGTTCTCGATCGCCTACGTCCAGATTGATGCGGGCCTTGGGGCGCTTTTGTTGTTCGGCGGGGTGCAGGTCACCATGTTCGCAGGCGCGCTGGCGGGGGGGAACGCCCGCCCGTCCGTCGCTGGATCGGCGCGGCCATGGCGCTTGCAGGTCTGGCCTGGCTCAGCTGGCCCTCGGGCGAGGCCGCCGTTCCGGGCATCGCGATCATCGCCATGCTTTTCGCGGCTATCGGCTGGGGCATCTACAGCCTTGCCGGGCGCACCGCGACCGACCCGATGGCCGAAACCGGCGCAAATTTCATCTGGTCGGTTCCGCCCCTGATCCTTCTGACCCTGCTGCGCCCCGCGCAAATCGACGGGATCGTGACCACGACAAACGGCATCCTTCTGGCCGTTGTGGCCGGCGCGATCACCTCGGGCCTGGGCTACGCGCTGTGGTATTCCGTCCTGCCCAAACTCGGCGGCACGGTCTCAGCCCTGCTGCAACTGACAGTGCCAATCATCGCCATGGCGGCAGGTTTCGTACTGTTGGGCGAAGCCGTGACCTGGCGCATGGTCGGCGCATCGCTGGTAACGCTCGGGGGCGTCGCCTACGGGCTTGGCGCGTTTCAGCGCAGGACCGGCTCCAGCCGGTCGTAGAAAACCGCCTCACCCCAGGCGATGTCCGGCAGGCTGTCAGGCTTGTAGCGCAGCCCCGCCATCTCCGCCCGCGTCACAAGATGCCGCTCGGTCACCACGCCCTCGGGGTCCGTCCAGGGCTGCAACGGCTCCCCGGCAATCAGCGAGACGCGAAAATAGACATCCACCTGATGAAAATCACGGCCCGGATCGTGGAACTCGTTGACCAGACAGGGCGCGCCCACCGCAATTTCCAACCCCGTCTCCTCATGGAATTCCCGCTTGAGGTTATCCTCCAAGGAGGCATGCGGCTCCGCCCCGCCGCCGGGCGCACACAGCAGATCAGACGTGCCACCGGGCCAGGCATTGACCAGCAAAAGGCGGTTGTCGACCAGAAGAAGGCCGCGGACAGCAAGGCGAATGGGGCGAGACATGGGGCACACAGTTACGTTACGGCGCAGGCAGGGCAAGGCCCCTCGGAATTTCTGCAATATCGCTTATGTTGAGGGTATGCGCCATGCCCTCCTCGCCCCGCTCCTCGCACTTGCCCCGATGCCGGCGCTCGCCGATTGCGTCGTGCTGCTGCACGGCTTGGGGCGCAGCGAGACGTCGTTGTTTCTGCTCGAAGAAAGCCTGGAGGCCGAGGGCTTCACCGTTGTGAATGCGGGCTATCCCTCGACCCGCGCCGCGATTGCGGAATTGGCGGAACAGACGATCCCGGATGCGGTGGAAGCCTGCGGCGCGCAGCGCATCAACTTTGTGACCCACTCGATGGGGGGCATTCTGGTGCGCTACTGGCTGGGGGAGCACACGCTGCCCGACTTGGGCCGCGTCGTGATGCTGGCCCCGCCCAATGGCGGCTCCGAACTGGTGGATGTGCTTGGGCCACTTGAGCCGTTCGAATGGTTGAACGGACCGGCGGGCCAACAATTGGGCACCGCAGAGGGCGATCTGGTGAACCGACTCGGCGATGTGAACTTTGAGCTTGGGGTCATTGCCGGAAACCGCAGCCTCAACCCGATTTATTCCGCCCTGATCCCGGGCGCCGACGATGGCAAAGTGGCCGTGGACAACACCGAGGTGGACGGCATGGCCGATCACATCGTGCTGCCCGTCACGCACACCTTCATGATGAACAGCCCGCTTGTGCTTGCACAGGTTGAGGCGTTTCTGGAGACCGGCGCCTTTGACCACGATCTCGGCGTGATCGGGGCAATCGGCGAGTTGATCGAGTAGGGGGCGCTGCTCCCGGAGCCTTTCTGGCAAACCGAACGGGCGGCTCAGGCCGGGCCGGTCACGCGGTTGATATGGCCCATCTTGCGACCGGGGCGCGTTTCCGCCTTGCCATAAAGGTGAACCTGCACGCCGGGCTCCGCCGCCAGGGTTCCCGCGCGGGCAACATCGTCGCCGATCAGATTTTCCATCACCACGTTGGCGTGTCGGCTCCCGTCGCCCAGGGGCCAGCCCGTCACCGCACGAATATGCTGCTCAAACTGATCCACGGCGCAGCCCGCCTGGGTCCAATGGCCGGAATTGTGCACTCGGGGCGCGATTTCGTTCACCACCAGACCGCTCGGCGTCACGAACAGCTCCACCCCCAAAACGCCGACATAATCCAGCGCATTGAGGATCTGCGACGCGATCAGGACCGCATCGGTGCGAAGCGGGGGCGCGATCTGGGCGGGCAGGGTGGTTGTGGAAAGGATCCCATCCTCGTGCACATTCTCACCGGGATCGTAGGCCGCGATGGCCCCGTCTCGCCCGCGCGCCGCGATCACGCTGATCTCTTTCGAAAAATCCACGAACCCTTCGGCAATGGCAGGCGCGCCGTCCAGGCTTGCAACTGCCGCTTCCGCCTCACCGGCGGCCATAATCCGGGCCTGCCCCTTCCCGTCATATCCAAAGCGCCGGGTCTTCAGGATCGCAGGCACGCCGGTCATCTTCAAATCGGCATGGATGTCCGAGGTGACCGGCGCAAAAGGCGCCGTCTCCAGCCCCAGATCCCGCAGAAAGCTTTTCTCGATCAAGCGGTCCTGGCTGACCTCAAGCGCGCGGCGGTCGGGGTAAAGCGGCGTCTTCTCCGACAGCACGTCCAACGCGTCAGCGGGGATATTCTCAAACTCGAAGGTGATGACATCGCAGGCCTCCGCAAAGGTCCGTAGCGCGTCCAGATCATCGTAGCCCGCCTGGGTCCAGGCATGGGCGACGTCTGCGGCAGGGGCGGCACCCGGCTCGAATATATGGGTCTTATAGCCAAGGCGCGCAGCGGCCATGGCCAGCATCCGGCCCAATTGCCCGCCGCCCAGAATGCCGATCACGCTGCCCGACGGAAGCGGTTCAGTCATCGCTCGGCTCCTCGGGGATCGAGGCGCTCAGGTCAGCGCGCCACTGGTCCAAACGCTCCGCAAGGGCAGGATCGTCATTGGCGAGGATTGCTGCGGCCATCAGCCCCGCATTCGCGGCCCCGGCCGCGCCAATGGCCATGGTCGCCACGGGGTATCCGCGCGGCATCTGCAGAATGGAATAAAGGCTATCAACGCCTGACAGGGCCTTGGTCTGAACCGGCACACCAATCACCGGCACGCGCGTCTTGGACGCCACCATGCCCGGCAAATGCGCAGCACCACCCGCGCCCGCGATGATCGCTTTCAAACCGCGATCCGCCGCCGATTTGCCGAACTCCCAAAGTCGGTCCGGCGTGCGATGGGCTGATACGATCTTTTTCTCGTAGGGCACGCCAAGCGCCTCCAGCATCTCTGCCGCTTCGCGCATGGTGGGCCAATCCGATTGCGAGCCCATGATGATGGCGACCTGAACCATGGCCTATCCCTCTGACATCGTGAACTTTGGGGTATAGCGCAAAGGGGCGGCGGTGCAATTGGGCAATGCGCGGCGCCCCGGGGCTCAGGCGATGATATCCGGCGTCAACTCGTCCTCGATCCGGGCGATCCGGTCCTTGAGGCGCAGTTTCTGGGATTTTAGCCGCTTGAGGGTCAGCTGATCCACCGTGACACGCTCGCCAAGGGCTTCAATCGCCTCGTCCAGATCGCGATGTTCGCGGCGCAAAGCCTCAAGCTTTACGCGCAACACGTCCTCATGGCTCATCTCCGATGGTGCAACCATGGCTGGTCCCCTGTTTCCCAGGGCAAAGATAGGGGCATTCCGCGCGCGCTCCAAGCCTCGTCGGCCTTGTTTTGCTCTGATCGTGCTCCCATATTTCGCTTGGGCCGTTGCCGAACGCGGGACGGGCCGAATTTGCAGATCGCTTGATCAAGGATGTGCGCGACATGACAAAACTGACCCTTGCCTCTCACCCCTTCTTGTTGGGGTTCGATCAGTTGGAACGACTGGTGGAACGGACCGCGAAATCCGGCAACGAAGGCTATCCCCCCTACAATATCGAACAGCGCGGCGAACACGCCTACCGCATCACGCTTGCCGTGGCAGGTTTTGCGGAAGAGGATTTGTCGATCACCGTCGAGGACCGCCAATTGGTCATCCGCGGCAAACAGGCCCCCGCAGACGAAGACCGCATCTTCCTGCATCGCGGGATCGCCACCCGGCAGTTCCAGCGCAGTTTTGTGCTGGCTGATGGGGTGGATGTGGCCGGTGCGGCGATGGAACATGGTTTGTTGCATGTCGACCTGAACCGCGCCGTGCCCGAAAGCATTGTCCAGACAATCAAGATCGAAACCGGAGGTGCATCGTGATGACGGAAGACCAGATCAAACAGGATGAGCGGCCGATCGTCTACATCCGCGAAGTGGCCGTGGCCGACCTGCCCGATGAGGTGCAGGAACGCGCGCGGGGGTTAGAGCGGCTCTATGCCATCGGTGGCGCGAATGGCGAGCAGATCGCCCTCGTGAAAGACCGCGATCTTGCTTTCATCGTTGCGCGCCAGAACGACCTTAGCCCCGTGAGCGTCCACTAGTCAGGGTGGCCTAAAACTGGGCCTCAGGTGCTGCCCGACCGGATGGTGGCAATGCGCTCGGCCAGCGCGGCTTCCCAATCGCCGCGCATCTCGTTGACCCGCGCCACATAGGCCTCGTTCTCGTGCGGGGCGACGCCCGGCTCATGGACCTCCGCAATGGCCAGCATCGCCTCGCGGTCATGGTCGTTGAATGCAGCAATGATCCCTTCCGCCGTCTCCCGGCTTTCGCCCATCGCCTCAAAGGCCGACCGCCCCATCCGAAGGGAGCTGTCGTAGGTCTCCCGGATGATGTCCCGGCAGCCCCGATACCAAAGATCGTAGACATGGTCGCGGTCCACGGCGCGACCGATCACATGCAGGTTGGGGTAGGTGGAGGTCGCATATTCCACGATCTGGTCGATCCCTTCGCGATCATCAATCGCAACAATCAGGATATGCGCCTCGGCAATGCCAGCGGCGTTCAGCAGATCCGGACGCCGCGCATCCCCGAAATAGGTCTTGATCCCGAACCGCTCCATGATCTGCAAGCGGCGTGAATTATAGTCGATCACCGTCGTCTTGTGGCCGGCGGCCCGCAGGATACGGTCGATAAGCCCGCCCACACGGCCCGCGCCCGCGATGATGATCTTGCCATCCCCCGGCATATCGTCCGCCTCACGCTCCTCATGGGCCACGAAGCGCGGCGCAATGACCCGGTCGTACAGGATGAACAGGCCGGGGGTCAGCAGCATCGACAAGGCCACAACCAGCAGCAAAATGTCCGACACGGCCTGCGGCATGATCCCACCCGCGACCGTGAACGACAGCAACACGAAACCAAACTCACCCGCCTGAGCCAGGCCAAGCGCCAACAGGTACTTGTCCGACCCGCGAATTTTGAACGCAAAGGCCAGGGCCATCAGTATGACCGCCTTCAAAACGATCAACCCCAACGTCATGCCCAGAACCATGGCGATGTTCTCGCCCAACAGGCCAAAGTTGATCGACGCACCCACGGTCATGAAGAACAGGCCCAACAACAGGCCGCGGAACGGGTCGATGTCACTCTCCAACTCGTGCCGATAGGGAGAGTTCGCCAGAACCACGCCCGCAAGGAACGTGCCAAGCGCCGGTGACAGCCCCACAAGGCTCATCAGCAGCGCGATACCGATCACCAGCATCAACGCGGCGGCGGTGAACAATTCCCGCAGGTTGGCGGCCGAGATGAAGCGGAAGATCGGCCCCGTCAGCACCGATCCAATCCCTAAAACCGCGGCAATCGCGGCCAGGTTCACCAGCGCCGTCTGCCATCCGGTCAGACCATCCACCAGGCTCATCGACGCGCCGTGGTCCCCGTCGCCTTGATCGGCGGTCCCTTGGCCTGCATCGCCATGCCCGGCCTCGGCCTCGGCCCCGTGACCCGCCGCATCCGCCCCCAGATCCATCAACTCCGGCATCGCCAGAAGCGGCAGGAAGGCCAGCATCGGGATCACCGCGATGTCCTGCATCAGC
Organism: Gymnodinialimonas sp. JB5-7; assembly: GCF_055693405.1. Taxonomy (NCBI): domain Bacteria; kingdom Pseudomonadati; phylum Pseudomonadota; class Alphaproteobacteria; order Rhodobacterales; family Paracoccaceae; genus Gymnodinialimonas; species Gymnodinialimonas sp. JB5-7. Next base: position 2,164,987 of record NZ_JBVFUX010000012.1, read on the forward strand.
AGGACCGAGAAGCTCCCTTGCCCCCCGTCCGACCGCATCAAGCCCTTTTCGTTCAACGTCTGCAGCACAATCGCGGTCGACGACAACGCCAGCACCATGCCTATGGCCAGGCTGATCTGCCATGGCTGACCAAAGATCATCGCCACCCCCATCACGGCCAGCGTCGTGAGCACAACTTGCCCCCCGCCAAGCCCGAAGAGCTGCCCGCGCATCTCCCACAGCGATTTGGGCTGCAACTCCAGCCCCACCAGGAACAGCATCATCACAACGCCAAATTCCGCGAAATGCTGGATCGAGATCACATCGACCCCCAGCACCGCCAAAAGTGGAGAAATCGCAATCCCCGCAATCAGATAGCCAAGGACCGAGCCAAGCCCCAACCGGCTGGCAATCGGCACGGCAACAACGCCCGCGACAAGGAAGATCGTGGCGAGGAGGAGGAAATCAGTCATGGGAAGGGCACTCCGGTCTGTTAAGTGCATACAGACGCGGGAGACCCCAGAAGGTCAAGGTGGCGCGATTAGCAGACGATCACCGCCGGCTCTTCCAGATCCACGGTCACACCCCGCGCGCGCAATTGAGCAATGACATCGCCATGGCGCTCTGGGTCGAAGGTCAGCATCGAAAACCGGCGCAGGTTCGGCAGGTCCAAAAGCGGCGACAGGTCGGCCACGGTATCATTGTCCAGATGCAGGGCGCGCAGGCCGCGGTGGCGGCCGAGGCCGCTCAGATCCATCTCAGCGCCGACATTGGCAAGGTAAAGCTGCTCCAGCCGTGGCAAGCTGGCGACGAACGACACATCACTCATCCCATAAAAGCCAACGGCCAGCTCGCGCAGACCAGATACCTGCGTCAGCGGCTCCCACGAAGTCGGCGTGATGCCCTGCATGTGGATCAGGCGCAGGTTGCCGAGTCGTGACAGCCCCGAAAGATCACGCACCTGCGTGTCGCCCATATGCAGCTCCCGCAACTGCGCCATCGCGGCGATGTCAGACAGGTTGGCGAGATCCGTGTGCGAGACCATCAGGGCGGTCACATGGCTCAGCGCGTTGAGTTGCGTGTAATCGGCTAATGGCGCGTAATCGAGGCCAAGGGTCGAGCAAGCCTCAACCGCGCAAGTCTCCACCAGACCCTGCCCGTAATCGTAAACGGGAACGGTTTGGCCCACCTGGCAGGCGGCAAGGGTTGTGATAGCGGCGGAGGCGAGGAGGGCGGGGCGCAGGAAGCGGATCATGGATCGGGCCATTTCGATTGAATGAGTTTCCGACATGGTAACATGGCGCAATTCGATTGCGAGGTCTGGAATACCCGCGTTCCGATTTGGGCGTGCTTTGCCGACTTAGTTACAATCCACTGCGTGTCCCAACGCCTTCAAATAAGGTATATGCGTGACCAAGACCGGTAGGTTTTCGGTTCTCTTGCTAGGTTTTTACTGCACTCATTCGATAGTACGTGAGGGAAAAGAAAAAGCGACCTTGCTGCGCAAGTTCCACCTGTTCCTCAAACCAAGCATTTGCATCGCTTTCGGGGACATGACCATTTTCCACCGCATAGCGCGACATCAGATGCATTAGCATGAAAGCGATGCCGTCGGGCCGCAGTGTCACGTCACAGAACGTAAATGGCTCAACTTCAATTGCTGCAAATCCAGCATCTTTCGTAAGTCTAGGCCAAAGCGCGGCGACGCGAGCCTCGGAATAATGATGATCCCAGGCAGCCTGAATACGTTGCATTCTGTCCTCGTCTTCGGAGAACCAGTCCAGTGTGTTGCAACCCGTATCTACGGCGACAAATCTGCCGCCAACGCGCAAAACGCGGTGGGCTTCGCGAATGGCGGACGGAATATCCGGCAGATACTCAAGGACCTGCACCGCGACGGCTTTGTCAGCGGTGCCGTCACGCAACGGCAGTTCGTCGGCCAAACCATTCTTGATCTGCACGGACGGAAATTCAGCGCAGCGGGTCGAAGCAGGGGCACGCATATCTTCACTGGGGTCGACACCGATAACTCGCCCCGTTTTCCCAACGGCTCGGGCGATTTCTTCGGTCAGAAGTCCGTTGCCGCATCCGATATCAACGACGGTATCACCTTCGGATAGATGGAGCGCATCGAATGCCATGCGTCTGCGCCGCGAGACATCGCTTCCCTGGTATGCAACCTCCAGCAGCTTTGTGGTTTCATCATCGAATTTCAGCATAGATCACCTTTGGCGAACGCACGTGAGCATGGGAATCTTGGCCCGGCATCCGTGGATGCCAAAATCCATCGCTGCATTCGATGCTATGAGCTCATACTTGCCCTTCACGACCAAGGCGCAATCTCGCACTCATCCTTCGTCCCGCCACCGGTTCACCACCGGATAGCGCCGATCCAGCCAGAAGGCCCGTTCCGTCAACCTTGCCCCCGGCGCACTCTGGAAGCGCTTGTATTCGCTGAGGTAAATCAACCGCTCTACCTTGCGGACCCACTCAAGATCATAACCCGCAGCGACGACCTCAGCGACCGACCGCTCCTGATCAATCAGCATCTCCAGCATCACGTCCAGATCGGAGTAGGGCGGCAGCGAATCCTCGTCCTTCTGATCCTCGCGCAACTCGGCGGCCGGCGGCTTTTCGATCACCCGCGGCGGGATCACCTCGCCCTCCGGCCCCTTCATCCACTCTCGATGTACACGGTTCCGCCAACGGCACGTCTCAAAGACCCGCGTTTTGTAGAGGTCCTTGATCGGGTTATACCCCCCCGCCATGTCGCCATAAATCGTGGCATAGCCCACCGCGACCTCGGATTTGTTGCCCGTGGTCAGCAGCATGGAGCCGAACTTGTTCGACAAGGCCATCAGCATGACGCCCCGCAGGCGCGACTGGATATTCTCCTCCGTCACGTCCGGCTCCAGCCCCTCGAACAGGCCCGATAGCGACTCCGTCACCGCCTCCCGCGCAGGCGTGATCGGGATCGTGTCCAACCGGCACCCAAGTCGCTCCGCCACATCGCGCGCATCCTCAAGGGACGTCTCGGACGTGTAGCGCGAGGGCAGCATCACACAGTGAACATTCTCCGGCCCAATCGCGTCGCTTGCGATCGTCGCCACGATCGCCGAGTCGATGCCACCCGACAGCCCCAACACAACCTGTTTGAAGCCCGTCTTCCGCAGGTAATCGCCCAAGGCCATCACCATCACGCGATAATCGGCCTCGTACTCATCGGGCAGCGCGGCTTTCTCCCCCTCAACCGCACGCCAGCCGTCCGCCCCACGCTCAAAATCAACGTAGTGCAGCCCCGTCTCGAACTGCGGCGCCTGCACCGCCAGCGCCCCGCCTGGGTTCAACACGAACGACCCGCCATCGAAAACCTGATCGTCCTGCCCGCCCACAAGGTTCACATAGGCCAGCGGCAGCCCTGTATCGACGACCCGGGAGACGATCACCTGATGGCGCACCGCCATCTTCCCGCGATGATAGGGGGAGCCGTTGGGTGACACCAAAATCTCGGCCCCGGACTCCTGCAGCGTCTCGCAGACATCCTCGAACCAGGCATCCTCGCAAATCGGGATACCCACCCGCACGCCACCAACCGAAACCGGGCCTTGCAGATCGCCGGGATGGTAATACCGCACCTCGTCAAAGACTGCGTAATTGGGCAGCTCGTGCTTCAGCACCTTGGCCTTCACAACCCCGCCTTCGCAGACATAATAGGCGTTATACGGGCTACCCGCCCCCACATCGGCCCGCCCTTTGCGTCCCCGTCACCCCACCAGGGCCCGCCGATCCCGAACGCCGGACCATCGGCACACCGCGCCGCCAGCGCGCCGATCACACGCTCCACATCCTGCGCGAAGGCCGGCTTCATCACCAGATCCAGCAGTTGATAGCCCGTGGCGAACATTTCCGGGAAGGCCACGAAATCCGCCCCCTCAGCCTTGGCCGCCTCCCATGCCGCAAACGCCTTCTCGGCATTGCCCGCAAGGTCGCCCACGGTGGCATTCAACTGTGCCATGCACAAACGGAACGTATCGGACATCACGCCCTCCAGAGCCTGTCTGCCCCTGACATATCAACTCTGCGCCCGAGGCCAAGCGTCAACCTGCCGAAGCAAATGGTTAAAGACATTGCCACAACGCGCTGCCTCCCCTAGCTTTGCGGGCGAAAATGAACATCTCCGATCAAGGGAGGGTGCGGGAATGAAACAGGCAATCTTCGCAGCGGCACTTATCGCCGCCACGGGCATGGCGCAGGCGCAGGAAAGCGGCGAGACCACAACCGACATCCAGCAATACGACAATGGCGGTATCTACGAAGGTGAATTCCGCAACGGCGTTCAGCACGGCACCGGCACCTACCGCCTGCCAAATGGCTACACCTATACCGGCACCTGGGTGGATGGTGAAATCCGCGGCGCGGGCACCGCAACCTTCCCTGACCAATCCGTCTATGTCGGCAATTTCGTCGCCGGGCGCCCCCAGGGCGAGGGCACCATCACCTTCGCCGATGGCTCCACCTATGAAGGCGAATGGAATGAGGGCCGGATTGAAGGCACCGGCACAGCCACTTATTCCAACGGCGTCACCTATACCGGCCAGTTCCGCAATGCGCTGCATCACGGCAACGGCGTGATGACCGGGCCCAACGGCTATCGCTATGACGGTCAATGGCAGGACGGCCTGAAGCATGGCACCGGGTCCATCACCTATCCCGATGGCGCGACCTATACGGGCCAGTTCGCGGCCGGTGTTCGGTCTGGAACCGGACGGCTCGGAGATGGCGGACGGCGTGGTTTATGAGGGCCAATGGGCCGAAGGTCAGATCAACGGCACCGGCACGCTCACCCAACCCAATGGCGATGTCTACGTTGGCGCGCTCGTCAACGGCCAGCGCCAGGGGCAAGGCCGCGTGACCTATGAGAACGGCGATGTCTATGAGGGTGCCTTCGCGAATGATCGTCGCCACGGCGCAGGCACGTTCACCGGCGTCGATGGCTATGTCTATGTCGGCGCATGGGTCGAAGGCTCGATCCAGGGCGAAGGCCGCGTCACCTATCCCGACGGCTCGGTGTATGAGGGCATGTTCCGCAACGACCTCGCCCACGGAACCGGAACCATCACCTATCCCAACGGCTCCAGCTATACCGGCGGTTGGGTCGATGGTGTGATCCAGGGCGCGGGCGTCGCGCGCTATGCCAATGGCCTCGTCTATGACGGCAACTTCCTCAATGCGCGTCAGCACGGCCAAGGCACGATGACCCACCCCGACGGCTACCGCTATCAGGGCCAGTGGGAAGAGGGTCTGCGCCACGGCCAAGGTGTGGCCACCTATGCAGACGGTACTGTCTACGAAGGCACATTTGAGGCCGGGCAGCGCGAAGGCACGGGAACTCTGACCATGCCCGACGGCTTCACCTACACGGGCGCCTGGGATGATGGAGAGATCAATGGCGCCGGCACAGCCACCTATTCCAATGGCGATGTCTATACCGGCACCTTCGTCAATGGCCGCCGTCAGGGCGCGGGCACGATGACCTACGCGACTGGCGAAGTGCTGGAGACAGAGTGGGAAAACGGCCTGCCCACCGACGGGAATGCCCCCGCCGTCGCGGATGAGCCCGATACTGGCGAAGTCGGCCCGGGTGAGACCGGCGCAGACGCAGAAGCGGCGGCAGAGGATGGCGAAGCGACAGAAACGGACCAATAACGTGGCCATTCCGCATCTAGGCGGTCTCTCACGACCCTTGATTGCGTTGCTGATCGCGCTGCTTCTGCCTGCGCAAACACAAGCCCAAGATGACCAGCGGTACGCCGCATTGATCCTCGGCTCAGTCCACTTTGGCGTGGACCTCAACGACTTTAATCTCGGTCTGCTGATCGGCCATCGCTGGCAGCGCGGGGAGGGCGGTTTTGAATACCACCTCGAAGGGGGCGTGTTCTACAACAGCTATGAAGAGGTCGCGCCTATCCTGATGGGCGGTGTCTCTTATCAGTTGGCCGAGCTGGGGTCGTTCAACCTGCGCGGTGGGGTCAGTGCGGGGACCGGGTATTACGGTGCCTTGGCCCCAACGCTTGAGCGTGACTATGGCATCCCGAATGTCGAAGGGTTCATCCCGCTCGTCGCGGCCTCGCTCGCGCTGCGCGATACGCGCCGGCCGGTGGAATATCGTCTGACCGCATTGCCCGGCGACGCAGGCATAGGCGTTCTCAACCTGTCGGTCGCTTTCGATTTCTGAGCGGTAGATGTGACCATCTGGTCAGGTTTGCTCTGCTGCCGGGCAGCACGGCCAAACTCTGACCATTTGGACGCATTTTTCCGGGAAATTGTGACCAGATGGACGCAACTGTGACCAACTGGTCAGGGTTTGCGGGGCAAGACATCGCCCCGCAATCTGGTCGTTTCGGGTTCGATCAGGCTGCGATCAGGCCCATGCTCTCCAGTTTCAAGAGCACCTGTTGCGCGCAATAGTCGACGTCCACACTCTCGGTATCGACCACCAGTTCGGCGTTTGTGGGGGCCTCGTAAGGGTCTGAAATCCCGGTGAATTCCTTGATCTTGCCCTCGCGCGCCAGCTTGTAGAGCCCCTTGCGGTCGCGCCGTTCGCATTCCTCAATCGACGTCGCGACATGGACTTCCACAAACGCGCCAAACTGCTCAATCTCTTCGCGAACAGCCCGCCGCGTCGCCGTGTAAGGCGCAATCGGCGCACAGATCGCAATGCCGCCATTTTTGGTGATTTCCGAGGCGACATATCCAATGCGGCGGATGTTTAAGTCCCTGTGTTCTTTGGAAAATCCAAGCTCACTCGACAGGTTCTTGCGCACAACGTCCCCATCCAGCAACGTCACCGGGCGGCCGCCCTGTTCCATCAATTTGACCATGATGGCGTTGGCGATCGTCGATTTCCCCGAGCCAGAAAGACCGGTGAAAAAGACAGTGAACCCTTGCTGCGAACGCGGCGGCGAGGTGCGGCGCAGCTCTTTGACCACTTCGGGGAACGAAAACCACTCCGGGATCTCCAGGCCTTCGCGCAGACGGCGGCGCAGCTCTGTCCCGGAAATGTTTAGAATCGTTACGTTTTCCCGATCCGCGATCTCGTCGTTCGGCTCGTACTGGGCGCGCTCCTGCACATAAACCATGTGCTTGAAGTCGACCATTTCGATGCCGATTTCGTCTTGATGCTGCCGGAACAGGTCCTGCGCATCATATGGCCCGTAAAAGTCCTCGCCCGCCGAATTCTTGCCCGGCCCGGCATGGTCGCGACCGACGATCATATGCGTACAGCCATGATTTCGCCGGATAATTCCGTGCCAGACCGCTTCGCGCGGACCGGCCATGCGCATGGCGAGGTTCAGAAGGCTCATCGTTGTGGTGGCCGCCGGATACTTATCCAAAACAGCCTCATAGCAGCGCACGCGAGTGAAATGATCCACATCGCCGGGCTTCGTCATGCCCACAACGGGATGGATCAGCAAGTTGGCCTGCGCCTCTTTCGCGGCGCGGAAGGTCAGTTCCTGATGCGCGCGGTGCAGCGGATTGCGGGTCTGAAACGCGACAACGCGGCGCCAGCCGAGCTTGCGGAAATAGGCGCGTAGTTCGTTCGGTGTATCGCGGCGGGCGCGGAAATCATAGTGAACGGGCTGCTGGATACCGGTGATCGCGCCGCCCAGATAGATCGGGCCAGCGACGTTATGCAGGTAATTCACGGCCGGATGGGCGACATCGTCAGCACCGTAAACCTTGACCGCTTCGCGCGCCTTGTCGGGGCTCCACTTGTCCGAGATCGACAGGATGGCGAGTATGACGCCCTCGGCATCACGCAGCGCGATGTCTTGGCCTTCTTCGACGCTGGCCGCAAATGCCTCTGACACATCCAACGTGATGGGCATCGGCCAAAGTGCGCCATCTGCGGTGCGCATGTTTTCAACGACGCCGTCGTAATCTTCCTTTCCCATGAACCCCTTAAGTGGGTTGAACCCGCCATTCATGAGCAGTTCGAGGTCGCAGACCTGGCGCTGGGTCAGATCCCAACTTGGAAGCTCGGCGGCCTCCATCTTCAGTTTCTGGGCGCTGTCGTACGAGACGTAGAGTTCCGGGATCGGAGCGTGGAGCGGCATAGCCATGGTTGCGGTCCTTTTGGCGGGAGAGAGCGTGGCGCCGGTGCCGGTTAACTCGGCATGAAGCGCGTTATATTCAGCGCGTTTGCGCGCGAGGAAATCATCGACAAGGCGCGCTTTTTCGGCGGCCCCTTTTTGGGTGAGGGCGTAGGCGACCTTCTGACGCCGATCCGTGCTGTCACGGTCAACGATCTGGACCAGCCCATCTTGTGTGGCAGCACGTAACACCGTGTTCAGGCCGCCAAGGCTGATGCCAAGGGCCTGCGCCGTTGCGCGTTGCGATCCCTGCGGTGCGACATCTATCTGACGCAACAACCGGAACAGCAGATCTGTGTCAGGCATCGACATGCAGGGACGTCTCAAACAGGGTGGAGGGTTTGTTCATGTGTGAACGCATATACAAGACCCAACCCCGTGGGAAGATGTTTGTTCAAGTTTGAACGATTTGTTTTCGATTTGAGAACACTCGCCAAAATTCGTGGCGAAATTGCCGCAAATCCCACCAGGCGAGGCATTTTTCCCGACGCTTGCCCATGCTTTGTTAACGGCCTTCAGCGATAGCTTCCCAAATGATTGAGGAACTGATCCTTCATATTGGCATGCCGAAGACTGGCACCACATCCATCCAGCGTGCGTTGAGTGCAGCGCGTGGTGGTCGGGATTGGACCTACCTTGACCTCAACCCACCGCATTCCGCCAACCCGGTGATCCTAAGGGCCCATGGCGGCGTCTCACCCGTTGCGACACATCCGGGGCCGCGTGGCGCGCAATCTCCGGCTGCGGCGCGGGCGCATCTGGAAAACGCACTCAAGGCGGTGCGAACGCCCCGCGCGATCCTGTCGGCGGAGGTCATGGTGCGGCTTCCACCCGCCGCGGTTGCCAATTTGCTGGCGCATCTTTCCAAGCATGCAAAGACGTTGAGTGCGATTGCGTATATCAGGCCGCCTTATTCCTTCATCACCTCCTACACTCAGCAATTCTACAAGACGTCCTACGCGCCTTTGGCTGATGTGATCCGGCGCGCACACCGCCCGATCGCCGCCGACATCACAATGTGGGACCATGCGTTGGGCCAGGACAATATGAGGCTGTTTCCCTTTGTGCGCGACACTTTTGCCGCAGGGTCCGTCGTTCAGCACTTTGCAGAGACCCTTGATCTGGGTGCCCTGCCGGAACATCCAACCAACGCTAATGTAAGCCTTGGGGATGAGGCCACGCGCCTGTTGGTCCTGTTTCGGCGGTACAATGCGATGCGCCATCCCAGGGACGGGCGCATATTGCATCGCTTGGCGAAGGTGCAAGGGCGGCCGTTTCAGCTTCACCCCGGTTGTCTGCTGGACGCCGCCGATATGGTTGAAGCGACGCAGGATTGGGCGAAATCCCGGATGGGATGGTCGATCAAGGAACCCCTGCCGGAACATCATAACCGCGCTGTTCGATGTGATGTGGATTTCGAAGACCTGCTGCCCGACAGCCTAAGCTGGTTGGCAGAGCAGACCGGTTGGCCAACCAGCACATTGCAGACCGATCCGAGTGCCGTCGCTGATGCCGTGCGCACCCTGCGCGATCGCCCAACGGGGCAAAGCAGGGTGGGCCGCATTGCCAAACGTCTGCGTTTGGCGTGATGGACATCGACCGTTAGCTGATGGGGGTGAGTTCGTCGCCCGTTGTCTGGCCCTCAAAGAACTCGACCTCAGTCACGCCCGGATGGCCGGGGTCGGACCGGTTGAAACCGCCGCGATTGACCGCAACACTCGTTGTGCCGCCCGCGATTGTGCCGGCATTGCCGCCTGCAAGACTTGCGGCCTGGAACGAGGACTGGTCAACCAGATCGCCGTTCACATAGAGGGCCAGCCCGCCGTCCGCGTTCATCGAGCCTTCGATGGTATGGGTGCCTTCCGTGACTTGCCAAGCTGCCTCGCCACGCGACGCACTCTCGCCAAAATTACCACCGCTTCCCGCCTGCAGGTAAAGCATGCCGTCATGCTGATACATGATAAAGCCACGGCCCGTGCCGCCTGCTTCGAAGATGATCCCTTCGTCGCCCACGCCGAACGCCACCTCGGTGGAGAAGGACAGCTGGTCGACATTCGCGAATTCGGTGGAGGTTTGTCCGGGCGTGTCCCACAGCGCAGTCTGCGTCATCGCAGCGGTTGCGGCGACAAAGCCAAATGTGGTCGAGATCTGCAGGTTGGCCAGCGAATTCGCCACGTCGGTCGAGAGGTTTTCAACCCCGCTCGATACGACTGAGGCCGTTGCAAGCCCAAGGCCCACCAGGCCCCCGGTCAGGACGACCCAATCGACTGCGACGGCACCGTCTTCTGACGACAAGAAACTCCGAATACACATAACTCAACTCCACTTGGTGTTCGCGGCTGAGATAAGGTTATCGTTACGTAAAGCGGCGCAAATGCGGAGACAATCGGCCGAATTGTGTGAAAATATTGTGTCGTGCGTTTGTTGCAGCTTTCGGCTCGGGCTTCATTCTGCCGCGTCAACCGGGGCAGCATAGGCCCCTGCATCGGTGGTCTCTTCGCCTTCCGCCTCAGCCAGGAATTTTTCGGCGTCGAGCGCGGCCATGCAGCCCATCCCGGCGCTTGTCACGGCCTGACGGTAGACGTGGTCGGTCAGGTCGCCGGCGGCGAAGACGCCAGGGATCGACGTCTTCGTCGTGCCGGGCTGCACTTTGACATAGCCGCCATTGTGCATTTCCAGCTGGTCCTTGACCAATTCGGTCGCAGGCGCATGTCCGATGGCCACAAAGAAGCCCTTGCATGGGATTTCCGTGATATCGCCCGTCTCCACATGTTTGGCGCGGATGCCTTCGACCCCGCGCGGCTCATGCGCGCCCACGACTTCTTCCACCTCATGGTTCCACAGAACTTCAACCTTGGGGTTCTTGAACAAGCGATCCTGCATGATCTTTTCGGCGCGCAGGCTGTCGCGGCGGTGGATGAGCGTGACCTTCGACGCGAAATTGGTCAGGAACAACGCCTCTTCGACGGCTGTGTTGCCGCCGCCGACCACGACGATCTCCTGTCCGCGATAGAAAAACCCGTCGCAGGTTGCGCAGGCACTTACGCCGAAGCCTTTGAAATGCTCTTCACTCGGTAGCCCAAGCCATTTTGCCTGCGCGCCTGTCGCAAGGACCACGGAGTCGGCGGTGTAGGTTGTGCCGCTGTCGCCCATCGCCTTGAACGGGCGCGTGCCGAGGTCGAGAGAGTTGATGTGGTCGCCGATAATTTCGGTGCCCATCTCTTTGGCGTGCGCTTCCATGCGAACCATCAGATCGGGGCCCATGACCGAATTGTCACCCGGCCAATTCTCCACATCGGTGGTGATGGTCAGCTGGCCACCCGGCTGGATGCCCTGCACAAGGATCGGTTCCAACATCGCGCGGCTGGCGTAGACTCCGGCTGTGTATCCAGCAGGCCCGGAGCCAATGATCAAAAGGCGGGTATGGCGTGTGTCGGTCATTGCAAAGGTCCCCGGGCAGCATCCGTTCACGACGATATACGCGCGGTGCTAAGGGGATGAAAGCCCCGCTGGCGCACGGTTGCGCGAGTTGCGTCTGCGCCCTGATCTTCGCCAATCGTTTCACATGTGAGCTATTCCATTTCTTGCGCAGCTGTGAAATAAAGTTGCGCAACAGACGCATATTGCGGTTCATCTGAAAATGACCGCCACGGAGCACGACCAAAATGCAAAGCGCAAAACTGGACCCGATCGACCGTAAAATCCTTGCCGAATTGCAGGAAGACGGGCGCATGACCAACGTGGAGCTCGCCAAACGGGTCGGCATTTCAGCACCGCCCTGCCTGCGCCGGGTGCGGACGCTGGAAGAGGCGGGCTTTATCAAAGGCTACCATGCAGATGTCGATGCCCGCCAACTGGGGTTTGAGGTGCAGGTCTTTGCCATGGTCGGCCTTGTCAGTCAGGCCGAGGCTGATCTTGTGGCGTTTGAGGCGCGTTGCAATGGCTGGCCGCTCGTCCGGGAATGCCACATGCTGAACGGCGAGATTGACTTCATTCTGAAATGCGTGGCGCCCGACTTGTCGTCATTCCAGTCCTTCCTGACGGCCGAATTGACCTCGGCGCCGAACGTCGCCTCGGTCCGGACCTCGCTGGTGATCCGGGGTGCGAAAGACACGCCCGGGGTCCCGTTTGATGTGATGGAAGATCGCCTGGCGCAAACGGCCTAAGCCCATGCCACCTGTTGATCTAACGGCGCTTTACCGGGACGGTTTGGCGCATCAGCAAGCTGGTCGGGTGGCAGAGGCTGTGGCGATCTATGACCACATTCTGTCGCTTAAACCCGACATTGCGGAAGTGCTGTTCCAAAAGGGGCGCTGCCTGTCTGACCAGCCCGCCGAGGCGGAGGGGCTGTTTCGCAAGGCGTTGAAGCTGAAGCCGAAAGAGCCCGCCATCTGGCAAGGCCTGCACGCGGTGCAGACGGGCCCGGCGCGCGCAAAGTTGGAAGCGCAAGCGCACAAGGCTGGCATTGTGGTCGGATCCGAGAAGGACATGGCCAAGGTGCAACGGCTTTGGCGCAATGGCGAGGAGGCCGCGGCCGAGGCGGAGGCACTGCGTCTGACGAAGGCCGCTCCACAAGCCTTCTGGCCGGTCTATACGCTTGGCCTGATCCGTGAGGGTGCTGCAGCCGTCGCACCGCTGGAAGCGGCGCATGCGCGCGATCCATCCCATGTCGGGGCGCGATTGGCCCTGGCGCGGGCGGCGCTTGCGGCGGGGCAGATCGGGCGGGTTGAAACGCTGCTGTTCGCACCTGATTTGCCCCCGGCGGCCTTGGTCATCCGGGCGCAAATGCTCCGTGAAACCGCGCTGCCGGATGTCGCAGCCGACCTGTTGGCCGATGCGCACCCCGAAGACAAGGCATGGCAGGTAGAGCTTGCTCTGTGCTCGGCGGCAGCCTCACGGGGGGACGCCGCGAAGGCCGCTCTTTCACGGGCCATCTCCGCAGGCGCGCCGCGTATCGCGACGACGCGCCGTGTCGCGATGCTGGCCGAAGCAGCAGGCGACGTTGCGACGGCGGAGTCCCTGATCGAAGCCGCGGCGGATCATGCGCCCAATGCCCTGATCCTCACTCACCGCGCCCAACTGCGTCAATCCGCGGGGGATCTTGCGGGGGCTGAGGCGGACCTTGATGCGGCATTGGCGTTGGATGCTACAAATGGGGAGGCGTTTCGCGCTTTTGCCAATGGGCGAAAGGTAACGTCTGACGCGCCGCTTGTTGGGCGGCTGGAACAAGCGCTGGCTGCGCCGCACGTCGCAGCGAGCGATCGTGCGGGACTGCTGTTCGCCGCCGCAAAATGTGCGGCGGACCTTGGTCGGCACGATCAGGTCATGGACCTCCTTCACCGGGCCAACAGGTTGACGGCAAAGGCCTTTCCTTATGGGTTTGAAGCCGATCTCGCCGCGGCAAAGGCCCTTGTTGCCGACTGGCACGCGCTTGAACCGATCAGGCCTGACGGGCCCACGGCGCCCGTGGTTTTTGTCACCGGCCTGCCGCGTTCCGGCACCACGCTGGTTGAAACCATTCTCGCTGCCCACCCGCAGGTGGGCGCTGGGGGGAAATGGCGTTTCTCGGCCAAGCCCTTGCCCCGACCATGGATTTGCTCCGCCGTGAAGGACGGGCGGACGCCGACATGCTGACCCAAGCGGGCAACCGCTACCTCACCTTGGCGGGGCGCTGCACCGGACAACCGGGCGTCATTGTCGACAAGGCAATCTCGACCTTTTCGCGCATGGGGCATGCCTTGCGCGCGCTGCCGGGCGCCCATTTTGTGCATGTCACCCGAGACCCGCGTGACGTCGGGCTGTCGCTTTACCGCAATCGGTTCCCGGATGGTCTGCACCGCTACGCCTACGATCTGGCCGCGATGGGGCGCTATATTCGCCTGCATGACGCGATCACTGATTTTTGGAGCCGCGCGTTGAACGACCGCGTCTACAGGATTTCGTACGAGGCGCTGACAGCGGAGCCTGAGGTGCAGATCCGCGCGCTTTTGAAAGCTGTCAATTTGCCATGGGACCCGGCATGCCTTGCACCGCAAGACAGCGACCGTCGCATCCAGACGCTCAGCTTTGCGCAAGCGCGTGAACCGATTGGCAGAGCCGCCGTTGCCGGGTGGGAGCGCCACGCAGATGAACTTGCGCCGCTGATCAAGGCCCTGGAAGAGCCCGTCGACTTGGATTAACCGCGCCTGAGAAGGCTCGATCCTGTGGCTGGCAAAACAAAAGGCGGCCATTCTGGCCGCCTTTGCAAGCGTTCGTGTGTTGGGGTCCTCGGGGTCTTTGTCCGGGGTCTTCCGCTTTATTCAGCGGCCATGAGCTGACGCGGCTTCTCCGCGCGCCGGGCTGCGCGCACTTTGCGCGACCACGGCATTTCGATCTGCTCTTTCTTTGCTTCGTTCAGGACTGTTTTCATCCAGCGTTGCGTTTTCATTTTGCCTCGTCCTTCGTGCCATGCCCGCGTTTGCCGAGCGTTGTTCTCGATTGGCACCAAGATGCCGGGGCTTTCAGGCAGTCTTGCGGCAAAAACGCTAAAGCCCGGTAAATCATCTGGGCCATTTTGGGGCGAAGATCCGGGCAGAGCGGGCTTGTTTCACAGGCATTCATGGAAATTTTGAACTGAATTGTGCCCAAGCCGGGGCAGGGGGTGCCCCGATTGTGTCCAATTTCGCATCAATCGCGGCTCCAGGCCGCGCCTACAATCGAATCGCAGAGATCAGGCGCCCGTAATCAGCCTCACCCTGATGCGTGGCGCGGCGATAGGAATAGAAGCGCGTCGCGTCGGAATATGTGCAATGGCCGGTCCACTCTGCCTCTGCCACACCCGCTGCTCGTAAGCGCGCAAGGCCGAAACCCGTCAGGTCAAATTGGTATTTGCCGTCTGCCCCATTCACGAAAAAGCGGCTGTGGCTTGGATCTTCATCCATGAACCGTTCCAGGAATTCCTGACCCACTTCATAGGCGCGTTGGCTGATCGACGGGCCAATGACCGCTTTTATCCGCGTCCGATCCGCGCCTAAACCCTCCATCGCGTCCACGGTTTCTTCCAGCACGCCATCCAGCGCCCCGCGCCAGCCTGCATGGGCGGCACCTATGACCCCAGCCTGCCGATCGGCAAACAGGACGGGCTGGCAATCCGCTGTCAGCACACCAAGGGCCACGCCGGGCGTCGCGGTCACAACGCCATCTGCCTTGGGACGCGCCTCGGTCGGGCCGTCGACAACCACGACATCGGCTGAATGGATCTGGTGCACGCCGACGAGGGCCTCGGGCGCGACCTCCATCTCCCCCGCCACGCGGGCGCGGTTCATGGCAACCACCTCGGCCTGATCGCTGGAGCCGCCGCCGCAATTCAGCCCTGCGAAAATGCCCGTCGAGGCCCCACCGATGCGCGTAAAGAAGCCATGCTTCACGCCATCCAGCAGCGGAGAGGTCACAGGGTCCAATCGTGTTGCGGTAATGGTCACGGGGCAGGCTCCAGGGCTGGGGGTGGCGGCGCGCCGTCCGGGGTCAGCGCCATCACCTTGAACAAGGTCCCCATTTCCTGCGCATGCGTCAACCGCCTGTGCGCGGCGATATGGGCGTCAAGCGCAGCCCCGCTCAGGCCTTTGGCCAGCGATTGCGCTCGCGCGGTGATCCCCAACCGTTCAAGAAACAGACCCTGGGGAACAGGGCCGCTCGCCTGTACGCCGGCGGCATGCGCCAAGGGCCCAAACGCCACATGGGCCGTAAGGTCAGCTTGCCCCGGCGTGTCGAGCGGGTCGGCAAAGGCATGTTTGGCAAGGGCCTGAAACGTGTCTCCGGTGCTTTCCTTGTCCCCATAGTCGACGATCAGCGCGGCACCGCCATGGGCTTTGATGCGCCGTCCGATTTCTTCAGCGATGGCTTCGCCCGGTGCGCAAGTCTCCACGATCATGCCCGGCTTGAACCCGTCCCGCACTTCCAGTGGTGCGGGCGGCGCCAGTCCCCAGATCAACGCGCCATCCGAAGTGCCGATCTGCCGTTCCTGCCAATCGCCCGCCGCGTTCATCTGGAACTGGCGGATCGGCAGGGCATCGAAGAATTCGTTTGCGATCAAGTAGAGGGGGCTTCGGGAAGGTCTGCCACGCTGTCATGGAATGTGGCCCCTGGCACGGCCCGGGCCTGTGCTGCGCGCAATACCGGCGAGGCCTCCACCAAGTGGAGCGCCAGCGCGTCATGGAAGCCTGGAACGCCCCGCGTGGCGCGTAGAACATCGGCCATCAAGGTCCCGCGCCCCGGCCCGAGTTCAGCCAAAACGCCCTTAGGCCGCCCCTGATCCAACCAGACCTGCGCGATCCACAGGCCCAAAAGCTCACCAAACATCTGGCTGATTTCCGGTGCCGTGATGAAATCGCCAGCGCGCCCTAAAGGATCGCGGGTCGCGTAGTAGCCGAATTCCGGATCGTGCAAGCATTCGGCCGTGTAATCGGCCACCGACATCGGCCCCAGCCGCGCGATGCGGGCGATCAGCCGCTCTTTAAGCGACACGGGCGCGACTTCGCAGGATGAAGTAGGTCCCCAACAGCAACATCGGGATGGTCAGGATTTGCCCCATCGTCAAACCGACCTCCGGCGACAGGGCGAGGGCGAAACCGATTGGGTTGTCCGGCCCGGTGAACTGCTCATCGGGTTGACGGAAGAATTCCACGAAAAAGCGAGAGGCGCCGTAGATGAGGAAGAACATCCCAGTCAGGGCGCCAGGTCGTTTCAGCCAACCGCGCCGCCAGGCCAGCCACAACAGCAGCACGCCCATGAACAGCCCCTCCAACAGCGCCTCATAGAGCTGTGAAGGGTGGCGCGCGCAAACTGTGGCACCCAGATATTCCGTGATGCCTACCGGACCATCGCAATCCTGCGCTGCTGCCCCCGGAAAGATGAACGCCCAGGGTGCGTCAGACGGGCGGCCCCAAAGCTCCGCATTTACGAAATTGGCCAACCGCCCCAGCAAAAGTCCGATCCCGATCACCATCGACATGGCGTCGGCAATTTGCAGCGGCGGCGCGCCGGTGCGGCGACAGAAGATAAAGGCGGCAACCGCAACACCCGCAAGGCCACCATGAAACGACATGCCACCTTCCCAGATCCGCAGCGCGGCCAGTGGATCGCTTGCGTATATGCCGGGTTGGTAGAACAGGACGTAGCCGATGCGGCCCCCGAGGATCACGCCAAGCACTACGGCGGTTAGCAGGCCTTCAACCTGCGCGGGTTGCAACGGCGGTGTGTCGGCAGGCCAAAGGGCAGGGCGCGCCATCGCTTTCCAGATCACCCACCAGCCAAGCCCGAGGCCGAACAGATAGGCCAGCGCATACCACCGCAGCGCGAAGGTGAAAGAGCCGATCTCAATCGACAACAGCTCAGGCGACAGGGGTGGGAACGGAATGGCAAACAACGGGACAAGCCTCACTTCGCGTTATTTTCCCCGTGGTTGGGGCGCTGGTGCGACGAAGTCAACCTTGATCAAAGGCCTGCGCCTGCCCATATCCATCACAACACGAACAGGAGTGCAGCCCATGCAGACCCGTAACAAGATTATGGATGATCTTAGCCAGTTGATGACCAACGCCATGGGCGTGGCCCAAGGCGCCAAGGATGAGGCCGAAACGGCCATGAATTCGATGATGGACCGCTGGCTGGCGAACCGGAACCTCGTGACGCGCGAAGAGTTCGACGCCGTGCGCGCGATGGCCCAAAAGGCACGCGAAGAGAATGAGGCGCTGAAGGCGCGCATCGCAGCGCTGGAAGAGAAATCCGGCGACTGACGTCCGATTTTCCCGATGACACGCAAGCCGCCAAAACTTTTTTGGCGGCTTTTTTGTGGGTAAGTGACTCTCCCTTGTGGGGCGTTTTGGAAAAACCGCTATATCTTGTGGGCAACTCATGGAAATGGCCGCTGTCCCTATTTGCACCGCAAAAATAGTTCTTTACAGCGACTCCCCAACACCGCACCATATTTCGTAGGAACTGAGGCCGAGCAGCCCATTCCTAGGAAAGACACCCAGCTTTTGTGGGCGTCTTGGGATTGAACCACCAAGGCCCCGCTGGCTGCCAACCAGGACTGGGACCATGTCGCACACAGAAGAATACTTCGACATCGAAGAGCTGCATCCGATTGATATCGTCGAGACGCTGGCCGCCCACCATGAATGGGATTTCGACCGCATCGCCGATGACCAGATCGCCATGGCCATCGAAGGACAATGGCGCACCTACTCGATCACGCTGGCCTGGTCCTCGTACGACGAAACCCTGCGGATGATCTGCACCTTCGAGATGGAGCCACCCCAAGAGACGATGGCGAAGCTCTATGAGGCGCTAAACCTCGTGAATGATCGCTGTTGGGCCGGCGCGTTCACCTACTGGGCGGCGCAGAAACTGATGGTCTACCGCTACGGGTTGGTTCTGGCCGGCGATCAGCTCGCTTCGCCCGATCAGATTGCATGCATGGTGGAAACCGCTGTGCTCGCTGCCGAACGATACTACCCCGCCTTCCAGCTGGCCATGTGGTCGGACAAGACGCCCGAAGAGGCGATGGATGTTGCGATCTCAGAGGGCTATGGGCGGGCCTGAACCACCCTATTTCATACAGGCAAAAAGGGTCGCGCTTGGCGCGGCCCTTTCGCGTTTCGAGAAGCAAAAGCCCCTCATCGAGTGTTGCATCCGTGTCAGTGCCGCGCGGTTGCGGGTCTCGGCGGGCTGGTCTTCCGGGCCTGTGGATGGTTTTTTGCGTATCTGACTTTTGCCAGGGGGAGGCAGAGATGGATCTATCTCAGATCAACGCACATGGGCTTGTGATGCTTGGTTGCGGCAAGATGGGCTCCGCCATGCTGCAAGGGTGGCTTGCGGGCGGCCTGCGCGCTGATGCGGTCCATGTGATTGACCCCAACCCTTCAGATTGGCTGCAGAGCACGGGCGTGCAGATCAACGCCGACCTTCCCGAAAGCCCTGCCGTCCTGATGATCGCAGTAAAGCCACAGATGATGGAAGAGGCGCTGCCCCAAGTGGCGCGCTTCGGCGGCGGTGGCACGTTGATCCTGTCGGTTGCGGCGGGCACGCCCATTCAGGCCTATGAGCGCGCGTTTGGGCCGGGAAGCCGTGTGGTACGTTCAATGCCCAACACACCGGCGGCGGTCGGCAAGGGCATCACCGCGATTGTCGGCAATGCGGATGCCACAGCAGAAGACCTTGATCTGGCCGAAGACATGTTGTCGGCCATTGGCCAAGTCGTGCGGCTGACGACTGAGGCGCAGATCGATGCGGTGACGGGGATCTCGGGTTCAGGTCCGGCCTATGTCTTCTACATGATCGACACGCTGGCCGCAGCCGCGCGGGCTGAAGGCTTGCCGGAGGAGATGGCGATGCGCCTGGCCAAGGCGACCGTAGCGGGTGCCGGTGTGTTGGCGGAAGAAGCCGAAGAGACGCCGGAGCAATTGCGCATCAACGTCACCTCGCCCAATGGCACGACGCAGGCGGGGCTTGAGGTTCTGATGGGCGAAAACGGCCTCGCCCCGCTGATACGCCGCACAGTTGCGGCCGCGACCCATCGCAGCCGGGAATTGCGCAAATGAGCGATCAGATCGATTTTGACCAGTTCATGGCCGTGGATATTCGGGTGGGCACTATCACCCGTGCCGAGGATTTTCCCGAGGCCCGCAAACCGGCGATCAAGCTCTGGGTCGACTTCGGGGGCGAGATCGGCGTACGCAAATCGTCCGCCCAGATCACGGCGCACTACACACCCGAGGCGCTGGTGGGAAAGCAGGTTATCGGCGTCGTGAATTTTCCGCCTCGGCAAATTGGCCCCGTGATGTCCGAGGTTCTTGTCCTAGGTTTGCATGATGCGGATGGCGGTATCGTCCTGCTGTCCCCTGACAAACCGGTCCCGAACGGAGAGCGCATGTGCTGAAACTTCTCGTATCCCGCCGCCTGCCTGAAAGCGTCATGGAGGCCGCCGAGGCGCGGTTTGACGTGACCTGCCGCACCACCACGCAGCCGATGGATCATGCGGAATGCGTTGCAGCTTTGCGTGACTACGATCTGATCCTGCCGACCCTGGGCGACGCATTCCGCGCGCCTGCCTTTGACGAAGCCGGAGAGATCCGAGCAAAGCTGCTGGCGAATTTCGGGGTGGGCTACAACCATATCGACGTGGACGCCGCCCGGGCTGCGGGGTTGGAAGTGTCCAACACACCCGGCGCTGTGACTGACGCGACCGCTGATATTGCACTGACGCTGATCCTGATGGCCGCGCGCCGCGCGGGTGAGGGGAGCGGATGGTGCGCGCCGGGCAATGGCAGGGCTGGCACCCGACGCAAATGTTGGGGATGCATCTGTCGGGCAAAACCGTTGCTGTGATCGGCATGGGGCGGATCGGGCAGGCCATCGCGCGGCGCTGCCATTTCGGGTTCGGGTGCCGGATCGTCTACGTGAACCGCTCACCCAAGCAGGTGGAGTTCCCGGCCGAGCAATTGCCGATGGAAACCGCGCTTGCAGGCGCGGACGTCGTTGTTCTGGCGACGCCGGGCGGGGCAGAGACGCATCACCTGATAGGCTCGGATCAATTCGCGATGATGCAGCGCCACGCGATTTTCGTGAACATCGCGCGCGGCGATGTGGTGGATGAGGCGGCGCTGGTCGCGGCCCTGGCGGTCAAGCGGATCGCGGGGGCGGGGCTGGATGTGTACGAGTTTGAGCCCGCGATCCCCGACGAGCTGATGGCGATGGAAAACGTCACCCTGCTGCCGCATCTGGGCACCGCCGCGCTGGAAGTGCGAGAGGATATGGGGCGCATGGCATTGGACAATGTGATCGCGTTTTCCGAGGGGAAGCCCGCGCCGAATGCGGTCTGAGAGGCGGCGGTTGCAAGATTGCAACCGAGGGTTAAGGCACGGATTTAAACGATAATCGGAATTTCGTTTACCGTTTGTTAACCCGCCAATGCCCGATGAGGTCCGCCTCAGAACCGCAGCGCCACGCGCAACGCGCCAGAAACCGTCTGCATGTCGCCGCCAAGGCCTGACAGCTCGACACTTGTGCTGAGGTCCATGCCGTTCGAAAGCGCCATCTCGCCGCCAAGCTCTACTCGGCCGGTCCAGCCATCGTTCGCCAGCATGTCCTGCGCCAGAACGCTTTCCGTCTCGTTCGTGAGGTAATCGGCATGCAGCCCGGCAAAGAGAGAGCCTTCGGCGCTGTCATGGGTGATCCGACTGCCAAGGGAAACCTGGCTGAAGGTCACATCACTGGATGTGCCGGCAAGCGTGCCGCCAGTTCCTTCAATCTCTTCGCGCCCATGCATCAAACCAAGGGTCGGGGTCAGGGTGAAGGCGTCGTCTAGCGCATAATCGTAGCGACCTTCGAAGGTCACGGCGGCGAGCGTCACATCCGCGGTATTCGCCGCGCCGTTCTGCTCAAAACTGCCCATGCCGTAGATCAGGCTCGCACTGCCCGACCACGCGCCGGAACGGTAAGCGAAATAGGGCTGCAGATGAGTAAAGGTGCCTTCGGTCGTCGTCGCGCCATCGACGGCGTTCACGGTGGAATAACCAAGCGAGAGGCCGGCGATCATATCCGGTCCGATTTCCAAATCCGCACCGATCTGTAGGCCATTGCCGCCGATAGTTCCGGTGTTCGTGGTACCAAATTCGTCCGAGCGGAAACCAGTGACTTCAACCCATGTGTAAAGGCTGCCCATCATCCCCGGCGCGCCGGATGTGGAGACGGTCACATCGCCTGAGCCGGTGCCATCCGCGATGCGCGTGAACGTCGTCTGCCCGTTGCGGGTGGCGATAGAGACTTGGCCCGCGTCCCTCACCACGCCGTCAGCGCCGACGACGATCAGGCGGGCAGCGGTGCCTGTGGCGGCGGTGATTGAGTCAATGTCCGTGCGGACTGGAACCAGGATGGCCCCATTTAGGGTGAACACAATTTCGTAAGCAGTTCCGACGTTGTCCAATCGGTCCGGTCCGACGTAGAGCACATATTCGCCCGGCGCGATGCTGCCGAAGCTTGCTGGGGCCGCTATGCCCGCGGAGAGGAACGCTATGAATCCAGTGGCACCGGTGATACCGGCAAAATCCAGAGTTCCCGTGGGCGCGTAGGATGAATCACCAAGAAAAAGAGAATGTTGCCGCCAGCGGGCCAAGTATTTGAGATCGGGCTTACCGAGAGGGGAGCGGCCCCATCCACCGTAATTGGTACGGCGGTAAACGCCGTAAACACACTACCGCCGACTGTCCCAACAACGCTGTTGTCGGACGCGTTGTCGCCGATGACGGTAACCACCTGTTGCGCATCAGTTGTATCAGCTGATGCTATTCCTAGGGCCAAAGTCATGGCTGACGTTAGGCATTTGCAAAAATAACTCATGAGTGAACCCTTACTCGATAGTTCCTTGGCTCGTACCTCATTCGCCTTCTCGCGCATATCTCGGGTGTTCGGCTCGGTGTTTATGGGAGATTTCTGTGGCGCTGTTGCTACGGTTTTGGGGTGTCACATCAAGCTGTTAGCGCCTCGATCAATGGTCGCGGTGGACTTCAGAGTGTCAGAACAAACGGCTCAGACCCGAAAAGACTGCGTAGCCGGATTATTGTGCACGCATCGCCCGGAGGGAGAAAATATGGGTTGGACTGGACCAGGGCGTTCGACCCGGCATTTTTTACGTCGACACTGATTAAGGAGGGGGCGGCGATTGCAATTTTACCCCCTTTGCAAATCCCCGATCTCTTCCCGGAAATGCCTCCGACATAGGCTGACGTAACGGTCATTCCCACCGACCTCAATCTGGGCGCCTTCGCGCACCGCTTTGCCGTCCTCACCCACGCGGATCACCATCGTGGCTTTCTTGCCGCAATGGCAGATGGTTCGGACCTCTCGCATCTCGTCAGCGAGCGCCAGAAGTGCTGCAGAACCCGGAAAGAGCTCTCCCTGAAAGTCCACACGCAGGCCATAGGCCATGACGGGCACGCCCAAATCGTCAACCGCGCGGGCGAGTTGCCAGACTTGTTCGCGGGTCATCCATTGGGCTTCATCCACCAGCACGCAGGCGCATGGTCCTGCCGCTAGGCGCGTTTCGATCTTCGCGTAGAGGTCGTCGGCTTGGGTGTAGGTGTCGGCTTCGGCCTCGATCCCAATGCGGGAGCCGATTTTGCCGGTGCCAGCACGGTCGTCGAAATTGGCGGTCAGCAGGTAGGTCTGCATGCCCCGTTCGATGTAGTTGTAGGAGGCTTGCAACAGCAGGGTCGATTTGCCCGCATTCATGGTGGAATAATGGAAATAGAGCTTGGCCATGGGGGTAGGTTTGGCCCATGAGGGGCGCAAGGACAAGACGAAGGCTATGGGCGTTGACGAATAGGGGCGGAAGCGGCTTTGCTGAACGGAGCAAGGGGATAAGACGATGACCGAGACGGCCAAGGGCTATTTGAAGCGCCATACGGAGCGACTGATCAAGGATGTGGGCTACGCAGCCGCGTGTGAGTTGACGGGGCGGTCCAAGGCGACGCTGGGTCGCTATTTCTCGGAAAGCGATGAGCATGCGGACAGGTTCATGCCGGTTGATGCGGTCGCGGCACTTGAGGCGGAGGCGTCGTTTCCCCATGTCACGGCGGCTTTGGCCGAACTCAACGGCGGGTCGCTGAGCTACGGGTCGGAGAAGCGCAATGCGATGCGGGGCGACAACCATGGCAATGTGAATGCCAATGTGATCGCGCTGAGCCAGCGGTTTGCGACTCTGATGGGCGAGTACCAGATCTCGATCGAGGATGGCGTGATCTCGGTCAACGAGGCGCGGCGGCTGTTGGAAGAGACGCTGGAGCTGCAGAAGGTGCTGATCGAGATGAAGCTGCGGCTGGAGGCTGACAGCCGGAGTTGAAGGCCCGATGTGCACGCGTGCACAAGCGGTTCATGTGACTGAAAACGCTTTAGTTTCGTGTTGTCGTTAACCTTCGCTTAACCATCCCGCGGCGCCGAACGGCAAATGAAGGGGGATGGAATGGATTGCCGGATCATTTGCATATCCGCAGGCCTTGCGGCTTTGGGGTTTGCGGCGCCGGCTGCGGCACAAGGATCTTATCCCAGCGACGAGATTTGCGTGCAAAGCATCCTGGCGATCCACGGATATGATCCCGGACCCATCGACGGCATACTGGGCCAGCGCACCCGCGACATGGCTTATAGCTTCGCACAGGATTGGCGCATGGACCCGCTGCCGCGCTTGTCGGGTGCCACGGCGGCGGAATGGTGTGTGGCCCTGACAGCGGCGCAACGCGGCGCGGATCAGCCTCTGGACCCTGCGTTGACGGACGGACCTGAGACGTTGCGATGTGTATCGGACCCGGTGGATGGCTATGCGCGGGTGATCACGGGGGAAGTGGACGGCGACCCGGTGGAGCTGCGCGTGGACGCGCGGTTTGGTGGGGCGGTTGGTTCGCTGGCATGGCGCGGGCGCGAGTTTCTGAATATCTACGACCATGGCCGCCAGATCAGTTATGCGTGGCACCTGAACGACCATGGGGAGTGCCTGAACCCGACGGAGCCGGGTGCGGCGCAGGACTATTTTCTGCAGTCTTCAACCACGCAAGTTCACGAGATTTGCGGGCTTGCGCTCAATCATCTGAGCACACGGATCAGCCCGGCCTATTGGACAGCCCCTGGCGAGCCTGCGTTTTGCGACAACGGGACGGAGGTGGGGGTGAACACTACACTGGTGTCCGAGAACGGCTTCGCGCGGGAGGTGATGATTGGGTATGAGGGGCTTGAAAATGTGATCCTGTTCGACGCCGTGATCACGTTGGAGCAGGATTACCGGTCACTGCGGGTGGAGGCGCCCACGGCGTACCTGACGCACGACTTCACGGCGCGCTACAGCTTTGATCCGCGCGACGGTGCGCTGATCTCGCGATCTGAAAGCATGGAACTTTATGAGCCGTTTGCCTTCGTGCATTCGTCGAACCTGCCTGCCGTTCTGGCGACCGAGGATGGCGCCTTTGCATTGGGGGCCTACACGGCCATGGCAGGGGCGCAGTACCAACTCCTGCATTATGATGTGCCGAACCCGTTTGACGCGAACAACAAGTGGAATATCCGCATCTCGTTCGTTCCTGCGCCTGCCGGATCATATGAGTTCCGCACCTTCGCTGTGATCGGGACGTTGGAGCAAGTGCACGAGGGCATGGTGGCGCTGGCCGCGCTGCATCCGGTCGATCTGACGCCAGGTGAGGGTTATGTAGACCGCGCCGATTGCGAGTGGATCGAAGGCTGGGCCTGGGACCCGGATGCACCGAATGAGGCGATGATGGTCGATGTTGTCGATGTGGAAACCGGTGATGTGGTGCTGAGTGTCAGCGCCGGTGGACCAAGAGCGGATTTGGCAGAGGCGTTGGGGGACAATGGGCTGCACGCTTACAGTTTTCAGACATCCGAGATCCTGCCTGACGGCGGGCGCGGCCTGTTTTCGCTGCGGGTCCGGTCGTCGGAGGCAGGATTGGCCAGCACGCCATTGATCCCTGGGCAGGTCGACCTCGACTGTCGCTAAAGATCGGTTCTGTGAATTCGCCGTGAAATCCCCATGAATTGCGCGATTTCCCCACCGGGTCGGCCCGCGAATAGGCGGGAAATGTGATATAATTCACCCATTCAATTTCTGAAACTCAATTTGTGGAGCGAAGAGATGTGTGAATTTCGCAATCCAATCAATTGCATTGTCCCCCCTCACATGGTCGACGTCCTGATGCTGCGCGGAGATGCGTCCGTCCGGAAGATGGCTGAGGAACTCGTTAAAACCGGCTCAGCCGTGCGCGAAGCCCGCGCGGCCGAGCAAGGCAGCGGAATGGTGCCGAGGGACGGCGCGCAGGGCGTTTTCGTTTCGCGTGCCTTGGCCGAAGGGGCCGCGGCGGCCCATACGTGCGACCGGCGCGTGCATGACGGCGAAGAGAAGGCGGGCCTGCCCGGCAAGCTGGTACGGGCGGAGGGCGATCCGGCCACAGGCGACCCGGAAGTCGACCGCGCCTATGACGGGGCGGGTGACGTATTTTCCCTCTATTCGGAAGAATTCCAGCGCAATTCCATTGATGGGTTCGGAATGCCGATTGTTCAGACCGTTCATCACCGGCGCGATTACAACAACGCGTTCTGGAACGGCACGCAGATGGCCTATGGCGATGGCGACGGCGAGATCTTCTCCACCTTCACCGAACTCTCCGTCATCGCCCATGAGATTTCGCATGGGGTGGTGCAGCATTCCGGCGGCCTCATCTATCAGGGGCAATCGGGCGCGCTGAACGAAAGCTATGCGGATGTGTTCGGTGCAATGACCGCGCAGCGCAGCGCGGGCCAAAGTGTGTATGAGGCCGACTGGCTGGTCGGAAAAGGCATTCTTGGGCCCAACATCAACGGCAAGGCGTTGCGGTCGATGAAGGCGCCCGGCACGGCCTATTCCGATGCGTTGCTGGGGCAGGACCCGCAGCCCTATCACATGGATTTCTACGTCGACACGACCTCGGACAATGGCGGTGTGCACATCAACTCTGGCATCCCGAACCACGCCTTTTACCTCTATTGCATGTACCTGGGCGGAAATTCCTGGGAGCGGCCCGGCCAGATCTGGTACAAAGCGCTTCAGAACATCAACAATCCCCATGCCACGTTCGGCGACTGGGCGGCTGAAACGCTGGATGCCGCGATCGAACTGCACGGGATTGGCAGCTATGAGATGCTGATGTTGCGGCGGGCGTGGAACCTTGTCGGGATCGACGTGTAAGTCCTAGAAACGGATATGGGTGCAAATGGAGCCGGTGCTTGTCGGATGTGTTGCAATGATCATTGAAGTCGTTTCGCAAGGCGGGTTCGGCGGGCTGACTGGTGTGCAGGTGACGCGCCGGGCTGTGGTGGAAGATTTGCCGTCCGCCGCGCAGGAGCAATATTGCGCCCGCTTCGATCCGGGCCATCTGTCGGAATTGGCGGCAGTGGTTCGCCCGTTGGGGGCGGCCGACACGATTTCCTATGAGATCACGGTGGTCGATGAAGAAGGCGCGCGGCACCATTTCGTCCTGGATGAAACGTTGCTGCCCGCCGAGCTGCTGGATTTGATCGACGCCCTGCCGCGCGCCCGCTGATCAGGCGGACTTCTCGATAATCACGGAGCCGACGGAATAGCCTGCGCCGAAGGAGCAGATGATGCCGGTGTCGCCCGGGGAGAGGTCGTCGGAATATTGTGCGAAGGCGATGATGGAGCCTGCAGAGGAGGTATTGGCGTAGTCTTGCAGGATGTTTGGCTGCTCGCCCGCTTCCGGCACACGGCCAAGAACCTTTTTGCCGATATAGTCGTTCATCGTTTTGTTGGCCTGATGCAGCCAGAGCCGTTTCAGATCACCCGCCGTCACGCCGGTGTCGTCCATATGCTCGGCGATATGCTTGCTGACCAGAGGCAGCACTTCTTTGAAGACCTTGCGGCCTTCCTGCATGAACAGCATGTCGCGGCGGTCGTCCATGTGACCGTCACGGGTGCGGCGCAGGAAGCCGTTGTTGTTACGGATGTTGTTGGAGAATTGCGTGGCGCAGCGGGTGGATTTGATCGCGAAGTGCGGCCCCTTCGCATCCTCGGCGCGCTCAATCAGGACGGCGGTGGCGACATCGCCGAAAATGAAGTGGCAGTCGCGGTCGCGCCATTCGAGATGGGCAGAGCAAATCTCAGGGTTCACAACCAGCGCCTTGCGGATGGAACCGGAGCGGATCATGTCCGCTGCCGCCTGAATGCCGAAGGTGGCCGACGAGCAGGCGACGTTCATGTCAAAGCCGAAGCCGCCGGTGCCAAGGGCCTGCTGGATTTCGATGGCAATCGCGGGATAAGCGCGTTCGTGGTTGGAGGCGGCGCAAAGGACGGCATCAACCTCGGACGCGTCCACGCCTGCCATGTCGAGCGCCTTGCGGCAGGCGTCGACGCCCATTTCGGCCATGACCGAGATCTCGTCCATCGCGCGGTCTGGCAACCAGGGATGCATGGCGTTGGGGTCGAGGATGCCGTCCTTGTTCAGGACGAAACGGGATTCGATGCCTGAGGCGGCGACAATGAACTCGGACGAGGAATGGGCCATAGGTTCAGCCGCACCGGCTTCGATCTCAGCCGCGTGTTCCGCGTTCCACTTATCGGCATAGGCGTTGAAGGCCACGACAAGTTCGTCGTTGGAGATGCTGAGCTCGGGCGTGAAAACACCCGATCCGGTGATGGCTGGTTCAAACATGGCGCTCTTCCTTGGCGAGGGCTTTCACTTGCGCGCGAAAGCATTGCGCCGTCAAGGCGGCTGACGCTACGTCGCGGCTTCTGGAGCGTGGCACACGGCCTCGATATTGTTGCCATCGGGGTCGAGGACAAATGCGCCGTAATAATGCTCATGGTAATGGGGGCGCAGACCGGGCGCGCCGTTGTCGATCCCGCCCGCCGCCAGGGCAGCGAGGTGGAAGGCGTCGACGCGCGCGCGGGTCTCGGCGCTAAAAGCGAAGTGGACGGGCGGCGTTTGCGCCCCGCCTTCATTGATCCAGAATTGCGGGCGGTCGTGGCCATAACCGCCGACCTTTTCGCCGCCGGTATGTTCAGGCGGGACAGTGAAGAGGAACGTGATGCCCAACGGGGCAAAGGCCCGGTCGTAGAAGGCGCGGGCCTTTGCAAAGTCGGATACGGAGAGGCCGGTATGGTCGATCATGGGCGGGCCTTTGATACGGATGTCACTTTGGCTGTCCTGCAAGGCGGGTCATTGCATCGAGCATGTGGAGGGGCAGCGTATCAGGGGCGCCTGAATAGCCATTCCCGGCGACGCACCAATTGCCATCGACACAGCGCAACGTGTTACTGACCCTGTAGCTTTCGACGAAGTTGTTGTCCTGATCGACCAGCCACGTGGTGTGGTTTCCGACAATTGTCTCGATGTCTGCAAAGCTGGCATGGGTGCAGTGGCGTGACCGCCGCGCGATGTTGCGCATGGCCATCCGGTTGCGCATGTCGTCGAAGCCTGCACGCAGTTGTGCGAGATCTTCGACCAGAAACACTTCTTCGTGCGACTGGACGGAATACGGCAGCAGGATTTTCGCAGCGAATGCATCGAAGTTGGAGGCTTCGATATACGCGTCCAACTGGTCGATAAGGCCTTGATAGATCTTCTGAGCGTCGTCCGATGGGGTCGTCACGGTGGCACTATCGGTGCTGGTCAATCAGGATGACATTGCCGTCGGGGTCGCGCGTGACGAAACTTGCGGGCCCGTCAGCCTCGCCTTGCTCCTGCTCAACCGGGTAGCCGGCTTTGGCGACAATCTCCTTGATGGCGCGGACATCGTCGAAGGGGTCCACGTTTTGCGCTTTCTGGTCCCAGCCGGGATTGAAGGTGAGCAGATTGCCCTCAAACATGCCGTGAAACAGGCCGATCAGCGTGTCGCCGTTCTTCATGATCAGAAAGCCGTGGTCGGGATCACCGCCCATGGCCGAAAAGCCGAGTGTTTCGTAGAATGCGCGGGAGGCGGCAAGGTCCTTGACCGCCAGTGACATTGAAAAGGCGCCGAGTTTCATCACCGCTACTCCTGAACACATATAATCCGGTTACGATACGCCGATACGTCTGTATCACAAGGGTTTCGGTTGACTTGGCCACAGGAATGGCGAGGTTGCGCTTAAGACCAACAAAGGCACGAGCAAATGGCATCACCAGCCCCGTTTTCGAAGTATGAATTCCTGATCGCATGGCGGTATCTGCGCGCTCGGAAGACCGAGGGCGGGGTCAGCGTGATGACCTGGATCAGCTTTATCGGCATCGCACTTGCGGTCATGGCGCTGATTGCGACACTCGCCGTGCGGTCCGGGTTTCGCTACGAATTCGTGGGGATCATTCTGGGCGCGAACCCGCATGTCGCCGTCTATGACATCGTGGAACGGGACGCGGCCGGCAATCTGGACCGCACAATGGAGAATTACGCCGAGGTCGCCGAAGCCGTGCGCGCTGTGGACGGGGTGGAACATGCGGCCGCTGTGATCCGGGGGCAGGTACTGTCGGCTTATCAGGGGCGCAATGCGGGTGTAGAGGTGATTGGCATCTCGCCCGAGGATCTGGCCACCATCCCGTTGGTGGCCGACCCGGAATGGAGCCAAGGCGCGCTATCCGAATTTGGAGAGCCCCAGGGCGAGGTGATGGGGCCAGGCATTGCAATCGGGGCCGGTGTAGCCCGCGATCTTGGGGCGAATGTGGGCGATAGCATTCGCCTGATCTCACCCGATGGAGCGCGGACGGCCTTTGGAACCAGCCCGCGCGTGTCGACCTTTCAGATTGCCTACATCTTCCAGGTCGGACGGTTCGATATTGACCGGACACGCGTCTACATCCCGTTTGACGAGGCGCAGGTCTATTTCAACCGGGATGGCGTGGCAGACGAGGTGCAAGTGACAGTGGCCGAGCCTGAGCAGATCAACCAATATGTGTTGCCCCTGTTGCAAGCGGGTGGCGATGTGCAGATCTGGACCTGGGAGGATAGTTCCGGCGCGTATCTGAGGGCATTGCAGATGGAGGACAATATCATGTTCATCATTCTGTCTATCCTCGTGCTGATCGCGACAATGAACATCGTCTCGGGCCTTATCATGTTGGTGAAGAACAAGTCGCGCGATATTGGCATTTTGCGCACGATCGGGTTGAGCGAGGGGGCGATCCTGCGGGTTTTCTTCATCTGCGGATCGGCCATTGGAGTGGCGGGTACACTTATGGGGGTGATCCTCGGCTGCGCCTTTGCGATCTGGATCGATCCGATCTTCAGTTTCGTGAACTACCTTGCGGGGGAGGGGTCTGGGACCCTTCGGTGCGGCTGATCTCAGCCTTGCCCGCACGGTTAGAGATGGGCGATGTCATCACCTCCATGTCGCTGGCCTTGGGGTTGAGTTTCGTGGTGACGATCTTCCCTGCGCGACGGGCGGCCCGGATGAATCCGGTGGAGGCGCTGCGGTATGAGTGATCTGGCGTCTCGCCCGGAGGCGGGCAATTTGGCCTTGAGGTTGGATGGCATCGAGAAGGCCTATAACCACGGCAAACCAAACGAGATCGCGGTTTTGCGGGGCGCGTCGGTGGCGATCCCGAAGGGCGAGATTGTTGGGTTGATCGCGCCGTCGGGTGCCGGGAAATCGACGCTTCTTCATATTGCGGGCCTGCTTGATGTGGCCGATAGCGGGACGGTTGAGATTGGCGGGCAGGCCGTGACCGGGGCGTCGGACCGCGCGCGCACAACGGCGCGCCGCGAAGGGGTGGGGTTTGTCTATCAGTTCCACCATCTGCTGCCGGAATTCTCAGCGGCGGAGAATATTGTGCTGCCGCAACTGGCGAACGGCATTGGGCGTGGAACGGCAGAGCAAAGGGCCGCGGATTTGCTGGGCCGTGTGGGCCTTGGCCCACGGGCAGCGCATCGTCCGGCAGAACTGTCGGGTGGGGAGCAACAGCGTGTGGCCTTTTGCAGAGCTTTGGCAAACCAGCCTGCGCTGATGTTGGCGGACGAGCCAACGGGCAATCTGGATCCTGCGACATCCGACACGGTGTTTGATGTTTTGATGGAATTGGTACGCGGCACCGGCCTGTCGGCGTTGATCGCGACCCACAACCATGAGCTCGCTGCGCGAATGGATCGGGTCATTCGCCTGGAAGACGGTGTGCTTGTGGCCGCCTGAGCGTCGCGTTGGCAAGAGGAGCGGCTGCGCCGCATTGTTCTTGCCTCGCGTCGGCGCGTCCGCGCCTTTGGCTCGAGAGGGGCGTGCCGCCCCCGTCGCGTTCCGCGACTCCCCTGCAGGTATTTATGAACCAGTGGAAGGCAGGGGGCTGTTGCGAGGTGGGGTGCGATCAGGCCGGGTGAGCGTCGAAATGCGAGAGGATGGCGTCGAGGGTCTGGCCGCGCCGCGCAGGGTTTTCCATCAGCACTTCGTGGCGTCCGCCGTCAACCAGGATGAACGCGCCGCCCGGCCAGGTTTCCATGCGCTGTTGGGCGTTGCTGATGGACACGCGCTTTTCGTCGCTGCCGACGATTGTCACGACAGGTAGATCGAGGGGCGGCATGGCGAGTAGGGCGTCTGCCTCTTCCTCGGCTGCGGCCACCCAACGGAAGGAGGGGCCGCCCAGGGTCAATTCGGGATGCGCCGCCATTTGGCGGATCATATAGGCGTATTGGTCCGGGTCCGTTGTCAGGATATTGCCGTCGAACGGCTCTGCCTTCCACGGGCCGGTTGTGATGGCAAAACGGTTGTCGCGGCCCAGAAGCGCGCTGCCGCCGATCAGGACGGGCGAGATCATCTTCAGAAGCGGCGACAATTGGATGCCCCACATCGGGCCGGTGAAGGCGGCTGCGGCGACGGGTAGACCGTCGTAGAGTGCGCGTAAGCCGATGCAGCCGCCCATGGAATGGCCGATCAGGTACCAAGGTTTGGGCAGATCGAGCGCTTCCATCGCGGCGCGAAACGCCGCCACGTCCTGGCGGTATTCATCGAAGCTGACTACATGGCCCACGCCCGGTTCGTGCTGCGGGCGGTCGGCCAGGCCCTGACCGCGCCAGTCAAAGCTGACCATCCCATAGCCCGCATCGGCGAGATCCTTAGCAACGCGGCCATATTTCTCAACATATTCGGTGCGGCCGCAGAACATCAGCACGGTGCCTTTGGGCCCGGACGGCCAGACGCCAAACCGGAGCCGCGTGCCATCTTCGGCGCGCACCCACCAAGCCTCTGCCCCTGCGGGGCCTTCTGCGATCTCGGCAAAGAAGGGGGCGGTCTCCAGACCGGTGGGTGCAGTGCCAGTCAACATCAGCTGAGAACACCACCCAGTTTCATGGCCGTGCCCATATCGCCGTCGAGCGTCAGCTTGCCGGACATGAACGCGGCCGTGGGGTTCAATTCGCCTGACATGATCTCCTGAAAGACATCGGTGTCGGCCGACATTGTCACGTCGGCAGCATCGGCGTCCGTCGCTTCGCGGACTTCCGTACCTTCGACGATGACGGCGCCTTCGCCGTTGATTTCGAACTTTGCAGAGCCGTCAAAGCTTTGCCCGTCCAGTTTCTCGGAGATGGCCGCAACGGCGGCCTCAATAATTGCGTTGCCCATGTTTTCAGGTCCCTTGATATCCCTTGGAGGCATCACCCTCGCGCAGACTTGATCTAGTATTCGCTGCGCGGAATGCTACGTTCCGGACCATGACGTTTCCATCACGCATCATCAACTTTGCCGTTACGTCCGTCATCTGCGGGTTTCCCGTAGTTGCGGCGGCGCAATCGACCGTTGACGACTTCCTCGACCGGCTGGCAGATCCTGAGCTGCGGAACTGGGAGGTCGTTGAGCAAGAGGTCTTTCAGCGTTGGCAAATTTCAGGCTCTGCCTCGGCGGATTATCTGCTGCGGCGCGGGATTGAGGCGTTGGAAGCGCAAGAGTATGATGAAGCCTATGATCATCTGACCGCTTTGACGGACCATGCGCCGGAATTTGCCGAAGGGTGGAATGCGCGGGCGCGGTTGTTTGTGGAACAGCAGATGTATGGGCCTGCGATTGCGGATTTGCAGCGTGTGCTTGCGTTGGAGCCGCGCCATTTCGGGGCGCTGGTGTCGATGGGATTGATGTTGGAGGATATGGGCGATGTCGACCGTGCGCGCGAGGCCTATGGTCTGGCCCATGATCTGCATCCCAACCAGCCGGACATCTTGCGCCTGCTCGACAACCTTCGCGTGCAGGAGGAGGGCGAGGCGCTTTAGTCTGCCCCTTGCCCCCAGGCCTGATTTCGGAACAAAGAGAACCTGAAAAGGGTGATGTCGATCCAGTCGCCGTCATCATGTCACGCGCCCGGAGACGGCCTTGTCGATGAAACGCATAGCTGCCGTTCTGGGGCCGACCAATACCGGCAAGACCCACTACGCGATTGAACGGATGCTGGGGCACCGCACAGGTGTGATCGGCCTGCCGCTGCGCCTATTGGCGCGCGAAGTCTACGACAAGATCGTCGCCATTCGCGGCCCGTCGGTGGTGGCATTGGTCACGGGCGAGGAGCGGATCGTTCCAGAGCGGACCCAATATTGGGTTTGCACCGTGGAGGCGATGCCTACGGGCAACGGCGCGGATTTCGTGGCGATTGACGAGATCCAGCTTTGTGCCGACCCGGAGCGGGGGCATGTCTTCACCGACCGGCTGCTGCATGCGCGTGGCTTGCACGAGACGCTGTTTCTGGGGGCGGAGACGATGCGACCAGCCATCGCCGCGTTGGTGCCGGGGGCTGAATTCATCCGGCGGGAGCGTTTTTCACAGCTTGTGTATGCAGGTTCGAAAAAGGTCAGTCGGATGCCGCCTCGATCCGCAATTGTCGGGTTCTCGGTTGAGAACCTGTACGCGATGGCCGAACTGCTGCGCCGTCAGAAGGGCGGGGCGGCGGTCGTGATGGGCGCTCTGAGCCCGCGCACGCGCAACGCGCAGGTGGAGCTTTATCAGAACGGCGATGTGGATGTGCTGGTGGCGACGGACGCCATTGGTATGGGCCTGAACCTCGACATCAAGCATGTTGCGTTTTCGGGACTGCGCAAATTCGACGGGCGCAAGATGCGTGACCTGTGGCCGAATGAATTGGCGCAGATTGCGGGACGTGCGGGACGGCATATGAATGACGGCTCGTTCGGAGTGACGGGCGAGGCGCCGCCGGTGGATGAACAGGTGGCGGAGGCCATCATGGAGCATCGCTTTGCCCCCGTGCGTAAGCTGATGTGGCGGAATTCCGCGCTGGAGTTCGGCTCAGCCGAGCGGCTGATCGCGTCGCTGGAAGAGCGCACCGATGACGAATGGCTGGCCCGTGCACGCGAAGCGGATGATGTGCAAGCGCTCAAGGCGTTGGTGGCGCGGCCCGAGATAAACGAACGGCTGGGGGACGCGAGGTCCGTGCGGCTGTTGTGGGATGTGTGCAATATCCCGGATTTCCGTGGCATTTCCCACGGCGAACATGCCGATCTTCTGGGACGAGATCTTCGAGTTTCTGCACGAGACGCGGCGGGTGCCGGATGATTGGCTGGCCCGTCAGGTCAAACGCATCGACCGGACCCAGGGGGATATCGACACCCTCTCGAAACGGCTCGCCTATATCCGGACCTGGACTTACGTGGCGCAGCGCAAAGGTTGGGTCGATGACGAAAGCCATTGGCGCGGCGCGACCCGTGCCGTAGAAGACCGACTGTCAGACGCGCTTCACACTGCGTTGACACAAAGATTTGTCGATCGGCGGACGAGTATGCTCCTTCGCCGGTTGAAACAGAGGGAGAGCCTTGTGGCCGAAGTGAACGACCAAGGGGAAGTGACGGTGGAGGGCCAGGTGCTTGGCCGCATCGAAGGCTTCCGCTTTCGCATGGATGAAACCGCCAGCCCCGATGAGGCGAAGACGTTGCAACAGGCAGCGATGGCGGCCTTGCGCCCCGAATTCCACCTGCGCGCAGACCGGATGTACAATGCGCCCGACACGGAATTCGATCTGACCGAGCAGGGCGGATTGATGTGGGGCGACCAGGCGGTCGGGAAACTGGTACGCGGCGAGGAGCCGATGAAGCCGATGGCCGAAGCGTTCGTGGATGAGGAAGCCGCCGGTGCGGACGTCGTCCAGAAGGTCCAGCGCCGCTTGCAGCACTTCATCGACCGCCGTGTGGCAGCGCAGTTTGAGCCACTTCTTGCGATGTCGCGCGATGAGGCGATCACGGGGCTTGCCAAGGGCGTGGCCTTTCAGCTGCTGGAAAGCTTCGGGATCGTCCCGCGGGGCGAGATCGCCGACGACATCAAGGCGCTCGACCAAGACGCGCGCGGGTTGCTGCGCAAGCATGGTGTGCGGTTTGGGCAATACACTATTTTTCTGCCCCTGCTGTTGAAACCCGCGCCGACGCGGCTGCGGCTGGTGATGTGGGGCCTGTGGCAAAAGCTCGATGCCTTCCCTGACAGCCCGCCCCGGGGCTGGTAACGATCCCGACGGTCGAAGGCGCGCCGGACGGGCACGCGACGATGGCGGGCTACCGCGTGGCGGGCGCACGTTCGATCCGCATCGACATGCTAGAGCGCCTGGCCGATCTGCTGCGCGGCGAAGACAGTCGGGGTGGGTTCGAGGCGAACCCGGATATGTTGAGCATTTCCGGCCTGACGCTGGAACAATTCGCCGACCTGATGGGTGGCCTTGGCTACAAGGCAGAACCGGGCGAGCGGGTGAAGGTGAAAGCCGCACCAGAGGCGCCAAAGGCCGAGGACGCACCAGCGGAGGAGGCCTCCGCCGAGGTGCCAGCCGAGGCCGGCGAAAGCCCCGAAGCGCCCGACGAGGCAATCGCCTCCGAGGAGGTGCCGGAAGCGACCGAGGAGGGGACCCGTGCCGAGGCAGCAGACGCGCCGGTAGAGGCAAGCGAAGCGCCGGCCGAGGCCGCAGAGGCGGAGATGGAGGTCTTCTACACTTTCACTTGGGCCCCGCGTGGGCGCGGCGCGCAACGACCGCGTCGCGCCGAAGGCACGCAAGGTCGGGGCCGCGATGATCGCGCACCACAAGGCAAGCGCGGCAAGCCGCAGGGTGGCAAACCCAAGGGCAAAGGCGGCAAGCGCCCGCCGCGCGACGAGAGGCCCAAGACCTACTCCGCCAAGCCTGAGAAATCTGGCAAGGTTGATCCGGACAATCCGTTTGCCGTTCTGGCCGCGCTCAAGGACAAGTCCTGAACGAGGCGGTCGCAAAGGACCGGCTCGACCGCTGGCTCTGGCAGGCGCGGTTCTTCAAAACGCGCAGCCTGGCCGCGCGCACCGTCTCGGATGGTGCGGTGCGTGTGGACGGCGACAAGGTGTCCAAGGCGTCGACGCAGATCAGCCCCGGCCATGTCCTGACCTTTCCCCAGGGGCGGCAGATTCGCGTCGTGCGGATCTTGGCTTTGGCCAATCGGCGCGGCCCGGCAGCCGAGGCGCAATCGCTTTATGAGGACCTGACCCCGCAGGCCGAACCAGTGCCGCCGCGGGTCGGTCCGCGCCCGACGAAAAGGGATCGGCGCCATCTGGAAGCCTTTCGAGACACAGACTAAATCCCAGCCGCTTGGCAAAGTGTAAACTTTGACTTACACATTGCTGACATGTGCGTGACGCGACCATTCCGCCGTCTTGCATCCGCCCGCGCCCTGCCGTAGCAGGCGACCCAAGATCGACCGACCAGGACCGCCTGCCCATGACCTACATCGTCAACGACGCCTGCATCGCCTGCAAGTACACAGATTGCGTTGAAGTCTGCCCCGTGGATTGCTTCTACGAGGGTGAGAATATGCTGGTGATCCATCCCGACGAATGCATCGATTGCGGCGTGTGCGAACCTGAATGCCCCGCCGACGCGATCCGCCCCGACACGGAGCCGGATATGGAGAAGTGGGTGGAGTTCAACCGCAAGTATTCCGAGCTTTGGCCTGTCATCATCACCAAGAAAGATCCGCTGCCCACGGCAGAGGAGATGGATGGCAAGGAGGGCAAGATGGAGCTCTTCTCGGAGGCGGCAGGCGAGGGCGGCTGACCACCCGATTCGGTGCTGCGCTGCCGAAGGGTGAGCAATATTGACCCAAGAATTCCCCCTGATTTTAGGGGCTTCGGTCACGCTGCACAGCGGAAACCTAGGAATCAGGGGTGATTCGTGCTATGTATGTGGGACGTAATGCACTGTCTGTACCACTCAGGGGTCGCTTGATCGGCCCGGAAACTCTGCAGCATTGAACCAACGCAAACGGAAAGCTCGCGCTTGCCGGGTGCGTTTTTGACGCCTGCATCCCGCGCCGCCCAAAAGGGCGCGGCGCCACAAAAAGGAAATGAAACGCATGAGTAAAGCCCGCAAGCCGCAGCTGTTCAGCCCCAATGATTTCGTGGTCTACCCCGCCCATGGCGTCGGAAAGATCGTGTCCATCGAAGAGCAGGAAGTTGCGGGCCTTGAGCTGGAATTGTTCGTGATCTCGTTCGAGAAGGACAAGATGACCCTGCGCGTTCCAACCGCGAAGGCGACCGAAGTGGGCATGCGTCCACTGAGTGATCCGACCGTTGTGTCCAAGGCGATGGATACGCTGAAGGGCAAGGCGCGCGTAAAGCGGGCCATGTGGTCGCGCCGTGCTCAGGAATATGAGCAGAAGATCAACTCGGGCGATCTGATTTCGATCGCTGAGGTTGTGCGCGACCTGCATCGTGCCGACGACCAGCGTGAGCAGAGCTACTCGGAACGTCAGCTTTATGAAGCGGCGCTTGAGCGTCTGACCCGCGAATTGGCGGCTGTCAAAGGCATGGACGAAGCCGGGGCGCAAACCCAGGTTGTCGAGGTTCTGTCGAAGCGGGCGGCGTAACGCCTACGCCCTGAAAACGACGGGCAAAGTCCCGCTTTCACGGTTTTGTTACCGGTTTTCCTGACCTGTCGCGGCCTCGCGGCAGGTTTTTTTCTGTGCTAACAAGGTGCTCAGGGAAACGTGGAACGTATTACCAAAGGGCGCACAGCGCCCATCACTGAAAGGAAGACCCCTTATGAAAAAAGTTATCGCACCCGTGCTGCTGATTGCAGCTGTTGCAGTCAGCGCCTGTCAGCCGCTTTCGCCGCAAGACCGCTCGAACCTCGGCCTGCTTGGCGGTGCCGGTGCCGGCCTTCTTCTGGCTGATGCGTTCAACGCCAACCCGCAGTGGACGATCCTGGCAACCGTTGCCGGTGCAGCCGTGGGCACGCAGGTTGCGCGCAACACGCAGACTGGCCAGTGCGCGATCTCCAACGGCGACGGCACGTACCGCGTCGCGCCTTGCCGGTAATCAGGCCAGAGCTGAGGCCAGTACCAGCAACGCGGCAATTTCGCCGATGACCTGAGCTGCGCCCAACACATCCCCCGTTTGCCCGCCGATCTTTGCGCGGGCAAGCGACCCCACCAAGACTGACGCCGCGCCGACGATCACAGCGGCAAGCAGTGCCGGACCACAGGCCCGCATAGATCATCCCACCGACGATAGCGATTGCGACAGCCAGCCCGGCAGAGGCCAGGGGCGGGTGCCCTACATGTTTCGCCAAGCCGTCCGCCCGCGCGAACGGCATCTGCGCCATCAACACTGCCATCGGTGCCCGGCTGAGCATGGCGGCTGCAATCAAGGCCAATGGGGCAATGGGCAGAAGGCTGGCCAATAAGCCCCAGCGCAGCCCAATCGCGAAGATCATCGCGAGCACGCCATACGAACCGACGCGGCTGTCTTTCAGGATCTCCAGGCGCCGGGCGTGATCATATCCGCCCCAAAAGCCATCGGCGCAATCGGCCAGACCGTCTTCGTGCAAGCCACCGGTCAGAACAACACCCAGGGCTAGCGCCAATCCGGCAGCGGCCCAAACCGGCACGCCAAGGGCCATCAACCCGCATCCAAGCGCCACTTGCAGCGCAGAAATAGCGGCGCCGACCAAGGGCCAGGCCCAGGCTGAGGCGGCGGCGCGTTCCGCATCGCCGCCCGGCAGAGGCAGGCGCGACAAAAGGTGGAAGGCGCGGATAACATCGCGGGGTTGCGGAAAGAAGGTGTCGGTATCAGACATCGGTTTGACCTTTTTGCCGCCCTGGGGCGGTGTGTCCTTCGGCTAAACACGATTTCGAACCCGCAACGCAAGGGATGCCCTCTAGATGACCGCACCGCAAAGCCTTTCCGACATCCGTTCCCTCCTCGCAAATGCGGCTTCCCCGGACGCGACGGCACGTGAAGCCGCCGAGGCCCGAAATTCGGTCCTGACCAAGCCGCCCGGCGCGCTGGGTCGTCTGGAAGAGATCGCGATCTGGTATGCGGCTTGGCGCGGAGATGCGCGGCCCCGGATCGAGGCGCCTCAAGTGCTGGTCTTCGCAGGCAATCACGGCGTTGCAGCGCGCGGTGTCTCGGCTTTCCCACCGGAAGTGACCGTGCAGATGGTTGCAAATTTTGAGGCCGGTGGGGCCGCGATCAATCAGCTTTCTGATCAGGCGGGTGCGAAGATGTCGGTTCATGCCATTGAACTGGATCGCCCGACTGCGGACTTCACGCAAGGACCGGCGATGGATGAGGCGGAGGTCATGGCCGCGTTCAACACCGGCTGGAACGCTGTCGAGGCTGGCACGGATCTGTTGGTTGTTGGTGAAATGGGGATTGGCAATACAACCTCTGCCGCGGCAATCGCCCATGCGCTTTATGGCGGTGAGCCAGCCGATTGGACGGGCCGGGGCACCGGCGTGGATGAGGCGGGCGTGGCCCTGAAGGCCGATGTCGTAGCCAAGGGTTTGGCCGCAAACCCGATTGCAGCGGATGATCCGTTGGAGACGCTGCGGTGCCTTGGCGGGCGCGAGGTTGCGGGTATGGCAGGCGCAATGGCGCGCGCGCGGTTCGAGGGGATTCCGGTGATCCTTGATGGGTTTATCTGCACGGCCGCCGCAGCGGTTCTGGATCGCACGGCAAAGGGTGCGCTGGACCATGCGATTGCAGGCCATGCCTCAGCCGAGCAGGCCCATATCCGCATGTTGGAGCATCTCGGCAAATCACCGCTTCTGTCTTTGGATCTGCGCCTTGGTGAAGGTTCTGGTGCGGCGTTGGCCATTCAGGTGCTGAAAGGGGCCTTGGCCTGCCATTCGGGTATGGCGAGCTTTGCGGAGGCGGGGGTTTCCGACGGTTAGCGCCGTTTCGTCCCGCCTGGCCTGCGTGCCATATCCACGCCTGACAGGGCGCTGACATCACCGGAGGCGCGTGCGTTTGGATTGGCGCTGTCATCGCCCATTTCGCTGAAGACCTGGGCCATTGCGCTTTCGAGATTGTCCGTCAATTCACGTGCCCGCTGCATATAGGCTTCATTTTCGGTCACAGGCACGCCGGGTTTCCAGACCTCGGCCAATTCGCGAAGGTTGTGCCGGTCGTGGCGGTAGAAGGCGATTTCGGTCTCGTGCGCTTCATAGTCGCTAAGGCCCATGTCTTCGAGAACATAGCGCCCGGCGCGCAAGGCACTGTCGAAGATTTCGCGGACAATATGGTCTGCCCCCGCCTCATAGAGTTCATAGACATGAAGCTGATCATGGGCGCGGGCAACCACGGAGATGTCTGGATTGTGGCGCTTTGCATAGCGCACGAGACTGACGGCGGAGGCCTTGCCGTCCACCGCCACAACCAGAACCTTCGCCGTGTTGATACCGGCAGCCTTGAGCAATTCGGGCCGGGTCGGATCGCCGAAGAAGCTCTTCAACCCGAAACGCCGCATCAAGCGGATGGTCTCTAAGTTCGAGTCGAGCACCACGGCCTTGAACCCGGCCGCGCGGACCATTCGGTTGACGACCTGACCAAACCGCCCGATTCCCGCGATGATTACCGGGGCCTCATCATCAATCTCGTCATGGCCGGGCGCGTCTTCGCCCCCGTCACCGAGGCGGGCGCTGATCTTCTCGTACAAGATGAAGCTGAGCGGCGTGAACAGCATCGACAGTGCCACGATCAGCAAGAGGATTTCCGCGATCCGGTCGGGGAAGACGGCTTGTTGGACGCCGAAGGCTACAAGCACAAAGCCAAACTCCCCCGCTTGCGCGAGGCTGAGCGTGAACAGCCACCGATCCCGGCCGTGCAGGCGGCTGACACGCGCAATGGCGTAGAGGATCAAGCCCTTCAGGGCCATGACCGCGAGGGTGAGGCCGAGGATCAGGAATGGCATGCTGAAGAACGTGCCAAAGTTGATGCCCGCGCCGACGGTGATGAAGAAAAGGCCAAGCAGGAGGCCCTTGAAGGGCTCAATGTCGGCCTCAAGCTCGTGCTTGAATTCAGAGTTCGCGAGGACGACACCAGCAAGGAACGCGCCGAGCGCCGGGGACAGGCCGACCAGCAGCATGAGAACGGCAATGCCCACAACGATGACCAAAGCGGCAACCGTGAAAAGCTCCCGCAGGCGGGTGGCATGGATGATCCGGAAGATGACCGGGGACAGATAACGCCCCGCGAGGATCACGCCCACAACGGCCCCGAGCGTCACCAAGGTCACGCCCCAGGCAGGCAGCCCCTCGACCAGCGACATGGAGTGTTGATCCGCCTCCGACAGGCGTGCGATTGAGCCATCTTCATTGAAGCGGACGGCGGACGCGGTGGCGAGGAGCGGCAGGAATGCCAGGGCCGGGATCACAGCGATGTCCTGGGTCAGCAAGACCGAGAAGGCGCCGCGCCCCCTGGCGTGCGCATGAGGTCCTTTTCCGTCAGCGTGGTCAGCACGATGGCCGTTGAGCTGAGCGCGAGGGTTATCCCGATCGCAAAGGCGAGCGGGGTGGCAAGGTTCAGCAACGCCGCACCACCGGCAAGGACGAGGATGGACAGGGCAATCTGGCTGCCGCCCAGGCCAAGAAGCCGCTTTCGCATCTCCCACAAGGCGCGTGGGTCAAGCTCCAGCCCGATCAGGAACAGCATCAGGAC
The DNA here is from genome assembly GCF_055693405.1 of Gymnodinialimonas sp. JB5-7. NCBI lineage: Bacteria > Pseudomonadati > Pseudomonadota > Alphaproteobacteria > Rhodobacterales > Paracoccaceae > Gymnodinialimonas > Gymnodinialimonas sp. JB5-7. The sequence continues at coordinate 2,207,551 of NZ_JBVFUX010000012.1, forward strand.
AACGCCGAATTCCGCATAGTGCTGCAGATGCTCGGTCTCGTGCCCGCCCACCAACCCGAGCACAGGGCCGATTGCGATTCCGGCCAGTAGGTATCCCAGGACGGAGCCGAGCCCAAATCGCACGGAAATCGGCACAGCGACCAACATGGCTCCGAGGTAGATTGTCGCTTGAAGGAGGGTTTCTTCCATTGTGCCGCCCGTTTGAAACCGTTGCGCAGGAGTCTAGCGGGTCAAACGGCCAGCGGCGAGAAGCGATTGTACCGCTGCACATGGGCGAACAACGAAAGCGGCTCAGGGTTTCGGCAAGTTTCGGCTTTAATCCCTTGAATGCGGATGAGGATTGGGGGAAAAGAGGGCGCGCGACGATGGGGGAAGCGATGAAACGGTCCGAGATCAACGACATCATGGCCAAGGCCGATGACTTCATGCGGTCCTTTGGATTTGTCATGCCGCCATTTGCGTATTGGAGCCCCGGCGAATTTGTGGACCGGAAGGACACAGCGCGCGCCGTTATTGATGGGCGCATGGGCTGGGACATCACGGATTACGGGCAAGGCAAGTTCGATGAATTGGGGCTGTTTCTGTTCACCCTGCGGAACGGGCGCTTGAGCGATCTGCAAAAAGGCGGCGGCATGTGTTATGCCGAGAAGCTTTTGATCTCCAAAACCGATCAGGTCAGCCCGATGCACCGCCACTACCTGAAGGCCGAAGACATCATCAATCGAGGCGGGGCGACCCTTGCAATTGAGCTGTTTGGCTCAGCCGAGGATGGATCATGCGATCCGAATGCTTGCGGCACGGTGATGTGCGACGGGATCGTGCGGGATTTTGCGCCGGGCGAGGTCTTGCGCTTTGCGCCGGGCGAGAGCGTCACTTTGATGCCGGGCGATTGGCATGCCTTTTGGGGCGAAGGTGGTGACGTGCTGATCGGTGAGGTTTCGACCGTCAATGACGATGAGACCGACAACTGGTTCCGGGAACCGCTGGGGCGCTTTGCGGAGATTGAAGAAGATGTTGATCCGACCCATCTGCTGGTGTCGGATTACGGCAAGTGGCTCAGCTAGAGCGCGCGCCAGCCGATGTCTTTGCGGTAGAACCCCTCAGGCCAGTCGATTTGCGTGGCCATGGCATAGGCTTGGTCGCGGGCTTCCAGGAGGGTCGCGCCGCGCGCAGTGACGTTCAGAACGCGCCCTCCATTTGCGGTGATCTCGCCATGTACGGCCTTGGTCCCGGCATGAAAGACCATCTGCGATGATGTCTCGGGCAAAGCCTCCAACCCGCGGATCACGCTGCCTGTTTCGTAATCTCCGGGATATCCATCGGCGGCCATGACCACAGTCATCGCGTGGTCATCCGCCCAATTGACCTGAGCTTGTGCAAGACGACCTTCGGCACAGGCAAGCATCAGATCCAGAGCCTGGCCACCAAGGCGCATCATCAAAACCTGGCATTCCGGGTCGCCGAAGCGGACATTGTATTCCACCAGGCGTGGCTGGCCATCCTTGATCATCAACCCTGCATAAAGGACCCCTGCATAGGGGGTGCCGCGCTTGGCCATCTCGGCCACGGTTGGGCGGATGATCTCGGACAATGCCTTTTCCTGCAGCGTGTCTGTCAGAACCGGCGCGGGCGAGTACGCACCCATACCGCCGGTATTGGGGCCTTCGTCGCCGTCAAAGGCGCGTTTGTGATCCTGTGCGGTGCCAATGGGCAGGACGTTTTCGCCGTCGGACAGGACAAAGAACGAGGCTTCTTCGCCTTCCATGAATTCCTCAATCACGACCTCAGCGCCTGCTGCGCCGAAACTGCCGCCGAACATGTCGTCGATTGCAGCAAGCGCCGATGCCTCGTCCATGGCGACAACAACGCCTTTGCCAGCAGCAAGTCCGTCGGCCTTCACGACAATCGGCGCGCCTTGCTGGCGGACATAGTCCTTGGCAGGCCCTGCATCGGTGAAGCGGGCCCAGGCGGCGGTTGGGGCGCCGGACGCATCGCAAATCTGCTTGGTGAAGGTCTTTGACGCCTCAAGTTCCGCCGCCGCTTTGCTAGGTCCGAATGTCAGGAAACCGGCATCTGTCAACATATCCACAACACCCGCCGCCAAGGGCGCTTCGGGGCCGACAATGATGAAATCGATGGATTCCTCGGCACAGAATTCGCAGACGGCGGCTGGGTTGTTCACATCAATGCTTGCACAATCGGCAATACGTGCAATTCCCGCATTCCCTGGCGCTACGATCAGACGATCGCATTTGGGATTTTGCAGCACTGCCCAGGCCAAGGCATGTTCGCGGCCGCCGGAGCCGAGGATCAGGATATTCATTGGGTCATAGCCTCTTTTGGCTCGGGATTGGGAGTGTATCTTCCGTGTGGCGTGGGTTTAGGCGGGCGGGGCCGGACGCGCAAGGAAGCGTGCAAAATCAGGCCACGCAACCCGTTGGTTTGGGTGTCATAAATCCGTCATAAAGCCCTTTTATTTGGAGGGCATGAAAAACGAAAACATAGGAGGCTCCGATGACCTCTCGTAACGATCAGCTATGGGAGCTGATTTCCAACCACCCCATGCCCGTGGATGCGACGGGGCGATCCTTCGCCGAGCAATTGATGAGCGAGCACCGGATCAAGCGCGAGACGGCGCTGACCGCGATCGAAGAATACCGAAAATTCCTTTACCTTTGTGCGACGCGTGATGCGCGCAACGTGCCGTCAAAGGCCGTTGATCTGGTCTGGCACCAACACATGCAGCACAGCCGCGACTACTGGGACGGACTGTGTGCCAAGATCAGAAGGCCGCTGCACCATTCCCCCGGCGGGGAGGGCGCGGCGCATCTTGAGGACTACAAAGCAACCGTCGCGGCCTATCGCCAGAAGTTCGGCACCCCACCGCGCGGCATCTGGCGACACCAGACACGCGCGGGCAGCATTGGTGCGCTGATTTTCACCAGTTTGTTCGTCGTAGTTGGATTGAGCATGCTTGCGGGCGGTGAGGTGCCACAGCTTTTCGCACTGGCCTTCACAGCGATCCCTCTTCTGGCCATTGGTCATCTTCTCTACGGAATGACCCCTGGCGGGGAATACACGCTGACCTTCGAAATCAGCGATCCGTTCGCAGACAACGATGCGGGCGATTGCGGGTCTGGCGACGGCGGAGGATGTGGCGACTAACGTGGCATCATTCGTGATGGACGCAGGCGTTGGCATCTCGCTATCATCCCTAGAAGAATAACGAGCAGAAAAGGGGCGCAGGACATGCGAAACCCGCAGCTTTGGGCACGGCTAAGCGCCTTTGAATTCGACAAAGGGCAGGGAAGTGCACCCTATTCGGTAAAGCTGGCGCGCGCCGAAGGGTGGAGTGCCGCATTTGCGGCCCGCGTGATCGAGGAATACCGGCGATTTTTGTATCTAACCCAGGTCAGCGATCGACAGGTGACGCCGAGCCAGATTGTCGACGCGGCCTGGCACATTCACCTGACGTTTACGCGCGATTATTGGGAGGATTTGTGCCCGAACGTCATAGGCCGCTCAGTCCATCACCAGCCCTGCGCGGGTGAAGAAGAGATGCCGCGATACCGCGATCAATTCGCCGCAACAAAAGCGCTTTACGAGGCGGAGTTCGGCGCTGAGCCACCGAGAGATATCTGGGGCCGCAACCATGTGCGTACGGCACGCGGTTTTGCGATTGAAGAGGCCGGATCCATCACAAATTCACCTGTGTTCATCGCTTTCTGGCCGTTCGCGATTTCGTTGGTGATCACGATCGTGGACTACAGTCATATGATTGCGTTGATCGCACTTGTCTCGGGCGTCATCTTCTTCATGGTACTGCTCAACCCTGGGCGTCGGCGCAAACGGAAACGGCGCGGCGAGGCGGATGATGAATTCTGGATCGGCGAAGGGGACGGCGACACCAGCTCGGGACGCGGCCGTAGCAACGATGGCGCAAGCGGCGGAGGCAGCCGGGGCACCGGTAGCAAACAAAGCCGTGACGATGACAGCAAGTCCAGCAATACAGGGTTTTGGGCCATGTTCAGCGGCGATAATGATGGCGGTGGCGGAAGTGATGGTGGCGGCGGCTGTGGTGGGTGCGGGGGCGACTGAATGGATGATTTGATCGACGATGAGGGGGCCGGGCCGGGCGGCAATGCCCCGGAATTCACCGTCAGCGAGATTTCGGGCGCAGTGAAACGCACGGTGGAGGGAGCGTTTGCCCATGTGCGTGTGCGCGGTGAGGTCGGGCGTTTGTCGCGGCCCCGGTCAGGTCACATCTATCTGGATTTGAAAGATGACCGCTCTGTCCTGGCGAGTGTCGTCTGGAAGGGCGTCTCGGCGCGGCTGGCCCATCAGCCGGAAGAGGGGATGGAGGTTATCGCCTCGGGCCGGTTAACAACGTTCCCCGGCCAATCGAAATACCAGCTGGTGATCGACGATATCCGCCCGGCTGGTGCTGGCGCGTTGATGGCCATGCTGGAGAAGCGCAAGAAGGCGCTGGCTGCAGAGGGTCTGTTTGATGAGGCGCGAAAGAAACCGTTGCCATTTCTTCCCGAAGTGATCGGCGTCGTGACCTCACCGTCGGGGGCTGTGATCCGCGATATCCTGCACCGGTTGCGGGACAGGTTTCCGCGCAAGGTGCTGATCTGGCCCGTGGCTGTGCAGGGCGAGCGTTGCGCGCCTGAGGTCGCCAACGCCATCCGAGGCTTCAACGCAATGACACCGGGCGGCCCATTGCCCCGGCCGGACCTTCTGATCGTGGCACGCGGCGGTGGCTCGCTCGAGGATTTGTGGGGCTTCAACGAAGAGGCGGTGGTGCGCGCCGCGGCAGCCTCGGGGATACCGCTGATCTCGGCAGTCGGGCACGAAACCGACACGACACTGATCGACTATGCCTCGGACTACCGCGCGCCGACCCCCACGGGTGCGGCTGAAAAGGCGGTTCCCGTGCGACTTGATATGCTGAACTGGCTACGCCAGCAGGACGGCATTCTGACTCGCGCGATCACCAGCGGGCTTGCGGCCCGAACACAGAGGGTGCGGGATGTTGGACGCGCCCTGCCACGCCCGGAAGCGTTGCTGGAAGCGCCAAGGCAGCGGCTTGACCTGGCCGCGCTCCGCCTGGCCCCCGCGCTCAAGGGGCGCACGCAGGAGGCGCGCGCGCGGCTTGACCGATTGGCCGCCCGCCTTGACCCCGCGCTGGAGCGTGCGGTGGCGTCCAAACGGCTGGATTTGGGGCGAAGTGCCGGGCGTCTGAGCCCCGCACGGCTTGGCGCGCTGGTGCGCGAAGGGCGCCGCACGCTGGTCCGCTGGCAGCTTGACCCGCAAAGACTGGCGGCGAGGACATCGCAGATGGAGGAGGGGCTGCGCACGACCGCAGCCCGGTTTGCGCAAGTGGCGGAGACGTCGGTTGCACGGCGCCGGGATCAGCTGGCCGGGCTCGATCGCTTGCGCCAGACGCTTGGCTACACCCAGACCCTTGCGCGAGGATACGCCGTGATCCGCTCGGGCGAGGCGGTGTTAACCCAGAAGGCGGAGGCTGAGGCGCACCCGGCACTGGAAATCGAGTTCTCGGATGGTCGCATGGGCGTCACGCCGACTGGCGCGGCCCCCAAGGCCGCTTCGAAGCGCCCGACCAAGAAGACAGAGCCCGGAGGCGGGCAGGGCAGCCTGTTCTAGGCTGCCCGTTGGCGCGCGTTCAGCGGCCCCTGATCCGTGGGTCCAGGGCGTCACGCAGGCCGTCCCCGATATAATTCACCGACAGCACGGTCAGCGAGATGAAGACGCCGGGCCAGATCACCCTTTCCGGATAGGAGCTGAGCCAATCGGTGCCGTCAAACAGGATCCGGCCCCAGGTCGGGAAGTCGGACGGGAAGCCGAGGCCAAGGAAAGATAGCGCGGATTCGGTGATGATGGCGTTGGCAATGCCAAGCGTGGCCGAGACCATGATGGCCGACATCACGTTGGGTAGGATGTGCCGACCAATCATGTTCGATGAATTGGTCCCGATGGATCGTGCGGCGAGAACGAATTCGCGCTCTTTCAAGGCGAGCACATCGCCGCGCACCACGCGGGCCGTCTGCATCCAGGACGTCAGGCCAATCACCACAACGATCAGGACAAATATCCCGCCTTCCGGGCCGAAGGCGTTTCGCAGCTGATCGCGAAACAGCATGATGATGACCAGCAACAGGGGCAGGAGGGGTATGGCTAGGAACAGGTCGGTCAGCCGCATCAGGATCCCGTCGAGGGACCGGAAATACCCTGCCAGCACGCCGATCATCGTGCCGAAGAACAGCGCCAGCAACATGGCCGTCAGCCCCACGGCAATGGAGGTCTGGCCCCCGGTCATCAGGCGCGCAAGCATGTCGCGGCCCAACTGGTCAGTGCCAAGCGGATGCGCCCAGGAGACTTTCAGAAACAGGCCCGGATTGGCACGGCTGAACCCTTGTGGGTCCGTAAAGCAGGCGCTGACATTGGCAAACCAGGCCCCTTCGGCGCCGCCCGCACGGAAACACGCGAGGATGTGGTTGGAGTTGCGTGCGCGGATATCTGCGAATTGTGGGTCAACCGTCCAGATCAGCGGGCCAATCAGGATGAAGGCCAGGGCAAAGATGAAGAAGCCAAGGCCGAACAGCGCGCCTTTGTGGGTCTTGAACTGATCCCAGACATCAAACCACTGGTTGCGCGGGGGACGCTCCTGAATGGTGCGGCTGACACCGGCATCTGCTTGGGGGGGACAGCTTCAGTCATAGCGAATCCTCGGGTCCAGCACGCCGTAGAGTATGTCGGCGATCAAATTGAACAGAACGATCAGCACGGCGAAAATGAAGCTGACGGTTTGAACGACGGGCACGTCGCCTGCTTGGATGGCGACGATCAGAAGCTGGCCAATCCCGTTTACCTTGAAGACCTGCTCGGTGATGATCGCGCCGCCGAATACCGCCGGTACGTTGAGCGCGATGACGGTCACGACCGGGATCATCGAGTTGCGCAGGACGTGGACCAGAACAACCGTCCGCTCGCCCAACCCCTTGGCGCGCGCGGTGCGCACGTAATCCTGGTTGAGATTGTCGAGCATCGAGGCGCGCATATAGCGGCTGATCTGGGCCGCGTTGAACAGGCCAAGCACCATCACCGGCATGATCATCTGCCGGAACTGGATCTTGAACGTTTCCCAATCCACGACCTCAAGCGTGGTGTCGTAGACCGAAGGCAGCCAGAACACGCTGTCCTGATCGATCCAGACCGAGAAGATCACGATGAACAGAACGCCCGTGAAAAAAGTCGGTACCGAGAAGCCGAGCATCGAGATGAACGTGCCAAGTTGATCGAAGATCGAATATTGCTTGTAGGCTGAGATGATCCCGAGGGGCAGGGCGATGACAACGCCCACGATGTAAGACGTGCCGACAACCCAAAGGGTCTGTGGCATCCGCTCTCCCACCCACTCAAACACAGGCGCGCGGGTCTGGTAGGATATGATGCGCGGCCCATCGGGCGCCCAAGTAGTGCCGAACCAGCCGTCTATGGCGTGCAATGGCTCGTCCCAGACCATCAGTTTCAGCCATTTCAGATACTGGATCAGAAGCGGATCGTTCACTCCCAAACTCTCACGAATCTGCTCTCGCACCTCTGGCGGAATGGTCAGGGGCAGGCCCGCGGTGGGGTCCGACGGGCTCAGCTTCACGATGATGAAGATGATGAAGCTGATGAACAGCAGTGTCGGAACCGCGAGGATCAGGCGGCGGATGGTGTAGGTCAGCATCTCAGGCGGCCTCTCGTGCGGAACAGGCAGCAATGTGACTTGCGCCATTGCCCGAATAAAGCGTCATTTCAACACCTTGCGCGTCGAATTCTAGGATCATGCCAGCGTTGTCCGTGTTGATGTAGGTGAGCGCGCCCGAGGCGAGATCATCGCTCAGATCGTTCGCTGCGAGGTCAAGGCGGGTGGTCTCTCCTGCCGTTGCGACGGTCGCTGATTGCGCGGTCCAGTCGAACGTGATGGCGAAAACCATGAAGGACTGGGTGCAGCCATCAGCGGTGCAGTAGTCAGAGCCCACACAATCCATCGCGCCAAATGCGCTCGCCGATTGTGCGAGGGCTGTCAGCCCGAGGGCCATGGGAAGGATGCGTGAGGTCATGGGGTCTGGTGCATTGTGTGGCCCGCGCGAGGAACCCCGCGCGGGCCTTGATCACATCACTCGGGGATGCGGTGCCATTCGGCGATGTTCCACAGCTCCGAGATCCCAGTCGGACATGCGAATGCCGCCGAGGGAGTTGGCGTGTGCGGACACGCCGCCACGGTGGATCAGCGGAATGATCGAGCCGGACTGAACGAGCATGTCGTTCATGGCCATGGCCAGTTCACCGCGCGTCGCGAGGTCAGCGGTGCCCGCCATCTCGTCGATCAGGGCATCGTAGGCCGGATCGCAGAAGCGCTGGATGTTGGAGCCCTGCCACTGGGTTGCAGGCGACGGGATCTCGTCGCAGGCCCAGTTGGCCATATAGGCCTGCGGGTCCACACCAGCGAAGTTGTTGGTGTACATCTCAACGTCTGCATAGAACTTCTGGAAGGTATCCGGGGATGCCGGATCGCCACCGAAGAAGACCGATGCGTCGATGTTGCGAAGCTCGGCGTCGATGCCGATCTCGGCCCACCACTGCTTAACCAGCGCCTGCGTGTCCTGACGGACGGCGTTGGTCGAGGTCTGGTAGAGAACGCGCAGCGGCGTGCCTTCGTATTCACGAATGCCGTCGCCGTCGCTGTCCACGATGCCCGCTTCGTCGAGCAGCGCAATTGCGCCTGCAATGTCCTGCACAAGGCAGCCATCATTGGCGGTCGAGGCATAAAGCTCGGGCGCCGGAAGGACGTTACAGGTGGGCTGACCGCCTGCGCCGTAGCCGACTTCCACCAGCAAGGCACGGTCGATAGCCATCGACATCGCCTGCGTGATGACCGGGTTGGTCAGGAACGGGTGCGGCCCTGCTTCAGCGGTGGAGCGGATATCGCCCAACGCCGGATCAGGGTTGAGCTGGTTCATGTGCAGACGCTCGACCGAGGTGCCGAACGCGGTCACAACCGTGCCGTTCCCTTGCGCTTCCATCTGCGCCAGGATCGTTGGGTCGATCTGCAGGTTCCAGGCATAGTCGAACTCGCCCGTTTCCAGAACCGAACGTGCGGCTGCCGTTGCATCGCCGCCGCCTTTGAAGGTCACGGTCGCGAAGTGCGGCTGATCCGGCACACGGTAGTTATCGTTCGCTGCGAACTCGATCACGTCGTTGGGGCGGAAATCCGTCACCACGAACGGGCCGGTACCAATCGGGCCAAAGTTGGCCTCGGTGCATTCCGGTGCGCGTGCGCCAAGGCAATCAGCGAACTGAGCGGCCTGAATGATCGGGCTCTCGGAGCCGACAAGCGCGGTGTAGGGGAACGGCGTCGGGTTGGCGAAGTTGATCTCGATCGTCAGATCATCCACCGCGACAATGCTTTCCACACCGTCGAAGTAGCTGGCCTGCGCACAACCGCCTTCTGGGTGGGTGCAATATTCCCAGGTGAACACAGCATCTGCCGCGGTCATGGGCGTGCCGTCGGACCACAGAATGCCTTCCTGGAGCGTCCAGGTGATCTGGGTCAGGTCTTCGCTGACGCCACCGTTCTCGACCGTCGGAATATCCGCGGCGAGCCATGGTACCATGGTGCCGGTGTCATCGAAGCGTGCGAGCGATTCCAGCACCAGCGAGGCCGACTCGACCTCTTTCGTGCCGCCCGACAGATACGGGTTTAGCGTCGAAGGCGCCTGCCAATAGATGATGTTGAGGTGGCCCGACCCGCCGCGGGCGAGGTGCCCATCGGCCCAGGCGGCCATCGGAGCCATGGCCAGTGCGGCCGCTCCGATCATAAGAATTTTGCGTGTCATTGGTGTCATTCTCTCCTTGTTGGACGCTCTTGCCTCTAATGGGCATATCGCCTTACCGGCGCATACTCGTCTTTGTTGGTGGCTGATGCGACGTGCCGCAAGGGACACGCGGCACGGGCTGCCAATTCCTGCATCGTTCGCCTAACGCCGCGAAAAAGCAAGCCTTCTGCCGTGGCGTCATGCTCAATCAATGGGCAATCGTAGAATTTGACAGCATTCCGGTGCGGTCCTACCGTCATCACACCATCCCTTCAGGAGAAAGCCACCCCATGCTGGATCAGCCCATTGCCCAAGTGCGCAACCTGCGGGTGGAGTTCGAAACCAAGAACGGAACAGTGGTTGGGGTTGAGGATGTCTCGTTCGACGTCCAGCCCGGCGAAACGGTCTGCATTGTTGGCAGATCTGGGTCCGGTAAATCCGTCTCGTCGCTGTCGCTGATGCGACTTGTCGAATTTGGTGGCGGTGAGATTGCGAGCGGAGAGTTGCTGTTCGACCGGGGCGGCAAAGATCCCGTGGACCTCGCCAAGCAAGGCACCAATGCGATGCGTGCGATCCGGGGCAATGACATTGGAATGATCTTTCAGGAGCCCATGACGGCGCTGAACCCGGTCTTCACGATTGAGCGGCAGTTGACGGAAGGCTTGCGCAAACATCTGGGGATGAACGGTGAAAAGGCGCGCGCCCGTGCCTTGGAGCTTATGAACCTTGTGCGCATTCCCGAGCCTGAGCGCCGATTGCAGCAATATCCCCATGAGCTGTCCGGCGGAATGCGCCAGCGTATCGTGATTGCCATGGCCTTGGCTTGCGAGCCGCGCATCCTGATCGCGGATGAGCCGACAACGGCGCTGGATGTGACGATCCAGGCCGAGATCCTGGCCTTGATCAACCGACTGAAGAATGAGACGGGCACAAGCGTTCTGTTCATCACCCACGATATGGCGGTGGTCGCGCAAATGGCTGATCGCGTGATCGTCATGTATCGCGGGCGCAAGGTCGAAGAGGGGCCGGTGGAGAAGATCTTCAACGATCCTCAACACGAATATACCAAAGCGCTTCTGGCGGCGGTCCCGAAACTGGGTGAAATGCGCGGCAGGGCCTTGCCCGAACCGATGAAGCTGTTGGGGCGCGAGGGGAAGGCCACGCAGCCCATCGAGGGCACCGAAAAGCTGCTTCTCAAGGTCGACAATCTCGTGACCCGCTTTCCCGTGCGCGGTGGATTGCTGCGGCGGACCGTGGCGCAGGTCCACGCGGTTGAAGACGTGTCGCTGCGCCTGAATGCGGGACGAACGCTGTCGCTTGTGGGTGAGTCTGGTTGCGGGAAATCCACCTGCGGGCGGTCCATCCTGCGGTTGGTCGAGCCAGAGTCCGGCACAATTGAGTTGGACGGCGCCGACGTGCGCGCGATGACACCAAGCCAATTGCGCCGCGCGCGGCAGGACATGCAGATGATCTTTCAGGATCCGTTTGCGTCCCTGAACCCGCAAATGCGTCTGGGTATTCAGGTGGCCGAGCCACTGGTCAACTACGGCCAGTTCAGCGCGCAGGAGCGCACAGACAAAGTGGCTGCGCTTTTCGACCGGGTCCAACTGCCGCGCGACTACATGCAACGGTACCCACACGAGTTGTCGGGTGGTCAGCGCCAGCGCGTCGCCATCGCGCGCGCGCTCGCGTTGCAGCCAAAGCTGATCATCGCAGATGAGGCCGTCTCGGCCCTGGATGTCTCGGTACAGGCCGAAGTCCTTAACCTGATGATGGAGCTGCAGCAGGAAATGGGTCTGAGCTACCTGTTCATCTCCCACGATATGGCCGTGGTGGAACGGGTCAGCCATGATGTCGGTGTCATGTATCTGGGCCGCATCGTGGAGCTCGGACCCCGGCAAGCGATTTTCGAGAACCCGCAGCACCCCTACACACAGGCGCTGCTGAGCGCTGTGCCTGTTGCGGACCCGGCTCAGCGCAAAACGGACAAGGATTTGAATTTCAAGCCGATCCCGTCGCCAGTGCATCCTCTCGACTACGTGCCAGCCCCTTCCGAATATCGTGAGGTTGGGCCGGGCCATAAGATTTTGACCACCGATAGCGGGTACTGATCCCATGGTTGAAGCACTCTCGCCGCGCGCGCTGATGGAAAAGCTCGTCAGTTTTCCGACCGTGAGCCGCGACAGCAATCTCCCGCTCGTGGATTGGGTCGAAGGCTATTTGGGCGATCACGGGATTTCTGCCGCCCGCGACTATGACGAGACGGGGCAAAAGGCCTCCCTCTTTGCGCATATCGGGCCTGAGGAAGACGGCGGTGTGATCCTATCGGGCCATACGGATGTGGTGCCAGTCGATGGGCAGGCATGGGACACCGACCCGTTCACCGTGACCGAGAAGGACGGCAAGCTCTTCGGGCGCGGCACCTGCGATATGAAGGGCTTTGACGCGCTGGCGATTTGGGCTGTTGTTGAAGCCAAGCGGCGCGGCGTGTCGCGGCCCGTGCAACTTGCGCTGTCCCGCGACGAAGAAATCGGCTGCGCCGGCGCCCCCGATGATCGAAGCGATGCAAGGCGTGGTGCCGAAGGCGTCGATGGCAATCATTGGTGAGCCGACGGAGATGGGTATCATCAACGGCCATAAAGGTGGGACAGGGTTCGATCTGCACTTTCACGGGTTCGAGATTCACTCCTCGCTTCAACCCGATGGCGTCTCCGCGATCATGGAGGCTGCGCGCCTGATCCAATGGGCCAACGAACAGAACGAAGCGAGCGCAGCCGCGGCTGATCCGAACAGCCCCTATTACCCGAACTTCTCCACACTTCATGTTGGCATGATCGAGGGTGGCACGGCCCACAACATCACGGCCAAGGATTGCAAGTTCATGTTCGGCCTGCGCGCTTTGCCGACCGATGATGTTGCCGAATGGAAGGCCCGTATCTTGGACAAGATCGCCGAGATCGAGAAGGGAATGAAAGCGGTACGGCCTGAGACTGGCATCACGGTCACGCCACGATGGGACGTGCCGGGCCTGCGTGCTGAAGACGAAGGCGAGGCCGAGGCCATGGTCCGCCGCCTGACCGGGCGCAACGCCACCGGCGTGGTCAGTTTTGGCACCGAGGCCGGGCAGTTTCAGGCCGGCGGCTATTCGGCGGTCGTGTGCGGCCCCGGCAATATCGACCAGGCACACCAACCGAATGAATTCATCACGCTCGACCAGTTCCGGCAGGGTGAAGCGTTCATGGAAAACCTTCTGACCGAGCTGGCATGACGGCCCCTTTCCGGCGCCCGCCACCGGTGCCCTTTCGGGGTGTGCTGCCAGAGGCCGTGGACCTTGCGGTCATTGGCGGTGGCGTGATCGGGATCTCGACGGCACTTTTTGCGGCGCGCGCGGGCCTGCGCGTCGCCGTGTTGGAGAAGGGGTACGTCGCTGCCGAACAATCCAGCCGCAATTGGGGGTGGATCCGCGTTCAGGGCCGGGACATGGCCGAGATCCCAATTGCTTTGGTGGCGCAAGAGCTTTGGAAGGCTCTTGATGCGGAGGCAAAAGGCCGGATGGGCGTGCGGCAGGTGGGCGTCAGCTATCTGGCCCGCACCGATGCGGACATGGCGGGGTACGCCGCCTGGCTGGATCAGGCGCGCCCGCTTGGCGTGACGAGCCACCTGATGACCCGCGCAAAGATGCGTGAGGTTTTGGGCAACCCCACCGGTCCGTGGATCGGCGGATTGCACACGCCCACGGATATGAAAGCCGAACCCTGGGTCGCCGTGCCGGAATTGGCAAATATGGCGATTGAAAGCGGCGCAGTGGTGGTTGAGGGCTGTGCCGTGCGCGCCTTGGAGCGTGCAAATGGTGCTGTGACGGGCGTGATCACCGAGGCCGGGACTATTGCGTGCGAACAGGTTGTCTTGGCGGGAGGGGCGTGGTCGTCGTTGTTCCTCAACCGGCACGGCGTAGATATTCCGCAGCTTTCGGTGCGCTCGACTGCGTTGGCGACCAGTCCTCTGCCCCAGATCATGCCCTCTGCTGCGGCCGACAATCGCATGGCCATGCGACCGAGGGAGGATGGCGGCTACACCCTCGCGCCGTCCGGATTTTCAGAGCTGTTCCTGGGCAAGGACGCACTGCGCCACATGAAGCATTATCTGCCGTTGGCCCTCACCGGGGACTTCGACGTCCATCTGCGGGGGCCGCAACCGAAAGGGTTCCCCGATGCACCCGGAACGCCCCGGTTCTGGCGTCATGATGAAGTCAGCCCATTTGAGCGGATGCGCGTCCTGAACCCCGAACCGAACCGCGAGAAGATCAGCGAGATCAAACGCCGCTTCGCACAGGCCTATCCCGAGATGGGCCATGTTGCGCATATGGAGGCTTGGGCCGGGATGATCGATGTCCTGCCCGATGTTGTCCCGGTGGTTGATAGCGTCGCCAAAATCCCGGGTCTCATCGTCGCGACCGGCATGTGTGGCCATGGGTTCGGCATTGGCCCCGCCTTTGGACGTATTCTGGCCGATATGGCGCGCGGAGAGGAGCCGGGGCACGACTTGTCGCGGTTCTCGATGTCGCGCTTCAGCACTGGCGCGCGTCTGGTGCCGGGGCCGAATATTTGATTTGCAGCCTGTCGTGCGCGGTGGCACCTTCCACCGATCACGCAACACCGGAGGATCGTCCATGCCCGTCAAGAACCGTTTTGCGGAACTTCTGCCTGAGATCACTGAATGGCGCCGGGATATTCACATGCATCCCGAGATCTTGTTCGAGACGCACCGGACTTCGGCTCTCGTTGAGGAAAAGCTGAAGGCGTTCGGCTGTGACGAGGTTGTGGGTGGCATCGGGCGAACCGGTGTTGTGGGCATCATCAAGGGCAAATCCGACACGAAAGGCCGCGTTATTGGACTGCGCGCGGATATGGATGCGTTGCCGATTTTTGAGGCGACTGGGCTCGACTATGCGTCGAAGACCGAAGGCGCTATGCATGCCTGTGGGCATGATGGGCACACCGCGATGCTGTTGGGCGCGGCGAAATACCTGGCCGAGACGCGCAATTTCGACGGCACGGTCGCAGTGATCTTCCAGCCCGCCGAAGAAGGCGGCGGCGGCGGCAAGGAGATGTGCGACGACGGGATGATGGACCGGTTCGGCATCGACGAGGTCTACGGGATGCACAACTGGCCGGGGCGGCCCGTAGGGTCCTTCGCGATCCGTTCGGGCGCGTTCTTTCGCGGCGACGGATACGTTTGAGGTGCGGTTCAAGGGGTTGGGCGGTCACGCCGCCAAGCCGCAGGAGACGATTGATACAACTGTGATGGCGGCCCATGCGGTGACCGCGTTGCAAACCATTGCGGCGCGCAATGCGGACCCGGTGAGCCAGATTGTGGTGTCGGTGACCTCGTTCGAGACAGAATCGAAGGCGTTCAACGTGATCCCGGAAACTGTCACCATGAAGGGCACGGTGCGCACGATGTCGCCGGAAAACCGAGACCTCGCCAACAAGCGGGTGCCGGAGATCTGCGAAGGGATTGCCGCGACATTCGGCGGACGGGCCGAGGTTGACTATGTGCGCGGCTATCCGGTGATGGTGAACTCGGAAGAACAGACGGAGTTTGCAGCGGAGGTTGCACGCGAAGTGTCGGGTGAGTGCATCGACGCGCCTCTGGTCATGGGTGGCGAGGATTTCGCCTTCATGCTCGAGGAACGTCCGGGGGCCTATATCTTGGTCGGTAACGGCGACACGGCGATGGTCCACCACCCAGAATACAACTTCAACGACGAGGCGATCCCGGCGGGCTGTTCGTGGTGGGCGGAGATCGTGGAGCGGCGGATGCCAGCGGCGTGAGGAGAGCTTATCACGGTTGATAAGTGGGGTTAAGTATCTGACTTAAAATCGGAAACTCATTTTCGTTAACGAAGCGCTAACCGTGAATTCAGTGTTGGAGGCGCGCGCGGACGCTGCCCACACACCCACCCCAACACCCGCGCGCGCGGTTGCGCATGACCGTTGATCTTAGAACCTGCCGATCGGCCGGACCCTTTGCGCGCTGGAAGGCCTTCATGTCTGAACGCGCCCGGTCAGTGGGCGGTCGGGATCCTATTGCGCGGGTCGGTTCAGGAAGCGGTCCAGGCTGAGGCAGAGTGCGAGCCCCAGTGCCAGTAGCAGCAAGGTCGTGGCCGGATGCCAAAGCAATTCGGCAAACGGCTCCCACCAGGCCCAGGTGGTGCCGAAATGGATGCGGTAGCCCGAGGCCATGCCGACAAGAGACCAGACGTATTGCAAAGCGAAAGCTGCCGCAGTGATCGTGAAACGCGCCACGCCGAATGTCCAGATCGCACCGATTATGCCGAACAGGAACGCCGCGCCGATGGCCTTGGCGATGTGGGCAACAACGAGGATGCCGGTTGTGGGGCAGGCAATGTCCGGGCAGGTGGAGCGGTCGGCGTTGATGAGCCCGTGACCACGGGGGCCGAAGCTCAGGAATTCGTGGGCGAGTAGAACGGCAAATAGGGCAAGTGCGCCGGCACAGGAAAGCGAGAGGGAGGCGCGCATCCGACCTAGGGGCGCTTCGGGCGGAGGGGTGAGGTCCACGTGTCAGTAATCGGCGCAGAATTGGAACCGCGCGCCGCGCTCCGCGGCGCGGGCGAGCACGGCCTCGAACGGTTCCATCGTTTCGATCACGTGGTCGACCATACTCGGCCAATCGTCAAAATCCTCCGGTCGATCGACCATGGCTTTGCGCAGTGCGCGACACATGGCGAGGCCGGTCTCAGCCTTTGTCCAGGGCGAGTCAGAGGGCGTCCAGGAACGGCGCATATCGACCGGCATTGCCTCGTTCAAAAGCTCATGCTCTTCGGGTGTATAGCCGATCAGGTCAAACAGCGGTTTGTGCCCATGGGCGACAAACAAGGCGTCGAATTTCGGGCCCGTCAGCATCATCAGGTCGACATAGGCATCGCCCATGATCTCGGCATCGTCCTTGTCAAAGCGCACCCAAAGCTCTGGCATCAGCCGCCCGTATGGCTCATGTGGCGGCTCATCTGGCCGTCTACAGCCTGCCGGGAATAGTCGAAATCGTGGCCCTTGGGCTTGAGATTAATCGCCCTGCGAATAGCCTCTTCCAGAAGCGCGTCACCCTCAGACGCACGCAAGGGCGCGCGAAGGTCTGCCATGTCTTCCTGGCCGAGGCACATGTACAGCTCTCCGGTGCAGGACAGGCGCACGCGGTTGCACGACTCACAGAAATTGTGGGTGAGCGGTGTGATGAAGCCGATCGTCTGGCCGGTTTCTTCGACCTGCACGTAGCGGGCGGGGCCGCCGGTGCGTAGGGGCAGATCGGTCAAGGTGTAGTGGTCGGCCAGCCGTGCGCGCAAATCCTTCAGGGACCAATATTGATCGAGCCGGTCTTCGTTGCCCAGATCGCCCATCGGCATGACCTCGATAAAGGTCAGGTCCATGTCGCGGCTGGAACACCACTCTTGCAGGGTGAAAAGCTCGTCTTCGTTGAAGCCCTTGAGTGCGACGGCGTTGATCTTGACGCGCAGGCCTGCAGCCTGGGCGGCATCGACCCCTTCGAGCACCTGTTTCAGGCGTCCCCAACGGGTGACTTCGGCAAACTTGGCCTCATCTAGAGTGTCGAGCGAGACGTTGATGCGTTTCACTCCGGCTTTCGCCAGTGGCTCGGCAAAGCGGGCGAGTTGGGAGCCGTTGGTGGTGAGGGTCAACTCGTCCAGCGTGCCTGCGTCAAGGTGGCGTTTCATGCCGTCGAAGAAGGTCATGATATCGCGGCGGACCAAAGGCTCGCCGCCCGTGATACGCAATTTGCGCACGCCCAGACGGATGAAGGTGGAGCACATACGATCCAGCTCTTCCAGCGTCAGAAGCTCTTTCTTCGGCAGGAACTGCATGTTCTCGGACATGCAGTAGACGCAGCGGAAATCGCAGCGGTCCGTGACGCTAACGCGCAGATACGTGATCGCGCGGGCGAAGGGGTCGATGAGCGGGGCGGTCTGGGTCATGGGCGGAAGGTATGCGTGGGCGGGCGCTGGGGCAAGTCACGGTTGCGGGGGCGCGGGTGGCCCTTAGCATTCAAGCCAACGGGCTTTGACGAGGTGCGAGATGAAACGTTTGGTTCTGGGTGTGGCTGTTCTGGGCTTGGCGGGCTGCGCTGGTGGATTGGGTGGCTTGTTTGAGGGCGGCTCGGCCAGCTCTGGCCCGTTTGCGAGGGACGCACCTGAAGTACCGGAAGCGACGGGTGAAGTGATTACTGAGGCTGTGGTGGGCGAGGCTGCTGCCGAAGACATCGCGCCCGCGGAATCGTCCGTGCGCGCGGCGGCGGTGGCCGAAGGCGATACGGCAGCCGGGGACGCGGTGCGCGGGTTCACGGTGGCAAGCCTTGGCGATGCCACAGTGCCGGGTTTGTGGATTGAGACGCCGCTGCTCGATCGGGAGCGGACGGTGACGGTTGTGGCGCCTAATGGCACCACGGTCGAAGTGACCGGGCGACCGTCTGGGGGAGAACGAGGATCAGGCTCTAGCCTGTCGCTGGCGGCCTTTCAGGCGCTGGGTCTTGACCTGACCGGGCTTCCGACGGTGACCGTTATTGCCGAATAGGCGACTGATCCCGGAATTGGGCGATTGGCCCGCGATGCGGGCAGCGTTCGGGTGGGTTATTCCCCAAGCGATGAACTTGGCCGAGATCTGCTGTGATCGGTGGGCGTGCGACGTGCCAGACCAGGTTGCCGTGCGCCATGTCGGACCGCCAGATGAGGTCTGGACCTATGGGCAGTTGAAGCAGGCCTCAGACAACCTGGCGGCGGCGTTGGCCGGGCAGGGCGTCGGGCGCGGCGATCGCGTGGCGATTGCGATGGCGCAGAACCCGCGCGTGTTGGTGGCGCATCTGGCGGTGTGGAAGTTGGGGGCGATCTCACTGCCTCTGTTCACGCTTTTTGGGGAGGATGCCCTGCGCTACCGGCTTGCCGACAGCGGTGCTGCGGCCGTGATCGTGGATGGCGCGTTTGAGGACAAAGTTCGTGCTGTTGTCGATGGGCCTTTGATCGTGTCGACAACGCCGCGTGCGGGCGAGATGGGTCTGGACGACGCTATGGCGTGTTCTGCCCGGGGCTTCCAGCGCGCGGCGACCTCCGCCGAAGACCCGGCGGTGATGATCTACACGTCTGGCACCACCGGAGATCCCAAGGGCGTGCTTCATGCGCACCGGTTCCTGTATGGGCATCTGCCTTGCCTGGAGCTTGCTTACGGCGGCTTTCCGGCCCGAAACGATGTGGGGTGGACCCCTGCAGACTGGGCCTGGATCGGCGGCCTCATGGATATGGCCATACCGTGCCTCTACTACGGTGTGCCTTTGGTCTCGCATCGGTTTGCGAAGTTCGATCCAGAGGCGGCCTTCGGATTGATACGGCAAGAGGCGATCACTGTGGCGTTCTTGCCCCCGACTGCGCTGCGGCTGCTGCGGGACAGTGGGGGTGATGGAGGGCGTTGCCTGCGGGCTATCGGATCGGGCGGAGAGGCATTGGGAGGAGATCTATGCGATTGGGCACGCGACACGTTAATGTGCCCGATCAACGAATTCTATGGCCAGACCGAAGCCAATCTGGTGGTCGCGGCGTGCGACGGGGTGATGGAACGCGTGCCAGGTGCGATGGGTCTGCCTGTGCCGGGGCACCACGTGGTCGTTCTCGGGCCGGAGGACCTGCCTGTAGGTGCGGGTGAGGTCGGCGAGGTCTGCGTTCGCGCACCGGACCCAGTGATGATGCTGCGCTATTGGAAAAAGCCGGAGGCGACGGAGAAGAAAGTTGTGAACGGCTGGCTGCGGACGGGCGATCTGGCGACGCTGCGCGGCGACGGGCAGATGGTATTCCACGCGCGCGATGATGATGTCATCACGTCTGCCGGCTACCGCATTGGACCTGTAGAAATTGAGCAAGCCCTTTGCACACATCCCGACGTGCGTTTTGCGGCGGTGGTGGGGGCGCCAGATCCGATCCGCACAGAAATCGTGGTTGCCCATGTCGTCCTGCGCGCCGGTGCGGAAGTGTCGGATGAGGCATTGCAAATGCTCGTTCGCGACAAGGTTTCGGCACATGTTGTGCCACGCCGGATCGTACGTGCCGAAAGCCTGCCGATGACAGCAACGGGCAAGATCCTGCGTCGCGCGCTGCGCGACGGCTGACTATTTCTCGATGCTGCGCCGGATCGAGCGCACGATGAGCCAGACGACGAAAACCACTGGCAAGACAGCGGCCGCCGTTAGGGCCGTTTCCGACACATTCAAAGGCTCGGCCAGGGGTTTGATCAGGTAGACCACCAAGTTAAGCGCATAGTAGCTGATGGCAACAATCGACAGGCCTTCGACCGTCTTTTGCAATCGCAGCTGAAGGTCCGAGCGTGCATCCATCGATTCCAGCAATTGCTGGTTCTGGGCGGAGCGATCCACATCCACCCGCGTTCTAAGCAGATCACCGGCCCGAATGGCGCGGTCCGTCATGCTTTGCAGACGAGCCTCGGTGGACTTGACCGTTCGCATCGCGGGATCAAAACGGCGCATCATGAACTCACCGAAGGTCTGACGCCCCTCGAACCGTTCTTCGCGCAAGACTTTGATACGTTGATTGACCAGCGCCTCATATGCCCCCGTCGCCCCAAAGCGGAAGGCGGACTCGGATTGCAGCTTTTCCAATTCCGCTGCGGCAAGAAGCAGGTCATTCAGTGTTTCATCGGGCTTCCGAAGATCGCCCGTCAGATCACCCACCAGGGTGGACAGGCTTGCGTCGATCTCACCCATGCGACGCGAGATCTCGTGGGCGCGGGGGAAGCCCAACATGGACATCGACTTGTAGGTCTCAATCTCACAAATGCGCTGCACGATCCGTCCAATACGACGGTTCCCGGTATCGGGTCTGGTGAAGACGGCAAAACGCATATGACCGGCACTGTCGATACGGAAATCGCCTGCAATGATTGCGCTGTCATCAAGCACCCGTGCGGCGGTCAGGCTTTCGGGCACGAACCATTCGGCGAGTTGCTCGGCAATCTCACCTGCATCCTTCGGCGCTTCGACGTAGCGAATATGGGCCGATGTGATGCGTGCGCCAGGGGCATCCGCCAGCCAGTCTTCGGGAAACACTTCCCACGCGGTGGGGTCGAATGGGCGGTCTGCGCCGTTTTCGAGAAAGGCGGTGTAGGTCACAAACTCGGTGTGGCTTTCCCATTTCAGGTGAAAGCGGCCCAGTTGCGCAAAGTAGTGCGTGGCGTCCGGGCTGGGGTGCTGCGCGCCGAAGCGGTCGAGCAATGCAAGAAGATGCGCGCGGTCCACGGCCCGGTCACGTTTGGCCGCCTCTTTGGGCTGCTTGACCGCCAGATAGACCGCTTGGCCGGGGCAGGAAACAGACGGGAAGGGGCGAGCGTGCAGCTCGTTGGCAAGCTGGTAGCGCAGCGGATGGTCTTCGATGGGCATAGGCCTTTGGGCTTTCGTGCCAGATGCGTGTTGAGGGCACACATAGGCGCTGTAGCGGCGGTGTAAACCGGAAAATCTAATGTTTATAACGGGTTAATTGGGTGCAATTGTATACCGAGCGCGCCAACCCCCGGAAAAGCAGGGGAAAACCGGTTCAGGTCATGTGGCCGCCCGCAATCTGGATGGATTGCCCGTTCACAGAGCGCGCAGCATCTGAGCAAAGCCAAAGGGCGGTTGCCGTGATTTCCTTCGTTTCAAGAAGTCGTTTATGACGATTGCCACGGGCGAGATAGCCGCGCGCTTCCTCCTCGGAAATGCCTTGATGCGCGGCAATCTGGGCCGCGTTGCGATCCACGATTGGCGTGTCGACATAGCCTGGGCAAAGTGCGTTGAAGGTCATGTTTGAGCCCATATATTCCTCGCTCAGGCCCCGGATCAGGCCGATCACCCCATGCTTGGAGGCGGTGTAGGCAATGGCGCCCTTGAGGCCGCGCAGCCCGGCGATGGAAGAGACGGCAATCATGCGGCCCCAATCCTCGCGCCCCAATGTGGCCATGGCGGCCTGGAACGTCAGAAAGACACCATCCAGGTTAGTGGCCATGATGGCGCGCCAGTGTTCGGGCGTTTCCTTGACAAAGCGGGCAGGCTCGGCGATGCCGGCATTGGCGACGCAGATGGCGATGGGGCCGCGCGCCTGGGCCGCTGCGGCGATGCCATCGTGCACGCTGGTGACCTCGTCCACGTTCATCTGGAGCGGGTGCAGACGCGGGTGCTGCGATGCGACATCTTCCAGGCGCTCAAGATTGCGACCGGTGATCGTCACATCGGCCCCGGCCTCGGCCAGACCCAGGGCAATGCCAAGCCCGATGCCCGTACCGCCGCCGGTGACGAGTGCGTGACGTCCTGCATGTTCCATGATGTGTCCTCCGATTTCCATGCAGCCTAGCGACCCGGCTGTTAGCGGCAACAGCGAAACGAATGGAAATTGTATACAGCTGCACACGCAACATCTGTGCGTATATGCCCGTTGTGGACCGCCGCGCGCCTTGCTATTGGGCGCCGGTATGCATGGTGAGCGACCACCACAAAGACGGGGGAAAGCCAGTGAAAATAGGGGCTCCGAAGGAGATTGAGGCGGATGAAGCGCGGGTGGCGATGACGCCAGATTCCGCGTTGCAGCTTCAGAAACTGGGATATGACTGCGTGATCGAGACTGGGGCGGGCTCCGCTGCCGGGTTCTCGGACGCCGCCTACAAGGATGCCGGCGTTGAGGTTGTGAAGACCGCCGCCGCGTTGTGGAAGGCCGCCGATATCGTTGCGAAGGTGCGCCCACCCACCACGGCTGAAGCGAAACGCCTGCGCGAGGGGCAGACGTTGATCTCGTTCTTCTACCCCGGTCAGAACGAGAAGTTGATGGAAAGCGCGCGCGCCAAGGGCGCAAATGTGATCGCGATGGATATGGTGCCGCGGATCAGCCGGGCGCAGAAGATGGATGCCCTGTCTTCCATGGCCAACATTGCGGGCTACCGTGCGGTGATCGAGGCGGGCAATAACTTTGGTCGCTTCTTTACTGGTCAGGTGACCGCTGCCGGCAAGGTGCCGCCTGCGAAGGTCCTGGTGGTCGGTGCGGGTGTAGCCGGTTTGGCGGCCATTGGGACGTCTACGTCGTTGGGTGCGATCACATACGCCTTTGACGTGCGTCCGGAAGTGGCCGAGCAGATTGAATCGATGGGCGCGGAGTTCGTCTTCCTTGAATTCTCTGACGACGAACTGCCCGATGGCGCGGCGACGGGTGGCTATGCGCCGCCGCAAAGCCCGGAATTCCAGGCCAAGCAGCTTGAGAAGTTCCGTGAGATCGCGCCGGACATGGACATCGTCATCACCACCGCCCTGATCCCGGGCCGCGATGCGCCGGTGCTGTGGACCAAGGACATGGTCGAGATGATGAAGCCCGGCTCCGTCGTCGTGGACCTGGCCGCTGAGCGCGGCGGCAACTGCGAATTGACGGTGAAAGATGAGAAGATCGTCAGCGACAATGGCGTGACGATCATCGGCTATACCGACTTCCCCAGCCGGATGGCGGCGCAAAGCTCGACGCTTTACGCAACCAACATCCGCCACATGATGACCGACCTGACGCCTGAAAAGGACGGCACGGTCAATCATGACATGGAAGACGATGTGATCCGCGGCGCCACTGCGGTCTTTGACAGTGAGATCACTTTCCCGCCGCCGCCACCCAAGGTGGCCGCCATTGCGGCTCAGCCGAAGGCGGCACCGCCGCCCGAACTGACGCCCGAGGAAAAACGCGCGTTGGAAGTGGCGGAGTTCAAGGCACAGACCAAGAACCAGGTGATCCTGATCGGTGTGGGTGCTGCCCTGCTTTTGGGTGTTGGCCTGATCGCGCCGGCGAGCTTCATGCAGCACTTCATCGTGTTCATTCTGTCGGTCTTCATTGGCTTCCAGGTGATCTGGAACGTGGCACATTCGCTGCATACGCCGCTGATGGCCGTCACCAACGCCATCTCGTCGATCATCATCCTGGGGGCGTTGATGCAGATCGGCTCAAGCAGCGTGATCATCACGATATTGGCCGCGCTTGGTATCTTCATGGCCGCCGTGAACATCTTCGGCGGCTTCCTCGTGACACGGCGCATGCTCGCCATGTTCCAGAAATCGTAAGCGAGGGAGAGGGACAATGGACTTCGGATTTACAATTGCCGCCTACGCCGTAGCGGCTGTTCTTTTCATCCTCTCGCTGGGTGGCCTTTCGGGGCAGGAAAGCGCGAAGCGAGCCGTCTGGTACGGCATCGTGGGCATGGCCATTGCGGTTGTTGCCACACTTATCGGGCCGGGATCGGGCCTGTGGCTGATGTCGATCGTCCTGATCGCGGGTGGGGCGGCCGTGGGCTACCAGCTGGCGACCAAGGTGCAGATGACGCAGATGCCCGAGCTTGTGGCGATCATGCACTCGCTCGTTGGTCTGGCGGCCGTCTTCGTAGGTTTCAACGCGCATATCGAGATTGGCCGCGTTGCCGCAGAATTTGCCGCCAACGATCTGCCGTTCCCGCAGCCCGAAGGCCCGCTGAGCGATATGGCTTATGCGCTTCTGGGGCAGCTTTCCAACTTCGGCGAACTGATCGGCAAGAAAACGGGCGTTGAGATCGGCATCCTGCGCGTGGAACTGGCGCTTGGCATCTGGATTGGCGCGGTGACGTTCACCGGGTCGGTCGTAGCCTATGGCAAGCTCAGCGGCTCGTCCTCCATGCTGCCATTCAAGATCGACACGGGCGCGATCCAGCTTCCGGGTGGTCACATGCTGAACGCGGCGGCGGCGGGTCTGTCGGTGATCTTGCTGATCATGTACCTCAGCGGGTCAGGCGGATGGACGCTTGTGCTGCTGACACTTCTGGCGCTGTTCATCGGCTATCACCTGATCATGGGGATCGGCGGGGCGGACATGCCTGTGGTCGTCTCGATGCTGAACTCCTATTCGGGGTGGGCGGCGGCGGCCATCGGCTTCTCACTTGGCAACGACCTTCTGATCGTTGTGGGTGCGCTTGTCGGCTCCTCGGGTGCGATCCTGTCTTACATCATGTGCAAGGCCATGAACCGTAGCTTCGTTTCGGTTATCCTCGGCGGCTTCGGTGGCGCACAGGGCGAGCAAATGGCGGTTGAAGGTGAGCAAGTCGCCATCGACGCCGATGGTGTGGCCACGGCGCTGAACGAGGCCGACAGCATCGTCATCATCCCCGGCTACGGCATGGCGGTGGCACAGGCACAGCAGGGCGTCGCGGAGTTGACCCGCAAGCTGCGCGCGGCGGGCAAGGAGGTGCGGTTCGCGATCCACCCCGTTGCGGGCCGTCTTCCGGGCCACATGAACGTGCTGCTGGCCGAGGCCAAGGTGCCCTACGACATCGTGCTGGAGATGGACGAGATCAACGACGACTTCCCCGATACGGACGTCGCCATTGTCATCGGGTCGAACGACATCGTGAATCCGGCCGCACAGGACGACCCCAACAGCCCCATCGCCGGTATGCCGGTTCTGGAATGCTGGAAGGCCAAGCAGGTATTCGTGTCCAAGCGCGGCCAAGGCACGGGTTATTCCGGCATCGAGAACCCGCTATTCTACAAAGAGAATACGCGGATGTTCTACGGCGACGCGAAGGCCTCCATCGATACGCTCTTGCCGAAGATCGACTGAGCCGTCTCCATAATGGAAACAGAAAAGCCCCGGTTCTTCCGGGGCTTTTTCT
Organism: Gymnodinialimonas sp. JB5-7; assembly: GCF_055693405.1. Lineage (NCBI taxonomy): Bacteria > Pseudomonadati > Pseudomonadota > Alphaproteobacteria > Rhodobacterales > Paracoccaceae > Gymnodinialimonas > Gymnodinialimonas sp. JB5-7. The sequence goes on from NZ_JBVFUX010000012.1 coordinate 2,233,163, forward strand.
TGAATTGGATGTCGGGCCGAGATTACGATTTTGGTTACGGAACCAACTAGACGATTTTGCCATGACATTGAAAACGACCTTCATTGCGGCCATCCCGCTTTCATTTGTCCTATGCTTGCCTGCCAATGCGGACCGCCTTTCTGCAGCCTGGCAGCAGCAGCGCGATTACTACAACGCCATCACCGACCGGGCCTGTAACGGCGAGCGGCAGGCGTTGGAGCAATTGCGGGAAGCCGCGCTCGACAATATGGAGCCGGTGGCGATCAACAATCTGGCCTGGCTGCATGATCATCCTGACAGCTGCCCGAACCTGTCGATGAACCGCGATACCGCGTTTGCGGGCGATCTGTACCGCGACAGTGCGAACATGCTTTATCCGGTGGGCATGTATAACCATGGGCTCAATACGTTTTATGGAGAAAATGGGGTCACGCGCAGCCTTGGCGACGGGCTGAGCTGGCTGGAAAGCGCAGCAATGGAGGGGCACGCCTCCGCCGCGCGGGAACTGGCGCTGATCTACGCCGAGGGGCGGGGGGCGTGTCCGCCGATTTCGCGCCCGCCGACTATTACTACACTCTCGCGGAACGGAACGGCTTGCCGTCCGAGCGGCTGGCGCGGCTGGCCTCGGCGTTGGATGCCGCGGCGGAGGCCGGTGCGAGCGGGCCGGTTGCCGGCGGCAATGCGGGCAATGGGACTGTTGCGGCAGGCGGGTCTGGCATTCCGCGCGTCGGCCCGTCCGACAGTTTTGTGCTGACCTATGGGGCCAGACGTCTGGAGGATTACCCCCTGGGCGTGGCCAGGGAGATGAACGGCGGCACGACAATAACGACGGTTTTCTACGGCCAGGCCTTCATCGACGATGAGGATGCAGGTTGCTACTATCCGGGCGTTTTTGTGATGGTCGAGGCCCGCACTGCGGGCGGTTTCTACAACTGGGATCCGGCCAGCGCGATTGCCGATAGTCGCCGGAGGGTCCAGAATGAAGCGGATTTCAGTACCGGGTTCACGCTCGAAACCTTCCCGGAAGCGTGGGATGCGATCCAGTCGCGACGGATCTGCGTTTCTTGCGGGGATTGGGTCATGTCGGTGACCGAAGCCGAAGCGCGCTTTGGGGGGCTCTGCGCGCAAACAAGTCAGCCCGTTGTGCAACCTGAGCCGGTGTGGGTCGAATAACACCCGCCGCGGGCCGACGGCCTTGAAAACAGACGTAGGGAATTCCGGCATTCGCGGTATAGTGGCGTCATTCAACCTGAAGCTGCATTCCATGAGGCCCCCATGTTTCGATCTGTTCTCGCTGCCGGAGCGCTTGCGCTCTCCGCCGTCGCAGCCACTCTTGCCCCGCTACCTGTCCAGGCCACAGGTCATGGCTGCCAGACCGTCCAATTCCCGTCCGGCGCTTATGCTCATGCGGTGCATGGCCAAGCGAACCCCTATCAGTCGCAATGCTATTATCTTTCCGTCCGTCCCGGTCAGCAGGCCCGCGTCCGCATCCTTTACGGAAACGTTTTCTTGAGCACGACCCACACGCAAGGCACCTACCAGGACGTGCGTTTCCACACGATCAACGGCCAGCTTTATGTCTATGTCCACACGGATTGGGCGGGGCCTCAGCCATACACCATCGAGTTCGTTTTTGTCTGAGCACGTCTGCGGGTGAACACACCTGCCCATCTGATCTTTGGTGCTGCGGCCTTTGGCCGACCCAAGCATCGCTGGACGCTGACCGCCGCCTTGGTGGGCGCCATGGTGCCCGATCTGTCGCTGTACGTGATGGTCGGTTGGCACCTGCTGATCTTGGGTACAGAACCCAGGGTCGTTTTCGACGAATTGTACTTCTCGGACACATGGCAGACCGTCTTTGCGATCGACAATTCGCTGATTCTATGGGGCCTGCTTCTGGCCGTGGCCGCATGGCGGCATTGGCCGATTGTCATCGCCTTTGCGGGCGCCGCCCTGCTACATATCGCGTTCGATTTGCCGCTTCATGCGGGCGACGGGCGGCCGCATTTCTGGCCGCTGAGCGATTGGGTGTTTGACAGCCCCTTCAGCTATTGGGACAGCCGGCATGGGGCAGGTTGGATCGGGCCGCTGGAGTTGGCGGCGTGTAGTGTTCTTGTCATCGTGCTGTGGCGGCGTGTCCAATCTTGGCCGTGGCGAATTGCGTTCGCATTACTGCTTTTGGCCGAAGCGGGCACCAATAACGTCTGGCGGCTGGTGTTCTGAGACCTTGTCCTTGTCTTGAACTATGATTACCTGAGTATAACACTCAGGATGCGATTCCACATGCAAGCTCACGCGCAGTTCAACATTTTTGCGCCCTCCGCAGAGACGAACGATCGCTCACCACTGTCATTCTTGCGCGTTGCGGCGGCACGCAATCGGTGTCGGGCCCGTGGCGATCTGTTCAAAGCCTGCGCCGCTTTGTCGGTCGATCCGGGACGAGAGGCCGAAGCGCTGGCACAAGCGCTGTTCAGCAGCTTTTCGGGGCAGGGGGATATGCCGCGCCTGCGCCTTTACCAGCCGGCCGCGGATGAGCTCAGCTTTGATGAGCGTTGGCTGCTGTCCGCGATTGGCGCGGCGCAGCGGGGCGACACGGATAGTCTGACCTTTCTTCTGGGCCGTCGTGTGCCGAAACATGCCCGCCGCAACATCGCGTTTTTGCTGACGGCGCTTGGCAAATGCCTTGCACAGCCGGTGCCGCAACAGGCTGCCTGAATGGTTTTTAGAGCGAGTCTCAGACAAGTGAGCCGCGCGGCATATCTAAAAACATGGCCAGCCGCCGTTGAAGATATGCCAGCCATCCGATGTAACTTTCTGGAGGGACAACCATGCAACCTGCCGCCGATCTCAGCCCCAATGCACAAGCTGCAATCTGTGAAGCGCTGAACCAAGCCGTTGCGGAAACGGCTGTTACAACAATGCTTGCGCAGAATTTCCACTGGAACGTGACCGGCATGGCATTTGGCCCATTGCATGCCCTGTTTCAGGAAATCTACGAAGATCACTTCGTGGCCCAGGACGATTTGGCCGAGCGGATCAAGGCGCTGGACGGTCATGCTGAAGGGACGCTGGCGGCCATGGTCGCGCGTTCCAAGGTGGTTGAGCATGACGGGCATGCCGATGACCGGACCATGGTGGAGGCTCTGAAAGTGGCGCAAGAGACGCTGGCGGCGACGCTTGGGGCTGCAGGTGCGCTGGCAGCCGAGCATGGAGATACGCTGACCGAAGACTTGTGTATCGCTCGTGGTCAAACGCATGAGAAATTCGCTTGGATGTTGCGCGCTCATCTGCGCTGAAATCTGGCAAACGCCAGAAGGGTTTGCGCATTCGGTGCAAGTCCGAACAGGAGCCGTTAACCCACCTTCGCCAGATCCTCAAACGGGGGTTTGGCGCCCTTTTTGAAACATTTGCGAGCGTATTCTGGCGCCCAATGCGCATACTTGCCCATGCTCGCCTGCTGCGTTCTGAGCATCTCAACAAAGGCCGAGCGGTGTGCAGGCTTTTTCAGCTTTTTGAACAACGACTTCTGCGCCTTCGTCATGGAACAACCAATGCAGTGGCCGCCCCTACGGAACTTGCAGACGTCGATGCAAGGGCTGGGTACTTTGGCGTTTGAGCGTTTCTTGGACATGCCTGGCCTCTGGGTGGCTGGGAGGTCAAAACTTCACTTCGTCAGGATCAACTTGCCTGCGCGCGTGATGCGAAGGGTGTAGGTCTTGTCGTCGAGCACGATTAGCGCGGTGTGATCCGCGCCCACCAACCGGTGCGCATCATATAGGGGCGCTGTGGGGCGGGTCTGGATCGGCGGTGTTGTGTCGGGTTCGGTCATTCTGGCTTGGTATGTCATGGCAGATCTCCCTGCTGGATCATCTCCTACCCTCATTTCTGATAAAATGAGTCGGAAATGTCAATCCTGATAAATTCTATCGGAAATAATCTGCCGTTTGAGGCGCGCTGTCAGAACCTCCAGCCTGCCCTGTACTGCGGCGCTGATCGGCCCCGGGCGCGGCGCATCCTGCAGTGTTTGAAACCAGTGTTCTGGCGGATTGCGTCCACCTTGGGCCTTCTCCCACCGCAAAGCGCGCAAAACGGCCTCCGCCTGGGCAGTGACCCGCTCCGGGATCTCATATCCATTGAGCGTCGCCCAAACGCCTGCCCAAAGCCGCCCGACGGACCAGGGATTGTAGCCGCCGCCCCCAAGCACCAAGAGGCGGTCAGCGCCCAGGTCCATAAGGCTCCGCACAACCGCCCAATGTGCGTTGTTTGACAGGGTCAAGCGGCTGAGCGGATCTTCCGTCACCGCATCCGCCCCACATTGCAAGACGATGGCATCGGGCGCGAACCGGGCCAAAGCGGGCAGGATCAGGCGGTCGCGGATCAAAGCCATTTCGCTATCATTAAACCCGCGTGGCACCGGAAGATTCAGACAATTGCCGCCGCCATCTTCGTCCAGTGTACCGGTAAAGGGCCAACGCCGTTCTTCGTGCACTGAAATCACAAGCGTATCGGTATCGCCCGCAAAGGCATGGTCGACACCATCGCAATGGTGGGCATCGATATCCACGTACGCAATCCGTCGGGCGCCATTGCGGCGCAGGGACAGCATGGCAAGCACCGGGTCGTTGAGGTAGCAAAACCCGCCCGCACGGTCTGGGAAACCGTGATGCGTGCCCCCGCCGGGATGGTAAATGATGCCCCCGTGGCGCAATAATTCCCCTGCCAGCAAAGAGGCCCCAGCCGCGGTTGCGGGGCGACGGAACATCTCTGGATAGATGGGGTTGGACACAGTTCCCAAGCCGTGCCGGCTTCGCACGGCGTCGCTGACGGATTGCTCAGCCTCAGCCTGTTGCAAGGCCGCAATGTAGTCGGGCGTGTGCCAGACATGGAGCGCCGCAGGTTTGGCTCGTGGTGAGTTGCGATACTGCTCAGGTGGCAACCATCCCATGGCATGGGAGAGGTCCATCACTGTTGGGACGCGCGGGACACGCAGCGGGTGCCATTCCCCATAGCTGGAGCCACGGTAGATTTCTGATCCCAGAAACAGCGGACGTGATCGGGGCGGCGCGGTCATCTGGCCACAGAGCTACGCCAATCTGCGCCCTCGTCAAGCGCAGGCCTTCCTGCGTGATTGCAAGCGCGCGCGCCCCATGTAAACAGGCGCCATGGCCGATAAAACCTTCACCGCTGATCAGCCGCCCCTGCGGCTGCGCTCCGGGTCCAAACGCGACCCGCGTACGCAATTTGCGGGCCTGCCCTATCGCACCGTAAAGAAGGGTGGCGAGAAGGTGATTGAGGTGCTGTTGGTCACGTCACGCTTCTCAAAGCGATGGATCCTGCCCAAGGGATGGCCGATGGACCGGATGACACCGGCCGAAGCTGCGGCGCAGGAGGTCTGGGAAGAGGCCGGCGCGCGCGGCGATGTGCATGACATTTGCCTGGGGCTGTACACCTATGACAAATGGATGAGCGAGGCAGAGACTCTGCCCATCATTGTTGCTGTTTTTCCGATCCGCGTGCGCGAACTGGCCGATGAGTTTCCCGAGGCGGGACAGCGTCGCCGAAAGTGGATGAGCCTGAAAAAGGCCGCAAACAAGGTGGAAGAGCGAGATTTGAAGCAATTGATCCGCTCCTTCTCGTTGGAGCGACTGCGTTGATCTGGCGGCTTGAAGCCGTCCTGGAAACGCATAAATCTGTAAAACGATGATACGCTACACCCTCAAATGCGCTGAAGGGCACCGGTTTGAAAGCTGGTTCCAGTCCGCCGATGCGTTCGACACGCTCCATGCGAAGGGCATGGTATCGTGCGCGATCTGCGGGCATGCGGATGTGCAAAAGGCGATGATGGCGCCGCCTGTGCCCAAGAAGGGCAAGGATGCCGCGCCGTCTGGCGAAATGCCCATGACCGATCGGCCACTGTCCGAGCCGGCCCATCCTGCCGAGGCCGTGCTGCGCCAGATGCGCGAGCATGTCGAAAAGAACTCGACCTATGTTGGCGGGGCCTTTGCCAAGGAAGCGCGTGCCATGCATCTTGGAGATGTACCGGAACGGGCGATCCACGGCGAGGCGAATGCGCAGGAGGCCAAGTCGCTGATTGAAGACGGGGTGCCGATCCTTCCCCTGCCTGGCCCGCCGCCGGAAAAGGCGAACTGAGGGACGGGGAGACGCTTGTGCCAAAGGCACATCGCCCCTCCCGCCGTCCCGTATTTCAGTCAGCCCCAGTCGCCGTAATCGGGCTCTACGCCTTGCGCGCGAAGTTCGGCCGCATCAGCCGCATCGCGTTGTGCTTCGATCTTGGACACCGCATGGGCCACTGTTCGCGCGATCTGTGCGTCTGGCAGGCCCTGGGCCTTCAGCTTGGCCACCAATTGCTTGCCAGCCGGAGCAAGGGGTTGCGTGAAGAGAACGTCGTCGAGCGCATCAATAGGTATCTGGCTGGCCGTCTGCAACGCCGCAAGCCGTGCCGCGAAGTGTGGGTCATTTCGTAGGGCTGAGCGCTGGTCACGATGCCACGCATCGGCCTTGTCTTGCAGGTCGGCCAATTGCTTATCAGCCAAATATCCGGCGACCCGTTGTTGCGTCGCCTCGGCCTGACGCAGGAGGCCCGACTGCTCGGTTTCGTTGCGATCGAACATACCGAAATATGTGGCATCGTACTTGTTTGGCTTGGCATTCACATTCCCCCGTGCGGCCCGCCGCAGGAACGCCTCCTGCGACTGCGTGGCGAAATGGGCGATCTCAGTATGGGCGTATCCAAGCGTTGCGAGGGACGACCGCCACATGCCTTGCTTGAAACCGTCAGTCATCGGTTTGCCAGAGCCGTTGACCCAATGCCGATGCGTCAGCGCGGACTTGTCCTTGCCCTTAACCGTGGGGCGATGGATGCCGAGCTTCATGTTGTCAAACGGCCTGAAAAGCGTCTTTACCCCCACCCTTTGCGAAACAGGTCGGGCGCGCCCCGCCCATAGGCCTGCGTCACTGGCAGGTCGGTCCAATCCACGCGACTGTTTGAGCCCATCATGCGCCATGTGATCGCAAAGCCATCGGCATCGGGCATTGTTTCGAACAAGTCGTCGAGATGGCCCGCGCCGGTTTTGACGAGAAGATATTCATCAACGTCCAACGTGATAATCCAATCGCTGGCGGCGACCGCGTCCAATTTGTCGGCGCGGCGCAACGCCAAGGGCTGCGGTTTGCCGCCGTCCGGCACCGGGTTGGGGTGGTGCATGACCTCACCCATGTCCTGCAAACGGTCGAGCATCGCATCGGTGCCGTCGCTGCAATCGTTGGTGAAGACGATGATCCGGTCGAAGCCGATCAGGCGATGATGAGCGATCCAGTGCAGCAGGAATGGCGCCTCGTCCTTCATCATGGTGACGATGGTGCGCACGCCCATCGCCTAGACTTTCGGACCGTGGCGCAGAAGGCCGCCTTCGGCCTCTAGCCGGTCTGCCGTGTCTGCCGTCAAGTGGTGCAGGGTGTCGAACAAGGCGCGGTAACCCGGTTCGGGATCTGATTGCGTTGCGATTTCGTCCAGCCGTTCCTTCACGGGCTTGGAGAAGCCATGCGCCCCGCGCCGCCACGACACCTTGGCGCGCCATCTGTCATAGTCTGGCGCCGCGTAGTGCATCAGATGCGCCTGTTCCTGCGGGCCCCAGACAGGCCCCAGCGTGCGTTCACCCGCTGCATCCTCGGCCCAATGAAGCTTCATGTTTAAACCCGTCTGCCCCGCACGGTGAAAGCTCTTTCCTTCGGGGTGGTAGACAAGGCCGAACCGGATGCGCAGCAGATCAGCGTCCGACCCGTAGACGCGGTTCACGGCCTTGCGTTCAATTGGCATGCGGAAGCCATCTGATCCGTCAGGCAGGATCACCTGCTCCGCGCTGCGCACACGCAGGCTTTGCGCGTCATCTGGAAGCGTCGCCAAGGCCTCGGGGATTGTGCGGCCCTGGAACCAGACCAAGCTCGTCCGCGTCGAGGACAAGCAGCCATCCATCCTCGGTCTGCGCATAGGCCTGCCCCAGCACATGACGCTGGCGGCGCGTGAACCGTGCATCCGCGGCAAGGTTCAACGAGGACCAGAAGGACGGGGTGCAGGGGCGTGGGTCGATCCGTGGATCGCCCTGCAATCGGGGCAGGGCCGGGTCGTCGGGATCATCGAGGTACAGGATGACCCGGTCTGCGCCCTGATCCAGATGCCAGGTCAAGAACCGCTCAAGAATGGGCCAGGGTTCCTTGGCGATCGTGGCGACGGTAAACCCCATCAGATCAAAGCAGCCCGTGGAACCGCTCAGGGATTTGAACGGGCAGGCCTTGCTCCCGATTGCGCGGGTCGCGGGATGGGCGCGGGCGAGGGGCCGGTTCACCTGTTTCAGGCTCAACAGGAAACTCGGCCAAGCCGATTTTGCGGGCCTCTGCCCAATCGAGCGTGTCTGCCAGATCATCATTGCCTATGGCATTCAGGCGATCCGTCTGGTGGCCTACGAAACTGCGATGCTGGGTGGTGCCACCACGGGCCTCCATGCGCTCCTGGGCCAGGGTCTCATCGGCCAGGGCAAGGTGGAACAGCACGAAATGCTCGGACAGCTTCACATTGCGGTTCAAAAGGCGATGCGCGCCACCGGCCCAGTTGGACCAGCGGCTGATCACGAAAGGCTTTGAATAGCGGTCTGCGATGAATCCTGCCTGACGTTGCCCAAGGATGGGCTTTGTCCGATCAACCGGCGCAGTTTCAGACGGCGCCTGCACGACATCGCAGCCAAGGGCAAAAACGTAACCGTCTTCGCCGAGCTCAAACATCGCATCTGGCCAGTCCAGGCCGCTTTCGGGGTCGATGGCGACATATTCATCCACATCGCCACGGATCACATGGTCATAGCGTTTGCGCAGACGATTGGCGCGACCGGACATGGCTTTGGCCATGAACTGGTCATTCTTGATGCGCCGGCGCGGCGCGTCGAGGATGACCTCGGTCGTGATCCCGGTCAGGTCGACTTGCGGCTCCCAATCATCACCATCGATGACGACATACAAATGCTCCCGCCCGCCAACGATGGGGCTGTAATAGTCGATCCATTTCTCAAGAAAGTAGTGCTCATGCCGCACATGGGTCAGCGCGCAGGCGAAATGCTTCGACATGTGCTACCCCTTTCCCGCCACGAACCTGAGGGGCGTTTCCATCCGGTCGGACATATCCGCGACGGCCTTTTCAAGCTGCGCCTTTGTGGGCGGCTTCCAAGTGGTGCCCTTTGGCAAAAACCCATCAGCGACGAGCGTCTTTGCCACAGCTGGTAAGTCGAGCGTGGCGTGGGTTTCGCGTTTCTTCATGCGACGGCCTTCGGGGAACCAAACCCCTTCAACCGCCTCAATGCGCGTTGGCGCATGCCCCTGCCAGCGTGTGAATTGCGCGATGTAGTCGTCAATATTGTTGGTTGGGCCCCGGTTCAGGATCGCGACCTTTGCGTCGGCGCGAACGAGCATTGCCGCCATGTGAAGGGCGGAGGCATCAAGTGACACAATCCGCTTTGCAGCCTTGTAGATGGCGATTTGCGTCGCAAGATCGTGGTTCTGCGGATGGAAAACCGAATACCCTGCGGCCTCCATGCGCGCCTCAATCAGGGTCTCCAACAGGACTGAGCCCCGTTTTGAAGGCAGTTGCGAGCGCGAGATGTAGATGTCTTCCGGCCCGTCCGGATCAATGTCACGCCCCAGTTTCGATTGCATGAAGGCGCGGTATTCCGGGCGGCCTTCGATCATACCCTCGATCCCGAAACCGGGCTCCGCTAGGGCAAGATTTTCGACCGTGACAGGGTGTTGCGGCACGCGGATACGGATTTTGTCTTCGGTCAGCCCCATTGCTGCGAAGAAGGGCAGTTGGTGGCGGTAATGGCGACGTTCATGGGTCATCTGGTTCTTCGGGTAGAAGATGATCCCGTCGACATCTTCGAGCCTGCTCCAACGCCCAGAGGCGAGAGGTCGTCTCACACAGGAAATGGCCGAAATGGCCGTAGAACAAACCGCCGAACAGCCAGCGACCCTCCAATTGCTCAGGGGGCTCTTCCAACTTCGGGAAATCTGGCTCGATCGTGATCGGCCCGGCGGCGTAGCGCCAGCAATGCCCTTCCGGCATGAATGCGCCCTTTGCATCGAACAGCCCCGCCGCCCGGCGCGCACCCCGATCGCCTTCCGCGGCCCACGGGATCAGCGTGACATTCCTGTGCCATACAGGCGCCTCGCCGATGGGTCTGTCCGGATCGAAGTCGAGGGCCGGGTCAATTGGCGCAGCGGCGTTCATTATTCCAACGCGTCCTCGGGCGTGATGCCGACCTCCTGGCACATGCGCCAGGCGTAGGAGTTCTCAAGCGGCGCGTTCTTGCGCCACCAGGGCTTGGTACCGTTGGTGTAGAGGTGGACGGAGACCGTCTTGTCCGTGAACCAGCCCTCAACCCGCCCGTGGGGGTCGTAGAAGATGTCGTTGAGCTGGAACGGCACGGGATAGAGCACTTCGGACCCCATCGCTTTTTCGATATCGCCCGTCTGCCGCGCGAAGTGCGTGAAGGCTTGCGGACCGAAGGCGGTGCGTTCGGTTTTGTAGATGCGGACGGGGTGGGGGAGTTTGTCGTCCTGCCGATCCATCCGCTTCTTCTGGCGCGGGTTCCACCAGGGCGGATAGTCGGGCAGGTTCTCGTAATAGTCGAGGAGTTGATCCATCAGTTCGCCTTCTTGCGGGATGCCGACGACCCCGCAATTCAGAGCGCCCGCGCATGCCGTGGCCGGCGTAGATATGCTCCCACTCATCGGGGAAGGGGGCGTGGCAGAAGGCGTCGCAGTCGATCCAGATGGCGCCGGTCTTCTGGATCATCTTGTAGCGGAAGACGTTCGACAGGAAGCTGGCGGAGGTCTGTTCGACGATATCCATGGGGATATCCATGATCTCGGTCGCTTTGCGGACCTCGACGCCTTCCGGCGCATTCGTGACCTCATCGGTGCAGTAGAGCGTCACCGGATGGCCGTGGCGCAGGTGTGATTTCAGGCAAAGCTGGTTGAGGTATTGCAAGCGTTCGCCGATCCAGAGGGAGGCGACGGGGCGACGGGTGAGGTCCATTTGGCTGGCCTTTGATTGCTGCTCGTTGTAGGGCGGGGTTCGTGCCCCGCATTGCTTGGGACCTGTTTTCGCCGATTGGGGGCGGCAAGGCAAAGGGTTTTGGGAAGGAGGGTTGATTGGGCGAGGCTGCTCACGCGTGAGCAAGGGGGTTAAGGTGTTGGTTTTGTTGGGAAAGGGGTGTGGGCGTTAAGGGTTTGTTAACCGGGGAATGTAAAGAAACCTGACTGCTCTTGGGCATATTGGCCGCATTTTTTTCCTTCAGGCTCCGGCCTAACTCATCGGAACGCAATTGTAGGGACAGTTCGGCATGAAGGACTTGGTAATCATAATGCTGCTAGGCTTGGTTGCGGCACAATTTTTTGTTTCGAGCCATTGCAGCGAACAGTGAATGAGACGCTCTACGCCGGTTCATTAAGAGGTGCGGAAAACTGCATGAACTATTCCAGCAGTGAGCTTCTTTCTGAAGACGCTGTACGAACCATTTGCACCGACACGTTTCAGAGACGACTTTTCAACGGCGAATATGCGACTGGACGTGCCGGTCCGTCATTCGATCAAGGACGTTTCGGTTGGAGCGGAACCCTTCGAAACAATACTCTTGGCCACGTAACAACTTGGATACGCGTTGCCGTTTGGGTCTATGACGAGGAGGGAAATGAAAGCGAATGGACCGCCGAAACACCAATATGGATCGATCCATCCGGCTATGCCGACTTCTCAGTAGATTTGAGAGATGTTGATCCAAGCACGTTCGAGGACCTCGATTTTTGCGAACTGGAGGCATTTTCGCCAACAGACCTGCATGGCTTGGGCAGTGATAGAAGTGAAAGGACTAGCGATAGACGCGAAACTTCGATTTGAGGTTCTTGTTTAATGGCAGCGCTTGGAGATCGTGCGCCACTCAAGTGGTGCATTCGGACAAAGCGATGCTACTCGGCGGCGGGACAAGTCCCGCCCTACGGTTCGAGCAACGCACCCAGCGGGTTAACAGCGGCGGAGCCGCCCCGCTATCGTCGGGCGTCCCAATGGCTTACTTACGGCAAGTTTTGATCGCAAGACCGCCTGCCCGCAGCCCTTAAAACTCCAACCCGAAGAACATAACCGCCAGAGGCACAGGCGACACGGCGATGATGACCGTCAGGAGGGTTGGGATTGGGGCGAAAATGCCGCTGAGGCCGGCCATCATCATGATGCCACCGCCGCCGCCGATGACGGAGTTGCCGGGTAGGTTCACGGCGAGCGCCAAGGCGATGAAGCGGTGGCGGACGGCGAGGCGGGTGACGCGCGCGGATTGGCCGTGGAGGAGCATTTCAAGACGCTCTTCCTTGGAGAGCGGGGCCGCGCGCGCGACGAGGTCGGCGGCGCGGCGCATGCGCAGGGTGCGCAGGACCCGTTCGAGCATCGTGATCGGCAGGAAACGACCGATGGTGTAGGCCAACATCATCGCGGCGATGGTGCAGACGTAGATCAGGGGCGCGATCTGCGCACCGAAGCCTGCCAGAAGGCTTACCCCGATCTCGGCGCCCGGCACGAAGGGGATGGCGAGCAGGACGATATAAGCGACGGCCCCGGCCATGATCGCGCGGTGCACCTGTTGTTCATTGTCAGGCCGGATCTGCATATCGAGCGCGTCGCGGATCATGTGCGCGCCCCATGTGGCCAGCGCGATGAAGCCAATGAGCAGCGCGAGCTTCAGGAGCAGGCCGGGCACGCTCTGGGTGTCGGATCGCACGGTCGGGCGGCTCAGCCGGAGGCCAGCTCGGGCGGGACGGCGGTGCCGATGACCTCAATTTCGATTTGGTTGGTCCAGTACCAGCGCCGGGTGGTCCAGGTGACGTCGATCGTGATCTCATCGCCGTCGACGGTGCCGTACCACACCACGGTATGCGGGGCATCCGGGCACAGCATGGTGGTCGTCCAGTGGATTACACCGTCGATGGTCTGGGTCTCATATTCCGTCCAGCCGAAATCGCAATAATTCTGGCAATCCACGGATTGAAATGCGCCGTCGCGAAAGACGATGTCGTCGGTGAGGTCGGCCCCGCTTTCTGGGTCCGCGCCGGCGATCGTGAAGGTCCTGCCGTCCAGCGCCCCATCTGCGGCCCAATCGCCGTCCGGCACGGCGAGGTCAGGGATGTCTTCGTTCATCACCGTGAGCGTTGCGGCCCCGGTTCCGAGCGTGGCGACGGCGATGGCTGCAATCTGCATGAGCTGGGGCATGGGGGCTCCGGGCCGGGAAAAGGGATTTTGCGGTAGTGGGTGGAGTATGGGGGAATTGGCGGTTCGAGCAAGGGCAAAGGCGGTTTGGCCTAGCCGAGTTGTTCGGTGATGTCGGTGCCCTCAGGCACGCCAGTGATTTCGACAATGGAGAGGCCGCAGCGGAGGCGGATGGTGTTTCCGGTTTGGGTTACGGTCGGTGCGGCTGGGCCAGGCGCTGAGGTCGTAGGTCTGATCTGCTTGCCAGCCGTTAATCACCGTCACGCCGCCGTACGCGGGCTTGAAGACCTTGGCGCCGGGCTCTGGGGTGATCACCGACACCCCTGAGCCAGTGGAGACCACATGGTCGCCTTCGCCGAGCGTCAGGACATTGCGACCGGGGCCTGCATCGATGGTGGAGGCGCCCTCGCCATCGTGGATGACGTCGTTGCCGTGGCCGCCGTAGATGTGGTTGCGGCCCTTGTTGCCGTAGATCACGTCGTCGCCGGTGCCGCCGTCCAAAGTGTCTCGGCCCGGGCCGCCGCGCAGAGTGTCGTTGCCAGCCTCGCCGTAGAAGGCGTGGCGGCGGTTGCCCTGTTTGGCCTTGGCGATCATCGTGTCGTTGCCCGCGCCGCCGTAGAAGGTGGCGGAGCCGTGCTTGGGGCCGATCATGATGTCGTCGCCGTCGGATCCGGTGACGTCGACCTCGACGCGCTCAGACGTTTCGAACTCGATGGGGCTGTCGGGGTGAGCGACGATGCGGATGCGTTTGCCTTCGGGCTGGGGGCCTTGGCCTGCGCCTTCTTCCTTGCGGGAGACGACGGTGGCGATGCGGATTTTTTCAATGTTGGCGGGAACATGGAGGACGTAGTCGTCGGGGCCGGCCATGTACCAGAGGGTGTCGGTGCCGCCGTCTTTCTCCTCCACGATCTTTTCGGCGTCCGCGCCGTAAGCCCAGTAGTCGTTGTCGGCGCGGCCACCGGCGAGGACGACGGAGCCGTCGACGGCCATCATGGCGTTCACACCGTCGGCAGGGTTTTCAAAGCCGCGCAGGTCGAGGCCGAGGTCGAGTGCGCCTTTTGTAAGCTCGTCGCGGAGGGTTTGAAGGGGGCGGTGGCGGCGATGTTCTCGGTCTCGCCGGGGTCGTTGACGAGGTCGTAGACGTGTTCTTCGCCGTTGGGGTAGCGGAAGTAGCGGTATTGCTCGAGCCCTTCCACGGAGGGGCGGACGGAGAGGGTTCCGAAGACGCAGGTGATGGGCGATTTGGAGCGGTCGTAGGTGTCTTCGTTTGCGATGAGCGGGAGGAGCGATTGGCCGGAGGTCCAGTCGGGGCGCGGGGGCAGGCCTGCGAGGTCCATGATCGTTTTGGGGACGTTGTGGAGGGAGACGGGGAGGTCGATTTCCTGAGGCGCGAGGCCGGCGTGCCAGATGCCGAGGGGGACGTGGGCGGCGCTATCCCATTGAGACATCTTGTGAAAAGAGTCGTGGTTGCCGAGGTTGAAGCCGTTGTCGGAGAGGAAAATGACGGTGGTGTTGTCCGCGAGCGGCGAGGCGCGGAGAGCGTCCATGAAGCGGCCGATTTCGTGATCGACATGGGAGATGCAGGCGAAATAGGCGCGCACGACCTGCCGCCAGGCATTGTCGCCGGCCTTTTCCGGGGTCCATTGGCCGTTGGCGATATAGGCGGCCTCGTAGACGGCGAAGCCGGGTTGCGGGCCGAAGTAATCCTCGGGCGACGCGATGGAGGGCCAGACGATGTCGGCGGGGTCGTATTGGGCGTAGAAGCGGTCGGGGGCCACGAGGTTGTAGTGGGGGTGCTTGAAACCGAGCTGGATCAGGTGGCGTTTAGACGGGTCGGCGCGCGAGAGGTGGTCGATGGCGTTTTGCGCGACCTGATGGTCGAAGAAGGTGTGGTCGTATTCGCCCTGATCGTTGGGGTGGTTCACGCCTTTGATGCCGGGTCCGCGATCAAGGTAGGCGTGGACGTTGCGGCGGCGGCCTTCGTCCTTTGCCTCGGGCTCCTCATGGAAGAGGATGCGGCGGTAGTCTTCGGGCATGGGCTTGTAATTGCTGTCCACCTTGCCGGTGGTGAAATTGTAGAAGCCCGCGCGGCGAAGGTCGTATTGCCACGCCTTTTCAGGGGATAAACGTCGCGCCAGAAACGGTTGAGGTCGACGAGGCCGGTGCGGAAGGGGGAAAGGCCGGTGGCGAGTTCTGCGCGGCACGGCGCGCAGAGCGGGACGGTGGCGTAGGCGTTGGTGAAGCGCACGCCTTCGGCCATCAGGCGATCAAGATGTGGGGTCTGGATGCGCAGGCCGAAGGTGTCGCGCCATGTGAAGACGTCGATCATGTCATCAACCCAGATGACGCAGATGTTTCCGCCCTCAGGGATCATGCGGCGGCCCAGAGGTGGTGGCGTTTGAGGACTTTAGTTCGGGCGCGTTTTCGTGGAGCAGCGCGCGGTTCGGGAAGAACAGAACATCGAGGATGAGCGCGGAGCCGAGCGTCTTCAAAAGGCGAGGGTCGCTGGTTGCGGCAGCCGATGAAGAGATTGGCCGCGCCTTTCAGGATGCCTGTGCCGCCCTTGCCATCGGTGCGGTTTGCGCCAAGGGTAAGGGCGAGTTGGTCGCCGAAAATCGACACGATGGCCAGGCGCGGGACGTCTTGGGATGGGCAGGGCAGGTCGATGGAGATGAGGTCCTGATCATCCTTGGCGGTGAGCGTTCCGGCCGTCTCGGACAGGAAAACATAGTTATCGCCGGTATTCAGCGTCAGAAGCGTGCGCGCGTCTTCGCCGGGGGGCGTGTAGAAGCGCACGGCGATGGTGGCGGTGGTTGCATCTTGCGTGACGGCCTCTGCCACCATGCCGCAATGGGTCTGCGCCTTGCATTGCAGGCCGATCAGATCATCGACCTCGCCGATCTGGCCATGGCCTGTATTGGGTTCGGTCGGCTCTGCCGGAGGGCCTGAGCCTTGGCTGCGCCAGAGGGTGGCGGCATTGGTTTTGGGATCGACCTCTATCGCTTGCGTGCTGCCGTGCCACCAGAAAGCGCCTCGCAGGGATTTGCCGATTGCCGCGGGCGTGGCTGCGCAGAGCGCGCCGGGCGGAAGTGCGTCGGGAAGCTCAAGCATTGCGGCCACCCGTGACCGGGAGATGCGCGGGCAAAGCGTATCGATGGAGCGTCGCGCCCGTCGCGCTCTGTTCCGCCCATTCATCGCGGAGATGGCCGCGGGGTTGACCGGCACAGGCATAGGCTAGGCGAAGATCCGGGCCTGTCGGGACCTTGTCGAGCGTGAGAAGAACTGCCTGGGGGTCATCGTCTGCGATGGCGACGGATTTGATCTTGGCACCGTTTTCGCAGCCAGTCAGCGCGAACCCGTCGGTGCTGTCGAGCACAAGGGGGCCGTTTGCGCGCACTGTGAGGCGCAGGGTTTCCCCCTCCAACTCGGCCAGATGCAAAGTTGGGCACTTCCACGTATCGGCCTCGGCAACGGCGTGCGCCGTCATCTCAGCCTGTTGGATGCGGGCCGCCTCTGTGGGGCGGTCGTAGGCGTCGAGGTCGAACATATAGGCCGGGGCAGAGGTGATCAGTCGGTGCTCGCCATGGTTCCAAGACAGCTCCCACTGGCCGTCGAGCGCGGGTTGTGGGGCGACGTCTGGCAATCCGGATTCAAGGCGAGAGACAAAGAGGGGGCGGTCGAACCCAAGGGCCCATAGGCCGGAGGACACGGCCTCCATCACCGCGAGCATTCCGTCGCGATATTCGGTGGAGGTCGTGGAATGATCCTCCAACGCAAAATCAAGAGAAACGAACAGAACTTTCGACTTTTTACCCATCAAAGCGGCTGAAGCTTTCAAGTTCGCGGCATTGATCAACAGGTTTTCAACAGCCTTGCCTGTGGCCAGTTCTGCGGCATTTGCAGCACCATCGCTTTCAACCCGTGCCACGAAAAGGGGCAGTGGGCCGTAATCGTCCAACCGCCAGGAAAGGAATGTTTGGGCGACAAGCGCCTCGTGCGTCATCTCGCGGATATGTTCCAGCCGGTCGGTTTTGGCCGCGGTCTCAACGCCCGCATGACCCACAGCGCCGATATCATCAGCAGGGGCCACGATATGGTGCGGAAAATCCGCGCCGCCCGGATTGGCCAGCGCCGCACGTGCACCGCCAAGACCCAAAAGGCCGAGGACGGGACCGTTCGTGTCGGCGATGATGTCGCCGCCTTCGATGTGCTGGCGGAAGTCGCGGATGCCTTGCGCGCCCTTGAGCCGACCCGTGAAGCGGATCCAGTCGCCATCGCGGCGGGCATTCCATCCGTCGACGCCTTCAGGGGGGTCGGTGGCCTCAATCGACGCGGATGCGGTCTGCGCCGGTGCCACGCTGCGATCTGGCAGGCGCAGGGCGAGGTCTTCGACCACGCGGTCACTGAGGCGCATGACCAGGCCGGACGGATCATAGCGGATCACGTCGCCGTTCTTGGCACGCAACACAACGCCATGCGACGCGGTCAGGTCTTCATCTTCGGGAGTGTCTGCCACTGCCTGTCTCGCCCCTTATCACCCACGCCACGTTAGGCTGCGGGAGGCTCCTTCGCCAAGCCCCGTTTCGCGGGTTCGCCGCTCATCCAGCCGTGCGGCCGTCTTCGCGCTGGTCATATTGCAAAGAGCCGGATGTGACGCGATCTGCGTCCTCCTTGAACCCCTTGGCCTCCAGCACCGGGCCGTAGTCGGCGCGGTATTGATTGGCCTGATCGTCAGATATGATCGGGATCAACACGCGGCGCACATTCGGTATATCGATCTGAGCAAGTGTTTCTGCGGGCACATCCGCGGCGCGCGACAGACGAAGTGCGGTTGGATTGAAGTCGGTGATATAGGCCTGAAGCCCCGTGGGCGCGCCGTCGATCATCAAGGGGCCATCGGTGAATTTCAGGCGGCTGGTGTCGTCCAACCCCGCGCGTTTTGCGAGGTAACGCCCATAGTCGATCAAGGCGCTGCGGCTGTCCTGCACCATATAGGTCAGGCCTTCGCTGATCTTGATCGTGCGCATGCCGATGAACCCGATGCCGGCCCCGATATCCAGCACGCGGGGGCAATCGGAGAGATAGCCTGCAATGTTGCGCGCATGGCGGCGCTCAAACCGGCCCAGGATGATGACATCGAGGCTTTCGGGCGAGAAGATGCGGGGGTCTGCGGGAAGCTCAATCTCATGATTTGGCACCCATTCAAGGCCGATTTCGCCTGAGATATCAGGATTTTCGACATAAGGATCGCCATCGGTCGCTGCCCATCCGGCCACGGTTTCGTTCCGACGTTCCTCGATCGGTTTGGCGGCGGCGTCTTTTTCCACCCGGCTCATGAGGGCTGCGATTTTGGCGGGGTCGCGGGCCTGGGGAGGCTTGGCCTCCACTTGCGTGATGGGGACCTTGCCGGCCTCGATCAGGCTGTCACGGAGTTGGGTGTAGGCCTCCGTCTCGCGGTACTCATCCAGACGAGCCTCGACCCGCTCAAGGGCGGCGAAGTGGAGGTCGTGCAGGACGGGGTCCTTGAGGAGTTCGGCCATGATCTCGGCCCGCTTTTCTGCGTGTATGAGGGCGGTGCGATCCTCAACCTCGTTGCGGTCCTGAAGCGACCAATAGTCGGCGTTGTACTTGTCTTTCTTGTTGTTCACGTTGCCGCGGAATTTTCGGACGGCATAACTGTCGACGGATTTCACCGCATAGTGGTTCATCTGGCACCAGTCATAGCCAAGCGTGCGGCGGATCGAGCGCCAGCCGCGGAACTTGAAGTAATCCTCCATCGGGCGGCCGGAGCCATTGAGCCATTTGATGCTGTCGGGGAAGTCGGTCTCGAGCCATTTGTTCTTGATGGACGGTCGGTGGATGCCGAGTTTCCAGTGCTGGTGGTCGAATTTGAACAGCGTCTTGACGCCCCAGCCCTTGTTCCAGAGCGGCGGCGCGGCGCGGGTATATTGCACGGTCACCGGATCGCGGGACCAGTCGATCACCCCGCCTGAACCGTAGATGCGCCAAGTGATGACGATGCCGTTGGCGTTTTGGGCGGTCGCGTCGTCAATCATCCCCTCGACAGTGCCAGAGGGGTGGCGGATGCAGAGGAATTCGTCGGCGTCAAAGACCAGCACCCAATCGGCATGGCGCACGATGGGCTCGGCCTGGGCGTGTTTCAGGGCGGAGGGCTGCGGTTTGATGCCTTCGGCGATGTCGTTGACACGGTGATGGCCGAGGCCAAGCTCCTCAAGCCGCATCAGCATGGTGTCGGTGCCGTCGGAACAATCATTGGTGTAGACGAGGATATCGGTGAAGCCCACGGCGAGGTGGTGGGCGAACCATTCCAAGAGGAACGGGGCTTCGTCCTTCATCATCGACACGGCGAGAATTTCACCATGTTTGGAGTGGTTTTTCAGGTGCTGCACGTCTGCCCTTTGCGTCCCCGGTTTGGCCGGTGTTTCCGAAGGGATAGCATGGCGCGCAGGCGTTTTGAACAGGGTGTGCCGAAGCTGGCTAATGGGCGGGCGCGTTAACCCTAATGCCGGGTTATAGGAGGCTGTCGGGCATCTTTTGCTCTGCGGCGGTGTTGGCGCGGCGGAAGAACAACGTCACGGCCGTTGAGACCAGCACGATGAACAGCGAGTAGAGCGCGGGCACGGCCATGATGGCCTGCTGCTGCTCGGGCGGGAAGGTGAAGACCACGATCGCAATGGCCAGCGGGCCGTTCTGGATGCCCGTTTCCAGCGCCACGGTGCGCGCGTTGCGGGGATGCAGGCGTAGCGCTTTGGCGAAGAGATAGCCGAGCGTGATCCCCACAACCCCGAGCCCGATTGCGGCGACATAAGTCGCGCCGGATGTGCCAAGCAGGAACTGCCAGTTCTGCGGGATCCAGGTCGCTGCGATGAAGATGATGAAGAAAGCTCCCAGCATCGAGCCGCAGAATTCCAGCACCGCCCCGACATTGGCGTTCACCTTGCGCAACGTCATACCAAGCACCACCGGCACAAGAAGGACCGCCAGAACCTTGATGATTTCCTCTCGCGGTATTTCGATGTCGAGCGCGGTCGCATAGATCACCAGGATGATTGGGATCAGGAGGATCCCTGTCGCTGTCGAGGTCACCGTCATCAGGAGCGACAAGGCAAGGTTGCCCTTGGAAAAGTAGGTAAAGACGTTCGAGGTCGTTCCGCCCGGCATGCAGGCCATGAGCAGGATGCCGAGTGCGATCTCCTCGGGTACCACGAGGAGGGTTACAAACAGAAAGCCCAGAAACGGCATGATGCCGTATTGTGCGGCCACGCCGATCAGCAGGCCCTGCGGGCGCTTGAGGGCCAGGAGGAAATCGCGCGGGGTCAGCGAGGCGCCAAGCCCCAGCATGATGACGGCGACCATGATGCCGAGGAGCGTCTGGGTAAATTCATCAACCATTGTCTCAGGCCCCTTCAGTTCTTCGGCGCGCAGGTCCTTGCGGAGGATCTTGCCGACATTCGACTTTGGCAGATCGTCACGGATTTCGACGCGTTTGGGTACTTTGTAGGCCGTGAGATGCTCTTTGCAGTAGGCGCGGATCGCGTCCGTCGTGACGCTTGTGTCCTGGAGCACGACAAAGGCTTTCACCGCCTCGCCACTGGCGTCGTCCGGCACGCCAATCACGGCGGCTTCGGTCACGGCCGGGTGGGCGGCGAGCACATCCTCCACCTCGTTGGGATAGACGTTGAAGCCCGACACGACGACCATGTCCTTCTTGCGGTCGACGATGCGGATATAGCCGTCAGGGTCCATAATGCCGATATCGCCGGTCAGGAAGTAATCTCCAGACATGACCTTCGCCGTCTCATCCGGCTTGTCGAGATAGCCCTTCATGATCTGCGGGCCTTTGGCGGCGATCTCGCCGGTCTCGCCAATGGCAAGACGATTGCCGTCTTCATCAAGGATCGCGATGTCGGTGGAGGGGACGGGGATGCCGATGGTGCCGGGGCGCGACTTGCCCAGAGGGCTCGAACGTCAGCACCGGCGAGGTTTCGGTCAGGCCGTAGCCCTGGAGGACCGGTTTGCCGGTGATCTTTTCCCACTTCTCGGCGACAGAGGCCTGTAGGGCCATGCCGCCGGCGCCCGCAAATTTTAGGTGTTTGGGCGGACTGTCAGTAAACCAGATCTCGTTCGTTAGAGCGTTAAAGAGCGTGTTTACGCCAGTCATGAAGGTGATCTTGTAGTTCTCGAATGCGCGTTTGAGATTGCCGAGCGGTCTTGGGTTCGGGATCAGGATGTTGCGCGATCCCATCCAGTAAAAGGCCAGCATATTCACGGTGAACGCGAAGATGTGGTAGAGCGGCAGCGCCGTCAGGATCACCTCTTTGCCGCGATCGAGCCCGCTCAGCAGGTCCATCGACTGCTCCATATTATAGAGCAGGTTGGCGTGGGTCAGCATCGCACCTTTCGACACGCCCGTGGTGCCGCCGGTATATTGCAAGACGGCGACATCATCGGCTGCAACGCCCTGGTGGTAGGCCTCAACCTCAATCCGTTCGCTGTCTCGGTGGACACGGCCTGCGGCCAGCGCGGCGGGTAGGCGGATATGGGCGGTCTCGACCGGCTTAACCGAGCGGTCCCAGTATTTCTGAACGAGACCGACGATGCCGCGCGGCAGGACGGGGAGGAATTCTGCGACGCGCGTGACGATAATGTTGGGGATCGGGTGGCCCTTGGTGGCCGCCGGGATCTTGTCGGCGAACATATCGACGATCACCAGCGCGTGCGGCTGGGCATCTTCGAACTGTTTGGCCATTTCTTCGGCCGTGTAGAGCGGGTTGACGTTGACCAGCACGCAGCCCGCCTTGAGGACGCCGAAGGCCGCGACCGGGAAGCTGAGGGAATTCGGCATCTGCACCGCGACGCGGTCGCCTGCGTTCAGGCCCGCGACCTCGCGCAAGTAGACGGCGAAGGCGTCCGACATCTCATCCACCTGCGCGAAGCTGAGCGTGCCGTTCATCCCGTTGGGCAGACAGCACGTGAAGGCGGGGGCTTTGCCATAGGTCTCGGCCACCGAGCCGATCAGATCGCCCAGGTTGCGGTAAGCCGGTGCCGTCGATCTCGGTCCGGGCTCCGGGTTGGTAAAACGCGGTCCAGGGGCGGTCAGTCATGGTCAGAATCCTCCCAAATTCTCCCAAATGAAACGATACCGGGTTTCGGGGCGGGGAAAGCGGGAAGCTACGTAAACCAGTGGGCAGCAACCTGAGCGTGTGTTCTTCAGGCCGCACAGTTTGAATTTCCCGTTCAAGGCGAGTGCTGCGGTCTGTTTGTTCTGCTTGACCCGGCCAACCCATCGTTTCACCGCGAATGGCAAGTTTTGAAAATATTTTTCAAAAGTGCTAGACGCACAGGCATCGATTAAAGAAAAAGACCCGTTCTTTTTTCGCAATGTAAAAGGTGCTTTCAAAAATGTGGTACAGCCGATGACCGATGGCGACCCATCCCCATCCCGCCGTGCCCGGGGTCGTCCTCGTGGCTGGGATGACAAGACGGAACAAAACACCATCAAGTCGCTCGACCGGGCGATGGAGGTTTTTGAGCATCTCTCGACACTTCCCGGCGCAACCTTGTCGGCTTTGGCGGAGGATCTGCGCCAATCGCCCGCAACAGTCTACCGCATCATGGTGACGCTTGAGCGGCGCGGGCTGGTGGAGTTCGATCAGCCCACGCAGATGTGGCACGTCGGTGCGCGGGCCTTTGTAATCGGCGCGCGATACCTGCGACGCACATCGCTTGTGGAACGCGCCCGCCCCGTCTTGCGACAGTTGATGGAAGACACCGGAGAGACCGCGAACCTTGGCGTCGCACGTGAAACCAATGTGCTGTTTGTGGGGCAGGTCGAAACCCACGCCACGATCCGGGCTTTCTTTCCGCCAGGTACATTGTCGCCCATGCATGCGTCCGGGATCGGCAAGGCGCTGCTGGCGCAGATGAGCGACGATCGCCTGTCGCGGCTGTTCGCGACCGCTCCGCTGGATCAGTTCACCGAGAAGACGCTGATTGAACCCGCCACCCTGCGCGCTGATCTGGAGGCCACGCGGGAACGCGGATATGCGATTGATGATGAAGAAAAGAATGAGGGGATGCGGTGCATCGCAGCCCCGATCTTTGATTTCAGCGGTGGGGCCATTGCCGGTCTATCCGTCTCGGGCCCCGTCAGCCGCGTGAGTTTGGCCAAAACCGAGGACTTGGCTGCATCGGTCGTGCGCGCGGCGCTGGAGCTGTCGCAAGCCATGGGTGCGGAGGGTTAGAGCGTGTTGCGCAGTAGGTGGGCAAATCGGTTACACTCGTAACTGAGCAAATGCTCCCCGCGGGCCGGGATCTTGTTTGTCGCGTGAAGGGCACGTCACACGCGGCTAAAAAACAGGAGGTGGGCCATGGGACCTTTCCCGCATGATGCCCCGAAAGCCGTTGTCGACGCGATCAATGTGGCCGGAACCGATGGGTTTGAATTCGTGGAATTCGCGCACCCTGATCCCGCTGTATTGGAACAGCTCTTCACCGCGATGGGCTATGCTGAGGTTGCCCGTCACAAGGTGCGCGACATCTCGCTCTATCGGCAAGGGGACATCAATTACGTCCTTAATCGCGAACGGGATGGCCATGCGGCTCAATTTGTGGAAGCCCACGGCCCGTGCGCGCCCGCGATGGCATGGCGTGTCGTTGATGCGCAGCACGCATTGAAATGTGCACTCGACTACGGTGCCGAGGAATATACCGGTCCGGGCAAATCGCTGGATGTTCCCGCGGTCATTGGGATCGGCGGATCGCTTCTGTATTTCGTGGAGACCTATGGCGATGCAGGCTCGCCCTATGCGGCAGAGTTTGATTGGCTGGGAGAAGTTGACCCAAAGCCTGAGGGCGCAGGGTTCTACTATCTTGATCACCTGACCCACAATGTGGCGCGCGGCAATATGAGCACCTGGTACGATTTCTATGCCAAGGCGTTCAATTTTCGTGAGATCAAGTTCTTCGACATAGAAGGCAAACAGACGGGCCTGTTCAGCCGCGCGCTGACCAGCCCCTGTGGCAAGATCCGTATCCCGATCAACGAGTCGAAGGACGAGACGAGCCAGATCGAGGAATACCTGAACGAATATAAAGGTGAAGGCATCCAGCATATCGCAGTGGCGACTGAAGATATTTACGGAGCGGTGGATCGGATTGCTGCGGCAGGGATCGAATTCATGCCCGCCCCGCCGGAGACCTATTACGACATGAGCCATGCACGAGTCCGGGGCCATGAAGAGCCGATCGAACAGGATGAAAGCCCATGGTATCTTGATCGATGGTGAAGGCGTTGTGGATGGCGGTGTGACGCGGATCCTGCTTCAGATTTTCTCAAAAACCGTGATCGGACCGATCTTTTTCGAGTTTATCCAACGCAAAGGCGATGACGGGTTCGGGGAAGGCAACTTCAAGGCCCTGTTCGAGTCGATTGAGGCCGATCAGATCGAACGGGGCGTTTTGTAGGGCCTGAGGGAGTTTTTCGAAGAAAGGGGGGCGCTGCCCCCGCCCGCGGTCCTGAAGGACCGCAAGCTCCCCCGAGGTATTTTTGACCAATGGAAGACAGGGGCGCGCGGCGGGAGATTTGACCTTTCGCGCGGCCTATCGCATTGCAGCGTTGACCGATTTCAGCGCCGGATAAAGTGCACGATAGCCTGCCAGGCGGGGGGCCAGAGCCTCGGCCCGGCCTGCGGCGGGCGTGAACCAGCGCGAGACCTCGGGCTTGGTGGCGACCTCCTCCACCGTTCGGCCCCGGTGGCGATCCGCGCAAGCCGCGCGGCGCCGAGCGCCGGGCCGACATCAGACGCATCAGATCGGCCAAGCTCCACACCCATGACATCAGCGATCATCTGCAACAGAAAGTCGCTGCGTGTTCCGCCGCCGATGACCAATAGCTGGTCGGGTTGCGTGCCGGCTGCGGCCATCGCGGCCTGGGCGTCGGCGAAGGAAAAGGCGATGGCCTCCACCACTGCGCGCATCATGGAGCCGTGGGTGGTGCTTTCGCTGAGACCCCAGAACCCGGCACGGATATCGGCGTCGCCATGGGGCGTGCGCTCCCCGTGAGGTAAGGCAGGAAGATCGGCCCAGGGGCTGCCGCCTCTGCCTCGGCCAGAACGTCCGGGATCGGTCGACCAAGCAGATTGGCGAGCCAGGCCATGGGGCGTGCGCCGTTGAGCATGGCCGCCATCTGGAACCACAAAGCGGGCAGGGTGTGGGCATAGGCGTGTATCCGGCTGGCCGGGTTGGGGCGGTAGCTGTCCGTGGTGACGAAAAGCTGCCCCGATGTTCCCAGAGAGATGAAGCCATCGCCGGCCGCAACCGCCCCGATGCCCACGGCACCTGCGGCCGCATCACCGGCCCCCGTGGCGATCGGAATGCCAGCGGGCAGTCCAAGCCTTTGCGCCGCATCTGAGCGGAGCGTTCCGGCAATCTCGGTGCCATGCAGAACCGGTGGAAGCCATGCTGCGTCGGTGGCGGAGGCCGCGCACGCCTTGGCCGACCATGTGCGCGCCTGTTGGTCGAACCAGCAGGTCCCGGCGGCATCCGACGGGTCGCTGGCCAGATTGCCATGCAAGACCAGGCCAACATAATCCTTGGGCAGTAGGATATGGGAAATCCGGGCGTAGTCATCGGGTGCGTGCTTGGCCAGCCACATCACTTTAGGCGCAGTAAATCCGGGCATTGGCGGGACGCCGGAGATCTGGGAAATCTCTGGCAGTGCCGCTTCCAGGGCGTGGCATTCCGGCGCGGCGCGGCTGTCATTCCACAAGATCGCAGGACGGATCGGGCTGTGCGCGGCATCCAGCAGGACGGCACCGTGCATTTGCCCAGACAGGCCGATGGCGGCAACTTGCGCGCGCAACGTTGTCATCAAGCGTGCGCGCCGCGCTTTCAATGGCGGCGACCCATGCGGCCGGGTCTTGCTCGCTTGCCCCGGGAAACGGGGTCTGGAGCTCAAGCGGCGCATCCAGCGGAGGCCACAACATCACCTTCCGCACGCGAGAGGCACAATTTCACGGCAGACGTGCCGATATCGATCCCGAGGAAAAGTGTCACTGCGAAGTCCTATCCAGGCGTGGGGCTGTCGGTGAAGACCTGATACGTTGAACGGCCGTATCAGACAATCTGAGGAGAGCCCCACGAACCAATTCCGTGCGAGCCCTTGACCTTCCAGTTAGTGGAAGGTCCATGTATGATGCGAACGGTTCAACATACGGACGATTGATATCGATATGGCATATGCGCTTCAGATCTCCGGGATGAATTGCGCGTCCTGCGTTGGGCGGGTCGAACGCGCCTTGGCAGAGCTTGCCCCATGTCCGGGACGTGCAGGTCAATCTGGCCACTGAACGTGCGCAATTTGAGGCGGACGATCCAGCCGCTTTGCAAGCAGCGGCCAAGACATTGGACGAGATGGGATACCCTGCGAAAACAGCCGATGTCCTATTGAAGGTGCAGAACTTGTCTTGTGCAAGCTGTGTCGGACGGGCCGAACGCGCGCTGAGCAGCGTGCCCGGCGTGGTTACGGCTGCCGTCAACCTAGCCACGGAAACCGCAAGTGTCACGGTGTTGGGTGGCGTCGCGACCCCACAAGCTTTGGCCGAGGCAGTCACGCAGGCCGGCTATCCCGGTGAGGTCAGCGGAACGCAGGGCACAGACACCCGTGCGGACGAAAAAGCCGCAGAGGCGGAAGAGGCAAAGCGGCGCATGGTCTTGGCCGCCGCGCTGACGCTGCCTGTGTTCGTGATGGAAATGGGCGGCCATATGATCCCGGCGCTGCACTATTTCATTGGTTCGACCATTGGGCATCAGGCCAGCTGGATCATACAATGGGCCCTGACCACATTGGTGCTGGTCGGGCCGGGCCGTGTTTTCTACGCCAAGGGTCTGCCCGCGCTGGTGCGCGGCGCGCCGGACATGAATAGCCTTGTCGCGGTCGGCACGTTGGCCGCCTATGGCTTTTCGGTCGTGGCGACATTTACGCCCACTCTTTTGCCCGATGTCGCGCGGGCGGTCTATTTCGAAGCGGCAGCGGTGATCGTGACGCTGATCCTTGTGGGCCGCTTTCTGGAGGCGCGCGCCAAGGGGCGCACGGGGGCGGCCATTTCTCGGCTGGTTGGGATGCAGGCGCAGACGGCCCGTGTGATGCGGGGCGGCCAGGCGATCGATCTGGCGATTGACGAAATCCGGGTCGGCGATATCCTGATCGTCCGTCCAGGTGAGCGCATCGCCGTTGACGGCGAGGTTGTGGACGGCGCGTCCCATGTCGACGAAAGC
This sequence comes from Gymnodinialimonas sp. JB5-7, assembly GCF_055693405.1. NCBI lineage: Bacteria > Pseudomonadati > Pseudomonadota > Alphaproteobacteria > Rhodobacterales > Paracoccaceae > Gymnodinialimonas > Gymnodinialimonas sp. JB5-7. The sequence goes on from NZ_JBVFUX010000012.1 coordinate 2,260,779, forward strand.
ATGATCACCGGTGAGCCGATCCCGGTGGACAAGGCGGTTGGCGATGGCGTGAGCGGCGGGACCGTAAATGGTTCGGGCGGGTTCACTTACCGTGCCACGCATGTCGGGCGCCGACACGGCCCTGTCGCAGATCATCCGCATGGTTCAGGAGGCACAGGGCGCAAAGCTGCCGATCCAGACATTGGTGGACCGGGTGACGTATTGGTTTGTGCCCGCCGTCATGGTGTTGGCTGCGCTGACGGTGCTGGCGTGGCTGGTGTTCGGGCCGGATCCGGCCCTGACATTTGCCTTGGTTGCAGGTGTCTCAGTCCTTATCATCGCGTGCCCTTGCGCGATGGGTCTGGCCACTCCGACATCGATCATGGTTGGCACTGGGCGGGCTGCCGAAATGGGCGTTTTGTTCCGCAAGGGGGAGGCGCTGCAACGCTTGGCAGACGTTGATGTGGTCGCCTTCGATAAGACCGGCACGTTGACCCAGGGCCGCCCGGAATTGACCGATCTGATCCTTGCAGAGGGGTTTGAACGGTCGCAGGTGCTGGCACTGGCTGCATCGGTGGAGATGCGTGCGGAGCATCCGGTAGCCGATGCCATCGTCCGAGCCGCAGAGTCAGAAGGGCTGCCCACGAACCAGCCGCTTGATGATTTTGAGGCCATCGCGGGCTTTGGTGTGCGCGCAAAAATGGGCGGGCGCAGCGTGGCTCAATCGGTGCGGCGCGTTTGATGCAGTCTGAGGGTGCCGACATCGAGGCGTTTGCAGCGCAGGGAAATACGCTTGCCGCGCAGGGCAAAACGATCTTCTACGTGGCCTTGGATGGGAAGGCTGTGGCGCTGTTGGCGGTTGCTGACATGATCAAACCCTCTGCCCTGACCGCTGTTCGTGCGCTTCAGGCGCGTGGGCTCAAAGTTGCAATGATCACGGGGGATCGCCACGCCACAGCGCGCACAATTGGCGACACGCTCGGCATCGACGAAGTGGTCGCGGATGTTCCGCCCGATGGGAAGGTCGCAGCCCTCGACCGTCTGTCAGAAGGTGGGTCCAAACTGGCCTTTGTGGGCGATGGCATTAGTGACGCGCCGGCGCTGGCGCGGGCCGATATCGGCATCGCGATCGGAACCGGCACGGATGTGGCGGTGGAGGCCGCCGATGTTGTGCTGATGTCTGGTGAGCTGACCGCTGTGCTCAACGCCGTCGAGATCTCGCAAAAGACGATGCGCAATATTCGCCAGAACCTCGGCTGGGCGTTTGCGTATAACGCCGCGTTGATCCCGGTTGCGGCAGGCGTGCTGTATCCGGCGTCAGGATTGCTGCTATCGCCGGTTTTCGCGGCCGGCGCGATGGCGCTTTCGTCGGTGTCGGTCTTGAGCAATGCGCTGAGGCTTCGCCGGGTGAAACCGGCCATCGCTGCGCCCGTGCGGCCCCTTGCCGATAAGGTGCAGCAGGCGCATCCGATGGCAGCGGAATGAGCGCATGAAAGGATATGGCGCATGAATATCGGTGACGTTGCATAGGCGTCGGGCGTTCCGGCGAAAACCATCCGGTATTACGAGGATATCGGCCTGATCCGCCCCCAGCGCGGCGAAAACGGATATCGTGCGTTCCGGCAATCTGATCTGCACAAGCTGGCCTTTCTCGGCCGATCCAGAGCGCTGGTTTTTCAATCGCGGATTGTCGGATGCTACTGGAGCTTTATGAGGACGACGGGCGCAGCAGCTCCGAGGTCAAACACATCGCGCAACAGCATCTGGAAGAGATCGACAGAAAGATCGCCGACCTATCCGAGATGCGCGCGACACTGGGCGAGTTGGTAAAAAGCTGCGCAGGAGACAACCGGCCAGACTGCCCAATCCTATCATCGCTGGCGCAGGAAACGCGTTAGTCAGGATTGTATTATGGTGGAGGCGAGTACCGGAATCGAACCGGTGTACACGGATTTGCAATCCAGTGTATTTCGCCACGAAAACAATTACTTAGGGTCTAAAGAGTATCAGGACATTTGCCGAACAAGTTGCGAACCTGATACCCTTTTTTTGTAGGCACAAATCCATGAGCGGCATGGCGTTGATCTGGGCCGCGAACGTCAAAGGCCTGAAACCCGCCGCCAAGATTGTGTTGATCCAACTGGCGGACTTCCACAACAAGGAAACCGGCCAATGCAACCCAAGCGCACAGCGGTTGGCGGACGAATGCGAGATGGGGCGCGCTACACTCTTTCGACACATGACGACCTTAGAGGAATGCGGCCTTATCACCCGCCATGCCAGAGGGGATGGCGATGGTGGACGCGGATCCAATCAGTATGAGTTGCACCTCGATATTACACTTGGGCCGAGCGCACGTCCAAAAGACGGGGGCAGTGGTCAAAACGGGGTTGAGTCTCAAAATGAGACGGGGGGAAACGTCTCAAAAAAGTGGGGAAAAGTCCTCAAGGGTGAGACGGGGGTAGTCTCAAATCGGGACAGGAACCTTACCATTGAACCTAAGAAAGAACCGCCTTCGCGCGGGCGCGAGGCGGGGGAGGCTGAGCAGATTTTGGCTGCTTATCCGCCCGACCGGTTGCGGGGCAGAGCGGCCTGCCTTGAACAGATCGAAGAGGCCGTGAAGGAAGGGATCGCACCGGAAGACTTGTTGCAGGCCGTCCAAGCCTACGCGACCGACAGCGCAGGTTTCACCCGCTCCAAAGTTTGCTTTTCCGACAACTGGTTTCAGTCGCGGCGCTGGCAGGGATATCTCGAGGACATCCGCGCCAAGCGGGAGGAAACTCAGATTGCGAGGGCAGATCACCAAGCGCGGTTGGCCTGCTGGATCAGTGAGCGCAGTCCGATGTGCAAACACATCACGGCCAAGCAGATCGGCGGATTGCTTGCCTCAAAGCTGGTGACACAGGCGCAAATCCAGGCGGCAGGCCTCAGATCATGACAGCAACCGATCCCACTGAAGTGCAAACAGCAAGGCGACCCATGTCATACGCTGGCGCTGCTGACACGGGACCTTGCGAGGGGCGGCAAGCCTCCCCTTCGAACCCCACCGGCGCGGGAAAAGCCCACACCAAAGAGCCGCTGACCGAGACCTTCGTCTTCCGGTGCTCAGCGGCAGAGAAGGCCCAGTTGCGCGCCAAGGCCGAGGCGGCTGGACTGCCCGCTGCGACCCTGCTGCGCGAGGCGCTTGGCCTGACGGAAGCCCGCCGTCGCAAGCCGGTTCCCCGCGTCGATCCGGCGTTGGTGCTGGCCGTTGGGCGCATCGGTGGCAACCTCAACCAGATCGCCCGCTGGCTCAACCGCGCGATGCTGGCGGGCCGCGTTGATCTGGACGCGCTGACCGTTGCTCGCCGCCTTCTCACCATCGAACGCCAGCTTGCCCAGATCGTCGAGGCCGAGCGCCGATGCTGATCAAGTTCTTTCGCAACGGCAAAGGCGCGGGCGCGGGTCCGGTCGGCTACCTCGTTGCGGACAAGGTACTGGCCTATGACGACAACCGCGACCTGATCCGCGATGCAGACGGCCAACCCGTGAGCGTCACGCGGGAACCCTTGCCCGAGGTTCTGCGCGGCAATCCCGACCGCACCGAAGCCCTGATTGACGCCAGCCGCCACCAGTGGACCTATCGCGCAGGCGTCATCAGCTTTGCTGCCACCGACGCCCCGACCGAGGACCAGCAGGCCGAGGTCATGGACGGCTTCGAGCGTTTGGCCTTCGCGGGGCTGGACCCTGAGCAATATGAGGTGCTCTGGGTCCGACATACCCACGAAGACCGCGTCGAGCTTCATTTCTGCACGCCGCGCTTGGAACTGACCTCGGGCCGGAGCCTGAACATCGCGCCACCCGGATATCAAAACGCCTTCGACGGCCTGCGCGATGTGATGAACCAGCGCCACGGCTGGGCTGATCCGATGGAGCCTGGAGCGCACTCAAGAGGTCCGCGACACCATCGAGACCCCAACCCGCGCCCAAGGCCGTGATGAGCCTGCATACATGGATTCTGGATCAAGTCAGCGTCGGTCTGATCACCGACCGCGCCAGCATGCTCGATGCGCTCACCGATGCAGGCTTCGACATCCCGCGCGCAGGCAAAGCCTACCTGTCCGCCCAAGACCCCGACACCGGCGAGCGCTGGCGTTTGAAAGGAGAGATTTTCCATGAAGGCTGGCAAGCCGACCCGGCTGAGCGAGAAGCTGAACGCGGAGCCTCGACACGATCCGGCAGGACTACGCCGACTCGATGGCATCCCGGTCCTGGAGAGCTTCAGGACCGATTTGAACAGCATTGCGACCAACGCGCATCGTACAATCGAGAGCGATACCCGCACCTTTCTGCGGCAGAACAAGAGCCTGGCTGACGATCTCACCCTGGCTGATCACGGGGACGTTCTTGGTGGGGATCGTCTCGATGATGGCCGCGAGCTTGCTTTGGACGTTGATGCTGGCCAGCCTCGGAACTGACGGACTTGGGTCTGACACGGATCGACAGGGAGAACGCGACATGGCTGGTGCTGGACCCGACCAAGACGCGGCTGAGGACCTGCACGCTGGGCGGCAGATCAGTGACCTGCATCAAGATCGAGGAGGATTAGATGACGACACCCCTGACAGCCTTGGAGCGCGACTTGCTCGCCTGCGTCGAGCGGTTGGTAACGGCCTGCGAAGTCTCAGCAAAGGAATTGAGCGGGTTAGAGGAACGCTCGACGACCAAGATGCAGAGCCAGATGGATGGATTGGCCGCCTGCGTGTCGGTGCTCATTCAATCGCAAACAGCGTCCGTGGCTGCGTTGCACGGCTTGTTGAGCGAGGGCTCGAACTACGGGAGGCTGCGCACGCAACTCGAGACCAGCTTGAAATTAGTGAAAGCCGCCGAAGAGAGGCTGAGACAGAGCTAGAGGAGCGGGAAGCCGAGATGGATCGGGGGCTGACGCATTGAATGTGAAGCGCGTTCGATCAAATGGCTATTCGTTTCCGAACAGCCCCGTCGAGCAATCAAGTGATACGGGAGCCTTCACATTCGCGTCAGCAGATGAAAGGTTGAAGGGCACACAACTTTTAGGACTGATCCACCCATGCCAGGAACCATTACGATCTCGAAATTTAAAGGGTATTTCGAACTTCAACTATGAAATTCCGGGGCCAGGACTTCATCTTCTTTCAGGGGAAAACGGTTCTGGAAAAACAACTCTTTTGGCCTGTTTGAGACGGATTGGGTACAAGAACGCTTTTCCTGTCCATTTTGCTACGTCTGCACAGTCAGAGCAGTTAGATAGCTACAGCAACGCAACAATTGAGTATTCAATTAATGGCAGATCGGTTGTGTATGGCTATCGTAGCGAGCGTTGGACGCCACGTCCCCGAAGTGGAGCTCTGCATTGATCCAAGATTTTGGATTTCCAAATGTGATTTATGCTGGTGCCGTAGCCGACAGAATTACACCTAACGCTCAAGATTTTGTCCCGGCACGCGTTCGACCCGCCGGGGCAGCGTTGATAGCATCGCTTAATCAGGTGTTTGAGACGAGTAAGTTCGATCAGCCTGAAGGTGATTAACCTTACAAGAGGAGCAGGTAATCAAGCGTTCTTGCTTCGTGTAGGAAGAGGTAATCCAGCGAAATATCACACGGAAAAAAACTTTGGGTTAGGAGAGCTTTGCGTTCTGAAGTTGATGCTATCTTTGCAGGATTGCCCAAACAATTCACTAGTCTTGATCGATGAGCTTGAAATGGCGTTGCATCCAATGGCGCAGATCAAGTTTGTCGAATACCTTAAAGAAATCTCGGCACAGAAGAACCTTACGACGATTGTCTCAACTCACTCGGCCTCTCTAATCAAATATTTTGGCAGAAATTATTTGAGTTTTTTGGTCAAGGAGGGTGATGAGACCAAGGTCTTGAAAAACTGTTTTCCAACATATGCTTTGGGGCAACTTGGATCTCGGTGAAGAAAGGGCACCAGACTATCTGATCTACGTTGAAGACCGAGCCTGCGCGCAGGATTTCTGAGATTCTGTGGCAGAGTATGGTGGCAGACCGGTTGGGAGCTCGGGCAGCCTATGCGCCTACGGTGCACTTCGTTGAGATTGGGGGAATCAACAACGTGTTGAACATGCTGAAAAATGGAGGCGGCCTCGTCCCCGAGCAAACTTCTATTCTGGCCTTGCTCGATCTAGACGCAAAGACTGAAACTCTGCAAAGTGCGATCGATACTGGAAACCTAGAGGCACAGCGGCTCTTTGCGAGATGTGGTGCTCGGAATCAGGTACCTACCTTGGACGCCAGAAGTTGGGATCATACAATATCTTTCCGGTCATCATGCAGCAGCTCAAGATTCCCTACGACAGCTTACAAACACGGCCTATCTCAGGCTTCCGCAAGTGGCCCAAGATGAGCTAGTCGCAGACGCCGGCGGACCGCAACGGAGAGCAGCGAAGAATGGGTTGAATCGAATCTGTCAGGAGACGGCAGATGCTTTGCCAAACCTTGATGCAGCAGAGATCAAAGACCTGATCTACAAGATTTTTTGCGATCGGAGCTTCGTCGAAGATAGGGCAAGAATTCAAGCTTTGTTCGGACCATTTTTTTAGCGATTTGTCTCATCTTGGAATTGCTTTTTGATAATTCCCGCGCAACTTCGTTCAGCGGTTTTGGTATTTAGTACAACGTTGACATTTGGTAACGTATATGTCACCATAGAGGCCAAATGAACAAGCTTGTTGTCTATGTCACCAAAGCGGGGAAAACACCGTTCGACGATTGGTACAATGGCCTGGATACGGCGGCGGCATTGAAGGTGCGGACGGCGCTTGCACGGATCGAGACCGGAAACCTTGGTGACGTGAAGCCAGTGGGCCAAGGCGTGTCAGAGCGGCGCATCACCTTCGGCCCCGGCTACCGCGTCTACTTTGGCAAGGACGGCGATACGCTTGTGATCTTGCTCTGTGGCGGCACGAAAAAACGCCAGTCGAAAGACATTGAGCAGGCCAAAGCATATTGGGACGACTACAAGGCCCGCAAAGAGAAAGGCGACTGACATGCCACTGACGAAAGACTTCAAAGATACGATCAAAGCGCGCGCTGAGCGCGATCCCGAGTTTCGTGCGGGCCTGTTCCGCGAAGCCATCGAAGCGATGCTCAGCGACGATCTGGAGACCGGCAAGGTGCTTTTGCGCGACTACGTCAACGCCACGGTGGGGTTCGAGGCCTTGGCGCAGGATATGGATAAGGACCCCAAGAGCCTGATGCGCATGCTTAGCGCTAAGGGAAACCCGCGTGCGGACAATTTGTTGGCGATGGTGTCACGGCTTAAGAAGCGCGAGGGCATTTCTTTTTCAATCACCCCGAAGGATAGGCAGCACGCGTAGCGTTTCTGTCCCGACGCATGGCGGGTCTACATGCTCAAATGCGAGCGAATAGCTCGCGCCTAGCGTGTTTTCCAAGTGCAACGCCAATAACCGCCTGTTACTATTTCTAAAAACAATTCGACGACCGAGGGGAAGCAGGCATGAATGCTGTTGAGATCGAAGAAGCCATATCAGCATTAGCAGAGCAGCCTTTTGACGCCGAAGAATTCCCATTCGCTTTTCTACTCGCTTTTGGAAACAAAGCGACGACCATCAAGCGCTTACAAAGCGGATCGTCCAACAAATCCGACCTGGGCGGCGTTCTTCAGACCAACAACATTCATCTGAAAGTCTGCGGGGCAGGGGAGGTCACAACGACCCTTGCGCAGCTCAAGGCCAGTCCTGCGACCACCAAGGCCAAGGCGAAATTCGTGCTGGCCACTGATGGCACCGATCTTGAGGCCGAAGACCTGACCACCGGCGAGACAATCGCCTGCGTCTACACCGACTTTCCTGATCACTTTGGCTTCTTCCTGCCCCTAGCAGGGATCAGCACCGTCAAGCAAATCCGCGAGAGCGCTTTTGACATCAAGGCGACCGGCCGTCTCAATCGGCTCTATGTCGAGCTTGTTGAAGGACAACCCCGAATGGGGAACGGCCGCGCGCCGCCACGACATGAACCACTTCATGGCGCGGCTGATTTTCTGCTTCTTTGCCGAAGACACCGACATCTTCACCGAACCCGATCAGTTCACCGGCACGATCGAGCGCATGAGCGAGAAGGACAGGCTCAAACACCCATGAGGTGATCAGCGAGCTTTTCCGTGCCATGAACACCAAGGCCGAAGAACGCACGGCGGCAGGCATTGCCCGTTGGGCGAATGTCTTTCCATACGTCAATGGCGGGCTGTTTTCGGGCGGAACGGACGTGCCGCGCTTTTCCAAGATCGCGCGCTCATACCTGATCCATATCGGCAACCTCGACTGGACAAAGATCAACCCTGACATCTTTGGCTCGATGATCCAGGCCGTGGCCGATGACGAGGAACGCGGCGCGCTTGGCATGCACTACACATCCGTGCCGAACATCCTGAAGGTGCTCAATCCGCTTTTCCTCGATGATCTGCGCGAGAAGCTTGAAGAGGCAGGGGACAATCCCCGCAAGCTTTTGAATCTGCGCAATCGCATCGCCAAGATCAGGGTTTTCGATCCGGCTTGCGGATCGGGCAACTTCCTTGTCATCGCTTACAAGGAAATGCGTAGCATAGAGGCCGAGATCAACGAACGGCGAGATGAGGCCGAACGGCGAACGGAAATCCCGATCACCAATTTTCGCGGAATCGAGTCTGCGGGACTTTCCCGCCGAGATTGCACGACTGGCGCTGATCATCGCCGAGTATCAGTGCGACGTGACCTATCGCGGCCAGAAGGAGGCGCTTGCCGAGTTTCTGCCGCTCGATGCCATGAACTGGATCACCTGTGGCAACGCCCTGCGGCTCGACTGGTTGAGCATCTGCCCCCCACGGGAATGGGTGTGAAACACCATGCTGAAGACCTGTTTCACTCACCGCTCGACCAGGCGCAGATCGACTTTGAGAACGAAGGCGGTGAAACCTTTATTTGTGGGAACCCGCCCTACAAAGGGACGAAAAACCAAACAGATGAACAAAAAGATGACGTTGATTTTGTTTTCTCTGCTCAAACGCGAACATTCAAATCACTCGACTACGTAGCATGCTGGTTTCTGAAGGCTGCTTTGTATGCGCAGCATACAGATGCACGGACAGCATTTGTCTCAACAAATTCAATTTGCCAAGGAGGCCAAGTTCCTTTGCTTTGGCCTATAATCTTTGAAATGGGTTTTGAAATTATTTTTGCGCATACTTCCTTTTTGTGGAAGAATCTTGCTGCACACAATGCAGGTGTTACAGTAGCCATAGTTGGCTTTGGGAAGGCCAATGGCAGGGATAAGATAATCTACTCACTCGGTCTGGATGGACAATCTGTTGCCAAGGTAGTGGATAACATTAATCCGTACTTGGTCCCCGGAAAAAGCGTCATTGTACAAAAACGGCAAGCCCCGAGTAAAGGTTTGCCCAAAATGAACCTTGGAAACCAGCCTTATGAAGGAAATAATCTGATCCTCGATGTTGAGCAGTATAATGCGCTTGAAATCGATGCCGTAGAGAAAAAACAGTTCACACGGGAATTTTTTGGCTCTTCTGAGTTTATCCGTGGAGGGCGGCGCTTTTGCCTTTGGCTCACAGACAGTGATCTGGAACAGGCACTTACGTTAGAACCGATCCGTGAGCGTGTGAACCGGGTAAGGGAATGGCGGCAAGCATCTACGCGACCTGGGACTCGAGCAATGGCCTCTAGACCACATCAATTTTGTGAGATGAATTTCGGTAAGAACCAAACACTTATTATTCCCATACGAAGCTCTGAGAATAGGGAGTATCTGCCTGTTGGTTTGCTGAGCAGCCAGGCCGTTGTCAGCAATTTGGCATACGCACTTTATGATGCTCCACTCTGGTGCATGGCGCTGATAGCGTCGAAGCTACATCTGGTGTGGATAGCGACTGTTTGTGGCCGAATGAAAACGGACTACAGTTACTCCAATAAGATGGGCTGGAACACTTTCCCTCTTTCCGATTTGACCGAGAAAAACAAGGCTGATCTCACCCGCTGCGCTGAAGATATCCTTCTTGCGCGCGAGGCGCATTTCCCCGCAACGATCGCCGACCTCTACGACCCCGAGAAGATGCCCGCCGACCTGCGCGCCGCCCACGATCGGAACGACGAAACCCTCGAACGCATCTACATCGGTCGCCGCTTTCGCAACGACACGGAGCGGCTGGAAAAGCTGTTCGAGCTCTACACCAAGATGACCACCAAGGATTTGACCAAGACCCATTCGAGAATGAAAGCATAACCCGATGACCAGTATCAAAAGCGTTCCCTCTGTTTCCGTGACCTACGCCCAGAATGGCGGTTCGACCAAATCCAATGAGCTTGGCATGCGGGCGATGCAGGAACGTGCCTATGAGAAGCGGGGCGAGCAGTATCTTCTGATCAAATCGCCGCCTGCGTCGGGCAAGAGCCGCGCTTTGATGTTTATCGCGCTCGACAAGCTGGCCAACCAGGGGATCAGCCAAGCGATCGTCGTGGTGCCGGAAAAGTCGATCGGCGCGAGCTTCAATGATGAGCCGCTGAGCAAGTTCGGCTTTTGGGCAGATTGGACGGTCGCACCGAAATGGAACCTGTGCAATTCGCCAGGGACGGACGGCGGCAAGGTCAAATCGGTCGCGGCCTTCCTGGAGAGCGGCGATCAGATTCTTGTCTGCACCCATGCCACCTTCCGCTTTGCCGTCGAAAAGCTTGGGGTGGAGGCATTCGATAACCGGTTGATTGCCGTGGACGAATTCCACCATGTTTCAGCAAGCGAAGACAGCATTCTTGGCAAGCAGGCTCAACGACTTCATCGCGCGTGACCGCGTGCATGTCGTGGCCATGACCGGCAGCTATTTTCGCGGCGATGCCGTGCCGATCTTGTTGCCAGAGAACGAGGCCAAGTTCGACACCATCACCTACACCTACTACGAGCAGTTGAACGGCTACAAATACCTGAAAACGCTTGATATCGGCTATTTTTTCTACTCAGGCTCTTACGCGGATGACATCCTGAAGGTGCTCGATCCGGCAGAGAAGACGATCGTGCACATCCCGAGCGTGAATTCACGCGAGAGCACGAAGGACAAGCATCGCGAGGTCGAGCATATCATCGACGCCCTGGGCGATTGGCAGGGCACCGATCCGACCACCGGTTTTCAGCTTGTGAAAACGCCTGAAGGGCGGGTGCTGAAGATTGCTGATCTGGTGGATGATGAGGCGGTGAAGCGCGACAAGGTATCGAGCGCGCTGAAAGACCCCGCCCAGAAGAACAACCGCGATCATGTGGACATCATCATCGCCCTGGGTATGGCCAAGGAGGGCTTTGATTGGATTTGGTGCGAGCATGCACTGACAGTTGGCTATCGCGCCAGCCTGACCGAGATCGTGCAGATCATCGGCCGCGCGACCCGTGACGCCGAAGGTAAATCCCGCGCCCGTTTCACCAACCTGATCGCCGAGCCCGATGCAGCCGAAGCGGCCGTCACGGAGGCGGTGAACGATACGCTGAAGGCGATCGCCGCCAGCTTGCTCATGGAGCAGGTGCTTGCACCGCGTTTCAACTTCACACCGAAGAGCCCCAAGAGCGGGCCGGTCGAAGGCTTCGACTATGGCGAGGGCGGCTACGACCCCGCGAAAGAGAACGTCGGTTTCAACGAGGCAAGCGGGCAGTTTCAGATCGAGATCAAGGGACTGGCCGAGCCAAAGAGCAAAGAGGCCGAGCGCATTTGCCAAGAGGACTTGAACGAGGTGATCACCGCTTTTGTTCAGGACAAGACGACGATCGAACGCGGGCTGTTTGACGAAGAGCTTGTGCCCGAAGAGGCGACGCAGGTGCGCATGGGCAAGATCGTCGGGGCGAAGTTTCCCGAGGCTCGATGCAGAGGATCAGGAGGCCGTGCGCCAGCACGCGGTCGCCGCCTTGAACCTGACCCAGAAGGCCAAGGAGGTCGCGCTTTCCGCGCCCGATGATGCGCAGGTGAGCGGCAACACGGCGTTGATCGACGGCGTGCGGAAGTTTGCGATGGACGTGCGCGAGGCTCGATATCGACCTGATCGACCGGATCAATCCGTTCGGCGAAGCCTATGCGATCCTCGCCAAGACCATGAGCGAGGAAAGTCTGAAGCAGGTGCAGGCGGTGATCTCAGCGAAGAAGGTGCAGCTCTCTCCTGAAGAGGCGCGTGATCTGGCGCGCCGTGCTGCAAAGTTCAAGCAAGAGCGAGGGCGCTTGCCAGACATCACTTCCCCGGACGCCTGGGAAAAGAAGATGGCCGAAGGCGTGGCTTACCTTGTGCGCATGAAGCAGGAGGCCGCCAATGGCTAAAGAATTCACTCAAGAAGACGATGCACTTCTGGCTGAGCTTGGCGTCGAGGTCGAAACCAAGAAAGCCGTCACGCGCACACCCCGCGAAGAGCGCATCATTGCAGGTTTTGAAGAGATTCAGCGCTTCGCCGAGGAACATGGTTCCGCGCCACATCACGGCGAAGAGCGTGATATCTTCGAACGCCTTTACGCCGTTCGACTAGATCGCATTCGTGAGCTTCAGGAATGCCGCGAGCCTGGTCGAACCTTTGGACGAGACAGGTCTCTTGACGGGTGCGGCCAAAGCGCCATTGGCTGACGCGGAAGAGGCTCGACGATGATGCTCTTTTGGCCGAGTTGGGGATCGAGGTTGAAGCCCCCGATCACGGAGGCTGAAGCACGTTCGATCGACCGCGGAGAAGAAGGCCGCTGAAGAAGTTGCGAGCCGTGACAAATGCGAGGACTTCGAGACCTTCAGGCCGCTCTTTGAGCAGGTACAGAAGGAGCCCGGATAGCGGCCTACGTGACACGCGACCTTTCGAGATGAAGGCTGAGATCGAGAAGGGGCGCTTTTTTATCGTCGGAGGACAGAAAGCCTACGTTGCGGATAAGGGTGAGACGACAATCACCGACCAGGGGCGCACAGATGCTCGCCTGCGGGTGATCTTTGATAACGGCACCGAGAGCAACATGCTCATGCGATCGCTTCAGCGTGCCTTGAACAAGGACGAGGCAGGGAGACGGATCACCGAGCCGACCGCCGGTCCTTTGTTTTCTGATCAGACGATCGACGGAGACGAAGCAAGCGGCACGATCTATGTGCTGCGAAGCAAGGCTGATCATCCGCTTGTCGCGGAAAACCGTGAGTCTGGTGCATAAGATCGGCGTGACCAACATGAGCGTGGAAAAGCGCATCGCGGGGGCACATCTTCAGCCAACGTTCTTGATGGCAAACGTCGAGATCGTGGCGACCTACGAGCTCTACAACATCAACCGAACGAAGCTAGAAAACCTGATCCACCGCATCTTCGAGCCTGCACGGCTTGAGATCGAGATCATGGATCGCTTCGGCCGACCGGTCGTCCCGCGCGAGTGGTTTCTCGTGCCCCTATTTTCGATCAAGGAGGCCGTCGAGCGGATCAAGGACGGGACGATTTCCAGTTATGTTTATGACCCGAAAAAAGCAGAGCTTTCAAAGCGAGGGTCATAATGAGCATCAAAAATCCGACCAAGACAACTAATCCCATTCACTTCGAAGACCTTGATCCAAAGCGCTTCGAGGACTTGGTGCGCGAGTTGATCTACGATTTCCGCGACTGGCAAACGATAGAAGCCACTGGGAAGGGCGGTGATGACGATGGCTTTGACATCAGGGCTTACGAACGGGCCACAGCCACTGCCGTTGATGACGATGGTAATGAGGTTATCCACCCAATGGATGGCAACCTTTGGATGATCCAATGCAAGCGTGAGAAGACCGTTCCGCCCAGTAAAATAAAGAAAATAATGGAGGACATTGATCCTGATAACCCGCCGTATGGATATATTCTTGCGGCAGCGACCAACTTCTCCAAGAAGTCCTACGACACCTTTCGTGATGAGCTTACAAGCCTGGGTGTAATGGAGTTCTATCTTTGGGGTAATGCCACGCTCGAAACCGAGTTGCATCAACCAAAGAATGACAGAATCCTGTTTACCTTCTTTGGGATATCGAACGTTCGTCGCCGCCGTTCGCGAGCCACGGAGATTAGATCGGAGGTGACAAACAAAAATCGTGTGATGCGAGTCCTTGGAGACAACGCATCGCATTCATGGATTTTGGCTAGGGACTCGAAAGATAGGCACTATCCGTATGAGTCGAAATATGCGGATTTCAAGGAAAGGCCAAGGTGGAAGGATTACGAGGTTGTCGAGCTTCATCCTCGGGGTGTGATTGTCTCGATAAAGCAGTGCTACGCATGGTTCGACGAGGAAAAGAAAGCCTTTGATATTGCTGAGCCGCCGATCGTCTTTAGCAACCCGTATGACCGCACCCACGACACTCAACATGATCGTGAAAAGAGGGAAGCGGTTGATCTCGTCAGAGATTATTGGGAACGACTACCAAAGAAAAACCAAGCCATGTTCCACCTCAACGGGATCATCCGCTTCGAGGATATGTTGGTTATCGACGACAAGGGTGATAGCTGGAGTGAGGTTCCTCATATTTTCGTTGATTTTGTAGACGGATCACCCGCTTCTGGAACCCTTGGATATCTAATGAAGGGAGAGCGACAAGTATTGCTCGACGAATTTTCGCGGCAAGATTTCTTCCCAAACTCGTTTCCCGAACCGCAGTTTGGAAAAATCCATGATGAAGAAGGATTGGCTCTTCCCGATACCATCAGCGAGCAGTTCGTCAACTTCCGGGGTAATCTTGATGTCCTATATGAAATTGACGGTAGGTTCGCCCACCTAAGCCCAGGTGATGTTGCCGTGATCAGGTTCGGCAACAAAGACAGCCGATTCATTCAGATTACTCATCGGTGTAAGCTGTTAGGAAGTGACATGCATCGTGATCAGCCGCATCTAGTATGGCAGGTCAAACAGCAGATTGAACGAGAGCCAACTGCGGACGATTTGATCAACGTACTAGAGTTCCGCAATTGCTATGAGCATCAGTGGAAAGGCCATTGAAAAAGCTATTTGCTCTGAAACCAGTGTCACCATTTTTATGCACAAGTCCGACGTGGCTCGATTCTCGCCAACTGTCCGTGCATAAATCAAAACTTGTGCACGCTCTTATCTACCCAAGGATATCAATTGCTTGGCGCGTGCAAAATTTGCGTGCAGATAGGCTGAATTCGATCTTCTCTGCAGGTGTTTCTAAAGGACTGCAGCTTGCTAGTTGTCGAAGATGTTTAGCTCTCTGTGCCGATGCTTCATCAAAATCCGCAGGAATTTCTGTGCGATTAGGATGGCCATCGGGCCGAGTACGACCAGCGCGAGGTAAAGGGACCGCGCGATGTCCCAGTCCGGCTGGCCTGATGTCGCAATCATTCCAGTGCCGCCGACCAACAACGAAATCGCGCCTGCTACGCCGATCTGGCGGGCGAAGGTGAAGACCTCCTGGTCGCAAGGGTCCAAGTCGGACTTGGTGGATTTCAGCGACTGATATGTGTCGGTCATAGCGGTTCTCCCGGTTAAAGCGTGTCAAAGTAGTGGCTGGCCACCTGTGCGGGTGTTTCGCCGGTCTGCGCAGATTGCGCAGCGACAAAGCCGATTATCTTTCCAATCTTGGCGATGGGTAGGTTCGTTCCTCGCCCGTCAGCCTCGGACAAAACAGCTATCGCGCAAGCCTCAGCCAGTTCTGGATCGTCGCTTTTGTGGACCTTTCCGCGCCCGGTCAGCAGCCATTCAAGGGTTACGCCGAACCCCTCGCTTATCTTGACGGCCGCTAGGGCCGGAAGTTCGCGCTTTTCTTGCTCGTAATACTTGTAAGTCCGATCTGACACATCGATGGCCGCAGCCATGACCGGCTGGGTCAGATCGTTTTTCTTGCGAATTTCTCTTAGGCGAAGGCCTATTCCAGACAAGTTTGTTGACAAGGTGCACCTTGGGTAACTAAAAGTGCATAAATCTGCACTTGCAGTGAGTTGTGAGCATTTTTGTTCACTCTTGCAGTGTTTTCAACCGAAATCCAACGGAAAGGTGAGCCGTGACCAAACCTCTCGAAACACCAAAGGAGGCTGGCCGAGCGAGTAGGTCTGCCCGTGACCAACATCCGATATCTGATCCGCGAGGATATGCTGGACCATATCTTTACCGCGCCTGGGCAGCGTAACCCCAAGATTCCGAGCGGCGCTTGGGAAAAATATGTCTCTCAATTCACGGTCAAAGCGCAAAAGCCTGCGCCACGCAGAGCTGGCCAAGAAATGGGGTCTGACAAATGAGTCGACATACACCCATCATGGCCAGCGAGACGACCGCAGCCCGCTTGCTCGATCTGCGCACAAACGAGTTCAAGGCTTTGGTCGATGAGGGTCACCTCCCGCCCGGGCATGAAATTGCGCCGGGCGTTGTTCGTTGGGATACTGAAACGCTCAAGCGAATTTCAGGTGGGGATGTGACAGGATTATGGGGTCAAATTCAGTGGTAGGCCGACGCAAGAAGTACCTTTGGCAGCATCCGTCTGGCCGTTGGTATGTGCGCAAGAGCGTCAACGGCAAGATGTTCTATCTGGGGCGGATCACGGCGGAGGAAGGCACGGCAGAGTTCGACCAGCAGTACTGGGAGATCGTCAGCGGGAAGAAAGCGGTCTCCAAGACATCATGGGGCGCTTTGATTGACGCGCTGCGTGAGACCGACAAATGGAAAGATTTTTCGCCTCGCTATCGGCGCGACCTTGAGCAAGTTTTTGAGTATTTGACCGAAAAGATTGGGCGCGCTGACGTGGCACGCCTGACCCAAGCCGACATTTATGACGCCATGGAAAAGAACCGGCATCGGGTCAGGTTCGCCAATTACATCCCGACTGCGATCAGCATGTTATCCAAAATGGCGATGCGCAAGCGCTGGCGCAAAGACAATCCCGCGATTGATATCGAGCCGTTGAGGGTTCCGAAGGACCGCAAGAAACCGCATTTGCCGTGGACGGATTGGGCGGTCGAAAAGATGCGGGAAGAGGGTGAGCCATTGCCCCGCCTGATATTTGAGATTGGTGTGGGGAGTGTACAGCGCCCCGGAGACTGGGTGGACTTCCAGTGGGGCGACTATGACGGCGACACCCTCAAGCTGCGCCAGAACAAGACAGAAACCGTCCTTTCACTGCCCTGTACGATTACACTCAAGACGGCACTGGACGTTGCGAAGGCCGATCTGGGATTCGCGCCCCACCCATCGCGCCACATCCTGACGCGGGCTGATGGCTCAAAAATGGATTATCACGCGATGGCACGTGTGATGGTTCGAGAGCGTAAACGGTTGGGGCTGATGGCCTTTGACCAACACGCCTTGCGGTATCGCGGCGTCATGGAATTGGCGTGGGCGGGTTGCACTGACGATGAAATCGCCAGCTACAGCGGCCACACATCCAAAGAGATGATCATCAAATATGCAGGGGAGGCCCGTCAGATCATGCGCGCGCGACAGGCGGCAGCAAAGCGCAAATGACTACGAACAGAACAAGCACAGAACGAGAAACTGATACCCGAGGTGATACCCAATGAGCAGAGAAATCCATAACCCATTGATTTTATTGGAGGCGAGTACCGGAATCGAACCGGTGTACACGGATTTGCAATCCGCTGCGTCACCACTCCGCCAACTCGCCATCCGTGGTGTAGCGCCTCTAGTAGGAGAACGCAGAAATCGCGGCAAGCCCTAATCGGTGGGCGTAGCCGCTGGAAACCCGCCTTTGATCTCGACCACACGCTGCGGGTAGGGAATTTCAATGCCGTTGTCTTTCAGGGCGTTCCAGATCAGGAACAGCACGTCTGAAGTGTATTTATTCGCCCCGTCATCGATGCCGTTGACCCAGAATTCCACTGCGAAGTCGATGCCGCTGTCGCCAAAACCCCGCAACTCGCAATCTGGCGGGAACGGATCATCCAGCACCTCGGCATGGGTGGCAACGGCTGCCTCAACAATGGCGGGGATCTTGTTGATGTCGGTGTCATAACTGACCGAGAAGGGTGCTTCGTATCTGTTGGCCGAGCCGCTGTCGGAATAGTTCACGACGCGGGTGATGATGAAATCTTCGTTGGGCACGACGATCCAGCGCCCGTCATACGTCTCCAGGATCACGGCGCGGGCGGTCATGCGGATGATCGTGCCCTCTTCACCACCATCCAGGGCCACAAAGTCACCAACGGTGGCCTGACCCTCCAGCAGAAGGATAACGCCCGAAATGAAGTTCGATGCGATCTTCTGCAGGCCGAAACCCAGACCCACACCAATCGCACCGGTCAGCACGGCAAGGGAGGTCAGGGGAATGCCCATGATGTTCATGAAGACAAGGAAGGCCGCGCCAAAGATCGCGATTTCAGCCGCCTTCACGGCGAGTTGGCGCGTGGCTGGCCGCATTTCGGCCTGCTTTTCGATCAGACTGGCGGACTGATCATTCGACCAACGCCCGAGCCAGAAGATGATCCCGCCCACGACCACGAACCGCAGTAGGTCAAGCAGGTTGAACGACAGATTTCCAAGCGGGATGACCACCGCCTCTAACTGCGCCATCACCGGATCAAGCAACCCAACAGCGTAAAGCGCGGCCATTGGCAGCAGAATGAATTTGCCCAGAAGTTTGAGGAACCCGTCCGTCAGGATGTCACGAACCAGCGCGCGGACAGCAAGGAACAGGAATATGCCTTTGCCAAGGGCGATGACACTTCCTGCGGCGAAAATGGAACGGGTGGCCTGTTCACCCAGCGCAGTCAAGGCAAACGCCAAAAGGGGCATGGTCAGAGGCAAGAACTGACGCAAGAACAGGCGCGCTTTGTCGAAGAGTCGCTCCGAGCCGTCCTCAGGCGAGAGCCATTGCGTTAACTTCGGCCGCAACCGCTTGGTCAAATAGCGGGCTAGAAGGAAAGCCACGAGCAGCAGCGCAAATTGTGACCATGCAGCAGGGCTCAGCAGCCACGCCTTCGCAATCGTCAGGCCTTGTTGCCCGAATTCGACCGCTTGCTGCACAAAAGGGGGCATGCTTTCTGCCCATTCGGGCAGAGGCGGCGGTGGCGGAACCTCAACGGCTTCCATCGCAGGTTCCACGGCGTCTTGGGCGCCTTCTGTTTCGGTCTCGTTTTCCATCGTGCGCCCCGTAGTGCTGTGCCAGCGTGAAGCCAGACTTTCTTAATCGGATGCTCTGCCGGAAAGGGCAAGTCGTGCATGGCCCAGATCGGTGCCATTCGTCGCATCTTGAGGGGCTTGTGGACTGGGCTGTTGCCAGCCCCAAGCGCTTGTGCCACAAGAAATCTGAAAACTAGACGGAGTGGTTCAGTTTTATGGCGGACTTCACGCAGCGCAGGGTTACAATGGTCGACACACAGGTGCGGCCCTCGGACGTGACCAAGTTTCCAATTCTCGAAGCGATGCTCAGCATTCCGCGTGAAGTGTACGTGCCGGATGGCAAGCGCGACCTGGCCTATGTGGACACGCCCATTGACCTGGGCGAGGGGCGGCAGCTTCTGGATGCACGGGCAATCGCAAAGCTGCTTGAGGCGCTGACACCGGAGCCTGCCGACCTGGTGCTCGAGATTGGGGCCTCCACCGGTTACACAACCGCGCTTCTTGCGCGGATGGCCGAAGCTGTTGTTGCGGTTGAGCAGGATGAAGATCTTGCCCGCGATGCAGAGGTTAATCTGTCCGAACAAGGCGTCGACAATGCTGCCTTGGTGACGGGGTCGCTGGCGGAGGGCAGCGCAAAGCACGGGCCATTTGACATGGTGATGATCTTTGGCGGTGTGCAGAGTGTGCCTACCGCGATCATTGACCAGCTGAAAGAGGGTGGCCACATCGCGGCAATCTTTATGAACGGTCAGGTGGGCGAGGCCCGTGTTGGGGTAAAGTCCGGCGGACGGATGAGCTGGCGCATGGCGTTCAACGCAACCGCGCCGCTCTTGCCGGGCTTCGCAAAAGAACCAGATTTCGCATTCTAACGGGCTCTGGCGTCTGTGAAAGGACGCTCCACGGCCCTCAAGACAAAGACGACGACAAAACAGGCAAGGCAACAGGCAGCAGCAGATCGAGCGGGGGATCAGATGGCAGTTCAATGGATCGTGCGGAGCAAAGCCGCAATATGGGCGTTGGGCCTGTCATTTGCGGTTGCGATGCCAGTTCAGGCCGATGGCCTCCGTCAGGTCATGGCAGACGCCTATCGCCACTCTAACCTGCTGGAGCAAAACCGGTATCTTTTGCGGGTTCAGGACGAAGGCGTCGCCCAGGCCGTCGCGCAATTGCGCCCAGTTTTGACGTTCGTCGCAACGATGAACCGCGACATTATCAACAACACGTCCAATGCGTCGGCCTCGCTGGTGCTGGAGTACCTGCTTTATGATGGCGGCGCGCGTCGCTTCGCGATTGAGGCGGCTGAGGAGACTGTTCTGGCCACACGCGAGCAGTTGGTCTCCCTCGAACAGCAGGTGCTACTGGATGCGGTAACGGCCTATATGAACGTTTGGCGCGATATGCAGATCGTCGGCGTGCGCGAGCGCAATGTGCGCGTGATCACGCAGCAGCTTCGCGCAGCACAGGATCGGTTCGAGGTGGGTGAAGATACGCGCACCGATGTGGCGCAAGCCGAAGCGCAGGCTGGCCACGGCCCGTTCGCAACTGGCCGCCGCGCAAGGGGCGCTCGATATCAGCCGTGAATTGTTCAACCTCGCCGTGGGTCGCTACCCGAACGGGCTCTCCGGCCCGGGAAGCCTGCCCAACGTGCCGCGCACCGAGGCTGCGGCACAGGCTTTGGCCCGGCAGGAGCATCCTTCCGTCCGTGCGCTTCAGCATGAGGTGACGGCGGCAGAGCTGGGCATCGAACAGGCCCGGGCCGGTGTGCGCCCGCAGATCAGCCTTGAGGGGCGGTTGAGCGAAAGCTTCACGGATCCCGTTCAAATCCCAGGCGCGGACAACTGGAACTCGTCGGGCACGATTGGCCTGACCCTGACGCAGCCGATCTATCGGGGCGGGCAGCTTTTGTCGCTGGAACGGCAGTCGCGCGCACAAGCGGCTGCGGTTCGGTCCAGTTTGAATCAGCAGGTGCGCTTGAACTTGCAGGCCGTGGGCAATGCCTGGGCCGGCATGGAAATCGCCAATGCCCAGATCCAGGCGGCAGATCAACGGATTGAAGCGGCTGAACTTGCCTTCCGCGGTGTTCAGGAAGAAGCCTCACTCGGCGCGCGCACGACCTTGGACGTGCTGGATGCTGAACAGGATGTTCTGGACGCCCGGATCAGCCGCATTCAGGCGCAAACGGACCTTTACCTATCCTGCTACCAGCTGCTTGCCGCGGCCGGTTTGATGACGGTTGAGAATTTGCAACTGAACGTCCCCGAATACGATCCGGCGGCCTATGCCGATCTGTTTTCGAACGCGCCGTCGCGGGTCAACAGCCCCCAGGGGGAGCAATTGGACTCGATGCTGGAGCGGATCGGCCGCGATTGACCGCAGCATTGGCCGCCTTCCTTCGGGCGAGGCACAACATCTGCATTTTAGGTAATTCCTGTGCAGCCAATGCGCAGGAATTGTTGTGTGAAAAGCCCATTCTGGGTATCTTGCGCCCAAGTTGAGGTTCAGAACGGCCCGCAAAAGGGCTGCTAGTGGCGTGATGTTTGGTGACCAAACCAGCCCGCGTCGAAGGAGAGCAGAGATGTCCGATCCCGCGAAAACGCCGGAAGAAATTGAAGATGTATTGGCATCCATTCGCAGGCTTGTCTCCGACCATACACCGGGGCCAGACGGGTCCATGCAGCGCGCCGAGACTGATGAAATCGCGGTCCCGGATGAACCTGCGCCCGTCCCTGCGTCCGACGACCGGCTTGTCCTGACCCCATCGTTCCGGGTCACGGAACCGGACGATCCTTGGCTGACGGTGGCTGAATCCGACACGGACGCCGATGACGATGATGTAACCGAAAGTCTGATCCTTGATGTCCTGGCACAAGACGATACGGCTGGTGACGGTTCAGAATCGCAGGCGGCAGATGGCGATTGGCAGCCCGATGACCGTCTCGCGCAATACGATACCGTTGGTGCCGATGATGCAGCGGATTTATCCCAGGAGGGGACGCCCCAACTGATGTGGATCGCGCAGAACCGGACATGTCCAGCGACGTAGATGAAGGCGTGATGGACGAAGAAGGTGAGACCAATGTGGAAGACATCGCGGATCTGATCAGACTGGACGGATCGACGCCGGAGCTTGCTGATTTCGAATCCGAGACAGGTGATGAAAACTGGCCGAACGAAGGGGCAGAAGCCGCTTTGCTGACCCTTGTGGCTCGGCGGGATCATGGCACCCCAGACAGCGAGGCCGATGAGGCGCAAGCTGACGATCCCGACCTTGATGGCGGCACTGGTGCTGATGATGCCGAGATCTCCGCCATGGTGCCTGATGACGCCCCCGAGCCTGAACCTCAGGACGAAGAGACGCCTGAACCGGAGGTCGAGGCTTTGGAAGCCGAGATTGTCGAACCCGACGAGGCGGATGAGGGCGAACTTCTGGATACAAGCGACGAGATCGAAGACAGCTCACACGAGCCCGCCAGCGCACCGATCTTCGCCCGCCAGACCCCGCAGGTTGATGAAGCAGAGCCCGCGGCAACGGAGGCCATCGAGGCCGAAGATCTTGGCGAAGAGCCATCGCCCTTCACATTCCCCGACGCGGATGAAGGTGTCCTCGACGAGGAAACGCTTCGCGAAATCATCGTCGAAGTGGTGCGCGAGGAATTGCAGGGCGTTTTGGGCCAACGCATCACGCGCAATGTGCGCAAAATGGTGCGGCGCGAAATCCGACTTGCGCTCGCCGCTGAAGATCTGGACTGAACCCCACTTCCAAGATCACAGCATAGGCATGTTATCGCAAACGTGCGTGCAGGGCGCGGTTGCGTGTGCGCCCGCACGCGCGCTACACCGGGGTAACGGCGCGAGAACCGTGGCCGAGGTGCGGGACAGATGACGAAAACACCCGAGACAGAAAGCCGAAAGCTGCTTTCGCGTCTGCAGGCTGTCATGGCCGAAGCTGATGCGGGACAAGAGCGTCTGGACCGGATCACGCATCTGATTGCAGACTCGATGGGAACCGAAGTCTGCTCGATCTACCTTCTGCGCGATGCCGAAACGCTTGAGTTGTGCGCCACAGAGGGTCTGGCCGCAGAGGCCGTTCACGTGACGCGCATGCGTCTGGGCGAGGGTCTTGTGGGCCGCGTTGCGCGCAAGGCGCGCCCAATCAATACACCGAATGCCCCCGTCGAACGCGGTTTCCGCTATATGCCCGAGACCGGGGAGGAGCGGTTTTCCTCGTTCCTCGGCGTACCCATCCAACGCTTAGGTGAACGCCTAGGGGTGCTTGTCGTGCAATCCCGGGATGCGCGCGTCTTTTCGGAAGACGAAGTCTACGCATTGGAAGTCGTGGCCATGGTTTTGGCCGAGATGACCGAACTAGGTGCGTTTGTCGGGGAAGGGGCTGCGCTATCTGCCCGCCACACCAGTCAGGTCATGTTCAAAGGCTCCTGCGCGCAAGAGGGCGCGGCCATGGGTCATGTCTGGCTGCACGAACCTCGCGTTGTCGTCTCCAAGCCCGTGGCCGATGACCCCGATGCAGAACGGACGCGGCTGGTTGAGGCTGTGGATCAGTTGCGTACGGACATCGACCAGATGCTGACCCGCGCGCCGACCGGGGATGCCGAGCAGCGCGAGGTGATGGAATCCTACCGCATGTTCGCTCGATCCCGCGGTTGGTTGCGGCGGATGGAAGAAGACATCGCCCTTGGCCTGAGCGCGGAAGCGGCCGTCGAGAAAGAGCAATCGAGTGCCCGCGCGCGAATGGAAACCGTGCCAGATGCCTACCTGCGGGATCGTCTGCACGACCTTGATGATCTGTCGAACCGCCTTCTGCGGCTGCTGACCGGTCAGGGCAAGGACACCGGAGCCGAACTCCCTGCGGACCCGGTGCTTGTCGCCCGAAATATCGGCCCGGCGGAGCTTGCTGGACTACGGGCGTAGCCTGAAGGGTGTGGTGCTTGAGGAAGGCTCTGTCGGATCGCACGCGGCGATTGTCGCGCGGGCTTTGGCGATCCCGCTGGTAATCCACGCCAAGCGGATCTCGACGGAGGCCCTGAATGGCGATCCAGTGCTGGTCGATGGCGATCAGGGCATCGTGCATTTGCGCCCCGAGGATACAGTCGCCAGTGCATTCCGTGACAAGCTGGCGATGCAGGCCGAGGCGCAGGAACGCTATGCCTCCATCCGTGATAAGCCTGCGCAAAGCAAATGTGGAACGGTTGTCAGCCTCCAAATGAATGCGGGGCTCATGGCCGATCTACCCTCTCTGCCGACGTCGGGCGCAGAAGGGGTGGGACTGTTCCGAACCGAACTGCAATTTCTGACCCGCGCACGGGTGCCGCGACGCGGCGAGTTGGCGAGCCTCTATGCGCGTGTGATGGATGCGGCAGGGGGCAAACGGGTGGTGTTTCGCACCCTCGATATCGGGTCGGACAAGGTGCTGCCCTATATGAAGCCGCAGGATGAGCCGAACCCGGCACTGGGCTGGCGGGCGATCCGCGTGGGCCTCGACAAGCCGGGCGTCATGCGGATGCAGTTGCAGGCCTTGATCCGGGCCGCAAACGGGCGGCCCCTGTCGGTGATGTTCCCGTTCATTGCGCAGTTTGATGAATTTACGCAGGCCCGCGATCACTCTGATGCGAGAGATCGACCGGGAAGGAAAACTGGGTCACACCTTGCCCGAGAGCCTCGAAGTGGGCGCGATGCTTGAGACGCCGAGCCTTGCGTTCGCACCGCGGCAATTCTTCGAGATGGCTGATTTCATCTCCATCGGCGGCAATGACCTGAAACAGTTCTTCTTTGCCGCTGACCGCGAGAATGAGCGGGTGCGGCGCCGCTATGACACGCTGAACGTGTCGTTCCTGACGTTCCTTGAACAGATCGTGCATCGGTGCAGCGACACGGATACGGCGCTGAGCTTTTGTGGTGAGGATGCGGGCAGGCCGGTGGATGCAGTCTGTTTCGCTGCGATGGGGCTCCGAAGCCTGTCGATGCGACCGGCCTCCATCGGGCCGGTGAAATCGCTCTTGCGGCGGGTCGACCTGCGTGAGGCGCGGGCTGTGATCACCGAGGCGCGGGGATCAGGTGCGCAATCGGTCCGGGGCGCGATCATGGATTGGCTGAAGCGGCAGGGATGAGAGCGCGTGCGGTTGCACGCGTGCAACCATAGGTTAAGCTTCTGAAATTACGTCATATCCCGAGTGACTTTAACCATCTCTTAACCTTTCAGGTGCTTCGGCGCAGGGTTGCGGTCAGCACCCCCATCGCGATGAGCGTGCCGCCACCCGCCCGGGTCAGCCAGGCGATCACACCCGGACGTGACAGGCGATTGCGGAGCGAACCAGCCAAGAGCGCATAGGCCAGTGCGTTCAATGTCGCGATGGCCACAAATGTGCCAATCAGGATGGCGAATTGCGGAAGCAGGGGCGCCTCTGGCGCGATGAATTGCGGCACAAAGGCGATGAAGAACGCGATGCTCTTCGGGTTCAGCGCCGTGACAGCGGCGGCATGGCCGAAGGTGCGCCGGGCCGAGATGGCCTCAGCCTCCGGCAGCGCGAAGGCGGCGGAGCGCGCGCCGAGGATCATTTTGACGCCGAGATAGACCAGATAAATCGCGCCAACCCATTTGAGTGCGGTGAAAAGCGTGGCCGAGGCCAGAACCAGCGCGCCAAGGCCCGCGAGCGACGCCGTCATGGCAACCAGGTCACCCACAGCCACGCCGGCGGCGGTCGATACGGCCACACGGCGGCCCTGGCTGATGGCATAGCTGAGCACCAGCAGAACTGTTGGGCCGGGGATCAGCACCAGCAGGGTGGAGGCAGCAACAAAGGCGAGCCAGGTTTCAAATGCCATCGGGGATTCCTTTCGTTCAGGGCAGTCAGCCCCAAAGCGGCGGCTTTGTCACCATCAACCAGTAGATGAGAGTAAGAGCAAGGAATGCGGGCCAGCCCAGGGCGAACCAGATGCGGTAGAGGCGGCGCGCCTCGGGCGGGGTGGGGCCTGTGGCCTCGGCGGTCAGATCGCGGATGCGGATCTGCAAATGGACAACCGGCGCCCAACAGATAAAGGCAAGGGTGTAGAGCGCGTAGGTCAGCACCAGCCAAGGCTCCGTCCAGCCGTAGCCCGCCATCCAGACCAGTGCGAGGCCCGTGACGGGCTGAGCAATGCCGGCGGGCGTGGTGAAGAGCCAATCGGCCAGCACGACGCCTCGCGCGACCCCATGGATATGGGCCGCATCGCCCCGGTGCATCGCGAAGACCATCTGGAAGGCGGTCCCGATGCCGGTGCCAAACAGGACCGTGCTGAAGACAGGATATGGAGCCATTTGAGGGCGAGGTACGGATCCATCAGCGCTCATCCTCCAGCACCATCCAAAGGACGATCAGCATCAGAACGGGGATGTTCTTGAGCAACCCGCCAAGCGGCAACAGCCAAAGCGCAGGCGCGATGG
Source organism: Gymnodinialimonas sp. JB5-7 (assembly GCF_055693405.1). Lineage (NCBI taxonomy): Bacteria > Pseudomonadati > Pseudomonadota > Alphaproteobacteria > Rhodobacterales > Paracoccaceae > Gymnodinialimonas > Gymnodinialimonas sp. JB5-7. The sequence goes on from NZ_JBVFUX010000012.1 coordinate 2,287,274, forward strand.
CGGTGAAGGCAAGGGTGTAGCTGCCGACAAGGCCCAGTTGCAGCCATCCCGTCAGACGCGGGCGCCAGTTGCGGAAGAGGGCCGCGGCCAGCGCGAGGTCAGCGAGGCCACCAAGGCGCGCCATGGCGATCCAGAGCGCGTCGGGCAGACCGGTATGGGCGGTGATGGGCAGGAAGCTGGCCGAGGGCAGGAACAGGCCGAGCAGGCCCGAGGCAAGCCATAGGAAGGCGAGCGTCAGCCGCAGGGCAGGGCGGATCAGGAAAAGTCGCGCATGCCACAGATCCTGGCTGCCCGCCGGGCGCGCGGCTAGGAATTGGTCGACGCCGCGCGATTTGGTGCGAAGCTGTTCGGTCAGCGGGGCCTCATTGGTCTCGATCCCGTGGGTGATCTGGGCGACGGCCGTGTGCGAGATGGGCGCCATTTTGAGCGCGTCGCCGATGCGACCCAGCGCCATGGCGGCACGTTCCGGGATCGGCAAAGGTCGAGCGGGCGGAAGCCCAAGCCAGCCGCGCAGATCGGCGATCAGGCCGGCTTGGGTGATGCGGGTGGGGCCTCCAACGTCCCAGGGCTGGCCGGGTTTGGGTGCGTCGAGGCATTCGGCCACGACGCGGGCCAGATCGGCGGCATGGATCGGGTTGAAGACTTGGCCGCCGTCGCCAACGGTGGGCGAGATCAGCGGCATCGCCGCCAGTCCCCGGATCAGGGACGTGCCGCCGTAAGACGTGTCGGCCATGACAAGGCCGGGGCGCAAAACGGTAATGCCTGCGTCATGCGCCACACCTTCGCCTTCGCGCCGCCAGCGGGCAAAGGCTGTGTCAGCCTCGATCCCGACGGCAGAGATCAGGACACCACCGCTTGCGCGGGCGTAGACGGCAGCCGGGGCTTTGACATGGACCGCCTCGAACCGCGCGTCGGACGCGGTCAGCAGGCCCGCGGCATTCACGATTTGCCGGCCCTCCGCGTCCGCCCAGAAGGCCGGATCGTGGGTCGCGGGATCCGCAAGATCAGCTTTCAGGGTTGCAAAGCCCATATGCGCGAGCCGCGTCGTCCGGCGGGCAGAGGCCAGCACGTCCCACCCTTCGGACCGCAGGTGAAAGGCAATGTGACGGCCGATGAAGCCATCTGCACCAAGGATCAGGACCCGTTTCAGAGGACCCGCCCCGCCACGGCGTCGAGTTTGGCGACCAAGGCCGCGTCGCGGTATTCGGGGGTGTCATGATGGCATGCTCCAACGCGCGGTCGCAGCCTGCGGGGCAGAGCGTTTTCTGGGCCCCGAGCGCCTTCGCGATCCCCGCGACCATCGTGCGCGCGGAGGCGGCGTTGCCCTGGAGCGTGTCGATGATCTGCGTGATGTCGACGGCGCCATGGTCAGGGTGCCAGCTGTCATAATCGGTGATCATCGCGACGGAGGCGTAGCAAAGCTCGGCCTCGCGGGCCAGTTTTGCCTCCGGCATGTTGGTCATCCCGATCACGTCGCAGCCCCATTGGCGGTAGAGCTGGCTCTCGGCCATCGAAGAAAATTGCGGGCCTTCCATGGCCAGGTAGGTGCCGCCGTTATGGGCCGTGACGCCAGCGGCTTGGGCGGCCTCAAAGGCGGCTGCCGACAGGTGGGGGCAGGTGGGATGGGCGACCGAGACATGGGCCACGCACCCGGTGCCGAAGAAGCTCTTTTCGCGCGCGAAAGTACGGTCGACGAACTGATCCACGATGACGAAATCGCCCGGCGCCATGTGATCGCGGAACGAACCACAGGCCGAGACGGAGAGCACATCCGTGATGCCAAGGCGTTTGAACGCATCGATGTTGGCACGGTAGGGCACCGTGGTGGGCGAATGGACATGCCCGCGTCCATGCCGGGGCAGGAAGGCCACCGGCAGATCATGCAGACGGCCTGTCAGGATGGCGTCAGACGGTGCGCCGAAGGGGCTATCGACTTCGACCCAATCAGGGTCATCCAGCCCGTCGATCTGGTAAAGGCCCGATCCGCCGATAATGCCGAGATGTCTGTCCATATAGGCCCCCACTAGTCTTGTGCGACGTTAGGGGGCGGCCACGTATGGATCAATGGCATCCGGACCTAGTCGGTGCGCAGAGAGATGGTGGGGCCATAGCCGCCATCACTGAATTGGATGCGTATGGTCATGTCTGTGGCAACAAAAACGGTCGTGTCCGGGTTGAGGCCGCGACGCACGCCTGAGCGGCGTTCGAATCCCAACGGTGCGAGAGCTGCGGACACGGTGCTCAGCAAGCTACTGGAATCGCGAAGAAAAGTGGTTGGACCGCTCAGCGAACATGACGTGCGGACGGAGGCAAACCTGAAGCGGTCGCGCAAGCGGCGGTCGGGTGTCTCGAAGGCGACATTGTTGCGGTTCACCGACCGGGCGGGAACCAAGCCAGCAGCGGCCAGGGCGGTCGCGTCGATCTCCTCGCCCCGGAAAAACCGCACGCAGACCGGGGCAATCGCCCGGACATAAGATAGGGTTACCGCTGACCCCTCAGCCGTACGGACATCACCCCTGTCGGGGCCGGAGAGGCCATCGTCAGAGCCGCTCGGTGCGCAGGCTGCAAGCAGGCCACATGCAAGCAACCCCGCCTTAAGAGAAAATCGTGTCATGAGAGACCCAGTCCAGTTGTCGCGTGCGATGTGGATGCAAGACCGCGTGCCTGCCGACAACCGGTCCGCCCCGAAAGGCATGAACAGGTGGCCAGTAAGACCTACCCATGGACAGGGCTTGTCACCCCCTGTGCCCACGCTGCAACGCGGCATGACAGGTATGCGCAGGAATACCGTGACTTTCCGGGGCTGAGGGCATAGGCAGCGGCTCAAACAGCCGGTGGCCGTGCCACGCCGCCCGCAAAAGCGCGAACAATCCTTTGAGGTTTTCCCATGAGCCGCATTCTTGCGGCGGTCACGTCTGGCCGCTTCTCTTCTGATTTGTCGAACATGGGCGGGGGCGGACTGACGCCGGGCCGCATCCGGATCGAGATCCTTGCGGGCCTCACGGTGGCCCTTGCGCTGGTCCCCGAAGCCGTTGCGTTCGCCTTCGTGGCGGGTGTGCACCCGCTGGTGGGGCTATATGCGGCTTTCCTTGTCGGCCTGATCACGGCGGTAATCGGTGGGCGGCCCGGCATGATTTCGGGCGCGACCGGCGCGCTGGCGGTTGTCATGGTCAGTCTGGTCGCGCTGCACGGTGTCGAATACCTGTTCGCGACCGTGATCCTGATGGGACTTATCCAGATTTTCGTCGGCATCATGCGTTGGGGCAAATTCATCCGCCTGGTCCCGCATCCGGTGATGTTGGGCTTCGTAAACGGGCTGGCCATCGTGATCTTCCTGGCACAGCTGACGCAATTCCAGGTGCCGGGCACGGCAGAGGTTTCGGGCCACGGCATGGCGGGCGGTGAATGGCTGTCGGGCGCGTCGCTGGCGTGGATGCTGGGCCTTGTCGCCTTGACCATGGCGATCATCTGGTTGCTGCCGAAACTCACCAGCGTTGTACCCGCCCCATTGGCGGGCATCGGGATCACCGCCGCCATCGTGTTGATCTTCAACATCGACGTGCCGCGTGTGGGGGATATGGCGGACATCGCGGGCGGCTTCCCGCCCTTCCACATCCCCTTCAACTTTTCAGGCGGCGACGTGCCGGGCCTGTATGGCGACTTCCTCGCCCCGTTCACGATGGAGACCTTCTGGATCATCCTGCCCTACGCCCTGATCCTCGCTGCCATCGGCCTGATCGAAAGCCTTCTGACCCTTAATCTCGTCGGAGAGATTACCGGCGAGAAAGGCGGCGCCAGCCAGGAATGTGTGGCCCAGGGCGTGGCCAACACGGTCACCGGCTTCTTCGGTGGCATGGGGGGCTGCGCCATGATCGGCCAGTCGATGATCAACGTGAAATCCGGTGCGCGCACCCGCATTGCGGGCATCGCCGCGGCCTTGTTCCTGCTGTCGTTCATCCTGTTCGCCGCCCCATTGATCGAGCAGATCCCGCTCGCAGCCCTGGTGGGTGTGATGTTCATGGTGGTGATCGGCACGTTCGCGTGGAACAGCCTGATGATCCTGTTCAAGGTCCCGCGCACCGACGCGATCGTCATCATTCTTGTGACGGTTGTGACCGTGGCCACTGACCTCGCCACTGCCGTGGTCGTCGGTGTCATCGTGTCAGCCCTTGCTTATAGCTGGCAGAACGCCACGCGCATCCACGCCATCACACGCGAAAGCGCGACCGAGAAGGGCGCGAAGGTTTATGAGATTCAAGGGCCGCTGTTCTTCGGCTCGTCCGACGGCTTCATGGAGCTGTTTGAGGTGGAGAACGACCCCGATACCGTGATCGTGGACTTTAACAACAGCCGCGTCGCGGACCAGTCAGCCTTGCAGGCGATCGAGGCGATTGCCCTGAAATACGAGGCGGCCGGCAAGCGCATCATGCTGCGCCACCTCACACGGGACTGCCACAAGCTGCTGGCGAAAGCGGGTCACTTGATGGTCGATAGCGATGATGACCCCGATTACGAGATCGCCACAGACTATTCGGTGCGTACGGGGATTTTGGGCGGGCATTGAACCCGCCCTTCGCACGAAGACCTTATTCGCCCGGACGGGCCAGCGAGAACTTCTCGCGGATCACCGAATAGTCCTTGTAGCCCAACCGGGTGAGGGGGCTGTAAGTCGTCACGTCGAAGATGCCATCGACAAGACAATCATCGCGCAGATGGACGCCCACAACCTCGCCAAAGACCGCGAAATTGGCCGCCCCCTCCAGCTTGAGGATTTGCGTCACACGGCATTCCAGGTTGGCGGGCGCGTTCGCCACGCGCGAGCACGCAATCTCGGCGCAAGCGGCGCGTTCGATCCCTGCATCGGTGAATTCATCGGTTTCCTTGGGCCACATGCCGGATGTCTGGTTCATCGCATCGCGCGCCGCATATTCCACGATGTTCACACAGAAGACGCCCGTATCGCGAATATTCGCAACGCTGTCCTTGGTATCTCCGCGATCTTCTTTGGCCGACGTCGACGCGAACATGACCTGCGGCGGGACGTAGGCGACTGCATTAAAAAAGGAGTAAGGGGCAAGGTTTTCCGAGCCATCTGATCCACGGGTCGAAATCCATCCGATCGGGCGGGGGGAGACGACGGCATTGAACGGGTTGTGCGGCAGGCCGTGGCCATCGGCGGGGCGGTAGAACATGGGCGCATTCCTCTTGGTTTGGCAAAGACCTAGCCCCGTGCTACGCCGCTGACCAGAGGCGGTTTTGGGGCCACGGACCGGCATGTACCGGATAGAGCAGGAAACAACCGACGATGGCGCCGAGGTAGAGGCGCTTTACGACACCTGCTTTGCGCCGGGGCGCGAGGCGCTGTCATCATACCGCTTGCGCGATGGCGTGCCTCCGGTGGCCAATCTGTGCCGCGTGGCCCGGGATGATCTGAATATCGTGGCAGGTGCCATCCGCTTCTGGCCTGTGCGCGTGGGGCGGTTTGAGGCGCTGCTGCTGGGGCCGATTGCCGTGCACCCGACGCGGCAGGGCGAAGGATTGGGCGCGCTTCTGATCCGGGAAGGCTTGGCTGCCGCCGCAACTGATCACTGGCGGCGCACGCTGCTGGTGGGCGACGCCCCGTTTTATGCCCGCTTCGGATTTTCGCGCTTGGACGACGTTCTGATGCCGCCACCCACCAACCCCGACCGCGTCTTGGGCCGCGGCGATTGGGACCGGATTACCGGTCAGGTCACGCGGTGGGGCGGTTAGGCTTTTGCGCGCGCGCAACAGGTTTCACGCTTTGTGAACCGCGCGCTTGATCCACAGCGCGGGCCGCGCCATCACAGGCGTCATGTGGCGTGTTGTGACCCTCATTCTGCTGACCGTTCTGATCGGTCCACGCCCCGTGCACGCGCAGGAATTCATCGCCGTTCCTGACATAATCTCCGATGATGCCTTCTACCGGCTTGTTGCCTGTGGAGCGCCGCCGGGTGGGGACTGCTCGAAACCTTTCATCTACTGGCCGGAAGACCGCCGCCTGGCCCTGCGTGTGGGCATCGCGGCGACGGGGCAGAGCTTTGCCGACTACAGATACGACCTGGTCGATGCCGCCATTGATGCGGCCATTGATGAGATCAACGGCGCCGGTGCCCATCTGTTTTTGGAACGGGTCTATGAAGGCGAAATGGATATTCCGGTGTTCCTGGTGGACGCCCCGCAGGGCGGTATCATCGAGGGGACAGGCCTGGACGAACTGGACGGGTCGTCCATCGCCATCGGACGGGTCGCCATCCGCTCGCGTGGTGAAGACATCGTCGCGGCCTCCATCGCGATCAGCCACGATATCCGCCGGCGTGAGATCGCCTCGGTGATCCTGGAGGAACTTGTGCAATCGCTTGGCCTTGTGACCGATATCGCCTCACCCGCCTATGAAAGATCCATCTTTGCTGAGAACGGCAATTCCATGACGCGCCTGCGTGGTCAGGATGCGGCAGCACTCAGACGTCATTATCCGCGCCCGGGCGTTCCGGTACGCGGCTCTGAATGAAAGGCCAGATCCCATGATCGCCGATAAACAGGTGCGCGATTACATCCGCACAATCCCCGACTTCCCGCATGAGGGCATCCTGTTCCGCGATGTGACAACGCTGTTCCAGGACCCGCGCGGCTTTCGGCTGGCGGTGGATCAGCTTCTGTCGCCATTCGTGGGCCAGCATATCGACGCCGTCGCCGGGCTTGAGGCGCGCGGTTTCATCCTCGGCGGGGCCGTGGCGCATCAGCTCTCTAAAGGGTTCGTGCCAGTCCGCAAGAAGGGCAAGCTGCCGGCGGCGACGATCGAGCAAGCCTACCAGCTGGAATATGGGGAGGCGGTCGTCGAGATCCACGATGATGCCGTGGCGGCCGGCGACAAGGTTTTGATCGTCGACGACCTTCTGGCCACAGGCGGCACGGCAGAGGCCGGGATCAAGTTGATCGAGCGTCTGGGGGCCGAAGTTCTGGGGTGTGCCTTTGTCGTCGATCTGCCCGATCTGGGCGGACGCAAACGGCTGGAACAGATGGGCGTGCCGGTTCACGCGATCTGCGCTTATGAGGGGCTGTAGCCAACTAAGCGATCAAAATCGAAAAGTGACGTCGACGTTAACCCGTCGTTAACCAAGGCCTTTTATCCCTTTGCGCATCCACAGTGTTGTTTGTGGACTTCTCTGCTTGTCGTACCCAGACGCTGCACGTTCCGACCCCAATCCGGGACGTGCAGCACCTGCAGACCTTTCCCCGGATTGTCATTTCCGTCGCGCCCGGATACGGCTTGGGGCGAAGCGGGCGTGATGGAATTGGTAGACATATCGGACTTAAAATCCGTGGGCCTCTGTGCCGTGTGGGTTCGAGTCCCACCGCCCGCACCAAGCGGTCTTTCCTGAGAACATGCAATGCGTACTCTCACAACAACGCATGCGGAGCGCCTGTGGCTCTCTCAACTCACACATAGACCCATCCGTATCCATCATCCGGAATTCGCCAAACGGACGTCCCAGTACCGCTCCTGAAGGTCGCGCATCCAAAGTTGCAGGTGGTCGAGCAACCGGGCGCGACCGATGCGCATCCTCGCCTCGATTGGCGTGCCAACAAGCTCTGCAGGTGCCGGTGCCAACGTCGCGCGGATGCTGTAGGTTTGGCGCCCTGTTTCCACATCCTGGGCGACCTGTTGGATCAATGTGATGTCGCGCAGGCCTAAGTCTTGTCGGACCTCCCCCGCGACGCGCAGTGAGATGTCGACCGTCTCGCTCTCAAAGAGGTCCACGTACCGCTCGGGGAACCGGCCCTGGACCACAGACGGACCAACGCTCGGGAAGAACGCCCCAACTGTCTGCCCTTCCTGAAGTCCGGCTCCAAGGGCGAGGCCGTCCGCCGCAACGAAAAGTCCCGCCTGTGGCGCGGATTGAACCTGCTCCGCTGCCCGCCGCTCAAAATCCTCCAGACGGGCCTCAACCAATCGCAACCGTTCTTCTGCGGCAAGAACCTCTTCGGGAGTGACGCCAAGGGCCGCGTCGCGCGCGGTTGTGAGAAGGCGCTGTTCCGCCTCCAGCAATACCTGATCCTGCGCGAACAGGAGGTTTTCGACCGCGAAAATCAGATCGCCGCCTTCAATCGGGCCGTCCGCGGCGAGGTCCGTCAGGATCGCGCCGCCACCGCTGGTATCGACAAAGCGCACATCGTAGCTGCCCGCGCGGTCAAGTTGCAGCGGCATGACAACGACGAACGGCACCCGGATCAGCAGCAATGCCACGGCCAACGCACCGCCCAAACCGGCCCAGAACACCAGGCGCCTTATCCCGCCTTTTCTTGCTGTCCGCGCCGTGTCGGGCGCTGCATCCGATAAGAGGGGTGAGACGAACATGGCGTATCCTGCCCATAGCACCAACACGATGCCAAGGCCGAAGAACCGGGGCAGCATGATCCACGCGATGGTGAGAAGGATGTTGATGCGGTAGAGCATCGACAGAAACCCGAACCCCGCCAGCGCGCCTTCGCCCCGCCCCTTTGGCAGGGCGCCGTCTGCGCCCAGATGCGTGATCCAGCGCGTCGTTTTCTTGAACCGCGCCTGCGCCCGTGTTGCGAGGTTGCGCTGACCCAAGGCATCGGACAGCGCATAATAGCCGTCCAGCTTGATCAACGGGTTGCCGTTGAACAGGACCGAATTGAGACTGGAGAAGAAGAAGATATTGGCCAGCAGCGTCTTGCCGAACCCGCCCGGCGCGAAGTGCCAGGCGATCAGCGCCACAAGCGCGACCGTGAGGTCCACAAACAGCCCCGCAAGCGAGATGTTGATGCGTTGCCGCCGATTGGCTGAGAGATCCGCCATCGAGCAATCGACAAACGGCATCGGGTAAAGCCCGATGAACATCAGCCCGCCCTTGCGCACTGGAACGCCGTAGCGTGTTGCCACCAACAAATGGCCCATCTCGTGCAGCAGCTTCAGGATCGGGGCGACCAGCGCGAAACTGGCCAGCGCGGCGATGGAAAAGATCTGCCCGAACTCGCCCAAGATGGCCCAATTGCTTGCCGATGCGACCCCAACAGCAATGCACAGAAGGGCCGTAAAAGCGATCCAGAACTGCGGCCCCACAAGACCCCGCGCGGCCCCCATCAAGCGGGGTTGCCACCGCGACAGGTCAATCAGGGGCACCATCGCAAAGAGCGGGTTGAACGGCTTGGACCGCGCATTCTCGACCTCAAGCATCCGGCGGTTGCCTGACATGAACCCGTAAAGCCGCTTGGCGAGCTCTTCACTGGCGGGGCGGCCTGTCGTCTGCACGCTGTGAAGGGCGCGGGCTATATCGCTGTCGACGCGAAAGATGCGGCCCGAGCGTCGATCATGCACCTGATAGTGCATGTCGGTCCCGTCGGCAGCGGCCCCCAATTGAAGATGGCTTAACTCTGAAGCCCGAAATATCGCCATCCCAGATACCTCAGATATTCAAGCGCCGGGCGCGTCCAGCCGTAGATGCGGGGGGCGTCGCCCACCGTGATCCGCGCGGCCCCGGTCAGTCCGACCAAAAGCCTGTCTTGCGGGCCATCGGTGATGCGCGCGCGCACAACCAGCAGGCTTTCGTTGGTTTGCGGATCAATGCGCTGTTCGGGGAACCCGGTGATTTCGGCCGGGAACGGGTCCTGGCCCAAACCGCGAAAGCGAACCTGAACCTGCTGGCCCGCCGCAATGATCGGCGCGTCAGACGAAGGAAGCGTGAAAACGACGTCAAAGGCTTGGGTCGGCTGGATCCGCGCAACCGTTGTGCCGGAGGTCAGAAATTGCCCGCGTTCGCTCGCCTCAAGCGCCTCGATCACTGTGCCGTCTATGGGCGAAGCGACGCGAAGCATCGCCAGCCGGTCCTCGATCTGGGCAATGCGCAGTGCCGCGATTTCTGACCGACTTTCCGCCAGTTGAAAGGCGGCATAGTCGCCCGCATCCAGGGCCGCATTGGCGTTGATTTGTTCAAGGGCCAGCGCGATTTCCTGTTCGGACAGTTGCGCCGCCAGATCAGGCTCCAGCAACTCCGCAATCAAATCACCGGCAGAAACAGCCGCCCCGGCCTGCACGTGCACGCTGTCGACAAAGGCGGCAAAGGGCAGGGCGATGCTGCGGGATTGCGCAGGAACGGCTTCACCGGTGGCGGTCACGATCAACGGGGCAGGCAGCGCCATCCAGATGGCAGCGGCAACCCCTGCACCCAACAGGGCCAGGCGCCGCGATCCACGCGCCAAGCGCCCCTTCGCGGATGAGGGCGCCAGCAGGCTCGCAAGCGCCGGGGCATCGGCCAGCCAATCCGGGGCATTGGGCCCGGCCAGCACAACTGCATGGCCCGTATCCCCGTCACTCGGCAGGGCAATGGCCAGCACGGCGGCCTCAAAGGCTTTGGCGATCAGCGCTGCGTCGAGGTCGGCGGCATCCGTGGCACCCGCCCGGGTGCGGATCAGCTTTGGCGCGGTTGGGTCCGCCTTGGCGCTAGCAACGGCGCGTTCCAGAACCAGCTTGATCTCATCCTTGCGAGCGACGGCCTCGGGTGAGGCGCCGAACCAGAACCGGCGCGCCTTGCCGCCCTCGATCCGAACAATGCAGCAAAATTGCGCCCCGGCCAGATCGGCAATTTCGGTCGCGAACCAATCCTGACGCTTGGCCTTGCGTATCTTCGCAGCACCTTGCGCCGCCTCGATGATCGCGCTTGCGTCCCGTGACGCTTGGGACGCGACTTGCGGCTTGGCCGCGGCGGATGCCCGCTCGGACAATCGCGACAATAGGCCCGCGACGCCGACGCCCTCTGGCACAGTCTGGAAAATCTCGAACAACCCGGTGCCGTCGGCCATGGGCGCCACGCACACAATGCCGTCCCCGTGCTTTCGCGCGGCGGGCCGCGCGCCAAGCATCTGCGACAGCAAGACGGCCACACTGGGGAAACCGGACCGGATGCATCCAGGACCTGACCGTCCGCGGCGATCCGCCCGGTTTGATCCGGCACAGGCAGCGGTGACCCGTCCTGGGCAAGCGGCATCGGTATGGCGGGCTGGCCGCTCACCCTGCCACGCCTTTGGCGGACGGATCAGATATCAATGGTGCCGAACTGGTCTTCATAGGCTTTGATTGACTGCGCAAGGATCGTTGCAAGGCGCTTGGCTGCAAACGGGTTCATGACCATCCGTTGGCTCAACGCGACCTCCACCCGATTGCCTTCGGGCTTCACACCGCGCCAGTTTTTGTGCGTGCCGAACAGAAGGAAGAACTCCTCACGATTGGCCGTGGCCGTCGCAATATTGGCATAGACGCTTTCCATTTTGCTGTCGTCCCATTCGACAGCGACGCCGTTCAGAGTTTCGGTGGCGGCGTTTTGGGGGCGGTCATCTGCCATTGGGGCCTCTTTGACTGGTTTGGTATGGGCATTTGTGCCGCGTCAGGCGGCGGATTTCGTGGGCATCTCGCCCGACATTTCATCCTGAACACGCTGCAGCATCATTTGGAAGAGCTCAAGCTGAAGCGGCGATGCCGATTGTGCATTCACGCCGAGGAAGATCAGGAAGGCGCGGCGCAGCTCCTCCTCGACCAGCGTGGGGTCGGTGTCGAACTGCAACAACATACCCAGCATCTCGATGGTCGTGGGCGCGCGCAGGAATTGCTGGATCGGCACGAGCAATTCCATGATCTGGGTGTCGATTTGCGGGGCGCCCGGGATCGACAAGGGCGTGTAGCCGATATCGGCGAAGTTGTTGAAGAACCCGGTGGTCGAGAAATAGACGCCAATCGACGCCCTGTATTGCGCTGTGGACAGGATATCGTTCGGGCCAAAGCCGGGGAAGTTGCCTTGCACCAGCTCCCGCTCGCCGTTGGGGCCGGTGAAGCCCGACGGCAGGATCATGCGGAACTCGGCGGCAAAGCTGTCACCGATCAGAATATCGTCTTCGGTGTTGCCGAAGAACAGGTCAGGGCCAAGGCCACCGATCACGACATCGGGGCCATCTTCACCGTTCATCGCGTCCCGTCCGCCCAGAACGAAGGGCAGGTTGGTTTCCAGATCAATCTGCTCAACGATGAACGGCCCCAAAGTCAGGCTACGCTCAAGCTTGATCGTGTCGCCAAACAGGAAATCCTGTCCGTCGCCGCCCAGAAGCGTGTCCGCCCCGAAGCCACCCAGCATGAAGTCCGCACCGCCGCGGCCCTCCAGCACATCATCAAATGCGACGCCGCTCTCGCCATGTTCAACCAGGGTAATCCGGTCAAGCGCGGATTGACCGGGCAAACGTTGTGCCACGGATTGCAGGACCAGGTTGGCCAGATCGCCAATGATCCAGTCGTCATCCTCGCCGCCGATTATCGTGTCCGCACCGAATTGGCCCATCAGGATGTTGTCGCCAAAGGTGCCCTCGGCGGTGATTGTATCCTCACCGCCCATATCCGTGAGCGTCAGGGTGACAGTCTCCAGATCAGTTTGATTGCGGAAGGTCAGGTCGATCACATCGCCCATAGCGATATCTTCGCCATCCCCAACGTTGATGCTGTCGTCCTCAAGGCCACCGATGGCAATGTCATTGCCGCCGCCCAGGTCGATCGTGTCCGCACCGCCATGGCCTGTCGTGTCCGCGCTTGCGGAATGCACGTTGCCCGCGCCCCCGAAGACAACGGAACCTGCATCGCCCAGGGCAATGTCGCGGCCTGTACCGGAGGTGACACTGTCGGCACCTTCGCCCGCGACGACCACATCGGCCCCGCCTGCGGTTGTGATGGTGTCATCCCCGCCAAGGCTTGGGTCGGACGAACGGATTGCGTCGTCACCCAGCGCGCCACTTGTCGTGATGGTGCCCAGATCGCCCAAAACACGGTTATCGCCCGCACCCAGATTGGCGCTGTCATCGCCAAGGCCCAGGCCAACGAGATCAGTGTCGCCGCCACCCGTGACCGTATCATTGCCTTCCGCCGACCCTTCGCGGGCCGTCACCGAAAGGGCAAGCTGCCCCCTGCGACGTGAAGCGCCTCGACCGAGCCATTGTCACCAAGAACCGCGTTCACACCATCGCCGGTTGTCAGGCTGTCGGCACCGCCGCCGCCGATGATCACGTCGCGATCCGCGCCGCCGTTCAACGTCTCCGCCCCGGTATTGGCGCTGTCGACTGTGCCAACGGTGACCCGATCCGGCCCGGTTGCCTGGGGCACCGCTTCAAGGAAGCCATTGTCGCCGAGAACGTAATTCAGCCCGTCTTCAAGATCGGCACTGTCACTGTCGCCGCCCAGAATGACGATGTCGGTATCATCGCCACCGGTATAAACATCAGCACCATCTGCTGCCTCTTCGCGGCTTTCGGCCCGGGAGGGCAGGGCGTCTTCGCGGATGGAGGCCGTGATGCGCCCATTATCTGTCAGCACAACGTTCAGGCCCTCGCCTGCGTTGATCGTGTCGCCCAGATCACCGCCAAGGATGATATCGCGACCCTCCGCCGTTGTGATGCTGTCCGCGCCGGCGTTCAGGCCGTTCGTTGTTTCCGCCGTAACCGACGCCTCGCCATTCATCGGCCGATCGACCCGCAGCGTCCCATCATCGCCGATGACATGGCTGACGCCATCGCCAAGCGATGCTGTGTCATTGCCGCCGCCCAACACCAGATAGCTCAAACCCTCGTCCAGCGTGACGCTGTCATTGCCAGACGACGCATGGGGCACCGACGACATGGATTTGAAGATCGTCGCAATCAGGTCGAGTTGCTGGTCCTGCGCCGCCACCTGTGCAGACGACGCGCCCGCAGGCAGGGGCGAAAGCGCGAACAAGGCTTGCAGCGGTGTGGCCAGAACCTCAAGCGTGCCATAATCGGCCATGGCGATCAGGCCGCCCGTGGTGCCGTTGATCGTGTCATCTCCCGCCCCGCCGAACACAAGGTCCAGTTTGTCAAAGCCGGTCCCGGTGCCAACATCGATCGAGTCGTTGCCATCCAGCGCGCTGACGTCCGTCATCAGCATGCCGTCACCCACGACGAACGCGCCGTTATCGCCAAAGACGATATCCGCACCAAGCCCGCTGTCGATGGTATCGTCCCGCTCGCCGCCAATGATCACGTCATTGCCAGAGCCCGCCTGGATCACGTCCCGTGTCCCGAAGTTGGAGGCCAGCGCGCGATACGCATCCACCTGTTCCAGAATGCGAGTGCCTTCGATCAGGCCAAAGTCGCCGAAAATGATGTTGTTGCCGATCGTGTCCGACAGCATTTCGGGCGTGACGGTGTCATCACTGCCGCCGGCCACAAGGATATCATCCCCCTGTCCGCCATCCAGCGTGTCTGACCCGGCGCCCGCAGCCCCCATCCCGGTTGAGATAAAGGTTTCGGCCAGCCGGTTGGCCGCCACGGAAATCGTGCCGTAATCGCCGACCAGAATATCGGCCGCCGCCCCGCCGGTGATGTCGTCCATCCCGGCCCCGCCGAACAGCACATCCGATCCGGCCCCGCCGTCGATGCTGTCCGTTCCGTCTGCTACGCCGATCTCGGTCTCGACCAACAGCCGCGTTTGCAACCCTTCCAATGCCGTCGGCAGATGTAGGAAGATCCGGTGTCCTTGCACGATACCCGATGCCGTTTGCTGGGCCTCAAAGATCGTCAGGTTGCCGCCTGAGATCAGGTCATTTCCATGCCCACCTGTCAGAGTGTCGTCACCCAGACCGCCGGCAATCACATCGCGTCCGTATTGGCCGTGCAACTGATCAGCTTGATCGCCGCCGACAATGACATCATCGCCATCACTTCGTACCAGATGCGTGTTGGCGTCCAGCTCGCCCTGCGCGCCCCAACCCCAGGCTGTGTTGAGGCCGTTGCCCAAGGCAATCAGGTCCGCACCCGCGCCACCTTCCACGGTGGTATTGGCCGCCAAAACGTTCAGCTGGTCGCTGCCTGCGCCGCCTGCAACAAACGCACTTGCGCCTGAATTGACAAAGACAACATCGTCCCCGGCGCCGGTCAGCACGATATGGCGGCCTGTCCCGGCAATCGTGACCGTTTCGACATCGCGGGACGCGCCAAGTTGCGTCTCGGCGGTGAAATCGTTCAGCAAGGTCGCCAGCGAAACAGCAGCCCCGTTCAGCTTGTAATTCGCAGCTCCTGTGCCTGAGACACCAACCTGGCCCCCGCCTGGATCGACAAGCCCAAGCGTCTGTAGGATAGCACCCCGATCCAGACCGCCATTCGCGAAGGTCTGCATGAACCGGTCGCGCATCCCGAAATCATCACCGCCAATGACGATGACATTCTTGCCCGCCACATTGACCGTGTCCGCACCGCCTTCGGTAAAGATGATGTACGTGCCGTTGTCACTACCGCCCGAGATGTTATCCGCCCCGTCACCCGCAAAGATGACGTGAATGCCTTCCCGGGCCAGTGTGATCGTGTCGTTGCCCTTGCCCGCATAGGTCACGGTGTTCACACTCGCGCCAAGGTTCGACATGTTGACGATGTTGTTCCCGTTGCCCACCGGGATGATCAAGCCGCCCTGCGAAATGGTCCCGACGTTCACATTATTCAACTCGAAATCGTAGTCGTTGAGGACAACCTTCTCGTTCCCGTCCGACGCATTGCGCAGCAGCGACGCCGCCGCATTCGCACCGATGTTCAGGACCTGCGTGCCGCCGTTTAGATCATCAATGTAGAACGGGCCAAGCGAAGTTGGTTTAAGCGTATAATCGAACGTGCTGCCCAGATCGAAGACGGTGGTCGAGAATCTCAAATCCGGCAATGGCCAAGGCAGATTGATGCCCGCCCAAACACGCAAAGCCGCGTCAACGTCGATGAAGCCCTCAAAGAAGATCCCGGCGAACTCATCAAACGGAAGTCCCGTGTTGTCCGCCGCGAATTCCACCATCCTCAAAAGCTCAGCCAGCCGCAGCCGCCCGTCATCATTGGGATCGTTAAAGTTTAACGCGCCTTTCACCGAAAGCGCCGCACTTGCCCCTGCGATGCCGGCATTCAGGCTGATCCGCCCGCCAATATCCACCGCGACAAGCGATCCAGGTGCGGCATCGATATAAGCGCCGTCCAAAAGGCGCGCGACGTCGAACGTGTTCACGAAATTCACGATGCCGGACATGTCGTAGCCGATCGTCATGCCCGCATAGAGATCGAGGATCATGTAGGCGTCCAGGCCGCCCCTCACGGCGCCTTCGATGCCCAACCCGGCAGGCCCAACTGACTGATGATGTCGTCGAACAAATCCAGTTCGAAATTGGCGTCCAGCAGCAGGAACTCAACCGTCACCAGATCAACGGCCGCAAAATTGCCCGTCAGCAGGCGGAAGGCTTGGGCCGGGTCGGTCAGAAGCGGCACTTCCACAATAATGCCAGGGCCTTGTGCGCTGAGGTCCGGCAAGGTCGGCAAGCTCAACCCAAAACACGGCGTGAAGCGCGCGTTGTTGATGTTGAACTCACTCAAGAAAATCTGGTTGCCGGGCGCATAGCCCAGGAAATCATAGGTGCCGATGCAGATTGGCCCGCCATTGAAGGCCGCCTTGATCGTCGGGATACTGTCGAGCATGCCCAGAACGGGGAATATCTGGCTGATCGGGCTACCCGGCCCGAGCACGTAGCTGAATGGCTCCACTTCGAGGAAACTCAACAGACTATCGAGTGGCTTGATTAGCTCCAGGACCGGGTCGAAGATCGGCGCCAACAGGCCGCTATAGATGCTCTCGATGTTGATCGAGACCTCGAAGAACTGCATCTTCGTGATCAGCAAATCCGCGCCGTATTCCAGCGGGTCAAAGACCGCGTCGAACTGGAAATTCGTCAACAAGGTCGGGAAGACGGCGCGATCCTCTCCCCCAATATTGACCGTGTATTCCGATCCGTCCGTTTTCGTCGGATCGAGGACCTTGATCTCCATTGCCAGATCAAGGTGGATCGTGGTCTCGAACTTGAATGCCGCGAAGTCGTTGAAGTCGAGCTGCGGCAGGTAGATCGTATTCTCGAATGATCCGCCGCCTCTGACAGGTTCAACGCGGAATAATCCCGGCTCAGATCTTCGCCACCCGCCCCGAACAGGTCGATCCCGAATTGCGCGCGCACCACCGCATCGCCCGGATTGGTCGAGGCATCCACGCCCATAACGTCGGCGATGTTAAGCTGTGCCTGCAATGCGCCCGCATCAGCCGTCAAAACAAAGCCAAGTTCGTTCGTGTCCAGATCGTTGAGCAGGAAGAAACCGCTGCAATCCAGACCGAAGCCAAGGTTGATGACCAATTCACCCGTCAGCGTGATGGCTGACGCATCATCGACACCAAGGGCCAGCCCCGGAATGTCCAGGTCAAAGCCGATATCCAGAGCCTCTTCAAAGACTTTGAACGGGAAACTGATCGCGCCGTAAATGAACGGGTCATCGGGATCGCTATCGTCGGTCTCCAGCTGAATGATCTGCTCATCTGCGGCGATGGTATTGCCGGCGACCGAGCGCAGCATGTCGCGCAGGATCGGGTTGAGGAAATCTTCTACAAGATCTTCCGTCGTGCGGCGCGACCCGTCCGGGTTGCCAGCGGCGACCCAATCGCGGGCCGGGTCGATGATGTCGAAGCGCAGATCGCGGAAGAATTGCGCAGCCAGACCAAAGTTGTTGCCGATGATCGGCAGGTCGATATCTGCGAGATAGGTATCGATCGAGGTCTGGATCGTCGCGAATATCATGTCGAGGCCGCCAAGCAGCGCCTCGGGATCGTTCAAAAGCTGGAAGACATCGGCACAGTCGAACAGGCCGCCGAAATCAGGCAGGCGCAGGTCGATGGTGCGGGGATAGTCAACCATATCCGGCACGCGGCCGCCAAAATACAGCTCGACCGCATCGCCTTGGAACAGGGACCGAACCGATGCCTCATCCGTGATCGAATAGAGGTTGGTGAAAGTTGTTGGGTCGGTAATCGTCTCAAGCAAGGCCGCCTGATAGGTGAAACCGTGCTGGTCTGGCTGCAACAACCCCAACGCGCCGCTAAACGGCAGCTCGACATTGGTGTAAAGCTCAACCTCCAACCCGAACAGATCCAGGAAGCTGCGCGCCGGATCCTTGGCGATGTCGATCAGCGACACCAGGTCCAGGCGCCCATCATCGGTGCCGTCCACATCGATGATCGTCGCCTCGATGAACCCGGCGCTAGAGCCGTCCTCACCCCCGATAAAGGCCTGACCGTTTTCGACAGCCGCCTCAACCGGGCCAAGCGCGATCACCATGTTCAGCCCGTCTGGCGCGCCAAGAGTGATATCGCCCCGGATTTTCGTGCCACTGGGGCCGGTGTCGACAAACAGGATCGGACGACCGAGGTTTGGGGTGTCGTACAGCGTCGCAGACCGCGCCTCATCCTCAAACACTTCATCGGCCGTAAATCCGAATGCCTGCAAGGCGTTGCTGCCGCCGACAGTCTTCAATTCGAACGTGACATCATGGCCAATGTCTTTGCC
The DNA here is from genome assembly GCF_055693405.1 of Gymnodinialimonas sp. JB5-7. NCBI lineage: Bacteria > Pseudomonadati > Pseudomonadota > Alphaproteobacteria > Rhodobacterales > Paracoccaceae > Gymnodinialimonas > Gymnodinialimonas sp. JB5-7. Next base: position 2,305,711 of record NZ_JBVFUX010000012.1, read on the forward strand.
CTGCACCTTGAAACTAGGCACGTCGAATCCGTTCAACTCGGCGAAATTGGTGCCTTTCAGAACCAGGTTACCGGCATCCACACTGACGCGCAGCAACTGGAACAGCGCGACTTGCGTGCCCGGTATCCCGGTATCACTCAGGTCGGTGCGGTCCACAGCGACCGACAGGAACACGGTGTTCAGCGCCGCGGCAAAGCCTTCAATCGTTGTGCGCGCCGGGTCTGCGGCAAGGCTGACATTCTGCGGCTCCCCATCGGCCATCACGATGTCGAAGGTGAAGGCCGCCGTGTAGTTGGTAAAGCCGGGGTCGAATGCAATCAGACCATTGGGCTCAACGCCCGTGTCACTTTCAGCCGTGGCGCTGCCAAACAGAGCGATGACGTCCGGATCCTGCGTCAGCCCCGTGTTCGTGTCGGACAAGACGATCTGACCATCCACAAAGCTGGCCGAAACCGTGTTCCCACCAAGCGTGCCCAATTGCATGTTCAAAAGGTCCAGCACATCCTGAACCGTCTCGGCGCTATCCAGATCGACATCGACGGTTCCATTGGCGGGGACCGTTGTGTCTTCCCACACGATGCGCAGATCCGGGGTCGGGTCCGGCGGCGTGGTGGTGATATCAATGGACAACAGCGCCTGCCGCAGCGCGTCGGAGAATTCCTGAATCTGATCTTTGATCGCGTCCGCGAATTCCTGCTCGGTCAGGTTCGGATCGGCAGGCAATTCGCGGTTCGGATCGGCGGCGACCGTCACGGTTTGCGACGTGCCGCGCTCGATCTCGATGTCGAACGAATACCCTTCGGCCAGATCAGGGAACGGCACACCGGCCATCAACCCTGCCACCAGAAGATCAACGACATCGTTGATCGAATTTGCCCCGTTGATATCGACGTCAGCCGACCCGCTATCGCCTGTGCCCGCGTCGCGCCACGACGCCGTCAAGCTCGGTCGGCGGCGGCTCGTTCAGGCGCAGCCCATAGGCGTTGATCACATGATCCAGCGGCGTCGAAAGCTCGGCCAAATCCAGCGTCGGCTTGATCTGCGACAAGTCTAGCCCGAAGGACAGATCAAGCGAGATGTCGGGGTCAAACACCAGTTCCGCATCGCCGCGTGCATCCACCAGCCCGCTGAGAACCTGCGCAAGATCCGGCCCCGCCGCGGCCAGCAGATCGGCCTCCGACATCAGATCGCTCAGCGACAGGTTGAACGCGACCGTCTCGGAATAGTCGGTCAGGTAGTCGAGGCTCATGTCGAATTGCAGCACGCAATTCTCAAACCTCAGCGAGACATCCCCGCCAAACGTCTCCTGCAACAGCCGCTCGATCGTACCGAGGTTGAAGTCGGGATTGGCCCGCAGATCATCAATGCCCTGCAAGAAATCGGTCGTGAAATCGAGGCCGTCGAGGATAGATGCATTCAACAGCGGGACATCAACGGTCAGGAACGCCAATTGCGTGGCGAGGTTTTCCGAATAGGCATCGAGCAAATCACCAAGGCCCGCCAATCCATCCAGGATCGCGCCCGCAGCCAGCGGCACAAGGCACTCGTAATCGCCCAGATCCGCACAGACCTTCGCGGAGCCAAACGGATCGAAGATATTGCCGATCGACAGACCGATAACCGGGGCCGTCAGCGACGGGGCAGGGGCCGTATCCCCCTCATTGATACCCCCCAGATTGGCGCTGACATCACCGAAATTGAAGTAGACCATCGAACGGGTCTCTCCGGCGTCCAGCGTGTCGCCATCGGCGAATATGTCCATGTCGGCAATGCTTGTCGCCCGGTCGTTGGTATCGGTCAGCGCACAGCCATCTTCATCCGTGATGATATTGCCGGTCAGATTGAAACGACCCACAAGATTGGCAAGCGCAAGGCCACTGCCAACCGGGGCCAAAATCGGATCGCCTGACGCATCGGTGCCAACCTGAACCTGACCGCCGAAAATATTGACCAATTGCCCGAAGGACACGGTTTCACCGAAGACCGCGTTGTCTTCTCCAACCGCGGAAACATCGAGCGAGGCATCAAAAACCGCAAAGTTCTGCGACGCGTTGTTCAGCCCAAGTCCGAATTCGATCAGACCCATTTCAGCCGTGCCGGTCAGCGCCGTAGCCTCCGCCCGGAAATCCGCATCCAAAGACAGATCGATGATCTGCGCGTTCTGAAGGACGAGGCCGGGTATACTGCCCAGAACCTCGCCACCGTCGATAAAATCTTCCTGCAAGTCGAAGATGTTGATCTGCGCGGCAAGGTTAAGCTCGGCCTCAATCGAGGCATCCAACGCCGCATTCAACGTCAGTCCGTCAATCTCGCCAAAACCCAGATCGTCCAGCCCAAGCGCACCCTGGCCGCGCGTACCTGGCAGGCCGCTGTCATTGTAATCCACCGACGCGGTCTGCGGGTCCATCGTAAGACGAATGTCACCGGCAACCGCGTTCTTAGTGGGATCATCCTCTGCAAACATTTCCAGCGTGGCGCCCGGCAACAGCGCGCTCAGCTGATCGTTCGTCCACGCCAGCAAGCCCTGGAAATCCTGCACCCGCGCCAGGCTGTTTTCGTCCAACCCAACGGTAAATCGCGTGTCATCCAAGGCATTATGCGCAAAGGACAGGCCGTCGCCCGCCGTATTGGTGCCAACCAACATGGCGATCCCGCGCATGTTGAAAGCGCTCTGGATTTCTGCGGCGACGTTGGCCGCAGTCCCCCAACCCGTGTTGGGCTGGTCGATATCCACCACCTGAGGCACCCCATCGACGCTCACGGCCAGCCGCAAGGTCTGCATACCGATCAGAACGTCCGGGTCCAACGCGCCCAACGCCACGCTCTCGCGCCCGAACGACAGGTTGATTACATCATAGGTTTCGCTGATCGCGCTGGTCACACCGGTTGTGTTCACACCATCGAATTGCCGCAGCATCCGCTCGGTCAGACCGAAGGCCGCAAAGGTGAAATCCGGGTCGGTCGGATCGTTTCCATCCCGCTCAGACTGGCCGGTGATCCGGAAAAGCTGGGTTGAGGCTGGCGTCGTGGACGAAAAGCTGAGCGCGCCGCCAATGGCCTGAACGGTCCAGCCATAGGTGCCAAGCGCTGTGTTCAATAGTGCGGCGAACTCCGTCAGGAAATCAGACCGCAACCCCCGGCTGCATCGAAGGGATCAAGGCTCGAAAGATTGATTGTGACCGGCTGCACCTGCGGCCCCTGTGGCCCTGCGCCGACCAAGCTCGCCCCGAACACGTCAATCGAGATGCTCTCGATGTTCGCCAGATAGGCCAAGGCCGCTTCGTCCAGAACGATCCCAGTCTGTTCGCTGATCTCACTTTCGATCGCGTAACCGTTTGTCGAGTCGAACCCAAGCTGGCCCGGCTGAATGAAGAAGCTCTCGCCAAGAGCCGCAAATTGCGCAGCTATGGCGTCGAACCCGTCCATGATGTCGATGTCGGTCAGCGGAACGCCAACGCTGATCTGTTCGGTGGTCAGCAGGTTCGCAATGCCCGCGCCAAGCCCCGCGAAGAACGCGCTGAAGGTCTGCGAGGTCGTGTTGAACAGAGTATCGGCCAACTTCAGAACGTTGGTCTGAAGAACAGGCGGTAGCGTCCCGCTGCCATCGGTGAAGTCCACCAAAGCGGTCGAGGCGGCAAAGCGTTCGGCGGTCGTCTGCGCCTGACCCAGCGCGCCAAGTTGGCCGGTCACCGTCAGGGCGGTATCGATGTCAAACAGGGTCGTGCTGGCGTCCCCAAGCGGCAACTGACTGTCGACGTTGAACCGCACCAACAGATAGTCGGTGTCCAGCAGCGCGTCATCGGCCACACCGTCCACCGGCGTGATCTCAAAATCGAAATCGGCCGCAAGAGTATTGGCGATATTGTCTGTTGGGTCTGTGTCCCGATATTCGGCGGTGCCGACGATGCTCGTCCCTGCGGTCCAGTCAAATCCAAGAAACAGATCCGCCGTCTCGTAAGAGGCCAACGTGCCGGGCAGGAACCCGGTCGACACGTCCGGTGGGGTCAGAAAGGGCAGATCGCCGCCCAGATCAAAGATGTGATCGGTGGCGAAGTTATCGACTGTGAAGTCCGCGACATCTGTCACGCTGCCAATGACCCGGGCGGTCATGTCGAAGCTGACCGTCCCCGCACCGTTATCGGCAAACCCGAAATCAACCGGCAACGGCATGCGCAGGTCCGGATGATGCCCCAACTGATCCAAAAGTGTCTCGACCGAAGGCAGAACAATCGAAACCGAAACCTCCTGGTCCGAGGCACCTTGCGTGAAGTCCACAACGTCGATGCCGTCGATGGTCAGGTCGGTCAACGCAACCGTAAACATATCCTGGCGTTCGGCATTACTCAGCACATTGGTGAATGCGGACCGAACCTCGTCCACAATTATTTGCGATAGGTTGGCGGCCACGCCCCCGGGCCAATCGGTTTCCATGCCCGGGACGGTGGAGAGGGCGCCAGGAAAGAAAACCGTTGCCGGGTCAATACTCGTGAAATGCGCCTCAAGCGCAGCGAGAGAGCCGCTTTTCGCCAAGCCGTCCGAGTTGAAGATGCTGGTCAGGAATTCATACGTCAGACCAAGCTGATCAATCGCAGAGGGAAACCCACCGGAAGCATTGAGTTCTAAGTCAACTTTTGAAGTGATAAATGGTTGGGCAACTCCAATGACACTGCCCAGCACCGCATCGTATTGCGCGCTAACGCCTTCGGTCACCGCATCAACGGCCCCCTCGATGCGCAGCATGACATCCTGCAAGCGGCCAAGGCCCGTGTCAGGCGCGTCGCTTTCCAAAAGGAACAGCGGCGCGGCGTCCCCCAACTCGGTCAGCATCTGGTCTTGCAGGTCCGCGATCAGCGTGTCGAATTCTGCTTCGAACACGCCGAGCATTGCCAGCATCGCCTCGGCATTGTCGTAGCCAGTGCTGGGTGCGAAATCCCATTCCAGGTTTGCATTCAGCATGATCCTGGGTTCGAGGACCTCGAACAGCGGCTCAGACGGCGGCTCGGACGGCGCCATCTCGGCGCTGTCTGGCTTTTGGCGCAATGGCCTGTTCACGCGTGTCCCCGACGTCTTGCCATTGATGGCATTTTCTTTTGTCCTTCATGCGCTTGGCATATGCGCAACAAGTAGTGGTATTCTTTCCGCGTGACCCTAGACAGTGATCGTATTCAAGTCCAACACTTGCTGTAATTCTTGTGGAAAAACACCAGGGCTGCGGTCCGTCCGGGGGACAACAGGTGCAAAAAACGCTCACGTTTGGGCTCTGCGCAATGCTGGTCGCATTGGCAGGCTGTGGTCAGAACGCGTCATCTCGCGCAACGGATGATCGATTGGCCGGACTTCTCGCAAATGGTGTCGATGCAGATCGCTTGGCCCGCGCCGATGATCGCGCCGGACGCGCGTTCGACCGCCGCGACGCCGACGGCCTGGCCGAGGATTTTGCGCCTGACACTGCGCCGCCTGCAGGTGATGCCGACATCACGCAATTGCTGGCCTTCGCACAGACCCGAAACACCACCATCGGGCGCGCCGCACAGCAGATCAATCGCGCAGATGCGGAACGTTTGAACGCCATCTACGGCTACCTCCCGCAGATCAGCGCTTCGGCCACCTATGCCCAGAACCAGCAGGAAGTGATCGAAAGCGACAATGCCGTCTTCCAGCTGGGGCGCGCAGATTACCCGTCGATCGACGCCTCGGTCGAGCTGGCGCAGCCGATCTTCGATCTCAGCCGCATCTACGGCATCCAACTGGCCAACACCGCCCGCACCGCGTCCGAGGTTGCCTATATCGCAACCGTCCAGGACGTGATGTTCGAGGTCTTCGATACCTATCTGCAGGCCGTTCAGGCCCGCAATACGGTCACGGTCCTGGGCCAGCAACGCGCACTCCTGCAAAGCCAGATCAGCGCGGAATCCGCCCGCGAAAGTGCTGGCGTGTCGGGGCGCGCGGCGGTGAACGCACTCCGCGTTGAAGTTGCCGATCTGGGCCTCGATCTGGCACAGGCCACCCTGCGCTATGAAGGATTGCTGGGGGATCTCAGCCGCCTGACCGGCGTGCAGGTCTCGGGCGTCAGCAGCCCGCGCGCACCAAGCGGCGTCTTCGGGACCGAGCGCCGTATCAGCGTCGATCAAGCCATAGCCTCCGCGGGCGACAACAATCCTCGATTGCTTGAGGCGCTGGTTGAGGTCGCCGAAGGCGATATCCGCAGGCGCCAGGCCATCGCCGCCGACTTCTCGCCGGTGCTGACCGCCTTCGCGCGCTATGTCTATGAAGATCGCGATGCCAGCCGCTTTGGCGGCGGGTCCGTCTCGGCGGATACAGTCTACGGGGTCCGGCTGGTTGTGCCGATCTTCAACGCCCGGGGCGAAGGCCGCGAAAACCTGACCGCGCGCGTCGATTTCCGCGACGCCTTGATCCAGTACCAGTCTGTCCAGCGGGAACTCGCGACCGACATCGCCAACACCCATCAGCGCATGACGGCCTCTGCCGCGTCCCTGGGGTCCGCGCAAAGCTCGCTCGGCAATCTCAACGCCATCGTCGCATCCGAGCGGACATTGGTAAATGCCGGCGAAAGCGAGGAATACCTCGTCGCCTCCCTCCGCGCACAAGCCCTTGGCGCGCAAGAGCGTGTGAACTTCTACCAGATCGAATATTTGCGGGCGTGGGCGCGGTTTGAATACCTCTCCGGTCTCAACCTCGCAGACCGGTTGGCCCGATGAAGGCGCTTACTCTGGGCGTCGCACTCGGGGCTGCGTCGGCCTGTGCGGGCCTGGCGCAATCGCAGATGCCTGTGAACTGCACGGTCAGTCCCGCCCAGACCATCGAGTTGAGCGCGCCCGTGGCCGGTGTCGTGGCCGAAGTCAGCGTGGCGCGCGGCCAACACGTCTCCGCAGGCGACGTGATCCTGCGCCTTGATGATGATCTGGCCCGGGGCGAGGCCGCCATCGCGCGCGAACAGGCGGCCTTTGTCGGGGCAATCACCGCCGCCCAAGCCCAGGTCGCCAGCCTTTCGGCCCGCCGCGACCGCCTGCAAAACGCCCTCAACCAACGCGCCATCCCCCAGGCCGATTTCGACGCGCTGGTGTTGGAGCTGGAGCTTGCCGAAATCACGCTGGAGCGCGAGCTGAGCAATCAGCAATTGCTCCTGCTGCAGGCCGCGCAGGCCGAGCTACTCGTGGAAAAACTCGTCATCACCAGCCCGATTGATGCCATCATCGGCGAAGACCTGATCGCCCCGGGCGAGGCCACCACTGGCCGCCCGCTGGCCACGCTCTACTCGGTCGGCCCCGCGCGGGTCGAAGCTTTTGTTCCCGTACCTCTGCTGGGTGAGGTGCTGAGGGCCGAAAGCGTCTCGGTCACGCAGCCCGGCACGGACCTGAGCTTTGCCGTGACGCTCGACTATGTGGCCCCCGTGGCCAACCTCTCTTCAAACACGATCGCGGCCTATTTCACGCTCGATGAGGATGGAATGCGCCCGGGATCGACATGCAGGCTGGTCTACTGATGGCGCGCGTTCTGAACTCCACGCTCTTGGCCGCGTCCATCGCGATGTGCGCCACCGGTGCCGTCGCGCAAGACAGCGATGCGAGTGCCTTTTTCACCGCGTCCCTCGGTTACAGCGCCGAACGCGGCGCATTGGCCGATGCCGGGCTGACCGCGCGCGGGCTTTTCTCAGGCCTGCTTGATCTCAGCCTGCGCGGCGCGTGGGAAGAGGATGGGCGCGAGCTTTCGGCCGTCGCACGCAGCGCGGATGGCGTGCCCATTCCGGGCCTCAACCGCGATGCCCGTCTCAGGTTCGCGCTCAGCCACAGGCTGACCGATTGGGACGACGCGGATTTCGCCAGTCAGCGCACGACGTTCTCCGCCGGTCTGGAAGTCGCCGCCGGGGCCCATGGCGCGCTTTGGGCGGACTATTTTATCTATGAAGATATCATCGAAGATGTCCTGCCAACGACCTCGTCCCTTATCGCCGCCGAGGCCGGCACGCGCCGGGCCTCCGGTGTGGCGCTTGGCTGGCAAAACGATACGACAGACCATCCCTTCGCCCCGCGTGATGGCCACAGGCTGGAGGCTGAGCTGCGCTTCGCCGGGCTGGGCGGCGATGCGCAATGGGCGGCGTTTGGGTTCAACGGCGCATATTACATGCCGGTTGGCGACGCCGCGCGCCTGCGCCTGGGCGGCATTGCAGGGATCGCGCAAGGTCAGGATGGCGACAGCCTGCGCATCACCGAACGCGCCTTCTTGTCCGCCGATCTACCCCGCGGTTTCGCGCCGCGCGGCATCGGTCCGCGCGACCTGACCACCGACACCGCACTGGGCGGGGAACGCTACGCCGCCATTTCGCTCGATTTCGCGCGCCCCCTTGGTGAGATCGGGAACACCGCCTTCCAGGGTCATGTCTTTACCGAGGCGGGCTCCGTCTGGTCGCTGGAAAACACCGCGCTGACGCCAGCCGGGACGGTCGATGACAGCTTCTCCCTGCGTTCCAGCGTGGGCGTCGCCCTCTCCACACAGACAGAGATTGGCGTGTTCGAGGTCTACCTCGCCCACCCGGTGCAGCAGGAAAGCTATGACGTGACCCAGACCTTCGGCCTGTCGCTGTCCCTGGATTTCTAGCCCGCTAACCGTCCGCCCACGGGCCATGCTGGCCGCTTTTGCCGGTGTCCAGCCGCTCAAACCCGTGCAGGCCAAAGAAATCGCGCTGTCCCTGGATCATGTTCGCCGTCCCGCGCGCCAAACGCATGGTGTCGAAATAGCCCAAAGCGGCGCTCATCGCGGGCACCGGCAGGCCCGAGGCGCTGGCCTTGACCACCACCTCCCGCAGCGCGCCCACCGTGTCCGACAGGATGCCAGCGAAGTAGGGCGCTTCCATCAAGGTCTTGCCCGGCGCAACCTCAAACGCTTCCGCCATATCGTCCAGCATGGCCGAGCGGATGATGCACCCCGCCCGCCAATTGCGCGCCACGTCCTCGCGCATCAGGGACCAGTCAAACGCCTGCGCGGCGGCCCGAAGCATGTCGAAGCCCTGCGTATAGCAAAGCACCTTGCCGCAGGTCAGCGCCGCCTCCAGCGCCTCTTCCGTCAGCTCAAGCTTGCCCGCACCGCCAAAGGCCTCGGCCAGGGTCGCGCGCAAATCGCGCTTGGCCGACATGTTGCGGGCCGACACGGCAGCCTCAATCACCGGGATCGGCGTGCCCAGATGCTGCGCCTCAATCGCAGTCCAGCGCCCCGTGCCCTTCTGGCCCGCTGCGTCGACGATTACGTCCAAAAGCGGGCCATCCGTTGCCGCGTCATGGGCGGCGGCCACCTTGGCCGAAATCTCGATCAGGTAGGACGAAAGTCGCCCCGCATTCCAACGTTCAAAGACCGGCGCGATATCGGGGGCGGCCCTGCCCATCCCGTCGCGCATCAACCCGTAGGTCTCCGCGATCAACTGCATATCGGCATATTCAATGCCGTTGTGGACGGCCTTTACGAAATGCCCCGCGCCGGTCTCGCCCAGAAGCGCCGCGCAGGGCGCGCCCTCGAACTTTGCCGAAATCGCAGTCAGTACCGGCTCCACCCGCGCCCAATGGGCCGGATCGCCACCACCCATGATGGCCGGGCCATGGCGCGCACCTTCTTCCCCGCCGGACACGCCAATACCCAGGAAAGGCCGATCCAGCGTGTCCATCCGGCGCATCGTGTCGCGGAAATTGGCGTTGCCTGCGTCAATGATCAGGTCGTCGTCCTCAAGGCAAGGGTCCAGCGCCGCGATCTGCTCGTCCACCGGATCGCCCGCCGGCACCATCAGGATTATGGCGCGCGGACCTTTGAGTGCGGCTGCCAAGGCCTCAAGGCTATCGCATCCGACAACACGGTCGGCCAGATCACCGGCCTCTTCCACAAAGGCGTGCGTCTTTTCCGTGGTGCGGTTGAACACCGCCACGGTAAAGCCCTTCTCCGCAATGTTGAGCGCCAGGGCCGAACCCATTGTGCCCAATCCGATCAATCCGATATCTGCCGCAGCCATCTTGCCCTCCGTCGTGTTTGTCCCAAACTGTGCATCTCGCGGGCATAAAACCACCCCGGAAACGAAAAACGCGCCCTGCAGAGGGGCGCGTTTTCGAAGCTGGCAGCTTGTGTTGTGTACGATCAGGCGGCTTCAGCCTGATTGCGGCGTTCACTTTCCTCACGGCTGAGCGCGACAGAGGTGCGTACACCATTGCCCACGAATGCCATCAGGCCATTCACAACCCGCTCATTGGGGTCGATACCGGCGCAGGACAAAACTTCGCGCCCATCGCGCGAGCGTGCCCACCGGGCAATCTGCTCTGGCCCGTTACCGTATTTCTTGTCGTCAGCGATTGCATCGTCCAACGCCGCCAGAACCACTGCCGCAAACAACTTGCGTGCGCGTGTGCCCTGTTCGAAGTTGAAGGCCGTGCCATCAACGAAATCCCGCATTTCGTATCCTTCTTTTTGCTCTTGCATTTTCGGCGTGCCGCTCGGTATGCCCGGATTCTGTGCAGTTGTGTGATGCGAATTTCGCATGTGTGGTATTCACCAGGCGCATAGCTTGGCGGAAATCTGCACTTTTTCCGGTGTATGGACACCCTCCAACGCCCAGATATAGGTCGCGTCAACAAATTCTCAAGGTTTTGCCAAGGTTTTGCCACATGCCCAAAATTAACGGAAACGAGATTCGGCCAGGCAACGTCCTCGAACACAATGACGGACTCTGGGCCGCCGTTAAGGTGGATCATGTAAAGCCCGGGAAGGGCGGTGCGTTTGCGCAGGTCGAACTGCGCAACCTTCGTAACGGGTCAAAACTTAACGAAAGGTTTAGATCCGCGGACAAAGTCGAGCGCGTCCGTCTGGAGCAAAAAGATCAGCAATTCCTCTACGAGAATGATGGAATGCTCGTCTTTATGGACTCTGAGACCTACGAGCAGATCGAGCTGCCCGCGGAGCTTTTGGGGGAACGCCGCCCGTTCCTGCAGGACGGCATGACCATCGTCGTGGAATTCTACGAGGAAGAGGCACTGAACGCGACCTTGCCCCAGAAAGTCGTCTGCAAGGTGGTTGAGACCGAGCCGGTGGTCAAAGGCCAGACGGCTGCAAATTCCTTCAAGCCCGCAATCCTCGACAATGGCGTCAAAGTCTCGGTCCCGCCCTTCGTGGGTCAGGACGAAGACATCGTCGTGAACACCGAGACAATGGAATACTCGGAACGCGCCTAGCGCCCGCCCGACCAGGGCCCTTTGGGACCACGCCGCTGACCCGCACGCGGGACGCGGCCCAGGTCGGCCAATGGGCGATCCATCCCCTGCGCAGAGCGCACGCGCCGAATGCGCGGGATCCCGGACCGTCGCCGCTCCACCCGGTATTCGACCTCTTCATGCGGCGGCTTGCCGCCAAAGGCGCCCCAATACGACCGTCCGCCCCGGCGCAAGAACAGGGGAAATGTCAGCACGACGCCCACGATAAAGCCACCCGCATGGGCCCAATAGGCGACCCCGCCGCCCAACACATCCATCTGCAAGCCGCTGACAAGCTGCAAGGCAAACCACAGCCCCAGCATCAACCAGGCCGGGATCGTGAAGATCTTGATGAACACCACCAGCAAGACCAGCACATCAATCCGCGCCCGTGGGAACATCAGCAGATAGCCCCCCATCACAGCCGCAATCGCACCCGACGCGCCCACCATCGGAATGGACGATCCCGGATCGGCCATCATCTGCCCGAACGCGGCCCCAAGCCCGCCCAGCAGATAGAAGACTGCAAAGCCGATATGGCCCATCAGGTCCTCCAAATTGTCGCCGAAAATATACAGAAACAGCATATTGCCGATCAGGTGCATCCAACCGCCATGCAGAAACATATGGGTGATCAGCCCGCTTCGGTTGATCCCTTCCGCCACGTTCCCCGGCACCAGGCCCCAGTCGCGGTAAAACGCCGTCAGCTCGATCTCGCTGCCCGACAGGCCGGGAAAATAGCTCAGGAAGACCACGACATTCGCCACGATCAGCGTCCAGGTCACAAAAGGAGTGCGGTTGGATGGATTGTGGTCGCGAATTGGAAACATGTGCGCAACGTCGGGTCTGTGGCGCGGCGGGTCAAGGGGCGCGCAGGCGTCACCACCTGCCCGGGGCTACGCCTGTTCGTGCCTTGATCGGTCCCCCAGACCGATCAGCGCTTTGGCGCACCGGCTATCACCCCACCCGTTCCGCCTCCGCGCCCGGTTGCACATCACCTGCACTGGGCAATACTCGCCGGGAAAAGGCGTTCTTCCGGTATTTGGGACCAGTGGAAGACAGGGACACGGCTCTTTGATCGGCAGGGTCCTTTCCGCGCCGGTCGCTTTGCGATACGCCCGCAGGGGCAGCGATTGGAGGCACAGGATGGCGGAATTCAGGGCAGCGGATCTGGTGGCGCGCAGGCTGTATGAGGCCGGGTGCCGCCACGCCTTCGGGATGCCGGGTGGTGAGGTGCTCACCCTCGTGGATGCGCTGGAAAAAGCGGGCATCGCCTTTCATCTCGTCAAGCACGAGAATGCGGGCGGCTTCATGGCCGAGGCCGTCCATCACGTCGACGGCGCGCCCGCGATCCTCGTGGCCACCGTTGGCCCGGGGCTGATGAACGCGGTCAACGTCGTCGCCAATGCCGAACAGGACCGCGTGCCGATGGTTGTGCTGACCGGCTGCCTCGATGCGGATGAGGCGCTGACCTACACCCATCAGGTCCTCGATCATCGCGCCGTGCTGGATCCGATCACCAAGGGCACCTTCACGCTGACAGCCGGAGAGGCCGACACGATCGCCGACAAAGCCGTTTCCATCGCGCTTGAGCGTCGGCAAGGTCCCGTCCTTATCGATGTGCCCATCGCCGTCGCCGATGCGCCTGCGACCCTCAAGGGCCGCCGCCGCGTGCCCCCAAGCCCTGTCGCGCCTGCGGGCGAGAAGTTCAAGCTCGTCCGCGATTGGCTGGCCGGTGCCGAACGGCCTCTCATCGTCGCGGGCCTCGACGTCCTGGCCGACGATGCCGCGCCCGCCTTGCAAGCCTTCGCCGAACACTTTGAGATCCCCGTGGTGACCACCTACAAGGCCAAAGGTGTTCTGCCCGAAGATCACCCGCTTGCCCTGGGCGGCGCGGGCCTGTCGCCGCTGGCCGACACGCACCTCCTGCCGCTGGTCAAACAGGCCGATGTGATCTTCCTCGTTGGATATGATCCCATCGAAATGCGCCCCGGTTGGCGCGAGGTCTGGGATGTCACCAAGCAATGCGTCGTCGATATCCAGGCCGTCGAGAACGACCATTACATGCATCAGGCCGGGATCAGCTTCACCTGCCATATCGGGGCAGCGCTTGAGGCTATGATGGATGTCAAACAGGCCACCACCCGCTGGCGGGGGATGAGCCGACCGCCGCCAAGGCCGCCCTCGCGCAAGCCTTCCCGCAAGACGACGCTTGGGGCCCGGCCGGTATCATTGCCGAAGCCCGCGCGGCCTTGCCGCCCGAAACCCGCATCAGCATCGACAGTGGCGCGCACCGCATCCTGCTGTCCCAGATGTGGCAGGCTCCATACGCCAAGGCCATCATCCAATCCTCCGGCCTCTGCACCATGGGCTGCGCCGTGCCCATGGCCATCGGCCTTGCGCTGGCTGAACCCGACCGCCCCGCCGCGGCCTTTGTCGGCGATGGCGGCTTCCTGATGAGCCCCGGCGATCTGACCACCGCCGCCGAGCTTGGCCTGAAACCCATCATCATCACCTTTGTCGATGCCTCCCTCGCGTTGATCGAGAAGAAACAGCGTGAGCGGCAGCTGACCAATGCCGGCGTCGACTACGAGCACCGCCACGACTTCGCCGCGATGGGCCGCGCCATGGGCGGGGCCGGGGTCGACGTCACCAACCGGGCCGAGCTGCGCGCCGCAATTGAAGCCGCGCTCAAGGCCGACACCTTCACGGTGATCGCCGCCCAAATAGACCGCGGAGGCTACGATGGCCGCATCTAAAGGACCTCTCGATGGCCTGATCGTCCTCGACCTTTCCCGTATCCTCGCGGGACCCACCTGCACGCAGGCGCTTGGCGATCTGGGCGCTACCGTCATCAAGATCGAGCACCCCGAACGTGGTGATGATACCCGCACATGGGGCCCGCCCTTCGCCAATGGCCCGGATGGTCAGCCAACCGACCTCAGCAGCTATTTCATGTGCGCCAACCGCAACAAGCTGTCGGTCGGCGTCGATATCGCCACGCCTGAAGGGCAGGAAACGATCCGCCAAATCGCCGCCCGCGCCGATGTCGTGATCGAGAACTTCAAACCCAGCGGGCTCGACAAGTACGGGCTGGATTTCAACAGCTTGCTCACAGCCTATCCACAGCTTGTCTACTGTTCGATCTCGGGCTTCGGGCAGACCGGCCCGAACCGTGAGAAGCCGGGCTATGACCTTATGGCGCAAGGCTATTCCGGGATCATGGCGCTCACCGGTGCAAAGGATGGCCCGCCCGCAAAGGTTGCCGTTGGCATCGCCGATGTGATGACCGGCATGTACGCCGCCACCGGCATCCTCGCGGCGCTGCGCCACCGCGACGCGACGGGGCAGGGGCAGCATATCGACCTGTCGCTCGTGGATGCCTCCATCGCTTGGATGATCAACGAAGGCGTTGCGCACCTGACGACCGGTCAACACCGGCCCCGGCGCGGCGACCAGCACGCCACCATCGTGCCCTATCAGACCTTCGCCTGTGCCGATGGCCATGTCCTCGTCGCCGTCGGCAACGACACCCAATATATCCGCTTTTGCGACTTCCTCGGGCGGCCCGATCTGGCCGACGATCCGCGCTTTGCCACCAATTCCAACCGCGTCATCAACCGTGAGGCGCTGATCCCTACCTTGGAGGCCCTGATGCGCCAGCACAGCCAGGCCGACATCGTGGCGGCGCTGGAGGCCCGCAAGGTCCCCGTCGGTCCCGTCTACACGGTTGAACAGACCTTTGCCTCCGACCAGGTTGCGGCGCGCGAGATGCGCATTGATATGGCGAAAGAGGGTGTGGATCGCGGCGGTGTCGAACTCATCGGCAATCCTCTGAAATTCTCAGCCACTCCCGTCACCTATCGCCACGCGCCCCACATCTGGGCGAGCATACTGAGGCCGTTCTCGACTGGCTTTCCGGCACGACTGAGACGCCCGAAGGTTAACCGCGCCTGCCGCAAATTCGGGCGCGCCGCGAACGATTTCACCTGAAATCAAAGCAAAATCCCGCCGATCTCCGGGTGAATTGGCAGGATTTCGTTCACACATGCGCCCCGACGGCTCACATGTCCGTCATCTGGGCGCAACGAGGCTTCGCGTGGGCGGGGCCATAGTCTACCTCGGATACAAAGGGACTATCAGAATCGGACAGGCGCATGACGCAATTCGACGGATTCGGTCAGCCGACCACGATTTCGGCCGGGCCGGGACTCGATCACTGGACGGAAACGCAGATGGCGTTTCTGGCCCATGGGGCGACGACGCCCGATCATCTTGCCAAAACGCTGGACGCTGATCCGCACTTTGCACTGGCCCACGCCGTGAAGGGCTTGTTCCTGATCCTTCTGGGCCGTCGTGAGCTGATCGAAACCGCGCAGGAGGCAGCAGATAAGGCACGCGCCGCCGATCAAACCCGCCCCGTCACGCCCCGGGAGCGCGCGTTTCTGGACGCGCTGGATGCCTGGCTTGGGGCCAACCCTCCAAGGCTGTGGGCCATCTCGATCAGGTTCTTCTGTCCAACCCGTCCGATCCGCTGGCGATGAAGATCGGCCATGCAATCCGCTTTGTCCTCGGCGACGCTCAAGGCATGCGCCGACAGGTCGAACAGGTCATGCCCGCCTATGGCGATGATCATGCCGCGCGCGGCTATCTGATGGGCTGCCACGCCTTCGCACTGGAAGAAACCGGCGAATATGGCCGGGCCGCCGCGTCCGGCTCCGCGGCACTGGAAATCTCGCCCGACGATGCCTGGGGCCTGCACGCCGTGGCCCATGTCTACGATATGCTGGCCGAACCCACCAAGGGCCTGAACTGGCTGCAAGGGAGGGAGGCCGCGTGGACCCACTGCAACAATTTCCGCTACCACGTCTGGTGGCACAAGGCGCTGATGCACCTCGACCTCGGCCAGACCGACATGGTGCTCGACCTCTACGATACCCTGATCCGTGCCGACAAAACCGACGATTACCGCGACATCTCCAACGCCACCTCGCTTCTGATGCGGTTGGAGCTTGAGGGCGTCGATGTCGGCACCCGTTGGGACGAGCTGGCCGATACCTCCGCCGCCCGCACCGATGACGGCTCCCTGATCTTTGCCGACCTCCATTACCTTCTGGCGCTCATCGGCGGGCGTCGGGAAGAGGCCACCGCCAAGCTCGTGGCCCGCATCACCGATGATGGCGCAAACGGCCAGGGCGAGGCCGCGATGCGCATGGCCAATCCCGGTGCCGCCGCCGCGATGGGACTGGAGGCATTCGGCGAGGGCGATTACGCCACCGCCTTCAACGGCCTCAGCCGCGCCCGCAAGCATATGCAACTGGCCGGCGGCTCCCACGCGCAGCGCGACGTGTTTGAGCGTCTGACGATCGACGCGGGCCTGCGCGCTGGCCGCATGGCCGAAGCCAAGGTCATCCTCGATGAACGCTCCGCCAAGCGGGCAGGGCGCGATGATACCTTCGCAAGAACCCGCCGTGAGATGATCGGGAACTCCTCCGCCCCCTTGCGCGTTCCAGCGGAATAGGGGAAACGCCGCGTGACCATGGTGAGCACGACACCTTCTTTTCAGGCCCCACCAACCGCCGCAGCGCAAGCCGCGACGCCCGCGACGATGCGCGATATCCGCCTCGATTTCTTCCGCGGTATGGCGATGTTCATCATCCTCTTCGCCCATACGCCCGGCAATTTCCTGACCTCGTGGATCCCCGCGCGCTGGGGCTTTTCCGACGCGACCGAGATGTTTGTCTTCTGCTCTGGCATGGCCTCGGCCATCGCCTTTGGCCGCACGTTCGACCGTGCGGGTCTGGCCCTCGGGTCCGTCCGCGTCGGCTACCGCATCTGGCAGGTCTATTGGGCCCATGTGGGCCTCTTCTTCGCCACTGCGGCGCTGCTGGTCTTTCTGACCGATCTGCCCTTCACCGACCGCAATTACTGGGGCCAGATGAACCTCTGGATGCTGTTTGTGGAGCATCAGGAAGACCTTTGGGCCAACCCCAACATCCTGTTCAGCTTCATGACCCTGCAATGGGTGCCGAACCTCTTCGACATCCTGCCGATGTACATGGTGATCCTCGCCATGATGCCAGTTTTTATGCGCTCGCCCGCGTTCACCTTGGCCTCGTCGCAGCCGTCTCCCTCGCCCTGTGGTTCATGGGGCAACGCGCTTTTACCGAAGCACTCGGTCTGCCCTATTTCAACTTCACGGCCGAGCCCTGGGTGGGTGACGATGAATGGCAACGCCGCTGGTTTCTCAACCCCTTTGGCTGGCAACTGGCCTTCTTCACGGGCTTTGCCTTCATGCGCGGCTGGATCCCCAAGCCACCCGTCAATGCGCTTCTGATCGGCCTCGCCGCTTTCATCGTCATCGCCAACATTCCGCTCAGCAACATCGGCGTGCGCGAGTTCGGGTTCGAATGGGCCCGCGAATGGCGCGTGGAAAACCGCCAACTGATCTCCAAGACCGATTTCGGCATCCTGCGCTACGTCCAGTTCCTGAGCCTCGCCTACCTCGCCTGGGTCATCGCGGGCGATGGCGGCGACCGCATCCGTGCCGGTGCAGGCTGGATCGGGCGCAACATCTGGGCGCCCCTTCTGACCGTGTTCCTGAAAGTGGGCCAGCAAAGCCTCGCCGTCTTCGTCGTCTCGATCTTCATCGCCCGCTTCAACGGCTTCGCGATGGACATGTTGGGCCGTGACGTCGCCATGACCCTTCTGGTCAACGCCTTCGGCTGCGCCGTCCTGATCGCCACCGCCTACGCGGCAAGCTACTTCAAGACGCAGCCTTGGCGGGTGAAACCGAAATGATGAACCGCCGCTCCTCGCTTGCGCTCCTCGCAGCTGCCATGGCCTCCCCGGCCTTTGGCCTGCCGATGTTCCGCGAAGGCAGCGCACACCCCTTTGATCGCGATTGGCTGGTCGCCGAGGCGCAGCGCCTCAGTCGTGCCCCCTACCAGCCGCTGCCCGAAGTGCCGCAGGGCTGGCAGGACCTCACCTATGACGAATACCGCTGGATGTGGTTCAACCCCCAGCGCGGCCTCTGGATGGACGAAGACCGCCCCTTCAAGGTCGATTTCTTCCACCCCGGTCTCTACTTCCCCGGCCCGTTGAAGTGAACGTGGTCAGTGGCGGCGAAGCCCAAACTCTCGCCTTTGACCTTTCCCTCTTCGACCACACCGATCAGTTCCCTGACCTGCCCATAACCGAGGAATTGGGCTATTCCGGCCTCCGTCTGCGCGCGGCCCTCGAACGCCCCGACATCTTCACTGAATTCGCCGTGTTCCAGGGCGCAAGCTACTTCCGCGCCATCGGCACCGGCATGAACTACGGCCTTTCCGCGCGCGGCCTCGCCATCGGCACGGCCTCCGAGGCAGGCGAGGAATTCCCCGAATTCACCCGCTTCTGGCTGGAAGCGCCGATGCCCGGCGACACGACCCAAGTGATCCATGCGCTTCTGGATGGCGATAGCTGCACCGGGGCCTACACCTTCCGCATCACGCCCGGGCCAGTCACGCGGATGCATGTGGACATGAACCTGTTCCCGCGCGTCGACCTGCCGAATGTGGGCCTGGCCCCGCTGACCTCAATGTTCCTCTACGATCAGACCAACCGCGCGGGCCATGATGATTTCCGCCCCGCCGTGCACGACAGTGACGGTCTGATGATCCACAACGGCAACGGCGAGCTGCTCCTGCGCCCCCTCAAGAACCCCGATACACTGCAGGTCTCCTCCTTCGTGGATCACGATTGCAGGGGCTTCGGCCTGCTGCAACGCGCCCGCGATCTGGCTGATTTCGAGGATTTTGAAGCCCATTACGAATTGCGTCCCTCACTTTGGGTTGAACCCGGTGAGGGCTGGGGCGAAGGCTCCGTCCAACTGGTCGAGATCCCGTCCGAGTTGGAGATCTACGACAATATCGTCGCCTATTGGCGCCCGCGCGGCGGATTGATTGCCGGTAACGATTACCGTCACACCTATACGCTGAACTGGTGTGACGAACCCGAACGCCCCCGCGACGTGGCCCGCGTGATGAACACTGCCATTGGCGGCAACTGGAACCGCACCCAAACCCTCGTCGCCATCGACTTCGCCAATCACGAAAGCATCGACGGCGAACCGGAGGATTTCACAAAGGTTGTTCAGTCCAATCGCGGGACTGTCACCGAAGGTGTGCTAGAACGTAACCCGGGCACCGGCGGTCTGCGTCTGACCTTCGCCGTCGACCCGGGGGAAGAAACCTACATGGAACTGCGCGCGCAATTGCTGAAGGAAGGGGAGCCTGTGACGGAAGTCTGGCTCTACCGGCTCTCGGCATGAAGCTCAGCATAGACCCATATATGCCGCCCGAGGCTCCGCTGGCGCGCCCGATCCAGAACCTGCGCGCGCCCTATACCGACAAAACCGCACCGGGCGTGGCAAAGACCCGTTCCTGGCTCTGGCGTCTTGCCACCTTCATCCCGGCGTTTGCCACCACGCTTGCCCTTGTGGCGGCCTTCACCGACTGGTTCGCCATGGGCGGCCTCACGGGCTTCGAGATTGCGCTGATCACGCTCATCGCGCTGACCTTCTTCTGGATTTCACTCTCGGTCTCCACTGTGACCGTCGGCGTCGCGCGCCTGTTCCTCAGCCGCCCACCAGCCGCGCCGACCAATGGCCCCAGCATGGATGTCGCCCTTCTGGTGCCTTGCTATAATGAGGTCCCCTGGGACGTCTTCGGCAATGCCTGCGCCATGCTGGAAGAGTTGGACGCGCATCCAACCGACCACCGCTACACCCTCTTCATCCTGTCCGACACGCGGGATGAGGCGACGGCGGAGCAGGAACTCCGCGCCTTCGCCACCCTCCGTGCGCGCCTGCCGGATCACATTCGCCTCCACTACCGCCGCCGCGCAATGAACACCGACCGCAAGGTCGGCAACCTCGCCGATTGGGTCGAACGCTGGGGCGGCGCCCATGACGCGATGCTGGTCCTTGACGCCGACAGCCTTATGTCGGGCGGGGCCATCGTGGCGCTGACCGACGAGCTGTCCGCCGACCCGTCCGCAGGCCTGATCCAAAGCTTCCCGCAACTCTTCGGGGCAGAAACCGTCTTCGCCCGAGTCCAGCAATTCGCCTCCACCATCTACGGCGCGGTCCTCGCCGAAGGCCTCGCCACATGGTCCGACCGGGAAGGCAATTACTGGGGCCACAACGCGATCATCCGCACCGCCGCCTTTGCCTCCTGCGCGGGTCTGCCGAAGATCAAGACGATCACGGGCAAAGGTGCGTTGATCCTGTCCCACGACTTTGTTGAGGCGGGCCTTCTGCGCCGTGCCGGTTGGGGCGTGCGCTTCTCCCCCGCATCAAGGGCAGTTACGAGGAAGTCCCCGCGACCCTCATCGATTACGTCATCCGCGACCAGCGTTGGTGCCAGGGCAACCTGCAACACCTCAAGCTGCTCGCCTCGCGCGGCTTCCACGGCGTTTCCCGCTTCCACCTCTTCCACGGCGCGGTCAGCTACCTGCTCTCGCCCATGTGGTTTTTGCTTCTGATGACCTGGGCGCTGATCGGCACCGGCGCGGATCAGAACGTGATCCGCTACTTCTCGGGCCTCAACCCGCAAGTGCAATGGCCCGAGATGACGGTGGTCCATTCCTCGGCGCTTCTGATCTTCATGTACGGCATGCTGCTCGCGCCCAAGGCGCTGGGAGCTGCGGCCATCGGCGGCATCGGTCTGCGCGTGGCCGAGCTTGGCGGCCCGATCCGCTTCGCCGCGTCGTTTGTGGCAGAGCTGATCCTTTCGATCCTCTACGCGCCCATCCTAATGGTGCAGCAAACGCTTGCCGTGGTCCGTTCGATCCTGGGCCTGAAGGTCGACTGGAAACCGCAGGCGCGGGCAGGGGGCGCCTATTCGCTTTGGTCGATGCTGAAATTCCACTGGTTGGAGACACTGGCAGGCGCGGGCCTGGTGGCCGGCATGGCGGCCGGCATCGTCTCTCTCTGGCTGCTGCCCATCGCCGTGTCGCTGGCCATGGCCGTGCCGCTCTCGGCGCTCTCGGGTCTAAACCTCACCCACTTCCGCGCCACCCGCCGTGCCCTCGGCACGCCCGAGATCTACGCCGCACCCGCGATCATCCGCGCCGCCAAAGCGCACCGCGCCGAGCTGCGCGAGACGCTGCGCGATCTGCCGGAAGCCGCGGAATAACCTGCCAGCTCTCCTCCATCCTCCGGATGTCCTCGCAGCTGCACCAAACTCTGACCAAATGGACGCTTTTTCCGGAAAATTGTGACCAAATGGACGGAGTTCCGACCAAATGGTCACATTATTGGTCAAGCGCTTCGTACCAATCGAGCGCCAAATCGGCCCATCCGCGCGGCACCGCATGGCCGCCGGGAAAAGAGCAAAGGTCAGCGATCCCGCGTCACACGACGTCCAGATCCGCTGCCAATAAAAGCCCTCATTGGTGATCTCATCGGGCGCAGAGCGGTTGCATCCATTCGTCTCGCGCCAGATCTCCATTCCGGCAAAAACATCGCCCTGCCGCACAGCCCCATCGCGGAAAACGCGGCCCTCGATCGGCACCGTCCCGTCCGTCCAACCGTGCGTATGTAGCACATCCACAGGCCCCGCGCAGGCATCCAGCGCGGGATGTGGCCGCCAGAACGACCCCGCCACCGGCGCATAGGCGCGCGCGATATCCGGCGCATCGCATGCCAGGTAGGATGTCATGGAGCCGCCGATGGAAAATCCTGCAATAACAACGTCTTCACGATCAATACTATGCACTTCCGCCGCGTGGCTGAGCACCTCTTCGAAGTAGGCCGCTTCATCGCGGATGGGCTCGAATTCCGGATGGAACGACCAGGTGGAGCCGAAGCGAGAGCCTTCCCGTTGCAACCCCTGTGGCCCGATCAAGGCATAGCCGCGCGCCGTCACGGCCTCGCGCAGCATGTTTACCATGCCCTCACCACGCCCGCCCGCGCCGTGCAGCATCATCAGGGCAGGGAAGGGGCCTTCGCCCTCCGGCAGCGCGATGTGGTACTCGCCCATCGGCACTTCACACGCCCCCTCGGCCCCGGCGCAATCGGCAAAAGCAGGGCAAGCTGCCGCCAGAAAACCCAGCGCAGTCAGAGTGTTACGAACGATCAACCGGCAATCCTTCCCTGATCCATCCCGGCCCTGCGCCAGAGCCCAACATGCCTTCCGGCACGTCGATGATGTTGGTGAACCCGGCCTCCGTCAGCCGGTTGGTCAGGCGCGACGACCGAACGCCACGCGCACAGATCAGCGCCACACGCGCATCGGTGGCACCACCCGTAAGCGCCAGTAAAGCCTCAGAAAAATCGTCCCGCCGCATGTCCAGCCGGTGGCCCGAAGCGGGCGAACCCGTCGCCGCCCATTCATCCGGGCGGCGAATGTCGATCAGCAAAATCTCACCGGCGGAAGCCATCTCATGGGCCTCACCCACGCTGATCTGCGCGTCCACACCTTCTGACAGGGCGGCATAGAACAGGTTCCGCCCCTCGGTCGCGGCAAAGCCCACACCGACCAGCGCCAGCGCCCCGGCGCCGATCAGAAACCGTCTGCGGTTCACGTCAGGAAGCCTCCAGATACCCGCCGACAATATCGGCCATCATCTCCGGCCCTAGCACAGGCGGAAGCAATGTCAGCACCTCCCCCTCGCCATCCAGCAAGTAGATGAACGAGCCATGGGAGAAGACGGTACCATAGAAGGGGTCAACGAAAAGCTCTTCGAATTCAACGGAATAGGCGTCGTAGGCCACCTGAAGCTCCGCCTCTGTTCCGGTCAGCCCAACGAAGTCCGGGTGATGCACATGCAGCGCCTCGCCCATCGTCTCAACCGTGTCCCGCTCGGGGTCGACCGTGACCATCACGGGCCGCAACGCCATGCCGCGATCGTCCAGGATGTCCACGATGGAGGCCATCGTTGGGAACACGGCCGAGCAGATTTCCTGACAATTCGCGTAGCCAAAGAACAGCAGCTGATGTTGGCCATCCGGGTCGACCTCAGTGCGCACTGCGCCCGTATGATCGGTCAGTTCGAACGCGCCACCCAGCCCGTCTTCCAGTGACTGCGCCGAGGCTGCCCCGGCGCAGAAACATGCAGCAATCGCAAGCGCTCTCATCTCGTGACGTCCCACGCCTCTTGCCAGGTCTCGCCGGTGCCGAGATAACCGTCGCCGTTGATCTCGGCCATCACGCGCGGATCGTTGCGATACCAGCGCCCGTCTTGCGCCGCCGCCTCTGGCTGTTGCTCGGCCCAGGCATCGGTCCAGCCATTTGCCGTGGTCCATTCATCAACGCCGACCTCGCGGATGCGTTGCACGAGGTAGACATTCGTCGCCCCGACATACTCATCCTCGATCATCAGGCCATCAACTTCGACCTGCATCCCGCAGAAGGGCTGAAGATCAACGGCAGCGCCAGTGAAAATGCCCTGATTGTTCTTGTTGGGATAGGTCAGCACACCATCGGCCGCGCGCAATAGCCCAAGCTGGCGACCGGTGGCACAGGCATTGTCACAATCGCCCGCGACTTCGCACAGCATGTCGACCACTTCGGCCTCAAAAAACGCGGGCTCTTCCCAGGCCAGGTTCCAGGATCGCGCCTCGGAGCCTTCTGAGAAAGGGCCTTCCTGCGCGGCCAGTGGAGAGGCCACAAATGCCAAAGGTATCAGATACTTCCACATGTTCTCAGCCCTCCGGATTCGGGATTGCGAAGCCAGGAACGACGCCGAAATCCGTGTGGTTGATGTTGGTAATCCCGTGATCCTCGACCACTTCGTCAATGACGAGGTAATTCAACCCGTCCCGCGCAAAATGCTGACCGGACACGGTGATGTCATGCGACGCCAGTTCAAGCTGCGTCTGGCCCGAGGCGCTTTGATCATCGCCACCAATCGCAAGGATCATGTAGACCGTGCCGTCTTCGGCCAGAAGACCCACGGGAATGCCGCCCGCCGAGCACCAGATGGCGCAGGTGTGGTGAGCCGTGCCCTGAACGGCATCCGGCCCGCCCATCACGCCCGAGAAATAGCACCAGGTGTCGATCACCTCGCCCCTGATCTGCACCTCTTCGCCTGTGGCGAAAGCCGGTGCTGCCGCGCAGATCAGCGCCGCTGCCAGTGTGTATCGCATGAGATTTGCCCTCCGATTTTGTCCCGTTACGCTACCCTAACAAGACGGTCGCAAATTCCCGCATCACGTTTTTGCGCATTGGAAAAATGTGATCGGCCCGGCGGGCGTTGCATGCCGCAGGCGGGCCAAGTAGGCCGACAGGATGACCCCCGCGCGTGAGACATTTGTCGCTACCCTGTTTGTCGTTGCCATCGGTGTGCTCTACGGCCTCTACTGGCTGCCCGTGCGCCAGATCGCGGATATGGGTTTGCCCGGCGCATGGGGAACGGCGGCCATCACATTGGCCGGCACAGCCCTTCTGATCCCCCGCATCCTGCGCCGACCTGAGGAGGTTCGGCAGGCCGATCCATTGACGCTGGCCTCTGTGGCTTTGGGGGCGCGGCTTTCGCGCTGTATTCCATCGGCTTCGTCTACGGCGATGTTGCGATGATCATTCTGCTGTGGTTCCTCACCCCGGTCTGGAGCACGCTGATCACGCGTTTTGGGCTTGGATGGCCGACTCCGGCAATCCGGCTTTGGGCGATTTTCACAGGCCTTGCCGGTCTTGTCGTCATGCTCAGCGCGGAGGGACAAATCCCGCTCCCGCGCAATATTGGGGAATGGATGGCCCTTATCGCCGGGATGATTTGGGCTGTTGCCACCACCGGCATCCGCACCCGCCCCGAAATGCCGCCGATTGCGGCTGGTTTCGTGTTCACGGCAGGGGCTGCCGTCACAAGTCTTGCGCTCGCGCCATTGCTGGCCCCTTGGCCGGACATGTCGGCGTTGGACAATCCCGGCGCCTTGATCCCCATTGCCATCGGCACAGGCGGTCTGTGGTGGGGCTTTGCCATGGCCGCACTGATGTGGGCCGCCGCCCGCCTCGATCCGGCGCGGGTCGGAATTTTGCTGATGGCAGAGGTCTTGATCGGCTCCGGCACGGCGGCGATCTGGGCGGGCGAAGTGCTTGGACTGGCTGAGATCATCGGCGGCGCGCTGGTGCTGGCCGCGGGCGTGATGGAGGTCTCTGGCAAGCGCCCCGCAGTCTAGGCGTCAGGCCATTTCCAGGCGATTGCGGCAAGGTAGTTGCCGCTTTCCTCTGCAATTACCGACGACCGTTTTGGCCCATAGGAATCCGCACGCCGGGCCGTTCGTTGCATGTTGCGGTTGTGCGCAAGTCGCACCAGTCCCGAGACGGTCAGCACAAGAAACACTCCCTCCCCCCGCAGTGGCATCGTGTCGATGGTTTCCCATCCTTCGTCCAAGGCCTCTTGCAACATTAGATTGGGATCCCGTTTGCGGATGACTGTGTGTTTCATGGCAAGACTCATTCAGCGTGATAGGAAGTGGCTATCGAATTCTCAGGCTGATACCTAGTCCCAACGCCGCTGAAAAACAGATGCCGTCTCGGGTGTTGCCGTAACGTGACCAATCGCAGACCGATCAAGGGCGCATCGTCCTTTGGACGAGACCAAAACTTACAAGGTCAGCGGCTTTGACGTCAGAATATGGGCGCTCGCGGCATCCGCATCAAAGGAGCCATCTGGCCGGACGAACGCATCTGAGTGAAAGATGTGATCCATCCAGCCCGGGTCTGACACGTTCGCCGATATCTCTGAGATCAGCGCATCCTCCGCCTCTTCCGAGACGTCGAGCGTCACGAGGCGCCTAAGCCGAGCGGCCAATGTCGCTTGATCATGGAAGAGACTCGCTCAGGCCGCTTTCTCCAAACCAAACGCATCGTGGAGCGCCTGAACGGCCAACTCCATGTACTTGCGGTCAATCAACACGCTGACCTTGATCTCGGAGGTTGTGATCACCTTGATGTTCACACCCTCGTCTCGCAGCGTCTGGAACATTTTCGCGGCCACACCTGCATGGCTGCGCATGCCGATGCCCACAATCGATACCTTCGCCACATCCGTATCGGCCACAAGCCCGGCAAAGTTGATGTCACCGGCCGCCTTCGCGTCTGCCATCGCCTTTTCGGCCCGCGCGACCTCACCCACGGGGCAGGAGAACGTCATATCCGTCATGCCCCCGTCCGAGATGTTCTGCACGATCATGTCCACGTTCACGCCCGCCTCAGCCAGCGGCCCGAAGATCGCCGCCGCAATGCCCGGCCGGTCCTCGACCGATTGCAGGGTCATCTTCGCTTCTTCGCGGGAATAGGCCACACCGGCCACGACATTGGATTCCATGATATCCTCCTCCGCGCACACCAGCGTGCCCGCATTGTCACTCATCTCTTCAAACGAAGACAGCACCCGCAGGCGCACATTGTAGCGCATCGCCAGTTCGACCGAACGGGTCTGAAGCACCTTCGCACCAAGCGAGGCCAGTTCCAGCATCTCTTCGAACGAGATCTTGTCGAGTTTGCGCGCCTTCGACGTGATGCGCGGGTCGGTCGTGTAGACCCCGTCCACGTCGGTGTAGATATCGCACCGCTCGGCCCCGAAGGCCGCCGCAAAGGCGACCGCCGTCGTGTCCGAGCCACCGCGCCCCAGCGTCGTGATCCTGCCCTCAGGCGAGATCCCCTGGAAGCCCGCGACCACTGCCACACGCATCCCTTCGGCGAATTTGCCGTTGATATTGTCGGTCGGGATCTCCTCGATCCGCGCGCTGGCATGGGCCGAGGTCGTCAGCAGCGGCACCTGCCAGCCCTGCCAGGACCGTGCGGGCACGTCCATTTCCTGCAAGGTCAGCGCCATCAGGCCTGCCGTCACATTCTCACCCGACGACACCACGGCATCATATTCCCGCGCGTCGTAGAACGATCCCGTTTCTTCGACAAACCCCACCAGTTTGTTGGTCTCACCACTCATGGCCGAGACGATGACGATCACATCATAACCGTTAGCGACTTCGCGGCCGACGCGCTTGGCGGCGCGGCGGATGCGGTCCAACGTGGCGACGGATGTGCCGCCGAATTTCATCACAAGGGTGGGCATGAAAGTGGTCCGTTAAACGTTGCGCCGCGTCATACGCAGCGGGGGCCAGAGTAGCAAGAGGGGCCAGGCCCGCGACGCGGCGGGGCGCTTGGGTCAGAGGGCGTGTGGTCGCCCGTCCCAATTCTCGAAACAGCCCGTTGTCTCTGGTCCCAGCGCTGCGAACCGCGCGGTCAGCCCCTCGACGGCTTCGTCGACCGAAATCCCGGCCTCGGCCCCGCCCATATCCGTGCGCACCCAGCCCGGATGGTAGATGCCCACCGCGATCCCTTCAGGCCTCAAGGCATTCGACAGGTTGATCCCCAAATTTAGCGCCGCCGCCTTCGACGTCCGGTAAATCAGCGATGTGCCCGACGCTTTCGTGCTCGACCCCATTTGGCTGGAGATTATGGCCACCTTCGCCCCCTTGGCCGCGCGCAGGTTCGGCAACAGCGCCTGTACTGTCAGGAACACGCCTGAGACATTCGCGGCAAAGGTCTGCGCCCACAGCTCTGGCGCGTAGCCGGTCTCAAGATCCTCACCCTTGTCCAAATAGACGCCCGCATTGCACACCAACAGATCCACCGGGCCAGTCACTGCATCCGCCATCGCCCGCACGGACCCGGCATCGGTGACATCCAGCGCCACCCCCGTGGACCCATCGCGCGACGTTGCCGTCACCTTGTGCCCCTTGGACCTGTAATGTTCGGCCAGCCCAAGACCGATGCCGCGATTGCCGCCTGTAATGAGGATGTGCATGGCGAGGGTCCTTTCGTGGTGTGCCGCAGTGGTAGCTTTCCGCCATTGCGTGGACAACCGCCACCGTGCGGGGCTTGCCGGACCACCCGCCATCGGCCAACGTGCCGGTATGCGCCTGTTTCTCTTTGCCATTCTTGCCCTTGCCACGATGCCATTGCGGGCGGACCCCATCATCGGCATGGCCTTCCCGCCCGTCGCAACACCGGAACACCGCGCCTTCACGAATGAGGCCCTCACCGAACTCAATGTACGCCACATTCGCATCGCCGAGGCCTGGTCGCGCCGCGCCCTGCAACCCGACACCGCGACGATTTCGCCCCCTCGCGCGCCGTATCAGTGACCTCCGTTCTGCCAACCTCAACATCCTGCTGACAATCGAGCTTTCCGCACCCGACGCCGCCTGCGGAGAGGCCAACGAACATGCCTGCGTGATCCGCGACGATGCCCCGTTTGAGGGCTTATCTCAGCACGCTTCTCGCGGGTTGTCGGAGAGGAGATTGAGGCCATCCAGATCGGCAATGAGTGGGACTTTCGATTTCCCGGCACCACCCGCGAATTCCTCGCCCTCCACGCCCGGGCGGCATCCGTCATCCGGGCCGAGCGGCCCGATCTCACGCTTGTCCTGGGCGGCGTCACAGGGCGTGCGGGCCTGTCCCATGCGCTCTGCTTCGAGGGCGACCCCCACGGCGTTCCCGGCCTGCGAGATGAGGAAGCGCGCCAGTATTTCTGCAACCGTGGCATGGCCTTCAATGAAGCCGCCCAGGCCGCCGTCTCCGCCGCTTTGGCGATCGCTGACTATGACGTGGCGGACATCCACCTCTACGACGCGCCGGGTCTCTGGGCAGGCGCTGTTGCGTGGGTACAAGCCCATACCGACCGCCCCGTCTGGGTCACAGAATTCGGCGGCCCGTGGCCGTGGAACGAACCCTCCGATCCCGACTACCAGGCCGAACGCCTTGCCGTATATCTGGATACCGTCGCCGCCTTGCCGATCGACCGCGCCTACTATTTCAAGCTGACCGATGATCCAGACAGCGCCCATGCCCTTTCGGGGCTTTATGACGTTGAGGGGCAGCCGAAACCGGCGCTGTCAGTCTTCGCGGCGTGGATGGCGGAGCGATAGGGAACAGCGGTCAGTCCCTTGGAACCCATCCCTTGCCATCACCGGCGAAACTCCGCCTTGCCACCAAGCGCTGACCTTGGCGAAGGGCTACTGCCGCCCTATTCGAATGCAATGGAACACCAAACACAAACCCGCTGCCCCGGATGTGGCGCGTTACTCGACGAGGTTGAAGGCCCCGTTCACAGGTACATGGACGGGTCCCCCGCCTGTTTCATGCTGTTCAATCAGATACTTGCCTGTGAATACAGTGATCCCGCACTGCTCCCGACCCATCGGCTGACCGTCGATGCCTACGCGGTGCAGCATCCCGGCCGGGCAAAAAGCAGGCAACAGATCCAATCGGTAGGGCTGCATCTTGCGCGGCTTGGCCTGCAATTGGATCGACCCATCGCGCCGAAAGAAACCAACGACGTCATGCTGGGTCTGGGCAAGCAAAAGCACACGCTGGAATATCTTGAGCCACCGGCTCGCTTCAGAATAACCGCAGCCGATGTGGCTGTGTTCGCCGGATCTGCGGACCATTCCGACACAGTCAAAGACTGGGCCCGTTCGGCGTGGGAGGATTGGTCAGACCACCATGACTACATCCGGGCATGGGCCGAGACGTGGCTGTGAGTATTTGGACACGTGTCGAAATGTATCGCCGTGTGGATGAAGGCCGGTCTCACGAAAATATCATGATTACAATGTCCTAAGCCTTATGTGCAAGCTTGCACAGCCGTGCCTTGTGCGACCTTTCAAGCGCTTCTAACCTGCCCGGTGCAACAACCCCGAGGCTTCCATGCAGTTCACAGCCCAAGACCTCCGCAAAGCGGCCGATCTGGTCTATACCCAGATGCAGCCGACCCCCCAATATGCCTGGCCGCAACTGTCTGAGCGCACCGGATGTGAGGTCTGGGTCAAGCACGAAAACCACACGCCCACAGGCGCCTTCAAAGTGCGCGGCGGCATCACTTTCATCGACTGGCTCAAACGCACCCACCCAGAGATCCGTGGCATCTGCACCGCCACACGCGGCAACCACGGTCAGTCCCAGGCCCGTGCGGCCATCGCCGCCGGGCTCACCGCCAAGGTCTATGTCCCCCGTGTAAACTCGGTCGAAAAGAACGAAGCCATGCGCGCCTTTGGGGCGGAGCTGATCGAATTCGGCGACGATTTCGACGAAGCCCGGCTCGAGGCCTTGCGCGTGGCCGAGGCCGAGGACCTGATGATCGTCCCACCCTTCCACGAAGAGCTTGTGCGCGGCGTAGCCACCTATGCCTACGAGCTGCTGACCGCCGTCCCCGACCTCGATACCATCTACGTCCCCATCGGCTGTGGGTCTGGCATCTGCGGCACGATCCTTGCCCGGGATGCTCTCGGCGCCAAGGCGGATGTTGTGGGCGTGGTCAGCACGAACGCCCAAACCGCCAAGCTGTCTGTCGAGGCCGGTCGCTTGATCGAGACGGATAGTGCAGCAACCTTCGCCGACGGCATGGCCGTCCGCATCCCCGTGGCGGAGGCCTATGAGATCTACCGCAAAGGTGCGGCCCGCATTCTCGCCGTCTCCGACGAAGAGGTGGCCGAGGCCATCCGCATCTACTACCGCGACATCCACAACCTGGCCGAAGGGGCAGGGGCCGCGCCCCTGGCGGCCCTGATGCAGGAAAAAGGCCGGATGCAGGGCAAGAAAGTTGCCGTCATTCTCTGCGGCGGCAATATCGACGCGGATTGGGTCCTGACGGTCCTGCAGGGCGGTGTTCCGCAGGTGTGATGACCCGCGCGGCCATCTTTGTTCCCTGAAAATGCAAATCAGACCTTCGCCAATGATGCGCCGCCTGCAGTTGAAGCGCCACTTACGCGACCATGACCCGCCCGGCGTCGGGCCGCAGGCCCCGCCGGGCTAGGCCCAAAGATCGCCAACATCTCGGGCGAAGGCCCGAGTGGCGGTGATCACGGGAGCGCGTTGAGGACGATCCAGGCGATCAGCCCAGATAGCGCGCGGCCTCCTTGCGCGCGAACGGCTTGAGCTGCGGCCCATTCTGCTCAAGCCATCCCCGGACCGCCTCCGCATCCCGCTTCGACAGGTCTCGCAGCCACCAGGCGATCGCCTTCTGGATGAACCATTCATGGTCTTCGGTCAGCTGTTCCGCCCACCCAAACACCCGCTTGCGCGCCGCATGCTCGATCTCGTTCGGATGCGCGCGCCTTGCAAAAGGGCAGGGCAAATACAAAGGCCGCGCGCCGGGTCCACATATGCTCCGACTTCGCCCAGGTCTCCAATACATCCAGCCGCTCCGGGTCCTGCACGACCCGCTTTTGTCCGCCTTGCGCGACCGCATCCGCAATCGCCCAGGAGTCGAACTGCGGCACCACACTTTCGATCCAGGCCCATGCCGCCGCATCATCGGGCCGCATCCGCGCCTGGACAAACAACTTGCCCGCGGCCACGCGCGCCTCGAAGATGTCGCTGTCCCAAAGGCCCTGGGCCAGCGCGACCAGTGCCGCTTGATCGGGGGCCGCCTTGCGCCATTGCGTTGCCAGCCCACCCGTCACTGCATTCGACAGACCAAGATATTCGCGATCCGCCTTGTGATAGGCGGCCATCTCACCGGCCCGAACGGGATCCGCCTCCGCGCGCAGGGCGTCTACCGCCGCCTCCGGCGTCATCGTGGTTTCTCGATCTGCCAATCCAGATGTGTACGCACGGTCGGCCATTCGCTGGCGATGATCGAGTAGCAAGCCGGTGTCGCGCATCGTGCCATCGGCCATCCGCATATGCGCCCGCAGCACGCCATCAAACTGCGCCCCCAACCGTTCAATCGCGCGGCGCGATTGCAGGTTCAGGCGATGGGTGCGGAATTCGACCGCCTCACACCCCCAGACCTCAAAGGCGTGCCCCAGAAGCAGGCGTTTGGCCTCCGTATTCAGCGGCCCCCGCTGCGCGCCCGGGCCGATCCAGGTGGAGCCGATCTCGACCCTCGGCAGCCCATGGTCAATGTTCATGTATGTCGTCATTCCAACCGGCGTGCCGTTCGCGTCCAACTGCGCAAAGGGGAGCATCGTGCCCGCCTCACGCAAAGCGCAACGCCGGTCGATCTCCGCCGCCATGCCAGCGGCATCCGGCACGGTCGTATACCAAAGCCGGTGCAATTGCCCGGCTTCAGACGCCGCAGCCAGCGCTGCACAATGGTCCTGGCTTAGGGGCACAAGCGACACATGCTTTCCATGCAGCTCCAAATCAGGCGGTCCAAGGCGGCTCATACCGGCACATCCGTGGGCAGGCCGTCGATGGTTTCCTGATTGCGATCACGCCAATAGGCGCGGAAATCTGCCTCGTCGCGCTGATCGACCCAATGCTGCATTGTGGGCCGCTCGCCCGCATAATCCATGAAAGGCACGGCATAGCCGCACGAGGTCTGCACCAGGTCGAGGGTCACGTCATAGATCTGCCGCGCACTGCGATGCTCGGGGAAATGGGCAGCCATGTCCTCCCAGCCTGCATCGTCGCGATGCACCGTCTTGGCGGTCCCGAAACAGCGCAGGATCAGCGGACGCTTGGTGAACGAACACCACATCAACGTCATACGATTGATGCGCTTGAGATGCCCCGCCGTTTCATTGCCCGAGCCCGTCAGGTTCAGCCACAACACGCGGTTCGGCCCCAGAATACGCAAGCTGTCCATGCCCTTGGGGGAGATATTCACCCGCCCCTCATCGGCTGCTGTGCCGACAAAGAACAGGTGCTGATCTTCAATGAAGGCGACATGATCGTCGCCCAGTTCCGGGAATTGTTTGGCCATTCTACCCTCCGTGTCAGGGCGAGCCTATTCCACCGTCACCGACTTCGCCAGATTGCGCGGCTGGTCCACATCTGTGCCTTTGTGCAGGGCTGTGTGATAGGCGATCAGTTGCGCCGGAATGGCGTAAAGCAGCGGCGCTAGGATTGGGTCGACCTTGGGCATCACGAGCGTCGCCCATGTGCCATCCCCGGCCTCCGCTGCGCCGTCGGCATCGGTGATCAACCAGACGCGTCCATCGCGCGCCATGACCTCCTGCATATTCGACACCGTCTTGTCGAACAGCCCGTCTTTGGGCGCCAGAACGATCACCGGCACGGTCTTGTCGATCAGTGCAATCGGCCCGTGTTTCAATTCGCCCGACGCATAGCCTTCGGCATGGATGTAGCTGATTTCCTTGAGCTTCAGCGCCCCTTCCATGGCCAGCGGGAACATCGGCCCACGCCCAAGGAAAAGGACCGATCGCGCCTCCGCCAGCTTGGCGGTGCGTTTGACGATCTTCTCTTCCAAGGCGAGGGCCTGATTGATGAGGCCGGGCATCCCGCGCAGAATCTCAAGCAGGTTCGCCTCGCGCTCAGCATCAATCCGGCCCCGCTGCCGCGCCGCCATGATCGCCAAATGTGCCAATACGCCCAACTGGTTCATGAACGCCTTGGTGGAGGCCACGCCAACCTCAACGCCTGCGAGGATCGGAACGATCACGTCCGATTCCCGCGCGATGGAGCTTTCCGGCACATTGACCACCGATACGACCTTCGCGGCCTTTTCCTGCACGTAGCGCAGGGCGGCCAGGGTATCGGCCGTCTCACCCGATTGGCTGACGAAAACTGCCGTCGAAGCAGGCGAAACCGGCCCCTCCCGGTAGCGGAATTCCGAGGCGATATCGACATCGCAGGGCAGACCCGCGATCTGTTCAAACCAGTACTTCGCCACCGCGCAGGCATAATGCGCGGTGCCGCAGGCAACCATGCTGATGCGGTCGGTCTCGGTGAAATCGAGGCCTTCGGGCAGCGTTACTTGCCCACCTTCGGAATAC
Source organism: Gymnodinialimonas sp. JB5-7 (assembly GCF_055693405.1). NCBI lineage: Bacteria > Pseudomonadati > Pseudomonadota > Alphaproteobacteria > Rhodobacterales > Paracoccaceae > Gymnodinialimonas > Gymnodinialimonas sp. JB5-7. The sequence continues at coordinate 2,339,686 of NZ_JBVFUX010000012.1, forward strand.
TGGCTCAGGCAATCGGACAGCACCACGGGCTGCTCAAAAATCTCCTTCGCCATGAAGTGCTTATGGCCGCCTTTGTCGAGCGAGGCCGCCTGCATCGGGATCGTCCGCATTTCGCGATTGGCCAGCCGGCCTTCGGCGTCGCGGATTTCGACCCCTTCGCGGGTCACGAAGGCATAATCACCCTCCTCCAGATAGGTGATCCGGTCGGTCATCGGCCCCAACGCAATCGCGTCTGAGCCCACGAACATCTCACCATCCCCATGACCAATCGCCAGTGGAGAGCCCTTGCGTGCCGCAACGATCAGGTCTTCCTCGCCGTGGAACAGGAAGGCGAGCGCATAGGCGCCGTCCAGATGCTTCAGCGTCTCCGCCGCTGCGTCGCGCGGACCCATGCTTTGATCCATGAAATCTTCGCAAAGCTGCGCCACGGTTTCCGTATCGGTCTGGGTCACGAATTCCCGGTGAGACAGTCTTTCGCGCAGCTCGCGGTAGTTCTCGATGATACCGTTGTGCACCACCGCCACACGGCCCGCCTTGTGTGGATGCGCGTTTGTGACCGTCGGCCCACCATGGGTGGCCCACCGCGTATGGCCGATCCCGGATTTGCCGGGCAGGGGATCGTGCACCAAAGCGTCGCTGAGGTTCACCAACTTGCCCACCGCGCGGCGGCGGTCCAGCACGCCGTTTTGCACCGTCGCAATGCCCGCGCTGTCATAGCCGCGGTATTCCAGCCGCTTCAGCGCCTCGACCAGAATGGGCGCAACCTCATGGTTGCCCAACACGCCTACAATGCCACACATGCTCTAGCCCCTCTTGGCCTTGATCGCCCGCAGGCGGTCCATCAGTTTCACGGCAAGGCCCGGCTTGTTCACCTGTTTCGCCCGCCCCAGCGCCAGCGCACCGTCCGGCACATCCTCGGTCACGACCGAGCCGCTGGCTGTCATCGCCTTCGCGCCAATTTTCACGGGCGCGACCAGCATTGTGTCAGACCCGATAAAGGCGTCTTCCCCGATCTCCGTCCGGTGCTTCATCACGCCGTCATAGTTGCAAGTGACTGTTCCAGCGCCCAAATTCGCGCGCGCACCCACACTGGCATCGCCCACGTAAGACAGGTGGTTCACCTTGGCGCCTTCGCCGATCTCGGCCGTTTTCACCTCGACGAAATTACCGATCTTGGCGTCGTTCCCGATCTCGGCCCCGGGGCGCAGCCGTGCATAGGGGCCAACGATGGCGCCTTCGCTGACGTGGCAGCCCTCAAGATGGCTGAAGGCGCGGATGAGTGCGCCGGATTCGACAGTCACATTCGCACCGAAATAGACATTCGGTTCAATCTCCGCATCGCGTCCTACATGAGTGTCGAGCGCAAAGAACACCGTATCGGGGGCCTGCATCGTCACGCCGTTCTCCAGCATCTCCGCCCGGCGCAGGGCCTGAAAATGCGCCTCCGCCTGCGCAAGTTCTGTGCGAGAATTGATGCCGAGCGTCTCCATCTCGTCGCAGACGACGACTGTTGCGGATTTCCCATCCGCCGCCGCGATCTCGGGCACATCCGTCAGGTAGTACTCGCCATTCGCGTTGTCGTTGCCGACCTTGCGCAGCGTGTCCATCAGGACGCCCGCATCGGCGCAAAGCAGGCCTGAATTACAAAGGGTTATCGCGCGAACGTCGTCGGAGGCATCTTTGTGCTCAACGATGCGTATCAGCCTGTCACCGTCCATGACCAACCGCCCATAGCCGGTCGGATCATCAGCCTCGAACCCAAGCATGACGATGTCATGATTGGCCCGCGCGGCGCGCATCGCGTCCAGCGTTTCCGGCCGGATAAAGGGGGTGTCTGCGTACAGGACAACCGCGTCACCGTCGAAACCCTCCAACGCATCCGCCGCCTGCAAGACGGCGTGGCCCGTGCCAAGCTGCTCGGCCTGTCGGACCGCAACCGCCTCGGGCGCGATGTCGGCCAGCGCGCGCTCCACCGCGTCCGCTCCGTGGCCGGTGACGACAATGATCCGCGCAGGCTCCAACGGTGCGGCAGAGGCGATCGCGTGGGCCAGCAGCGGCGCGCACCCCAATGGGTGCAGCGGTTTGGGTAGATCGGAGTTCATCCGCGTGCCTGCACCCGCGGCCAGAACCACCAGCGCCAATGGTTTTGAATTCGCCTGCATGTAACGCCTTTCCTTCGCGTTTGGTGCCTATTAACCAGAGCCGCGCGGCGTGGCAAAGCCCCGAGCCGTTCAATTTGGCCGTCACGTTGTAACAGCGTTGGGCGGAATTCTGCCGAAAGGGGCATCATGCGCACGATTGTTTTCGATCTCGACGGGACGCTCGCGGATACGGCGGGGGATCTTCTGGCGGCTGCAAATGCCGCGCTGATCCGGTTGGGACATCCCCCGCAACTGGAGATGGGGCGCGATGAAGCGACCGCGTTTGCGGGCGGGCGGGCGATGTTGCGGCTGGCGGCGGAGCGCCTTGGGATTGCAGATCGCGAAGGTCTGGCCGATGCGGGTTACCAGGCGCTACTCGATGCCTATGGCGCTGACATCGACACCCACACCACGCTTTACCCTGGTACGGTTGAGGCTGTGGACCGCCTCCGCGCAGCGGGCCATGCAACCGGCATTTGTACCAACAAACCTGAGGGTCTGGCCGCCACGCTGATCGCGCGTCTTGAGTTGACGGACCGCTTCCCGGTTTTGATCGGGGCGGACACATTGCCGACCCGCAAGCCCGACCCCGCGCCGTTGCTGGAAACCATCGCGCGTTTGGGCGGGGCGCCAGATAATGCCGTATTGATCGGCGACACGATCACGGATCGCAAAACCGCAGCCGCTGCGGGGATTCCTTGCGTGCTTGTGACCTTCGGGCCCACTGGCCGCGCGGTAGCGGACCTATCGCCAGAGGCACTATTGGACCATTACGACCAACTTGACGCAGTGCTTGATCAACTCCTCGGTTGACCTGTGCCGTCTTGCGCACGATCTTCCCGCCCATGAGTAAACAGATTTTCACTGGGAACTTCACCCAGCAGGAACCTATCCCCGAAGCCGCGATTGACGCCGCCGTTGCGGTCATGCGTTCAGGGCGGTTGCACCGCTACAACACGGCACCGGGCGAGGCGGGCGAAACTGCCGACCTCGAGCGCGAATTCGCGGCCTACACGGGCGCGAAATACTGCCTTGCTGTGGCTTCAGGTGGCTATGCCATGGGTGCGGCCCTGCGTGCGGTCGGGGTGGGGCCCGGCGACAAGGTATTGACCAACGGTTTCACGCTGGCCCCTGTGCCGGGCGCCATTGCCGCGGTGAATGCAGAGCCCGTGTTCGTGGAAGTCACCGACAGCCTTGTCATCGACCTCGAAGACCTCGCCGCTAAGATCGAAAGCTCCGGCGCATCGGTCCTGCTGCTCAGCCATATGCGCGGGCATCTGTGCGATATGGACCGGTTGATGGAGATCTGCGACGCGAGCCGCGTGAAAGTGATCGAGGATTGCGCCCATACCATGGGTGGAGCCTGGCGCGGTGTGCCTTCAGGCCGGCACGGATTGGTCGGATGTTACTCCACGCAAACCTATAAACACATCAATTCCGGTGAGGGGGGCTTGCTGATTTCCGACGATGAAGAGGTCATGGCAAAAGCCGTGATGTTGTCGGGTTCCTACATGCTTTACGGCAAAAATGGCGCTGCACCCCCTGTGAATACATTTGAAAATGTAAAGTATGTCACGCCGAACGTCTCGGGCCGGATGGACAATCTGCGCGCTGCAATCCTGCGTCCGCAGCTGGCAGACCTGCCTGCCCAGATCGCACGATGGAACGCGCTCTACCGAGCGGTGGAAGAGGGCGTGCGCAACACGCCCGGTCTTCAAGTAATCGAACGGCCCGCCAAAGAGGATATCGTCGGCTCCTCCATTCAAGTGCTTTTGCCCCATGCCTCACCCGAGGCGGTGCAGGCGGTCGTCGCTGGCTGTGGCGCCCGCGGGGTGGAGCTGAAATGGTTTGGTGCCGCGGAGCCCGTGGCCTTTACCTCTCGCTATGACAGTTGGCGTTACGCTCCGGCGCAGAGCCTGCCGCAGACGGATCGCATCCTGGCGGGCCTTCTGGACATGCGCCTGCCGCTGACCTTTGCGGTCGAGGATGCAAAGCTGATTGCAGAGATCATCCGTGATGAAGTGATGTCTGCGCTTCCACAAGCGGCGGAATAGGACGCTTGATATGAAAAAGGCGGCCCGATCAGGCCGCCATCTGCGTTCCTTGGCGTGTCTTTGCCGTCAGAAGTGCAGCGCTACACCCAGTCCAACGGCGTTCGCATCGATCTGCGAATTCGGGCCGGAGACCAGTGTCGTCGCATCCTCGGGGTTCATGTGCGTCGAAGTGTAGTCAAGCCGCACCGACACGGTTTCGGTCAACAGCATTTCCATGCCGATGCCGTAGACCAGACCAGAGGCCGAGCCATCCGCTGTCGCACTGCCAGCCGCCGCGCCATATTCTACGCGCTGATAGCCGAGCGAGCCGTAAACCAGCGCGTTGCCGATGGCATAGCCACCGCGCACGCGCGCATTCAGCTGGTTATTAAATTCGAAATCTGGATTGCCAAGATTTGTCTGGAAGCTGACAGGGCCACCAAAGCCAACCTCGGCACCGACCACGAAATTGTCGCCAAGCGCGTAGTTATAGCCGCCATAGGCACCAAAGCTGGTGCCTTCTTGCAGCGGCCCTGCGGTCGAAGAATTGTCAAATTCCGGCGAGATGATGTTCGTCGCGAAACCTGCATAAAAGCCGGTCCACTGGCTCGCATCCTGTGCAGAGGCACCGGTGGCGGCAAGAGCGGCAGCAAGGGTCAAGGCAGTCAGGCGCATGATTTGTCCTTCACGTCTTGGGCGAACATCGCCCGGTAGGGTTACATTAGCCTTAAGAGGCCGGGTCGGAAAGGTCGGGCTTTCATGCATTTGACGAAAGTGCACCATTTGGGTGACAGTTTCGGCACTTTCACGCGCATTTGATCGGAGCATCTTTTGAAGAAGTTAATTTTTGCCGCCGCAGCCACTGTTTTCCTCGCCCTTCCCGCGAGTGCGGAATGGATATTCAACCCCGACGCGCCGCCTGCGGGCCGCGCCGTGGGCACGGGCGATGGGGCCAATCTGATTCTGGAATGCGGCAATGGCGGTTTTCCGGTTGTGGGGATACACGGCCACAACCCTGGCGGCCCGGAAGAAGACTTTGTTTTGCAGATCGATGAAAACCCGGAAGACCTCTATTTCGGCGATTGCACAGGTGCGTTCTGCTGGATCGACATGGACACGATGGAGCGTGCCGACGCCTTCTGGAACCAGATGCGCGAGGGCACGATCCTGAACATTGGATTGCTGCGCCGCGGCTCCCTCGGGTCCGTTCCTCTGACCGGGGTCGCGGAATACATCGCCGAGATCGAGGCGCGCGGCTGCGGCTTCTAAACCAGCCGCGAATTGTCTTTCGCTGCACGGACGAAGTCGCGAAACAGGGGGTGTGGATCAAACGGTTTTGACTTTAGCTCAGGGTGGAATTGCACCCCGATGAACCACGGATGATCCTTCACCTCGACAATTTCCGGCAAGCGTCCATCCGGTGACATGCCGGAGAACAAAAGCCCCTGTTCCTCAAGCGCTTCGCGGTACTTGATGTCGACCTCGTACCGGTGCCGGTGGCGTTCTTCGATCGCCACGCCACCATAGGCTTCGGCCACTTTCGAGCCTTCGGCGAGCACCGCATCATATGCCCCAAGGCGCATGGTGCCGCCCTTGTCATCGGTCACCTTGCGTTCAACCTTGTGGTTGCCCTGGACCCATTCCTTGAGGTGGTAAACCACGGGTGTAAAACGTTTTTTACCGGCCTCATGGTCAAACTCTTCCGACCCTGCATCGCCCAGATCGGCCAAATTGCGGGCCGCTTCGATCACGGCCATCTGCATGCCAAGGCAGATCCCCAGATACGGCACACCGCGTGTGCGTGCAAATTCGGCGGCCTTGATCTTGCCTTCTGTTCCGCGCTCGCCAAACCCGCCGGGCACGAGGATTGCGTGGAATCCTTCCAGATGCGGGGCAGGGTCTTCCCGGTCGAAGACCTCGGCATCGACCCATTCAACTTTCACCTTCACCCGGTTCGCCATGCCACCATGGGTCAGCGCCTCGGCAATGGATTTATAGGCGTCTTCCAACTGCGTGTATTTGCCGACAATGGCGACCTTCACTTCGCCTTCCGGGTTGTTGATCCGGTCAGCCACATCTTCCCAGACACGCAGGTCGGGTTTGGGGGCGGGGCTGATGCCAAACGCATCCAGCACGGCCTGGTCCAACCCCTCGCGGTGATAGGCCAATGGCGCCTCGTAGATTGATTTGAGGTCTTGCGCGGCGATCACGCTGTCGGGGCGGACGTTGCAGAACAGCGCCAGCTTTTCGCGTTCCTTCTCGGGGATCGGCCCCTCGGACCGACAGACCAGAATGTCAGGTGCCAGACCAATCGACCGCAACTCCTTGACCGAGTGCTGCGTGGGCTTGGTTTTCAACTCGCCCGACGCGGCGATGAACGGCAGCAGCGTCAGGTGCATGAACACGCATTGGCCCCGCGGGCGTTCCTGCCCGAACTGGCGGATCGCTTCGAAGAATGGAAGGCCCTCGATATCGCCCACCGTGCCGCCGATTTCGCACAGCATGAAATCGACCTCATCTTCACCAATGGCGATGAAATCTTTGATTTCATTGGTCACATGGGGGATGACCTGGATCGTTTTGCCCAGGTAATCGCCGCGCCGCTCTTTCTCCAGCACATTGGTGTAGATGCGCCCGGATGACACGCTGTCGGTCTTGCGCGCGGGCACGCCGGTGAACCGTTCGTAGTGCCCAAGATCGAGGTCAGTCTCCGCTCCATCGTCGGTCACGAAGACTTCGCCATGCTCAAACGGGCTCATCGTGCCAGGGTCGACGTTGAGGTATGGGTCGAGCTTGCGCAATCGCACGGAAAAGCCCCGCGCCTGCAGCAGCGCACCAAGGGCGGCTGAGGCCAAACCCTTGCCAAGCGACGACACAACGCCGCCGGTGATGAAAATGAATCGCGCCATGCCCGAAAGTCCCCCGTGCGGATGGTTACGCGCCCGGTTGGCGGCCCATCCATGTCTCTTTCCACGGGATTTGAGGATACTCGGATTCGCCCCGGTTAGACAAGCCAGCAGGCGGCCAAAATGCCAAGATCATGTGGATAAAGAAAAAGCCACCCAAAATCGGGTGGCTTCGCTTTGATCACTCCACCGGCGGCAGCGCCGGACTGTCGCCATCAATCGGCGGCAGCATCGTCTCGATCGGCGGAAGCGAACTGTCGCCCGCGTCACCCTCTGTTGCCGGGGGCAGGCCGCCCAGATCGTCCAGCAGCGAAGAGTTGGAGGAGTTCTGCGCCGCAATCACTGTCAGAGTAATCGACGTTGCAAGGAAAGCGATTGCGAAGAACCATGTCAGTTTGCCAAGGGCCGTTGCCGCCTGGCGACCGGTCATCACGCCGCCACCGCCGCCGCCACCCATGCCGAGCCCGCCGCCTTCGGAGCGTTGCAGCAACACAACGCCGATCAGGCAGACCGCGAGGATCAAGTGGATGACGAGGATGATGTTTTCCATAGTCGCGCTTTCTCTCAACCGGACGGGGTTCCGATCCGCGCCTCACTTATGAGATGCGACAGGGGGCCGCAAGGGCCTCGCTGATATCAGAGTCGTGATTCCCGTTCTGCGTGTGGCGGTGATCGTTTCACATGAAGAGATCTTTTTCAATTCGGCCACTCCACACACATTTCCCTAACAACCGGTTAACCATCGCGTTCGCAAGTTTCCGGTTCCCCCGCGTGGCAAGGGCCGCTATAGCGCCCCGGGGTTTTCACGATCCGGAGGATTTCATGGCCAACGTCGTGGTTGTCGGCGCTCAGTGGGGCGACGAAGGCAAGGGTAAGATCGTTGATTGGTTGAGCGAACGCGCCGATGTCATTGCGCGATTCCAAGGCGGCCATAACGCCGGCCATACGCTTGTCATCGACGGAAAGGTCTACAAGTTGAACGCCTTGCCGTCCGGTGTTGTGCGCGGCGGCAAGCTGTCGGTGATCGGCAATGGCGTTGTGCTGGACCCCTGGCATCTTGTCGAGGAAATCCGCGCGATCCAGGAGCAGGGCGTCGAAATCAGCCCGGAAGTGTTGATGATCGCTGAGAACACCCCGCTGATTCTTCCCATCCATGGCGAGCTTGACCGTGCCCGCGAGGAAGCGGCCTCGAAAGGCACAAAGATCGGCACGACGGGCCGTGGCATCGGCCCGGCCTATGAGGACAAAGTCGGGCGGCGCTCGGTTCGCGTCGCTGATCTGGCCGACCCCGCGACATTGGAGGCACGCGTCGACCGCGCCTTGCAACACCATGATCCGCTTCGTCGCGGGCTTGGCATCGAACCGGTTGATCGCGAAGCACTGTTGGCGCAGTTGCGCGGCATTGCGCCGGAAATCCTGCGCTACGCCGCGCCGGTCTGGAAAGTGCTCAACGAAAAGCGGCGGGCGGGAAAGCGCATCCTGTTCGAAGGCGCACAGGGTGCGCTTCTAGACATCGATTTCGGAACCTATCCCTTTGTTACCTCGTCTAACGTGATCGCGGGGCAAGCGGCCACAGGCGTGGGCATTGGCCCCGGCGCGATCGATTATGTGCTGGGTCTGGTAAAGGCCTACACAACCCGCGTTGGCGAAGGCCCGTTCCCGGCAGAACTACATGACGCGGACGGCCAACGCCTTGGAGAACGCGGCCATGAATGGGGCACAACGACGGGCCGCAAACGCCGCTGTGGCTGGTTTGATGCCTGCCTTGTGCGGCAGACCTGCGTAACCTCGGGCGTGACCGGAATTGCCCTGACCAAGATTGATGTGCTCGACGGGTTCGAAACGCTCAAGATCTGCGTTGGCTATGACCTGGATGGCGAACGGCTCGACTACCTGCCGACCGCGGCCGACCAACAGGCGCGCTGCACGCCGATCTACGAGGAGATGCCGGGCTGGTCGGAATCAACCGAAGGCGCGCGCTCCTGGGCAGAACTGCCGGGCAATGCGGTCAAATATGTGCGCCGCATCGAAGAGTTGATCCAATGCCCTGTGGCCCTACTTTCCACCTCGCCCGAACGCGATGACACGATCCTCGTGACAGACCCGTTCGCTGATTGACGGAGGTCCCATGGCGCTCAGCTACAAGGCCCGCAAACGCTGGTCGCTGTTCATCCTTCTGGTCGGACTGCCGATTTATATCGCGGCGGTCTGGTTCCTGCTGAGCCTGCTGGAAGGGTGGAGCATCTGGGTTCAGATGGGAGTTTGTCTGGCTTTCAGTATCCTATGGGCCTTCCCGTTGAAGGCCGTGTTCCTCGGTGTCGGGAAAGCCGATCCGGACGCGCCGCAGGATGAATGAAAAAGGGCGCCGAGGCGCCCTTTTGTGATTTCTAAAGTAAGACCGTGGGTCAGAGGGTACGGGCCAGGCGATACTGATTGCCGCCCAACTCTTCCAGCACGCCATCCTGCGTCAGCGTCTCGACGGCTGAAATGGCTTCCTCACGCGAGATAGAGCCGTCGGTTGCAATCCGCACCAGGCGCAGCAGCTGCATGCGCTTGAATTCGACCAGGCCGGCCTCCTGCGACAGGTAGGTGGCACCCATCTCGACAACCTCTTCGATCTCGGTTGCAGGCGATTCTTCCAGACGCTGTGCAAATACGGCGAAATGGTCGACTTCGGCGCCGGCATCCTGTGCGCTCGCGGCATCCCCGTCGACGGTATCGCGAACTTCGTCGATTTCCTGCGCCAGTTGAGCTTCCAGTGCCGCGATTGGATCGTCGAAATCGGCGTCTTCTTCGATGTCGGTTTGCGCGGCGGCGCTGGGTTGCGCAGCGGGCATCTCGGGCGCGTCCATTACGGGAGCGTCCGCAACAGACTCATCGGCTTCCGCTGCAACCTCTTCGCGGGGCGAACGCCCCAGGCCGGATGCGATCATCCCGGCACGCTGTGCCAGATTGGCCAGCGAATTTGCCATTTTGCGCGGGGCCGGGCGGGCGGCTTCCACGGCTTCGGCGTCAATCTCTTCGACCGCAGTCTCGACCACAGCGACCTCTTCGTTCAGAACCAAAGGCGTGGCGGCAGGCCCAGTCTCGGGGCGGTCCGCAACCTCGGCTTCGGTAGGCGACACACGGCGCGGTGCGACCGGTGCAGCGGGTGCTGCCGGCGCGTCATCTTCGATGCGCTGTTCGGACACCAGAACCAGCGGTGCCGGGCGTTCCTCGGCGGCCAGTTGACGACGCGAGACGTCAACGCGCACACGGCGCGGGCGCATCACGCGGGCCAGATCCTCACGATATTCGGCGGCGTCGTCCTCAAGCCCCGTCATATCGGCAACCGAGGCCCCATCCGCGGCCAGTTGGGTTTCTGCGGCGCGAGCGGCCACGGCAGCTTTCAGATGCTCGATATTGGCGCGACGACGGGTCGTCTCAACCGTGGTCAAACGGCCTTCGGTGGCCTCGAACAGGCGATCCATGTCGCCGCCATCATCGCCGTCCGCGTCGGCGAAAGCCGTGCGATCAGCACTTGGGGGTGTGGGGGTGTCAGGCGTTTCGTCGGCAATTGCTTCGGCGATGTCTTCCGCAACAGTAGCAGGTGCCGCTTCGATGGCCTCGGCAATCTCTTCCGTAGGTTCTTCAATGGCAGGTGCGGTCACGGCCGCGATCGCGGCCAATGTATCGCTGTCGTCGTCCTCAGTTTCTGCGACCTCGTCGATCCCGTCAGCTTCCAGCGCTTCCGACGCTGCCGCCATGGTGGAGGCGCCGGTTGCGAACGCGGCGGCAAGAGCGGCAACAGCGGCATCGTCATCGGCTTCGATCACTGGCTCGGGCGCGGCGCCTTCTCCACCGGCGGAGATCAGTTCATCATCAGGCTGCACTGTCGCAGGCGCATCGCCTGTTTCAGCCAATGCGGCGCGGCGGATACGGGCCAGGCGAGCGGCAACGGATGCGCCATCAAAGGCGGCCTCTTCGTCATTCTCATCGGCGAAGATCGAGTCGATATCGCCGTCATCATCGTCCTGATCGAGATCGGCCATGATGCTGTCAGCGGCGTCCGCGTCTTCGGCCTCTGCGATATCTTCCGCATCAGCGTCATCTGCAGGCGCGCCTTCGGCGGCCAGAGCGGCGGCGACCGCGATCAGCGTATCTGCACCGGCAACGCCATCTTCTTCGTCGTCGGCGTAGATTTCGTCATCACCTGCGAGGTCGATTGGTGCTGAATCATCCGCTTCCGCTTCGGCCTCAGCCTCGGCAAAATCAGCGTCATCGCTCATGGCGGCTGCGATCCCGGCGAGGGCATCGTCATCGGACGCCTCATCGGCCGCTTCTGCAAAGGACGCTTCCTCGGCGGTCTCCGCAACCTCTTCCGAGATCTCCTCAGACGCGACTTCGACCTCTTCCACGATCTCGTCCGCGGCTTCGACGGCGTCTTCGATCGGCTCTTCGGCAACTTCGGCAGCGTCCTCGAGCTGCTTCCGCTACGTCGTCGCTTTCCTCGGCGGGCGCGTCCACGGCCTCGGCGGATTCGGCAACATCCTCTGCTGCTGCGTCTTCTTCATCTTCGGCAAGCGCTGCGGCCCCAGTCGCGGCAGCAACCGCTGCCGTCACGGCCACGGCCTCACCGGCCGGCGCTTCGGGGGCGACGCTTTCAACGGCATCTTCAATCTGCGGGTCACGCGCGAAGGAGCGTTCGGCAGCGCTTTCGAATGCTGGGGTATCTTCGGCAGGCGCACCTTCGGGTCGCATGATCAGGCCATTTTCAACCATACGCGATTCGACGCGGCGCTGGATGGCCTCTTCCGTGATGCGGTGCAGAGTTTCGGCGTCTGGCGTGGGAGGTTCTGCCCCGAAATAGCGATCCTCTGCGGCGAGGTCGCGGAAATACTCTGCCACGGCCTTCATGGCCTCAAACGGGCGTTCAAAGCCCTCAAGGGTACAGGAAAACGTGCCGTAAGAGACCGTCAGGATTTTGTTTTCATCACTCATTGCTCTGCCACTCTGCTCGTCCGGGCCACCCTGTTCACCAGAATTCACCGGAATTTATCATCCTCGCAAAAGGTGTAACAAACTGTTTCCAGTAAAAAGCGACGCGAATTGGACCTTTTGGTGATCAATGACCCAGACCATGGCAACAATGTGGACAATGATCAGGAGGGGTGCGGATTGTCCTTGAATTTCAACGCTCCAGTTGTGCTTGTGGGGGGCGGTTCGGTGGGCAATGCCGCCTTTGAATTGTCAAAAATGCACGCAAATTTTTTTGTTGGCGTTGATGGCGGCGGGGACGAGATCTTGCGTCGCGGGGCGGTTCCTGAGGCCGTGATCGGCGATTTGGATTCGTTTTCGGACGCGGGACGTGCAGCGATTCCCTCCGCGAAGCTGATCCACGTGGCCGAGCAGGACAGTACGGATTTTGAGAAAGCCCTGTCACGGCTCGCAGCGCCACTGATCCTTGCGATTGGCTTTTCGGGCGCCCGTCTGGATCACGAATTGGCTGCCATGCACGTGCTCGTGCGCTATCCACAGCAGCCTGTCCTTTTAATTGGGCAAGAAGATGTGGTGGTGCATTTGCCTGCAAAGATCGTGCTGGATGTCCCGTCTGGAACCCGTGTGTCGCTGTTTCCCATGGACGGTGTGACCGTGGGCTTGCACGGGGTGGAGTGGGCCTTTGACGCGCTTGATCTGCACCCGGCGCGCAAGATCGGAACCTCGAACCGGGCCAGTGACGGTCCGGTTGTGCTTAAGTCAGACCGCCCGGGCTGCCTGCTGCTGCTGCCGGTGGAAATGCTGGAGCAGGTTATCGCGGCCTTGGCTGCGGCGGATTTCCACTCGCCCCACGCGTGAGCAACCGCTATGGGTGTCACGTAGCTGCCACAATAGAATGAGATGCGCCCATGACGGCCGAGCTTTCCCCCATCGACAAAGCCAAATACGTGGCCGCCCGCCGGGCGGTGGAATTTGTGGAAGACGGGATGCGCGTGGGGCTTGGAACCGGCTCCACCGCCGCGTGGATGGTGCGCTGCCTCGGGGAGCTTGTCCGCGAAGAGGGGATGCAGATCACCGGCGTAGCGACCTCGACCCGCACAGCGGATCTGGCGCGCGAAGTGGGCGTGACAATCAAGACGCTGGATGAAGTGCGTTGGCTGGATCTTACGATTGACGGAGCCGATGAATACGACCCGAACCTGAACCTGATCAAAGGTGGCGGCGGGGCGCTGTTGCACGAAAAGATCGTTGCAACGGCAAGCGATCAGATGGTGGTGATCGCGGATCTGACCAAGCAGGTAGATACGTTGGGCGCCTTCCCTTTGCCCGTCGAGATCATTCCGTTCGGCTGGCAAACCACCAAGGCGCTGATTGAAGAGATGCTCTCGAACGTGGATGTTCTGGGGCGCTCGGCGTCCCTGCGGTTGAGCGGGACGGAGCCATTCAAGACCGATGAGGGCAACTATATCCTCGACCTGCACTTGCGCCGGATCGCGCAGCCCGCTCAGGTGAGCCTCGTGCTGAACCAGATCCCCGGCGTGGTGGAGAATGGTCTGTTCCTCGACATTTGCGACGTTCTGGTGATCGGCAATGCCGACGGCACGGTTGAAGTGCGGGACATCAACAACGGCACGGTCGAGCATGAGCGTGTGGATGTGTCGGACACCGAAAACCTGTTCGTGGATGTGCGTGACTAAGGCGGCTGTCGGGGCTTTGATCTAAAGGAGCGGCTGCGCCGCACGCCTTCATCTCGTTGCGCGGACTTGCGCCGCGCGGCCTCGGGGCGGGCGTTGCCCGCGTGGGGGCTCTGCCCCCTTACACGCCTTTCCCATGAGGAAAGACGCTGACCCCCGAGGTACTTTTGAAACAAGGAAGATGTGCGCGCACGCCTGCGAAGGCGGCCGACAGGCCGGAGGAGGGCGTGACCAAAGCGGTTGGTCTGCGCGGTGGCTCGGCTTCGAATTCGTTCGATTGGCGTAAGGCCAAGGAAAGCGGCGCCGCTGGAATGCGGTCACGCGCTCTGCCGGGTGTCATCCGACAGATCGGAAAAGATGCGCAGGTCCGATGCCGGACACCCTGCACCCGATGTGCCGATGGGACGGCATGGGTGGTCTGGGGGCCTCCGGCGCATGACCGACAGCCTTGGGTCGATGATCATCAGCGCGCAGTATAGGGTGGCTGCAGAGGTGTTGCGCATTTTGGCACAGGTGCGTGCGGTGGCCCCTCTGGCGTTAAGGCATTGTTCATGGAATAGACCGTTACGCCCCGTTACTGCGTAGGAGAAACGCGATGTCCGACTTCGATTATGACCTCTTCGTCATTGGTGGAGGCTCGGGCGGTGTGCGCGCCGCGCGTGTTGCGGCGGCGGGCGGCGCGAAGGTTGCGCTGGCGGAAGACAATCGGATGGGTGGCACGTGCGTGATCCGGGGCTGTGTGCCCAAAAAGCTGATGGTCTTCGCCTCTGGCTATCGTGAAGGCTTTTCCGAGGCGCGCGCCTATGGCTGGGATGTGAAGGATGGGGAATTTCAGTGGCCTGTCTTCCGCGATCATCTAAATAACGAATTGGATCGTCTGGAAGGTGTCTACCGCAAGCTGCTCGACGGCTCGGGCGTTGAAATTTTTGACGCGCGTGCCAAGCTGGCCGATGCGCATACGGTTGAGGTGGGCGGCGAGACCAAGACCGCCAAGCACATTCTTGTGGCCACCGGCGGGCATCCGGTGCGGCCCGACACGGCCAATGCGCATCTGGGTATTGTGTCGGACGATATCTTCAATCTCGACGCGTTGCCGAAGCGGCTGCTGATCGTTGGCGGCGGCTATATTGCCTGCGAGTTCGCGTGCATCATGGCCGGTCTCGGCGTTGAGGTGACGCAGTATTATCGCGGCGCTCAGATCCTGCGTGGCTTTGATGATGAGGCACGTGGGCTGATCGCCGAGATGATGCGCGAGCAGGGGATCAACCTGCATTTGGGCACCAACATCGTGGAGATGGGGGCGGCAGATGCGGATCACACAGCCTCTTGGACCGGCACCGATAGCGACGCGGCCATGGGGGCTTCAGCCCGGTCGGCTGGCGATCTTGTGCCGGAAGGCGGAAAAGGCCGCCCGATCTGGGTGAAGTCCACAAATGGGCAGGAAGGCGTCTTCGATCAGGTTCTGTTTGCCACGGGTCGCAGCCCGAACACGCGCGACATGGGGTTGGAGGAAATCGGCGTCGAAATCGGCCGCCGTGGCGAGATCGTCGTCGACGAATACAGCCAGACCGCCGTGCCGTCGGTCTATGCGATCGGGGATGTGACCAACCGTGTGAACCTGACGCCCGTGGCGATCCGCGAAGGCATGGCTTTCGTTGAAACGGTCTTCAACGGCAACCCGACGCCTGTGGATCACGATCTGATCCCCTCGGCCGTGTTCACCACGCCGGAATATGGAACAGTCGGTCTGACCGAAGAGGCCGCCCGCGAGCAAGAAGAGGTGGAGATCTACTGCACCTCGTTCCGGCCCATGCAAACCGCCTTTGCCGGCAAGCCCTGGCGCGTCTTGATGAAACTTGTCGTCTCAAAAGCCAGTCGCAAGGTGCTTGGCTGCCATATCGTGGCCCCCGGCGCGGGTGAGATGATCCAGCTGGCCGGAATCGCGGTGAAAATGGGTGCAACCAAGGAAGATTTCGACCGAACGGTTGCAGTCCACCCCACGATGTCGGAAGAGATTGTGACAATGCGTGAACCCATGAGGACCGCGTGAGGCCGCTTTTTCGCGGCGAAAGCGCACATCCACGGGTGCAAAGCGGATTTTCAGCCCCATATAGGGCATCAACAGATGACGCATCCAAGAGGTGAGACGACAGATGGCGGGTAACAGTGGCGGACCCTGGGGCGGCGGTGGCGGTGGCAATCGCGGAAACCAAGGCAGCAACGGCAGCGGCAATGATGGACGGCGCCCTTCGGGGCCCGGACGTGAGGGTGGCGGCCAGAACATCCCCGAAATCGACGACATCGTCCGCAAGGGCCAGGAACAGCTGCGCGTCCTGATGGGCGGTCGCGGCGGTGGCACCGGCGGCGGGCAGGGCGGTGGCGAAAGCCCGATCAGCCCGCGCGCCATGTGGATCATTGGCGCTTTTGCAGCAGGGGCGGCCTATCTTTTTGCGTCCGCCTATACGGTTCAGCCAGGCGAGCAAGGCGTTGAGTTGTTTCTAGGGTCTGAGTACGAGATCACTGACCAAGGCCTGAATTTCGCTTGGTGGCCCGTGTTTACTGCTGAGGTTCTCGCTACCGATCAGGAACGGACCGAAACCATCGGCAACAACCGCGCCGGGGCGTCGGACCGTGGCTTGATGCTGACGACGGACGAAAACATCGTCGATATCGATTTCGACGTGGTCTGGAATATCTCCAACCCCGCCGACTTCCTGTTCAACCTGCGCGATCCCGAGGCGACGATCCGTGCGGTGGCGGAATCGGCCATGCGGGAAATCATCGCGCAATCCGAGCTTGCCCCGATTCTGAACCGCGACCGTCAGCTGATTGCCGACCAGGCGGAATTGCTGATCCAACAGACGCTCGACGTCTATGAGAGCGGCATCAATGTGCTGCGTGTGAACCTCGACCGTGCAGATCCGCCGCAGGACGTGATCCAGGCCTTCCTCGACGTTCAGGCCGCCGAACAGGAGCGCGACCGACTGGAACGCACCGCAGACGCCTATTCTAACAGGGTGACTGCCGGGGCACGCGGTGAAGCGGCGCAGATCCTGGAAGAAGCAGAAGCTTACCGGGCTCGCGTGGTTAACGAAGCGCTTGGTGAAGCCAGCCGTTTCCTCGCCGTGCTTGAGGAATATGAGGCCGCACCGGACGTCACGCGTCGCCGCCTCTACCTTGAGACGCTGGAGCGTGTGCTGGGCGAGACCGATCTTGTCATCATCGATGGTGATACCGGCGGCGGTCAGGGCGTCGTGCCCTACTTGCCATTGAACGAACTTCGCCGACCCTCTGGCAACGCAACCACGACCGGGAGCTCGAACTAACATGTCTCGGATTACATATCTCATCCCCGTTGTCGTTCTGGCCATTTTGGTAATTTCGTCCTCGATTTTCGTGGTCGATGAACGCCAGCGCGCTCTTGTGCTGCAATTCGGTCAGATCCGTCAGGTGATCAATTCGCCGGGCCTGAACTTCAAAATCCCGTTCTTCCAGAATGTCGAATATTTCGAAGACCGCATCCTGTCGCTTGATACCGAGCCCACGCAGGTGACGCCGTCGGACGATCGCCGCCTCGTGGTCAGCGCCTTCGCGCGGTATCGGATCGACGATGTGGAAGAGTTCGTGCAGGCCGTGCCCGGTGGTGTCCGTCAGGCCGAAGATCTGCTGGACGGTATTCTGCGCGCACAGATCCGTTCGGTTCTGGGTGCGGATGGTGTGACGTCGAACACGATCCTGTCGGAAGATCGCGCAGGCCTGATGCGGCAGATCACGACCCAAGCGCGAGTCGATGCGGACGGCTTCGGGATCACGGTGCTGGATGTGCGTCTGCAACAGACGGACCTGCCTGAACAAAACCTCGACGCAACGTTCGCCCGGATGAGGGCCGAACGTGAACGCGAAGCCGCAGACGAGATCGCGCGCGGTGAAGAAGCGGCACAGCGGATCCGCGCCCAGGCTGACCGTACCGTGGTGGAGCTTGTGTCGGAAGCCAACCGCGAGGCCGAGATCACCCGAGGTGAGGCCGATGCCGAACGCACGCGCATCTTCGCCGAAGCCTTCGGGCAGGACGCGGAGTTCTACGATTTCACCCGTTCACTGGCGGCCTACGAGACGGCCCTGCGGGAGAATTCGACCTTCGTGATCAGCCCTGACAGCGAGTTCTTCGAGTATTTCGACGGCTCGGCACTGGGCGGCGGTAACTCGCTGGCGGCACCGTCCGAGTAATCCGCCCATGTGGATCGCCATTGTGATGGGCCTTGGTATGGTCCTTGTGATTGAGGGGCTGGTGTTCGCACTGGCCCCTTCGCGTATGGAAGACCTGCTCAAAGCGCTGACTGCGATCCCGCCCGAGACGCGCCGTCTGATCGGGTTTGGCGCCGTGGCCGTCGGCGCTGTGCTGACCTCTTGGGGGATCAGCCTGCTCTAGCGCGCATTCTACACGCCTGATGCGATTTGCAATTGGTTTGAAGCGTTCCCCGTGCCACTCTGAATGCAAGATGGGCGGTGCATTCTCACGCCTATGTGACGGATTGCGCGCAATGGGTTGGGTTTCCCGAACTTGATCTGCGCGGAATTCGCCCAAATATCCTTGCCAGGGACAGGTCTGCCTGTCCGACGGTATTTCAGGAGGCTTAGCAGTCGTGACGATCCCCCAAAGACCCCCTCAGTTCGAAAACAGGCAACCACGTGTGGTTGCACAATCCCAAAGCCGCAGCATGGACATGCGCCTTGTGCTTGGCGCGTTTTTGGCGGCGCTCACGGCCTTGGCGGTTGCGCTTTCGGCCATGCCTGCCCGCGCGCAGTCGGGCGCATTGCCGAACTTTGCCGATCTGGTGGATCAGGTGGGCGACTCGGTGGTCAACATCACGACCTCATCGGTTGTCGCAGGCCGTGCCGGTGGCGCGCAGCCACAGGTGCCCGATGGATCGCCGCTTGAGGATTTCTTCAACGACTTCCTCGATCGCCAGGGTCCAGATGGTGCGCCACGGCGCAGCCAGGCGCTGGGGTCGGGCTTTGTGATCTCCGAGGATGGCTATCTGGTCACGAACAACCACGTGATTGAAGGCGCCGACGAGATCATGATCGAATTCCGCAACGGCACGGAGCTTCCGGCGGAGCTGATCGGCACAGACCCCACCACCGACATTGCGCTACTGAAGGTCGAAAGCGACGTACCGCTGCCATTTGTCGAATTTGGCGTCTCGGCCGACCATCGTGTTGGCGAATGGGTGATGGTTATGGGCAACCCGCTGGGGCAGGGCTTTTCCGTCTCGGTTGGTGTGATCTCAGCATTCGGGCGCTCCTTCAAGGCAGCTACGATGATTTCATTCAGACCGACGCCGCCATCAACCAGGGCAATTCGGGCGGTCCGCTGTTCAACCTTGAAGGCGAAGTGATTGGTGTGAACACCGCGATCCTGTCGCCCACGGGCGGCTCCATCGGGATTGGTTTTGCGATGTCCTCGGATGTTGTCACGAACGTCGTCGCGCAGCTGCGTGAATTCGGCGAAACCCGCCGCGGCTGGCTGGGTGTGCGCATTCAGGATGTGGATGCCAGCATGGCAGAGGCCATGGGCCTGGAAGAGGCGCGCGGCGCCATGGTCACGGACGTTCCCACCGGCCCTGCGCTGGATGGCGGCGTTGAGGTTGGCGACGTGATCCTTTCCTTCGACGGGCAAGAGATCGAGGATACGCGGGAACTGGTCCGCATTGTCGGTGAATCAAACGTTGGCGAAACGGTCCGGGTTCTGGTGTTCCGCGATGGCGCAACAGAAACCCTGCGCGTGACCCTTGGCCGCCGCGAGACGGCCGAAGGCGTGAGCGGCGCGACCGCACCAAATGGCAATGAGCCGACACCTGATGTGGCCCCGACGAGTGAGATCCTCGGCATGACACTGGCCCCACTGACGGATGAGATGCGTCAGGAACTGGGCGCGCAGAACGTCACCGGCGGATTGGTGATCCAGCAGCTTGATCCAGTCTCGGACGCGGCAGAGATGGGCCTGCGTGTGGGTGACATCATCACGGAAGTCACACAGCAGCCGGTCACAACGGTCGAGGATTTCCAGACGCTTCTGCAATCGGCCCGCGATGCGGGGCAGCAGTCGATCCTTTTGCTGATCCGCCGTGATGGCAATCCGCGCTTCATGGCGCTTGCGATTGACGACGGTAACTGACGGCCTGCAATTGCTTGCCTGATCTCAACCCCCGGCGCGTGCGTCGGGGGTTTTTCGTTGTGCGTGCGTTAGCCCGCGTCGCCGCCAGCGGCGAGGCTCGGATCCCAAACCGACAAGCCAAGCTGACGGGCGGCGGCCAGGCTCAGAACCCCGGAATCGAGGCCCTGCGGAGCCTGGTAAGCCCGCACGGCGCGGACCGTCGCGCGATCCAACACGCCGGTGATGGGGCCAGAGTAATGGCCACGGGCCTCCAGCGCACGTTGCAGGGTTGCGATATAGTCGGGATCCGCGATCTGCATGGCGCAGGGCGTTTCAAACCAGGTCTCTGTGCGATCCTCGACAATGCGCTGCTCGGTCGAGGTCACGAAGACGGCGGGGCGGCGGACATTGCCGTTGCGGTCCAACTGCTCAGGCTCGACCATGATCTGCTCGGTCACGGTTTCGATCAACGCAGGTTCGATCTCGCGGCCATAGCAGCTTGACGGGTTTGCATCCGGTGGCCCGATCCCGCGCATCACCTGCACGCCGGCGGCCCCGTAATGGGTCGTGGGTTCGATCACCGACGTAAAGCCGGTGTCGTCGGGCGCGCTTGCAACGCACGCCGACAAGCCGCCAAAGGCGGCCAGTAGGATCAGTTTACGCATGGGCCTGCTCGGGTCCTGCCTTTTGTTATCCCGCCAGTATAGCGTAAATGCCGCGTCCTGGAAAGGATCACGGTTGATCGCCGGCCTTTGCGCCCTGATGCAGGCGCACCAGTTCATCGAGCATGGGCGAGATATCTTCGACATGCTCGGCGATGACATGTGTCACGCCGGACTCGCGCTGGATGCGCCCGGTGACGCGCAAAAGTCGTCCGGCAATCACAGCCCGGCGGTATTTCAGGTACATCTTCTGCCAGACGATCACGTTGCAGACGCCAAACTCATCCTCGAGCGTGATGAAAATCACGCCCTTGGCCGTGCCGGGCCTTTGACGCACCAGCACCAGTCCGGCCACGCAAATCCGTGCATTTTCCGGCGGAAGATGCAGCAAGTGATGGGGCAGGCAATCGGGTGGCCTGGGCCATTCGGGGGCGCGGAGGGCGGGTTCGACCATATGGAACAAAAATAGAACAAATGCGCGCGCGTGCAAGGTGTCGTATTCAGGCTGGAAAGCGGGGCACTGGCGTATTACCTAGCGTTGGACTGAAGATACGCGCTTGGGGGCGGATAATGGCAAAGATCACTTATATCGAACATAACGGCACCGAGCATGTCGTGGACGTGGCCAATGGCCTGACGGTCATGGAAGGCGCGCGCGACAACGGCATTCCGGGGATCGAGGCCGATTGCGGCGGGGCCTGCGCCTGTTCGACCTGCCATGTCTATGTGTCCCCCGACTGGGTGCAAAAGCTGCCCGCCATCGACCCGATGGAAGAGGATATGCTGGAATTCGCCTATGAGCCCGACACGACCCGTTCCCGCCTTACCTGCCAGCTGAAGGTCACGGACGCGCTGGACGGGCTGGTCGTACAGATGCCTGAAAAGCAGATTTGAGGGGGCTTCGCGCGCTCCTCGGGTGTGCGCTGTTTTCAGCGCAGACCCTCCTCGCAGCGGCTCCGGCGCACGCGTGCCTGCTGCCGCCCCACCAGACAACCGAGATGCCGGAAAGCGTCTCGGACGCGTGGTCAGAAAATCCGCCGATCCTGGCGTGGTATGACGGGCCGACGCGTCGCTATGCCCACGGCGTGCTTGGCGATGATATCGAGGGCACGCGGCTGCATGTCTATGCGGACACGTCCGTCAGCTCGTGTCTGGATCAGTCGCTGGCCCTACCGGAGGAGCTGGTGTTTGAGGACACCGCGCCACGTCTGGCCGATTTGGACGGAGACGGCACACCCGAAATCATCGTTGTGCAAAGTCACCAGCGCCTTGGCGCGCAGTTGGCCGTGTATCGCGCGTCTGCTGATGGGGTTGGGCTGGACTTGCTGGCAACAACGCCATTCATCGGGCGTTCCAACCGGTGGCTCGCGCCGATTGGCGCTGCGGATTTTGACGGCGACGGCATGATGGACATCGCCTATATCGACCGCCCGCATCTTGCGCGGACGCTGCGGGTCTGGCGGTTTGAGGGGAACAGCCTGACCGAGATTGCGACGCTTGAGGGGCTGACGAACCACCGCATCGGGGAGCCGTTCATTACGGGCGGCGTGCGTGAATGCGGAGACGGCCCCGAGATGGTAACAGCCAACCGCGAATGGACCCAAGTCATGGTGACGGGCTTTGATGGCGGGCGTTTGACGGCGCGTGGCGTGGCGGTGTTCAGCCCGCAAAATGTCGCGCGGGCACTCGCCTGCCAGCTTTGAAATAACGCGCTCATTCCCCCTTAGGGCCGTGTTCTCGCCCATTTCCTCAACAATGGTTTACGCAACGCGCCACTGTTTCGAGGAGTCTGAGCCATGAGCTTCATCAGCCGCATTCTACCGGACCGTACACCGCGCCCGCCGCTGTTATTGGAGGCGGCCTTGGTGCAATCGACGAGTGGACTATGCCGACCATGATTGCGTGCAGGCGGTCGTGAACTACGTTAACGCGACGCAATCCAAGGCATTGATGACATTCGAGGAATTGCCACCAGCTGCGGTCGAGATCTATGAAGTCGACCGCTATCTGGCGCAAGTGAACAATGGCGGGCACGGGCAGTATTGGCACAATTGCGGGCGCCATCTGGCGCGGATCGCACCAGCGGTCGAACGCGGGCTGCGCGCGATCAAGGCCAAGCGACACCTCAAGGCATTCCGGCATTTCGCAAAGGAAATGCGAGGGCAGGAGCCGGCAGCAGATTTTGAAGCCTCGCGGCAGATGTCGATCCACTTCAATGTGCTCGATGATGAGTTCTTCCGCGCCGAGAAGTCCGAACCGCTGGCGGAAAAGCAGGCAAAGCGGATCCGTGGGATGCGTGATGTGGTTCTGCTGGATCGCGACGCGCTGGCCGAAGCCTTTGACGATTTGGCGCAGGCCAATCCGAAGTTCGAGGCGCGCAATGCCGCCAACGAAATCGCGCAGGTGAAAGTCTGGTTCTCGAACCCGCAGATCTTCACCGCCGGTTGGGCGCTGGCGCAGGCCGAGACACCGGATCTGTTTGGCCGCCTCGCCGGGGGCGGACGGATCATCGATATTGCGGGGCAGGCGGGCTATCTGTTTGCGGCTGAGACACTGAATGGCGAGGCCGTGATCATCTTCAACGACGCGGTCTGTTTCGCCCATGAAAAACTATCGCCCGAGGCCATCGCGGCCGAGCGCGCGCGCCGCGCCGCGGCGGATGAGCCTGAAAAATCACACCCCGACTTTCGCGACCGCCTTTGGGCGCTGGACGGGGCCGGTCGCCGGTTGGCGGCGGTTCCGGTCAATGAGGTTGAGGCGATCATGGCGCGGGCGGCGGAGCTGAACATGGGGCTTGCGGCGTTTGCCATGTTGCAAGCGGCCGAATGCACCGACCCGATCACCCATGCGGGCTGCCTCTCGACTTTTGAGACCATGCAGGAGGATGGCGACGTTGCCATGATGATCCGGGCGGGCGACGCCTTGATGATGGTGGTCGCGAATGCGGACGGCGCCACCTTGTGGACCCATGACGCGACCCGCCAACTCGCCGAAATCAGCGCAGCCGAGCTGTCTGACCGTGCGGAGGCCCTGCGGGAGGCTTGACACTTGCGCGCATGGGCGGTCTATCCGGGCCGACTGGTCAAGACCCATCCCGGAGAGCCCCATGCATGCCTATCGCAGCCATACCTGCGCCGCCCTGACCGCCGCCAATGTCGGCGAGACCATTCGCCTGTCGGGCTGGGTGCATCGCCGGCGGGACCATGGCGGTGTGATCTTCATTGACTTGCGCGACCATTACGGGATCACCCAGGTTCTGTGCGACCCCGACAGCCCGGTATTCGCCGAGGTCGAAAAGCTGCGCTCGGAATATTGTGTGCGCATCGACGGGACCGTGAAGGCCCGTGACCCGGAACTGGTGAACCCCAAGCTGCCAACGGGCGAGATCGAGGTTTTCATCCGTGACATGGAAGTGTTGGGTGGTGTGAACGGTGACCTGCCCCTGCAGGTATTTGGCGATCAGGAATACCCGGAAGAGACGCGCCTCTCGTACCGCTACCTCGACCTGCGGCGCGAGAAGATGCAGGCGAATATGGCCCTGCGTTCGGACGTTGTGGCCTCCATCCGCAAGCGGATGTGGGAGATCAATTTCCGCGAATTCCAGACGCCGATCATTACGGCGTCCTCGCCCGAAGGCGCGCGGGACTTCCTGGTGCCCTCACGTCTGCATCCGGGCAAGTTCTACGCGCTGCCGCAGGCGCCACAGCAGTTCAAGCAATTGCTCATGGTTTCGGGGTTCGACAAGTATTTCCAGATCGCGCCGTGTTTCCGCGATGAAGACCCGCGCGCCGACCGTTCGCCGACGGATTTCTACCAGCTCGACATGGAGATGTCCTTTGTGGAGCAGCAGGATGTGTTCGACACGGTTGAGCCGGTCCTGCGCGGTGTGTTCGAGGAGTTTGGCAAAGGGGCCACAGTTGATCAGGACTGGCCGCAGATTTCCTATGCGGATGCTGCGCTTTGGTATGGCACCGACAAGCCGGACCTGCGCAACCCGATCAAGATGCAAGTGGTGTCTGAGCATTTCGCAGGCTCAGGCTTCGCGATTTTCGCCAAGCTGTTGGAGCAAGAGGGCACGCAGGTGCGCGCGATCCCGGCGCCGTCGGGCGGGTCGCGGAAGTTCTGCGACCGGATGAACAAGTTCGCGCAAGAGCAGGGTCTGCCCGGCATGGGCTACATCTTCTGGCGCGATCAAGGCGAAGGCCTGGAGGCGGCAGGTCCGCTGGCCAAGAATATCGGGCCGGAGCGGACGGAAGCGATCCGCCAGCAACTGGGCCTAGATGTGGGCGATGCGGCCTTCTTCCTCGCTGGCAAACCATCGGAATTTGAAGCCGTTGCAGGGCGCGCGCGCGTTGTGATTGGTGATGAGCTTGGGTTGACCGAGCAGAACCGGTTCGCCTTTGCCTGGATCGTCGACTTCCCGATGTACGAGGCCGATGACGAGGGCAAGATCGACTTCTCGCACAACCCGTTCTCGATGCCGCAGGGCGGGCTTGAGGCGCTGGGTGGCGATCCGCTCGGCGTGCTTGGCTACCAGTATGACCTTGCTTGCAACGGGTATGAGCTTGTCTCGGGCGCGATCCGGAACCACCAGCCTGAGATCATGTTGAAGGCGTTTGAACTAGCCGGCTACGGCGAGGATGAAGTGCGCAAGCGTTTTGGCGGCATGGTCAACGCGTTCCAGTATGGCGCGCCACCCCATGGTGGCTGTGCGGCAGGGATCGACCGGATCGTGATGCTGCTGGCGGATACAGCTAATATTCGCGAAGTGATCCTGTTCCCGATGAACCAGCGGGCCGAAGATTTGATGATGGCGGCCCCGTCTGAGCCGATGCCGGATCAGTTGATGGAACTGGGTCTGCGGGTCATCCCGCAAGACTAAATTCCGGCGCTCAGACGCCGTCTGGCATGGCCTGAATGCGACCGGAGAGCAGTTTGCGCAACGCCGCCCGATCCGGGGGACCCAGCGTGTCGGTCATGCCTTGGGCCATGGCCTCCAATGCGTTGTCTTTGATGCCGCGCGCCAACCCGATCAGGAACCGCCTCAGGTAGCCGACCGGTGGGATGTCCAGGGCCAACAGGTCCATGGCATGGCTGAGATCTTCGCGAAGCGCCAATGGATCGGGGTCAACTCCTGTGATTGCAGCTTCCCGCGGGCCCTTCGGGTGCAGGGTTTGAGGCAGGTGGGTCAGGATGGCGGTCTGGAATGCAGCGATGCTGGCGACGGGTTTTGCGATGAAACCATCTGCGCCAGCCTGCATCACCTGACGTTCAGCTTCCTCACGCTCAGCGCCAGAGGTGCCAAGGATCACTTGGCCAGTCGCCCGGTTGTCGACCATGGCGCGGATGAGATCGAGGCCGGAGCCATCGGGCAGACCCAGATCCACAATTGCAATCGTCGGCGCATAAACATTCAGGTGGCGTTCGGCGGACCCAAGGCAATCTGCGCGCCGCAGACGCGCCCCGGATCGCAAACTCATCAATCGGATGGCCTCGGATGCATAGCGGCTGTCTTCCACCACCAGAATGGTCAGGCCGAGCAGCGGGCGCTCGGCCGTCGGCTGCGGTCGCAGGTCAAAGTCGGATAGCAGGTCGTCCATCGTCTCGCCCCCTATGAGTGGGAATGATTCCCTTCGGTTGCCCCGACACTGGCAGTTCTCGGTTTATGAAACGTAAATGCGACATCGGCTCGGCTTGCCACCCGCGCGGGCGCGCGCCATATCGTGCCTCAACCTCATAAACCTCGGATGACCCAAATGATCGGACGCCTGAACCACGTTGCCATTGCTGTGCCTGACCTTGAAGCAGCTGCCGCACAATACCGCGATGCGCTCGGCGCGCAGGTCGGTGCCCCTCAGGACGAGCCGGATCATGGCGTGACGGTCGTGTTCATCGAACTGCCCAACACAAAGATCGAGCTGTTGTACCCACTTGGGGATAACTCCCCCATTGCTGCGTTTTTGGAAAAGAATCCGTCCGGTGGCATGCATCATGTCTGCTACGAGGTTGAGAATATCCTAGAAGCGCGTAACCGGTTGCAGACGCAGGGGGCCCGTGTTCTTGGCAATGGAGAGCCCAAGATCGGCGCCCATGGCAAACCGGTTCTGTTCCTGCATCCGAAAGACTTCACCGGCACATTGGTTGAGTTGGAGCAGGTCTGGATGGGGATCGTCACCGGTATCGTGCTTTACGCGATCATCTGGTTCATGACGCTGCTCGTGGCGCTTCAGGTGCGGGTGACCAGCCAGGATGAAGCGGGCGAACGGGTTGCGGGCACGCACGGCTCGGCCCCGGCTGACGCGCACCTAAAGACGCGGATCAAATGGACCAGCATCGTGGCGGCTGGAATTTGGGCCGTCATAGCCGCGATCATCCTGCTGGAACTCGTCACGTTGGAGGATATCGACCTCTTTACCCGGTTCGGGATGGGCTCGTCTGGCGACCGCTGAGCATGTGGTAGAGGTGCGTGAACGTCGCGGCGCCCAGGATCGGCACCAGGATGTTCACGACAGGTATGGTCAGCGGGACAGCCATCAAAACGCCAGCAAGGAACAGAGTGGGGCGATTGCGTTTGCGGAATTCGGCAGCACCCCGCGCATCGTGGCGGCGCAGGGCCACCATCTGCCCGTATTCACGACCGATCAGGATGCCGTTCACAACCCAGAAGACGATTGGCGCAAACGGACCTGAAATCAGGTAAAAGATCAGACCGATCAGGTTCACGATCGTCAAAATACCAAGGAATTTCACAACATCGACAAGGGCTTCACCCATGCTCAGGCCACGCGCAGGTGGCAAGCCAGGATAGTGGCGATCTTCAACGGCGTCGGAGACCCGGTCGAGGAAGATGCCCATGAAGGCCGCTGAAACAGGCACCATAAGAAAGATCGACAGGACCAACATCAGCGGGATGCCTGCGATGGTCAGTGCGTTGTCGATCCAGTTGATCTCGCCGATCCAGGGCAGAGAGAATGTGTCAGGCACAAACCAGCCGATGATGCCCGCAAAAACCGCGTAAAATCCGACAAGAAGCCCCACTGTCAGCAACAGGCCAAGGCCAAGCACACCCAGAAAGCGGCTGTCGGTCAATTGACCCAAGGCTTTAAAAAAAGCGTTTAGAATCATTTATCTACCCAAGTTGTAAGCGCCTCGACATCGGGGCGAGGGCGGTCTGGCGGTGTGCGTGTCTCGTTTCCTATGTGGATAAAGCCCGCAATGGTTTCATGGGGGAAAAGATCCAGGCCCTGCGTCAGAAACGGGCGGTCGGTGGCGCGCCATCCGGTCAGCCAGACCGCACCCCAGCCGCTGGCCAGTGTCGCGTTCAGAAGGCTGAGGCAGACCGCGGCGGCGGAGGCATATTGCTCATCCACGGGGACTTTGTCTGAGGGTTTAGGGCTGGAGATCACAGCCACGATTAAATGCGCGGTGTCGAACCCACTGGCGTCTTTCTCAACCCGCTCGGGTGCTATGTGAAGCGCCGCGCCGCGCTTGCGGGTTAGTGCGGCAAGCCGTTCGATGGCAGGCCGGCGCAGAACGATCAAGCGCCAGGGTTCCAACTTGCCATGATCGGGGACCCGCAAGGCAGCTGTCAAAAGCGAGTTCAGAGTGTCGTCCGAGGGCGTGTCCGGCCCCAGCATGCGCGGGGGGCGGGACCGACGGTTCAGCAAAAAATCGAGGGCCTCGGGGAGGGCGAAAAGGGGCGCGGATCCGTCATGGATTGGATTTCGGGGGTGGCGCGCGCAAGATCAAGGCTGCACGCACCGAAATCCCGTATCAGTCTGTCTTTTTTGCCGGTTTCTTCTTGGCGGCTGGCTTTTTCTTAGTCGCCGTCTTGCGCTTGCCCGTGCCTTTTCCGCCCTTGGCGATTTTCTCGTTCAGCACCTCGAGGGCTTTTTCCATCGTCACGGCTTCCGGGTCGACATCCTTTGGAAGCGTCGCATTGATCTTGGCCCATTTGACGTAAGGTCCATAGCGGCCCTTCATCACTTGCACCGGACCGCCTTCTTCGGGGTGTTCGCCCAATTCCTTCAACGGCGCGGCCGCCTGGCCTCGCCCGGCGCGCCCGGCGGCTTTTTCGGCGATCAGCTCAACCGCTCGGTTCATGCCAACAGTGAAGACTTCTTCCACATCCGGCAGGTTGGCGTAGATCCGGCCATGTTTGACGTAGGGCCCATAGCGCCCGATCCCGGCCTCAACCGGTTCGCCATCCTCAGGGTGGTCGCCGATCTTGCGCGGCAAGCTGAGCAGCGTCAGCGCCTTTTCAAGGTCGATATCGTCAACCTCCCACCCTTTGGGCAGGGAGGCGCGCGGAGGTTTCTTGTTCTCCTCAGTCACATCGCCAAGTTGGACGTAAGGTCCGAACCGGCCGGTGCGCAGGGTCACGCGCTCGGACGTATCGGGGTCCACACCCAACATTTTGCCGTCCGGCCCGAGGATATCGCCAGTCTGATCGGCGCCTTCCTGAGGCGGGCCAAAGGCGCGTGTGTAGCGGCATTCTGGATAGTTGGAGCAGCCGATGAACGCCCCGCCCGCCCGCGCGGTGCGCATCGAAAGGCGGCCCGCGCCGCAATTCGGGCACAGGCGGGGGTCCGAGCCGTCTTCCTTGGCGGGGAACAGGTGCGGCTCCAGCACCTCGTTGATTTTCTCCAGCACATCCGTGATGCGGAGCTCGGATGTTTCTTCAACCGCGGCGTGGAAATCCTTCCAGAACCGGTCGAGCACGTCCTTGTAGTGGCGATCGCCCGCGCTGACTTCATCCAACTGGTTTTCCAGGTCGGCGGTGAAGTCGTAGCCCACATATTTGCGGAAGTAATTCGACAGGAACACCGTCACGAGGCGGCCCTTATCCTCGGGGATCAGGCGGCCTTTGTCCTTGATGACATAGCCGCGGTTCTGGATCGTATCCATGATCGAGGCATAGGTGGAGGGACGGCCAATCCCGAGTTCTTCCATCCGTTTGACCAGCGTGGCCTCGGTATAGCGGGGCGGGGGCTGGGTGTGGTGCTGTTGGCCGAGAACGGCGCCATTGGCCGACAGGAGGGCGGATTTGGAGCGGCGGAGATCGCCGCCATCTTCTTCTACAACATCCTCGCCTGCGAGCTTGGCGTATTCTCCGGCCAAGCCTTCGGAAGCCAGCGCCATCGCGTCGCCTTGGGTGACTTGGGGCAGGCGGCGGCTGTCTTCGTCATCGCCCTGCACATCGTCACGGCCTTCCTCGTAGACCTTGAGGAAGCCGTCGAAGAGGACAACCTGACCCGTGGCGCGCAACTCGACATCTCCCGCCGTGTCGCCGATGGTCACGGTCGTCCGCTCCATCCGGGCGGCTTCCATCTGGGAGGCGATCGTGCGCTTCCAGATCAGGTCGTAAAGCTTGCGCTGATCGTCCTCCGACAGCTTCAGGTCAGCGGCGGCCTTGGACATATCCGTGGGGCGGATACATTCATGGGCTTCCTGCGCGTTCTTGGCCTTGTTCTTGTAGATCCGCGGTTTGCCGGGGACGTAGGCGTCGCCATAGCGGTCCTTGATTGCTGACCGCGCGTCTTCGACGGCCTCGGGCGCCATGTCGATGCCGTCGGTCCGCATGTAGGTGATGTGCCCGGCCTCGTAGAGACGCTGCGCGGTGGACATGCAGGCCCGCGCGCCCATGCCGAACTTGCGGGACGCCTCCTGCTGGAGGGTGGATGTCATGAAGGGCGGGGAGGGGTTGCGCGAGGTCGGCTTGGCCTCAACCTCGCGCACTTCGAGCGCACGGGAGGCCACGGCCTGAACGGCGAGACCGGCTTCGGCTGATGTGGGCAGATCGTAGCGATCAAGCTTCTTGCCGCCCAGAACGGTCAGGCGCGCTTCAAGCTGTTGGCCACGCGGCGTTTCCAGTGTGGCGCGGACGGACCAATATTCGCGGGGGTTAAACGCCTCAATCTCCATCTCGCGTTCCACGACGAGACGGAGGCAGAACGGATTGCACGCGGCCCGCCGACTTCGCGCCGGGCAGCTTGCGCCAGAGGACGGGCGAGAGAGTGAAGCCCACAAGATAGTCGAGCGCGCGTCGGGCGAGGTAAGCCTCGACCAGCTCCATATCGACTTCGCGCGGCTCGGCCATGGCCTTGGTCACGGCGTCCTTGGTGATGGCGTTGAAGGTCACGCGTTTGACCGGTGTGTCCTTCTTGATGGCCTTGCGCGAAGTCAGCGCCTCTTGCAGGTGCCACGAGATCGCCTCCCCCTCACGATCGGGGTCGGTGGCGAGGATCAGGGAGGGGTCTTCTTTGAGCGCATCGACGATGGCTTTGACGTGTTTTTTGGAATCAGAGGCCACCTCCCACTTCATCGCGAAGGCCTCTTCCGGGTCGACGGAGCCGTCCTTGGAAGGCAGGTCGCGGACGTGGCCGTAGGAGGCGAGAACCGTGTAATCCTTGCCCAAATACTTGTTGATTGTCTTGGCCTTGGCCGGGGATTCGACAACAACAACGGGCATGGATGAGGCACCTTTCAACGTGGGGCTGCCACAGACGTGGCGTGGCGGCGGAACATGTGGGGCCTTGGGGGCGGATGTCAATGCGGGGTATTTTGCGGGGCAGCCGGCCCGGGTCGGCGGACGGCCCACCCGCCCACCCCCGTCCCCCGACCCGGGCCTGATGGCGACGGTCTGGTTTCACAAGCGGACAGTGCACCGGGGGCTGTTGTCGTTTTTGCATTTTCGGGGAACAAAGAAGGGCAGGGCTTCAATCACCCGTGAGATGGACCATGCCGCCTGGTGCACGGCGCAGGCGACCGGACAGTTCGAGCACTGCAAGGGATTGCGCAAGGTCGCGGGGCGTTGTCTGGAGATCGCGGACCAATTGGTCTTCGGCGATGGGTACGGGACCAAGGGCTGCGAGGATGCGCGCCTCCAGCGGATCAGTTGGCGGGTTTGGTTTCGCCACTTCGATCGGTGCCGTGTCGGGTGCGGCTTCGCGCAGCGGCGTTGCAGGGGTACCGAGTGCCTCGATCACGTCGTCGGCGCTTCGGATCAGAGTGGCCCCGTCACGCAGCAGGATATTGCCGCCTGAGGCGCGGCTGTCCATCGGGTGGCCGGGCACTGCCATAACCTCGCGCCCCTGATCAGCGGCCAAGCGAGCTGTAATGAGCGAGCCGGAACGCGCCGCGGCTTCAATCACGATAACGCCCTGTGCGAGACCAGAGACGATGCGATTGCGGCGCGGAAAGTGGCGGGCTTGCGGTTGCAGGCCGAGGGGTTGCTCGGACAGACGCAGGCCGTTTTGTGTGATTTGCGCGGCAAGATCGGCATTTTCGACCGGGTAGACCACGTCGACCCCGCCCGCCATGACGGCGATGGTGCCGGTGGGCAGACTGGCTGCATGGGCCAGGGCATCAATGCCGCGGGCGAGGCCGGAGACCACGGTGAAGCCCGCTTCGCCAAGCTCTGCCGTCAATTTTCGCACCATGCGCGCGCCGAGGCTGGAGGCGTTGCGGGTACCGACGATGGCCACGCAGGGCCGCGCCATCAGGCTGGCCTGGCCCATGCCCCAAAGGATCGGGGGCGCGTCGGGGATCTCGGCCAGATGATCGGGGTAATCGGAATCACCAAGGCAGATCATGCGGGCGCCTGCGCGGGCGGCGGCCCGCAACTCAGCCTTCACCACGGGCTCAGGGCAGGGTTCATAGCCTTTCACGCCAGCGGCGGCGGCGACGTCTGGCAAGGCATCCAGGGCCGCCTTGGCGGATCCATGTTCGGCCAGCAGGCGCAGATAGGTCGCGGGGCCAACGCGGCGCGACCGGATCAGGCGCAGGCGCGTGGCGCGGTCATCATCGCTGGAGGAGGGCGGCGGCACAAATCCCGCCGGGGCTTCATAAAAGCCGGGGTCGGGAGCGTAGTGCAGTTGAGAATCGGGTGCGGTCCACATGGAGACAGGCTTGCGGCCGATTGGTTAACAGAACGTTACTGATCCGCCTCAAGCAACGTGTCCGGTGCAATCCAGCGTGTGGCGCACCATAGGACGAGGGCGTGCAGCGCTACGATGGGCGACAGGATCAGCATCGCACCTATCGCCGCCGCCGTCGGGTCGAGCAGCTGATAAACCAACCCGATCGCAAGGGGAGAAAGACTGACGCAAGCAGTGCCACGGCCCACCCCGCAAAGCCCAACCGCATGGCCCATGCGCCGAGGAGCAGAGCTGCGGGAACGGCGTATATGCCGACAAATGGGGCCAGAACAGCCAGGCCGGAAAAGGAGCCAATGACCTGGAAGGCCGGTATCTCGGTCTGCGTCCCGAGCAACAGGAAGGGAAGCCCGACAGCAAGCATGATCGCAGCCGGCCCGAGCAAGGCGGCAAGGCCAATCTTGACCAAAGCCCAGGCGGTCAGATGACGATGCCCAAAACGGCGTGACCGGAAGGCAGGCGTGAAAAATCGGGCTTTGCTCATGTCGCGGAGTTCAGAGACTTGGTCATGATCTGGACGTGCAGGATGAATGCGCCCGGTCCGTTTGCCGAGTCTAGGGGCACGTCGGCGCGTCGGTCCAATCGCCACCCCTCACGCTCATAGAAACGAATGGCGCGAGCATTTTCGATGACGACATCCAGCCAAGCCTCAACCACGCCTGCAGCGGCCAGGCGGCGCTCCGCATCCTTGAGAAGGTCGGTGGCGAGACCGGATCCACGCGCGGCGGGCGCCACGAACAATTGCTGCATCTCGTCCTCGCGAATAACGCAAAGCCCCAACGGCGCGCCGATTGGTCCGGCTGTGCGCAATGTGTCCAGCATCAGGGGAAGGCGCGAGCGAAAGTCGGCCAGTGTGCGAAGGTTTACCAGCGCCGCCGGGACATGCGCGGCATGGGCTTCGTGCCACGCGTCATGCCAGAGTTGTGCCAGTGGGGCGAGGTCTTCCTCGACCGCTTGTCTGATCGTGTCTCTCACGCAGCCGAGCCGCCCACCGTGAGCCCCCCGATCAGAAGCGTCGGTTGCCCTACGCCCACCGGGACCCATTGGCCGTTCTTGCCGCAATTGCCCATGCCGGGATCAAGCGCCATGTCGTTGCCTATGGCGCGGACCTGCGTCATGGCCGTGGCACCATCGCCGATCAGCGTGGCACCCTTAACAGGCGCGCCCACGATGCCGTTTTTGACGCGGTAGGCCTCGGTGCAGGAGAACACGAACTTCCCGTTCGTGATGTCGACCTGTCCGCCGCCGAAGCCGACGGCGTAGATGCCGTCCTTCACGTCGCCAACAATGTCGCCGGGGTCCAAATCGCCGCCCAACATGTAGGTGTTGGTCATCCGTGTCATGGGCGCATGGTCAAAGCCCTGTCGGCGACCATTGCCCGTGGGCTCTACGCCCATAAGGCGCGCCGATTGCCGGTCCTGCATGTATCCAACGAGGATGCCATCCTCGATGAGGGTCGTCGCGTGGCTTGGCGTGCCTTCATCGTCGACGGAGATTGAACCGCGCCGATCCGGGATCGTGCCATCATCCAACACTGTCACGCCCTTCGCAGCCACGCGCTGCCCCATCAGGCCGGCGAAGGCGCTTTGCTTTTTGCGGTTGAAATCGCCTTCCAGCCCGTGGCCCACGGCCTCGTGCAGCAGGATACCGGGCCAACCGGGGCCAAGTGCCACGTCCATGACACCAGCAGGCGCGGGTTCGGCAGAGAGGTTGACGACGGCGATGCGGAGCGCTTCCTTTGCAACGGATTCCCAGTGCGCACGTTCCATCAAGCCGACAAGACCCACGCGCCCACCGCCGCCCGCGGAGCCAGATTCGCGGCGGCCATTTTCTTCCACAATGATCGAGACATTCAGGCGGACCATAGGCCGAACGTCTGAGACGCGGGTGCCTTCGGGGCGCAGGATTTCAACTTCCTGGTGGGACGCGGCCATCGATGCGCTGACCTGCACAACGCGTGGATCGAGCGCGCGTGCGAACGCGTCAATTTCGGCCAGTGTTTCCAGCTTTACGCCAAACTCGGCCCCCGCCATCGGGTCTTCGTCGGTGTAGAGCTTTTCGTTCGTGCCGCGTGGAGCATCCGCCAAGGTGCCGCCGCCATCCCCCACGGCAAGTCGGGCGGTTTCAGACGCCCGAAGAAGCGCGGCTTCCGACATCTCGGTCGAATGGGCATAGCCCGCGACTTCACCTTTGACCGCCCGCAGGCCAAATCCCTGCGCAGCATCGTAGGAGGCGTTCTTGACGCGGCCATCATCGAAGACCAGCACTTCCGAGCGGCGCCGTTCGAGGAACAGCTCCCCATCTTCGGCCCCGTCGGTTGCCGCGCGCAGGATGCGCAGGGCCGCGCCCTCATCAAGATGAGTCTCAAATGGGCGGAAGGGGCTGGTGTCGGCCATATTCTGATCTCCTTGTTCCTGTCTCTTACATATGTCGTTTTGGGTCAGGTGCGACACCCCGTCTCGCCTGGATGGTGGAATTCTGCGGGGACGGGTATTCGGCTGCTGAAAAGCGAATGTTTTCAAAGGATAGAACCCCTGTGCGGATAGCTTTGCGATGCGCATTCGAGTCTTCAGGCGCGCCTGCGTCGCACCCTTGCCTGAGACAATTTACGCCACTGCCTTGCGCGTTCGCACGCGATATGGTCTGGCCAAATCGGAACAGGACCGGCTGCGACCGGTGGGCATTCCCCCGCCGCGAACGACCGAACGGACAACAGGACAGACCACATGGCACTTCGCACGAAGCTCAGCGGCCTTTGGGCCGCGCTTGGCGCAACCCTTACGGCGACCGCCGTTTCCGCGCAGACCACCGGGATGCGTGAAGGACTGGAAATCATCGGTGCGCCGATCCCCGGCGGCACGGATTTTCAACCGGGCGTAACCGAAGGCGCAATCGACATCCGCGCGCTTGACGGCTTTCTGCACATCATCGCAATCATCATCACAGTGTTCGTGCTTGGCCTGATGCTTTGGGTGGCTGTGAAGCACAACGCCAAGGCCAATCCCAAGCCCGCGACCTTCTCGCACAACACGCCGATCGAGGTGACGTGGACGCTGGTGCCGCTGTTGATCCTTGTGGTGATCGGGGCCTTCTCGCTGCCCGTTCTGTTCAAGCAGCAAACGATCCCAGAGGCGGATGTCGTTGTGCGTGCCACGGGCTATCAATGGTACTGGGGCTATGAGTATCCGGAAGAGGGCATCTCCTACGACAGCTTCATGCTGAACGAGGATGAGTTGCTGGATTACGGTTATAGCCGCGATGAATATCTGCTGGCCACGGACACGGCGGTTGTTGTTCCGACGGGTCAGACAGTTGTGGTTCAGGTCACTGCCGCAGACGTGATCCATTCCTGGACGATCCCCGCCTTTGGCGTGAAACAGGACGGAGTTCCGGGTCGCCTCGCAGAACTGCACTTCAACGTCGAGCCGGGGCAGGAAGGCATTTACTTCGGCCAGTGTTCTGAGCTGTGCGGTGCGGCGCATGCCTACATGCCGATCACGGTGTTCGCTGTAACGCCTGAGGAATATGAGGCGTGGCTGGCGGGTGAGGCGGCTGAATTTGCGTCGCTCGAAGGAGCGCGCGCGCCGCGTTACATCGAACTGGCCTCCGCCGAGTAAGCCTGAGCCATGAGCGATTACACCGCACAAACGGCGACCGAGACCCGCACCGCTGAAAGCGAGGCGGGCTTCGGCGATTATCTGGCGCTGCTCAAGCCGCGGGTGATGTCGCTTGTCGTGTTCACCGCGCTGGTCGGCCTGCTGGTCGCGCCCGGCGGTGTGTCGCCAATGATCGGCTTCACGGCGATCCTGTTCATTGCGTTGGGGGCAGGGGCCTCTGGCGCTCTGAACATGTGGTATGACGCAGATATTGATGCGGTGATGAAGCGCACGGCCAAGCGGCCCGTGCCAGCGGGCAAAGTGCCTGCCGGTGAGGCGCTGACGCTGGGTCTTTGGTTGTCTGTAATATCCGTGATCATGCTGGGGCTTGCGACCAATTGGGTCGCTGCGGGCCTTCTGGCGTTCACCATCTTCTTCTACGCCGTCGTCTACACGATGTGGCTGAAGCGGGCGACGCCGCAGAACATTGTCATTGGTGGTGCGGCTGGTGCCTTCCCGCCGGTGATCGGATGGGCGGCTGTCACGGGTGATGTATCCATCGCCTCAATCCTGATGTTCGGCTTGATCTTCATGTGGACACCGCCGCATTTCTGGGCGCTCGCGCTGTTCATGAAGTCGGACTATCACAAGGCCGATGTGCCGATGCTGACGGTGACCCATGGCCGCGCGGAGACGCGCAAGCAAATCCTGATCTACACGGTTTTGCTGGTTCCCGTTGCCCTGGGTCTTGCGTTCACCGCAGTGGCCGGTCCGGTCTATCTGGCCACTGCCGTTGTGCTGAACGCGATCTTCCTGAAAGGCGCATGGGATATCTGGCGCCGGGATGAAGAAACGGCTGAAGCAGACGGATACCTGGTTGAGAAGAAAGTCTTCAAATTCTCACTCCTCTACCTGTTCCTGCATTTTGGCGCCCTGCTTGTTGATGCGATCTGGAGGCTGATCTGATGCCCTTGGCGGAAACGCACGAGATTCACAAACGCCGCTTTGGCCGCAACTTTGGCACTGCACTTTGCCTTGTCGGGTTCTGCGCCGTGGTGTTCGGTCTGACCATCGCAAAGGTCCGGGAAGGCTCCCTGCTGGAGGCCAATGACCATCAGCCTCGTGCTTCGGTCCTTCCGATTTCTGAGGAGTTGAGCCAGTGAGCGAACGGCGCGCCATGGATCCCAAGGCCAAGACCGTCCTGCAACTTCTGGGCGTGATCTGCTTTATGGGCGTGCTCACGGCTGCGGCCGTTCCGTTCTACGATTGGTTCTGCCGTGTCACTGGCTTTGGTGGCGCGACGGTGCAGGCCGATGCAGGCAGCGATGTGATCCTGGATCAGGAGATCCGCATCCGCTTTGCTGCCAACACCGCCCGCGACATGCCGTGGGAGTTCCGCCCAATGGAGCCACATGTGGATATCCGCATTGGTGAGACCGGGCTGGCCTTCTACGAGGCCTACAATCCCACCGATGAACCCATTGCGGGCACGGCCAGCTTCAACGTGGCGCCCTTCGATGTGGGTGGCTATTTCGTGAAGATCGCCTGCTTCTGCTTTGAGCTTCAGGTGCTTCAGCCCGGTGAACGGGTCGAGATGCCAGTGACCTTCTTTGTCGACCCCGAAATCCTGGATGATCCGACGGTGCGCGACACGCCCGCCATAACCCTGTCCTATACGTTCCACGTAACGGACATGCCCGAAAACGACGACTACGCCGCGCTTGACGCAGGCAACTGAACGACAGACCGGAGAGACCACAATGGCCCACGTCAAAAAGCACGACTATCACATCCTGCAGCCCTCGATCTGGCCGCTCGTGGCCGCAATTGGCGCGTTTGCGATGCTGTTCGGTGCGGTCAACTGGATGCATTCCGGCAGCCCCTGGCTGTTCCTCGCCGGGTTCGCTGCGGTGCTTTACGTGATGTTCGCATGGTGGTCGGATGTGGTCAGTGAAAGCCACGATGGCGATCACACGCCGGTTGTGCGCCTCGGCCTGCGCTACGGCTTCATAATGTTCATCATGTCCGAGGTGATGTTCTTCGTCGCCTGGTTCTGGGCGTTCTTCAAACATGCCATCTTCCCGATGAGCGAGTATGAAGCCTCCACCTACGTCACGCCTGATATCCACATTGTGGACCCGTTCCACCTGCCGTTGATCAACACGTTGATCCTGCTTCTGTCGGGCTGCCTTGTGACCTGGGCGCACCACGCGCTGGTCCATGGTGGATCACGCAAGGACGTTGCCACCGGCTTGATCGGCGCTGTGGTTCTTGGCGTGGTCTTCACTGCATTGCAGGCTTACGAGTACTATGAGTTGGTGGCGCATGAGGGGTGGCAATTCATTGACGGCGACCGCTTCTATTCCACGTTCTTCATGGCCACCGGCTTCCACGGCTTTCACGTTGTGATCGGCACGATCTTCCTGTTCATTTGCTGGCTGCGGGTCCGCTCGGGTCACTTCACGGCTGAAAAGCATGTCGGGTTTGAGGCGGCTGCCTGGTACTGGCACTTTGTGGACGTTGTCTGGCTGTTCCTTTTCCTGGCCGTGTATATCTGGGGCCAAGGCTAAGTCGTCCGGGTTCGGGCGGGAATGGCAGAGCGCCCACCCGCCCACCCCGCTCTGCCCTTCCCGCCCTTCGCGGAACGGATAGGTCGCAGTTTTAGATCCAATGAAAGAGGCCTGCCATGCGGTGGGCCTTTCGATTTCAAGGAGGGGCCGGTGCGCGCACGGTTGATTACTGTGACTTTGTTCGGGCTGATCGGGGCGGCCATTCTGGTCAGTCTCGGCGTCTGGCAGCTCCAACGCCTCGCCTGGAAAGAGGGCGTGCTGGCCGAAATTGAAAGCCGCATTTCGGCGGCCCCGATCCCGGTGCCGGACACACCGGACCCGGAGGCAGACCGGTTCCTGCCCGTGCAGGCGCAAGGCGTCCTGGATGGCGACCCCTTGCGGGTTCTCGTATCACTCCAGGGATCTGGCCCCGGCTACCGCCTGATCTCCGCATTTGAAACCGACGGGCGCCGCATATTGGTGGATCGCGGTTTTCTGGCGGAAGGTGTCGCCCTTCCGGAGCCCATCGAGGATCAGGTCACAATCACCGGCAATCTCCATTGGCCGGACGAAGTGGATGGTTTCACGCCTGACCCCGACATCGCCCGCAATCAATGGTTCGCCCGCGATGTGGACGCCATCGCCGCCCATCTTGGGACGGAACCGGTTTTCATCGTGCTGCGCGAAATGTCGGTGTCAGACGCGCCCGTGACGCCTTTGCCCGTGACGTCCGAGGGTATTCCGAACAACCATCTGGGCTATGCAATCCAGTGGTTCGGGCTTGCGCTTGTCTGGTTGGGGATGACAGCGTTCCTGGCTTGGCGTATCACGCGGACCTAACGGCTTAGAGGAATTCCGATGCGATATGTTTCGACCAGGGGAAGGCCCCTGATCTGAGCTTTGAAGAGGCGATGCTGACCGGCCTTGCCCGGGACGGCGGCCTCTATGTGCCTGCCGAAATTCCCACCTTGTCGCAGGGTGACATCGCCGCGATGGCGGGCCTGTCGTATGAAGAGATCGCCTACCGTGTAATGCGGCCCTTCATCGGCGATACGTTCACGGACGCTGAGTTCGAGGACCTGATTGAAAGGGCCTATGCAGGCTTTGGCCATGACGCCCGCGCGCCCCTTACGCAGCTTCAGCCGAACCACTTCCTGCTGGAGCTGTTCCACGGACCGACGCTTGCGTTCAAAGATTTCGCAATGCAGTTGATCGGCCAGATGTTCCAGAAAGCGCTTGGCCGCCGTGGGGAGCGTGTGACGATTGTGGGTGCGACCTCCGGCGATACCGGCTCGGCCGCGATGGAGGCGTTCCGCGGCCTCGACAATGTTGACGTGTTCATCATGTACCCCCATGGCCGCGTGTCCGAGGTGCAGCGCCGCCAAATGACAACCGTGACTGAGGGAAATGCGCACGCGCTTGCCGTCACGGGCGATTTCGACACCTGCCAGGCACGCCTGAAGGACATGTTCAACCATTTTGAATTTCGCGACCGCGTGAAGCTGGCTGGCGTGAACTCGATCAACTGGGGCCGTGTTCTGGCGCAGGTTGTCTACTTCTTCTCGGCTGCTGTTTCGCTTGGCGCGCCGCATCGGCCTGTGTCCTTCTGTGTGCCCACCGGCAATTTCGGTGACATCTTCGCGGGCTATGTGGCGAAGCGGATGGGCCTGCCCATCGAGAAGCTGGTAATTGCGACGAACCAGAACGACATCCTGCACCGCGCGATGGTGTCCGGCGGCTACGTGACCGAAGGCGTGACGCCGTCGATCAGCCCGTCGATGGATATCCAGGTGAGCTCGAATTTTGAGCGCGCTTTGTTCGACGCTTACGGCCGGGATGGCGCGGCCGTCGCGCAGTTGATGGACGAATTGAAGCGAGGCGGGTTCAAGATCAGCCAAGGTGCAATTGATGCCTTGCGGGATGATTTTGCCAGTGGACGGGCCAGCGAGGCTGAAACCAGCGCAATGATTGCGCGCGCATTGCCCGAGATGGGCGAGCTTTTGTGCCCCCATTCCGCCGTCGGCGTGCATGTGGCGCAGAGCCATTTGGGTGCCACACCGATGGTCACGCTCGCGACCGCACATCCTGCAAAATTCCCCGATGCGGTTGAGGCGGCATCGGGTATTCACCCACCGTTGCCCGCACGCATGGCCGACCTGTTCGACCGGCCGGAACGGATTACGCGGGTCGAGGATGATCTGGCCGCCATCGAGGCGATCATCGAAGCCCGTATCAAAGGAGACGTTTTCGCGTGACGGTCGAAATTCACACGCTGCCCAACGGAATGCGCATCGTGACCGAACATATGCCCGGGCTGGAATCTGCCGCACTTGGCGTGTGGGTGTCTGCTGGCGGTCGTCATGAGACGGTCGAGCAAAACGGCATCGCGCATTTCCTTGAGCATATGGCGTTCAAGGGCACGCAGCGGCGTACCTCGCTGCAAATTGCCGAGGAAATTGAAGATGTTGGTGGTTATATCAACGCCTATACCAGCCGCGAGGTTACGGCTTACTACGCACGCGTATTGCGCAATGACGTGCCGCTTGCGCTAGATCTGATCGCCGACATCGTCCTCAACCCCATTTTCGACCCGCGCGAGATCGAAGTTGAGCGCGGCGTGATCCTGCAAGAAATCGGGCAGGCTGCGGATACGCCCGATGATATCATCTTCGACTGGCTGCAAGAGCAGGCTTTCCCCGAACAGCCCCTTGGGCGCACGATCCTTGGCCCGGCGGAGCGTGTGCGCGCCTTTGACCGCGCCGATTTCGATCAGTTCATCGGCCAGCATTACGGGCCGGAACAGTTGATCCTTTCGGCGGCTGGCGCCGTTGATCACGACGAGGTTGTGCGGCTGGCAGAGGCGGCCTTTGGCCATCTAAAGCCTGTTGCGGGCGGCATTCCCTTGCCTGGCCAATTTGCGGGTGGTGAGGCGCGCGTGGTGAAGGGCCTCGAACAGGCCCATTTCACCTTGGCGCTTGAGGCACCGGGTTATCGTTCAGATGAGATTTACGCGGCTCAGATCTTTGCGACAGCCTTGGGCGGCGGCATGTCTTCGCGCCTGTTCCAGGAGATCCGCGAAAAGCGCGGGCTGTGCTACACGATCTATTCCCAGGTTGGTAGCTACGACGACACCGGCCTTTTGACGATCTACGCGGGCACCTCTGGCGAGGATGTGGCGGAGTTGGTGGGTCTGACCATCGACGAATTGAAGCGGTCGGCAGATACCATGACGGAAGCCGAACTTGCGCGCGCGCGCGCGCAGATGAAAGCCGGGCTTTTGATGGGGCTGGAATCGCCTTCCTCTCGCGCCGAACGATTGGCACGGCTTGTGGCGATCTGGAACCGGGTGCCGGGGCTTGAAGAAACCGTGGCCAAAATCGATGCCGTCACGCTCGACGCCCTGAAGGCGCAAGCGAGCGTCTTGGGGGCGACGGGCCGCGCAGCCATGGCGCTTTACGGGCCGGTGGACAAAGCCCCAACCCTTGATCAAGTCACGGAGCGTCTGGCCGCCTGATGATCGCGCGCAAACGCAATCTGCGCCTTGAAACAGAACGCCTGACGTTGCGCCTGCCGCGTCACGCGGATTTCAGGCTGTGGTCTGCATTGCGCCAACAAAGCCGCGATTTTCTGACCCCGTGGGAGCCGACCTGGGCCGATGATCATCTGACTCGGAAAAGCTTCACCGCCCGCGTTTATTGGGCGCAACGGTCCGTCAACCAGGGCTCGGCGGTGCCGCTCTTTATCCTGCGCCGGTCTGATGATGCGCTGCTTGGGGCCATCACACTCGACAATATGCGGCGGGGGCCCGCGCAATCCGCGACGTTGGGGTATTGGATTGGTCTGCCATTTGTCCGGCAAGGCTATATGCGCGAGGCAATCGGGGCGGTATCGCACTATGCGTTTCGCGCGCTGGACCTGTCGCGGCTTGAGGCGGCCTGCCTGCCTGAAAATGCAGCATCCCGGGGCGTTCTGGAGAAGTCCGGCTTCAAATATGAAGGCGTTGCGCAAAGCTATCTGCAGATCAACGGCCGATGGCGGAACCACGTGCTTTACGCCAATCTGCGCCATGATCGGCGCGGAAAGACGGATGTTGGGTGACGGGCCAACGGTGTTGGACTAAGTCTGGACCATGGATTTTCTGGATCAATTGAAGCAAGCGCTGCCTGCTGAGTCATTCCGCGACGTGGGCGCGCAATACCTTGAGGAACCGCGCGGGCGCTGGCAGGGGCAAGCCTTGGCCGTCTGCGCGCCGCGCTCGACGAAAGAGGTCTCCAACCTACTGAAATTATGCAACGAATCGCAGGTGCCTGTGGTGCCCTTTTCCGGTGGGACGGGTCTGGTCGGCGGCCAGATCAAGGAAGAAGGGCCAGCGCCGGTCTTGTTGTCGTTTGAGCGCATGAACGCGATCCGCGCGTTTGATGCGGAGGCGGGGACGCTGACGATCGAGGCGGGC
Source organism: Gymnodinialimonas sp. JB5-7 (assembly GCF_055693405.1). NCBI lineage: Bacteria > Pseudomonadati > Pseudomonadota > Alphaproteobacteria > Rhodobacterales > Paracoccaceae > Gymnodinialimonas > Gymnodinialimonas sp. JB5-7. The sequence continues at coordinate 2,382,790 of NZ_JBVFUX010000012.1, forward strand.
GCCATTTTGCAGGACGTGCACGGGATCGTCGAGGATGAGGGCTGGGTCTTTCCGCTGACATTGGCGAGCCAAGGCACCGCGCGGATCGGTGGATTGCTGGCCACGAATGCAGGCGGTGTGAATGTGATCCGTTACGGCAACGCGCGCGATCTGGTTTTGGGGATTGAGGCCGTTCTGGCGGACGGGACAGGAGTTAACACGCTGTCTCCACTGAGAAAAAACAACACGGGCTACGATCTGCGGCACCTTCTGATTGGCTCGGAAGGGACGCTTGGCGTCATCACGGCGGCGTCTCTGCGGCTGTTCCCGAAACCATCTCAGACTGGCGCGGCGTTGATGGCGGTTGCGTCGCCAGAGGCCGCGTTGGGGCTTTTGCGACTGGCGCAGAAGGAGGTTGGGGAGGGGATTTCGGCCTTTGAGCTGATCGGAAAGATGGGCTTCGATTTCCTTTCTGAAGTTGGGCCCGAGGTTCGGCAACCGTTTGAAAACATTCCACAATGGTGCTGCCTGATCGATCTGGGCCTGGCCCATGGAAGCTGCAAGGAGGCGCTTTTTCGGGTGTTTGAAAAAGCCGCCGAAGAGGGGCTGGTTAACGATGGGGTCATCGCGCAGTCCGAACAGCAGCGCGCGGACTTCTGGGCGATACGGGAGAATATTCCAGAGGCGAATCGACGGATCGGTTCGGTCTCATCCCATGATATTTCCGTTCCGGTGGGGCGCATTCCCGAATTCATTGAAAAAGCGCCCGGCCGCTTGGCGGACATAAATGCGTTCAGAATCAACTGCTTCGGCCATATGGGCGACGGGAATTTGCATTACAACGTCTTTCCGATGCCCGGAAAATCCCGCGCGGATCATGAGCATGAACGCGGCGCTGTGAAGGAATGCGTGCACGATTTGGCGCACGAATTGGGCGGGTCCGTCAGCGCAGAACACGGGATCGGGCGGCTGAAAGTGGGGGATCTTGAGCGCTATGGCGATCCCGGCAAATTGGCCGCGATGCGGGCCATCAAAACGGCGCTGGATCCGAACGGGATCCTGAATCCGGGTGCGGTGCTGCGCGCCTGAATTGCGTTCACCTGAACGGAACTACGTTCTCCTGAACGCATTTTTTCAGAAAAGTGCGTTCAGTTGAGCAGAGTTTGCTATCTAGCTGCGCACACCTGAGAATTTTTCGGCCCATTCCTCGCGCTGCTCATCGGCGATTTTTGCAAACAACACCTCCGGCACCGTGAAGGCGTGCCCGGCGGGCAGCGCCGTCATCGCGGCATTCGTTGGCCACGCAACCTCCGCTCCCATGGCGTCGGCCATCGCTTTCGCCGCATCGGGGATGAACGGCGCGGAGAGGCCCGCATAGAACGGGATCAGGTTGAGCGCGAAGCGCGTGATTGCGGCGGCGCGGTCGGGGTCTTCCTTGAAGGCTGTCCAGGGGGCGGCGGATTGCAGATATTCGTTGCCCGCAACCCAGATCGCCCGCAGCTCAGCCGCGGCCTTGCGAATGTCGATTGCATCCATATGCGTCTGATAGGAGATCAGACGCTTTTCCAGGTCGGCGATCAGCGCTGTTTCCTGTTCGCCGTAATCCCCGCCTTCTGGCACCGCTTCGCCGAATTTGGAGCGGCAGAATTTGGTGATGCGGCTGACGAAGTTGCCCAACACATCGGCGAGGTCTTTGTTGACGTCTTGCTGGAACGCTTCCCACGTGAATTCGCTATCGGATGTTTCGGGCGCGTGGGACAGAAGCCACCAACGCCAGTAGTCGCTTGGCAGGATCTCCAATGCCTGATCCATGAAGACGCCACGCCCTTGGGAGGTCGAGAATTGGCCGCCGTCGTAGTTCAGGTAGTTGAACGACTTGATGTAGTCCACGAGCTTCCACGGCTCGCCACTCCCGAGGATCGTGGCGGGGAAAGACAGGGTATGGAACGGCACATTGTCCTTGCCCATGAATTGCACATATCGAACGTCATCGGCGCCTTTATCCACACGCCACCAGCGTTCCCAATCAGAAATCGTGCCTTCCTCCACAGCCTCAGCGGCGCAGGCGATGTATTCGATGGGGGCGTCGAACCAGACGTAGAACACCTTGCCTTCCATGCCCGGCCAATCGTCTTCGCCGCGTTTGACCGGGATGCCCCAGTCCAGATCGCGGGTAATGCCACGGTCTTGCAGGCCGTCGCCGTCGTTGAGCCATTTCTTGGCAATGGATGTGGTTAGGATCGGCCAATCCGTCTTGGAGTCGATCCAGTCGTTCAGCTTGTCGCGCATGGTGGATTGGCGCAGGTAAAGGTGCTTGGTTTCGCGCACCTCCAGATCGGTGGAACCGGAAATGGCCGAGCGCGGTTCGATCAAATCGGTGGGATCAAGCTGCTTGGTGCAATTCTCACACTGGTCGCCGCGGGCCTTGTCGTAACCGCAATTGGGGCAGGTGCCCTCGATATAGCGGTCGGGCAGGAAGCGGCCATCGGCGTTGGAATAGACCTGTTTCTCGGAGACTTCCGAGATCAGCCCGGCTTCGGCCAGTCGTCCGGCGAAATGCTGGGTCAGTTTGTGGTTCTGTGGCGAAGAGGAGCGCCCGAAATGGTCAAACGATAGGCGAAAGCCCTTTGCCAGCTCGGCCTGCACGGCCCACATCTCAGCACAATATTCGGCGACGGGCTTGCCAGCCTTGGCGGCGGCAAGCTCAGCCGGGGTGCCATGTTCGTCGGTGGCGCAGAGAAACAGCACCTCTTGCCCGCGCGCGCGCAGGTAGCGGGCGTAGAGATCGGCGGGCAATTGGGAGCCCACCAGATTGCCGAGATGCTTGATCCCGTTGATGTAGGGGATGGCGCTGGTGATGAGCGTGCGCGTCATGGCGTCGGGCCTCTGCCAATTGGATTGGCGTTAGCCTTTAACGCGCAGCGGTGGGGGTTGCCAGACCCTAGAGATGCTCCAGCAGGCCGTCGATCAGCACGCGGCGGATGGCGGGTTGCGTGCAGGCATCCCAGTTGATCGAGACGGTTGTGCCGTCGTGGTCGTGGATGAAGAGGGAACTGACGCCGCCCGTGGGGTGCGACGCGCGACAGAAACGGCCCGTATGGCGGACGCCGTCACCGTAATCGTAGTAGCCGATGGAATAGCCATCCGCTTCTGGGCGTGGCGAGGTCCTGTGGGGTTGATCGGGCGTAAACCAATGCTGCGCGAGGCGGGCGTAGTCCATCGCGGACATTTCCCAGCCGGCATAGGAGGAGAGGGAGCCAAAGCGCCCTTCGATCACGGCGTCGGTGATGCCTGCCGGGGTCACGATGCGGTCCATGCAGGCCTGTGCGTAGCTTTGGCCGGACAGCGCCTCAACCACCACGCCGAGGACGGCGTAGTTGGTGTTGTTGTAGAAATAGGTGCCGGGGGTGCCGGTGATCGCATCTTCCTGAAGTGCTGCGGCGGCCCAACGGCGGTGCAGGCCAAGCGCGCCGTGCGTGTCGCGCGCCATGTTCGACTGCGTCAGGTCCGGGGCGAGGCCGGAGGTGTGCGTGGCCAGCGAGGCCAGAGTGATGTGTTCGTTCCAGGGGCGCGGTGTCAGCCCGGCGGCGGACATTTGCGGGGCAATGTCACCGAGCGTTGTGTCCCAGCCCAAGCCAGCCTCGATCAGAAGCTGGTCGACGCAAAGGCCGGTGATTGTTTTTGACATGCTCATGACCGGGCGGACCTCTTCCGCGGTGCGGCCCATGCCGGTTCCGTATTCGGTGCCGTCGGGCAGGATGATGGCCATGGCGCCCGTCTCGATCCCGTTGGCCTGCATCCAGCCGCGCCAGACCTCGGCCATGGCGTCGTAATCGGCGCTTGGAACAACCGTGCGCGCCATATCGGTGCGGGGCTCGCCCGCCGAAAGCGGCGGCGTGGTGGGGGCGTGCCGATGCCGGTATAGGCGGCAGCGGGCTGGGCGATTGGGGTGGCGGTTGCGGTTTGTTCGGGTGCCACGGCGGTGACGAGCATCTGCATCAGCATGGCGCCGACGCCCGGCGCCTCAGCCGAGGTGGCGGGATCGGGGAATGAGAAGGTCTCATGCGTGGCGTTTGGCAGAGGCTCCGGCCCCGCTGCCGCGAATTCCACGCTGTTCATCTGGGTGTCCGGCACGCCGGAGACGAACAGATTGGCCACGGCAAACAGGAAGGCCGCGCCGACAAGGGCCAGAAGAATGCGAGAGAGAAAGGTCATGGGCTGCTGCGATCTGGTTGATTTGCAGCCAGAAAAGCGCCGGATCGCGTCAGAAATTGGGCTGGAGCAGGGAAATTAGGGGGAGGGGCCGTCTTTGTCGGACCGGCGAAACAGGCGACCGACGTTGAAGGAGGTGCGCGGGATCCAGATATAGGGTTGGCGCGTGTCCGAGGGCGCACGACGGCGCATGCGCACGACACCGAAGACGATCAGGCCGACATGGGCGGCTGAGACGAAGTAGAACAGGGCCGCCGGACCATAGGCGGTGATCAGGGCAGATGTGGTCAACGGGGCGACGATGGCCCCGATGGCAAAACAGAACATCAAGGCGGCCGAAAGCTCGATCCGTTGATCATCGCGCGCCCAGTCATGGGCGTGGGCCGCCGAGATCGAATAGATCGGGAAGGTGGTGGCGCCGAACAGGGCCGCGGCGGAGAAGATGCCGACGGGCCCAAGGGTTGGCACGGCGATGGTTACAGCGCAGGCGAGGATCGAGGCCGCAGAAAACCAGATCAGCACCCAGCGCCTGTCATAGCGGTCGGCAAGCCAGCCGGCGGGCCATTGGGCCAGCGCCCCACCGAGGACGACGGAGGCCAGAAAGAGGCCGATGGCGTCAGGTTGCAGGCCCACTTGCGCGCCGTAAAGCGGGCCGGTCATGCGGAAACTGGCGCTCGACAGGCCTGCAACCACCACCCCGAGCGCGGCCAGGGGCGACAAGCGCCAGGCCAGGCCCGGGCGCAGGCGGGGGCGCCCTGGGCCTCGGGCTGTTTCAGCCGCGTGAGGGTCAGGGGAGGAGGGCCGCGCAGCATAGCAGTGCGAGCAGGTTGTACGAGACATAGGAGGCGGGCGCGAGCAGGCCGATCATCAGCTGTGCGACCACCTGGCTGCCGGTGTCTACCATGCGGTAGATGCCCAAGGTCCGGCCCCGGTTCTCATTGCTGGCCTTGGCCTGCAACCAGGCCTCGATCACTGTGTAGGCGCCTGCGATGCAAAGCCCCGTAAGCACCCGCATCGCGGCCCAGGCATAGGGATTGATGATCAGCATATGCGCCAGAAGGCCAATGGCGCCAAGCGCTGTGCACACCGCAAAGCCGCGCGAATGGCCCACGGCGCCGATCAGGCGCGGGGCCCACCAGCAACCGATAAAGAAACCGAAGAAATGGGCCGAGCCCAGAAGGCCGATCTGCCCGTTGCTGAAACCGAGGACTGTGCCGGAGAGCACATCGAGCGGCCCCACGCCCGAGGACGAAAGCTGCAGCAGGATCACAGACAGGAAAAGGGCAGCGAAGGAGATGAGCAGGCGCATGGGAGCGGTCCGACTGGCTATGGGACCGGCTTAGGAGGGCGTGTGGACCGACGCAAGGGAAATAGGCTCGCGGGGGGGCGGATGGGGGGATGAGAGCGGGACGGGGTACCGGCATTTTGGGCGGCGCGCGCGGGCGTCGCCCACCCACCCGCCCCGACGCCCGCGCGCGCGGCTGCATGGGAAAAGCGGAGTAGGGTTTTGTGTAGCAGGTAATGCTCCTTTGCGTCGAGGCGGTTCAGGGCCAAGTCTGCCCTGAACGCGCCCTTTCGAGTGTTTTGCCTATGGATCACGCGTCGGCGACAAGCGGCCCGATAGGCCGTCGGCTGGCGCCGATCCTTGACCCGCGATCCATGGGGTTGGCGGGTGCGTTTGCGTGTTTCGTGTCAGGCCGGGTGGAGGTCGCGGGCTTGGGTCGATTCTGGCGTGGGCTCGGCGGCCATTGCTGCTTTGCCCTGGGGGTCGCGTTCCACCATCCATTGCCCCGGCGCGGCGTCGCGGGCGCGCAGGCGCGCAAGGGTCCAGCGTTCGCCGTGGAGGCTGTGGGCTGGGGTGAGGCTCCACCTTGTTTCGACACCGGCAGCGCCCCCTTCGCCGGGGGTCAGCAAAAGCCCCAGGGGGCGCGGCCCGTCTGCTCGGCCCCGGCCTCGGCGGCCAGGTGCAAGCGCCGCACGGGCGTCAGGCCCGGTGGGTCGGGCAGGTCGCAGATCACCAGATCCGAGAGGCCTGCGCGCAACGCCTCTTCCATACACCACAGAAGATCGGCGGGGCGGCAGCATTCCACGAAGATCAGGCGTGCGGGGTCAATCTCACCCCGGACACCGGCCATATGCAGCCGGTCGGGGTGCCAATCGGGGCGGATCCAAAGCACCTCACGCTGGCTGCCTTGCGCCAGCCACAGGGCCAGTCTGCGCCGGGCCGGGCCACAGGCTTCGTGCGCGCGGGCGCCTGCCAGATCGAAGCGATCCAGCAGCCACAGGCCGGGGCGGGCCTTGCGGTGGGATTGGCGGGTGATGCGGGTCAGATCCATGGGGTGTGAGTATAGATGTTCCCGATATGTTCTCAACCCTTGTGTCCGGCCAAAAGCCCGCTACTTTGCCCTTTCACGCGACGTAAAGGACACACCCATGCGCCCCATCCCCCTTGGCAATACAGACGAGACGATCACGGATTACTGCCTGGGCACCATGACCTGGGGCACGCAAACGCCTGAGGCAGATGCCCACCGGCAGATGGATATGGCGCTGGATGCGGGGATCGATGTGGTCGACACCGCCGAGATGTATCCGGTCAACCCGGTCCGCGCCGAGACCATCGGCGGGACGGAGACCATTTTGGGCAACTGGAACGCAGCCAACGCGGCGCGCCGTGGCACCTACAAGCTGGCCACGAAGCATTCCGGATACAACGAAAGCTTCGTGCGCAAGGGAGAGCCGATCAGCAGCAAGACATTTGGTGAAGCGCTCGACGGCTCGCTGCGGCGGCTCCAGACTGACTATATCGACATCTATCAGCTGCACTGGCCCAACCGGGGCAGCTACATGTTCCGCCAGAACTGGACCTATGCGCCGCAGGGCAATCGCGACGAGATCCTGGCCAATATGCACGATGTGTTGGAGGCGGCGGACGCGGCTGTGAAGGCCGGCAAGATACGCCATTTCGCGCTGTCGAACGAAAGCGCGTGGGGGACCGCCAACTGGTTGCGGCTGTCCGAGGCGCATGACCTGCCTAGGGTGCAGACGGTGCAGAACGAATATTCGCTCATGTGCCGGATGTACGACACGGATATGGCCGAGTTGAGCGTGCATGAGAAGGTGACGCTTTTGGCCTTTTCGCCCTTGGCGACGGGCTTTCTGACCGGGAAATATGCAGGCGGCGCGCTGCCGAAGGGGAGCCGGATGACGTTGAGCCCCGAGATGGGTGGGCGCAAGACCGACCGGGCTTTTGAGGCGGCGGATGCCTATGTGGGCGTGGCGCGAAAGCATGGCATTGATCCGGTGCATATGGCCTTGGCATTCACGGTGCAGCGGCCCTTTGCCGTGTCGACCATTTTTGGGGCCACGACCTGTGACCAGTTGCAACACATCCTCGACGGCAAGGACGTTGTGCTGAGTGACGAGGTTCTGGCGGAGTTGGACGACGTGCATCGCGCCCATCCGATGCCGTATTGAGGGGATGCCATGGCGCTTTGGCGGGCTGCACTTCTGTCGCCGGTGATTGTGCCGCAACTGATATGGGTGCGGTTGCGGGCCTCCCGCCTGCCCGAAGCGCGCGGCCCGCGTGAGGGTCAGACCGGGGCCGGGCCTGCGCTGCGCCTTCTGGTGATCGGCGACAGTACGGCGGCGGGTGTGGGCGTTGAGACGCAGGCAGAAGCTTTGCTGGGCCAGTTGGCGACCAATCTGGCCCGCGATCATGCCGTGACATGGACACTGGTGGCGCGGTCGGGCGCGATTGTGCCCGACCTGCATGAAATGCTGGCAGAGGTTGAGGGGAGCTTTGACTGCGCGCTGGTCTGCCAGGGTGTGAATGACGCCAAGAACGGTCGTTTACAGCCGAATTTCGAACGCGAATACGCGGCCTTGTTGCGGACATTGACGGGGCGGTTCGGGGTGCGGTGCGTGGTCTGCTCGGGCCTGCCGCCGATGCAGTTCTTTACCTTGCTGCCGCGCCCGTTGCGGGACGTGTTGGGCGCACGGGCGGCGCGGTTTGATCGCGCGATTGCGCGGTTGGCGGACGCCCATCCCGGCGCACAGTTCCTGCCGATGAATTTCACGCAGGATGTGTCTTTGATGGCATCGGACGGCTTCCACCCCGGTCCGCGCATCTATGCGATGTGGGCGGAGCGCGCGGCCGAGATCATGCGGGTTGCGTGACGGAGGGGGCAACGTCAGGGTGTGCGTTGGGGGAGATCTGCATGGCCAATATCCTGATCTATGGGGACAGTAATTCGCACGGGACGAAGCCGTTGCGGATTTTGGGCGGGTTTGATCGCTATGGGGAGGCGGACCGCTGGCCGGATGTGATGGCGGCCGCTCTTGGCCCGGGGCACCGGGTGATCTGCGAGGGGCTGCCGGGCCGCACAACGGTGCATCATGATCCGGTCGATGGCGGCAACCGCAACGGGGCGGAGGTGTTGCCTGCGGTTCTGCTGAGCCATGTGCCGCTGGATCTGGTCATCGTGATGCTGGGTACAAACGACCTGAAGCCGCGCTTTGCGACCTCGGCCTTTGATATCGGCAAATCCGTGGAGCGGCTTTTGCGGGAGGTGCGCGCGCTGTTGCCGGACGTGTCGCTCATGGCTTTGGCGCCGCCACCGGTGCGGGAGGCGGGTGTTCTGGTGGAGGCGTTCGCGGGGGCCGAAGCGCGGCAGATCGGGCTGAAAGAGCATATTCGGGACGCCGCAGATCGGATGGGCGCGGGGTTTGTGGATGTGGGCGCCCATGTGACCGCGTCGGAGGTGGACGGCGTGCATTGGGAGGCCGACGCGCATCGGCGTTTCGGCGCGGTGATGGCAGAGGCCGTGGCGGAACTGGTTGCGGTTGCGGTCCCCAAAGCCACCGGTGGCTTGGCCGCCCCGGACCCACATGCGCCGGAGCCCGCGCTGACACTGGCCATGGAGGTCCCGCGCGACTGGGTCGATTACAACGGACATATGAACGAGGCGCACTATCTGCGCGCCTTCTCGGACGCGACGGATCAGATGCTGGACTGGGCCGGAATGGATGCCGCTTGCGTCGCGGCGGGGCATTCCGTCTTCACCGTGGAGACCCATATCCGCCATCTTGGGGAGGTTGATATCGGCGCGCGGATCGAGGTGCGCACACGCATCTTGGATGGCGGTGGAAAGAAGCTCCACGTCTGGCACGAGATGTTTGTGGGCGACCAGCTTTGCGCGACGGGGAGCAGTTGTTGCTGCACATGGACATGGCGACGCGCCGGTCGGCTTTGCCGCGCGCGGATGTGGCCGCGTGGCTGGGGGCGGCCTGTGCGGCGCATGCCGGGCGACCGGCGCCGGTGGGGTTGGGCCGATTTGTCGGGCAGCGATAGCCTGCGCCTGGAGCACTTTGCGTTTGATTTGAGTCGCAACCTGCTGCCTCGCGCCGATAGCGTGAACGCGGAACGCGGCAGAAATGCCTCAGACAAAGCGCTAAGTGCTTTAAAGGTGTAGCAGAACCAGCCAATCAGCGAGCAGGGCGGGTGTGTCTTGGCCTTCAACTTCCATCCGCACGGCAAGGGCCACGAGCACGCGGTCCGGGCCTTTCTCCGTCACCTTGCAGACCGAGAAATGCGCCCGCAGGCGCGCGTCGGACGGGACGGCGGCCAGAAATCGCACGCGATCAAAGCCGTAGTTGATGGAACTGTCATAGGGGCCAAGCGCGGGCATGACGTCGTAGGCCAGGGTGGACAGCAATGACAGCGTGAGGAACCCGTGCGCGACGGTGGTGCCAAAGGGGCCTTCGGCTGCGGCTTTAGGGTCGATGTGGATGAATTGCCGATCCTCGGTCACATCCGCGAACCTGTCGATGCGGGTCTGATCCACGGTGACCCACCGCGATGTGCCAAGCGGTTTGCCGATCAGATGGTCAAAGCGCGTCATGTGATGCCATCCCGCAGGCGTTTGAGCGTATCCGGTATGTCGCGCGCCGAAATCGTGGCCTCGCGCACCAGATAGTCGAAATGGCGCGTGATCGCGCGCACCCGGTCCCTATCCCGAAAGGCGAGGTAATGCTGGCCCATGTAGATAACTGCCATTTTGGGGCCGAAGACGGTGACGGGGGCAGAAAAGACGGCGCGGGCATCGAACAGGAACAGGCGCAGGCCGGGGTAGAGCCGGTCATAGATTTCAGCCATCCAATCCAGTTGTTCGGTGCGGATGGCGGGGTCAAGGCCGGCATAATACCCCTCGGCGCGGGCGAAGCTTTCAAGCTCGTGAATGGGCAGAGCCATTTCATAATCGCTTTCGGTCAGGCGCAGCCAATCCAGCCGTTCGGCGGCGGCATCAATCGCGGCATCGGGGCGTTTGTGACTTATGGGGGCGTATTCCCATTGCAGCATGGCATTGGTTTTCAGCACGTCCGGCAGCGTCGCGGGAACGTGACGGATTTTGTAGCCTTCCGCCTCGCGCTGCCATTCGAAGATCTGGTCATCGAGTGTGGTGGCCCGCCCGGTTTCCGAAATCGACAATGAGCTTTCCAGCAGCTTACCCGCCTGTTCCGGTCGGTCGGTCAACCCCAATAACCAATCAGCCGAGACATCAAGCGCTTGCGCGCAGGCGGCCACGACATGGCCGCCGGGCACACGAGCCGTGTCACCTGACAGGATCTGCGTGATGGTGGACCGGTCCACGCGCACCGCCCGGGCCAGGGCCGCGCGGCTGAGGCCGGAGGCCGTCAGCGCAGCTGTCAGGCGATCCGAGAACAGGCGCGCGCGGTCGCGTTTGTCGATTTCATGCAGCATTGTTGAATTTAAAGAACGATGTTGGTTTCATGTGGAGGAAACACTGACTGCTCCTGACACACAAGTGCCTTTAGGGTTTTCACAGGGCGCAGGGGACGCGCCTTCCTTGAAAACTGTCAGGACCTGTTATGCGGATCGAGTGGCCAACACTCGGGCTTATCGCCTTGTGTTATTGTGTCTGGACGGGCGCGTTGTTTGCCCCGGTCTGGGTGGCGTTGCCGCTTTTGACGCTGGCGATTGCGCTGCAATCGTCGCTTCAGCACGAAGTGCTGCACGGGCATCCTTTTGGCGATAGACGGTTGGGGGAGCCTTTGGTTTTTGCCAGTTTGAACCTTGCTATTCCCTATTTGCGGTTCCGCGACACGCATCTGGCGCATCACATGGATGCGAACCTGACTGACCCCTATGATGACCCGGAAAGCAACTATCTGGATCCTGCCCATTGGGCGCGTCTTGGTGCGCCTGCGCGCCGGCTGCTGTCCTGGAACAACACGCTTTTGGGGCGGATCATGGTGGGTCCGCTGATTGGGCAGATCGCGTTCATGGCGGCAGATGCACGGCTGATCCGTGCGGGGGATCGTGCGGTCCTTTGGGCTTGGCTGGCGCATGGTGCGGCAAGTGCCGCCGTGCTGTGGCTTGTCGTGCTTTCCCCGCTTTCGGTGTGGGTCTATCTGAGCGCGTGTTATCTGGGCCTTGGCACTCTGAAAATCCGCACCTTTCTGGAGCATCAGGCCCATGAGCGCGCGCGCGGACGGACCGTGATCATCGAGGATCGGGGGCCATTGGCGTTCCTGTTTCTCAACAACAACCTGCACGTGGTGCATCATATGCACCCCAAGCTGCCCTGGTATCGCCTGCCGCAGATCTACTTCAACAACCGCGAACGGTATTTGCGGCGCAATGACGGCTATCGCTACGCGAGCTATGGGCAGATTTTCCGGCGGCACCTGCTGCGCGCCAAGGATCCGGTGCCCCATCCGCTTTACCCGCAGAAATAGCTTGGCAATCTGAGGCCAGGCTTCCATGGCTTAGGCCATGCCGTTTTGGATCATCGCCTCTGTCTTTGCAGCGTTCATGCAGAATCTGCGCTTTTTGCTGCAACGGCAGCTGAAGGTCACAACGCTGTCGACGGGAGGGGCGACCTGGGCGCGGTTTGCGTTCGCGGTGCCTTTCGTTGCGATGGCCCTGGTCGTTTACAAAGCGGCCAGCGGTCAGGACTGGCCTGGGATCGGCGCGGGCTATTGGCGGTTTGCGGTGACGGGTGCGCTGGCGCAGATGCTGGCGACGGCGTGTGTCGTGGCCCTGTTCGCGCGGCGCAATTTCTATGTTGGCATAACGTTGAAGAAATCCGAGGTCATTTTGACCGCGTTGGTGGGTCTTGTGGTGCTGGGGGAGGCCGTGTCCGCGCCAGTATTGCTGGCCATTGCAGTGGGGTTTGCGGGTGTGCTGGCCTTGTCCGACCCGCCGCAGGAAACTGGCCTGCCGTGGACGGCGCGCTTGTTTAATGCGGCGTCAGGGTATGGCTTGGCGTCGGGGCTGCTTTTCGGGGTGTCGGCGGTTTGCTACCGCGGGGCGACCCTGGCGCTGGAGGGCGGCGATGCGCCGTTGAGGGCGGCCTTGGCCTTGCTGACAGCGACCATCGTGCAGACTGTCATTCTTGGTCTCTATCTGGCCTTGCGCGAACGGGGTGAGATTGGGCGCGTTCTGGCCTCGTGGCGGATATCGGGGCTGACCGGGCTTACGTCGATGTTGGGCTCGCTTGGGTGGTTCACGGCCTTTGCCTTGCAGACGGCGGCTTATGTCAAAGCGGTTGGCCAGATTGAGCTGGTGTTCACTTTCCTGTTCTCGGCGTTCTGGTTGCGCGAAAAGGTGTCGCGAAATGAAGTCATCGGGATCGCGCTGATCCTTGTGTCTCTGGGCCTGGTGTTCTGGGCGGCTTGGCCGGGCTGAGTGCCCTTACAACCGCCGGAACCGGCTCTCGGATGTGGAATTGTCGAAAAACGGCACGCCAGGCGCGGCCCGGCCTTCAACGCGGGCGGTCAGCTCGGACAGGACGACTTCGGTGATGAACGGCATATCAAAGCCGCGCACCTCATCAAGGGCGACCCATTGCAGATGGCTCAACTCATCCTCGGCGCCTGAAAAGTCGTCGGGGTCTGAGGCCAAAGCCTCAGCCTCTACAAGAAAGAAACGCGCGTCGAACCGCCGGGGGCGGCCCGGAGGCGTGATGGCGCGGAACACATATTCCAGCGCCGCGCCGTCGGGCAAATGTCCGGTCGCCAGATAGCCGCGCCACCCACGGGGGCCTCAAGTGCTGCGGCGCGCGTGTCTTTTGTGCCCAGAAGCAGGCCGGTTTCTTCCCACAGCTCACGCACGGCGGCGTTGATCAGCGCTGTTGCCTGATCCTCAAGCCGCTTGACGCAATCCGGGGCAGGTGCCCGTGCCAGGGGAATGGTGGCATCCACGGCATCGACCGCGCCGCCGGGAAAGACGAATTTCGAGGGCATAAAGACCGCGGATTTTCCGCGCTGGCCCATCAGGACGCGTGGCCGCGTGCCTGCGTCGCGCAGCACGATCACCGTTGCGGCGTCGCGAATGGGAACTGGTTCGGTCAAAAGCCGTGCATCCGTTTGGCCCATTGGATGCCGACAATCATGCCCTTGAACCGTGGCAAAAGCGCCAGCGCCATGACTGTCACGCCGATGCAGAAAGTCAGCGCCAGCAGCCAAGGCTCTGGCTGCCAGGTCTCGTAGACCAGCAATTGCAGCGTGCCCATGACCTTTGCCGTCAGCAGGATCGACAAATAGGCAGGGCCATCATCGGCGCGCGCATGCGACAGATCCTCGCCACAGCTTGGGCATTCGGTCCGCAGCTTGAGGTAGCCCTTGTACAAATGGCCCTCGCCACATTTTGGGCAGCGATGGCGCAGCCCTTTGCGCACGGCAGGCCATGCGGGTCGTTCGGGCAGCGCGGGGCGGAAGGTGTCGGCGTTTTCGAGTTCCATGTTCTCTAATTGCGCCTCTTGCCCGCTTGGGTAAAGGCCTGACCCCCGCGACCTGCGCGCGCGGGGCGAAACTTTTTCTCTTTTTTGCGACGGAACCCGGGATGTGGCCCGTGAGACCTATCAGACAGGCACGAAACAAAGGAGAATTCGCATGTCGATGATGAAAGCAGGCCTCTTGGCTCTGATGATCCCCGCTGCCCTGACAGCGCCCGCCTTCGCACAAGAAGCGGGTGGTGAGCCGCCGCGCATGATCTTTGAAGAGCTTGATGCCGATGGCAACGGGGCCGTGACGCTGGAAGAGCTCCAAGCCGCAGGCGAAGCACGGTTTGCCCGCGCCGACACCGATGGCGATGGGGCGTTGAGCCGGGATGAGCTGATCGCGCGCGGTGAGGCACGGGTTGAGGCCCGGGTCGACCGCATGCTGGAGCGTTTGGACGCCGATGGCGACGGCCAGCTGAGCGAGGCCGAGATGGAAGAGGCACGTGAAGGCCGTGGCCATCGCCATGGTCGCGGTGGACCCAGCCCCGAGCGCATCTTTGAGCGTCTGGATGCGGACGGCGATGGCTCCGTGACCGAAGCGGAGTTCGACGAAGGTGTTGCGCGGTTCCTGGAGCGTATGGGCCGCCGTTTCGGCAACAACTGAGGCAGGACCAATCGGGCGGGGGCGGTCGTTCAGGTCCGCCCCCTCCCCAAGTCACGCGGGGCAGGGTAGACAGGGTGTATGACGGGGCAAGACGGCTCAGATCTGGACGCAATGGACGATGGTGCATTGATGGTGCTGTTCGCCAATGGCGATCCGGGTGCGGCGCGGCTGTTGACCGAGCGCCTCTTGCCGCGCGCGTTTCGCCATGCGGCGCGTGTTCTGGGGGACCGGGCCGAGGCCGAGGATCTGGCGCAGGAAGCGATGTTGCGCCTGTGGAAGGCGGCGGCGGATTGGCGCGCGGACGGCAGTGCAAAGCCTGGCACCTGGCTGCACAAAGTGGTTGCGAACCTCGCGATTGACCGGCTGAGACGGTCGGGCCGCTCGGTCGAGTTGGGGGACGATGATTTCGCCGATGCCACGCCAGGCGTGGAGGCGCAGATGCAGGAGGGTGATCGCATGAGTGCGCTGGACAGCGCCCTGCGCACCTTGCCAGAGCGCCAGCGGCAGGCGGTTGTTTTGCGGCACATTGATGGGTTGTCGAACCCTGAGATTGCCGAGGTTTTGGAGATTGGCGTCGAAGCAGTGGAAAGCTTGACGGCACGGGGAAAACGGGCGTTGAAGACAGCGCTGGAAGGTCAGAAGGAGGCCTTGGGTTATGGCACGTGAACCAGATACCGATGCGGCGCTGGAGGCGCTTTTTTCCGACGCTCAGGCAGATGCGCCGGGTGACGCGCTGATGGCGCGGGTGCTGGCCGATGCGCAAGCGGTGCAGGAAGATCAGGCGCGACCGGTGGCGGCCCCCGTCCCGCGCGCCGGTTGGCTGGCGCGGTTTGCCGATGCCTTGGGCGGATGGGGGGCGGTTGGTGGCGTGACAGCCGCAGGCCTTATGGGCCTTTCCATCGGGCTTTATTCCCCAACGGCAGTGACGGATCTGGTCGGGGCAGAGACGCTGGGGCTTGAGGCCGTGTCCTACGACATTACCCCGGATATGGGTGCGCTGTGGCTGGAGGCGGATGATGTCTGAACAAACACCCACACCTGCACGGACCGGACGTGGGCTGAAGATTGCCCTGGCGCTGTCACTGGCGTTGAACCTTGCTGTGGCCGGGTTGGTGGGCGGTGCCGTTTTGGGTGTGCGCAATCAGGGCGGGAGTCGGGATCGGGTGGTCCGGCGCTCAGGACGTTGGGATTGGGGCCGTTTGCGCTGGCGCTTCCTCGGGAAGACCGCGAGGAATTGCGGGCGCGGATTGGCGAGCAAGGCACACCCGTGCGCGACGAACGACGTGCGATTGGGCAGGCGTTGCGCGAGGTTCAGGCGGCTTTGCTGGCCGACCCGTTCGACCGCGCCGCCGCCGAGGCGGCCTTTGAGCGGTCCCGCGCGCGTGTCATCGGGTTGCAGGAGCTTGGGCACGGGGCCCTGCTGGATCAGATTGAGACAATGAGCGTTGATGAACGGGCTGATCTGGCCGAAAGCCTGAACCGCGTGATGCGGCGCTTTGGAGGGCGGCGCTAGGCCAACAAATCAGGCGGCCGTGTCGGAGATCACGCGGACCTGATTGCGGCCTTGAGATTTGGCGCGGTAGAGCGCCGTATCTGCATCATGGATGAGCATCTCAGGCGTTGAAAACCCACTGTGTTCAGCGGGGTAAGTCAGCCCGACACTCGCGGTGACGTGCACTGGCGGCCCGTTGGCGTCGATGTCGAAGGCAGCTTCACCGATCGATCGGCAAAGCCGTTCGGCACATTCGACCGCGTTGGGTTGATTGATGGGTGACAGGCCGATCAGGAACTCTTCCCCGCCGATGCGGGCCAGCAGATCGTCATTGCGCAGTTGCGCGCGCAGGCGCGACGCAACCTGTTTCAGGATCGCGTCACCGGCCGCGTGTCCGTACGTGTCGTTCACCTGTTTGAAATGATCGAGGTCCAGCATCATCACGGCCGGGCCCGGACCCGGCCGCGACATCATCAATTCCAGTTGCGGAAGGGCGAAACGCCGGTTGTGCAGCCCCGTCAGCGGATCATAGACCGCGGCCTGAAGGCCCGCCCGGACGCCTGCGCGCATGCGATCGGATTGCCGTTTGCGATCCAGCTGCGCGGAAATCCGGATTGCCAGTTCCTTTGCGTCGAACGGATCATGCAGGACGTCATTGGCCCCAAGGTCAAGCGCGATGGCCGCGCGCTCCGTATCGCCTTCGGGCAGGATCATTATGGTTGCCGCATGGCGCGTGCCGGCGCGCGACCGCAGGTCGGACAGCAGACGCAACCCTTCGTTGCGCTGACCAAGATCAACGGAGACAACAAAGACGTCGGTGGACCGCCCCGTCTCGGAACTGGCCTCGGTCAACGCGGCTTCGCGCGGGATGATGGAGACTGTGCCGCCGAGGCGGTCTTCGATGGCGGCTTTCCACAAAACCGCGCCGCGCGGGCCGGGAGCGACAAGCGCAACTTTTCCGGGTGCAGCCTTGGCGCTGAAACCGGCGGCAGATTCCGCAAAGCCGAACGCCGCGACCGTATCGTTGCCCCCCTGCATCTCACGCACCGCATCGCTGGCCCGCAAAAGGGAGCGGACGCGCGCAAGAAGAGTGACTTCTTCTACAGGTTTGGTCAGGAAGTCGTCGGCGCCAGCCTCCAACCCCTCCATCTTGGCATCATGGTCGCTGAGGGCCGTGATCAGTACGACCGGAATGCCCGAGGTCGCGGGGTCGGCCTTGAGGGCACGGCACACATCAACGCCGCTCATATCCGGCATCATAATATCAAGCAAAATCAGGTCTGGTTTGGTCTCCCGGGCAACGCGCAACGCCTCCAACCCATTTTCAGCCTGTTCAACCGAATAGCAGGCAGCCGCCAGCTTGACCTTCATGACGATGCGATTGGTCGCAACATCATCAACGATCAGAATTCGCCCGGCCATGGCTACCTCTCACTCTACCGTTCTTACTGGGCAGGCGCATGCCGTCCCTGTATCACTGCCGCAAACCTGACCTGCAAAGGTTAACAAACCCTTTAAAGTGAAATGAGTCGAAAAGAATGCAGCAAGAAATTGCCGAGACGCAGGCCCTGACCGTTTTGGCGTGGTTAACCGGGGACGAAGACCTGTTGCCGCTGTTCATGGGCGCGACAGGAACCGGTGAGGATGACATCCGTGCCAGGGCCGGGGAGCCTGAGTTCCTCGCCTCTGTCCTCGACTTTCTTCTGATGGATGATCAGTGGATCCTGAAAGCCGCAGAAGGCACTGACATTCCAGCAGAAAACTTTCAGATGATCCGAGCTGGACTACCCGGTGGCGCTGTGCCGGACTGGACCTGACCCATGTCCAAAATCGCGGGAATCCTGTTCGACAAAGACGGTGTGCTGTTCGATTTCCAGAAAACCTGGGGCACTTGGGCGGCAGGCATGATCACGGATATTGCAGATGGCGATGGGCGTCTGGCAGGGCGTTTGGCCGATGCTTTGGATTTCGATTTGCAGACGCAGGCGTTCCGCCCTGACAGCTTTGTGATTGCTGGAACGGCGCAGCAGGTTGCTGATGCGCTGGCCGCTGAACTGCCGGAATGGGAGCCGTCGGCCCTGTTCACCCATCTCAAGGATGAAACGGCCCGCGCCCGGCAGGTTGAGGCGGTCCCGCTCAAGCCAACACTTGCAGGGTTGAAAGGCCGTGGCTTGCGCCTTGGGGTGGCCACCAACGACACCGAAGATGCCGCGAAGGCCAATATCGCCAGTGTCGGCGCTTTGGATGTGTTCGATTTCGTGGCAGGATCCGACAGCGGATTTGGCGCAAAGCCAGAGCCAGGGATGCTACTGGGCTTTGCCGAGGCCATGGATCTGCACCCCGGCACCTTGGTCATGGTGGGCGACAGCACGCACGACATGCACGCGGCGAAAGCGGCGGGCTTTACGCGGGTGGCCGTTCTGACAGGCGTCGCGACTGCGGCTGATCTGGCCCCACATTCCGATGTGGTGTTGCCGAACATTGGCGCCTTGGCGGACTGGCTGGACAGCAGGCCGGGCTAAATACGACGCGCAGCCGTCGCATTCCGTCCATACAGGGCCTCGTTGGTTGGGGATGATACGGTTGAACAGACCGAAAGTCAGCGTGTCCCCATGAACGAAGCCTCACCTTCCCCCCGACGTCGCAGAGCCGGAGGCCGCGCCGCAGGGGTTGCCCGTGCGGCGGCCCATGTCATTGATCAGACGCCGTGGCGCGTGCCGGTCAACAATGACCGCCCCACGGAGCCGCTGGATGAAGACGGCGTCCGTGCGATCCACAATGGCGCCATGCGCATCCTGTCGGAGCTTGGGATCGAATTCCTGAACGATGAGGCGATTGGCCATCTGAAAGAGGCCGGCTGCAAGGTTGAAGGGCAGACGGTTTTCTTTGAGCGCGATTTTGTAGAAGAAATGGTCGCCAAGGCACCTGAGACTTTCACGATCACCCCGCGAAATCCGGACCGGACCCTGACCATGGGCGGCAAGCATATGGTGTTCGGCAATGTCTCCAGCCCGCCCAATGCATGGGATATGGAACGCGGCAAACGCCCGGGCGACATGGAAAGCTATGTCGAGTTCATCAAGCTGACGCAGTATTTCAACTGCATCCATTTCGCGGGGGGTTATCCGGTTGAACCGATTGATGTGCATGCCTCGGTCCGCCACCTCGATTGCCTTTTTGAGAAGCTGACGCTGACTGACAAGGTGGCCCATGCCTATTCGCTGGGGGCCGAGCGCGTCGACGATGTGATGGAGATGGTGCGCATTGCCGGTGGCCTGACGCATGAGGAGTTCGACGCCACGCCGCGCATGTACACCAATATCAACTCCGTCAGCCCGCTGAAGCACGATTTCCCGATGCTGGACGGCGCGATGCGGTTGGCGCGGCGCGGGCAGCCGGTGGTTGTGACGCCCTTCACGCTGGCGGGTGCGATGGCGCCGGTGACACTGTCCGGGGCTGTGGCGCTGAGTATTGCCGAGGGGTTGGCCGCGATTGCGCTGTTGCAGTGGATTGCACCCGGTTGCCCGGTGGCGATTGGAACGTTCACCTCGAACGTCGACATGAAATCGGGCGCGCCTGCGTTCGGGACACCGGAATATATGCGCGCGACGCAGATGACGGGCCAGATGGCGCGGTTCTACAAGCTGCCGATGCGCGCAAGCGGGGTTTGCGCGGCCAATGTGCCAGACGGGCAGGCGATGTGGGAGACCGCGAATTCGCTTTGGTCCGCGGTGCAATCGGGGGCCAACATGGTCTACCACGCCGCCGGATGGCTGGAGGGTGGGTTGATCGCCAGCCCCGAAAAGTTCGTGATGGATTGCGAGTTGCTGCAACAAATTCAGCGCTATTTCGAGCCGATGCTTCTGGGCACTGAGGAAGAGGACATCGCCTTTGATGCCATCCGCGAGGTTGGCCCAGGCGGGCATTACTTTGGCTGTCAGCACACGCAGGACCGCTATCAGGAGGCGTTTTACGGCCCGTTCCTGTCGGATTGGCGGAATTTTGAGGCGTGGCGGTTGGATGGCGCGGTCTGGACGGCGGAGCGGGCGCACAAGACCTACAAGGACATCCTCGGAGAGTTCGAGGCACCGCCGATGGATATCGCGATCCGCGAGGAGCTGGCGGATTTTGTGGCCCGCCGCAAGTCCGAGGGCGGGGCACCAACAGATTTCTGATTGTTGCCGCTGCAAAGGGTTTCTTTACCTCTGGCCACTAGCATCCCGTGGAGCAGTGGTACCAACAAGAGGCAACCCGCCCGATGCATGGCATGATCAACCGCGCGTTCCAGGGGTTTTTGGTGGATACCTATGGGCGCGATACATGGGATGAAGTGCGCAGTGTCGCGCAGCTCAGATTCCCCGATTTCGAAGCAATGCTGCGCTATGAAGACAAGGTGACCCTGGATTGCTTCAAGGCGGCGACCGATGTGCTGCACAAACATCCCAATGCGTTGCTCGAAGACCTTGGCACCTTCCTGATCACACATGAACCCTATGCGCCGTTAAAGCGCCTGTTGCGGTTTGGTGGATCAACCCTGTCGGAATTCATCCTGTCGCTGGATGAATTGGCCGATCGTGGGCGCATGGCGATGCCGGACATCGAGATGCCGGAAATCGAAGTCACACAAGGCGCCGAAGCCTCGTTTCGCATCAAGGCGGAATGGGCGCTGCCCGGGGTCGGGCCGATCCTGTTGGGCGCGCTTCGGGCGATGGCGGACGATTATGGTGCATTGGCCACGCTAAGCCTGGATGGCTTCGACGGTGCAAGGGAATGCATCCGGATCGACGTGTTCGACATGGCTCATTCCGAAGGCAATGCCTTCGTTTTGGGGGAGATGCCTGCATGAACATTCAAGTGCCAAAGCCTCAACCGGGCATTTTGATGCCGAAGCCTGTCATGGACGCATTGCTGCCGATGCACGTTGTGGTCGACACAGGCGGTGCAATCACGCAAACCGGGCCGACATTTGCGAAGATGGCGGGCCAGCAAGAGGTCGTTGGCCGCCCCATGATGGAAGTATTCTCCATCCGCCGCCCCAGCGGGATAAAGACCTTTGATGCGTTGATGCAAAATGCCGACCAACGGTTGAGCTTGTGTTTGCAACAGGCCGAGCATTTGCCGTTTCGGGGCGTGATCCTTCCGCTGCCCGATGAAGGCGGCGCGGTTTTGAACCTGTCTTTCGGATTGTCCTTTGCCCGCGCGGTCGCGGACTTTTCGCTGACGCTCTCAGATTTCGCTGCGACCGATCAGACCATCGAATTGCTGTATCTGAACGAGGCCAAGGCCTCGACCACACGGTTGTCCGAGCATCTGACCAAACGGCTGCAAGATGCCAATGCGGTCGCGCACGAACAGGCGCGGACTGATGTTTTGACGGGCCTGTCGAACCGCCGCGCAATGGACGACGAACTTGAGCATTTGATGTCGTGTCGGGGCCAGAGCTTCACTTTGATGCATCTCGATCTGGACCTGTTCAAACAGGTCAACGACACGCACGGGCACGCGGCAGGCGACGCCGTCCTGGTGGAGATCGGCCGCATTCTGGACTACGAGCTGCGGCGCAATGACTTTCCCGCGCGGATCGGGGGCGACGAATTCTTGATCGCGCTGCGTCCGGCGCAAAGCGACGCGATCGTGTCCCGCATCGCCAAACGCCTGATCGCGCGTATCGAAGAACCGATCAATCTCGGTGAGTTCACGGTCCAGATTTCGGCCAGCATCGGAATTGCATCGACCTCTGCCTACGCAAAGCGGCCCTCGGTCGAGCAATTGATGAACGATGTCGATGAGGCCCTTTATGAGGCTAAACGCAATGGACGCGGGCGGCACAGCATCTTCAAGCCCAATGCAGAGAACGCCGTCGCGCCTTTGGACGACAGGTGAGATAATACGTGGCGATTGGCCCGCACCGCGTTCAGACATCGCTTATCGCAGACCTGTTCGTCCCCCGGTGACGCGCTAGGTGCACTTCCAACGGAGTTGATCCAAAGAACGGCAAGCGCATGTCTGACACCGCAAACAGCCAGGGGCTGCGCCCGCGGGCCGTCCCCACCGGACGCGTTGCGCGGTTTGCACGGATGGGTGGCCTCGCCACAGGGCTTGCAGGACAAGCCGCTGTGGCGCGCGCCCGCGCCGCAGTGACCGGGACGCGCCCGGACATGGCGTCGGCGCTGATGACGCCCAGAAACCTCACCCGCATCACGGATCGCCTATCGGAAATGCGCGGCGCGGCCATGAAGCTTGGCCAGCTTCTTTCGATGGAGACCGGAGACGTTCTTCCCCCGGAGCTGGCGGGCATTCTCGCGCGCCTGCGCGCCGAAGGCGACGCGATGACGCCCAAGCAATTGAAAACTGTTCTGGAGGCCGCCTATGGCACGCATTTCAGGCAATATTTCAAAAGCTTCTCCGCCGCTCCGCTCGCCGCCGCCTCCATCGGGCAGGTGCACCGCGCCGTTGCGCAAGACGGCATGCGGCTGGCGCTCAAGCTGCAATATCCGGGTGTGAAAGATGCCATCGATAGCGACCTCGACAATGCGGCGAGCCTGATCCGATGGTCCGGGATGTGGCCCAAGGAACTCGACCTTGCCCCACTGATCACAGAGGCGCGAAAACAACTGCACGAGGAGGCCGACTATGCACGTGAGGGCCGCTACCTCGCGCAATTTGGCGCGCTCTTGGCCGACGATGCGCGCTTCGCCGTGCCGACCTTCCGCGAAGATCTGTCCACCGATGTCGCGCTGGCCATGTCCTTTGAGGACGCCGCCCCCATCGAAACCCTGGCGGAGGCAAACCCTGCGGATCGTGACACTGCCATGGCCGCGTTGATCGAGTTGTGCTTGCGGGAGTTGTTTGACCTGCGCGTCATGCAAACCGACCCAAATTTCGCCAATTACCGCTGGCGCGCATCGACGGGGCAGATTGTCTTGCTGGATTTTGGGGCGACCCGCGACATTCCTGATGACCTGGCCGAGGTGCATCTGACCTTGCTGAAAGCGGGGTGGGGCGGACAGCGGAGCGATGTTCTTGCCGCGCTTGAAGGCATTGGCTTTGTGAAGCCAGGGCTGAGCGTGCCTCAACGCGATGCCATCCTCGATATGGCAGAGCTTGGGTTTTCGGCAATGCGCCGCGCCGAGCCCTTTGATTTCGGTGTAACGGATCTGGCCAACGAGTTGCGCCAAAAAGGCCAGGCCATCGGTCAAGATCGTGAGCTTTGGCACATTCCACCCGCCGACACCCTGTTTTTACAGAGAAAAATTGGTGGCCTTTACCTTCTGGCAACGCGCCTTGGGGCGCGGGTTGATTTGCACCACATGCTCAAACGATGGGCTGAGTGAGCCCGCCACCCTTGCGCGACACCGTGATCTGGGTTCGATTGTCTCGGTGTATGGGAGACATGAGGGAGACCCCGAATGGCCAGCGACCTACCCGAGGGCGGTTACCTTCCGCGCGACCGCGCGTGGCAGCCCGATGCGCTGACACCGCCCTACAAGACCAGCGTCGCGCGTAGCCCGCAGGCCCCACTGATCTCCTTTCCGTCGAGCCTTGGCGAAGAAACCTCGCCGGTCTTTCCAGACGGCATTCTGGGGCCGCTGGACAATGACCTGATCCTGAATTTCGCACAGCCCGGCGAAAGTGCGATTGGCCCGCGTATCATCGTGCATGGGCGCGTTCTGGATGAAACCGGCCGACCGGTGCCGAATGCATTGGTGGAGTGCTGGCAGGCCAATGCGGGCGGTCGGTACCGTCACAAGAACGAGGGGTATATCGCGCCGCTTGATCCGAACTTTGGCGGGTGCGGGCGCACGATTACCGCTGAAGATGGGTCTTACGAATTTCGCACCGTCATGCCTGGGCCTTATCCCTGGCCCAACGGCCCGAACACGTGGCGGCCCGCCCATATCCATTTTTCGCTGTTTGGCCATGGGTTTGCGCAACGGTTGATCACACAGATGTATTTTGAGGGGGATCCTTTGATCCCGCTTTGCGCGATTGTCGGCGCGCTGAAAAGCCAAGCCGCAGTGGACGCTTTGACCGCCCCGCTCGACATGGACCGCACAGTTCCCATGGACGCACGGGCGTACCGCTTCGACATGGTCCTGCGCGGGCGCAGGCAAACCTATTTTGAGAACCGTTCGGAGGGGTTGTGATGAATCGTTCCGGTACGCTCAAGGAAAGCCCCAGCCAGACGGCGGGACCGTATGTGCACATCGGCTGCACCCCCAATTTTGCGGGGCTGGCGATGTACGGCAGCGATCTGGGGGCGGTAATGAAAACCGGCCCGGTTCAGGGGCAGGAGATTACCCTCAAAGGCACCGTTTACGATGGCGACGCTGCGGCGCTGAAGGATGCAATGGTTGAGATTTGGCAGGCCGATGCGGCAGGCCTGTTCAATTCCGCAAACGAGACACGGGGG
This sequence comes from Gymnodinialimonas sp. JB5-7, assembly GCF_055693405.1. Lineage (NCBI taxonomy): Bacteria > Pseudomonadati > Pseudomonadota > Alphaproteobacteria > Rhodobacterales > Paracoccaceae > Gymnodinialimonas > Gymnodinialimonas sp. JB5-7. The sequence goes on from NZ_JBVFUX010000012.1 coordinate 2,407,296, forward strand.
CAGGCAGATCCGAATTTCACCGGTTGGGGACGATCGGCATGCAATATGGAAACGGGTGAATTCGTGTTCGACACGATCAAGCCGGGTTGCGTTCCGTTCCCCGACGGGCGGCTGCAGGCCCCCCATATCAGCGTTTGGATCGTTGCGCGCGGGATCAACGTTGGATTGCAGACGCGCCTTTACTTCGATGATGAGGCCGATGCGAATGCGACCGACCCGCTATTGACCCAAATCGCAGATAAAGGCCGGGTTCCAACCTTGGTTGCAAAAACCGAGGGGGACGGCGCGTATCGCTTCGACATCCATCTGCAAGGGCCGCAAGAGACCATCTTTCTGGACATCTGAGCGTTCAAACCGATTGCGCGCGATCTCTAATCCTCGGCAACGGCCCCGCTGATCAGATTGGCCTGCTGCAAGCGTTGTTCCAGTGAAAGACGCGGCGCGGCGAGGGCTTCCAGTGCATGGGCGCGCGCATGGGAAGCGTCGCTGGCGATGGTGATTGCCTCTTCGACTTCAACAGCCTTGAAATTCAGCTGGTCGCCTGATCTGGCCTGCGCGATCCGATCCGTGTCGGCGCCGATTAACGTGGCGATCTTGGGATAGCCGCCGGTGGTCTGATGGTCCGCCAGCAAAAGGGTTGGAACACCGTCACCGGCCACCTGTATGGACCCGCGCACAATGGGTTCAGACGGAATCGACAGCGCGTTGCCAAGCCGCAGCGCAGGTCCGTCCAGGCGCATGCCCATCCGGTTATAGGCATCCGTGACCCGATAGGGGCTGCAAAGGGTGTCGGTGGCGCCGTGCGCAAACAGATGGTCTTGCGGGCCGATGACGAGGCGCCCGATAGGCAGCGGCCGTGCGACCTCCGGCACATCGTAGGTCCCCACCCGGCCCGGGCGCGTGGTGGCATCAGTGATCGTGATGATGTCGCCGGTGCGTATTGTGCCGCCGCCCAATCCCGACAGGGTATGGGTCGCCTTGGAGGATAACCATGTCGGGGCCGCTATTTCGCCAGCAAATGCGAGGTAACACCAACTGCCCCACGCCCCGCCACTGACGCTGAGCCGTGTGCCCGGCGCGAGGGTGTGGACCGCCCATCCTTCGCTGATCACTCCGTCCAACCCGGTACGAAACGACCCGCCCGCGATGGCGACCGAAACCTCGCCTTCGACGCATTCCAGTACCAGACCGCCCAGGGAAATTTCGATGCAGGCCGGGTCGGGCAGATTGCCAAGCATGGTATTCGCCGCCGCGTGGGCGAAGCGATCCATCGGGCCGGAGGCCGGTACACCGTAGCGCATCAGACCCGGACGGCCCGCGTCCTGGTACGACACAAGCGGGCCCGCGCTGATCACTTTGAGGCGCGCGGTCGTCATGGGGTCTGCAAATGCGATGGCAAGGCCGTCCGCCCGACCGGCGTGTAACGGACCGTATCGCCGACATTGAAGCGGAAGCTCGTCTCACCCGTCGTTTGCATCACCTCGAACGGGGAGCGGCCGATGATCGACCAACCGGTTGGCATGGTCAGCGATGTGACAATGCTTTGTGGCCCTGCCATCAAGATGCTGCCTTTGGGAACATCCGGTTTCGGGGTCTTCTTGCGGGGAACGTGAAGGGCTTTCGGCACGCCGGTCAGATAGGCATAGCCGGGCGCGAAGCCATACATCGCGACCTTCAGGTTCACGGCAACAAGCTCCGCGACCACGTCATCGACCGATCTTTTGCAGGCCGTTGCGACGTGACGCAGGTCGGGTGTCAACTCTGTGTCGAAACAGACCGGAACGTCATGGTGTGTGGTTTGACTACCTGTGGCTTCGGGCAGCGGAAGCAGCGCCTGAACGGCGGCTTTGATCGCGCCGTGGTCCACCACAACCGGATCAAACACGACAAGCAGGTTCACAAGGGCCGGGACCGTCTCGCGCACACCTTGGATCTCCGCTCGGGCGATGGCGTGGTCGAGCGTGATGACCAATTGATTCAGGACATCATCTTCCCGCGGGCCGAATTCGACAAGAAGGGCGCTGTCCCCCACAGGTTTGAAGACAGGAGCGATCATGACGCGGACAGGAACCCTGCGATTGTGATCCCCGCATCCTCCAGCTTTGACCGGATCGCCTGTGCCATGCCCACGGCATGGGGGCTGTCGCCGTGCACACAGATCGAGTGTGCGTCCAACGGGATCGGGTCGCCGTCGATCACGGGCATCAGGCCGGTGTCCAGCATTTTCAGCAGGCGGTTTGCGGCCTCCTCGGCATCTTCGATCATGGCACCCGATTGACCGCGCGGGACCAATTGGCCGGAGGCGAGATAGCCCCGATCCGCGAAGATCTCGGAGAACACGCGCACGCCTGCCGCTTTCGCCTGAACCTCGACCCGGGTGCCTGAAATTGCCAGAAGCGCAAGATCGGGAAACGCGGTTTTGGTCGCCGCAACAACGGCGCGGGCGACCGCATCGTCGCGCGCGGCAAGGTTCGCCAAGGCCCCGTGGGGTTTGATGTAGGACACCGACGTTCCCGCCAGTCTGGCCATCGCCTGAAGCGCGCCGACCTGCGCCGTGATCATGCGCCCGATCTCGTCCGGCTCCATTGGAATAACCCGGCGTCCAAAGCCTTCACGATCAGTGTAGCCGGGATGCGCGCCAACGCTGACGCCGTTGGCTTGGGCTGCGACGAGGGTTTTGAACATCGTTTCCGGGTCGCTAGCATGGCCGCCGCACGCGATGTTGGCGCTTGTGACGATCGAAAGCATCGCCGCGTCATCGCCCATGGGCCAAGAGCCAAAGCCTTCGCCAAGGTCCGAGTTCAGGTCGATCTGCTTCACCGGTCCGCTCCGTTGTGATGCCTGCCGTCGCGCGAGACGGTCGATACCCCGGTGATATAAGACGTGGCTCGGTATGCAAGGAAAGCTGTCGACACAGCGCGGAAAGGCGTTCCAATCGCGCGGCGTCAGTTGGAGGTTTGCGTCACATCCCGGTACCACGCCACCAGCGTCGCGCGGCTTTCAGCATCCATGGTGGAAATTGCATTGGGCGGCGGCATCGCATGGCTGAGGCCAGCGTGATAGTAGATCTGCTCTGCATGCCGCGCGATGTCGCCATCCGTTTCCAGATAGACGCCACGCGGGGCCCATAGCAGGCCCGGCCAAACCGGGTCGCGTGCATGGCACATGGAGCAATTGCCCATCACGATGCTGGCGGCGTCGGCAAAGTGGTTGGACGCGGTGAAGCGCTCCTCATAAGGGGTGAGGGTGCGGGCATTGGCCTCCTCCCATGTCTCGGTGTCTGTGGCCGTCGAGAGCCAGGCAATTGCAATCATCAGCAGTACGGTCACACCCCAAGTCCAGTGCGGGCCTTTGCCTGTGGCATGCATCGTGTTGAAATAGTGCCGGATGGTCACGCCGGTCAGAAAGATCAGCGAGGCGATGATCCACGAATACTCGGTGGCAAAGGCCAGCGGGTAGTGGTTGGACAGCATCAGGAAGACAACCGGAAGCGTCAGGTAGTTGTTGTGGGTCGACCGGACCTTAGCAATCTTGCCATACTTGGCGTCGGGTGTGCGGCCCGCCTTCAGGTCATCCACGACGATGCGCTGGTTTGGCATGATCTGGAAGAAGACGTTGGCTGTCATGATGGTGGCCGTGAACGCACCCAGATGCAGCAGGGCCGCGCGACCAGTGAACACCTGATGATAGCCCCACGACATCACGACGAGGATCACGAATAGCAGGAGCATCAGAATCGTTGGATGGTCGGCCAGCTTTGATTTGCACATCTGATCATAGAGCAGCCAGCCGACGGTCAGCGATGCGCCTGAAATCAGGATGCCCTGAAACAGCGTCAGGTCTGCCCTTGTCGGGTCCAGCAAATACAACTCGCCGCTGACCCAATAGATGATCATCAGCAGGGCGGCCCCCGACAGCCAGGTCGCGTAACTTTGCCATTTGTGCCAGGTCAGATGCTCTGGCATCCGGGCCGGTGCGACCATGTATTTGACGGTGTGGTAAAAGCCTCCGCCGTGCACTTCCCATTCTTCGCCATGGGCGCCTTCGGGCAGGGCCTCATTGGGCTTCAGCATCAGATCGAGTGCTATGAAATAGAACGAGGCGCCGATCCACGCCATCGCCGTGACGACGTGAAGCCACCGGACCGAAAAGGCGATCCAATCCCAGATTACGAGCAAATCGAACATGCTCTTCCTCTCTATGGTCGAACGTCTGGACAGACTAGGCGAATGTGCACTTTTCCGGTATCCTGGGCAAAAGCCAAGCAGCATCAAAAAAGCAGAATAATGTCTTACCTCGACAATATCCGCACCTTCGTCCGTGTGTATGAGCTTGGCAGCATGTCCGCTGCAGGCCGTGACCTACGGATTTCGCCCGCGGTGACGTCCTCGCGGATTTCGCAGTTGGAGGAGCATCTGAGCGTCCGGTTGTTTCAGCGGACAACGCGCAGCTTGACGCCGACCGAACAGGGCAAGGCGTTCTACAATGGCGCGAAAGAGGTGCTGGAGTCGGTGGAAAACGCCGAGGCGCAGGTCGTCAATATAACCGAAAACCCCAAAGGTTCGCTTTATGTCGCTGCTCCGCTTGGGGTAGGGCGCCGCCTGATCGCACCGTTGGTGCCGGAATTCCTGAAAGCATATCCCGAAGTCAGGTTGCGTCTAAGGCTGACGGACCGGAAAGTTGATCTGACGACCGAAGGTCTGGATCTGGCTTTTTTCTGGGCCAACCCGAGGACAGCAACCTTCGCATCCGCAAGATCGCGGATGTGGAGCGTGTGCTGTGCGCGTCGCCCGATTACATTGCGACCCATGGTCATCCGACATCCGGGGATGACCTTTTGGGGGCAAGCACGAATGCCTGAACCTGCGGTTCCCGGGCGCGTCAGAATTCCAATGGCGATTGATGACACCGACCGGCGCAAAGCGGTTTCGTGTCGACGGGCGCTACGAGTCAGACGATGGCGATGTGCTGACAGACTGGGCGCTTGGCGGGCATGGGATTGCGATGAAGCCCGTCTTCGAAGTGGCCGATCACCTGAAGGCAAAGCGTCTGATCGCGGTCGCGCGGCAAACGCCGCCGGAGCCGATCCAGATGGCCTGCCTGTTCACCCACCGCCGCATGCAAGACCCCAAGACGCGCCTGTTCATGGAGTTCGTGATAGACCGTGTCAGTGCAACCATTCAGGCGGCCGAGCGGGCGGCTCAACTCCCGCGATATGTCGAATAACTGAACGGCGAAAGCAGGAGCGGCACGTGATAGTGTGCGGCTTCCGACATCCCGAAGCGGATTGGAATGACGTCTAGGAAGCGTGGAGTTTCCGGCGGTGTGCCGGAGGCATCGAGATACGCACCGGCGTGAAAGACCAGCTCATACTCGCCAATCTGGAAATCGGACGCGGGCAAGATCTGCTCACCGGTGCGGCCATCATCGTTGGTTTTCAACGTCTTGAGGAGCGTGCGCGCTTCACCTTCGATCCGGTAGAGGTCGATTTGCAGGCCCTCAGCCGGGCAGCCGCGTGCGGTATCAAGGACATGGGTTGTCAGATAGCCAGTCATCGCAGGCTCCTTTCATTGGTTGTACGTCTATAGCCGTGGTGATGGGATGGTCGCAAAGGACGATGGACAGAAGGCTGTATAAAGAATTTTTTGAAAAACAAATCCATTGCCTTGATCTATTAATCATTAACTCTGGAAGGAAACCGCCTTGAACCGTTACCCCCGTGATATGTCAGGATACGGCGCAACGCCTCCGGCTGCGAATTGGCCGAATGGGGCGAAGATCGCGGTTCAGTTCGTCCTGAACTACGAAGAAGGCGGCGAGAACTGCATTCTGCATGGCGATGCCGCGTCCGAGGCATTTTTGTCCGAGATCACCGGTGCGCAGCCCTCGCCCGGTCAACGGCATTGGAACATGGAGTCGATCTACGAATACGGCGCGCGCGCCGGGTTCTGGCGGGTGCATCGCATTCTGGGTGATGTGCCGGTCACAGTCTACGGCGTGGCCACCGCGCTCGCCCGCGCACCAGAACAGGTTGCCGCCATGAAGGCGTCAGGGTGGGAGATCGCCAGCCACGGCCTGAAATGGGTGGAGCATAAGGATATGTCCGCCGATGAAGAACGCGCGCAGATCCGCGAGGCCATCCGTCTGCACACAGACGTCACCGGCGCGCCACCACGCGGCTGGTATACGGGCCGCTGTTCGATGAATACCGTCGATCTGGCCGCGGAAGAAGGCGATCTGGCCTATATCGCCGACAGCTACGCCGATGATTTGCCCTATTGGGTGAAAGCCGGGGGCAAGGATCAGCTGATCGTGCCCTACACGATGGATTGCAATGATATGCGGTTCTCCATCCAGGCGGGATTCACGACTGGCGCCGATTTTGAGCAGATGCTGCGTGATGCCTTCGATGTGCTTTATGCCGAAGGGGAGGCAGGTGCGCCCAAGATGTTATCCATCGGCCTGCATTGTCGCCTGATCGGTCGCCCCAGTCGGGCCGCCGCGCTGCAACGCGCGCTGACTTATATGCAAAGCCGTGACGGCGTCTGGTTCGCCACCCGCGAACAGATTGCCGATCACTGGATGAAGGAACATCCAGTTGATCATGGGCTTCGCCCCTCGCAGATGGACCTCGACACATTCGTCGCCGAATTTGGCGGGATATTCGAGCACTCGCCGTGGATTGCCGAAGGCGCCCATGGCCTTGAACTGGGTCCGATGCACGACAGTGCAGCGGGCGTGCACAACGCGTTGGCGCGTGTGTTCCGCAGTGCAACTGAAGAGCAACGTTTGGGTGTGCTGACGGCGCATCCCGATCTGGCGGGCAAGCTGGCGGCCGCCGGCAAGCTGACCGCTGAATCGACCGCCGAGCAGGCAGGCGCGGGCCTTGACCTTCTGACCGATGATGAACGCGCGACGTTCCAGCGCCTTAACGCTGACTATGTCGAACGGCACGGCTTTCCGTTCATCATCGCGGTCAAGGACAACACCAAGGCGTCCATTCTTGAAGCATTCCAGAACCGGATCGCCAATGATCGCGGCACCGAATTTGCCGAGGCCTGCAAGCAAGTCGAACGAATTGCTGAGCTGCGTTTGCAGGAGAAACTGGGGCAATGACCCAGCGCCTGACCGCCATGCCCCTGACATCCGATGCGTTTTGTGCGTTCGGGGATGTATTGGAGGCGACAGGAACAGCCGACAAGATCATCAATCAAGGCCTGTGCGGGCGCTTCCATGATCGCGCGCAGCTCGATTTCGGCCCGGACGGACGCGCCGGGATCAGCGTCTTCCAAAGTGAGATCGTGACCTGGCCCATAAAGGTGGGTCTCGTGGAGCGTCACCCCGAAGGCTCCCAAGCCTTCATCTGCATGAGCGCGCATCCATTCTTGGTCTTCGTGGCCGAAGACTATAACGGCACGCCCGCGAACCCGCGCGCCTTCGTGGCAGCATCGGGGCAGGGCATCAACTTTCACCGCAACACCTGGCACGGGGTTCTCACACCCCTTCACGCGCCGGGTCTTTTTGCGGTCATCGACAGGATCGGCACCACGCCGAACCTGGAAGAACACCGGTTCGACACCCCGTATCTTGTCGAGCCGGGACAAAAATGCATCAGCGCGGGGCTGGTCTAGGGCTTTCTTGGGAGGGACAAAGAATGGCCGATACATCCATCGGAACGCCGGAGCAGCTCCGCGATCCAAATTATACACCGCCGCTTTACAAGGCGATCCCATTGGGCATCCAGCACGTGCTGGCCATGTTCGTGTCGAACGTTACACCCGCGATCATTGTGGCCGGTGCGGCAGGCTTTGGGTTTGGGTCGAACAGCCCCGATTTCCCGCAGCTTCTGTACCTCATCCAGATGTCGATGCTGTTTGCTGGCTTGGCGACGCTGCTGCAGACCGTCTCCATCGGCCCGATTGGGGCGAAACTGCCCATCGTGCAGGGCACGTCTTTTGCCTTCCTGCCGATCATGATCCCGCTGGTGGCGGGGCAGGGCGTTGATGCACTGGCGGCTTTGTTCACCGGTGTGATCGTCGGCGGCATCTTCCACGGCTTCCTGGGCCTCTTCATCGGCAAGATCCGCTTTGCGATTCCGCCGCTGGTCACGGGACTTATCGTGACGATGATCGGTTTGGCGCTTGTGAAAGTCGGCATCCAGTACGCCGCCGGCGGCGTGCCGGCCATCGGGACCGAGGAATATGGCTCGCTTGGCAATTGGATCGTCGCGCTGATCGTGGTCTTCGTGACGCTGGCGCTGAAATTCTTCGCCCGCGGCATGCTTTCGATCTCTGCCGTGCTGATCGGCCTGATGGTCGGCTACTTCTACTGCCTGTTCTTCACCGACATGCTGTCGTTTGAGGCGATTGCGACCTCCTGGGATCGGGCCGCTGCGTTCGCGCTGCCACGTCCATTCGCCTATGGGTTCGAATTCTCGGTCGCAGCGATCCTGGGCTTCTGCCTGATGTCCTTCGTCTCTGCCGTTGAAACTGTGGGTGACGTCTCGGGCATCACCAAGGGCGGGGCCGGTCGTGAAGCAACCGATGAGGAAATCCGCGGCGCGACGTTCGCTGACGGTTTCGGTACCGCGATTGCCGGCTTCTTCGGTGGCTTCCCCAACACTTCGTTCTCCCAGAACGTGGGCCTGATCGCGATGACCAGCGTGATGAGCCGCCATGTCGTGACCTGCGGGGCGATCTTCCTGATCATCTGTGGCCTGATCCCCAAAGTGGGCGGCCTGATCCGCACGATCCCGATTGAGGTTCTGGGCGGCGGCGTAATCGTCATGTTCGGCATGGTCGTGGCCGCAGGTATCTCCATGCTGTCGGACGTGAACTGGAACCGCCGCAACATGGTGATCTTTGCGGTCGCTTTGTCGGTGGGTCTCGGCCTGCAGCTAGAGCCCGGCGCTGTGCAATATCTGCCGGACTCGATCCGGGTGCTGATGGTCTCGGGCCTTCTGCCGGCTGCGTTCATCGCGATTGTACTGAACCTGGTTCTGCCGGAAGAACTGTCCGGTGAGGCGACCGAGGAAGTCTCGGGCGGGCTTGCGGGCCATGGCTCGGGCAGCTTGCCTGGCAAAGACAGCTAAGGGTCGTATTTACAAATGAAAGGGCGCGCCATGTCCTCATGCCGCGCCCCTTTTTATTGGGTCAAAGACTGGTCAGAGAGGCGGTTAGAAATCGACCTCGATTGCAACGCCCTGCTCAACAGCCAGATCGACGACGGCGGCGGCCACGGCCAGGTCTTGCAGGCCAACCCCGGTTCCGTCGAAAAGCGTGATCTCTTCTGCCGAAGACCGCCCCGGATGCGCGCCGTTGATGACTGCGCCCACCTGATGCACGTCAGCCTCGGCAATTAGACCTTCGGCCACCGCGTGTTGCGCTTCCCCGATGGAGATGGACTGCGCCACTTCATCCGTAAACACGGTCGCGCGAGCCAGCAGCGCCGCCTCAACCTCCTGCTTGCCCTTGGTGTCGGTGCCCATGCAGGCGATGTGGGTGCCGGGGCTGACATGATCGGACATCAAGGACGGTGCAAAGGCAGAGGTGATTGAGATAATGACATCGGCCTCAGCCATACCCGGCAAATCCACGGCCTCAAACGGCAAGCCTGCCTCAGCCGCTACCTTCTCGATATTCGGCAGCATTTCGGGGTGGTAATTCCAGCCGATCACCTTCTCGAACGATCGCTGTTCCAATGCGGCGCGCAACTGGAAGGTGGCTTGATGCCCTGCCCCGATCATGCCGATCACCTTGGCGTCTGCGCGCGCCAGATGCTTGATCGACACCGAAGACGCCGCCGCCGTCCGCAAGGCCGTCAACAGGTTGCCGCCCACCATGGCCTTTGCCTTGCCGGTATCGGGGTCGAACAGAAACACGGTGGACTGGTGGTTGATTAGGTTGCGTTTGTCGAGGTTGTTGGGCCAGTACCCACCGGCCTTCAGACCCAGGGTCAGGCCGGCGCGGTCAAACCCGCCCTTGAACCCGTACAGAGCGTCTTCATGGCCAATCGCCTCACGCACGACGGGGAAATTATAGGCATCGCCCGCCGCCATGGCGGCGAAGACCTTTTCGACCGCGTCAAACGCAGCCTCTCGGGTCATCAGGTTGGCGATTTCGCGCTCGGGAACGATCAGCATAACGGTCTCCGGGGCGACGGCTGCCCGTGGCCCGCTCTTTCATCTTGCCAGTAGAATTCTCAGGGGAGTGTGGGGAGCAGAATGCCCCCACACAGGATCGGATTGCAAAAGGCAATTCGAACTCAGTAGGCCTTGCCGCGGGCCGAAACGGGCCAGAGCGTTTCCACCTTGCCGCCGCGTACGCCAACATACCAATCGTGCACGTTGCAAGTCGGGTCACAATGGCCAGGCACAAGGCGCAGCTTGTCGTTCACCTTCAAAGCGCCGCCTTCGTCCATGACCACGCCATGCTCGTCCGAGCACTTCACGTACTCGACGTCATCGCGCCCGTAGATCGTGGGCAGGCCGGAATCCACGGATTGCGCCTTCAGGCCCGCATCCACGATGGCCTTGTTGGCCTTTGCGTGGGACATCACGGTGGTCAGGATGAACAGCGCGTTCTCCCACTCGCCCTCGTCAATGCGTTTGCCGTCCTTGTCGAGGATGCGCCCGTAATCGGCATCCATGAACGCGTAGGACCCACACTGAAGCTCGTTGAACACGCCCGAATTGCTCTCGAAATAGTAGGATCCGGTGCCGCCGCCGCCGACGATATCGCACTCCAGACCCACGGCCTTGAGGCCCGCAATGGCGTCTTTCACCATGTCGATGGCGATCTGGGTCTTGCCCATCCGCTCTTCATAGCTGTCGAGGTGCTGCATCGCGCCCTGATAGGCCTGGATGCCCGCAAATTTCAGCCCTTCGGCCGCGTCGATCATCTTGGCGATCTCCACGACTGCCTCGGTGGTGGTCACGCCGCACCGGCCCGCGCCACAGTCGATCTCAACCAGTGCCTCGATCTGGGTGCCGTGACGCACGGCTGCCGCCGACAAATCCGCCACGTTAGCAGGATCATCGACACAGCACAGAACGCGCGCGCCGAACTTGGGCATACGGGCGAGACGGTCGATCTTGGCCGGGTCCGTCACCTGGTTGGAGACCATGACATCCTTGATGCCGCCGCGCGCAAAGACCTCGGCCTCTGACACCTTCTGGCAACACACACCACAGGCGCCGCCAAGCTGTTCCTGCAGCTTCGCCACATCAACCGACTTGTGCATCTTGCCGTGGACCCGGTGGCGCATGCCGTGGGATCTGGCGTAGTCGCCCATCTTCTTGATGTTGCGCTCCAGCGCGTCGAGGTCCAGCACAAGGCAGGGCGTCTGGATGTCTGCCTCGTCCATGCCGGGCAGGGCGGGGACATCAAAACCAACTTCCAGCTCTTCGAAATTTACTTGCTTGTTCATTTCCGATCTCCCTTCAGAGTGTCCATGGCAGTTTGTCCAGGTCGACATTTCCGCCCGTAATGATCACGCCCACGCGCTTACCCGCGAAGCGTTCCTTGTTTTTGAGGATGGTCGCCAACGGCACTGCCGAGGACGGCTCCATCACAATGCGCAGATGTTTCCACGTCAGCTTCATCGCATCGATGATCTCTTCCTCGCTTGCGGTCAGAATGTCGGTGACGTGGTTCGACACGAAATGCCATGTCCGCTCTTTCAACGGGACCAACAGGCCGTCGGCTATGGTCTTGGGCGCATCATCTGCAATGATGTAGCCCGCCTTGAAGCTGCGCATCGCGTCATCGGCCTGTTCCGGCTCGGCCGCGATGATCTGCACTTCAGGGGCCAGCGTCGAAAGCGTCAGGCAGGTGCCCGACACCATGCCACCGCCGCCAATGGGGGCCATGGCGATATCGACTCCGTCGGTTTGCTCCATCATCTCACGCGCACAGGTGCCTTGCCCTGCGATCACGCGTGGGTCGTTATAGGGATGGACGAAATCGCCACCGGTCTTGGCCTGAACCTCGGCAAAGGTCGCCTCGCGCGAGGTGGTCGAGGGTTCACATTCCGTGATGTTGCCGCCGTAGCGCCGAACCGTGTCTTTCTTCGCCTGCGGGGCCGTTGACGGCATCACCACGTTGCACGGAATACCGCGCAGCATGGCCGCATAGCTGAGGCAGGAGGCATGGTTGCCCGAGGAATGCGTCGCGACACCCTTCTTGGCCTGCTCCTCATCCAAGCCGAAAACCGCGTTGGTGGCACCGCGCACCTTGAAGGCACCCGGTTCCTGGAAATTCTCGCACTTGAAGAACAGCTCTGCGCCCGTCAGTTCGTTCAGATAGGCCGAGGTGCGGATCGGTGTGCGGCGGATATGCGGCTTGATGCGGTCATGGGCCTCAAGCATGTCTTGATAGGTGGGGATATACATTTGTCCGTCCATATCAGGCTGCCTCTAGTGCGGAAGTTGCGGGATGCGAGCGGTAGAAATCCTGTGCCGCTGCAACGCCGGAGCCGAGTTGGATATTGAGCCCGAGATCGGCCATGACCATCTCGGCCGTGGCGATGCCCGACAGCGTCATGACGTCGGTCAGGCTGCCCAAATGGCCGATGCGGAAGACCTTTCCAGCGACTTCCCCAAGCCTACGCCGAAAGCGACGCCGTACTGACTGGCCGCATGGGTCACGATGTCGGTGGCATTGAAGCCTTCGGGCGTGCGGATTGCGCTGACGGTGTCAGAGTAGACGTCAGGGGAGGCCGCGCAAAGCTCAAGCCCCCACGCACCAACGGCCAGACGCACGCCTTCGGCAATACGGTTGTGGCGGGCAAATACGTTTTCCAGCCCCTCATCCAACAGCATGTCCGTGGCCAGTTTCAGGCCATTCATCAAACCCACCGGTGGCGTGTAGGGAAAGGCGTTCGCCGCGTAGCCAGCGTCCATATCCTTGATGTCAAAGAAGGTGCGCGGCAGCTTGGCGGTGTTCGCGGCCTCAATCGCCTTGTCAGAGAAGCCCAGGATCGCGAGCCCTGCGGGCAGCATGAACCCCTTTTGCGAGCCCGTGACGGCGACGTCCACGCCCCAGTCGTCAAACCGAAAGTCCATCGACCCGATGGAACTGACGCCATCCACGAACAACAGTGCGGGGTGGCCCGCCGCATCGAGTGCACGGCGGACGGCGGCGATGTCGGATTTCACGCCCGTGGCCGTCTCGTTGTGCGTCGCCAGAACCACCTTGATCTCGTGGGCTGTGTCCGCCGTCAGGATCTCTTCATACCGGTCGGCAGGCAGGCCCTCGCCCCAGGGCGTTTCGACAATCTCGACATCCAGGTTGTGGCGTTGGCACATGTCGATCCAGCGATGCGAGAACATCCCGTTGCGCGCCGCCAGTATCTTGTCGCCGGGCGAAAGTGTGTTGGTCAGCGCCGTTTCCCAGCCACCGGTGCCGGTCGAGGGATAGATGTAGATGTGCGCGCTGTCGGATTTGAGGATCTTGCGCACGTTCTCAAGGCACGGGTTCAGGATACCGCCAAAAAGCGGCGAGCGATGGTCAATCGTCGCCATGTCACACGCTTTGCGAATTTCTTCGGGCATGTTGGTCGGACCGGGGATGAAAACCGGATTCTGAAAGCTCATTGCCGTCTCCTTGTCTCAGGTTGCCGGCACCATATTCCGACGCGAGACAGAGTGATATATTTGCAAAAAGGGAGGGCTGCGGCGGCTAGCGGTCAAAAAGCGCTTATAAATTAGGCTGTTATATTTTTCGCACCGTGAAATCAGTTTCCATAAATTCTGGGCGCGAATCCCTTCGGATTGAATTCAACCGCCAACACGGTGCGTTTCAATCTCGCGGAATTCAAAATCCGGACGCTGCAGGCCGCAGCGTCATGTGCCGGTTTACGTCCTTGTAAAGCAGATAGCGGAACTGCCCCGGCCCGCCAGCATAACAGGCCTGCGGGCAGAAGGCGCGCAGCCACATGTAATCACCGGCCTCAACCTCAACCCAATCCTGGTTCAACCGATAGACGGCCTTTCCTTCCAGCACATAAAGCCCGTGTTCCATCACATGTGTTTCGGCAAAGGGGATAACGGCACCCGGCTCGAACGTCACAATGGTCACATGCATGTCGTGGCGCAGATCCTTGGGGTCCACGAACCGCGTGGTTGCCCATTTGCCATCCGTTTCTGGCATGGGGGTCGGTGCCACGTCCTCCTCATGCAGGATGATCGGGTCAGGAAGCGGCAGACCGTCGACCGGCTCATAAGCCTTGCGGATCCAGTGAAACCGCACCGGTGCGTTGCCGTTATTGGCAAAGGACCAGTTGGTTGCAGGTGGCAGGTAGACGTAGTGACCGGGTCGCAAATCCGTCGCCGCGCCGTCGATGGTGATCGTGCTAGTGCCGTCGACCACGAACAACGTGCCTTCGGCGGACGCATCCGTTTCCGGGCGGTCCGAGCCGCCACCGGGCGAGACCTCCATGATGTATTGCGAAAACGTTTCGGCAAATCCGCTCAGAGGGCGCGACAGGACCCAGAGCCGCGTCTCTGACCAAAACGGCAGAAAGCTGGTCACGATATCCCGCATGGTTCCGCGCGGGATCACGGCATAGGCCTCTGTGAACACCGCCCGGTCGGTCAGCAACTGCTCTTGCGGAGGGTGCCCGCCCGTCGGGGCGAAATAGCGTGCGGTCATGACGGCTCCGAGGAATGGGTTTGCTGCGATACTAAGTCAAACGCCGCGCCCTGGACCATGGCGGATTGGCGACAAGGACCTTTTGGATTTTGAAAACAATGGGCTGGATTGGGAAATGCCGAAAGACAATGCACACGAACAGTCCGGCGCGGACCATCAAGGAACCAGTGATGTGCGAAGGAGAAGTGGCAGCCCGTAGGGGATCGAACCCCTCTTTCCAGGTTGAAAACCTGGCGTCCTAACCGATAGACGAACGGGCCACGCTTGGCAGTGAAGTGGCTTCTAGAAAAAGCCAAGCGCAGGTTCAAGCGGATTCTTTGCGCGATTGGCGCGAAAATTCATTCCGCCCAGGCGGCATCTTCCAGCCGCAGCTGCACACTCGTGCGACCTTGCCAATGGTTCAGTTCAACCCGGCCCGCGACATGCGCGGGTCGGCCATTATGGGCCTGCAATTCATCGAGGCCCGAGGTCACGGCATCAAAGCAAATTGCGTCGATTGTCTTTGGGCCGCCATCGCCAAGCGTCAGTTTCAAATGGGTCTCGCCCACGGGGCGCGCGTGCCGGATACGAAGGGCAGGCAGGGCAAAGCGTGGCGCGGGTGCACCTGCCCCAAAGGGGCCAGCCGTCTCGATCTGTTCAATCAGCTCGGGCGTTGCGGCCGACGGCATCAGCGTCGCATCGAGCCGCAGGTCGGCCGGGCCGCCTTGGCCCGCCCCTGCTTCGCGAGAAGCTCGGACAATCGCGCCATTGCGGGTTCCAACTGCGCGCGCGACAGGGACAGGCCCGCTGCCATCTTGTGACCGCCGCCCTTTTCGATCAGGCCTTCCGCCGCAAGTCTCTGGATCGACGCGCCAAGATCGACCCCGGCCACCGACCGGCCCGAGCCTTTGCCGGCATCGCCATCGAATCCGATCACGACGGCAGGGCGGCGCGTGCGATCCTTCAGGCGCGAGGCGACAATGCCCACCACACCGGGATGCCAGCCATCCTCCGCCGCCCAGATCAGCGGTGCATCCAGGCCGCGACCCTCGGCCTGGGCAAGGGCGGCCTCGCGCACCCGCATCTCAATCTCACGGCGATCGGTGTTGAGCGTGTCGAGCCGCGCGGCGATTTCCTCTGCCTCGCCCATATTGTCCGTCGACAACAAGCGCGCCCCAAGATCGGCCGCGCCGATCCGCCCGCCTGCATTCACACGGGGCCCAAGCACAAAGCCAAGGTGGTAGGAAGTTGGCGAACGGTCGAGCCGCCCCACATCAGACAATGCAACGAGCCCCGGCCGGGTGCGGCGGGCCATGACCTTCAGGCCCTGACGCACCAGCGCACGGTTCACGCCAATCAGGGGGCTACGTCCGCAACGGTTGCCAGCGCCACAAGGTCAAGCATCGCCATCAGGTCTGGGCCTTTGACGCCGTCCGCGCGCAGACGGCGATTGGCTTCCACCAGCACCATGAACACGACGCCCGCGGCACAAAGGTGACCCAAGTCGCCGCTTTCGTCCTGCCGGTTCGGGTTCACGACCGCGACGCATTCGGGCAGCTCGGCACTGGCCAGGTGATGGTCCAGCACGATCACATCCGCGTCTTTCGCAGCCGCAATCGGCCCGTGGGAGAGTGTTCCGCAATCCACACAGATGATCAGATCATGGTCGCGGGCCAGCGCCGCCATCGCCTCATCATTCGGGCCATAGCCCTCATCAATGCGGTCGGGCACATAAAGCGTGGCGCTGCGGTTCAGACCGCGCAACCACCAGATCAACAGCGCGGCGGAGGAGCCTCCATCCACATCGTAATCCGCGAAAATCGCAATGCGCTCGCCCGCGCGCGCCGCGGCCACGATCCGCTTGGCGGCGGGTTCCATATCGCGCAGGACCATCGGATCGGGCAGCAGATCGCGTAGAGCAGGCGCAAGGAAGCCGGGCGCCTCCTCTGGGCTGACACCACGTTGTGCAAGGATCGCGGCAACGGCGGGGGGCAGATCAGCCCGCTGCACCAGCGCCTCGGCATGGCGCGCAAGATCATCAGACGGGCCAACCCAGCGCCGTCCGGTCAGCGAGGTTTCGACGCCCAGATAACTCATGGCCCCTCGGCCAGGATCGCGTCGGTGGTCATCGCAGTGCAAAACTCGCCGTGCAGATGGCTGATTGCCGTGTCGTGGATGGTTTGCGGGTCCAATTCGGCCAGCTCAGGCGCCCATGCGGTCGACGCATTGGACGCAAACGCTGCGCAAGCATCATGGGCTAGGCGGACGTTGAAGCCCAGATTGGCCGCCATCCGCGTGGTGGTTGAGACGCAATGGGGTGTCGTCAGGCCGCAAATCACCAGATCACCGACGCTCGAATGGGTCAGGTGGTCTTCCAGTTCCGTGCCGATGAAGGCGGAATTGACGTGCTTCTCAAAGATCGGCTCGGCGTCCAGCGGCGTGACCTCGGATTTGAAGATCGTGCCTTCCGAGACCAGCGGGCTGGCGAACTCGGTGCTGATATGGCGCACATGGCAGACAGGGGCTGCCCATTTGCGCCACTCGGCCAGCAGACGTCCCGCGTTGGCTTCGGCCTGCGGATTATTCCGTGCGCCCCAGCAGGGGTCGTTGAACCCCATTTGGATGTCGATCAGGATGAGAGCAGAGGCCATGGCGTCTGTCGTCAATGCCGGGGGTTGCGGTAGCTCATCCGCCGGACGGAGCCGGTCTTTGAGCGCATCAGGATCGTCTCGGTCGTCAGGTGGGTGGGCTCGCGCACGATGCCCGGCAGGATTGAGCCGTCGGTCACACCGGTGGCGGCAAAGATCACGTCTGCTGTGACCATGTCGTCGCGGCTGTAGATGCGGTCGAGGTCGGTGATGCCAGCCTTTGCGGCGCGCCCCTTTTCGTCATCGTTGCGGAAGGTCAGACGGCCCCACATCTGCCCGCCCATGCATTTGAGCGCGGCGGCGGCCAGCACGCCCTCGGGCGCGCCGCCAAGACCCATATACATGTCGATGCCGGTCTTGTCGGCTTCGGCGCAGTGGATGATCCCCGCTACGTCGCCGTCGGTGATGAGCCGGATTGCCGCGCCGGTGTCGCGCAGTTCCTGGATCATCGCCTCGTGGCGCGGGCGGTCGAGGACGCAGACGGTGATGTCTTTCGTTGTGCATTGCTTGGCGGCGGCCAGCAGGCGGACGCGTTCGCCGGGGGTTTGGTCGAGGCTGACGATGTTCTCGGGAAATCCTGGGCCAATCGCCAGCTTTTCCATGTAGACATCAGGCGCGTGCAGCATCGATCCGCGCGGACCCATCGCGATGACGGTCAGAGCGTTGGGCATGTCTTTGGCCGTCAGCGTGGTGCCTTCCAGCGGATCAAGCGCGATGTCGACCTCGGGGCCGGTGCCGGAGCCGACTTCCTCACCAATATAGAGCATCGGCGCTTCGTCGCGTTCGCCTTCGCCGATCACTACCACGCCTTTGATGTCGAGCTTGTTGAGCTGTTCGCGCATGGCGTTGACGGCGGCCTGGTCGGCGGCTTTCTCATCCCCGCGTCCGATCCACTCGGCGCTGGCAATCGCGGCGTGTTCGGAGACGCGGGCAAGACCCAGCGAAAGCGTGCGGTCGTTGAAGTCTTTTTGGCCATGGAAGTCCCTGCGCGATGAGTGCCTGAATTGCCAGTGCCTTAACTTGGCAGGGCGGGGGCGACAAGGCTGGGGGCGCTAACGGGGACAGGGCGGTATCACGTTGATCATTCATGGATGAATGGAAACCCGTCGGTTAACGGCCGCTGCTATTCACACATGAATAGGGTGCGCCCCCTCAGATCGCCAATGCGGGCGAGGGACCGTACGTCTCGAAATGCCAAACAGCCTGCCAATCATCGCCGTTTCGTTCCAGCACCAGTGCATTGCGGTCGGCCACATAGCGCAAGCCCTGGCCCGGAATGCGGCGGATGCGGATGGGGTGGCCCGGCAGCGGGCTTTCGCCAAGGCGCGACAAGGCGCCAAGAAATCGCGCCCATCCCTTGGGCGGCGGGCGATGGGTGATGCCGGAGGCGACAAGTTGGTGCAGGGGCTGGCCGTTGCGGGCGGCCATCTCGGCCCGCGTCGCAAGATGGATTTCGCCTGACAGGATGGTGACGTCCTGGCCGTCCGTTTCTTGCATCTGCATCATCAGCGTCAGCATCCGCCGCCACGAGTCCCGATGTGCGCGGGATTGCCATTGGTCGCGCAGATCATCCTCGTATTTTTGCATTTTCGGCACAGCCACCATCAGTGCCTCAAGGATCGAAAGACGCGGCCCAAGCAGCGGGACCGAGGACATGACCAGCGTGCGGCCCTGGAAATCGGCAGCCGCCTGTGCCTCGACCGCGTGCCAGCCACCCTCATCCATCACTTGCCGCCGCGTGCGTTCACCGCGCAGATCCGGGCCAAGCAGGCGCAGGCCCGGCGCCTCAACCTGCCAGCCCAGGTGATAGCTGTCGGGGTCGGTGAAACGCGCGGGCAAATCGCCTGCAACCGTGCCGTGCTGGAACGCGAGCGTGGCTTCCTTGGCGACCTCGAACAGGCACTGGCCTACGGGCGAATAGGTACGGGACCGCGGCAGAGACCCCCAGCCATCGCAGATGTCGTGATCGTCCCATTGCGCCAGCGCAGGCACGCGGGCGACGAGCCAGGCATAGCTTGGATGCTGAAGCTGGACGATGTAGCGCGCGGCAAAGCCTTCGCGCAGATGGGCGCGCAGGTCGTCGATGTCATGGGGCAGGGGATCGCGCGGGATCTTGTCAGGCCATTCCTCGGAGAGCGGGTGGCCGTGCGTCGCCTCATCGGCATAGACCTGATCGCCGCCGTGCAGCAGCAGGGCGAAGGGGGCGCGGCGATGCTCTTCGGCGAGGTGCGCCCACATCACGTTCCGCTCATCCTCATCGCGGTCCATGTCGCCATGTTCCTCGCCATTGCAGGAGGCATAGGCGAGGCGCAAATCGCCGGTCAGGTCGGAAGCGAGGTCGTAGGTTTCGCCGTCCCAGCTGTAGGAGGAGGGGGCATCGACCGGCACCGCGAAGCGCGCCCGAAACAACTGCGCGGCGGCGTAGCCGAGAAGGGGCTGGCACGGGATGTCCCGATCGCCAACCCGGAGCGGAGGGACGGTTTGGCCATGCGGCGCCACGAAGATCGCGGCCAGATGCATCTGGCCGTCTGCGATGTCATCCAGGATCAGAAGGGGGCCAAGGATCCGGTCAATTGGCAAAGCTCAGACATCCTCGATCCTTAGCGCCACCGGATCGGCGACCACGACACCGGTTGAGGGTAGGGCGCTGAGCGCGGCGTCAAGGTCGGGGCGGGCGGCTTTGTGCGTGATGATCAGCACCGGCGCATTGCCGCCGTCATGGTCATACTGGCGCATCCGGTCGATGGAGATGCCGTTTTCGCCGAGCGCCGTGGCGACCTTGGCCAGCGCACCGGGTTTGTCGGCCAGATCCATGCGTAGATAGAAGCAGGCGGGGCTTTCGGCGTTGGCGGGCGTTGCCTCAACCAGGCTGTCGGCGGGCTGGCCGAAGACGGGCAGGCGCAGGCCGCGCGCGATGTCGCAGATGTCGCCCATGACGGCGGAGGCGGTGGGGCCTTCGCCCGCGCCGGGGCCGCGCAGGACGATCTGTTCCACCGCGTCGCCTTCGATCACGACCATGTTGGTGCCGCCGACGAGCTGGCCAAGGGCGAGGTTGCGGGCACGAGGCAGGGGGTCATGCGCTGTTCAAGGCCGCGCCCTGTCATCTGCGCCACGCCGAGCAGTTTGATCTTGTAGCCCAGATCGCCTGCGCGACGGATATCGTCGATGGAGACGTTTCCGATCCCTTCCAAGCGCATATCGTCAAAGGCCACCTTGGTGCCAAAGGCGATGGCGGCGAGGATCGAGAGTTTGTGGCCCGCATCGATGCCGCCCACATCAAGGTTCGGGTCAGCTTCCAGATAGCCGAGGCCATCGGCCTCATCGAAAGCCTCTTGGTAGGACAGGCCCGCTTCGTCCATGCGGGTCAGGATGTAGTTGCAGGTGCCGTTCATCACGCCCATGACGCGGTCGATGCGGTTGCCGGCCAGCCCTTCGGTGAGCGATTTGATGACGGGGATGCCGCCGGCCACAGCAGCTTCATACCGCAGGGCCGCGCCCATGCTTTCGGCCAGTTCTGCCAGTGCCTGACCGTGGTGGGCAAGCATGGCCTTGTTTGCGGTGACGACATCCTTGCCCGCCTTGAGTGCGGCTTCGGTTGCGTCCTTGGCAGGGCCTTCATCGCCGCCCATCAGTTCCACGAACAGGTCAACATCGTCGCGTTTGGCGAGGTCGACGGGGTCATCTTCCCAGGCATAGTCGGTGAGGTTTACACCGCGATCCTTGTCTTTGGAGCGCGCAGAGACGGCGGAGATCGTGATTTCACGCCCCGTGCGCGAAGACAGCAGGCGCGCCTGTCGCTGCACGATCTTCACAACGCCAACACCAACGGTGCCAAGCCCGGCGATGCCAAGGCGAATGGGGTCAGTCATTGCGGAAACTCCGGGGCCGAATTGAATTGTTGGGATCGTTTAGCGGCTCAGGTGCGGGGCTGCAACGCAGGCGCGTTACAGAGGCATATTGCGCAGCCAATTGGCACGGCGGCGGAGGTCGGCCACGCGGGCCTCCAGGCTGAGGCCTTCGGTGGCCGCCACGCGGGGGCTTCCGCATCGGCGCTGGCCAGAAGAGGCTCCAACGGGACAAGTTGCGGGAAGTCTGATGCCTGCGACTCTGCCGTCAGGCGGTGGTCCAGATCGGGCATGCCGGGCCCGCAGGCGGCAGGGATCAGGCAGAGGAGGAGGGCGGCAGCACGCATGGGCGCGACGGTAGCGCGGGCTCAAGGGGCAAGTCCAGATGCCTTGAATTGAACATGCGTTCATATAGGGTCGAGGGCCATGGCACGCACTCAAGGCTCCCATGCTGGTACGACCGGCCCAAAGGTCCGCGACGCGGCGTTGCGCCTGTTTGCGCGGCATGGTTTTGCGGCGGTGTCGATGCGCCAGATCGCGCGGGAGGTGGGCGTTCAGGCGGGGGCGCTGTACCTCTACACGCCCGACAAGCAGACACTGCTGTTCGAGCTGATGCGGGACCATCTGGAGGATTTGCTGGCGGGATGGTCCGCGCCGGAGGGCGGGGCGGCGGTGCAACTCGAACACTTTGCGCGCCACCACATCGCCTATCACCTCGACCGGCCCGATCTGGTGTTCATCGCCTATATGGAGCTGCGCAATCTGAGCCCCGAGAACTTCGCCGTGATCGAGGGATTGCGGCGGGATTATGAGGATCGGTTGGAGGCCATTTTGCGGGCGGGCGTGGCGGAAGGCGTGTTTGATGTGCCCGACACGAAGCTGGCGACGATGGCCGTCATCTCGATGCTGACGGGCGTCACAACATGGTTCCGCGACGGCGGGCGGCTGTCGCGTGGGGATGTTGAAAGCATCTATTGGGACATGGTGCGCAAGGCGGTGATGTCCGGCGGGGCGTGATTACTCCGCCGGGACAACGGGCTGTGTGGCCGTCTCTTTCGGGAAGGGCACCAGACGTTCCTGATCCTCATCCCAGACTTTGAGCGTGAAGGAGCGGAACGCCTCCAGCCAACCGATGGTTTGCACATCGTATTTCTCGCGCAGGGCGAGATGGCACACACGCAAGCGGTAGGAGGGGATGTTGGCGTTGAAATGGTGGATGTCGTGGTAGGTGATGTTCGCCACGGCGAAATCAAACAGCCAGCCGAGGTTGAGCGCAGAGGAGCCCTGCAGCGCGGCGCGGGCCGGGTTGAGGTCGGGCTTCCGATCCCACCACGTATCTTCAAAATTGTGCTGCAAGTAGACGAGGAACACGCCAATGCAGCCCGCCGTGAAGACGGTGCCCGCGTAGATGATCAGGCCGGGCGTGCCCGCCAATGCCCAGATCAGGGCGACCCAGGCGATCAGGCCCGCGTTATGTGCCAGTACCTGCAAGGGCGCGATGCGGGCGGCGTTCTTGGGCCAGCGATAGGCCAGCACATAGGTAAACAGCCCGCCAACAGGGATCATCAACAGCGGGTTGCGATAGAGGCGGTATTGCAGGCGTTTCCAGAACCCGGCCTCGGTCCACTCACGCAGCGTCATCGTGAAAATCTCGGTCGTGTCCCGCTCATCGAGATTGCCGAGATGACTGTGATGCTCGTTGTGATTGAACTGCATGACGCTGAACGGTGTCAGCGTGAAGATGCTGCTGGCATGGCCTGCGAGCGTGTTCAGCCGTTTCGTTGAGAAGAATGAGTTGTGGCCCAGATCGTGCTGGATCACGTAAAGCCGCACGCCAGCAAAGGCGTTGATGATGATCAGCGGCACGACAAGCCACCAGACCGGCCAGGCCTGTACGGCCAGCCAGAGCGTCAGCACATAAGCCGCAAACGTACCAAAATAGCTGAGCGAGGCGAGTCGATTGTCCCGCTTCGTCCAGTCACGCGTAAAGCGCCGAATCTCTCGCTCGGCCTCTTTGCGGTAGTTCGGTGTGATCTCGGGAAGGGACGAAGGTGCGTGCATTGGTCCGGTCCAGGTCTTGAAAAGGTGTTCTTTCTCAGTCGGTTGCTCGATCGGTATCGTTCGTCTGGTCGTTTCAAATTTCTTATTGAGCGGATTTAGTATGCTTTTTCGGTTTCGCAATCTGACATTACGCGCTTTTTTCGACAATAAGCTTCATGCGCAATCAATCAAACCGGTGGAAAACCGCAGCCTTTCCCCACTTCACAGCCCATGTTATGCGAGCTGAACGGCGTTCAAAAGGGGTTTTCGATGGCTGGCAAAGTAGAGGCGCGAAAAGCCGCCTTGCGGGAAAAACTGATCGACCTTGCCGAAGCCCAGATCGAGGCGGAGGGCCTTATCTCCCTGCGCGCACGTGATCTGGCCAAAGAGGCAGGATGCGCGGTGGGGGCCATCTACAGCCATTTCGATGACCTGCACGCCCTGACCTTGGAGGTAAACGGGCGAACCTTTATCCGCTTGGGCGCAGTAGTCGGCGCGGCGGTTGAAGAGGCGGAGGGCAAAGCCCCGAATGAACGCCTGATCGCCATGTCGCACGCCTATCTGGGTTTTGCTGCGGAGCATCCCAAGCTGTGGCGCGCGTTGTTTGATGTACAGATGAGCAGCGATGGACCCGTGCCGGAATGGTATAGTGCTGCGATGTTGCGGCTGTTTCGCTTCATCTCGGAGCCGTTGGCCGAAATTTTCCCAGATTTTGATGCGCGCGAACTGGACCTGATGACGCGTACCTTGTTCTCAAGCGTGCATGGCATCACGCTTTTGGGCCTTGAAAACCGCATTTCCGGCGTGCCGGGGGAGCAGTTGCGCACCATGATCCGCTTGCTTCTGGAGCAGGTCGGACAAAAAAACTGAACATCGTTCAAAAACTTCTTGAACATCGTTCACGAATCTCCTACATCCAATTTGTGAACGTTGTTCAATTTTGGAGAAGACGATGTTGAGAACTTTGACCACGCTGTTTGACGGGGCCAATGCCCGCGCTGAAGAGCGTCTGCGCGATCACTTCTGCATTGAATTGATTGATCAAAAAATCCGCGAGGCCGAGGCGAGCCTGAAGGCCGCCAAGTTTTCGCTGGCCTCGCTTATTCAACGCGAGCGGGCTGAAAGCCGTCAGGTGACGGCGCTTGAAAACCGGATCACCGACCTGACGGGGCGGGCGACCCAGGCGCTGAATGACGGGCGCGAAGACCTTGCGACCGAGGCGGCTGGCGCGATTGCGCAGCTGGAAAACGAGCTGACCCTGCGTCGTGAAACGGTGCGCCGGCTGGAGACACGCATCTTGCAACTGCGCCAATCGGTTGAGGCCGCCAATCGCCGAATTATTGATTTGAAACAAGGCGCTATCGCAGCCCGTGCGGCCAAGAAAGAGGCCGATATTCAGAAGCGTCTGGGCCGACATGTGGCGCAGGACACCGCTTTTGAAGAGGCCGAGGCGATGATCCAGCGGGTGTTGAACCGCGATGATCCGTTCGAGCAGAGCCAGATCCTGAAAGAGATCGATGCGGGCCTTGATCGGACCGATATGGCCGACCGGCTTGGCGAAGCGGGCTACGGCGATCCCACCAAATCCACTGCGGCCGACGTGTTGAGCCGTCTGCGCGCACAATCTGACAGCAAATAATCAAACGACCTGAACGAGGAGACTGAACCCATGTTTGAGAAGCATCATAACACCCTGATCCTGAACGTGAATTTCCTGGGCGTTGCCCTGTCCTACACCCTGCTTGGCCTGTCCTTGTGGTTCTCCACCGACGTGCCGCTGGCGACTAAAGGTTACTGGGCGATGGGCATCTTCCTTTTGACGCTGAGCCTGATCAACGTGGTCAAGTACCGCTTTGACATGCGCCTGGATGAGGACCGGATCAAACGCATCGAGGATGCGCGGAACGAGAAGATGCTGGAAGAGGCGATCAAAGAGGCCGCCTGACGGTCGAGCAGGGGAACTCCGCTCATCTGGACGCAGATGCGTTCACTTGAGCGGGGTTTTCACAAAAAAAGCGTCCAGTTGGACGCTTTTTTCATGTGTGCGGGTGGGTCGGTTCAGAGGTCCGGATAGATCGGGAACTTGTCGCAGAGCGCTTTGACCTCGGCGCGGACCTTGGCTTCGACCGCGCCGTTTCCGTCTTCACCATTTGCGGCGAGACCATCCACGACTTCGACGATCCAATCGGCGATCTGGCGGAACTCAGCCTCAGAAAAGCCGCGGGTTGTGCCAGCGGGGGAGCCGAGGCGGATGCCCGACGTGATCATCGGCTTTTCCGTGTCGAACGGAATGCCGTTCTTGTTGCAGGTGATGTGCGCGCGACCCAGCGCCTTTTCGGTCGCGTTGCCCTTCACGCCTTTGGGGCGCAAGTCGACCAGCATCAGGTGCGTGTCGGTGCCGCCAGTGACGATGTCGAGGCCACCTTTCATCAACTGATCGGCCAGCGCCTGCGCGTTGGCGATCACTTGCGTCTGGTAGTCCTTGAAGCCGGGGCGGAGCGCCTCACCAAAGGCCACGGCCTTGCCGGCGATCACATGCATCAGGGGGCCGCCCTGAATGCCGGGGAAGATGGCGGAATTGCACTTCTTCGCGATCGCCTCGTCATCCGTCAGGATCATGCCGCCGCGTGGGCCGCGCAGGGTTTTGTGGGTGGTGGTCGTCGCGACATGGGCATGCGGGAAGGGCGAGGGGTAGTGGCCCGACGCCACGAGGCCCGCGAAGTGGGCCATGTCGACGAGGAGGTAGGCGCCGACCGAATCCGCGATCTCACGCATCTTGGCGAAATCGATGATGCGGGGAATGGCGGAGCCGCCTGCGATGATCATCTTGGGTTGGTGTTCGGTGGCGAGTTCCGCGACTTGATCATAGTCGAGCTCGAGGTCCTGCTGGCGGACGCCGTATTGGACGGCGTTGAACCACTTGCCCGACTGGTTCGGCTTGGCGCCGTGGGTGAGGTGGCCGCCTGCGTCGAGGCTCATGCCGAGGATGGTATCGCCGGGCTGGAGCAGCGCCTGGAAGACGCCCTGGTTGGCTTGGGAGCCGGAATTGGGCTGCACGTTGGCGAAACCGACGTTGAAGAGTTGCTTGGCGCGGTCAATGGCGAGGTCTTCAGCGATGTCGACGTATTGGCAGCCGCCATAGTAACGACGGCCCGGATAACCTTCGGCGTATTTGTTGGTCATCACGCCGCCTTGCGCTTCCATCACGGCGGCGGAGACGATGTTCTCGGACGCGATCAATTCGATCTCATCGCGCTGGCGGCCAAGCTCGGACCGCGTGGCGGCAAAGATCTCAGGGTCGCGGGTTGCGAGGCTTTCGGTGAAGAAACCATCGTCTTTGTGCGGGGCGTTCATGGGCGGCTCCTCCTGCCATGATGATCGGGTCGCTGAGGGGCGATGTAGGGCAATTGCGCGTTCGGGGGAAGGGCTTAAAGCGGCGCTGGGGCCTTGTTTTGCGGCACCTTTTGGCATGCAAAGGAATACAATCCGGGCATCGCGCCGCCGATCGGAACTTGTGTTTCCGATAGGTGCGCGCGATGGTCGCGGGGCAGGGACGGAAGAAGGACCAAGGCCATGCCCGCCGCGCGCAACATCGCCTTTCTGGCCTCGGACACGGACCTCGCACAGGAGGCGAAGCTGGCGCTTGAGGCGCGCTACGGCGCCCATGCCCCGGACGAGGCGGATGTAATCGTGGCGCTGGGGGGCGATGGCTTCATGCTGTCGACGCTGCACGGCACGCAGGCCTTGCCCGCGCCGGTCTACGGCATGAACCGGGGCACGGTCGGCTTTTTGATGAACGAATATTCTGCAGATGGGCTGATTGACCGGCTGGAAGGCGCGGAAGAGGCGGTGATCAACCCGCTGAAGATGCGCGCGGAATGCGTGGATGGCAGCGTGGTGGAGGCGCTTGCGATCAACGAGGTCAGCCTGCTGCGCGCGGGACCACAGGCCGCGAAGCTGCGTATTTTCGTGGATGGGCGGCTGCGGATGGATGAATTGGTGTGTGATGGCGCGCTGGTAAGCACACCTGCCGGGTCTACGGCCTACAATTACTCGGCCCATGGGCCGATCTTGCCCATTGGGGCGGATGTTCTGGCGATGACGGCGGTGGCGGCGTTTCGGCCCCGGCGATGGCGGGGGCGTTGCTGCCGAAAAAGGCCGTGGTGCGGATCGAGGTGGTGGAGGCCGCCAAGCGCCCTGTGATGGCGGATGCGGACAGCCGATCGGTGAAGGCGGTGGCCGCGGTCGAGATCCAGTCCGAGCCCGAAATCGAGCATCGGATCCTGTTCGATCCGGGCCATGGATTGGAAGAGCGGCTGCTGCGCGAGCAATTCCAGTAGCGGCGCAGCTTGTCGCAGGGTCAACCTGCGCTGTGGCTGTTAGGGGAATGTTTAACGTTAAACGATCTGCTGGGAGGGCGGGGCAATGAGCGACGACAAACAAGACGGATTGCGCGACGCGGCCCTGCATTACCATGAGTATCCCCGGCCCGGAAAACTGGAAATCCGCGCCACGAAACCTTTGGCGAATGGCCGCGATCTGGCGCGGGCCTACAGCCCCGGCGTGGCCGAGGCGAGCCTTGCCATCAAGGAAGATCCGGGCGATGCGGCGCGTTACACGGCGCGGGGGAATTTGGTGGCCGTCGTCTCGAACGGGTCGGCCGTGTTGGGGTTGGGAAATATCGGGGCGTTGGCGTCGAAGCCTGTGATGGAAGGCAAGGCGGTTCTGTTCAAGAAGTTCGCCAATATCGATTGCTTCGATATCGAGGTGAACGAGCCCGACCCCGAAAAGCTGGCCGATATTGTTTGCGCGCTGGAGCCCACGTTCGGGGCGATCAACCTGGAAGACATCAAGGCGCCGGATTGTTTTATCGTTGAACAAATCTGTCGGGAGCGGATGGGGATCCCCGTCTTTCACGATGATCAGCACGGCACGGCGATTGTTGTGGGGGCCGCTGCGACCAATGCGTTGCACGTGGCGGGCAAGCGGTTCGAGGACATCAAGGTCGTCTCGACAGGTGGCGGGGCGGCGGGGATCGCGTGCCTGAACATGCTGCTGAAGCTGGGCGTGCGGCGCGAGAATGTCTGGCTGTGCGATATTGACGGGCTGGTCTACGAGGGGCGCGGAAACTCTACCCCGCAGAAGGATGCCTATGCACAGGGGTCTGAGGCGAAGGGCCTGGACTATGTGATCGAAGGGGCCGATCTGTTTCTGGGGCTTTCGGGACCGGGGGTTCTGACGCCCCAGATGGTGGAAAAGATGGCGGCGCGGCCGATCATCTTTGCACTGGCCAATCCGACGCCGGAAATCCTGCCAGACGACGCGCGTGCGGTGGCTCCGGACGCGATCATTGCCACGGGCCGCAGCGATTTTCCCAATCAGGTCAACAACGTGCTGTGTTTTCCGTTCATCTTCCGCGGCGCGTTGGATGTGGGCGCGACCGAGATCAATGATGCGATGCAACTGGCCTGCATCGACGGCATCGCGGCCTTGGCGCGGGCCACGACCAGCGCGGAGGCAGCGGCGGCCTACAAGGGTGAGCAGCTGACCTTCGGGGCCGATTACCTGATCCCGAAGCCGTTCGACCCGCGCCTGATGGCTGTGGTGGCGGGCGCCGTGGCGGAGGCCGCGATGACCTCCGGCGTGGCGACGCGGCCGTTGGAAGATTTGGACGCCTACCGCGCGAAGCTGAACGAAAGCGTGTTCAAATCGGCGCTGATCATGCGCCCGGTCTTTGAGGCGGCCGCGACGGCCAAGCGCAAGATCGTCTTTGCCGAGGGCGAGGATGAGCGGGTTCTGCGCGCGGCGCAGGCGATGGTGCAGGAGACGACGGACGCACCGATCCTGATCGGACGCCCCGAGGTAATCGAGGCGCGGATCGAACGGGCGGGCCTTGTGATCCGGCCGGGGCAGGATTTCGAGTTGGTGAACCCCGAAAACGACCCGCGCTACCGGGATTATTGGGAGACCTATCACGGGCTGATGGCGCGCAAGGGTGTCTCGCCCGATCTGGCGCGTGCGATCATGCGGACCAACACGACTGCGATTGGGGCCGTGATGGTGCAGCGGGACGAGGCCGACAGCCTGATCTGCGGGACCTTTGGGCAGTATCTGTGGCACTTGAACTATGTCTGCCAAGTACTTGGAACAAAAGAGTATCACCCGGTTGCGGCCCTGAGCCTCGTTATTCTGGAAGATGGCCCGTTGTTCATCGCGGACAGTCAGGTGCACCCGACGCCCACGCCTGAGCAGATCGCCGAAACGGTGGTGGGCTGCGCGCGCCATATCCGCCGCTTTGGGGTGGAGCCGAAGATCGCGCTGTGCTCTGGCAGCCAGTTCGGCAACCTCGACAGTGACAGCGGGCAGCGGATGCGGGCGGCGCTGGCGCTCCTCGACAGTGAGACGCGGGACTTCATCTATGAGGGCGAGATGCACGTGGATAGTGCGCTTGATCCGGAATTGCGGGCACGGGTCTTTCCGAATTGCCGACTGGAAGGGAGCGCGAACGCGTTGGTCTTTGCCTCCACCGATGCGGCGGGGGCCACGCGCAACATCCTGAAGGCGAAGGCCAACGGGTTGGAGGTTGGTCCAATCCTGATGGGAATGGGCAACCGCGCGCATATCGTGACGCCGTCGATCACGGCGCGGGGCTTGCTGAACATCTCGGCTTTGGCGGGCACACCTGTCAGTCTGTATGGCTGAGCGGACTCAGGTTCGCTGAAAACCGCGACGGGGCCGCTTTTTCCTTAGCTGGCGTGTTGGGATAGGCCATAGTGGGCGGCATGGAACGACCACGCCAACGCCCGGACGGCCTGTTTGTGGGTGAACAGGCGGCGGATCATGCCGCCTCGCCCCGCAAGATCAGGCACCTGTCCCACGATATCCGCGCCGCCATGTCGGACGTGATCGGTGGTCTGCGTCTTGTGGATCTGGGGCGTGTGGATCCGCAAACGCAAACCCAGCTGCAGCGTGTGCAGGCCGCGGCGGACACCTTGGCCGCGCTTGTGGACGAGGCCTTGTTTGCCGCCGCGGGCGAAAGCCCGATGGCGCGTGATGTTGGGCCGGTTGAGGTCGAGGCCTGGCTCGCGAGCCTCGTGCACCGTTGGCGCGGGCAGGCCGCGGAGCAGGGACGGGCGCTGCATCTGCTGTGCAACGGAACGCTACCCGAGCGGTTGGATGTCCAGCCGGTGGCTTTGACGCGCTTGGTTGGAAATCTGGTGAGCAATGCGCTGCGCCATGTGCCGGACGGAGATGTTGAGGTGCAGGTGACGGCGGGAGCCGATCACGGGCTTTCGATCAGCGTGCAAGATGAGGGGCCGGGCTTGCCGGTGGACGTGATCGAGGGGCGCGGTGTTGCGGAAGGGAATACGCAAACCGGGTCAGGTCTTGGGTTGAAGATCGCACGGGACTTGAGCCGTTCGATTGGCGGCACGTTGCGCCTTGAGAACACCGCAAAAGGCGCGCGCGTCACCCTGTCTTTCGGCCCGGAGGCTGTGTTGCAGGTGGTCTCTGCCCCCCGCGAGCGTCCGATGCCGGATCTGAGTGCCCTGGATATTCTGGTGGCCGAAGACAACCTGACCAACCAGACCATCTTGCGCCATATGCTGGATGCGATGGGCGCGCGGACGCACTTTGTGGCCGATGGGCGCTCGGCCCTGACGGCGTTGCAACAGACGCCGTTCGACATCGCCTTGCTGGATATCGAGATGCCCGAATTGTCGGGGCTTGAGGTGATGGAAGCGGTGCGTGCCATGGCCGGACCCACAGCCGCCATGCCGTTGGTCGCGATCACCGCATATGTGCTGCGCGACAATCGCGAGGCCATCTATGCCGCAGGCGCGGACGGGATTATCGGCAAACCTGTCGCCTCGGCCGAAGATCTGGGCCATGCCATTTTGCGCCATGTCGGCAATGCAGATCTGGAGATGCTTCCCGATGTGCCAGAGCCGCACGGCGGAACGTTGCTCGACAATGACAGGATGGACCGGCTGCTGGATGCCGCCGGACCGAGCGAGAGCGCGGAATTGCTAGCCAGGTTGGAAGAGGATCTGAACGTCACGCTTGCGACGATGGTTGAGGCCTTCGCAGAAAAGAATGCGAACGAATTGCGGGCGCAAACCCACATTTTGATCGCAATCTCTGGGGCTGTTGGGGCGGACCGGCTGTGCCACAACTCCGAGGCGCTGAACATCGCGGCGAAGCGAAAGTCCTTTGACCGGTTCGAGGCCCTGTTCCAACCGATCCGGACGGACCTGACGCATCTGATCGATGAGGTGGCGCGCCTTCGCGCGGGCGCCCCGGCGCAGCCTTGATGGCTTGCGCTTTGGGGGTGTCGGCCCCAAGGTACGCCGATCATTGATCCTTGAGATGTAGGTGAAGATTTGGACGAGCCGCTTCTTTCCCAAGCCGCCGCGGTGCGTGAAAACGCCCATGCACCCTATTCCAACTTCAAGGTTGGCGCGGCCTTGCGTTCCGTCGAGGGGCGGGTGCATTTGGGATGTAACGTGGAAAATGTGGCCTACCCGGAAGGCACCTGTGCCGAGGCGGGCGCGATTGCCGCGATGATTGCGGCCGGGGACACGCGGATTGCCGAGATTGCGGTGATCGCGGACAGCCCCACGCCGGTGCCGCCCTGTGGCGGGTGCCGCCAGAAGCTGGCGGAATTCGCGGCAGGCGAGGTGAAGGTCACGATGGGCACAACGGGCGGGGCCTCCGAGACGGTGACGGTGGCGGATTTGTTGCCGGGCCAATTCACCGCCGGGCATATGTCCGGGGCGCAATGAACGACGCGCGCTCCATCCTTCTGAAATTGCGCGGTGGTGACCGGCTGACCGAGGCAGAGTTGTTCTGGTTCGCCGAAGGCTTGGCCACGGGTGCCGTCAGCGATGCGCAGGCTGGCGCCTTTGCCATGGCCGTTTGCCAGCAAGGGCTGGGGGACGCGGGCCGGGTGCAATTGACGAACGCGATGCGCGAGAGCGGGCGCAAGCTGAAATGGCGGCTGGATGGCCCGGTATTGGATAAGCATTCCACGGGGGCGTGGGCGATTGCGTGTCGCTGGTGCTGGCCCCGGCCTTGGCCGCGTGCGGGGCGTTTGTGCCGATGATCTCAGGCCGAGGGCTGGGGCATACCGGCGGCACGCTGGATAAGCTGGAGGCCATTCCGGGCTACACTGTCGATGTCTCGCCGGACGATTTGCAAGACATCGTGGCCGATGTGGGCTGCGCGATTGTGGGGGCTTCAGCGGATATCGCGCCAGCCGACAAGCGGCTTTATGCGGTGCGGGATGTGACCGGCACGGTGGCCTCGATCGACCTGATCACGGCCTCGATCCTGTCCAAGAAGCTGGCGGCGGGGTTGGAAGCGCTGATTTTGGATGTGAAGGTCGGCACTGGCGCGTTCATGGGCGGCGAGGCGGAGGCCATCGCCTTGGCGCAGGCTCTGGTTTCGACGGCGCAGGGGGCGGGATGCATGACCTCGGCCCTTGTGACGGACATGAACCAGCCGCTGGCGGACAGCGCGGGCAACGCACTTGAGATCATCAAGGTGATGGAGGTGCTGACCGGCGCAGGTGCCGAGATGGATTTGCAGCGGCTGACGGTGGCCTTGGGCGGCGAGGTTCTGGCGTTGGGCGGGCTGGCGGATGATGCCGCAGATGGCGAGGCGCGGATTGATACGGCGATTGCCAGCGGTGAGGCGGCGGATGTGTTCGGCGAGATGGTCGCGGAACTGGGCGGGCCTGCGGATTTTGTGGAGCGCTGGCCGGACAGGCTGCCTGCGTCGCGCGTGATGATGGATATTCATGCGGGCGAGGCGGGGTTCGTGGCTGGCGTGGATACGCAGGCTCTGGGTGAAGTGGTCGTGGCGTTGGGCGGCGGACGGATGCGGGACGGCGACCGGATCGATCCGGCGGTGGGCCTGAGTGACATCGCGCGGATCGGCGCCGGTGTCGATGACGCGGTGCCCTTGGCGCGCATCCACTGCGCGACGGAGGAGGACGGGCGCGCGGTGGCGGCCAAGCTGCGGGGCGCGTTCCGCTTGTCGGACCGGGCGGTCGAGGCGCCGCCGCTGATCCATGAAAGGATTGCATGATGGCGCGCGCGTTTCTGGTGGTGCTTGACTCAGTCGGGATCGGCGGTGCGCCCGATGCGGCAGAGTTTTTCAACGACGGGGTGCCGGACACGGGCGCGAACACGTTGGGCCATATCGCAAAGGCTTGTGCGGAGGGCTGCGCGGAAGAGGGACGCTCGGGCCTGTTGAAGATGCCGGTGCTGGATGGGCTGGGTTTGGGCGCGGCGCTGCGGCTGGCCTCCGGCGCGCGGGGCGAAGGGTTGGACGCGCTGCCCGAGAGGTTGTGGGGCGTGGCGGAAGAGGTCTCTCCCGGGAAGGACACGCCGACGGGGCATTGGGAATTGGCCGGGCTGCCGGTGCCGTGGGATTGGCATTACTTCACGGAGAAGACGGGGTCTTTCCCGCCGGAGGTGGTGGCCGAGGTTTGCCGCTTGGCGGGTACGGACGGCATCCACGGGAACATGCATTCCAACGGCGTTAAAGTGATCGAGGATTTCGGGGAACAGCATCAGAAGGACGGTTGGCCGATCTGCTATACCTCCGCCGATAGCGTGTTCCAGATCGCGGCCCATGAGGAGAGTTTCGGGTTGGATCGGTTGCTTGCCTTGTGCGAGGGGCTGGCGCCGATGTTGCACAAGATGAAGGTGGGCCGTGTGATTGCGCGGCCCTTTGTGGGCGAGCCCGGCGGGTATGCTCGCACGCCGAACCGGCGGGATTATGCGATTGAGCCGCCGGGGCCGACCTTGCTCGATCTCGCGCAGGCGGATGGGCGGACGACCTACACGATTGGCAAGATCCGGGATATTTTCGCAGGGCGTGGCGTGAGCCATGTGGAAAAGGGGCCGGATGCGGCCCTGATGGGCCATCTGGTCGATGCGGTGGCGGGGGCCGAGGACGGGTCGCTGACCTTTGCGAATTTCGTGGAATTCGACAGCATGTATGGCCATAGGCGCGATATTTCGGGCTATGCGCGGCATCTGGAATGGTTCGATGCGGCGATTGCGCCGGTGTTGGACGCGCTGCGGCCTGACGACCTGATGATCTTCACCGCGGACCATGGCAATGACCCGAGCTGGACCGGCACGGACCACACGCGCGAGCGTGTGCCGGTGCTTGCGGCTGGCCCGTATTCGGGGCAAATCGGCGTGAAGGGCTTTGTGGATGTGGGCGCGTCGGTTGCGGCACATCTGGGCCTGAGCGCACGGGGCGCGGGGGAGAGTTTTCTGTGAAAGAGCTGCCGAAGGTTGAGCTGCACTTGCACCATGAAGGCGCGGCGCCGCCTGCGTTTATCCGCGGGTTGGCCTCGGAAAAGGGTGTCGATCTGAGCCGGATCTTCCGCGAGGATGGCAGCTATTCCTACCGCGATTTCAATCACTTCCTGTCCGTTTATGAAGCCGCGACTTCTGTTCTTACGGGCCCAGAGGAATTCGCGCGGCTGACCCGGGCAGTGCTTGAGGAAAGCGCGTCGCACGGCGTGATCTATACTGAAAGTTTCCTGAGCCCGGATTTCTGCGGTGGCGGCGATGTGGGCGCGTGGCGCGAGTATCTGGCGGCAATCCGTGAGGTGGCCGATGAAGCTGAGAGTGATATGGGCATCACCCTGCGCGGGATCGTGACGTGCATCCGCCATTTCGGGCCGGAACAAGCGAAAACGGCAGCGACCTGCGCGGCGGAGACGGCGGGCGATTGGATCGTGGGTTTCGGCATGGGCGGTGATGAGATGGTCGGGCATCAGCGCGATTTCCTCTGGTCGTTTGAATGCGCGCGTGAGGCGGGCTTGAGCATCACAACCCATGCGGGCGAATGGGGTGGCGCGGCCTCGGTCCGCGAGGCGGTGGAAGACCTGAACCCGGCGCGGATCGGGCATGGGGTGCAGGCGATTGATGACCTGGCGCTGTGCGACGTGCTGGCCGAGCGGGAGATCGTGCTGGAGGTGTGCCCGGGCTCGAACGTGTTCTTGGGCGTCTATCCGACGCTGGCAAAGCACCCGATCCAAAAGTTGCGGGAGCGTGGTGTAAAAGTGACCGTATCCACCGACGATCCGCCGTTCTTTCACACGACCATGACCCGCGAATATGAGGGGCTGGAGAAGACGTTCGGCTGGGGTGAAGAGGATTTCGCCGAAATAGCCGAGACGGCCCTTTCCGCCGCCTTCTGCGACGACACCACCAAGGACAAAATTCGGGAGCGCCTGAAATGAGTGACCATCTGACCGTTGTTGATCACCCGCTGGTGCAGCACAAGTTGACGCTGATGCGGGACAAGGACTGCTCGACCAAATCGTTCCGGCAGCTTTTGCGTGAGATCAGTCACTTGCTGGCCTACGAGGTGACACGCAACCTGCCGATGACGACGATGACGGTCGACACGCCGCTGGAGCCGATGGAGGCGCCGACCATTGCGGGCAAGAAGCTGGCCTTGGTGTCGATCCTGCGGGCGGGCAACGGGTTGCTCGATGGTATTCTGGAGCTGATCCCGAATGCGCGGGTCGGTTTCGTGGGCCTTTACCGCGATCCGGAGACGCTTCAGCCGGTGCAGTATTACTACAAGGTGCCCGAGGCGATTGATGAGCGGCTGACGATTGTAGTGGACCCGATGCTGGCGACGGGAAATTCCTCTGCTGCGGCGATTGATTTGCTGAAAGAGGGGGCGAAGAACATCCGCTTCCTGTGCCTGCTGGCCGCCCCAGAAGGCGTGGCGCGAATGAAAGAGGCGCATCCGGATGTGCCGATTGTGACCGCCGCGCTCGACAGCCATCTGAACGATCACGGCTATATCGTGCCGGGTCTGGGCGATGCGGGCGACAGGATGTTCGGGACGAAATAGTCCTTACGCTGCCTTTACTTAACGAAACGACTCCTCCAAACTATCCACAACGCGATTTCTGTGGGGGAGTTTCGCATGGCGAAGACGCTATGTCTGCGCGCTGCTGTATTGGGCCTGTCTGTTGGGCTTGCATCGGGTGGCGCTGCAATTGCACAACAAGGATTTCCGGCGGAGATACCGCCGTCGAGCTACACGGCCGACCAATATGTCGACAGCCAGGGCTGCGTGTTTGTGCGCGTGGGCTTTGGGGCGGCGACCGAATGGGTGCCGCGCGTTGGCCGCGACCGACAGCAGGTCTGCGGGCAGCGTCCCTCCGGCGGTGGCGGCGCTGCAGCCGCTGATCCATTCTCCAACGACTCGGTGGTGGTGATCGGCGAAGGGCCGGTTGCCGCAGCGCCTGCACCGGCGCCCGCGCCGCGAGGCCCCTGCGCCTGTGATTGCAGCGGCGCCCGCGCCCGCACCTGCCCCAGCAGCCCCGCAGATCCGTGTGCAGACACCGGCCCCGGTGACGATCACGGCCCCGGCGGCCAGCGGCAATTGCGCCAACCTTCCTTCTGCGCACCGGCCGTACTTCACGGGGATGATGTGCGCTGTGGCCCGCAAGCAGTCCACCCCGGCGATGGTCGCGCGGTTGGCGATCAATCCCTTCTGGCCCCGGCCGTGACCGACGGCGTCACGGGTATTCCGCGCAGTTTCGTGCTGACCGCACCGCCGCCGGGCTACGACTTTGCGTGGGACGATGGCCGCCTTAACCCCTATCGCGGGCTCGGCACCGCCCAGGGTGAGGCGCAGATGCGCATGGTCTGGACCGACACTGTGCCGCGTCGTTTGGTGGCTGTTCCGATCAACTCAGGCCAAGTGGCGATTATTCGTCGCTGACCCGCTTGAGGCTTGCGGTCAGCCTGCGCAGATTTCCTGTAGGCTGACCCAATCGCTGTCGCTGAGCACAGGGTCGGCCTGCTGGCCGCGCATCGGGTCAGCCTCAATCAACGCCAGTACGCTTTCCCCTGAGACATCCTGCGCAAAAGCGTAGGGTTGCGAGGATATCCCAGCCTCCGTGAAATGACCCAGAAGGGCATCATCGTCGGCGCGCATCGTGTCATGGGACAGCAGGTGCGCGGCATGGGCATGGATAGGCTCGGCCGCGACTTCGCCGGTGGTCAGCAGCCGGAAGGTCACGCCAAGGCCCGCATCGCGCAGGAAAGCCTCAACCGGATCAACGGCTTGCGACCGGGTGCGTTCAGCCAGCAGATAACCTGCAAACACCTCGGGCGTCTCATGGTCTTCGGCAAGCGCTGCCGAGGCGATGACGATGTTGCCGGGAAGGGTCAGCGTGTCGGGGATCGTCGCCGGGAAGACGACGATCTGGGGGGGCATGTCCGCCCCGTAAGTTCGTGACGCCAGCCGAACCAGCGCCGTGCGCCCGCCGGACCCGCCACAGGGGCGGCCCGCAATGGCGGCGATTTCCCCCAGAAGATCATGGCCGATTTCCAGCCGCTTGGCGGGCGGCAGAAGCGAGACGGTTTGCCGGATCAGCGCATCGGGAAGCCAGAAAACCCCCAGAAGAATGCCGGCAAGGGTTGTGCCACCGGCAAGGTAAAGGCGCAGGCGCCCCGGGCGGGGGCGGGATTTGGCGATGGCAGTTCGGATGCGTTCGACGGCCTGGATCATCTCAGGATCGGACAGCTCCAATTCCTCATCGCTGTCGCGAGCAGGGAGAAGAGCGCAGGCAACTTGCCGGGATTGAGCCGTTCCACCGCCGCAAGGGACCAATGACCAACGGCTGCGCCAGAGGCGGACGACATGACAAGCGAGGCATCGCCAAGCGACACGATCACCTCACGCCGCTGATCCTCGGCGTGTTCGCGCCAGAGGCCAATGGCCTCGAGCCGCCTGTATTCCTGAAGCGCAGTCATTGCCTGTTTGCGGTGCCCGGTGTCGTCTCACGCCTTAATGGCGTGGGCTTTGTAAGGCAGATGGTACACCAGAGTGCGTGTTGCAACAACGCAGGCCGCGCAGGGGCGTTTGGGACGGCCGTGCGATTGTTCAGGACTTGGGCGCGCCTAGAGGCTTGCTGCGCGTTTGCGAAGCTCGAATTTCTGGATCTTGCCGGTGGAGGTTTTGGGAAGCTCCTCGAACACCACGCGCTTGGGCGTTTCAAACCCGGCAAGCTGTTTGCGAGCGAAGGCGATGATCTCGTCCGCGTCGCCGGTGGCGCCCTCTTTCAGCTCCACATAGGCACAGGGGACTTCGCCCCATTTGTCGTCAGCCTTGGCGACAACGGCGCAGAGTGAGACAGCCGGATGGCGCATCAGCACGCCTTCGACCTTGACGGAGCTGACATTTTCGCCGCCGGAGATGATGATGTCCTTCGCGCGGTCGGCGATCTGGATGTAGCTGTCCGGGTGCTGCACGGCGATGTCGCCGGTGTGGAAGTAGCCGCCTGCGAAGGCCTCGGCCGTCGCTTCGGGGTTCTTGTAGTACCCCTTCATGGTGGAATTGCCGCGCATCATGATCTCGCCCTGA
Source organism: Gymnodinialimonas sp. JB5-7 (assembly GCF_055693405.1). Lineage (NCBI taxonomy): Bacteria > Pseudomonadati > Pseudomonadota > Alphaproteobacteria > Rhodobacterales > Paracoccaceae > Gymnodinialimonas > Gymnodinialimonas sp. JB5-7. The sequence continues at coordinate 2,445,879 of NZ_JBVFUX010000012.1, forward strand.
GTGGCACCGTCGCGGGTGACAGGGGCCATGTCGTCAGGGGTCATCACGGCGATGTCGTCCATATTCGGAAGCGGCACGCCCTGGCGCGCCTTGATGGTGGCGCGGTCGTCTGGTGCCAGCGCGTTCCAATCATCGTCCTGCCAGAGGCATTCTGTGGCGTGGCCATAGGTTTCGGTCAGGCCGTAGACCTGCGTGACGTTGAAGCCCATCGTCTCAATCGCGGCGAGGGTGGCAGCGGCAGGCGGTGCGCCAGCGGTGAAGACTTCGACAGTGTGATCGAAGCTGCGGCGGTCTTCATCCTTCGCATTTACGATCATGTTCAGAACGATGGGCGCGCCGCCCATATGGCTGACGCCCTGATCTGCGATGGCGTCGTAGATCGCCTTGGCAGTGATGTCGCGGCAGCAGACAATGGTGCCGCCCACGGCGGGCATCGTCCAGGTGTGGCACCAGTTGTTGCAGTGAAAGAGCGGCACGATGGCGAGGATCGTGGGATAGAGTGTCATCCGCCAGGCAATCGGCGTGCCCATGGTGATGAGGTACGCGCCGCGATGGTGGTAGACGACGCCCTTGGGCCGCCCGGTCGTACCGGAGGTGTAGTTGAGCGCCAGGCTTTCCCATTCATCCTCGGGCATGATCCAGGGTGCGTCTGGATCGCCTTCGGCCAGCAGATCCTCGTACGTCGTGTGCCGACCGGAGGCGGGGTGGCCAGCATCGGCATCGGGGCATTCGATGATGATGGGGGCGGGGCCGTCCATCTTGGTAATGGCGTCTTCGACGAGGGGGAGGAATTGCGTGTCGGCCAGCACCATCTTCGCCTCACCATGGTCGAAGATGTAGGCGACGGTTTCCACATCCAGGCGGATATTGATGGCGTTGAGCACGGCACCCGCGGCCGGAACGCCGAAATGTGCCTCCACATGGGGGTAGGTGTTGGGCAGGACCGTTGCGACAACGTCACCGGGGGCGATGCCGCGTGCGCTGAGCGCCGAGGCGAGGCGTGAGACGCGGCCATGGTATTCGGCATAGGTTTTCCTGTGTGCGCCATCCACGACAGCGGTGCGGTTGGGGAACACGCGCGCGGCGCGTGCGAGGTGACTGAGCGGGGTCAACGGCACATAATTCGCCGCGTTCTTCCCCAGTCCGGTTTCGTCCTTCATCCACCCCATGGCCATGCCTCCCTAACGCGAAACCAAAGTGTTCCGGGTGTGATGGCGGATCATTCGGGAAAAGGGAAGGGACAAGGCGCGCCGCCCGCGGGGAAGGTGGGACAGGGCGGGCGGCGCGACGCGCGGAGGGACAGGTCCGCGCAGGGGACATATGTATATGTCACGGGGCAGGCATTTGGTTCCGTCGCGGGCGCAAGAATTTTGTTTTGCTGTGTGCAGTTTTCTGCTCACGCGCCGAAGTTATCCACAGAAACCCTTTGCACTCGGGACGCCCGATGCTGTAGCCATGCAGGCAAAACATACAAAATATGAGGCAAGCATGGACTATTCACGCGTTTTCGCGGCCTGTGCCGCGTGTATGATCGCCACCGGTGCGCAAGCACAGGATGCGGATTGGACGGGCCTTTATGGCGGCATCCAGTTGGATATGGCGACGGTTGACCTTTCGATCCCGAATGGCGGCGCCACCACCAATGACGGCAATGGCCTTATGTACGGCCTGAACGGCGGCTATCGCCGCGATCTGGGCCAGGTGGTTCTGGGCGCGGCTGCAACGCTGACCTTCGGCAATTTCGACACGCCGCCGGTGGGTGGGGGCAGCGATGCCTCGTCCTTCGGATCGCTCGCCACGGTGGGCGTTGAGGTCGGCTATGATCTGGGTGAGGTGCTGGTTTACGGTGAGTTGGGCCATACCTGGGCCACGCGCACCGATGCGGGCAATACACGCCGGTTCGACGGCGGGCTGCAATACGGCATTGGCGCCGATTTCATGCTGAATGATCAGATCATGATCGGTGGCGGGGTATCGCGCACGGAGCTGGACAGTTTTGGCGGCAGCGATGCCAGCATCACGACCTTTGGGGCGCGGGCGGCGTATCGTTTCTGATAGGGTTCAAGCGGCGCGCAGGATAGACTGCATCTTCTTTCCGCGCGCCAGTTCATCGACCAGCTTGTCGAGATAGCGGACCTTTTGGATGAGGGCGTCCTCGATCTCTTCCACGCGGATACCGCAGACGACGCCTGTGATCAGGTGTGCGTTGGGGTTGAGAGTGGCGCGGTCGAAGAGGGTCTCAAAGTCGACGTCTTCGGCGAGGAGTCTCCTGGATTGCCGCATCATCAAAGCCGGTGAGCCAGGTGATGACTTGGTCCAGTTCCGCCTGGCTATGACCCTTCTTCTCTACCTTGGTGAGGTAGCACGGGTAGATCTGCGCAAACCGCATCCGGGCGAAGGTATCGCGGGTTGCTTTGGTGGAGGCCATGGTGCGTGTCCCTTTCCGGAGGCATGGGAACAGGGTAGCGCAAAGAAAATGCCCCGGCAACTCTGGGTTGGCCGGGGCATTCTTTGGCATTTCGTAAGGGTTAGGCCGCTTTGCTGTCGACCCCGGTGCCGAAGCGTCCGTAGAAGCTTTGGCCCTTCTCTGCCATCTCCCGCAGGAGCGGCGGGCAGGCGAAGCGGTCGCCGTACTGCGCCGTAAGCTGATCGCAGCGTTCGGCGGCGTAGGCGGTGCCGAGGATATCGAGCCAGGAGAACGGGCCGCCGGACCAGGGCGCAAAGCCCCAGCCGAGGATCGCGCCGACGTCGCCTTCGCGGATGTCCATGAGGACGCCCGCTTCGAGCGCGCGGACGGCTTCGAGGACTTGGGCGAAGAGCAGGCGATGCTGGACTTCGACGAGGTCCGGTTGTTCGTCCTTGGTCGGGTAGCGGGCCGTGAGGCCATCCCACAGGCCGGTGCGCTTGCCCTTGTCGTCATAGGCGTAGAACCCGGCGGCGGCTTTGCGGCCAAGGCGGCCTTCGCCTTCCATCCAGAAGATCAGCTCATCCGTGGTGTCGTCGTAATCCGGGTCGCCCGCCTTGGTTGCGCGGGCAATCTTGGCGCCGAGATCGATGGAGGTCTCGTCGGTCAATTGCAGGGGGCCAAGCGGCATGCCGACCAGCTTGGCGGCATTCTCGATCAGTGCAGGCGCCACGCCCTCCTGCACCATGCGGACGCCTTCGTTGACGTAAGGCAGGATGCAGCGGTTGGCGTAGAAGAAGCGCTCGTCGTTGACGACGATCGGCGTCTTGCGGATCTGGCGGACGAAATCGAGGGCCTTGGCGACGGCGACATCGCCGGTTTGCTTGCCCTTGATGATCTCGACCAGCAGCATCTTGTCGACGGGTGAGAAGAAGTGGATGCCGATGAACTGCTCAGGGCGCGAGGACGCCTTGGACAACATGGTGATCGGCAGGGTGGAGGTGTTGGTGGCGAAGATGCCGTCCGCGTTCATGACGGCTTCGGCCTTGGCTGTGACTTCGGCCTTGACCTTGGGATCTTCGAACACAGCCTCAACGATCAGGTCGCAGCCCTTGAGGGCGTCGTAGTCGGTGGTTGCGGTGATGCGGCCGAGGACCTCTGCCTTCTTCTCCTCAGTGACCTTGCCGCGCTTCATGCCCTTGTCGAGCAAGCCCTCGGAATAGGCCTTGCCGCGGTCGGCGGAGTCTTGGGCCGCGTCGATCAGGACCACTTCGATCCCCGCATTGGCCGAGACATATGCAATGCCCGCGCCCATCATGCCAGCGCCGAGGATGCCGACTTTTTGGACGGTTTGATCGTCAACGGCGGGGCGGTTCGCGCCCTTTTCTAGCGCTTCCTTGTTGAGGAAGATCGACCGGATCATCGCGGAGGAGGACGGGTTCATCAGGACTTGGGTGAAGTAGCGGGCTTCGATGCGGAGGGCGGTGTCGAAATCGACCAGCGCGCCTTCGTAGACCGAGCTCAGCAGCGCCTTGGCCGCCGGGTAGACGCCCTTGGTCTTGCCGTGGATCATGGCGGAAGCGCCCACGAAGGTCATGAAACCTGCGGGGTGGTAGGGTGCGCCGCCGGGCATCTTGAAGCCCTTGGCATCCCAGGGTTTGACGATGTCGGCGGGGGTCGCGTTCAGGACCCAATCCTTGGCGGCCTGCAGAAGCTCCTCTGCGGGCACTACGTTGTCGATGAGCTGCGCGGATTTTGCTTTCTTGGGGTCGAGCATACGGCCTTCGAGCAAGACGGGGGCCGCAGCCATCGCGCCGACCATGCGAGAATAGCGGGTGGTGCCGCCCGCGCCGGGGAAGATGCCGACGAGGATTTCGGGCAGGCCGATCTTGGCCTTGGGATTGTCGGCCATCACACGGTGGTGGCAGGCGAGTGCAATCTCTGTCCCGATGCCGGCACAGGTGCCGGGCAGGGCGCAGGCGATGGGCTTGCCGCCTTTGTTTGTCTTGGGCTCCATCCCCGCGCGCTCGATTTTACGCAGGATGCGGTGGCCGTTCATGATGAAATCGAACAGGCCCTGAGCGGGGTTGTCGCCGCTTTCTTCGCGGATTGTGGCCAGCGTGTTGAGGTCCATGCCGCCGGCGAAGTCTTTCTTGCCGGAGGTGATGACGATGCCTTTGACGGCGTCGTCGGCCAGAGCCTGATCAATCAGGTCTTCGCAGGTCTGGAATGCCTCACGGTTGAGGACGTTCATCGACTTGCCGGGCACATCCCAAGTAACAACAGCGACGCCATCGGCGTCGATTTCCATCGTGAAATCGCTCATGGCTTTTTCATCCTCTTCTGAATTTCGGACATGGTCGGAAGGCGCGACGAGGCCTTGAAGCTCGCCTCAGGCGGAAGGCCGTGCTCTCCCGACAAGGAGTTTGTGACGGAACTGCATTTCCACTGCCCCTCAGCGAGGGTCAGGATCATGCGGCTTTTGACAGGGCCCATTTGCAACGTGCCACCGCCTTCAAAGGTGGTTTCGTGGTAGCCGCAAATGCGATCGGACGAGATGAAATTGGCAGACGTGATCCTGCGATTGACCGTGCCGCCCGTGTCTTCGACCAGCTTGAGCATTGCGTTGAAGAAATCGCGCATGTCGTCCGGCGTCTCGTAGACCATGTCTGATCCATCGTAGTGCGCCGTGATCGGACATTGGAATTGGTCGGCCCAACCTTTGAAGTTCGCCTCGTTCTGGTTTCTGTCCAACACGTCGAGAAACGCACGATAAAGCGGCTCGGCATTGGAATGGGACACGCGGATGTCGTTTTGCGTGTCCTGCCAGCGTTCGGCAAAGCTGCCCGGCTGCGATTTCACCGCGCCAATGGGGAAGCGGACGTTTTCCAATTCGTGCTCGGCTTCGATCACCTTCCAGATCCCGTCACCGGTGTCGCGCAGGAACATGTGGCTTTGATAGCTTGGCAGGATCGACGTGGCGTCGCGCAGAACGTAGGTTTCATGCCAGCCTTCGATCAACGTGTCCGACAATTGGCGGGCTTGTTTGACCAGACGGATATAGTTGGTCACGCCGTGCCCGTTGAGGCTTTCAGAGTGTTGGCGTGTATCGTCCAGCATGTCCTGTCGGGTCTCGATCAGCGTTTCGCCTTTGCGGGTCCGGATCAGGAGGGGCAGGGCGAAATAGTTGATGCACTCCTCGACATTGCCGACGAACAGCAGGTCAGACACGCAATCAAGGTGATCTTGATAGATGGTCGCGGCCCGGTCGAGCGCGGCACTGTTGGGCGAGGCGGCACTCATGACGCCTGCCCGGTGTGCCGGGCCCTCTGCCTGATATGATAGGGCGACCGGGCCATTGGCTCAGACGCGTTCGAGGATGGTGGCCGACCCCATTCCGGCGGCAACACACAAGGTGGCGAGGCCGATTTCCTTGTCGGCGCGCTCGATCTCATCGAGCAGCGTGCCGAGGATCATGGCACCGGTGGCCCCTAGCGGGTGGCCCATGGCAATCGCGCCGCCGTTGACGTTGACCTTGGCCGGATCGGCATCAAACGCCTGCATGAAGCGCAGCACGACCGAAGCGAAGGCCTCATTGACCTCGAAAAGGTCGATGTCGCTGAAATTCATGCCCGTCTCGGCCAGGATCTTTTCGGTCACGGGCACGGGGCCGGTGAGGTTGATCGTGGGATCGGTGCCGATCTTGGTATTGGCCTTGATGCGCGCGCGGGGTCTGAGGCCCCACTTCTCGCCAAACTCTTTGTTGCCGACGAGGATCGCGGCGGAGCCATCGACGATGCCCGAGGAGTTCCCGGCATGGTGGATGTGGTTGATCGCCTCAAGATGGGGGTATTTCATCAGGGCGATGGTGTCGAAGCCGGGCATGACCTCACCCATCTCCTTGAAGGCGGGCTTGAGGGCGCCGAGCGACTGCATGTCGGTCTGCGGGCGCATATATTCGTCGTGGTCGAGGATCGTGAGGCCGTTCTGGTCCTTCACGGTGATCACGGATTTGGAGAAGCGGTTGTCATCCCATGCGGCCTTGGCGCGGCGCTGGCTTTCAACCGCGTACTCATCGGCCTGGTCACGGTTGAAACCGTATTCGGTGGCGATGATGTCGGCGGAGATGCCTTGCGGCACGAAATAGCTGTCCATGGCCAGTTGCGGATCGACGGCCATGGCGGCCCCGTCTGAGCCCATGGCGACACGGCCCATCATTTCGACCCCGCCTGCGATATAGCCGTCACCGGCACCGCCCTTGACCTGGTTGGCGGCGAGATTCACAGCCTCCAAACCGCTCGCGCAGAAGCGGTTGATGGCGAGGCCGGGAATGCTTTCGTCCAGGTCAGACGCCAGAACGGCGGCGCGGGCCAAGCAGCCGCCCTGTTCCATGACCTGCGTGACGTTGCCCCAGATCACATCTTCGACGGCATGGCCTTCGAGGTTGTTGCGTTCCTTGAGCGTGTTCAGCGTGAAGGCCGACAGGCGCGCGGCGGTGACTTCGTGAAGGGCACCGTCCTTGCGGCCTTTGCCGCGCGGGGTCCGGATGGCGTCGTAGATATAAGCGTCGGTCATGAATGTCCTCCGAGTGTCATCGCCGCGAGGGACGCGGTGTTGATCCTAGACATGGGATGAATGGGCAGGGCCGCGCAAGCGCCTGCGCGGGCCTGTGACGTGACGTTCTGGTAAACTTGTGCGTTACCCGCAGGATGGGGCGCAGTCACACCCGCCGCATCCATCGCAGGACGGGGCCGAGCAATCGAGCCCGCCAAGGTCGCATCCACCGCCATCTGCCCCGTCTGATGGCAGCTTGTCGGGCAGGGGCGTGGGTTGTGCACCAGACCCGCCGGACGACGCGCAAAAGGCGGGCAGGGCGAGCGCTGGCAAGCAGCCGGGGGCTGCGCAGTCGCAGGCATCGCAGGCCGCATCCGTGCGGTTTTGCTTGCGGCGTTTGCGGTTCCAGGGGCCACGATTGGGGCGGCCATCTTCGCCGCCGCCATCCTCAGGGTCCCGCTCATTGCAGACCGCGCAATTGGCGCGCAGAGTGAGGGAGGCTTGCTTGCAGTCCCGCAGACGTTGCCGGATGAGGGGGATTGCAGCCCAGATGCCATGGTCGCGGATCGCGTATTTCGCGTGGCCGGAACAGCCCGTCCCGCCATGCAGGACCGAATGCGCGCAGCGCCAGCCTTTGCGTGGCGAGATCCAGCGTTGATAGCCCCAGATGGCGCCCAATGCGATTTGGCTGACCATATTGCCCGTGTCCCGTTTTCCTTACTTTGCAGGGGGATGCCAGGCGAAACCAGCAAAAATATGGTGCCCCGGCAGATCACCCCAAGGCCCGTTGCATCAGATCATAGGGATGCTTCCAACCCGGTGTCTCGCTTATGCGGGTCAGCCAGGCGTCGATAGCCGGATAATCGGCACGGTCAAAGGTGAAGGGTTCTTCGTAGAACAGGTAGCCCGCGCAGGAGATGTCGGCGCAGGTCAGCGCATCGCCCACCAGCCAATCGCGCTGGCTGAGTTCGCCTTCAAGCACGCCAAGCGCGGCCTTCAGGCGCCCCGCCATGAAGCCGTTGACGTCGGCGTTGCGCTTTTCTTCGGGCAGGAAGTTCATCATGAACCGCAGTGGGCCAGCAACGCCGGAGATTTTCTGATTGTCGAAGATGGTCCATCGCAGGATCTCGCGCCGCAGGGCAGGATGTTCGCCGCCGAGTTTGCCTGTCGTCTCCATCACCCAATCCTGGATCACGCCGGATTGGGTCAGGATGGTGCCACCGGCGTCGAGGACAGGCACTTCACCCATCGGATTGATTGCCTTGAATTCGGGGGAGCGCGCTTCACCCTTGAAGAAATCGACAAAACGCTGCGTCCAATCAACGCCGCCGAGTTCCAGAGCCAGCGCCGCCTTATAGGCATTCCCGGACTCGCCGAAGCAGTAAAGTGTGTTGGTCATTTTTCCCCCAAAGTGCCGCCTCCCGCGGCCCGTTTTTCCGGTAACCTTTTGTTAAGGTTAACGAACGATGATTGCGGCGCGGCGTCAGTTGCAGAGCTGACGACCCAAAAGGTGAAGGCGTCGCATTGGCTGTTTTCCCCCGATGGACCCCGGGGGTGGATGGTGAATGCGGCGCCGATCCGTTGGTGGTTTCGGGTCGCGCAGCGTGATCGAAAAACCGGTTCTCACGTCTCGTCTCAGCCCTAGCGCTTGCGCGCGTCGATTTCAGAATTGAACAAGCGCAGGCGGGCGATGAATTTCTCTTCGTTTATGACGCTGCCCCAGTGTTCGAACAGGAAGCTCAGGAACTCGCCTTCATCAAGGCCCGCCTCCGAGGCGAGGTTGCGCAGCTTGCGGTATCCATCTTCGGACATCGCGATATTCGGGCGGCGGGTGAGGCGCAGGCGCTTGGGCATCAGTCGAGGTTCTCCATCGAGCCGAAGGGGAAGTCGACGCTCGCGAATTCCGGATAGGCTTGGCGCAGGATGCTTGTCTGTTGGGTGCTGTCAACGCGGATCAGGTACCAGATGTCGTTCTCATGCAGCATCAGGGTCGTTGTGTTCGACTGGACACGGCCAGATCCGTGCTGGCTCATGACGGTCTGGGTCGGCACAAGCGCATAGGTCAAACCGGTTGAGGTTTCGCCCCAGGTCGCGGCCTGCAAGTCCATACCGAAGCTTTCGAATGTCATCTGAGACATCATCGCGGTCATTTGGGTTGCCAGCTGCGCCGACAGCACGTCGGCCGGAATGCCGGATTGCGTCGCGATGGTTTCCAGAATGCGCGGTGGCATGGCGGTCAGCAACGCGCCGTACTCGCGTGCATCAAAGGCCGCCTCGAACCGTTCGATGGCAAGCCGGGCGCCCGCGATGTCCTGCCCGGTCTGCGCTACGGTCGGACCGGCGCCTGACGCGGCGAGGGTAAGGGCCAGCAGGACGCCACGGATCGGAAGAAGGCGTTTGGGCATCGTCATTCCTTGCGCATGAACAACGATGCGATCATGGCGAGAAATCCGCCAGCGGCAAGGGTGAAGGGAAGCAGGTAGCTTGGAAACGGCTCATCCCCGCCGCCGGGTGCACCACTGACGGACGCGATTTCGAGGGCGAGGAGGGCCAGCATCCAGATCAGGCCGACCAGCAAGCTGGCCAGCCCGATCAAAAGGATACGACGCCGGGGCGTCATCAGAAGTTGGCGGCTTCCAGCGCCATGACGTCTTCGCCACCGGCCTGAATGCGCGCCAGATGCGTGGCCGTCATGGGCAGAGTGCGGTTCATGTAGAACCGGCCTGTCGCCAGCTTGGTGTTGTGGAAATCGGGATCAGACGTGCCGTTTGCCAGCGCGTCCAGCGAGGCTTTCGCCATCATGCCCCACATCAGACCAAGGCAGGTATGGCCGAAGAGGTGCATGAAGTCATAGCTGCCCGAGAGCGCGTTGTTGGGGTTCTTCATGCCTTCCTGCATGAAGTACATGCCCGCGGCTTGAAGATCCTTGGAGGCGCGTTTCAGCGGCTCGATGAACTCGGCCATGCCCTCAACCTCGGCATTCTCCTTGCAGAAGCCTTTGACCAGATCGAAGAACGCCATGACGTGCTTGCCGCCATCTTGCGCGAGCTTGCGGCCCACCAGATCCAGCGCCTGCACGCCGTTCGCGCCTTCGTAGATCATCGCGATGCGGGCATCGCGGGTGAACTGCGACATGCCCCATTCTTCGATATAACCGTGCCCGCCATAGACCTGCTGTGCCTGCACGGTCATGTCGTAGCCCTTGTCGGTCAGGAAGCCTTTGATGACAGGCGTGAGCAGCGACACGAGGCCATCGGCATCGGCATCCTCGTTGCGGTGCGCGCGGTCGATGAGCGTCGAGCCCCAGAGCAGGAACGCGCGGCCACCCTCTGCAAAACTCTTCTGCTCCATCAGGTTGCGGCGGATATCGGGGTGCACGATCAGCGGATCGGCAGGCCCTTCGGGGTTCTTCACGCCGGTCACATCGCGGCCCTGCAGGCGGTCCTTGGCGTATTCCAGCGCGTTCTGGAACGCGACCTCAGCCTGGGCCAGGCCCTGCATGCCAACACCCAGACGCGCTTCGTTCATCATCGTGAACATGGCGCGCATACCCTTATGCTCTTCGCCAAGCAGGTAGCCCGTGGCTTCGTCATAGTTCATGACGCAGGTGGAATTGCCGTGGATGCCCATCTTCTCTTCGATCTTTCCGCAGGACACACCGTTGCGGGGGCCAAGCGAGCCGTCTTCGTTCACGAGGAACTTGGGCACGATGAACAGCGACACACCTTTGATGCCTTCCGGCCCGCCGACGATCTTGCCGAGGACAAGGTGGACGATGTTGTCGGCCATGTCATGTTCACCGGCCGAGATGAAGATCTTCTGGCCGGAAATCTTGTAGCTGCCGTCGCCCTGCGGTTCCGCCTTGGTGCGCATCAGGCCCAGATCGGTGCCGCAATGGGGCTCCGTCAGGTTCATGGTGCCGGTCCAGTCACACGAGATCATCTTGGGCAGATAGGTGTCTTTCTGCTGATCCGTGCCGTGGGCCAGGATGGCAGAGGCCGCGCCATGGGTCAGGCCGTGATACATGGTGAACGCCTGATTGGCGGAGGAGAACATCTCACCCGTTGCCGTGTTCATCACGTAAGGAAGGCCCATGCCGCCGTACTGCTCAGGCATGTCGATGCCGGGCCAGCCGCCTTCGCGCGTCTCGTCAAAGGCCGCCTTGAAGCCTGTGGGCGTGCGCACAACGCCGTTTTCCATAGTGCAGCCTTCGGTGTCACCCACCACGTTCAGGGGTGCGAGCACCTCAGAGGCGATCTTGCCGGCCTCGCCCAGAATGGCGGTCGTGAAATCACGGTCCAAATCGCCATAGCCGGGGATGTCGGCGGCCTCGATCTTGAGAACATCGTGGAGGATGAACTCCATATCTTTGGTGGGGGCGGTGTAGCTCGGCATATTTTTATCCTCCCGAAGGGTGGTCTTTGGTGTTGATCAGGCGGCGGGTTTGTTGCTGGACAGCATGTCGCCCACCAGCGTCATTTGGTTGCGCAGCTCATCGATGGCTTCATCCAGCTCAGCGCGTTGGCGCTCCATGTCCGACAAGCGCTCCTGCGCGATGTCGAGGGTCTGGCTCAGCTGCGTTTGCTGGCTGTCATCGACATAGTAGAGGTCGAGCAGCTGGCGGATTTCCTCAAGGCTGAAGCCAAAGCGCTTGCCGCGCAGGATCAGCTTCAGACGCGCACGGTCGCGGCGCGTGAACAGACGGCGCTGGCCATCTCGGATGGGGAACAGCAATTCCTTGGACTCGTAGAAGCGCAAGGTGCGTGGGGTCACGTCAAATGCATCACACATCTGGCGGATCGTCATGGTGTCCTGGGTCATGAACAGACTTCCCGATTCATCAAACATTTCGTGTCTGGTGCCCCACTTGCGAGTCGATGCCTCACACTACAAGCGAAGATGACGTTTACGTAATTCAGACGTTGCGTCATTCCGCATCTGACGAAAGGTCATGCAAAGTGACGTAGGGGCACTTGGAATTATGCTGCCCTTCGGTGGGCTGCGCTTAGCGTCGTGACAGGCGCAAATCGGTGCTCAGATGCCAGCCCTGGCCATCGGGCGTGTCAAAGCGCCAGCCGTTGTCGGACCACATATAAGAGGTGATCCAGACATAGTTTGAAACGGTGCGCTGCATGTCATCGGGGTCGATCAACCCGCGCAACGGCACCGTCGCAATCTCTTCCCCGCCGGGTGCCTGGTACAGCCACAGGACGGTCTCATCGGGATCGCCGCTCCACCCCAGCAGGTTGCCGGTGGCGGGCGAGATCAGAACATATTGCCCATCCGGCGACGGGTGGACGGCGAACCTGCGGGCCCAGAAATTGAGCGACCAGACCGCGCCGTCCGGTGGGCCAATGAAGATGCGGGGCGGGTCAAGCGACCCGGTCACAGCAAGCTCGGGATAAGGTTCCATCGTCCAGTTTTCAGCCGGTGGAAGCGGCGTGTCCGCCTGCGCGGCCTGGGTCAGAGCCAGCGCAAGCAGCGCTGCGCGGATCATAGGTTTGCCGCCGTTTCATCCCGCAAGGTTTTCAACTCGGCAATCACCTCATCCAGTTCCACACGCCGTTTGTGCAGTTCATCCAATTGCTTGTCGGCATATTGAATCCAGATCTCTTTCTGCGCTTCCCAGCCTTCGCCTTTGTCATATATTTCAAGCCATTGCCGGATTTCTTCCAGGCTGAAGCCAAAGCGTCGTCCGCGCAGGATCAACGTCATGCGGGCGACTTCACGGGGGCCATAGAAGCGGGCGCGGCCTTCGCGCTCAGGCGCCAGCAATTCGATATATTCGTAGTGACGCAGCGTGCGGGGCGTTACGTCGAACTTTGCGCACATCTCTTTGAAATCAAGGCGTTCTTCGGGCATGGTTAGGTGTCTCTCGTCTCCCCATGGACGCCAGTATGCCGCGTGGTCGGCGGTTTGTTAAGACACTTCCCTCTTGCGCCCGGCGCGCGTGCGCCCATGATCCGCGCTGAAGGGACCCATACCATGAGCCAGACATCGCCCCCATCCGCGCCCGACAAGGCGAAGATCGCCCGGCAGTTCATCGAGGCCATTCCGTTTTCCAAGGCCCTGCAAATGAGCCTGGATGAAATCGGCGATGGATTGGCCGTGATTTCAATGCCTTATGATGAAGATCTGGTCGGCGATCCACGCACAGGCGTGATCCACGGCGGCGCGGTCTCGGCGCTGATGGATACGTGCGGCGGGGCGGCGGTGATGAGCCATCCTGAGGCTCTGGCGGCCACCGCAACCATTGATCTGCGGATCGATTATATGCGGCCCGCGACACCGGGCGACCGGATCACTGCGCGCGCTGAATGCTATCATGTCACACGCTCCGTTGCGTTCATACGGGCAGAGGCATTCGATCATGATGGGACCCGCCCCGTCGCCGCGGCAACCGGCGCGTTTACCGTGACGAGGGGCTGAGTTATTCACATGAGAAAAGCACCTGAACCCGTTCATATCATTAAAGAAAGACGTGACAAAGCGCTGGCGGCGCTGGTCGACGGCGTGCCGTACATCCGTACCCTTGGCGTCAGCTTTGACCGGCGCGGGGATGAGCTGACGGCGGTGTTGAACTATGACGACAAGCTGATCGGCAACCCGCTTCTGCCCGCGCTGCATGGCGGGGCGACGGCTTCATTTCTTGAGGTCTCCGCGATCATGGAACTGTCGTTTGCCATCCTCTGGGATGAGATCGAAAACGGACGGTTGGATGCCGATGGCCTGACGCCCGAAACGCTGCCGCGCTTGCCAAAAACCATTGATTTTACAGTGGATTACCTGCGGCCAGGCCTGCCGCGCGATGCCTATGCGCGGGCGCGTGTGAACCGGTCTGGCCGGCGCTATGCCAGCGTGCATGTCGAAGCCTGGCAGGACAATCGCGACCGGCTATTCGCGCAGGCGACGGGGCATTTTCTGATGCCGGAGCGCGGATGAGTCAGGCTGACCTCAGCGCCCCACCGAAACCTTTGACGCACAAAAGGGTCCTGAAAATCGCGGGGCCGATCGTGCTGTCAAACGCGACGGTGCCGCTTCTGGGGATCGTGGATGTTGGCGTCGTGGGCCAGATGGGCGAGGCCGCGCCAATCGGGGCCGTGGGCATCGGCGCCATCATTTTATCCAGTGTTTTCTGGATCTTCGGCTTTTTGCGCATGGGCACCGTGGGCCTTGTGGGACAGGCGGAGGGGGCGGGCGATCGGGCAGAGGTTTCGGCCATTCTGACGCGCGCGCTGATGATTGCGGGCGCGGGCGGGCTGCTTTTGATCTCGCTTTATCCGGTGATCGTTTGGGCGGCCTTTTCGTGGGATCCGACCAGCGAAGAGGTGGAGGGTCTGGCGCGGGAATACCTGTTCATCCGCATCTGGACGGCGCCGTTTGCGATTGCCGTCTACGCGCTGACGGGATGGCTGATCGCACAGGAGCGGACCGGTGCGGTGTTCTGGATTCAGCTGTTGATGAACGGGCTGAACATCGGGCTTAACTTCCTGTTTGTATTGGGTTTTGGCTGGGGCGTCGCAGGCGTGGCGCTGTCCACCGCGATTGCTGAAATCGTCGGTGCAGCAGTCGGCTTCTGGTTCTGCCGCAATGCGTTTGACCGGCCCGATTGGCGGGATTGGGGGCGTGTTTTTGACCGGGCGCGGATGATCAAGATGGCGCTATTGAATGTCGACATCCTGATCCGCTCGGCGCTGCTGGTGGCGATGTTCACCTCGTTCACGTTTCTGGGCGCGCAATTCGGGGATGTGACGCTGGCGGCGAACGAAGTTCTCATACAATTCATGTACTTAACGGCATACGCGATGGACGGATTTGCCTTCGCCGCCGAGACCCTGATCGCGCGGGCCTATGGGCGGAAAGATCCGGGCCGCGTGCGGCGGTCGGCACTGCTGACCTCGGTCTGGGGCTTAGGGATTTGTGCCTTTTTCGCGCTGCTGTTTACCCTGTTAGGTCACTGTTTTCATTGATATTTTGGCGAAAGATCATGAGGTGCAGGCGGATGCGCGCATCTACTTGCCGTGGATGATCGCGGCGCCCTTGGTGGGGTGTGCGGCCTGGATGCTGGACGGAATTTTCATTGGCGCCGCGCGGGGGCGAGACATGAGAAATATGATGATTATCAGTGCCTTGATCTATGTCGTGGCGGTCATCACGCTGATCCCGATCTTTGCAAATCATGGCGTTTGGCTGGCGCTGTTGATCAGTTTTGCGGCACGGGGGATCACATTGGGCCTGCGGTATCCGATGCTTGAGCGGGCTGCCCAACCCTGACCATTTGGTCACAGTTGCGTCCATCTGGTCGCATTTTTCGCAAAAAACCCGTCCATTTGGTCACATTTCGGCGCGCTTGCAGACGGCACGGCAAAGAGTGACCAAATGGTCAGAACTTTCCACAAAACAGCTTCGAAGAGAGCCGGAGGCTGGAGGAGGGGCCGAGCGCGGGTCAGACCAGCGTCAGAACTTGTTCGGGCGGGCGACCGATGACGGCGCGGTCGGCGGTGATCAGGACGGGCCGTTCGATCAGGATCGGGTGGGTGGCCATCGCAACGATCAGGGCGGCATCGTCGGCCTCGCTTAGCCCGAGATCCTTGTAGATCTTTTCACCCGTGCGCATCAGGGCGCGGGGGGCGATCCCGAGCCGCGCGAGCAGATCGGTGATCTCGCCCTCGGACGGGTGGTTCGTGAGATAGAGGCGGACGGATGGGGCATGGCCGCCATCTTCCAGAAGCGCCAGCGCCTGACGCGATTTGGAGCAGCGCGGGTTGTGCCACAGGGTCAGGTCCATTCCGATACTCCGGTTCCGACGGCGGACGCGACATTGGCGTGGCCGTCCCGTTCCAAAAGGGCGTCGAGGCCCTTTGCGATGTCATTGACCAGCGACAGCCCGCCGTAGACGAGGCCGGTGTAAAGCTGCACGGCGGAGGCACCTGCGCGGATTTTGGCATAGGCTTGTTCGGCTGAGGCGACGCCACCGACACCGATCAAGGGGATCGTGCCGCGCGTATGGGCGTGGAGTTGCGCCAGGACGCGGGTCGATTTCTCGAACACCGGTTGGCCTGAGAGGCCCCCTTTCTCGCCCGCATGGGGGCTTTGCAGGCCGTCGCGGTCGAGCGTTGTGTTGGTCGCGATAATGCCCGAGATGCGGCCGGGCGCGTCGAGGATGACCTCGACGATATCCTCGATGTCTTGCGGGGTCAGGTCAGGGGCGATCTTGAGGAACAGTGCCACCGGTTCAGCCTGGATCAGCCGCACGGCATCGACGCGGGTGATGATCTCGGCCAAGGCCTCTTTCCCCTGCAGATCCCGCAGTTTTTCGGTGTTGGGCGAGGAGACGTTGATTGTGGCGAAGTCGATATGGGGTGCGCAGCGGCGATAGACGGCGGCGAAATCTTCCAACCGGTCGGCGCTGTCTTTGTTGGCGCCGAGATTGAGGCCGATGGGAATTTCGCGCGGGGTCTTTTC
Source organism: Gymnodinialimonas sp. JB5-7 (assembly GCF_055693405.1). NCBI lineage: Bacteria > Pseudomonadati > Pseudomonadota > Alphaproteobacteria > Rhodobacterales > Paracoccaceae > Gymnodinialimonas > Gymnodinialimonas sp. JB5-7. The sequence goes on from NZ_JBVFUX010000012.1 coordinate 2,462,302, forward strand.
GAGCCGCTCGGCGATGGCATCCATCCCGTCATTGTTGAAGCCGAACCGGTTGATGGCGGCTTGATCCTCCGTCAGGCGGAAGAGGCGCGGTTTGGGGTTGCCGGGCTGAGGTTTGGGGGTGGCGGCGCCGACTTCGATGAACCCGAAGCCCGCGCGTTGCAGGGGGCGGCGGCCTCGGCATTCTTGTCGAAGCCCGCGGCGAGGCCTACGGGGTTGAGCAGGTCGAGGCCTGCGACGCGCGTTTTCAGGCGGTCGGTGGTGTAGGGGCCGGTGAGCGGGCCCAGGCCCATACGCAGCGCGAGGAGAGCCGCGCCATGGGCGCGCTCCGGGTCAATCGAACGCAGGAGTTTCAGGCCGAGATTTTCCAGCATCTACATGTCTTTCGGAAAGATATGGGTGCCGTTTTCCAAGGGCAGGGGGCCGTGCCAGATCACATCGGCCAGCCGCAGGGGGCCGTAGAGATGGGGAAATTTGTCGCCGCCGCGCGAGACCTCCCACTTCAGCGCGTCACCAAGGCTGTCGGCCTCAAGTGCTGCGAGGATCAGGCCCTGTTTCGCCCGCAAAGTGCTTGGCGGCGGTTTCCTGTGCCTGCCCAGCCGTCGAGAAATGGACAAAGCCGTCCGCCACGTCGATGGGCGCGCCCGGGGTTTCCCCCTTGGCTTGCAGGTCGGCCCATTCCGAGGCCCGAAGGATCTTGTAGATGCGCATGGGGGGCGTTTGGCCCGAGGCTCCCGTGGCGTCAAGTGTCACGGGGGTGTGACTTGGGCGCTTTACTTGCGGCAGGGGTGACGCCAAGCTGGCGGAAGTCCAACAAAAAACCTGGGAGTATTTCAATGATCGCACGCATTTTGGGATCAACCGCGATTCTGGCGGGGCTTGGCCTGGCCGCGCCTGCCGCCGCTGACACGACGCTGAACATTCTGCACTTCAACGACTTCCACAGCCGTATCCAGCCGATCAACCGCTTTGACAGCACCTGTAGCGCCGAGGATGACGCGGCGGGCGAGTGCTTTGGCGGCATTGCGCGTCTGGCGACCGCTATCGAACAGATCCGGTCCGAGGAAGAGAATGTCGTCACGGTTGTCGGCGGGGATCTGTTTCAGGGCAGCCTGATGTACACGACCTTCAAGGGTGATGTGGAAATCGAGATGATGAACCGCATCGGTCTGGACGTGCTTGCCCTGGGCAATCACGAATTCGACGATGGTCCATCGAACCTGGCCCGCACGCTGGCCGAGGCCGACTTCCCCACGCTTCAGGGCAACCTCGACATCTCGCAATCCGGCGACCTGCCGGGCGAGTTGCTGAACGACACAGTCGTGCTTGAGGTGGGTGGTGTGCAGGTGGGCTTTGTCGGCTCGACCACGACCGACACCGTGGACATCGCATCGCCCGGTCCCGATATCATCTTCCAGGACGAGATCGACGCCATGCAGGCCGATGTGGACATGCTGCGCGAGCAGGGCGTCGACATCATCATCGCGGTGACGCATGTCGGCTATCTGCTGGATCAGCAGTTGGCGGCGGAAGTCTCGGGCCTTGATGCGGTCGTGGGCGGGCATTCGAACACCTATCTCAGCGCCTCAGACCCGGATCGGGATGGCGCTTACCCGACCATGGTGACCGGCCCGGACGGTGATTTCGTTCCGGTGGTCCAGGCCTATGCCTATGGCCGCTATCTCGGGAACCTCGAACTGACCTTCGATGACGCGGGCGATCTGATTTACGCAAGCGGCGACACGATGCTGCTGGATGCCTCTGTCGCGCCGGATGCCGAAATTGCGGAGCGGGTCGCGGAATTGACTGGCCCCATCGAGGAGGTCATGGCCGAAGTGGTCGGAGAAACCTCCGACCCGATCGAGGGCTCGCGCGAGGTGTGCCGGGCGATGGAATGCCCGATGGGCAATCTTGTCGCCGACGCGATGCTGGACCGCGTGGCAGGCCAGGGGATCGACGTGGCGATCCAGAATGGCGGCGGTTTGCGCGCGTCCATAGATGCGGGTGAAGTGACGATGGGCGAAGTGCTGACCGTGCTGCCGTTCCAGAACACGCTGGCGACGTTCGAGCTGACCGGTGCGGGCATCGTGGAAGCGCTGGAGAATGGCGTGAGTGCCGTAGAAGAAGGCGCGGGTCGTTTCCCGCAGGTCGCGGGCATGTCCTACACCTTTGACCTGAGCCAGGAGCCGGGCAGCCGGATTTCGGACGTGATGGTCGGCGGTGAGCCGATTGATCTGGAAGCCACCTATGGCGTTGTGTCCAACAACTACATGCGCGGGGGCGGCGACGGCTATTCCAGCTTCACCACCGCCGAAAACGCCTATGATTTCGGCCCCGGTCTGGAAGAGGTTGTGGCCACCTATCTGGGCGAGAATTCGCCCTACGCGCCCTACACCGACGGTCGCATCACGCAGGCGGAGTAATTCGCTAACCGCCTGAATTTTAGGCGAATTGAGCCGGCTCCATGCTAATGGGGCCGGTTTTTTGCTGCCATGCAGAAACTGCAAGGCGGGTTTCGAAAAAGGACGGCTGGTGGTTTGCGTTAGCGCTCACATATTGGGGTCACGTGAGACGAAACCAATCGAAGCAAAAGGAGCTGTACCATGGCCTCGATCCTCAACACGATCCGCACTGCCGCCCAAAAGCGTGCAGCCTATAACCGCACTGTCGCCGAGATCTCCGCCATGCCGGTGGACCTGGCAGTCGAAGACCTGGGGATCTTCCCCGGTGATGCGCACAAGATCGCTTACGCCACCGTTTACGGGCGCTAAGCCAAGGGGTTAGGGTCGGCCCATGTGTGGCCGTATGACGATGACCCATCCCACAGACGCGATGGCGCAGCTGTTCGAGGCTGCGCCAGCCAATGATCTACCTCAGCCGCCCACGTATAACTTGTGCCCGACACAGAGCGTGGGCGTTGTCGTATCTGGGGATCAAAGGCGCTCATATCGTCCGATGCGGTGGGGGTTCCTGCCGCATTGGTACAAGGCGATGAATGGCGGGCCGCTTTTGATCAACGCGCGGGCCGAGACGATTGCCGAAAAGCCCGCCTTCAAGGCCGCGGTGCGCGAGCGGAGGTGTTTGATTGCCGCCACAGGTTTCTATGAATGGACGAAGGATGCGGACGGCAATCGCCTGCCCTGGTACTTCTCGCGGCCTGGTGCCGAGCCGATGGTGTTTGCGGGCATCTGGCAGATGTGGGGCAAGGATGATCCGGTGCCGACCTGTGCGATCGTGACCACGGGCGCCAGCGAGTGGATGGCGGAGACCCATCACCGGGAGCCGGTCGTTTTGGCAGAGGGTGTTTGGGCCACCTGGCTGGGGGAGACAGGCGAGAAGGCCGCGCCGCTGATGCGGTCTGCGGCTGGACGGGTTACTATCAGCGTTGGCGGGTGGACCGGGCGGTGAATTCGAACCGGGCGAGTGGGCCGGAGTTGATTGAACCGATTTGAGTCTTTGATGCGCGCCTGATGGCGCGGTGGGGGCGCTGCCCCCGTCCTTCGGACTCCCCGAGGTATATTTGAAACAAGGAAGACAGGGTAGGTGCGAGACGATCCAGGCGCGCGGCATCCGGGAAGGCGCGCAGGTTAGCGGGCCGTGGCGAAGAGGGTGTCGGTGTTGAGGTGCAGGCGCAGGTAATCTGCGAGGGCGTCGAGCGTGGTCTCCACCGTGTGGTCGTAGTTGGTTGTGGCTTTCGGTGTTGAACTGGGCGAGCCAGGCGGCGCGGAATTGGTCGTCGCGGAAGAGGCCGTGGAGGTAGCTGCCGGTGATCTTGCCCGAGGCGCTGCGTGCGCCTTCGGGGTGGCCTGTCGATATGGGCGAAGGGGCGGGCGCGGTCGGGGCCTTGGGTCTCGCCGATATGGATCTCGTAGCCGCGCACGGGGAGATTGGTGCCGGCGTAGGTGGCGGTGACTTCGGTGAGGGTTTTCCTGGGTGTCATCGTGGTGGTGACGTCGAGGAGGCCCAGGCCCTGATCGCTGCCGGGCGCGCCTTCGATGCCGTCGGGATCGGCGATAGATTGGCCGAGCATCTGGTAGCCGCCGCAGATGCCGAGGACGTGTCCGCCGCGACGGATATGGGCCTGCGAGGTCGGTGTCCCAGCCTTGGGCACGGAGGAAGGCGAGGTCGCCGCGCGTGGATTTGGAGCCGGGGATCACGACGATGTCGGCGTCGCCGGGGATCGGCTGGCCCGCGTTCAGCATGGTGAGGCGGACGGACGGGCTCCTGGGCGAGCGGGTCCATATCATCGAAATTGGCGATGCGGCTGAGGCGCAGGCAGACGATGTGGAGGCCTTGTGCGCGGTTCGGCGTGGCGATGTCGAGGGCGTCTTCGGCGGGGAGTTTGTGGGCATCTTTGAACCACGGGATCACGCCGAAGCCGGGCCAGTCGGTGTGGGATTTGATGAGGTCGTAGCCGTCATCGAAGAGGCTGGGATCGCCTCGGAACTTGTTGATCATGAAGCCTTTTATGAGGGCAGCGTCAGCGGGGTCGATGACGGCCTGGGTGCCGACGATCTGGGCAATGACGCCGCCACGGTCAATGTCGCCGCAGAGGATGACGGGCGTGTCGGTGGCGCGGGCGAAGCCCATATTGGCGATGTCGCCGGGGCGCAGGTTGACCTCGGCCGGGGAGCCCGCGCCTTCGACGAGGATGAGGTCGTGTTGCGATTTGAGGCGTTTGAAGCTGTCGGTGACGGCTTCGAGGAGTTGGGGTTTGAGCTTGGTATAGTCGCGGGCTTTGACGGTGGTGAGGCGTTTGCCTTGGACGACGACCTGGGAGCCGGTGTCGGTTTCTGGCTTTAGGAGCACGGGGTTCATGTCGGTATGGGGTTCAAGGCCGGAGGCCAGGGCTTGCAGGGCCTGCGCGCGGCCGATTTCGCCGCCGTCGGACGTGACGGCGGCGTTGTTGGACATGTTCTGCGGTTTGAAGGGCGCGACGGAGAGGCCGTTCTGGCGCGCGATCCGGCAGAGGCCCGCGACGAGCATGGACTTGCCGACATTTGAGCCGGTGCCCTGAATCATGAGGGCGCGGGTCATGTGAGGGCCTGCGGCAGGCGGTGCCGAGTTGCGTCGGTGAAGTGGAAGACGCGCCAGCCGAGGGCGTTTGCGGCGTCGCAATTGGGCGCGTTGTCGTCGACGAGGAGGGTGTTTTCTGGGGCGACGCCGGACCATTCGGTGATGGTCTGGAAGTAGGCGGAGTCGGGCTTGGCGCGCTTTGAGGCGGCCCGAGGCGAAGACGTGTTCGACAAGCGCGGAGAAGCCCATTTCAGTCTCTGATATAGGCGGCGCGGCTGGCGGGGTTGTTGGTGCCGATGACGTGCCGCGCGGCGTGGGTTTTTAGGTGCGCGATGACCTCCGCATCGGGGTGGGCGTCTTTGGCGAACCAATAGGCGATGAAGGCGTCGGGCGTGATGTCGGTGGCTTGGGTTGCCAGCCATTCGGCGGAAACATCGACGAGTTCTTCCTCGCCCCGGATCACCGAGCGGATGCGGCCGGATTTGAAGATGTAGTCTTGCAGGCTTTCGAGGCTGAGGCCCAGATCGCGCCTCCAGATCGTCGGCCCAGATGAAGCGTCCATCAACGATGTTGCGGTTCAGGACGCCGTCGAAATCCCAGACGATCAGCTCAGGCGCCATGGTAGGGCTCGACCTTCGTGATATTGCCCTCCGCGTCGCGGTAGACCTTTTCGTCGGCGATGATGGTGACGGTCTCGCCGGTTTTGGAATAGGTCACGGTGTCGTCGTGGGAGCGGGTGCCGATCACGAGGTAGCGGCAGGGCGCCTGCGTTCGGTTTTCCAGATGGTGGCCGATGGGCACGCCCGCCTTGAAGGTGGCTGTATCGCCCTGGATCAGGTCGGTTTCCGCGTCGCCTTCGATCAGCGTTACGGTGCCGGAGAGGACGTGGATCATCTCATCCTCATTGGCGTGCCAATGGGTCTTGGAGGCGGCGGAGCCGGGGTAGAGGGTCTCGATGAAGGCGCCGAATTGGGTGAGGCCGCCGGCATCTGAGAGGAGTTCCGCGCGGTAGCGGCCGATCTCGTCCGCGCCTTCGTCGATTTTCGGGCTTTCGACCTTGGGCATCTTAGAACTCCACGCCTTTCTGCGCCTTCACGCCGTCGCGGAAGGGGTGCTTGATAAGGGTCATTTCGGTGACCAGATCGGCGGCCTCGATCAGTTCGGGCTTGGCGTTGCGGCCCGTGAGGCAGACATGGGTCATTTGCGGTTTCTGGTGGAGGAGGAAATCGACGACCTCGTCGATGTCGAGATAGTCGTAGCGGAGTGCGATGTTGATCTCGTCGAGCAGGACAAAGTCGATCTCGGGGTCGAGGATTTGCTCCTGCGCGATTTTCCATCCGTTCTGGGCGGCGGCGATGTCGCGTTCGCGGTCCTGGGTTTCCCAGGTGAAGCCTTCGCCCGAGACGAAGAAGCGGCATTCATCGGCGAAACGTTCGCGGAGGAAGGATTTCTCGCCGGTGTCCCAATTGCCCTTGATGAACTGGACCACGGCCACGCCCATCTGATGCTGGATCGCGCGCATGACCATGCCGAAGCCGGAGGAGGATTTGCCCTTGCCGGGGCCGGTATGGACCATGATCAGGCCCTTCTCCTCGGTCTTGGTCTCCATCATCTTGTCGCGGGCCGCCTTGATCTTTTTCATCTTCTCATTGTGGCGGGCGTTTTCATCGGCGTGTTCGGTCATGGCATCCTCCGGAGTTGCGCTAGGGGTGGCACCGGCGCGACCCGCCGTCAATGTCCTCGCCTTGTGATTGACAAGCCGGGCGGGGCGTGAGCAGTGTTTTCGCCGATGGTGCGCCGTTTGGCGCCGAAGAGGGAACGGGGTCAGATGCCCCGGCTGCCCCCGCAACTGTGAGTGGTTTGCTTTGTATCACATGGCCACTGGGCACTGCCCGGGAAGGCGATGCAAAGCGCGGGCCACAAGCCAGGAGACCTGCCATCGCATATGGGAACTTTTGATCCGGGCGGGGTGCCTCGGGCTTGGGGGATGGATGGATACCGAAAAGGCTCCGGTCGAGCTGCTGGTCTGCGTGAAATGCTTGCGCGGGGGCGAGGCGACCGAGGATGGCGAGCGGCCCGGCACGCGGCTGTATGAAGGGTTGCGCGCGGGCGGCATGCCTGAGGGCGTGACGCTGACGCCGGTGGAATGCCTACAGAATTGCGATTACGGATGCTCTGCCGTGATGCGGGGCGGGGCGGCGCGCTGGACCTATGTGTACGGAAACCTCGACGAGGGGTCGCAAATCGACCTTCTGCGCGACGGCATCGCGCTATACCGGGACGCGAGCGATGGGGTGATCCCGTGGCGGCAGCGGCCCGAACACTTCAAACGAAATTGCATTGCGCGCATCCCGCCGGTTGCCCCGGCTGCGCCGAAACTGGGGAGTAGAGACATGGGCGATTTGGCGAAACTGCCGGTGACGATTGTGACGGGGTTTCTGGGGTCTGGGAAGACGACGCTGATCGGCCAGCTGATGCAGAACCCCGGCGGGAAACGTCTGGCGATTGTTGTCAACGAGTTTGGCGATGTGGGTGTGGATGGCGAGATCCTGAAAGGGTGCGCCATTCCCGATTGCCCGGCGGAGAACATCATGGAGCTGGCGAACGGCTGCATCTGCTGCACCGTGGCCGATGATTTCATTCCGACGATTGAGGCGCTGATGAAGCTGGAGCCGCGGCCCGAGCATATCGTGATTGAGACGTCGGGTCTGGCGCTGCCGAAGCCGCTTTTGAAGGCGTTTGACTGGCCGGATATCCGCTCGAAGATCACCGTGGATGGCGTGATTGCTTTGGCCGATGCGGAGGCTGTGGCCGCGGGGCGGTTTGCGCCGGATGTGGCGCGTGTGGATGCGCAGCGGTTGGCGGATGAGTCGATTGATCACGAGACGCCTCTGAGCGAGGTGTTCGAGGATCAGATTTCCTGCGCGGATATTGTGTTGCTGACGAAGCCCGATTTGGCAGGGCCGGAGGGCGTAGCAAAGGCGCCGCGCGGTGATCGAGGCCGAAGCGCCCAGGGCTTTGCCGATTGTGGAGGTTGCGGAGGGGAAGGTTGATCCGCGGGTGATCCTTGGGCTGGAAGCGGCGGCGGAAGATGACATGGACGCGCGGCCCTCGCATCACGACGGGCATGACGACCATGAGCATGATGATTTCGAGAGCATCGTGGTGAACATCGCGCCTGTTGAGGATCCGGCGGAGTTGGTTGCGCGGATCGAGCGGCTGGCGAATGAGCAGAATATTCTGCGCGTGAAGGGCTATGCCGATGTCGCAGGCAAGCCGATGCGCCTGCTGGTGCAGGCGGTGGGCGCGCGCGTGCGGCACCAATATGACCAGCCTTGGGGCGAGCGGCCCCGTGATGGGTCGTCTGGTGGTGATTGCCGAGCATGACGACGTCGATGCGGCGGCGATCCGTGCGGTCCTGGCACCGGAACTGGCGGCTGCCGAGTAGCATGACATGCACGTCATCTTCCGCGAAAGCCATGGGTTAGAAGAGACCGAGACCCCACAGGATCTGGCGCAGACGCCCGCCGATCTTGTGGTGCTGTCGCTGTCGGATTCTGATCTGGGGGCCTTTGCGGAGGGGTGGAAGCGGTCTGGCGGGTGCGCTGCCAAGCCTGCGGCTCGCCAATATCGTGGCGCTGAAACATCCTTTGTCTGTCGACACTTACGTGGAGCAGACGCTGGAGGGCGCGAAGGGCATCCTGATCCGTTTGATCGGCGGAGTGCCCTATTGGCCCTATGGGTTGCAACAGATTGAGGCGCTGTGCCGAGCGCGTGGAATTGCGCTGGCCGTGCTGCCCGCCGATGGGCGCGAAGACAAGCGGCTCGGATGAGATCTCGACGCTGCCGGTGAGCACTCTGCGCCGGTTGCAGCATTTGTGTGATGCGGGCGGAGCGGTGGCCGCACAGGCGGCGTTGCAGCAGATGGCGCTGGCCTCGGGGCTTTACGCAGGGCCGGTGCAGGGTGCCAAGGGTGTGGCGCAGGTGGGCGGCTGGACGCCGGAGGACGCGGTGTGCTGCCCGGTGCTGGCGGGGGCTGACAAGCTGGTGCTGGTGACATTTTACCGCTCGTATCTGTTGGCCGCCGATCTCGCCCCGTTTGATGCGCTGTTCGGCGCGTTGCGGGCGCAGGGCTTCACGGTGATGGGCCTGTTTGCGCCGTCGCTGAAAGCGCCGGGCGCGGCGGAGTGGATGGCGCGGATGGTCGCGCATTTGCGGCCCGTGGCCGTGGTGAATGCGACATCGTTTTCGGGCAAGGGGGCGTCGGGGGCCTCTCCGCTTGATGCGGGAGACGTGCCGGTGTTCCAGGTGGCTTTGGCGACCTCGACCGAGGCGGCCTGGGCCGAGGCCGAACGCGGGCTTGTCGCCGGCTGATTTGGCGATGCATGTGGTTTTGCCGGAAGTGGATGGGCGGATTTTCGGTGGTGCTGTCAGCTTCAAGGAACCGCAGGCGCGGGACGAGGATTTGCAATTCGCGCGGTTTGTGCACCGGGCGAATGCGGGCCGGGTTGAGGCCGTGGCAAAGCGGGTTGCGGCTTGGCATCGGTTGGCGGTGTCCGAGCGGCGACGGGTGGCACTGGTTCTGAGCACTTATCCGGGACGGGAGTGGAACCTGGCGCATGCGGTTGGGTCTGGATGCGATTGCCTCGGCTGGGGCGATTTTGGAGGATTTGGGGGAAGACGGGCTGTCCGTCGATGATCTGCGCGGCGCGCGGATGGTCTGGCCGTTTGCGGAGTACAAGACGGCTTTGTCGCGCCTTCCCAAGGCTTTGCGCGATGATCTTGAAGCCGCATGGGGGGCTTGCGAGACGGACGCGGATGCGACCGAGGCGGGGCTGGCCCTACCGATCGTACAGCGTGGAAATGCGTGGGTCGCGCTACAGCCCGAGCGCGGCAATCCAAAGCTGCGCGATGCCGAATATCACGACCTCGCCCGCGTGCCACGCCATGGTTATGTGGCGTTTTACCTGTGGATGCAGGCGCATACCGACGCGCTGATCCATATTGGGGCCCATGGCACGCTGGAATGGTTGCCGGGCAAGTCGGTGGCGTTGTCCGAGGCGTGTTGGCCCGAGGCGCTGACCGGCGATTTGCCGGTGATCTATCCGTTCATCGTGAACGATCCGGGTGAGGCCGCGCAGGCCAAGCGGCGCATCGGGGCGGTAACGTTGGGCCACATCCCGCCGCCTCTGCGGGCGTCCGAGACGCCGACACGGTTGGTGCGGTTGGAGGCGCTCTTGGATGAGTTCTCGAACGCGGACGGGCTGGACCCGAAGCGGCGCGACCGGCTGCAGGAGGATATCCGCGCGGAGGCGCAGGCGCTTGGGGTCGGAGGACGATCTTGGGCTGGACGCGGCGTCGTGTTCAGCCGAAGCGATCACGCGGATCGACCGGTTTGTTTGCGATGTGAAGGACAGCCAGTTCGGCGATGGGCTGCATGTCTGGGGGCGGGAAGAGGCCGGGCAGGAGGCTTTTGACAGTCGCTCCTCGGCGGTTGCGGAACGCGCCAGTATTTTGGATGCATTGGCAGGCAAGCGGATCGCGGCGGGGCCGAGCGGGTCGCCTTACCGGGGGCGGACGGATGTGCTGCCCACGGGGCGGAATTTGTACACGACCGATCCGCGCTCCGTGCCGTCGCGGGCGGCCTATGCGCAGGGGGAGGTGCTGGCGGACGAGCTGATCCGGCGGCACTTGCAGGATGAGGGCGATTATCCCAAGGGGCTGATCGTGGACCTTTGGGGGTCTGCGACGATGCGCACGGCGGGCGAGGAATTCGCGCATGGCGCTGGCGCTGTCTGGGCGTGCGGCCAGTGTGGGATGAGGGCAGCGAGCGGGTCAGCGGCATTGAGGTGTTGCCGATTGCGGAGTTGGAGCGGCCCCGGATTGATGTGACCTTGCGGGTGTCGGGCCTGTTCCGCGATGTGTTCCCGACTTTGTCGGCGTTGTTTCAGCAGGCGGTGCGGGCCTTGGCCGCGCGGGACGAGGCGGCGGATTGGAACCCATTTGTGGGCCGTGAGGGTGCTCGGGTCTACGGGCCTGCGCCGGGGTCGTTTGGGGTTGGGATTGGCCAGCATCTGGGTGACTACAGCGAGGAGGCGAAGCGCGCTGTCGGGGACGCGTGGCTGGCGGCCTCGGCCTATGCGTTGGACGGTGAGAAGGTCGAGAAGAACGCGGAAGGGATTGCCGCACGGGTGGCTGCGGCGGACGCCTTTGTGCACCTGCAGGACCTGCCGGAAACGGATATCCTGCTGGCCGAGGATTACGCCACCCATGAGGCGGGCTTTGCCGCCGCGCAGGGTGTGACGGGCGGGCAGGCGGCGCTCTATCATTTGGACGTGACGGACCCGGATCGCCCCCGCGCGCGGGGTTTGACCGAGGAGGTGGCGCGGGTTGTGCATGCCCGCGCGGCGCATCCGGGATGGATTGTAGGGATGCAGCGGCATGGCTTCCGGGGCGCGGCGGAGATTGCTGCGACGTTGGAAAACATGGCCGCGTTTGCGCAACTGGCCGGTGTCGTGCCCTCACACCTGTTCGATTTGTACTACGATGCAACGCTCGGCGACGACGCGGTCGAGGCGTTTCTGGCCGATGCCAATCCCGAGGCGCTGGCTGCGATGCGGGATCGGTTCGCGGCTTTGCATGCGGCGGGGCTGTGGGTGTCGCGGCGCAACTCGATCCGGGCGGACACTGGAGGCGGCGGAATGAGCGTGGACCGCAAGGCCTGGGGCTGGTGCCCCAGCGTGCTGCGGCCCATGCCGCTGGACGATGGGTTGATGGTGCGCATCCGGGTGCCGGGTGGAGCGTTGTCAGCTCGGAGCAAGCGGACGGACTTGGCGGTTTGGCGGGGCGGTACGGGGCGGGGGTCATCGAGGTCGACGAACCGTGCGAAACCTGCAACTGCGGGGCTTGAGCGCGGTCGGAGCACGCAGCGCTGGTGCCGGAGTTGGATGCGCTGGGGCTGGCCGAAATCGACCACACGCCGAGCGGACGGGTCAACATCGCACAGAGCCCGTTTCGCGATGGACAAGACACCGAGCTATTGCCGGAGCGGTTGGCGGAGAACTTTGGCGCGGGCGGAATTCAAGGCGCTGCCGCAGAAGTTTGGGTTTGTTGTGGATGCTGGGCGCGGCGCGCGTTCTGGCGGACGTGCCGGGGGATGTGCGGATCGAAGCCGCGGGCGCGGCGCTGATCTTGCGGGCCGATGGGGCGGAGACTGGTCTGCGTCGCTGGCGATCCCGTGGCCGCGTCGCTGGACCTGGCGCGATGGTTCATCGGCGATCGGGTCTGATCGGTGCGGATGGCCGCGGGCGGATGTCCGACCATGCGAACGCCATGTGCCGCGAGCACTATGGCGCGGCACGATGCGCGCCCGAACGCGATGCCGTTACGGTGCGCCGACGGACGGGCCGGGCTATGGATTGCTTGGCCGAGCGGCGGGCGCCTGTCAGCCGGATGCGTTGCGCGCGGCGTTGATCGCGATGATCGTGACCGATGCTGCGTGTCGCCATTCTAGGCGCTCTATCTGCCGGAGCTTGCGCTCGGGAACGGCAACGATAAAAGCGCCGAAACGGCTTTGCGGGAGAGCGGCGCACATGCCGTATGAATACGAAAAGAACGGGCAGGCGATTTATGACGAGAGCTTTGCCACGATCCGGGCGGAGGCCGATTTGGGCCGCTTTGATGCCGATAGCGAGCAGGTCGTTGTGCGCATGATCCATGCCGCCGGCATGGTGGGGCTGGAGGCCCATGTGAAGGTCTCGGACGGGATGGTTGCGGCGGCCCGGGCGGCGTTGCAGGCAGGCGCGCCGATCTTTTGCGATGCGTACATGGTCAGCGAAGGGGTGACGCGGAAGCGGTTGCCGGCGGAAAATGACGTGATCTGCACGCTCCGCGATGAACGGGTGCCGGGGATGGCGGCGGAGCTTGGCACGACGCGGTCAGCGGCGGCGCTGGAGTTGTGGCGGGATCGGCTGGACGGTGCGCTGGTTGCCATTGGGAATGCACCGACGGCATTGTTTCACCTGCTCGAGATGCTGGAAGACCCCGATTGCCCGCGTCCGGCGGCGATCATCGGCTGCCCGGTGGGTTTCGTCGGCGCGCGGGAAAGCAAGGATGCCTTGTGGGAGGCGCTGCCTGTGCCGTCGATCATCGTTGAGGGTCGGCTGGGTGGCTCGGCCATCACGGTTGCCGCCATCAACGCCATTGCGAGCCGCGCGGAATGAGTGGGGTGATTTACGGGGTTGGATTGGGGCCGGGGGATCCGGACCTGATGAGCGTGAAGGCGGACCGGCTGTTGCGGAATGCCAAGCATGTGGCGTTCTTCCGCAAGGCGGGTCGGGCGGGGCGTGCGCGCAAGATCGTGGAAGGGATGCTGCGTGCGGATGTCGTTGAATTCGCGATGGAATATCCCGTCACGACCGAAATTCCGCTGAGCGACCCGCGTTACAATGAGGTGCTTTCGGGTTTCTATGCGGAGGTGACGGCGCATCTGTGCAAGCTGGCCTCCGGCGGTGAGGATGTGGTGGTTTTGTGCGAGGGCGATCCGTTCTTTTACGGCTCGTTCATGCATCTCTATGAGCGGCTGAAAGACACCTGCGACGTGCAGGTTGTGCCCGCGATCACCGGCATGTCGGCGGCGTGGACGGCGACGGGCGCGCCGATCACCTGGGGCGACGATATCTTATCGGTTGTTATGGGAACCTTGGGCGAGGACGCGTTGGCAGATGCCATGGCGCGGGCCGATGCGCTGGTGGTGATGAAGATCGGGCGCAATCTGGCGAAGGTGCGCCGCGCGTTGGAGGCAGCGGGCAAGGCAGACCGCGCGGTGCTGGTGCAATACGCGGCGATGGAGGGGGAGAGTGTCTGCCCGTTGTCGGAATATGACGGCGAGACCTTGCCCTATTTCTCGATCATCGTGGTGCACGGGCAGGGGCGCAGGCCGTGAGCGGCTGGGTGGTTGTTGCGGGCCTTGGGCCGGGGGACGAGGCGATGGTGACGCCCGAAGTTTCCGCCGTTTTGGCCGAGGCGACCGATGTGGTGGGCTATATCCCCTACGTGCGGCGGGTTGCGGCGCGCGAGGGGCTGACCTTGCATGAAAGCGACAACCGCGTGGAGTTGGACCGCGCGGCGCACGCTTTGGGCATGGCGGCGGAGGGCAAGCGGGTGGTCGTCGTCTCCTCCGGCGATCCGGGTGTGTTTGCGATGGCGAGCGCCATGTTCGAAGCGCTGGAGGCGGGGCCTGAGGAGTGGCTTGGGTTAGACGTGCGCGTGCTGCCGGGCATCTCGGCGATGTTTGCGGGATCGGCGCGGGCGGGTGCGATCCTGGGTCATGATTTCTGTGCGATCAACTTGAGCGATAACCTGAAACCCTGGGATCTTATAGAGAAACGGTTGCGGCTGGCGGCGGAGGCGGATTTCGCGATGGCGTTCTACAATCCCCGCTCAAAGGCGCGGCCCGAAGGGTTCGGGCGCGTGTTGGAGGTTTTGCGGGAGGCCTGTGAGCCGGAGCGGTTGATCGTCTTCGCGCGGGCGGTCTCGACCGAGGACGAAGCGCTGCAGGTGGTCACGCTGGCCGAGGCGGAGCCTGAGATGGCGGATATGCGGACGGTTGTTCTGGTCGGCTCGTCGCTCACGCGGCGCGTGGGCGATTGGGTTTATACGCCGAGGTTTGTCGAATGAACCCATGCAAGGACATCGCCGGGGGCCGCCAGTTCGAGCCGCTTGGGTTGGGCAGGGCGGTCGATCATGATCACAGGCAGACCCAGCGCGCGGGCGGCGGCGAGTTTGGCATAGGCACCTGTTCCGCCGGAGTTTTTGGAGACGACGAGGTCGATTTTGTGGGTCTGCATCAGGGCTTTGTCGGAGGCTTCGGAAAATGGGCCGCGATCCACAATGATCTCGGTTTGCGGCAGCGGAAGGGGCGCTTTGGGCGGGTCGACAAGGCGCAGAAGGTAGCGGTGCTGCGGGTTTGGCGCGAAGTCGGCCAGATGCATCCGCCCCACGGCGAGCATGACTTTGCAGGCGGGACGGTCGAGGGCCGCGACAGCAGCGGGGATGTCGGAGACGTGGGTCCAGTTATCGCCGGGCTGTGCCTCCCAAGCGGGCCGGGTGAGCGCGACCATGGGCACGGTCGCAGCATCGGCGACGGCGACGGCGTTGCGGCTCATCGCAGAGGCGAAGGGGTGTGTGGCGTCGATGAGATGGGTGATTTTGTGATCGCGCAGGTATGCGGCCAAGCCGTCAATGCCGCCGAAGCCGCCGATGCGTTGGGGCAGGGGCTGTCGCACCGGGCGATCGACGCGGCCCGCGAAGCTGACGGTGCCGTTGAGGCCCGCTTCCGCCACCGCGCGGGCGAGGGCCGTGGCCTCGGTCGTGCCGCCAAGGATCAGGAGGTTGGGGTGCATGGCTGAGCCTTGGATCACGATCATCGGTCTGGGCGAAGATGGACCGGAGGGCTTGCCCTCTGCAAGCCGGGAGGCTCTGGAAAGCGCGGACGTTGTCATGGGGCCGGCGCGGCATCTCGCGCTGGTGGACGCAGGCGAGACGGTGGAATGGCCGGTGCCGTTCGCGGATGGCTATTCGGTGCTGGAGGGGCTGCGCGGACGGCGGGTTGCGGTTCTGGCCTCGGGCGATCCGTTCTGGTTCGGGGCAGGGCGCGGGATTGCGGCGCATTTTCCGGGGCAGTGGCGGGCGTTGCCCGGCGTTTCGATCTTTGGGCTGGTCGCGGCGCGGCTGGGCTGGTCCTTGGAGGATGTGGCCTGTGTCGGGCTGCATGCCGCGCCCTTCGCGCGGATGCGGGCAGAGCTTGCGCCGGGCGCGCGGGTGATTGCGACCTTGCGCGATGGCGCGGCGGTCTCGGCCTTGGCGCGGTACTTGGCTGATCTGGGCTTTGGCGGGTCAGAGATATTCGTTTGCGAAGCCATGGGTGGCCCGCGCGAACACGTCGCCCGTGTCAGCGTGGCGGAGGCAATGAAGGGGGCTTCGCGCATCCGGTGGCCGTTGGGCTTTCCGTGGCCGGGACCGGCGCGGTTGTGCCGAAAGCATCGGGTATTCCAGACGATTTGTTCGAGACCGATGGCGTTATGACGAAGCGGCCCTTGCGGGCCATGACCCTGTCGGCGCTAGCCCCGCGCCATGGAGAGCATCTGTGGGACATTGGCGGTGGGTCCGGGTCGATTGCGGTGGAATGGCTGCTGGCCGATGCGTCGTGCTGGGCGACAATTGTCGAGCCGCGCGAAGAGAGGTGCGCGATGATCCGGGCCAATGCAGCGGCGCTGGGCGTGGAGCATCGGTTGGAGGTTGTCCAAGGCCGCGCGCCGGAGGTGTTTACAGGCCTGGAGGCCCCCGATGCCGTCTTTGTCGGCGGGGGATTGGACGCGCAGATGCGGCTGGCCCTATGGGCGGCCCTGGCCGAGGGCACACGGATTGTGGCCAATGCCGTGACGTTGGAAACCGAGGCGCTGCTGGTTGGCTGGCAGGCGCAATATGGCGGGGACTTGATGAAGGTGGAGATTTCGCAATCGGCGCCAATGGGCCCCAAGCGGGGCTGGAAAGCGGCCTATCCGGTGGTGCAGTGGAGCGTGGTGCGATGATCGTGGCGGGGTTCGGATTTAGAGGCGCGGCGACGGCAGAGAGCCTTGCGGACGCCTATGCGAAGGCTGGTGCGGCGCAGGTTGCGGCGACGGTCGCCGACAAGGTCCCGGGTCTGTTTTCGGACTTTGCCGAGGCGCAGGGGCTGACAGTGACGACGGTGACGGCGGAGGTTTTGGTTGTGCAGGAAACGGCGACGCAATCCTTCACCTCACTGGCCGAACGCGGCACAGGCTCGGTCGCCGAAGCGGCGGCCCTGGCGGCGGCAGGCGCGGGCGCGCGGTTGGTGCAGGCGCGCGTGATCTCGGATGATGGATGCGCGACCTGCGCGCTGGCGGAGTCGGTTCAATGACGGTGCATTTCATCGGGGCAGGTCCAGGAGCAGCGGACCTTCTGACATTGCGCGGGCGCGACCTGATCGCGGCCTGTCCGGTGTGCCTTTACGCAGGCTCGCTGGTGCCGGAGGCGGTGCTGGACCATTGCCCCGAAGGTGCGCAGATCGTGAACACCGCGCCGATGTCGCTCGATGAGATCATCGGCACCATCGCCGTGGCCCATGACGCGGGCAAGGACTTGGCGCGGCTGCATTCCGGCGATCTGTCGGTCTGGTCCGCGATGGGCGAACAGGTTCGGCGGCTGGAGGCGCTGCGCATCCCCTACACTGTGACACCCGGCGTTCCGTCCTTTGCGGCGGCGGCGGCCTCGCTAGGGCAGGAGCTGACGCTTCCGGGCGTGGGGCAGTCGCTGATCCTGACGCGGACGGAAGGCAAGGCAAGCGCGATGCCCGAAGGCGAGAGCCTTGGCAATTTCGGGCGGACGGGGGCGACGCTGGCCCTGCATCTGTCGATTGGCCAGATGGCGAAGGTGGTGGCCGAGCTGATGCCGCATTACGGGGCGGATTGCCCGGTGGCCGTGGTCTACCGCGCGTCCTGGCCGGATGAGCGGGTGATCCGCGCGACGCTTGGCACGCTTGAGGCATCGGTGGACGCCGGGATCGCGCGGACGGCGTTGATCTTTGTGGGACCGGCGATTGGGGCGTCTGACTTCGCCGAGAGCCGCCTTTACGCGGCGGATTATGACAGGCGCTATCGGCCCCAAAGTGCGGATAGCCCGTGGAGTGAATGGCAGCATGGCGATGATTGATCCTGTTGGGCTGATGGTGTCTGCGCCCGCCTCGGGTACCGGCAAGACGACTGTCATGCTTGGCCTGTTGCGCGCCCTGCGCGAGGACGGGCTGGAGGTGCAGCCGTTCAAGAGTGGGCCGGATTATATCGACCCGGCCTTCCATCTGGCCGCAGCTGGCCGCGCCTCGTTCAACCTCGACACCTGGGCGATGGATGGCGGGCTGCTGGACGGCATCGCGGCGCAGGCGGCAGGGGCTGAAATCTGCGTCGCCGAAGGCTCCATGGGTCTCTACGATGGGGTTGCGACGGAGGGGCAGAGCGGGCTTCGGCTCCAGCGCCGAGACGGCGCGGCGGATGGGCTGGCCCGTGGTCCTGGTGATTGACGCAGGCGGGCAGGCGCAATCGGCGGCAGCCACGGCCTTGGGGTTTCAGGCCTATGCACCCGAGGTGCCCTTTGCGGGCGTGATTGTGAACCGCGTGGCTTCCCCCGCCACGAACGGTTGATCCGGCGCGGCATGGACGCAGCGGGGCTGACGGTTTTGGGCGTGCTGCCCCGGCGCGGGGACCTGGCCTTGCCTGAGCGGCATCTGGGATTGATCCAGGCAGTCGAGCATCCGGATCTGGAGGCCGCGATTGCGGGTTATGCGACGTTCCTGCGGGAGAATGTGGACCTCGACGCGATCAAAGCGGCGGCGCGGGGTGGGGCCTTGCCTTCGGGTGCGTTGCCCAAGCCGCCTGCGCAGCGGATCGCCCTGGCCCGCGATGCGGCGTTTTCCTTCACCTATCCGCATTTGCTTGAGGGCTGGCGCGCGGCGGGGGCGGAGATTTTGCCGTTTTCGCCACTGGCCGATGAAGCGGTTCCAGATGCCGATCTGGTTTGGCTGCCGGGTGGGTATCCTGAGCTTCATGCCGGCCGGCTTGCAGCGGCAGAGACCTTCCTATCGAGCCTGCGCCGCCATGCGGAGACGCGCGCGGTGCATGGAGAGTGCGGCGGCTACATGGCGCTTGGCGAAGGCTTGGTCGACAAGGCGGGTGTGCGCCACCAGATGGCCGGGCTTTTGGGCGTCTCCACCTCCTTCGAGAAGCGGAAGTTTCATCTGGGTTATCGGCGTGCTGTGCTGAAGGCCGGGATGATGGGGTTTGATTCGGGCACGGTCCTGCGCGGGCATGAATTTCACTATACCGTTGTGGTGGACGAGCCTGACGCGCCGTTGGCCGACGTGGCGGATGCCGATGGCAATCCGGTGCCCGAGACGGGCGCGATCCGGGGCAATGTGACGGGGACGTTCTTTCATATGATTGCGGAGGAACGGTGAAGGGATTTGTGAGTTTCGTTGGGTCTGGCCCGGGCGATCCCGAGCTTCTGACGCTGAAGGCGGTGGACCGGCTGAAGCGCGCCGACGCGGTGCTGTTTGATGACCTGTCCAGCGGCCCTCTGCTGACCCATGCGCGGGCCGGGGCCGATCTGGTGGGCGTGGGCAAGAGGGCCGGGCGGCCGTCACCCAAGCAGCGGCATGTCTCTCAACTGTTGGTGGAGTATGCGCAGCAAGGCGGGCGCGTGGTGCGCCTCAAGTCCGGCGATAGCGGGCTGTTCGGGCGGCTGGAGGAGGAGCTGGTCGCCCTGCGCGAGGCGGGCATCGCATATGAGATCATCCCCGGCGTGCCGAGCGCGATTGCGGCGGCTGCGGCCCATGGCATCCCGCTGACGCGGCGGCTGACGGCGCGCCGGGTACAGTTTGTGACGGGCCATGATGCGAGCGGTGAGCTGCCCGACGATATCTCGCTTGAGGCCTTGGCCGATCCAAGTGCCTCGACGGTGGTTTTCATGGGCAAGCGGACCTTTCCGAAACTGGCGGCGGCTTTGATTGCGCGGGGGCTGCCGGCTGACACGCCTGCGCTGTTGGCCGAGGGGGTCAGCACGCCCGAGCAGGCCCTGCACCGGATGACCGTGGGCGCGTTGGTCGAACGGCTGTCGGGGGAGTTGGGCAGTGCGCCTGCCTTGATCCTGTACGGCCCGCTGGCGGAGCCGGAGTGATGGATCTGTGGCTGATCGGGATTGGCACGGGCAACCCGGACCATGTCACGCTTGAGGCGCAGCGCGCGCTGCGGCAGGCGGACGTGATCCTTGTGCCGCGCAAGGGTCCGGGCAAGGATGATCTGGCAGAGCTGCGCCATCGCATCCTGGCGGATGCGGCCGCGACGGGCCGCGTCGTGGAATTCGAATACCCCGTTCGGGATGAGGCGCTGCCCTACAAAGACCGTGTGATGGCCTGGCACGACGAGATCGCGCGGCGTTGGCTGCGCGCGGTTGACGGCATTGAGGGCAAGGTAGCCTTGCTCGTCTGGGGCGATCCGTCGCTTTACGACTCCACCCTGCGCATTGCGCAACGGCTGGATCCGGCTCCGCGCATCCGGGTCATTCCAGGGATCACGGCGCTGAGTGCTCTGACGGCAGCCCATGGGATGACCTTCAACACCCTTGCCGGGGCCGTTGTGGTCACGACGGGGCGGCGTTTGCGCGACCATGGCTGGCCGAAGGACGCCGAGACTGTCGTCGTCATGTTGGACGGGTCGTGCAGTTTTCAGAGCCTGGAGCCCGCCGGATTGCGGATCTGGTGGGGCGCCTATCTGGGCATGGACGAGCAGATTATTGAGGCCGGTCCGCTTGGCGGAGGCGGGCCCGCGCATCGTTGCGCGCCGCGCCGAGGCGCGGGCGCAGCATGGGTGGATCATGGACACCTACCTGCTGCGGCCAGACGGGCTGGATTAAGCCTGCGGTTTACCCTCTGAAAGCTGGATGGGTGCGCCATGGGGCGTTCGCGCGGCGGCATCTTTCCACGCCTCTGCGGTGGCGCTCAGGTCTTGGGCCGAGGACAGGCCTTTTTCTGCGATCAACGTCTCCAGCGCCGTCAACCAATGGCCATAGTAGGCGCGCTCAACGCCCGAATGGATCTGAGCAGACAGCGCCTCGGCCCATTCGGACCATGTGAAATGACCCTGTTCGTGCATGTGAACGGTCAGTGCGAAGGCCTGGGCCTGCCACGGCTCCTCAAAGGGTTGATCGGGCGTGGTCATGGCGTAGGCCGCAAATAGGGCTCCCACAGGTCAAGCGTGACCGTGTCGCCGGGCGCGGCGCGCTCGCCCCACAGGGCCTGGGCGGAAAAGCTGACTTTGTAGAGCCATGTAGGCTGCTCCCCTTCGCCACGCGCGTTGGTGTCGGGGAAGACATGGTGGCCGTGCACACGGTCGATCACGCCAACCTTGTCACGGGCATAGCGGGGCAGGCGGGTATGGCTTTCGGGATGAATGTTGAGGGTGCGCACGCTGTCGCCGGGGCTGAAGGCGGGCTGCGTTTGCGCGGGCCGGTCCACGGGGCCACCCTTGGCGAGCGCCGCTGGGACATCGGTGGGCGAAAGGGTGCGCTTGACGGCAATGGGGTCCGTGATCACGCGGCCCTCGGAGAGTTCGGCCTCCGTCACCATGCCACGCTCGACCATCAGCTTGGTCGCGGCCTTGAGCCAGATCTCGTAATAGCTGTTGCTGAGGTAATCGGCAGGCGGAAGGCTTTCGCGGGCAAAGCGGGATTGGTCGAGGTTCCACTGCCCCGCCGCGCCAAGGGCCACGACGATGCCCATCACGCGGGCCTCCCACTCGGCGTGGAAGTTGGGTTCACCTGGTTCGGGCATCGACCGGGCCGAAGCCCATCATGCCGCCAAGATCCGCGCCGCCGTTCATACCGGTGTATCCGCCAGGGCCGTGCCGATCATGCTGTCGCGATTGACCAGCGTGGCGAGCTGGTCCTCGGACCATCTGTCAGTGCCTGCGGGGCGCTCAGGGATCACCAGATAACGCATCTCGGCCGTGGAATCGTGCACGGTGATGGCGGTGCCCTCTGGCAGCGTCAGCCCGAAATCGGCCAAGACGCCGCGCGGGTCGATCACGGCGCGCGATCGGAACGGCGGGGATTTGTACCAGACCGGCGGCAGGCCAAGCACGGACCAGGGGTAGCAGGAGCAGAGCGTGCACACGACAAGGTGGTGCTGGCCGGGGGCGTTGAAGACGGCCTGCATGTGTTCGCCTTGGCGCGAGGCGTAGCCGAGCGAATGGATCGCGGCGGTGGCATCCTCCGCCAGCCAGTCCCGGAACGCCGGGTCGCTCCACGCCTTGGCCACGACACGGGCGCCGTTCCTTGGGCCGATCTCGGTCTCGTAGGTCTGGATGATCGCATCGACGGCCGCAGGGTCGATATACCCTTTCTCGGTCAGCACGGTTTCCAGGGCACGCACGCGGGCCTCGATATCGCTCATATGGGAATGGTCGGCATGGTCGTGCATGGCGGGCCTATGAAGACGTTGCTTTGCCGCTACACTGCCCGGGATCAGGCGGATTGGCCAGCCATTCGCGCCGTGCGGGGGCGGCGCGTGGCTGCTAGGGTCAGCGTTCGAATCTGCAGGAGCTTTCCGATGTCCGACTGGTGGCGCAATGCCGTGATCTATCAGGTCTACCCGCGGTCCTATCAGGACGATAGCGGCGATGGCGTCGGCGATTTGCCCGGTATCACGCGGCGTCTGCCGCATATCGCCTCGCTCGGGGTGGATTGCATCTGGATCAGCCCGGTCTTCACCTCGCCGCAGAAGGATATGGGATATGACGTCTCGGACTATTGTGATGTCGATCCTCTGTTTGGGACGTTGGCGGATTTCGATACCCTGATTGAGGCCGCCCATGGGCTTGGTCTGAAGGTCATCACCGATCAGGTCTTGTCCCACACCTCGGACCAGCACCCATGGTTCAAGGAGAGCCGGGTCAGCCGCGATAACCCGCGCGCCGATTGGTATGTCTGGGCTGATCCGCTGCCCGATGGCAGCCCGCCGACCAACTGGCACAGCCATTTCGGTGGCCCGGCATGGGAGTTCGACCCCCAGCGCGGACAGTATTACCTGCACAACTTTCTGGCCGAGCAGCCGGACCTGAACTTCCACAATCCTGATGTGCAGGATGCGATCCTTGAGACCTGCCGCTTTTGGCTCGACCGGGGGCTGGATGGCTTCCGGCTGGATACGGTGAACTACTATGTTCACGACCAAAAGCTGCGCTCGAACCCGCCGGCGCAGAAGGGGCCGCAGGTGATGGCCACGGACCTCTATGGGATGCAGGACAACATCTACAACAAGAACCGGCCCGAGAACCTTGATTTCATTGAGCGTTTGCGCGCGCTGACCGACGCATATGACGACATCATGATGGTGGGCGAAGTGGGGGATATGGGCGACCGTTCCATCAAGCTGATGGGTGAATACACCGAAGGCAAAACGCGGCTTCACATGGCCTACAGCTTTGCGATGCTCAGCCCCGAATTCAGCGCCGACCACTTTCGCACCTGCATCGAAGGCTTCCAGCAAGGCGCGCCCGAGGGGCATCCGAAATGGTCCTTCTCGAACCATGATGTGCCGCGCCATGTCAGCCGCTGGGCCGATCATGCGGTGTCCGACGATGATATGGCCCGACTGGCGATCACCATGCTGATGTCGTTTGAGGGGGCCATCGGCATCTATCAGGGGGAGGAGCTTGGCCAGACCGAGACCGAGCTGGTCTATGAAGAGCTGACCGACCCACCCGCCTTGCGATTCTGGCCCGGTGTGAAGGGCCGCGACGGGTGCCGTACGCCGATGGTCTGGGAAGCGGAGGCCGACAATGCAGGGTTTTCAACCGGCACACCCTGGCTGCCCGTCAAACCCCCGCAGGCCGCGCGCGCGGTTGATACGCAAGACGCGCCGGACAGCATTCTGGCCTTCTACCGGGAGGCTATTGCCACACGCAAAACCAACCCGGCGCTGCAAAGGGGCGCACGACCTTCCTGACTTTGCCAGAGCCGCTGCTGGCGTTCCGGCGAGAGGCGGACGGCCAGACGATCACGTGTGTCTTCAACCTGTCGCCCGAGCCTCAGACGCTGTCACTCAGCGGAGCGGCGACGCTGATGGGCGCGCACTACGGTGATTTGACGGACAATGTGCTGACCTTGCCGGGCAACGGCTTTGCGCGCCTCGGCCATGCGGGTGAGGTGCGGCTGTCGGCTTGACGGCACGGCGATCATTTCATAGGCACACGGTGCAACGCGGGCGTTGTGTAATGGTAAGACCTCAGCCTTCCAAGCTGATGATACGGGTTCGATTCCCGTCGCCCGCTCCATCCCTTCCTCTGTTGACGCGGCGCCACCGACCCTTGCGGCGGGCACGGGCTGGTTGTACCCCTTTGAAATCTTGAAGCGACCTCAGTGACATGGCCAGCGACCAGACCAATCCAAGCGCGCCGCCGCCCTCCGCCAATGAGGAGCGTGAGCGGTCAAAACGCATCGGCAGCCTGAAGGGGCTTTTGCCGTTCATGGCGCCCTACAAGTTGATGCTGCTGGGCGCGGGTGCGGCGTTGGTGCTGACGGCCATCGTGTCGCTGACCTTGCCGCTGGCCGTGCGCCGCGTGGTCGATGGGTTTGAGACGGAGAGCGTCGAGCTTCTGGATCAGTATTTCCTGGCCGCGCTGGGTATCGCCGGGCTTTTGGCGATTGGCACGGGCCTGCGCTATTACCTGGTGACGCGGCTGGGCGAGCGGGTGATCGCAGATATCCGCAAATCGGTGTTCGACCGCATGATCGGGATGAGCCCCGCGTTTTACGAACGCATCATGACGGGCGAAGTGCTCAGCCGGATCACCACCGACACAACGCTTCTGCTTAGCGTGATCTCGTCCAGCGTGTCGGTCGCCTTGCGCAATGTGTTGATCCTGTTGGGCGGCATTGCCCTGATGCTGTGGACGTCCCCGAAGCTGACAGGGGCGGTTCTGCTGATCGTGCCGGCTGTGATTGTGCCGATCGTGGTTCTTGGGCGCCGGGTGCGCAAGCTGAGCCGCGAGAACCAGGATTGGATCGCAGAAAGCTCAGGCAATGCATCAGAGGCGCTGCTGGCCGCCCAAACGGTGCAGGCCTTTACCCATGAACGCCCCTCCGCCGCGCGGTTTGACGATGTGACGGAAAAGTCTTTTGGCTCGGCCAAGCAGCGGATCGGCGTGCGCGCGGTGATGACCGTCATCGTCATTTCGCTGGTTTTCACCGGCATCGTCGGTGTGCTGTGGGTTGGCGCACGCGATGTGCGGGCTGAAGAGATGTCAATCGGTGCGCTGATCCAGTTCCTGATCTACGCCATCATGGTTGCGGGATCGGTTGGCGCCCTGTCCGAGATCTGGGGCGAGTTGCAGCGCGCCTCGGGCGCGACAGAGCGGTTGATTGAACTTCTCGACACCGATGACAGTGTTGAGGATCCCTTGAACGGTGCCGCCCTGCCGATGGGCGGGCGCGGCGAGATCTCTTTTGACAATGTCGAATTCCGCTACCCCACGCGCCCCGAAACCGCAGCGCTGGATGGGGTGAGCTTTACGATTACGCCGGGGGAAACGGTTGCCCTTGTCGGGCCATCCGGTGCGGGCAAATCCACCGTGTTTCAGCTTCTTATGCGGTTCTACGACCCGGTATCCGGGCAGGTGTCGGTTGACGGGATCGCCCTGCCAGAGATGCAGCGCGAAACCTTCCGCGCCGCCATGGCTCTGGTCCCGCAGGATCCGGTCATCTTCGCCGCCTCGGCCCGCGAAAACATCCGCTTTGGCCGGCCGGATGCGACCGATGCCGAGGTTGAGGCCGCCGCCAAAGCGGCTGCGGCCCATGAATTCCTCAGCGTTCTGCCACAGGGCTATGACACCTATGTCGGCGAGCGCGGCCTGATGCTGTCGGGCGGCCAGAAGCAGCGCATCGCCATTGCGCGCGCGATCCTGCGCGATGCGCCCATCCTGCTGCTGGATGAAGCAACAAGCGCGCTTGACGCGGAATCCGAGCGGGCGGTGCAAGACGCCGTTGGTGAGCTGTCGAAAACCCGCACGACCCTGATCGTGGCGCACCGTCTGGCGACGGTGAAACAGGCCGACCGCATCCTTGTGTTCGACCAGGGCCGCATCGTTGCAGAAGGCACCCATGATGCGCTTGTGGCCCAGGGCGGCCTGTACGCGCGTCTTGCGCGCCTGCAGTTCACCGCCGGGTTGGCAGCAGAATAGCCCCACAACGCCGCGTCATAGTTGCACGCGACACGACTTTCCCCGATGCTCCCCGGACGAGGCGCCGCCCAACGGCGCCCACAGGGAGAGAAGGGAGGACGCGATGGGACGGTTTGCCACGCTGGACGACATCAAGGTGCTTGAGCGCGAGCAGCCTTGGCCACAAAGCCAGCCAGCGACGACGCTGTATGAGCTGTTGACCAAGACGAAGGATGCCCATGGGCCCCTGAACGCGATCACCTTCCAGCTTTTGTCCGGCCCGACCGACCATGCAGAAACGCTGACCTGGAATGAATTCCACGCCCAGGTGACGCAGGCCGCGAACCTGTTCCGGTCGCTGGGTGTCGGACCGAACGACACGATCGCGTATATCCTTCCCAATTGTAACGAGACCGCCGTGACCCTTTTGGGCGGTGCCGTCGCGGGCATCGTCAACCCGATCAACCCGCTGCTGGAGGCCGAGCAGATCGGCTCCATCCTTCGGGAAACAAACGCAAAAGTTGTCGTCACGCTCAAGGCCTTCCCCAAGACGGACGTGGCGCAGAAGGTGGCAGAGGCCCTGACCCACGCGCCAAATGTGCAGACCGTGCTGGAAGTGGATCTGCTGCGTTACCTGACCGGGCCTGAAGAAGTTCATCGTGCCCCTGATCCGGCCCAAGAACCCGGTCGCGCACAGCGCGCGCGTGATGGGGTTCAACGCCGAATGCGCGAAGCAGCCCACCACGCTGGCGTTCGACGATCCCAAGGAGGACCGCGTCGCCTGCTACTTCCACACCGGCGGCACCACGGGCATGCCGAAGGTCGCGCAGCACAAATATTCCGGCATGATCTACAATGGCTGGATCGGCCATACGCTTCTGTTCACCGAGCAGGACAATATCATCTGCCCCCTGCCGCTGTTCCATGTCTTTGCCTGCCATGTGATCCTGATGGCCTCGGTCGCGTCGGGCGCGCATGTCGTCTTCCCGACGCCGCAGGGCTATCGCGGCGACGGCGTGTTCGACAATTTCTGGAAGTTGGTGGAACGCTGGCAGATCAGTTTCATCATCACCGTGCCCACCGCGATCTCGGCCATGATGCAACGCCCGGTGAATGCCGATGTCTCCTCGGTCAAGACGGCATTCTCGGGCTCTGCACCTCTGCCGGTCGAGCTTTTCAACAGGTTTGAGAAAGCCACGGGCGTGACCCTGATCGAGGGCTATGGCTTGACCGAGGCGACCTGCCTTGTGTCGTGCAACCCCGTGGAGGGGAGAAGAAAATCGGCTCCATCGGAGTGCCGTTCCCGCACACGGACGTCAAAATCGTCTGCGAGACGCCGGCTGGACCCACCGAGTGCGGGCCTGACACCGTGGGCGAAATCTGCATCTCGAACCCCGGTGTGTTTGCCGGGAATACCTATACGGAGACCGAAAAGAACAAGGACCTGTTCTACTACGACGACTATCTGCGCACCGGCGATCTGGGCCGGATTGATGAAGACGGCTATCTCTGGATCACGGGCCGCGCCAAGGACCTGATCATCCGCGGGGGCCACAACATTGACCCTGCCGAGATCGAAGAGGCGCTCGCGGGGCATGAGGCCGTGGCCTTCGCCGGGGCCATCGGTCAGCCCGATGCCTTTGCCGGGGAATTGCCGTGTGTCTATGTCGAGCTGGTAGACGGCGCAGATGTGACCGAGGCTGACCTTATGGCCTATGCGTCCGAGCATATCCACGAACGGGCGGCGATCCCCAAGCATCTGGAAGTATTGGATGAATTGCCGAAGACGGCGGTTGGAAAGGTATTCAAGCCAGACCTGCGCAAACGGGCCATCACCCGCATTTACAACGCGGCACTCGACAAGGCCGGGCATTCCGCGCGCGTCGTTTCGGTGACGGAGGACAAGAAGCGTGGGCTGGTGGCGCATATCGCGCGCAACGGCGAGGCGGATGAAGAGGGCGTGAAGACGGTCTTGGGTGAGTTTACGCGCCCCTGGGATTGGCACGACGCCGCTTGAATGGCCCTTACCCTTAGCAATGATCAGGCGCGGCGGCTGTTCCTGCACCGCCATGCCTTGCTGGAGCCGCCCGCAGGTCCGGCCAAGGGGCGGCGCTGGCCGAATTGGTGCACCGATTGGGCTTTGTGCAGGTCGACAGTGTCAACACCTTCGCCCGCGCGCATGACCTGATCCTTTGGTCGCGCCGGCAGACATATCGCCCCGAAAGCCTGCGCTGGATCAACGACCGGGGCCGCGCCACGTTTGAACATTGGACGCACGACGCCTCCAAAATCCCGATGGACTTCTACCCGATGTGGCGGATGCGGTTTGACCGCGATCGCGCCCGCCTGCACGGGCGCTGGAAGGATTGGCATGGGCAGGGATTTCATTCCGAAATCGACAAGGTGCTGGCCCATGTCGCTGACAACGGCCCGTGCTGCACGACGGATCTAGCTGAAGATGAGGCCGAGAAATCAACAGGTTGGTGGGATTGGCGCCCCTCGAAAGTGGCGTTGGAATATCTGTGGCGCGCAGGCGATCTGGCGGTCACCAAACGGCAGGGCTTCCGCAAATTCTATGATCTGTCCGAGCGGGTAATCCCACCGGAACAACTGAATGCGCGCCTGACGGATGAAGAGATCATCGACTGGGGCTGTTCGGCGGCGCTTGACCGTTTGGGCTTCGCCACCAGCGGCGAACTGGCCGCCTTCTTTGACCTTGTCCGCCCGCAGGACGCAAAGGCTTGGGTGGCGCGCGCCTTGGCGGACGGGCGGGTGATCGAGGTGGATGTGACATGTGTGGACGGTCGCTTGCGCCGCTCCATCGCATGGCCGGATGTGGAGGCGCGGCTGGACGATCTGCCAGAGCCAAGCCCGCGTGTTCGGGTGCTTTCGCCCTTCGATCCGGCCTTACGGGACCGTAACCGCGCGGAACGGCTTTTCGGGTTTCACTACCGGATCGAGATCTTCGTGCCCGCCCTCAAACGCCGCTACGGATACTACGTGTTTCCGGTGATGGAAGGCACGCGCCTGATCGGACGGATCGACATGGCGCGCGAAGGCGAGGTGCTGTCGGTGCGCGCGTTCTGGCCCGAGGCCAAGGTCCGGATGGGGCAGGGCAGGGTCGCGCGGCTGACTGCTGAGCTTGAGCGCGCGGCCCGTTTTGGCGGGTGCGGCGCGTTGCGTCTGGGTGACGGCTGGCTGAAAGACCCGCTGCCTGCCGATTGACAGACCACCTGCCGCTCCGCTTTGGTGGATGGGTTATCCACAATCAGGCGAACGGGTTTGCTGTTTCAAAACAGGTGGTTCCAGCGCAGTCTTCATGTGCTTTCGGCTATGCTGATTACGTCCTGCACACCCGCAGGACCAAGCGGCGGGTCGTGCGCACGGCCAGATCTGGCCTTTGCGGGCGACGTGCTGCTGCATTCGCTGATCCAGTCTGACGCGGCCGGGCGGGCCGAAGGGTTCGCACCCGCCTTTGCCCCCATCACCGCGGCCCTGTCGCGCGCCGAGGCGACGGTCGTGAACCTTGAGGGGCCTGCGGCGCGCAATATCGGCCTGGGAAACCGGGCCATCGCCGATCCCGGAACGCTCTACGACGCCCGGGCCCATACCGGGTTTCCCAGGTTCAACTACCATCCCTCCATCGCCGGCGTTCTGCGCAATGCCGGGGTGGATGTGGTCCAGACCGCGAACAATCACGCCCTGGATCGCGGCGCCCTTGGCGTCGATCTGACGCTTCAGGCCTTGGCGGAGGCCGGATTGCCCGCAACGGGCACGATCCAGCGTGGATCAGAGCCTGTTTGGCACATCACGCGGCAGGTTTCGGGCAGGTCGGTTGCTTTTCTGTCTTGCACATACTCAACCAATGGCTTGACGAATGGACGCAATCAGGTGCTCGGATGTTATGGAAATCGCCCGTCTATCCCCAACCTTATCCAAAGTCTGTCCAACACGCCTGGAATTGACGCTGTTATCCTGCTTCCGCATTGGGGAACCGAGTATTCTTCCCGCCCAACAGCACGACAGGGCCGTCTGGCACAGGCCGCAGCGGAGGCCGGGGCCACGGCAATAGTGGGCGCGCATCCACATGTCTTGCAACCTATCGAATTGCTGATCACCCGCGACGGACGGCAGGTGCCGGTCGCCTATTCACTGGGCAATCTGATCTCCAGCCAATGGGCGCTGCCACGGCGCACGGGCGCGATCCTTTATCTCGACCTTTCCCAAGATGAAGCCGGGCGCACGGTCGCGGTGAATGCCCGCCACCTGCCAACCCGGGTCGAACGGTTCGCTCAAAGTGGGGTCGCAGTCTCGCCGGCGGCGGTCTTGCCCAATGGCGGCGCATCCATCGCCCATGCGCGCGCAATCCTTGGCCCGCGCGTGGTTGGCCCGGATGGCTGCCTGTCGGATTAACGCAATTCAGCAGGCAGGTCCCGGCTACGGCCACCGATCCGGATCGCAGCGCGCCACACAAACTCTGCGCGCAGCAATGGCGTCTGAAACGCCTCAACAGCAAAATATGGGACGCGCACGTCCCAAAATGCGCCCGGCAAATCACGCCATTCCACGTCCAGATGCACGGCAGAGTGCTGAAACAGCCCACGCAGCGCCCGCGCTGGCAGGCTTGCCGCGTCTTTTGCCACGCGCGGCGGATCCGGCGGCTGACCTGTGCGCAATCTGGCTAACGCCTCAGCCAACCCACGGGCGTGATAGCCCGTTTCCGCAACGGCCCCTGCACGCTCAGCCACCATCAGCTCATCATCCGTCAAGCCATTCAGAACACGCGCAAAATAGGCCGTGCCACGCCGTGCCAACAGCAAGGTCTCAGACGGGGCTTCCGGCGCGTCATACCGCGCGCCAACGCCTTGCCGCGCCTTCAATGCGGCGCGGTCAGCGTCCGTCGACATGGGTGCGCATGAAGGCAAGCCGCTCCATGATCGGCGCGTCGGAGAAGCGGAAAAGATCGAATTGCGTCTCCGCCTGAAGCTGCCATGGCACCCACGAGGGGATGGTGAACAAATCGCCTTTCTCCAGCCGGTGTTCCACGCCGCCCATCACGACCGCGCCCCGCCCTTCAAAGACCTGGAAGACCGTTGCGCCGACCTCTTGGCGTTGTGGCGTTTCGCATCCTTCGCGCAGGCGGTGGAATTCGCAACGGATCGTCGGCATGACGTCTCCGCCCGTGGTCGGGTTGGTGTAGCGGATCGCGGCATGCCCCTGCTCGACGGTGGCAGGCTGCCCCTCATCCTCCAGCAAAAGCTGCTCGGTCAGGGCGCGGTCCGTATGTTCCCAACGGAAGGCACACAGGGGCGAGGCCACGGTATCCTGCAAGCCTGAAAGCGGCCGCAAGCCGGGATGCGCCCAAAGCCGTTCGCCGCGCGAAAAGTTGGGCGTGGCATAGTCCGTGACCCGCTCGGACCCGAACTCAAAGAACCCAACATCCATCTGTTGGGAAAAGGGAATATCCAGCCCATCGATCCACGCCATGGGCGCGTCGCGGTCATTGTGATGCCCGTGAAAACGCCAGCCGGGCGTCAGCAACAGATCGCCACGGGACATCCGAACCGGATCGCCATCCACAACCGTCCAGACCCCTTCGCCTTCCACGACAAAGCGGAATGCGTTCTGGGCATGGCGGTGTTCCGGCGCCGTCTCACGCGGGCCGAGATATTGGATCGCGCACCAGAGCGTGGGGGAGATGTAGGCGTTCGGTGCCAGCCCCGGATTGGCCAGACCAATGGCGCGGCGTTCCCCGCCACGCCCCACCGGCACCAACGCGCCTGAGGCTTCCGCAAGGGGCAGCAGATCTGCCCATTTCCACACATGCGGCACGGCTTTGGGGCAGGGGACATCGGCATCAGATCCCCCAATTGCGTCCAAAGCGGGATCAGCGATTGGGCGGCGAAGCCTTCATAAAGCGCGCGCAGTTCCGGGCTGTCCTCGGGCTGCATCCCGTGCGCCACGGTGTCGTGCGTTTCCTCTGTCATGGCGCGATCCCTCCCATATCCGCTGGCAATCCGTTTGAGCGGTAGATCCACGTCAGTTGATCATACCAGTCTTGCGGGCCCATGGCTTGCATCACCTCGTTGCGGACGGCGGCCTTGGCGTCATCGGGGTGGTAGATATAGTCGCCGATCAGGCGGGAATTCATCTGCACCCGCGCCGTGCGCGTCGCGCGCATGGACTGATAGTGCAGCAGGGCGGCCTCCACATCCTTGGCGCCGTCCAGTGCCGCGGCCAGCGCGACGCCGTCCTCCATCGCCATGCAGGCGCCTTGTGCGAAGTATTGCAGCATCGGGTGAGCGGCATCGCCCAGAAGCGCCACGCGTCCGTCCGTCCAGCGGCTTACCGGCTCGCGGTCACACAGGACCCACAGCTTCCAATCGCGGCCATGTTCGATGACGGCGCGGGCGGTCGGATGGACATGCTCGAACCCGACGGCGACCTCCTCATGGGTCACCGGGCGGCCCGAGACGGCCTCGTCCACGTCCCGGTGATAGGTGACGACCAGATTGAACACGGTACCACCCTTCAACGGGTAATGCACGATATGGCACTTCGGCCCGGCCCAAAGGGTCGCGGCATTCATCCGCAGATCTTCTGGCATGACCTCCCGCGGGATGACGGAGCGATAGGTGGTGTGGCCGGACACCACGGGTTCCCCATCTGACAACATCTGCGCCCGGATCGGGGATCGCAGCCCCTCAGCCCCGATAAGCGCGGCGCCAGTGACATCCGGCTGGTCGCGGATATGCAGCGTCACGGTTGCGCCATCCTGGGAATAACCCGTCACCGCATGCTGCGTGCGGATATCGACCAGCCCGCTGTCCCGGCAGCGCTCCAGCAAAAGCTGGTGCAGTTCCGCCCGATGCACCACGGCATAGGGGTTGCCGAAATGCGTGCGGAAATCCTCTTCCAGGGGAATGCGCGTGATCTCTTCCGCGGTTTGGGCATCCATCAGGCGCAAGGCGTCGATGAAAACGGCTGTCTTGCGCATCTGCGGGCCAATCCCCAGTGCATCGAAACAGTGAAAACCGTTTGGACCAATCTGGATGCCCGCCCCGATCTCCCCCAATCGGCTGGATTGTTCCACCACGACCGAACGTATCCCTTTGCCAGCCAGCGCTGCCGCAGCCGCCAAGCCGCCAATGCCGCCACCAGCGATCAGTATCGGATCGCGCATGATCTCACCCTTTCGTAAGTATACATACTAAAGGGTGAGACAGGCCGGTCAAGAGAGCGCCAAGCGCCCTCTCTGCGCGAAAATCCGTTCCATCATCAAAGGGTCAGGCGGCAAAAGCCTTCAGCGTGGCGCGGGTGCCATCGGCCCAGATCTTTGCAAGCCAGTGCTCAAACGCGGTTGCGAAATCAGCGTGATCTGCGAGTTCACCGTAGATATTTTGCTGTGCCAGCCAATCCGCAGGGCGGTCTTTTGCGGCAATGGCTGCGGCAGTCAACGCGTCCCAGGCTGGATCGTTCGGCTCAATGGCTGAGCCATCGTCGCGGGTGCCAAAGCACATGCGTGCCCATAGCGCCTCCACCAGCGCCAGCGCCTCAACCGATTGCCCGGCTGCAATTGCTTCGCGCAGGATTGGCAACACGAACCCCGTATGGCGGGAAGATCCGTCAAACGCGACGCGCCGCGTGGTGTCCTTGATGGCAGGGTTCGCAAAGCGGCGCTCAATTAACTCGACATAAGCAGCAGGGGTCATGCCGGGGACGGGGTCGACATATGGTGCGATCCCGTCGGCCTCGACCTTGCGCCAGAAGGGCGCGATATCGGCATCATTCATGCAGTCGGCAATCGTCTCGCACCCGAGCAGCTCACCTGCATTGGCCAGAACCTGATGGCCCGCGTTCAGGATGCGGATCTTCATCGCCTCATAGGCGTGCACCTCCGGGGTAATGGTTGCGCCCACGTCCTCCCAACGGGGGCGCCCCGCGCAGAAGGCATCTTCGATGACCCACTGGCGGTAATTCTCATGGGTGACAGGGGCCGCGTCCTGCACCCCAAAACTCTGCGCCAGCGCCAGTTCGTCCGGGCCGGTGGCCGGCACAATCGAGTCGACCATGGAATTTGGGAAGCTGACATTGGCGTCGATCCAATCCGCCAGGTCCGGATCGGACAGGCGGGCAAGGCCCACAATGGTCTGCCGCAGGATCACGCCATTGCCCTGCAGGTTGTCACAGCTTTGGCCGGTGAAGGGCCCATGGCCTGCGTCACGGCGCAGGCGGAGGGCTTCAACCATAGCCCCAAATGCCGTCACCGGCGCTCGCGGAACGGCGGCATCATGGGCGATGTCCGGATGGGCTGCATCGAACCCGCCGGTGACAGGGTTCAGGTAGTAGCCGCCTTCGGTCACCGTCAGCGATACAATGCGGATCGCGGGGTCGGCCATTTGTGCGATCAGGGCGCCGTTTCCGTCTTTGATCGGCAGATAGTCGATCATCGCCCCCGTGACTTCGGCCTTGGAGGATGTCGGTGACAGCTCAATCAAGGTCGTCAGGCAATCCTGCCCCAAAAGCCGTTCGCGCATCGCGGCATCATAGGGGCGCACGCCTGCGCCGATGATCGCCCAATCCAATGCCTGTCCCTGCTGCATCAAGCGATGCAGATACCAGGCCTGATGCGCCCGGTGAAAATTGCCCAATCCGATATGAACGATCCCCGGCGACAGGTCCGCGCGCGTGTAATTAGGCACGTCGATGTCAGACGGTAAGGCCCCAAGCGTTTCAAGGGACAGGGGAAGGGCAGGGGTCAGGTCTTTCATCAGCTCATCCATTGTCCGCCATCCACGTTAAAGCATTGGCTGACGATATAGTCGGCCTCGGACGTCGCAAGGAAGACGGCCATGCCGGTCAGATCTTCGGCAACCCCCATGCGCCCGAACGGGACCGCTTCGCCCACTTCGCGCTTCTTCTGGCCGGGGGCCTTGTTCTCGTATTTTGCGAAAAATGCGTCGACGCCGTCCCAGTGTTCGCCATCGACCACACCTGGCGCGATGGCGTTCACGTTGATCCCGTGTTCGATCAGGTTCAGGCCCGCCGACTGCGTCACGCTGATGACGGCCGCCTTCGTGGCACAATAGACGCCGACCAATGGCTCGCCGCGGCGGCCCGCCTGGCTGGCCATATTGATGATCTTGCCGCCTTTGCCGCGCGCAATCATGTGCCTGGCGACGGCCTGCATCGTGAAAAGCGTGCCTTTGACGTTGATGTCAAAGCAGCGGGTGTAATCAGTCTCGGTGATCTCGACCAACGGGGCCGCCGTGAAAATGGCGGCATTGTTGATCAGGATATCTATCGGCGCGAAACCGTAGCTTTCCGCGGCACCCAACGCATCCTCGATGCTGGAAATGCTGGTGACGTCCATCTCGACCGACAAGCGCGTTGTCCGGATCCAGCTCCATGGCAGTTTCGGACGCGCGTTTCGCGTCAATGTCCGCGATAATGACGCGCGCGCCTTCGCGCAAATAGGCCTCGGCAAACGCACGTCCGATGCCGCGTGCGGCACCGGTGATCAACGCGCATTTGCCGGCCAGTCTTGTCATGCGATGCGCAGTCCTTGCGTATCGAAACGGTGCAGATGCTCGGCCTGCGGCGTCAGGTAGATCGTGTCGCCATGTTTGACGTCCACATCCCCTCCGGCCCGCACCGTCATCGGGTCACAGCCCGCGACGCCGTGGACGTGGATGAAGGTGTCAGACCCCAGATGCTCGGCCACGCCGACCGTTCCCTGCCATTGTCCGGCAGTTGTCGATACGTCGAGATGTTCCGGCCGGATGCCGATGGTCTGGGCGTTGTGCTCCGCTGCGGCGGCGCCTTCGATGAGGTTCATCTTGGGCGACCCGATGAAGCCCGCAACAAAGGTGTTGCGCGGGGTCCGGTACAGTTCCAGTGGCGATCCGACCTGCTCGATATGGCCCGCCCGCAACACCACGATCTTGTCGGCCATTGTCATGGCTTCAACCTGGTCGTGGGTCACGTAAATCATTGTGGTGTCGAGCTTTTTGTGCAGCTCGCTGATTTCCATCCGCATCCCAACACGCAACGCAGCGTCGAGGTTCGACAGCGGCTCGTCAAACAGGAACGCCGCCGGTTCGCGCACAATCGCGCGGCCAATGGCGACACGCTGGCGCTGACCACCGGACAATTGCCCGGGGCGGCGATCCAGATAGTCGGTCAGGTTCAGGGCGGCGGCCGCATTCTCGATGCGCCGGTTCTGCTCGGCCGGATCCATCTTCGCCATCCGCATCGGAAAGGCGATGTTCTTGCGCACCGTCATATGCGGGTAAAGCGCGTAGCTCTGGAACACCATGGCCAGCTTGCGCTTGGCGGGCGGCACCATCGTGGCATCTTCGCCATCGATGTCGATCTGCCCGTCCGTCACATCCTCCAGCCCGGCAATCAAACGCAGCAGGGTGGATTTACCGCAGCCCGAGGGGCCGACGAAGACGACGAACTCACCGTCATTGATCTCCAGGTCCAGCGGCGGGATGACTTCAACGTCGCCGAACTTCTTTTGTACTTTCTGAAGCGTGATACGTCCCATGGGTCGTCTCCTTACTTAACGGCGCCGAAGGTCAGGCCTCGGACAAGTTGTTTCTGGCTGAACCAGCCAAGGATGAGGATTGGCGCAATGGCCATGGTCGAGGCCGCCGATAGCTTGGCGAAGAACAGACCCTCGGGTGAGGAGTAGCTGGCGATAAAGGCTGTCAGCGGTGCCGCATCGACCGAGGTCAGGTTCAGGGTCCAGAACGCTTCGTTCCAGGCCAGAATGAAGTTCAGCAGCAGGGTCGATGCGATGCCGGGAACGGCCATGGGCGTCAGCACATAAAGCAGCTCGTCCTTCAGGGATGCGCCATCCATCCGCGCGGCTTCCAGGATCTCGCCCGGAATTTCACGGAAGTAGGTGTAAAGCATCCAGACAATGATCGGCAGGTTGATCAGCATCAGGATCACGACCAGCGCATAGCGATTGTCGAGCACGCCCAACTCGATACACAGCAGGTAGATCGGGTAAAGCACACCGACCGCAGGCAGCATCTTCGTCGACAGCATCCACAACAGGATGTCTTTGGTGCGGCGCGAGGGCACGAAGGCCATGGACCACGCCGCAGGCACGGCGATGATGATGCCCAATATGGTCGAGCCACCGGCGATGATGACCGAATTCCACAAGAACCGCATGTAGTTCGAGCGTTCTTGCACCACCCCGTAGTTCTCCAGCGTCCAGTCAAAGAACAGGAAGACCGGCGGGTTGGCGATCGCCTCGGCCTCGGTTTTGAACGAGGTCAGAACGGTCCACAGGATCGGGAAGAAGATCAGGATCCCGATGGTCCAGGCGATGGCCGTGTTCAGGGCCTTGCGTTGTGTCGTGACAGCACGTGCCATGGTCAG
This sequence comes from Gymnodinialimonas sp. JB5-7, assembly GCF_055693405.1. NCBI lineage: Bacteria > Pseudomonadati > Pseudomonadota > Alphaproteobacteria > Rhodobacterales > Paracoccaceae > Gymnodinialimonas > Gymnodinialimonas sp. JB5-7. The sequence goes on from NZ_JBVFUX010000012.1 coordinate 2,499,501, forward strand.
TCCCTCCTCAGCGGTCCAGGTTCTTGCCGACGATGCGCATCAGGAAGATGGCAACGATATTGGCAAGGATGATGGCGTAGACACCGCCTGCCGATCCCAGGCCGATGTTCTGGCTTTCCAGAACCCGCTGGTAGATCAGGTAGGTGAGCGTCCGTGTCCCGAAGGCGCCGCCGGTGGTGACAAAGATTTCCGCAAACACAGCCAGCAGGAAGATCGTCTGGATCAGGATCACGATGGTGATCGCGCGGCTCAGGTGCGGAAGGGCGATAAAGAAGAAGCGGGCAAGGGGGCCAGCGCCGTCCATCTCTGCGGCTTCCAACTGTTCGCTATCGAGCGATTGGAACGCGGTCAGAAGGATCAGCGTCGCAAAGGGCAGCCACTGCCACGAGATAATCAGGATCAGCGAGAACATCGGCACGTCACTCAACCAGACCACAGGGTCGGCACCAAAGGCGCGCCACAGATGGGCGAACAATCCGTTGGTGGGATCCATGAACATGTTCTTCCAGACCAGCGCAGAAACGGTGGGCATCACGAAGAATGGTGCGATGACGAGGATACGAACGACGCCCTGACCCCACATCGGTTGGTCCAGCAGCATCGCCAACAGGATGCCGAAGATGACCGAGACCGCGAGGACACCGCCCACAATGACAAGCGTGGTGATAACGGCATCCGTGAAGGCGCCCGAAGATGCAAAGGCACCGAAGTTTTGAAAACCAACCCAGTCAAGGGTCGGGAATCCGGTGATGTAGTCCAGTAGGAAATCGCCGAAGCCATCTCCGCGCTCGCCGATCCGGTCCCCACGCAGGGGCAGGAACCGCTTGAACGACAAGATCAACGTGAGCGAGAGGGGCACCAGCATCCAGACCAAGAGCAGGAAAACTGCCGGGGCCATCATGATGCGTGCCGCTGATCGGGAACTCTGGGTTGCCATGACGCAAATCCTCATCGTTCAGGCGCAAGGCCCGTTGAAACGCTGGGTGAACTTTTATTGGAGTTTTTTGGGGTTGGAAGGCGGCGGCGACCGCCGCCCTCCGATGTATGTCGCCCAGGGCTTACTGGTAACCAGCTGCCGACAGGGCTTCGTTGACGATGTTCTGAGCGTTCGCGAGCGCGTCTTCGACGGACTGCTGGCCGGCGTAAGCGTTCGAGAATTCCTGGCTCACTTCGGTCCAGAAACCAGCGAATTCAGGGATCGCCATGAACTGAACGCCGGTGTACGGCACAGGGTCAACAGTCGGCTCGTTCGGGTTCGCCGAAAGGATCGAGTCGAGTGTCATCTGTGCGAACGGAACGTCCGCGTAGTTCGGGTTGTCGTAGAGCGACTGACGTGCGCCGGGAGGGACGTTGGCCCAACCTTCGTTCTCAGCAACCATTTCGATGTAAGCCGTACCGGTGGCCCACTCGATGAACGCCATTGCTTCGTCCTGCTGCTGCGTACCGGCAGGAACTGCCAGTGCCCAGGCCCAGAGCCAGTTCGAACGCGGGCCGAGGCCGTTGTCGGGTGCCAGCGCGAAGCCAACCGAGTCAGCAACTTCCGAGTCGTCGGGGTTGGTCACGAACGATGCTGCCACCGTTGCGTCGATCCACATGCCGCACAGACCCTGGTTGAACAGCGAGAGGTTCTCGTTGAAGCCATTGGTCGCGAAGCCGGCGGGGCCGGATTCCTGCATCATGTCGTTGAAGAAGTTGATGGTCGTGGCCCAGGCTTCGCTGTCGAGCTGAGCGTTCCACTCTTCGTCAACCACGCGTGCGCCGAAGGAGTTGGCCATCGCGTTGATGAACGCGCCGCCTTCGCCCCAGCCCGGCTTGCCGCGCAGGCAGATGCCGTTGATGTCGTTGTCACGGTCGGTCATTGCCGCAGCCGCTTCACGGATGAATTCCCAAGTGGGGGCAGCGGGCATTTCCAGGCCAGCCGCCTCCATCAGGTCCGTGCGGTACATCACCATCGACGATTCGCCGTAGAAGGGTGCTGCATAGAGCGTGCCGTCGTGGGACAGGCCGCCGCGCATTGCGGGCAGGATGTCATCGACGTTGTACTCTGCGGACAGGTTGTCCAGTGGGACCAGCCAGCCGTTGGAACCCCAGATCGGAGCTTCGTACATGCCGATGGTCATGATGTCGAACTGCCCACCTTCGGTGGTGATGTCGGTCGTAACACGCTGACGCAGAACGTTTTCTTCCAGTGTCACCCACTCGACTGCAATGCCGGTTTCTTCGGTGAACTGATCTGTGTAGCCCTGCATCCGGATCATGTCGCCGTTGTTCACGGTCGCAATGGTGATGGTGGGCGAGTGGCCGTCGGCAAATGCCGCAGTGGCCGAAGCGCACAGCGCAATTGCGCTGGTCGTGCGAAGCACGGTCTTCATAAACATCCGGATCCTCCCTGGTTGGATGTGATGTTCACAAGGTGCGTGAAAAATGTGCGTCGCGTCAAGAAAAAACTTTACGCGCGTAAATTTTTGAGAGGTCAGGCAGAGTCCCGCAAGATCAATCGGGCAGGATAAAGTGTTTCCTCTCGGGCATTTAGATGCCCACCGCTTTCGATCAGCTCGAACATGGATTTCACGGAATGCTCTGCCACGGCGCTGTAATCATGGGCGGCGGTCGTCAGCGACGGGCAGGTGAAGCGCGAAAACGGGTGGTCATCATGGCTGGCGACTCGCAAATCGCACTCTTCCCCGCGCCCCACGCGCAGCGCCCGTTCATACGCCGCCGCCAGAAATCCGATGGCCAGACGGTCGTTGCTGCACAGGACCGTGCCGCTGGTCAGCTCACCCGCGTCGAACGCGGCATGCGCGCCTGCGCGCCCGATCTCCTCAAACCCCCAGCCCTGGCCGCTCACCTTGTGCACGACCGGATCATGCCCCTCCCGCTCCATGGCTTCTATATAGGCGGTGCGGCGCTTGTTGGCGTTGGGGTTGGCGGGCGTACGCATTTCGAAGAAGCAGGGCGGGGTGCCGGACCGGCACAGATATTCCACCGTCTGATTGACGAAACTGGCATTGTCCGAGCCGATGAACGCCTCTCCCATGCCGTCCAGATTACTGTCGAACAGAACGGTCGGGACATTCTTGCAAAACGTCTCGATCGCCAATTTGTCCGACGCCCGCCCAAGCGGTGCGAACAGAACGCCCGCCGGTTTCACCGAGCGAAGCGTTTCGAGATTGTCGATTTCCTGCTCAGACGTCCCGTGTGAGCTGAGCAGGATCGGGCGAAATCCGGCCTCAATGACGAGTGTCTCAATCGTACGTGCGATCTCCGAGAAAAACGGGTCCGACAGGAACGGCACGACGATGCCGATATTCTTGGTCTGCTGCCGGTTCTGGTTTACCGCATAGATGTTCGGACGGTAGTCGTATCGGTCGAGCGCGGCCTCAATCCGTTCACGGGTCTTGGGCCGAACCGAGTCCGGGTTGTTGAAATACTTCGACACCGTCGGCCGGGAAATCCCGCTGACGGATGCAAAGTCTTCCATATTCCTGATCGTCTCGCCCGGCATAACCTTGCTCGATAGTTTCTTGGGGCCGAGCGTAGGGCAGGGCGCGCGATCTGAGAAGTAAAATATCTTTGCGCGCGTAAAGTTTTCGTGCGGATCGTGTCACGCGGATGCGGCTCGCGCTGACTTGAACGGTGCCGGTCTGTGCGGAAGATCCCTGGTGCTGCTGCGGAGATTTGAACTCCGGACCTCTCCCTTACCAAGGAAGACAGATTTCCCGAAAAATGCTTACAATGCAATGACTTAACGATCTTTCAAATCGTCCGCTGTACGTGATTTGTACAAGCCAGAAAAATCAAAGACTTAGGTGGTGTTTGTAGTGGTCGTGCCGCAAGATGTTGTCTTCGAAATCCGCGAAATTGGCGAGGTAACAGGTGCCGGCTGGTGGGTCACCGTCCTTTTGGCACGGTATAGTTCTTTGGCACGGTAACGAGCTTTCCGTTCTCAAGCGGATAGCTATCCTTAAGCCGGCATTTCTTTATCCGGCCTTTCGTGATCTCGAATATCGGATTGAGCGATCTCGCAAAGCGCATCCGTTTCGGAGGAGCGACTACGTCAATTGTCTTGGTTCCACTAATTCCGCGCGCCATCTCAACAGCGCTCTTCATGTCGGTATCGGCCGAAATAATTATCGCTCGATCGTAGGAGTCTTCAAAAGTGTCACGGATCAAATGAATGGCGATGTTCACATCCGTCTCTTTCTCTTCGTGGGTATGATATTGAGTTCCGCAGACCTTGCATCGGAGGTATTTCTTCTTGAATTGACCTTCGATGAACTTCACCCCCTCCGCCTTAAGTGCTGCAACGTAGGCCCGATGGCGCAGCAGTGCGTCCGGTATCCAAGTGGCGTAAGCCGAGAAATATTTCACTGATTGAAGCTCTTCGCCGCTACGGAGCATGCTCTCAGACAAGCTCTTTAGGCAGAGCCACTTGAGACTGTCATCACGCAGATCGTTTATCGCATGGTAGAGGTTGAAGCCGTCAACATACACGATCGTTCGTTTCACGTCGGTCTCCTTCCACTCCCCGAAAAAAAGAGCCGCACCTCACGGCGCGGCCCCTATCTCAGAGGATTTACCTCTTGAGGTGGATGTACCCAATATGGGCGCGGTGGCGCGCCTGTCAATAGCATCTGCCCAACCGTGCGACAACTTGGGTAACCAATGGTTACCTGCCAGACACGCTCAACCACCCAGGATCGCTCACGCGAATTCGAGCGGCGGTTTGAAATCCTGGTGCTGCTACGAGAATTTGAACCTCGGACCTCTCCCTTACCAAGGGAGTGCTCTACCCCTGAGCTACAGCAGCGATCAGGTGGCGGCGGTTTAGTGTCTCAGGTCGCACCTTGCAAGCGCAATCTGGACCCTTCCGGCGCGGCGGGGTAAAGCCATGTTCCATGGCGTCCGACCAAGGCAATAAACAACCTGCCAAGCCCGCCCCAAAGACCCGAGAAGATCGGCTCAAGGCGGCGCTGAAGGCAAACATGGCCCGGCGCAAGGCGCAGACAAAGGCCCGGGCCCGCGCGCAGACGCAGTCCGATGACGGGCAGAGCAAAGAGTAGAGGCAGGCACATGGATAGAATCGTCGTCAAAGGCAGCGGGCCGCTTTCCGGCCAGATCCCGATCGCGGGCGCGAAGAATACCTGCCTCAAGCTGATGTGCGCGGCCTTGCTGAGTGATGAGCCCCTGACGCTGACCAACGTGCCGCGCCTGTCGGATGTCGCCACGCTCAGCGATCTGCTGGAATCGCTCGGCGTCGAAGTGGGCCGCCTGAATGAGGGCCAGACACTCGCATTGTCGGCCACCAACCTGACGTCGCACCTCGCCCACTACGACATCGTCCGCAAACTGCGCGCTTCGTTCAATGTGCTCGGTCCCCTGATCGGCCGCACGGGTGAGGCCATCGTCAGCCTGCCGGGCGGCTGCGCCATCGGCGCGCGCGCCGTCGATTTCCACATCACGGGCCTCGAGAAGATGGGCGCAACCGTCGAACTCAAAGACGGCTATGTCTACGCCTCGGGTGATCTGAAGGGGACGGAAGTGGAATTCCCGTTCCCCTCCGTCGGTGCCACCGAAAACATCATGTGCGCCGCCGTCCGCGCAAAAGGCACCACCGTGATCAAGAACGCGGCGCGCGAGCCAGATACCAAGGCGCTGGCCGATTGCCTCATTGATATGGGGGCCGATATCGAAGGCGCGGGCACGGAACAGATCGTCGTGCGCGGTGTCGACCGCCTGCGCGGCGCCACCCACCGCGTCATCACCGACCGGATCGAGCTTGGGACCTACATGGTTGCCCCCGGTATCGCGGGGGGCGAGGTCGAATGCCTCGGTGGTGAACGCCATCTGGTCGAGGCGCTCTGCGTCAAGATGGAAGAAGCCGGGCTTGAGATCACCCAGACCGACACGGGCCTCAAGGTCCGTCACCCGGGCGGACGGCTGAAGGCCACCGACGTAACGACCGCGCCGTTCCCTGGGTTCGCGACGGACCATCAGGCGCAATTCATGGCGATGATGTGCTTTGCCGAGGGCACGAGCACGCTGCAGGAAACCATTTTTGAAAACCGCTTCATGCACGCGCCGGAGTTGATCCGCATGGGCGCCAATATCGACGTGCAAGGCAACACCGCGCGCGTCACGGGCGTCGAAAGCCTGCGCGGCGCGCCTGTTATGGCCACCGACCTGCGCGCGTCTGTCAGTTTGATTCTGGCCGGTATGGCCGCCGAGGGGGAGACCGTGGTGAACCGCGTCTACCACCTTGATCGCGGGTACGAGCATCTGGTGCGCAAATTGCGCGGCGTGGGTGCCAATGTCGAAAGGCTCTCGGAATGACGGACGACGCCCGATTTGAGGATGGCGGCGAAAAGCCCGTCGCCCTGCGCGCACTGGAAGCGGCGGACGTGCCCGTGCTGTCGGCGCTTGTTCAGGATGCCGTCTTCCCGATCACCGAGATGACATGGGATCGCACCCGTCGCCGTTTTGCCATCCTGCTCAACCGCTTCCGCTGGGAAGATCGCGGCAGCAAAGACGCCCCGCAGCGCACGCAGGCCGTTCTGGCCGTGGAAGACGCGATGAAGGTCTCCACCCAAGGCATCGACCGCGCCGACAAGGACATGATCCTGTCGGCCCTCGCCCTGGAATGGGCACCGGGCGAAGATGGCACCGGTCGCCTGACGCTGACCCTTGCCGGGGACGGTGCCATTGCCGTGGATGTCGAAGCGTTGGAGATCACCCTCAAGGACGTCACGCGCCCCTATCACGCGCCCTCGGGCAAAACACCGGATCACGGGCAATGAAGGCCCGGGCGCTCGCGGCTGAAGACCTGAGCGTCCTGGCAGAGCTTCGCCTCGACGGCATCCGCCGCTTCCCGCAAGCCTTTCTGCTGACCGAGGCTGAGGCCCGCGAAAGCGACGCCAACCTTCTGGGCTGGATCACGTCCGGCAACGCGCTTGGACTGTTCGACGGCAAGCGCCTGATCGGCTTTGCGGGCTTGCGCGCGATGGGGTTCTCCATGGCCGAACATCGCTCCCATCTTGGGCCGTTCTACGTGGCCCCCGACCATCACGGAACCGACGCCGCCGACACGCTTCTCGCCTTCGCCTGCGACCTGGCCCGGTCTCGCGGCGCGCTACAGGTGGAGCTTTACGTGGCCAGCCCCAACCGCCGCGCGCGCAATTTCTACGCCCGCAACGGCTTTGTGGTGCGCGGCCAGGCCCCACGCGCCGTGATCCAGGACGGCGCATATGTCGATGACTTCTTCATGGTGTGTGACCTGACCATCGACAGGCCGGAACCCGGCTCCGACGGGCTGCGCCGCCTTGGACCCGGCGATTGGCGCGTATTTCGCACGATCCGGCTGGAAATGCTGCAAGAGGCCCCTGAATTCTTCGGCTCGACCCATGCGGAATGGGTGGAGAAGACCCCCGATGAAATCATGGCCTGGCTGGATGACATCCATCTTTTCGCGCAGGTCAGCGGGGGCCGTGCACTGGCCACGGCTGGCTGGTATCGCAAGCCCGGTGCCGTGCAGGCCCACCGCGCCGGGGTCATTGCGGTATATACCACGCCCGAGGCGCGGGGCAGGGGCTGGCCGGTGCGCTGCTCTCGGCACTGGAAGACGATGCGCGCACAAACGACATCACGCAGCTGGAACTCAGTGTGGGTGACAACAACCCAGCCGCCCGGGCCGCCTATCAGGCCGCCGGCTTTGCCCATATCGGCACCATCCCCCAGGCGCTCAACTATTCCGGCACGCTGGTCGACCAGCACGAGATGGCAAAGCCACTCACCGCTTGAGGCCCCGTCCCCCCGCGCTATCTGGCCGGGACCAAGTGCCGGAGGGGCCAATGCCACAGTTTCTGAACATCACAGACGCAGATTTCGACAGCCGTTTCGAAGCCCTCCTGCATATGAAGCGCGAGGATGCGCCAGAGGTCGATGACGTGGTCGCTGGCATCATCGCCGATGTCCGCGCGCGCGGCGATGCAGCGGTGATTGAGCTGACGTCGAAGTTCGACCGCCTCGACCTGACGCCCGAGACTCTGGCCTTCACATCTGACGAGATTGCCGAAGCCGTGGCGCAAGTGCCAGCCGAAGAACGCGCAGCGCTTGAGTTGGCCGCAGACCGCATCCGCGCCTACCACGTCCGCCAACTGCCCGAAGATGCCCGCTGGACGGACCCGGATGGCGCAACGCTTGGCTGGCGCTGGGGGCCAGTCTCTGCCGCCGGTCTCTACGTGCCGGGTGGGCTCGCAAGCTACCCGTCCAGCGTTCTGATGAACGCGATCCCCGCCCAGGTCGCGGGCGTCGACCGCCTCGTCATCTGCGCGCCTACGCCCGATGGTGTCGCAAACCCTCTGGTCCTGCTGGCCGCACAGCTTTCCGGCGTCGATACGGTCTACCGCATCGGCGGCGCGCAGGCCGTTGCCGCCATGGCCTACGGCACCGACACGATCCAGCCCGTCGACAAGATCACCGGCCCCGGCAACGCCTTCGTGGCTGCCGCCAAGCGCCGCGTCTTTGGGCGTGTCGGCATCGACATGATCGCCGGTCCTTCTGAGATCCTCGTGATTGCGGACCGCGACAATGACCCGGACTGGATCGCCACCGACCTGCTCAGCCAGGCCGAACACGACGAAAGCGCGCAAAGCATCCTCATCACCGATGATGCCGATTTCGCCCAAGCGGTCGCGCAGGCCGTGGACAATCAACTCGAAACCCTCCCCCGCGCCGCAATCGCGGGCCCAAGCTGGCGCGACTACGGCGCCATCGTTGTGACCGAAACCCTCGATCAGGCCGCCGCCCTCAGCGACCGCATCGCCCCCGAACACCTGGAGCTCTGCGTGGCCGACCCCGAAGCCCTCTTCGCGCAAATCACCCATGCCGGTGCCGTTTTCCTTGGCCAATGGACGCCCGAGGCCATCGGTGATTACATCGGCGGGCCGAACCACGTGCTGCCCACCGCCCGTTCGGCGCGCTTTTCCAGTGGGCTGAATGTGCTCGATTTCATGAAACGCACCACACTTGCCCAAATGTCCCCCGAAGCCCTCAAAGCCATCGGCCCCGCCGCCGTCACGCTGGCCACGTCCGAGGGGCTCGGCGCACACGGCGCGTCCGTTCAGGCGCGGCTGGACCGGCTCAATCGCGGGGAAGGGGAATGACCATGCACATCTGCCACATCGAAATCGACACCCAGGGCCTGCCCGCCCCAACCCCTGAAATCGAACAGGAACGCAAGGTCGCCATCTTCGACCTGCTGGAAGAGAACACCTTTTCCATCCCCCGCGATGATGCCCCCGATGGCCCCTACCGCGTGACGCTTGCGATCCGTGAAAAGCGGCTGGTCTTCGACATCGATACAGAGGACGGTGCGGATGCCACGGAATTCCACCTGTCCCTCGCGCCGTTTCGTCAAACTGTCAAAGACTACTGGCAAATCTGCGAGTCGTACTTCAACGCCGTCAAAACCCTGCCGCCCAACCAGATCGAGACCATCGATATGGCCCGCCGCGGCATCCACAACGAAGGCGCGCGGCTCCTGCAGGAACGCCTTGAGGGCAAGGCCGAGGTCGACAATGACACGGCCCGCCGCCTCTTCACCCTGATCTGCGTGCTGCATTTCGGGGCTGAAGTGACCGACTTCCCCCAATCCGTCCTGTTCTGCTGTGACCACAATTCCACGCGGTCGCCCATGGCAGAGGGTCTGATGAAAAAGTTCTACGGCCACCGCGCCTATGTGCAGTCAGCCGGCGTGAAGCACGAGTTGGAGATTGACGGCTTCGCCGTCGCCGTTTGCGCCGAACTGGGGGTAGAGCTTGAGCGCCACCGCGTCCGCTCCTTCGACGAGATGGAGGAATGGGGCGATGACCTGACTGGCTTCGACCTGATCGTCGCCCTGTCCCCGGCCAGCCAGCGCCGCGCCCTCGACATGACACGCACCTTCCATATCGATGTGGAATACTGGCCCATCCTCGACCCCACGGGCCTGGGTGAGACGCGCGAGGCTAAGCTGGCCTCCTACCGCCAGGCCCGCGACCAGATCGTGGGCCGCATGCAGGACCGTTTCGGCCACGCAACGGAACTCTGAGGACCCCCGGCGGGCCGTCCCGCAGCCTGCTTATTCCGCCCTAACGCATTTCTCACAAATTTCTCACGCACGGAATTGAACGTGAGTGTGATACTTTCCCTAACGTCACGTTGATATTGGGGAATGTCATGGACACTCATTTGATTATCGCCGTTCACGGTATTGGTGAACAACAACCCGGCGAAACAGTAGATGAAATTGTCGGCACAGCAACCACGCAATTAACGGATGGCGATCCGTGCTACCGTCCGGTGACCATCGAAGGCGATGTGATCGAATTAGCGGATCATCGTTTCTGCGAGGAGAAGCGATATGGCGAGTTCTTTCCGGTTCATTTGCGTAATATCCAAGCCGCTCAGCCCACCGAACGTGACGAGCGCGCCGTTTTCGCGGAAGTCTACTGGGCCGACAAAAGCCCTGCGCCCAAGGGGCCATTCTGGACCATATTTGACCTGTTGAAGGTCGTTCTTGGCCTTGGCTACCTTGCTATGGAGAATGCCGAAAGCAATCGGGGTCGCTATAGTGTCTGGCTCGTGCGCTTCTTTATCTGGATCTTCTACGGGTTTCTGGCCCCGATCAACGCCACCCTTCTGACATTCGCTCTTTTCCTCCTGCTTGAGGCCACGCCGATATGGTCAGAGGCAGTCTTCGATCACCTCAATATCGTGTTTTTCGGGCACGCTGTTTTGACATTCGCAATAGGTCTATATGTTCGCTTTCGGGTCGCAACGACGCACCTGATGAGCTTTTTGGAAACGGCCTTATTGCTCTTGGCGGGCTGTTCGGAACGGTCCTTTGGCTCTCAACCTCGATGACTTGGATAAATACCGCCCTGTGCGGGATGCCCGATGCGCAAAGTGCGGATGCAGAAGTCATCGCAGTCACCCAGAATATTGGCTGCTACCTGAGCGCAATCCTACGCCTGATGGAAATCAGCTGGATTGTCATCATTTCGCTGGCTTTTGCGATCGCCGTCATCGGAATGCTCGGATCAATTCTTGGGCTGAGCAGCGCAAAGCCGTCCCACCGGTACGGTGCCGCGGCCCGTATCCGCGACAGCGTCACCGGCATAAGAGTCATCTATCCCTCAATTTGCGCCGCCATGGTCATATTCTGGAGCGTCATCGCAACCAGCCTATGGCTCTTCCTGCTGAACGTCGCCAGCCGGTTGAGTGAGGACGCAAAAGCGGCAACTGGCACACCGCCACCCGTAGTGTCGGAGAACGAACAGGGCCAATCCGAGGCGACACCGTCCCCCGCATCCGCAGAAGCAGATCCTCAGGTTTTGGAAGCAGTCGAGTCGACCAAGGTAACTGGCGTTTTGCAATCCCTTCTTGAAGAGGAATTTGCACTTGTAGATCTTTCCTCCAGCCTAGCGCTCATGGCGGCTGCGATCCTTGCCGTTGTTCTGATGTTTCTTGTTGCGGTACGCAAAACGTGGCCCCATCAGCTTTTCGAGAAAGCCGAATGGCGCAGCCGGCTGATCCTGAACCCGATCATCCGCTACCTGCTTGTCTTCGGTTTGGCACTTGTGGCGCTTGGCTTGCTGCCAGCCCTGTTCGGGTCAGAGGGGGAATGCCCGACGCCCGGTCTCCATTACCGCGTCATGTGCTGGATCAACGGGCTTACACCTGTATTTGCTGCGGTGCTGTTGGTTCTGGGGATCGTCATGCTGCGCTTCTCAAACCAGATTTCGAGCGGGTTGGGCATTTTTCGCGATATTGTCACCTATTCGGTGCAGGAACGATGCGCCTGGCCTTCCGACGAGGTTGAACGTGCACGGAACTTTATGCAGCGCGATCAGATCAACGCCAGGTTTCGCCGCACCATCCACTACGGGCTCGAGGCCTATGAACCGCAGCGTGTGACCATTATCGCGCATTCGCTCGGTTCCATCATCGCGACACGCATGATGCATGATCCAGACGTCAAAGCATTGCTTGCGAAAAACGGCAATCCGGAGGTGGTTCTGATCACCATGGGCTCGCCCGCCACACACATTTATCGCCGCTATTTCAAGGAGTTCTTCCAAGTATCCACCGACGACATGCCATTAGCATTTACGCCAAACGGCGCCGTCAACAAGGCTTGGTACAACATCCACCGCGAAGACGATTTCGTGGGAACCCGGATCGGCGATGACCCGGATGACACTCCCGATCTGGCCCAGAATTTCCCGGTCGAACCGGGCGGGCACACGGGCTACTTCACAGACTATCATGTGTGGAAAGTCCTCCGCGATCAGATCGGCTTCCGCCTGTTCCCATCACAATTCATGAGCAGGCACCGCGAAGCGGCGGAGTAATCTGCGACCATCGCCGCGCCGACTGCCGCCGCACAGGCCCAGCACACCAGGGGCGAGCCGATACCTCAGCCCGCCCATGCGTCGCAGTGAACGGTTTATTGCGTCTCAGGCGGCGCTCAGCTGCATTCCGCCAGGGCCGTGGCCATGTCGCGAATAAGCTGCGGGTACAGCGCCGCGCCAACCTCCAGGTCCGCCCCCAGCGGATCAATGATGGCCGTGGTCGCTTCAGTGCCATCCATAACGGTCTCCACCAGACCTTGGTTGAACTGCGGCTCTGCCAACACGCAATCAATGCCCTGTTCCTGTATGCGCGTCTGGATCTCGGCAAGCCGCGCCGGGCTTGGGTCGGTCGCATCCCCCAAAGAGATTGCGCCAGCCGCACTCAGGCCAAAATCAGCCTCGAAATACTGGAAGGCGTCGTGGAAGACGATGAATTGCAGGTCCTGCACCGGCGCCAGCATGTCGCTGACCTCGGCCGACAAGGCCTCCATCTCGGCAATCGCCTCGGATGCATTGGCGAAAAAGGCGCCCGCATTGTCCGGATCGGTGGCCGACAATTGCGCGGCGATGACGTTCAACCAGACCGAGGCATTGGACGGCGCGAGCCACGCATGGGGATCATGCGCGCCGTGGTCATGCCCTTCATGGCCGTCATGCCCGTGATCATCATGCTCTTCATCCTCAGCGTGCGCCTCATGATCGTGCTCTTCATCCATCAGCGTGCGCCTCATGATCGTGCTCTTCACCCTCGGCATGCTCCTCATGCTCGCCATGGTCATGCGCCTCAAACAACGCCCCTTCGCGGAAGCCGCGCAACTCGATCCCATCCGCCGCCAGCAACTCGGTCACAACCGCACCTTCGGCCAAGGTCTCAATCGCATCCTCTAGCCAGGGGGTCAGATCCTCGCCGATCCAGAACACCAGATCCGCGTCTTGCAAGGCCGCAGCCTCGGACGGGCGCAGGTTATATTCGTGCGGCGAGGCACCCGCCGGGATCACCAGCGCCGGCTCCCCCACACCTGCCATCACACGCGCCACCAGCGAATGAACCGGCGTAATATCAGCCGCCACATTCGGGACATCCGCCATCGCCGTGCCCCCCAGCAATAGGGCTCCAACAGAAAGTGAAACGCGGATTGTGGACATCGGGTACCCCATGTGATTGTATAACATTTCCCGTCGGATAAACGATATACTATAACATGACAACCCCAGGTTCAGCCCCGCTCGGCTTCCAACAGCACGACCATGGTGCCTGCGTCAGCGACGCGTTGGCCGCCGCTGATGCACGCTGCGCGGAAAGCGGGCTGCGCCTGACCCCCGTGCGCCGCAAGGTCCTGGAATTGCTGTTGAAAGAGCATCGCGCGCTCGGCGCCTATGCCATCCTCGATCACTTGCGCGACGCGGGCTTTGGCTCACAACCGCCCGTCGCCTACCGGGCGCTCGATTTCCTGGCGGAGCACGGCTTTGTCCACAAAATCGAACGCCTCAACGCGTTCGTGGCCTGCGCGCACCCCAATGCCACACACTCACCCGCCTTCATGATCTGCCGCGCCTGCGATGCGGTGGCGGAGGCTCAGTCAACGCCCACCAAAGGCAGCCTGGGCGAGGCCGCCCGGGCCGCCGGGTTCCAGATCGAAAAGACCGTGGTGGAGGCCGAGGGCCTGTGCCCCGCCTGTGCCGAAAAGCCCTCTGAATGAGCCTTCTGACCGCCCAGAACGTCACCATCGCCTATGGCGCAAACACCGTGCTCTCGCGGGTGGATATGCATGTGGACGCCGGTGAAATCGTGACCATCGTTGGCCCGAACGGGTCGGGCAAAACCAGCCTTTTGCGCGCGATCATCGGCGCGGTTCAACCCGCCTCCGGCACGATCACGCGGCAGCCCGGCCTCAAGATCGGATATGTCCCGCAAAAGCTGCACATCGACCCGACCCTGCCCATTACGGTCGACCGTTTCATGCGGCTGACCGAACGCGCTTCCCGCGCCACATGTCAGGCCGCGCTTGATCGGGCAGGGGCGCCCGACCTGCTGCACCGCCAGATGTCGCGTCTCTCCGGGGGGCAGTTCCAGCGTGTTCTGCTCGCCCGCGCCCTGATCAACACCCCCGACCTTCTGCTGCTGGATGAAGCGACCCAAGGCCTCGACCAGCCCGGATCGGCGGCGTTCTACCAACAGATTGAAGCCGTACGGCAGCAAACCGGCTGCGCCATCATCATGATCAGCCATGAACTGCATGTGGTGATGAGCGCGTCGGACCGTGTCATTTGCCTCAACGGCCATGTCTGTTGCGAAGGCACGCCCGCGATTGTGGCCTCCGCCCCCGAATACCGCGCGCTGTTCGGCACCGGCACGGGCGGGGCCTTTGCCCTCTACCAGCACGACCATGATCACCACCACCATGACCACGATCATGATCACAGCCATGAGGCAGCCGAGTAATGCTGGATGATTTCATGGCCCGCGCCACGGTGGCAGGCATCGGCGTTGCCCTGGCCGCAGCCCCCTTGGCTGCTTTGTCGTCTGGCGCCGCATGGCCTATTTCGGCGACGCAACGGCCCATGCGGCTATCCTTGGCGTGGCCCTGGCACTGGCGTTGGAAATCTCGGTCTTTGCCGGGGCCGCCGCCGTGGCACTGGCCATGGCGCTCACCGTCACGCTCCTGACACGGCGCGGCTATGCGATGGACACGCTTCTGGGCGTTCTGGCCCATTCGGCGCTGGCCTTCGGGCTGGTGGCGGTGTCCTTTCTGCAAGGCGTGCGCATCGACCTGATGGCCTATCTCTTCGGCGACATCCTGGCCGTATCTCATTGCGATATGGAGGATTTTCGCACCCTTGGCTGGCGCGCGCTGCAGCGATGTGACGTGGGGATCATCTGGGCAGGTGGTGCCTTGGTTGTGGCACTTCTCGCCTGGCGCTGGCGCCCGCTTCTGACCGCCACCCTGAATGAAGAGCTTGCCTATGCCAGTGGCATCACGCCCCGGCGGGAACAGCTGATCCTGACCCTCGCGCTGGCCATCACAGTTGCTGTTGCAATCAAGGTGGTCGGCGCGCTTCTGATCGCCGCGATGCTCATCATCCCCGCCGCAGCCGCCCGCGGCCTGGCCCGCACGCCTGAGGCGATGGCGCTGATTGCCGCTGCGATCGGCACTGTCTCCGTGGTTGCGGGGCTGCAAGGTGCGCTTGTCTTTGACACACCGGCAGGCCCGTCAATCGTGTGTGTCGCCGCACTCCTGTTCGCACTGATCAGCCTTTTCGGCTGGCGGGGGCAGGGGCGGGCATAGACCGCCCAGATCGGTGCTTTCTTCCACCGAACGGCGGGCTTATCCTGCGTGCCATGCAAGACACCATCGCTCTCATCACCCGCTATTACGCCGCCTTCAATGCCTCCGATACCGACGGCATGATCGCCTGCCTCGCACCTGACGTCGCCCACCATGTGAACGAGGGCGCGATCCGCGTGGGCACCGACGCCTTCCGCGCCTTCTGTGCCCATATGGACCACTGCTATGCGGAAAACCTGACCGACATCACCGTGATGGCGACCCAAGATGGCACCCGCGCAGCGGCGGAATTCACCGTGAACGGCACCTATTTGCAAACGGACGAGGGCCTGCCCGAGGCGCGTGGGCAGACCTACAGCCTGCCAGCCGGGGGCTTTTTCGGTGTCGAAAACGGCAAGATCACCCGCGTTGTGACCTACTACAACCTCGCCGACTGGACCGCTCAGGTCAGCGCATGACTCTCACGTTGCGGACCTATCGCGGGGCGGAGGTGGCCGAGGTCATAGAAGACCTCGCTCGCCTGCGGATCGAGGTCTTCCGCGACTGGCCATACCTCTATGATGGCGATCTGGACTATGAACGCCGCTACCTTGCGGACTACAGCCGCCAAAATGCGCTGGTCGTGGCCGCATTTGAGGGCGAGATCATGGTAGGCGCATCAACCGGAATGCCCTTTATCGAACACGCTGACGACTTATCCACAGCCTTCGAGGACACGCCCTACGATCCGATCTGATCTGTATTACTGTGCCGAATCTGTCCTTACTAAAAGGGCAAGAGGGCAGGGCGTGTACCGCCACTTCTTCGCAGAGCGGGAGGCTCACGCCCGCGAAAAGGGTTTCACATATGCCACCTTCTGCGGTGTCATCCGCCCCGATGCGCATCCGTCCCGCCCAAGGGGCCACAAACCCCTCGATTCCGTCTGGCGTCACTTCGGATATGCCCCCGTTCCCGGCGCAATTGGCCAGCTCAGCTGGCGCGACATCGGTGATACCGATGAGACGACCAAACCCCTCCAATTCTGGATCAAAGCCCCATGCGCATAGCCACCGCCGCCTACTCCCTCGACCCGTTCGACAAATGGGAGGACTATGCCGCCAAGCAAATCCATTGGGTGCGGGAGGCGGCCGGCGCGGGCGCCGACCTCCTCGTCTTCCCCGAATATGCCCGCATGGAACTCGCCACCCTACAAAACGCCGCCGGTGAGCTTGAGGCCTCCCTCCACGCCGCCTCCGACCTTGCCCAAGATGCCGACCACCTGATGGCGGATCTCGCGCAAGGCTACGGCGTCCACATCCTCTGCCCCTCCGGCCCCGTTTTCGACGAAGACCGCGACCGCCCCGTCAACCGCGCCTGGCTGGTCGGCCCGGACGGCTTTGTCGATTACACCGACAAACAGGTCATGACCCGCTTCGAGCGTGAGCAATGGGATGTCGTCCCCGGCGACCCGCTCCAAATGATCGACACGCCCCTCGGCAAAATCGGTGTCCTGATCTGCTACGACGCCGAATTCCCGCTCCTTGCCCGCCGCCTGATCGAACAGGGGGCCGAAATCCTTCTCTGCCCCTCCTGCACCGACAGCGCCCATGGCTACAACCGCGTCCGCATCGGGGCCCAGGCCCGCGCGCTCGAAGGGCAGTGCATCACCGTCCAATCCCCCACCGTGGGCGACGCCAAATGGTCCCCCGCCGTCGACGAAAATGTAGGCGCTGCAGGCATTTACGGCCCCCCAGACCTCGGCTTCCCCGAGGACGGCATCCTCGCCCAAGGCGCGCTTAACGACCCCGGATGGGTCCTGGCCGACATCGACATCTCAGCAATCCACAAAGTCCGCGCCGAGGGCCACGTCTTCAACCACGCCCACTGGCCCGAGAGCCACACCACAGCGTCCACGAACCGATTTCCCTTGAAACCCTGCACCTTTAGGCGCATTTACCCGGCACCAAGCCCCACCCACGGGGCGCAACTTATGGAGTGACCATGGCCAAGGAAGAGATGCTCGAATTTCCTGGTGTCGTGAAGGAACTCCTGCCAAACGCGACATTCCGGGTCGAGCTCGAAAACGGCCATGAGATCATCGCACATACGGCAGGAAAAATGCGCAAAAACCGCATCCGGGTTCTGGCAGGCGACAAAGTCCAGGTGGAGATGACCCCCTACGACCTCACAAAGGGTCGTATCAACTACCGCTTCAAGTGACGGACCGCACGATCACGACCCCCGCCGAGATCTCGGACGGGGTGCGTGCCTTTGCAGCGACCTTGGGCGACGGGACACCCGAATTCGTTCCCGTCCAACCCGCTGAAAACGCGGTAGAAGATCAACCCTTCTATAACGTGATCGTCGCGGCCGATGGCGCGAAACCCGTCTTTGGTTGGCTGATCTGGGAACTCACCGGTTTCTGGCTAGAGGCGCAACGCCACGCGGTCCTCGAAACACCAGACGGCCTGAAAGACATCACGCCGCCTATCGACGAGGAAACCCAAATCCTCTTCGTCCGCGACCCCGATTGGGAATTCGACTACCTCGATCCCAAACCGCTGCGCAAACCCGCCCGCCACCTGCTGACCGATGATCGCGACGTCCGCCAATGGGCAAAGCTGGCCGACGATTTTGACATGTTCCAATTCCGCCACACAATCTTCAAGGGCGACAAATCGGAATTCGTGATCCCCGAGGGCAAGGACCATCGCCGCATGGAACGCCTCCAGCGCGATTACAACGCCGCCGCCCGCACGGCACTCGCGAAATGAGGCTCATCCTGGGCTCCGGCAGCCCGCGCCGCCTTGAATTGCTGGCGGTCCTCGGCCTCGAACCGGCTGAGATCCGCCCGCCCGACATCAACGAAGACCCACACAAAGGCGAACTTCCGCGCCCTTACGTCGAACGCATGGCCCGCGAAAAGGCGCAAGCCATCCCCTGCTCCGACGACGAAGTCATCCTTGCCGCCGACACAACGGTTGCCGTCGGCCGACGCATCCTCGGCAAGCCCGAAAACGCTGATGAGGCCCGCGCCTTCCTCGACCTGCTCGGCGGCCGCCGCCACCGCGTCTACACCGCCATCGCCGTGAAAACCGCGGACCAGCTGCGCACCCGCACAGTCGAATCCCGCGTGCAGATGAAACGCCTCAGCCAGACTGAGCGGGAAGGCTACATCGCCACCAACGATTGGCAGGGCAAGGCCGGCGGCTATTCCATCCAAGGCCCCGCAGGCGCGTTCATCCCGTGGATCAGCGGCTCCCACTCCGCCATTGTCGGTCTGCCGCTGACCGAAACCGCGAACCTCCTGCAAGGCGCAGGCGTGGAGGTGTGGTCATGAAAGGCCGCACCGTCCTCCTTGACCATATCGCGGGCCGCGAAGCCGCGGCGCTCATGGTCGATGGCAAACTGCACGACCTGCTGATCGACCCGCCCGAGGATGCCGCCCCCGGCGTCGGTGCCATTGCCTGGGCCGTCGCCGACCGTCCGCTGAAAGGGCAGGGCGGCCTGACCCTGCAACTGGGCGATGGCCTGACGGGCTATCTCCGCCGCGCCAAGGATATCTCGCCCGGCGATGCCTTCTGGGTCCAGGTCTCTGGCGTGGCTGAGGCAGGCAAAGCCATTCCCGTCACGCCCGATCTGATCTTCAAGTCCCGCTACGCCATCATCACGCCGCACAAACCCGGCCTGAACGTCAGCCGCTCCATACGCGACGATGATGAACGCGACCGCCTGCTGGCCATTGCACACGACAGCCGCGCCGCCAGCGACGAATACGGCCTGATCATCCGCTCCTCTGCTGCGGGGGCCGATGCGGATGACATCCACACCGACATCTACGAGCAATGCAAGACGGCCACGATGGTTCTCGAACAGCGCGACGGTCCCGCAGAATGGCTGTTGGGTGCCGACGGTGCGCATATCCTCGCCTGGCGCGAATGGGACAACCCCGATGAGGTTGTGTCGGAGCCTGGATGTTTCGAGTCCCACGGCGCGCTTGAGGCCATCGACGCCGCCCTCGCGCCTCGCCAGCCGCTCGCCGGTGGCGGCCATGCGTATATCGAGGCGACCCGCGCCCTGATCGCCGTCGACGTGAACACCGGCAAGGACCATTCCCTCGCCGCAGGCTTGAAAGCGAACCTCGCGCTGGTCCGCGACCTTCCCCGCCTGCTCCGCATCAAGGGCCTTGGCGGGCAGATCACGCTCGACCTCGCCCCGATGCCCAAACGCGACCGCAAGCAGATCGAGGATGCCGTGAAGAAGAGCTTCCGACAGGATGGCTCGGATGTGGTTGTCGCGGGCTGGACGCCCCTCGGCCATCTGGAGCTGACCCGCAAACGCGACCGGCTGCCACTGTCTCAGGTCTGGCCGCGATAAGCGATCAAATGGTCACAACTCTGAACGCAGTCTGGTCACAGTTTCTGGTGGGGTCGGTCGAGGCCGGTGCAATACAATGACCAAATGGACGCATTTTTCGCGAAATACTCTGACCAGATGAGCACATCTCTGACCAAATGGTCGCTGTTTTGGCCTACCGCAAGCCGCCTCAGCAGCGCCAGCGACGGCTCTCCATCCACCGGCAACCCGTTGGCCGCCTGATAGGCTTCAATCGCGGCTTCCGTGCCCGATCCGATCACGCCATCGGGCGTTCCGGCATCGAACCCGGCCGCGTTCAGAAGCTCCTGCAATTCGCGCCGCTGCGCTTGCGTCAGACCGCTCGTATCGGCGCCAAAGGACTGCCGCAACGGCCCCCCACCGGCCAGCCTGTCCGACATATAGCCCACGCCAATCCCGTAATTGGTGGAGTTGTTGTAGCGCAGTATCACATTGAAATTGTGATATAAAATCCAGGCAGGCGCACCCGCACCGCCCGGCGCATGAATGGCCGCTGACCCATGATCGGGGATTTGGCCACCGCCCGCGCGCCGCACGCCCAGATCGCGCCATGCGCTGACAGAGCGGCGATTGTCGCGGCCTGTCGACGCGCTGAAGCCCGAAGGCAATTGAACTTCCATCCCCCACGGCTCGCCCGGTCGCCAGCCGAACCGGTTGAAGTAAGCCGCGGTCGAGGCCAGCGAGTCCGTCGGATCATTCGACCAGATATCGCGCCGCCCATCGCCCCGGAAATCGACCGCATATTCCTCGTAAGTCGTTGGAATAAATTGCGTATGTCCCATCGCCCCCGCCCAGGAACCCAGCATCTGCTCGGGCGTCGTATCGCCGTTCTGAATGATTTTCAGGGCCGAAACCAACTGCGCCTCAAAGAACCGCCCGCGCCGCCCTTCCCACGCCAAAGTGGCCACGGCCGAGATGACCGGAATGTCGCCAAGCCGCGTTCCAAAGCGACTTTCTACACCCCAAACCGCCGCCGTGACCTCAGGCGGCACCCCATAAGCGCCCTCTATGTCATTGAGAACATTGCGTTGTTGCGCGAAGCGCCCGCGCCCGACCGACAGATCATCGTCACCCGCGACAAGGGCCAGATAGTCCTCGGTCGAGCGGCGGAATTCTGTCTGATTGCGGTCACGCTCCACCACACCAGGCAGGAATCCCACGCCCCGCAGGCCCCGGTTGAGCGCATCCTCACTGATGCCGGCCGCCCGCCCACGCGGCCTAAAGCCTTGAATCCAGGCGTCAAAATCTGCGTTCGGTTGCGGCATGAAGTCCGGATCGGTCGAAGGGCCATCGGCCCCCGCCGCGCCGATTTCAGGCAACGCGAAGCCACCCCCTCTGACACAGCCCGCAAGCGCGAATGCGCCCGATGCCGCCAAAACTGTCCGTCGTGATACGCCCATCTCACCGCTCCACCCGTGTTTTGCCCCAGCTAAAGGCGCATTGCCCGTCCGCGCAATCCCCAAGGCCGTTCTCGCCCCTTGCAGGCAGGTTCAGGCTCCCCCAAATTGGCCCTGATCCCGTTGTTGAGAGACCAAGATGCCTTGTCCGATTTGTGAAAAAGAGCCTGTGGACGCCTATCGCCCCTTCTGTTCGCGCCGCTGTGCCGATGTTGATCTCGGCCGGTGGCTGAACGGCAGTTACGCGGTGCCCTCCACCGATCCCGAGGATATCGAGCAGGCCCTTGAAGAGGCCGCGAAATCCGAGCCGAAACTGCACTGAAACCTCGTGCTGAAAAATCCACATCCCCCTATGGACAGCGCTCCCCGATCCCCCTAGAACGCCGCTACCCACAGCGACGACATCCCGCCGCTGGTCCCGTGCCCGGGTAGCTCAGGGGTAGAGCAGTGGATTGAAAATCCTCGTGTCGGTGGTTCGATTCCGCCCCCGGGCACCATTTAACTCTCTGATATGATTATATTTTCTGCTCATGACTGATCCTCGTTTCGGTCAGGTTTGACGCTTTTCTGCGAAGGTTTGACACTTTCGGCCCGCCTTCGGTTCTCTTCTTCCAGTGTGGCCATGGTCTCGCGGTTCTTGTCGGCAAGGTTGGCTGAGCGCGAATAGTGCCGCGCCATGGACGGTGTTTTCTGCCCCAGAAGGTCTGCGATGCGGCGTTCATCGAGGCCCGCTTCGCGCAAAGTCGTGGCGACCGTGTGCCGCAAGCCCTTGAGGGTCAGGCCTTTTTCGATCAGGCCTTCATTCTCAAGGGCGGATTTGAAACGGTGCCAAACGGTCGAGAAGCCGTTGTACGTCCACGCTTCGCCGCGCGAATTGGAAAGCACGGTCTCGGCGTTATGGTCCGGCATGCGGTCAAGGGCGGCTTGAAGTGTCGGGCTGACCGGAATCGCGACCTCTTCGCCCGTCTTGCCACGCACGCCCCAGATGGTGCCGTCATCAACCTGATCCTTCCGCAAGCGAAGCGCGTCGGACGGATCGAGACCGGTGTTCATCATCAAAGCAAGCGCAACACGAACATGAGGCTTGGCTTTGCTGACGACCGTATCGCGTTCTTCAATAGTCCAGGGACGGTTGGCATAGGCGCGGTCGCGGGGGCGGCGCTTCGGAATGACGTCTTTGGCGAAGTTGGCAGAGATGAGCCCCTTCGGGATGTTATAGCGAAAGACCTCGCTGAGAAGCGTGCGGACCATGTTCGCCCGTCGCCAGCCGATCGTTTTAGCTGCCTTGTCGTGGATTCCTGCGATCAACGGCGTGTCGATCACATGGATTGGCGTGTCGCGGATCGGCTCAAGGAAGTCCGCGCACTTGCGATAGTCGCGCCGGGTGGCTTCGGCCAGGTTCTGATAGTGCTCGGTTTCAAAGTAAGACTGGATCAACCCGCCAAGCGTCCCGGCCTTTGGTGCCTTCGCTCGTTGCGCTTCAGCGATGGCGCGGATCGTCTCGCATTCAGCGAAGAACTCGGCGGAACCAATGGGCGCGTGCGTCAGGTCAACCTTATGGCCGGTCTCGCGGTGATAGCATCGCTGCTTGCCGTGCCGGTCCTTGAAAATCTTGAACCCTTTGACCCGCACCTGTGTCATCAAAGGCGGTCCAGAATGGTTTCACGGGTATCCGTAGCGGACCCAGACTTCACATCATCAATCCAAAGATCGAGGTCACGGCGATCCCAAAGACGTGCACCTCGTATCAACTCCACCGGGCGCACCGGGCAAGCGGCCTTGAAATGCTTGACTGGCAATCCGGCATAGCTCGCGGCCTCGGACTGCTTGAACATGCGCTTATCTACCACGTTAATATTGAGATTTGTCGTCGCCATGACGTGGCACTCCCATCAATTCGCTGCCGAGCCCTCGGCCCCTTTGACCCTTGTCGCGTTCTTCTGAAACCGTTCCCATCCGCTCATCGTCAGCATCTTGGTCTTCGATGAAATCTCCACGAACTCCAATTTCCCGGTGTTCATGAGACCGCGAATTTGCGCAGGACTAAGCCCTACAATCTCGCTGAGTTGTTTGGGAGAGAGAAGACGTTCCTGGGTCAATTTCAGCCTCCACTGCTGGATATGAATGGAATCGCTTGTTCCGCACCTTTTGACATGCTCAGATGGCAATAGGATAGGAATAACGTCATTTTGTGCAGTTTCGCTCGTTATGACGGTTGCGTCAATGGGAACCTCGCATGCCGCAGGACAGTAGGTCAGTTTTCGCTTCTATGGGCGCGCGCCTAGCAATCGCACGAAATGAGGTCGGCCTGACTCAAACAGCCATGGCAGAGGCGATTGGCGTCTCACATCGTGCCTATCACAGCTATGAAAAAGGCCAGCGCGGGTTGCCCGTCGAGGCTCTCGTGGCGATGGCGGATCGGTTCGAAGTCGACGCCGCGTGGATATTGCTTGGAACCAAAGCTGTCCGCGCGGCTCATGACTTCGAGGCGCTGAAGCGGATCGAGACTTCGCTCGATCAGCACCTGAATGAAGAGGACATCAAAATAAAGAGTGAAAAGCGTGGGGCCATCGTCGCGCGTTGGTACCAGTCGCATGTCGAGGGACGGGAAGTAACGGATGATGACGTTCACACTTGGATCGAACTCGTAAGGGAGTAAGCAAATGCAAAAACCTAGTGAAAGTTGGCAGAAGCTACAACGTGCGACAGCTGAACGAGCTTATCGCACTGTGATCGAGCCATTTAAGCTGATCGACGCGACCTTCTTTGCAGCGTGCATCTTATATTTGATTGGCTTTTTCCAGACTCCAGTTTTTTGACTACAGGGAAGGAGTGACCTGGCTCATGGGAGCCCAAATCTTGCTAGTGGCAATCGCCGGGTTGTTGGTGCCAATCTTGATCGGTTCTTTCGTTACAATCCATCTAACGAAGCGGCGTCTCGAGAGCGCGTTGTTGCAGTCAGGCTGATTGAGAAACAAGGCACTTGGTGTCACAGACCATTTCATGCTTTAAATCACTAAAAAACAGGCGAGAATGTTCGATAGTAACCAAATGGGATCACGGCCAACGGCCGTCGACTTGTTCGCTGGCGCGGGTGGGTTCTCTCTTGGCGCGATCAGATCAGGTTTCGAGGTTAAGTTCGCTGTCGAGAACGATAAATTCGCTGTTCAAACGTATAAACGGAATATTTTTAATGAGTCCGGCGTGACCAATCCTGTTGTACTCGACGGCAGTATACTTGAGTACGATCCCACAGAAGTTGCGGACTTTCACTTCCAAGATCGATCATGCGATTTGGTGCTGGGCGGTCCTCCGTGTCAGGGATTTTCTACACACAGAATTCTGAATGCTGGAGTAAACGACCCACGCAATGAGCTAGTTCTTGCATACTTTGATTTCGTCAAAGCACTAAAGCCTAAAGTTTTCCTAATGGAGAACGTTCCTGGTATTTTGTGGGACCGTCACAGGCCTTACCTGGACAAGTTTTATGCCGAAGGCGCAAGGGCTGGCTATGATGTGCGTCAGCCAATTGTCCTCGATGCGCGTGATTTCGGTGTGCCACAAAGGAGAAAACGCGTTTTCGTGCTGGGTGTTCGATGCGATGTGAATGTCCCACAAGAATTTTCTTGGCCGCCACGGCAAACGCACTGCGATCCGGAAAAAGTGATCGATAGTTCTGAGCCTTGGGTATCTTGTAGGCACGTGTTCGATCCGACGTCTGAAAACGATACAAACAACATACACATGAACCATGGGGCCGAGCTTATCCAAGCCTTCAAAAACACACCCATTAATGGTGGTAGCAGAAAAGACTCTGGGAGGCTGCTAGCATGTCACAAGGGCCATGATGGTCATAAGGACGTCTACGGTCGAATAGATCCTAGCAAACCTGCGCCCACGATGACTACCGCGTGCATCAACCCGTCGAAGGGCCGATTTGTCCATCCAACTGAGCATCATGGAATTACCGTAAGGCAGGCCGCGAGAATCCAAACGTTTCCTGATCACTTTGTGTTTGAAGGCGGCCTGACTGCCGCAGGGCGTCAAATTGGCAACGCCGTACCCATCGAACTGGGCAGAGTTCTGACCAGTGAAATCATGAAAAATCTGATTGTGAGCGATTCAAGAAGGCTGGGTGTTGCAGGAACAGATTTCGAGCCGAACTCAGAGAAACGAATTTTAATGATCGAAACACAAGCATTCAGAACCCAAGCACGGACAGTCGACCATTTGGGGCGAGAGCAGATTGCGGATTGCCCCACCGCTGTTTCGGAGTTGTGGAAGAATGCCTATGATGCATATGCTCGGAACGTAAGTCTCCATATATTTGATGACGCTGAACCTGTGGCAGCTATCTTCGATGATGGCCACGGAATGAGCTACGAAGAGTTTCTCGACCGGTGGCTAGTGATTGGCACCGACTCGAAATTTGAGAAAGAGGTGTCTGACGAGAAAGACAGGGACGGCCTAAAAAAACGCTCGAAACAGGGACAGAAAGGCATCGGGCGTTTGTCTTCAGCCAATCTTGGGCCTTTGCTGCTGGTTGTAAGCAAACGGAAAGGCGAGAGCTTTGTCGCAGCGCTTCTAGATTGGAGGATCTTTGAGAACCCGTACTTGGTCCTGTCAGACATTCAAATTCCAGTAACACGGTTCGAAAAAAGAGCGAACTTGGTCAATTGCTTCCTGGGCTGTTTGATAGCCTTACAGACAACCTATGGGGGTCGCCTGCTGAGCCTGAGCGAGCAAAGCGCTTGAAGGTTGCTTGGGAAACATATGACCGGGTTATGCAGGAGTCCGATCCAGAAATTGAGGCTCCATCCAACCGAATAGCCGGTACGATCATCAACGCGGTATTCGAAGATAAGCATTTTGAACCTTGGTCGGTTTGGAAAGGTGAAAAGGAGCACGGAACTGCACTTATCGTCTCTGAGATCAACTACGATCTTGAACCTCAGTTGCCTTCGATCGAGCCTGATGGAAATGTTGACAAAATAAGAGAGGCCTTCTTCTCGACGTTGTCTGCCTTTACCGACCCTTATGTTGATCCAGATTCCAATGAACACAATGCTTTCGACCCTGATTTTACCTATGAGGTGAAAACTTGGGTTGGTGAAATCGCAAAGCCCGTCGTCGAGGACGAGCGAGATGTCATAAACCGGGCCGTTACCGAAGAACTAGAGCATGTCCTATCGGGAAATGTTGATGCTGATGGCGTCTTTCGAGGGCAGGTGAAAGTCTTTGGGGAATGGCGCAAACTCGGTTCCGACTATGTCATCTACCCACCGACAGACTTCAAGCCGCCTAAGGGTCCTACAACTTATGTGGGACCATTTAGCATTCACGTTGCAACATATGAACGGACCAGAACCAACTCGAATTTGTCCGATGCGGACTGGGCTCGGTTCGGGTTGCTTGCAGATCAACATGGTGGATTCCTGCTGTTTCGAAATGGCCTCAGGGTGCTACCTTACGGTCGCACCGACAATGATTTCTTTGAAATCGAAACCAATCGCAGCATCAACGCTGGCCGGGAATACTGGAACGCACGCCGGATGTTTGGTCGGGTGGCGATTTCTAGAGAAAAGAACCCAAACCTTCGAGACAAGGCTGGCCGAGAAGGGTTTATCGACAACCGCAGTGCGAAAGCACTGCGAGCTTTGTAATGAATATTCTCAAGCGTGCGGCCTATGAATATTTCGGGAGCAACTCAAGCCTACGCAAGGAGATATTACCAGAGATACAAGCGAGAAACCTTGCTGAAAAAGCTGAGGCCGAGCGGCGAGAGCTTGCGAAGAAGAACGCTCAGAAGTTTCGTGGCCGGCTAAAGAAGGCCTTGCCGGCTCTCATGGACTTGTATGAGAGCACAAGCCAGGTTGTGACGGAAACATCGATTGAGAGCCAACAACAGCTTGAGGATGCACAAGCAACAATTGATAGGTTGAGCGAGCGCTTGAGCGATCTTAGGTTATCGGGAGCTCCATCTAGGCTTGGGTCGGCAGAAGAGGACTATCGACGTTTCAGAGCTTTGTTTGCCGAAATGCAGGAACGTCTCAAACTGTTAGAGGACAAGCGAGCGGCGGCTATTGCGAAAATTAATCCTGCAAAGCCTGAAGAGCTTGCGCAAAAGCGAACTTGAACAGTCATGCGAGCCGGCTTCAATCGCGACTTAGAAGTTGGCGCAAATCAATAGACGAGTCTGCAAGGTTCAGAACGAGATCGTGTGAACGCTCTCTTCGACGAGCGCAACAAAATCTTTCATTCGCTGGCAATGCCACTTGTGGAGCAAGTTCGATTGAAGCGCCTTGGTTTAGACGAAGCGCTCGAACAAATGAAATTGTCGCAGGCGAAGCTGGACACAGAGAACGAAGACACCTTCCAATCTTACTTGGACACGCTCGAGGTCATGAGTGAGAACATCAACATTGAGGCTCATCGCAAGACAAGGGATAGCGGATAACGCGGCCCTGCGCGACGACCTTAATCAGTTAAATCAGGTAGCACAGTTGGGCGTAACGGTCGAAATTTTGGGGCATGAATTCAGTAGCAATGAGCGCATGGTCCGGGAAGGCATTCGACAAATCAAGGCAAGCTGGAGAAATACCTGGAACTCACTTAGTTGAAGAAGGGTTTGAGGCGCTCAGTCAACAACTCGACTTCCTCTCGCCGCTCAAAGTGTCGGGTTCGCGCACTAGGCGAACTCTAACAGGCCAAGAAATCATAGATTATCTGAAGCGCTTTTTTGGGGTTGTTTCAGAAAGCCGAGGGATCAAAATTCACGCGTCTGAGGGCTTCAAGTCCCTCTCTGGGAGGAGCAACCTTCCAGAATTCTGCCAGTCTTTGTCAATCTGGTGAACAACAGTGTTTATTGGTTGGTAAATTCACATGTTGAGCATCCGGAAGTGTTCCTCTCGGCTGACGATGGAAAGGTTATTGTTTCCGACAATGGGCCGGGTATTGATCCGTTGGATCAAGAGAGCCTTTTCAAGATGTTCTTCACACGCAAATCGAGCGGCGGGCGTGGGATTGGTCTCTATCTATGCCGCGTAAACTTGATGGCAGGTGGCCACTCCATTCGGCACTTGAATGAGCCCAAGCAACAAGTTCTTAGTGGCGCAAATTTCTTAATCGATTTCAAAGGAGTACGCTTTGACTGAAGCGGCCACTTTTTCAAGCTTGATCCACGAAGCATTCATTGAACCATTGCGGTCAGTCCTAATAGTGGATGATCAGTATCCGACTTGGGAAGAAATCCTTAACTCGAAGATGGTAGGCGACGCTCAAAACAATGCCTTGGAGGAGCGTTCAGTTGGCAAGGACTGGGTTAAGAAAAACCCGAGCGAGCCATTAGCGATAATCAAAGAGTTCAGAGACCAGAAGCCAGGGTTTGTCATTGACATACATGATGCTCTGGCCCCTACGCCTGCCGAAGTGGTGTCAGGCACAACCCCTCAAGAGAGTGCGTCTGAACTAGCCAGTCACCTTCACCAGTCAGACCTGCTTGTCTTGGACTATAATCTGGAAGGCGAGGCCGGTGGATTAGGTGGCACGAAAGCAAGAGAAATTCTACGCATGGTGCTCGCGAACAAGCACTTTAATCTAGTTCTTCTGCATACTGGAGAAAATGACCTAGAGAAAGTGATGACGGAGTGCCTTGTTTCATTGATGCAGAATTGCACGTCGCTGTTTGACGCGAAAGTTCAGCAAGAGCTAGCGGGACTAGAT
This sequence comes from Gymnodinialimonas sp. JB5-7, assembly GCF_055693405.1. Lineage (NCBI taxonomy): Bacteria > Pseudomonadati > Pseudomonadota > Alphaproteobacteria > Rhodobacterales > Paracoccaceae > Gymnodinialimonas > Gymnodinialimonas sp. JB5-7. Next base: position 2,528,673 of record NZ_JBVFUX010000012.1, read on the forward strand.
GAAAAGCTCGATCAACTCGAAGACGAGGGTACTTTCGATCGTTCCAAGCTGAGTGAATTTTTCCCTGACGATCTATACTTGGCAATCAGAAACCCAAAACGGTCTTCTCGCGAAGTTTTTGGTGAGTTCATGCAGGGGAAAGGTCCGCTTGCCGCTTTGCACGGTTGGGGGGCTGAGATTGGTTTGAAGGGCGGGCAACTGCGCTCATTCCTACATTGGGCAATACGTGAAAGTGAAAAGCGGCGGCTCAAGGAGTTCAACGATGTCACCGTCGATGGGTTGAGCTTGGAATGCAAGTGAAGACCGAAAGTGGCTGCGTACGGCAAAGGGTTTCGTCGCATTTGTTAAGAAGGGACCCGGTGACCTGTTGAAAGAGCTTCAGCATGCGTTGGAAGACTGGCAGCCAACACCGTCCAGGCTGCTCTCTGCTAGGTATCGTTATGCACTTAACAGCATTGGCGTTGCGGCAGAGGACAAATCACTAGCTAAGGCGAGAGTGTTTGCCCAATTCTATGATGGCATCCGGGAGCCAGCGAGAGACGGAATTCTTCCAGAACAAGCAAAGCTGTCCCGCGAGTTTAAGCTGAAAGAGCATGTTGCTCGTCAATCCGAAGCGATAGCTTTCCTCATCGAGGATGAGCTTGTGAGTTTTGGTGAGAAAATCGTCCAGGCTGATGAAGCCGCTGGCGACGCCTTTGCATCCCATTATGGCGTCGATTTGAAAGATGACGGCGTCAAACGCGATGCAGTGAATCAATATAACAGCTACGTTTCAACACTTCCGCAAAAGGCAAGCGATGCCCAGTGTCGGACAGCGGGCATATACTAAAGCAGGCTAATGGGGACTGGTGGATTTGCGCCACCCCCGCATGTGATCTCCAGCCCGGCCAAAACACAATCGCCTTCGGCGGAGATGGCCGAAGCCTTCGCCCCTTTACTGCTATGCGCCTCGTTCCGATCAAAGCGGATGATATGGACAGCGACCACATCAACAGTGGCTCCTATTGCTTCATAGAAGACCCGAAAACTAAAGAAGTCCTTTGTCTGGGGCTACGGTCGACTGCTGATGAGACAAAACCGGCCACGCAGAAAGTTACCTGGCGAACTTTTGTGGCAAAGAACCAAGGCTTGATCACTGACGGCAAATGCACGGTAATTTTGCCACGATTGGGCGATACCACGATTGAATTGCCAGAAGAAGATCTCACTTTGGTGGCAAAGCTCAGATACGAATATGCTCTCAACTTCATTCAACGGGTTGGGTCTAGCGTATCTCGAATAGGCCTTGGTTACGCGGCTTATCCAAATGAATCCGCCGCGGAATAATCCATTCAATGCCTCACCCCCGCTCCGCATGGGCCTCCTGGCTATCTAGCTGTCCCTCAATCTCTCGGCGGCGGCCCTCGCTAAGGTCAAGCTCTGCTGCAAGCTCTCGTTCAGCGTTTTGTAGCTCGCCTCGTCGTTCAGCAATCCGTTCAAGGCCTTCATGGATGCGGCTTGTGAACGAATGAGAAAGGTCACGCAGTCTTTCAAGCCAGCCAACTCCTTCTCGATCCTGCCGGTCGAGCGTGTCTCCAAGGCGGTCAAGTCCTTCGCGGAGGCTTCTGAGGCCGTCACCAACCGCTCGACGCAGGCGAGCAAATCGCGTTCCAAGGCTGTCAGTTGGGTCATTTAGTCCTCCTCGATCCGAATGCAGGTCACGTGTCGTTCGCCCATCGTGCAGGTCCTGAGCCGTGTCTTCGATGGGTCCAGGATCAGCCATGTCCCCTCGGGCCGCTCGATCCGTGTCAGGCCCAGTTCCGTCAGCCTCCGAGCGTGTCAGGTGCACCGTCCAGAAGAAGCTCGCGGCCATCATCGAGGCGATGCCCGTCAGCACCATCGCCGCGATCAGCCAGGGCGAGATCGTCAGCCAAAGGCGGATCGATCTCAGCCGCGTCTCGAACAAGCTCGCGGTCTCGGTCTGAAAGCGGCGCGTATCGCTCGCGATGGTATGCTGCGCGGCGCCCACAATGTTCTTCAAATCGATCCTGAAGCTCCCCAGGCCGGGACGAGATCGAGGCGACGTGTTCCTGTCTGATCTCGTCGAGCTCCGCGTTCAACTTCTCGCTCAACCGGGTCGGCTTGCCAGTCTTCATGGAAAATCTCTCCTTTCAGCCGCCAACGTTCGCCTGTGTCCGGGTCGCGGGCGGTGATGTAGGCCTTGCCGGTGCGCGGCAGGTCGAAGCCTGCGTCGGTGAGGGCGTCGAGCATGGACGCGCGGTCGGTGATCAGGCCGAGGTCGATCTGGTCCTGTATCCACGCGTGCAGGCTTCGTCCCGGCCTTGGGCGCGGGTCGGGGCCTCGACGGTGTCACGAACCTCCTGCGCGCGTTCCACATCCATCGGATCGGCCCAGCCGTGGCGCTGGTTCATCACGTCACGCAGGCTGTCATAGGCGTCCTGATAGCCCGGTGGAGCGATGTTGAGGCTCTTGCCCGTCGTCGCCTCCAGGCGCGGTGTGCAGAAGTGAAGCTCGACCCGGCCTTCGTGGCGATGGCGGACCCAGAGCACCTCATATTGCTCAGGGTCCAGCCCCGCGAAGGCCAGCCGCTCGAACTGGTCCATGACTTCCACCTGCTGGTCCTCGGTCGGGGAGTCGCTGTCGGCAAAGCTGATCACGCCCGCACGGTAGGCCCATTGGTGGCGGCTGGCGCCGATCAGGGCCTCGGTGCGCTCAGGGTTGCCGCGCATGACCTCGGGCAGTGGGTCGCGGGTGACGGTCTTGGGCTGGCCGTCGGCATCGCGGATCAGGTCGCGATTGCCGTCATAGGCCAGCACGCGCTCTGCCAAGAGGTAACCGACCGGCCCCGCGCCCGCGCCTTTGCCATTGGGGAAGAACTCTGATCAGCACCGTCGCGCCTCATCGAGGAGCGCGGCGAGCCTGGCGTTCGATCACCACAAGGCGGCGGGCAACGGTCAGCGTGTCGAGATCGGTGCGCCCGAACTTCATGGCGTGGTTCAGCCAGCGGGCGATCTGGTTGAGGTTGCCGCCGATGCGCCCAACCGCCAGCACAAGCGCTGGATCGACACGCGGAACGGGCTTGCGGCGGCGCGCCTCGGTCAGGCCGAGCGCCTCGCGCAGAAGCATCGAGGCAGGCAGGCCAGCGGCCTCAGCCTTGGCGCGCAGCTGCGCCTTCTCGGACGCGGTGCAGCGGAAGACGAAGGTCTCGGCCAGCGGCTCTTTGGCAGCTTTCTTGGTGGGGGCTTTGCCCGCGCCGGTGGGGTTCGAAGGGGAGGCGTGCCGCCCCTCGCAAGGTCCCGTGTCATCGGCGCAGCCGTATGACATGGGTCGCCTTGCTGTTTGCGCTTCGGTGGGATCGTTGGCACTCATGATCTGAGGCCCGCCGCTTGGATTTGCGCCTTCGTCACAAGCTCTGCGGCCAGGAGCGCATCGATCTGGCCGGGAGTGATGTGTCGGCAAAGCGGATGCTGGTCTGTGACCCAACCCGCCAGACCTGCAAGCATCTCGGCTTCCTTGGCCTTCGCCGCTTCTCGGCTCTTGGCGATGTCCTCGACGTAGGCGCGCCATCTCCCAGACTTGAACCAGTTGTCCGAGAAACAGACCTTGGATCGGGTGAAGCCCGCGCTCTCTGTCGCGTAGGCCTTCACGGCCTGTAACAGGTCCTCGGGCTCTGTCCCGGCGTCCAAGGCCTCCTTGATCCGATTGAGGCACTCCGCCTCCCCACGCAAACGGTCAGGCGGATAGGCGGCCAGAGATCTTCTCAGCCTCTTCATCCACTTCCGCCACGCGCTCGCGCGTAGGAGGTTTATGGATGGTTTTAGGGTGGTTTGGGGGCCGTGGTAGCCCCGGTACCCCGGCCACTATGGCCCCCGTTCCGGGCCCAGTCTGGACGGGGTCCACAGTGGCCCCCGTCTCGATCTCGGGCTCGGCGGTCAGTTCCAGCGCCTCGATCCTGGCAAGGTCGATCCGGTAAACGACCGTAAATCCGTTCTTGCACCCCCGTGCACCAGTCTCGACCAAAATGCCTTCCTTCAGGAAGTCGCGGATCGTCCGCTTGACTGTCGTCTCCCCCAGACTCCGTGTGCCGTTGGATCGTCCCCTTGGAACACCAGATGCCTGAGCCATCATCCGAGGCCTTGTCCGCGAGAAACATGATGATCTGCTTGCGTGTGGCGCTCCCGAACTTCCGCTCGGCACAAGCATTCGCCACGCGCCAGCTCACTGGATCGCCTCGGGGCAAAGGTTTGACAATTCGCCGCTAAGTGTTTGATGCGCCGTGGTGGGTTTGACAGATTTTCCGATCCTAAGCTTTTGGGCAACTTCAATAAGCTTCGGTTTGAAAATCCTCGTGTCGGTGGTTCGATTCCGCCCCCGGGCACCACTTTCCTCGCCAACCTATTGATATCAATCGGTTTGAAGGTTGCGTCAGAAACGTCTTGTTCTCGCGTGCTTGTGCTAAGGGGCGCCTCGCAGGTCAGCTGCATCGACCTCAAGACCGCGCGCCATGAGGTGACTTTCGCTTAAGGTGTAGCGACTGAAACTCTCTTTTCAGGCCGTCAAGATGGCTCAATCCCAAACCGCTTTCCTTGCAGCTGGAAGGTCGGCCTAGCGCGCACATGCCCGACGCCCCCATCACAAACCGGGATGCTCACCCTGATGGAAAGTGATCCCCCAGATATTGGCCGAGTTTTTCCAACCCCGCCCGGAGGATTTTTGGGTCATTGGCAAAGCCGATGCGCGCGTAACCCTCCATGTCGAAGGCATCCCCGGGTGTCAGCATCACGCCAGTATCCTGCACAAGATCGACGCAGAAAGTACGCGACGAAACGGGGATATCGAGCTTCAGCATTGCAGTTGTGCCCGCCAGCGGTTTCACCCAGCTGACCCGGGGCTGCGTTGCAATCCAATCTTCGAGGATCCCGAGATTTTCGCGCGTGATCGCGCGACTGCGCGCAAGCAGTTTGGCGTTATTTTCCAATGCCATGGCTGCAAAATGGTCGTTGATCATGCCAACTGAAATTGTGTCGTGATCCCGGTGAAGCAGAACCTGTTCAGTCACGTCTGTTGGGGCGACGATCCAGCCCACGCGAAGCCCTGCGAGCGAAAAGGCCTTTGAGACACTCGCCGTTGCGATGCCCTTTTCGTACAGGTCCACGATGGAAGGGCCCATGCGGTCGCCGCTTTGCTCGGTGCCGCGATAGACTTCGTCGCACAGAACGTAGGCTCCGACATCCCTAGCAATGCCTGCAATCGCTTCGAGCATGGGGCGATCTATCAGGGCGCCTGTCGGGTTGTTGGGGTTGGTCAACGCAATCAACTTGGTGCCGGGCATGACCAACGCCCGCAATTCCTCCAGGTCCGGCAGAAAGCCATTTTCCTCCCGCAGCGCCAGCGTTTGCACATCAGCGCCAATGCTGGCGGGTATCGAATGATGTTGCTGGTAGGTCGGGATGATCGAGACGACCCGATCGCCGCGCGAGACCAAAGCCTTGTGGACCAGCATATTGGCCGCGATCGTGCCGTGGGTGACTGTGATGCGGTCGACCGTTGCATCGGTATAGAGATCCGAAATTGCAGTGCGCAGCCGGTCCGAGCCTTCAATTGCCCCGTAGGTCATTTTCATGGAAAGCAATTCAGATAGATCGGCGTCATTGCGGCCGGACATGCGCAACAATTCGTCTATGGTGATGCTGGCGACACAGGTTTCTGCAAGGTTGTAGGTGCAGCGGGTCTCCCACTCATTCATCCAGATTTCGACCTTGAACGGTTCGATGTACATTGGCGTGCTCCCGCAGCGGCGGCTGGTTTTTCAAAACCATAGCGGGGGCAGGGCGCGCCAGCCAGTCAGCTCTCGCGCATGGCGTGATTGAAATAAGCCAGAAAGGGCTCCAGCAAATAGGCCAGAGGACTTCGGGCTTCGGTCAGGATGAAAGCATCCACAGGCATGCCCGGCACGAGGCTCCGATCCCCCAAAAGGGCGATTTGGTCGTCGGGCAGGGTGATTTCCGTCTGGTAAAAACGATTGCCTGTTGTGTCGTCGAAAAACGCATCGGCAGAGATCAGGCTGACATGGCCGGTTATCTCCGGCAGTTCGATCTGGTTGAACGATGGAAATACCAGCCGGACCTCCTGGCCGGTCAGGACCTGGTCGACGTGAACGGCCGGAACGCGCGCCGAGATCACAAAAGGCCGTCCATCGGGGACAAGATATGCAAATGGGTCCGCCGGGCGCAGGACGGCGCCTTCCCCGAAAATCGTGAGGCCATGGATACGACCCGAGACAGGCGCGCGAAGGTCGAGTCTGGTGATACGCTGTGACAAGCCATCAATGCGTTCAAGCAACTCCTGCTCCGCCACGCGGACCTCTCTCAGTTCGGTGATCGCGCGTTCGCGCCGCTCTGTTTCGAGCTGAAGAACCGCCAATTCGCCTTCGATGACCCGTTCTGCGGCTTCGGCTTCATTTGCGGCAACTTCGCCGATGGCACCTTGCAGTTGAACCAATTCCTGCTGCAGACGCATCACCGGGTCCTGTGTGCCAGCCCCACGCGCCAGCAAATCCTGCCGCCTTGTGAGTTCGGCCGTGACGAGCTCAATTTGGGCGACTAGGGCATCGCGTTGCGCCTGCAGCGCCTGGATCTGTGCATTGATTTGGGTCACCCGGCCGCGCTGCTGTGCGATTTCCCGTGCAAGCGCTTCGGTGCGGATCGCAAACAGATTTTGCTGTCCGGAGAGGAGGTCTTCAACCTCAGGGTCCTCCTCGGCGCGAAGACGCAGCTCGGCAGGGACGGAGATCGCGTCGGCACCATCGCGTTCGGCCTCTAACCGTGCGCGGCGGGCCTGGAGCTCGGCCAGATTGGTGCGAGCCACGTTCAATTCAGTGACGAGGTCCGACGCGTCGAGCCGCATGAGGAGGTCGGCGGCCTGCACGTGGTCGCCCTCCTCGATCAATAACTCAACGACGCGCCCGCCCTCCGGATGCTGGATGGATTGTCGGTTCTGATCGACGACTATCTGGCCCGGCGCAATGACCGCGCCAGATAGGGTCGCCATCACCGACCATGCCCCGAAGCCGCCCAACAGAAGCGCCAAACCGAGGGCACCCAACCACAGGGGGCGGGCCACAGACCAGCTTTCCACTGCCTCAGTCATGCAAGCGCACCTTTGGTCTGGTTTTCAGCCACAAGCCGTACGTTTCCTGCATTCTGGAGCACTCTTGCCAGCACCTCGTCGCGGGGGCCGAAGGCGATTGCCACCCCGTCCTTGAGCGCCAACAGCTTATCGCAATGCTGTATGGCAGCGGGGCGGTGCGCCATGATGACGACGCCAAGACCCCGGGCTTTCATGGCTTCCACCGCTCTGTTCAGCGCGTCTGAGCCATTGTGATCCAAGGCCGAGTTCGGCTCATCCAATACCAAAAGGACTGGGTCCCCATAGAGGGCTCTTGCCAACCCAATCCTCTGAATCTGGCCGCCCGACAGGCGGGCGCCCGGGCCGGTGATTTGTGTGTCATAGCCTTGCGGCAAGGCGCGGATCATCGTGTCCGCGTCAGCGGACTTTGCGGCAGCTGTGATCGCTGCGGCATCAGGTTCGGAATCAAGGCGACCGATGTTGTCGGCGATCGAACCTTCAAAGAGTGTCACGCTTTGCGGAAGGTATCCAATCAACCGGCCGAGACTGTCTGGGTCGTATTGATCCAGCGTTGCGCGGTCGAGGCGAACGGACCCGGCCGAAGGGGTCCAAACGCCTGCCAGGGCGCGCGCCAGGCTCGATTTCCCCGCACCAGAGGGGCCGATCACGCCAACGGCCTCTCCGGGTTCAACGCGGAACGACACGCCGCGGAGTGTTGGCTTTGTTGCGCCGGGCGGCACAATCGAGAGGCTTGAGACCTCCAGCGCGGCGGCGGGGCGGGGCAAGGGCAGACGCGCCTTCGGCTCTTGTTCGCGGCTCAACAGGTCATTCAGTCGGGCCCACCCACGCAACGCCTCCGCGATCATCGTCCATTGTCCGATGGCCAAATCGATGGGCGCCAATGCACGCCCGAGCAAAACGGCACCGGCTATCATCGCACCCGCCCGCAGTTCCCCGCGCAGTACAAGAAGCGCCGCCAAGCCAAGGATCGCCGATTGAAGGAACAAGCGCAGCGTCTTGGACAGCGTGGCATATCCCCCGACGCCGTCCGCCGCGCGCATCGCGATGGTGAGAGCTTTTTGCCTTTGGCGATGCCAGCGTGAAAAGGCGGCCTCGCGCATGCCAAGCGCGCGAATGGTTTCTGCCTGTGATTGCATCTCACCCGCTAAAAGGTCGGCGGCGTGACCGCTGGCGGCGGCGTTTGACAAAGGCTCTTTCGTTGTCTGGCGGTTCAGAATTGTGATCCCGATCAGGACCGCCATGCCGATCAGCGCCATCCAGCCAAGCCACGGATGGAAACTGAAGAGTGCCAGAATGAAAAGCGGCGCAAAGGGCAGGTCGAACACGGCCATGAAGACCGGCGATGAGGTGAGCCGTTGAACGGCGGCCAAATCGGACAAGGCTGTTTGTGCCTGCCCTGTGCGCTGCGCCCGCGCCAGCGCTGCCCGGAAGACGCGGGCATCGAACGCCGCCTGCAATCGTGCGCCATATCGCGCCGCTATGCGCGCCCGCGCGAAATCGAGGATGCCCATCACGGCGAACAGGAAGGCAACAAGAAGGCTCAGCGCAAGCAGGGTTTCTTCGCTGCCTGCACCCAAAACCCGTTCATAGACCTGCAGCATGTAGAGCGGACCGGTCAGCATCAGAACGTTCACGAACAGGCTGAACAGCAAAACGGAACGCAAGATCCACGCGTTGTTACGGCGGAATGCGTTCAGTTCATCGGAGGTGGATGATGGGTCGGCGCGCAAGCTCAATTCCGTTGTAGCGGTTTTGAGCCGCACCATGCGCCAAGAGTGTTAATTCCATCCCAACGGGATGCAGATCTTCGAACGAAAAGAAGGGGCCTGACCAATAGGCGTCCGGCTCAATCCACCCATTCAATATCGAATTTGGTCACCAAGCCCTGAACCTCCGCCTCACTCAGACCACGCGGGTTCATGCCGCGTGTCATCATCGCCAGACGCGCCGTATCTTCCAGCTCTTCAATGGCGTTGCAGGCGGCTTCAACGTCCTTGCCCGCGACCACAGGTCCGTGATTGGCGAGCATGACGGCACTGCGCTTTCCGGCGAGCCCCCTAACGGCCTCACCCATCGCTGGATCGCCCGGCAAAAAGAAGGGAAGCAATTTGACCTTTCCCAGCTTCATGATCCCGTAAGGCGACAGCGGTGGCAGAAAGTTATCCGCATCCGCATCCGGCATCATCGACAAGGCAACGGAATGGCAGGCGTGCAGATGCACGACCGCGCCTGCGGTGCTTCGTGTGTCGTAGAAGGCCTGATGAAGCGGCATCTCTTTGGTCGGTTGATCCCCGCCAACAAGAAGACCGTTCGCGTCAAACCGGCTGAGCCGGCCCGGATCGAGCCGTCCGAAACTGGTTCCGGTCGGGCTGACCAGCAGCCCTCCATCCTCTGTCCGGGCCGAGATATTGCCAGTGGACCCGCCGGTCAGGCCGCGATCAAACATGGATTTCGCCAGCAAGCAGATTTGTTCTCGAAGGTGGCTTTCGCGGGTCATGGCGCCTCAGATCATTTGTTGCGGGATGTTTACAGGCCAGCCCTTGATCTGGGTAGCGGAAAAGGTGCGGGAAACAGGCACTGGACCCGGCGCGCAAAACACGGCATCGGGGGCCATGGATTTTGGAACTCTTGTGCAGACACTCGTTGATTGGGTCGTCAGTATCGGATCGGGCGTCAATGAGCTTCCGGGCACAGTCGCCTTTGGGCTTGGCCTGTTCACGTGGTTCGCCGTCGAACAAATCCTCCAACGCGTCTTCAACGGGTTGAAGTGGGCAATCCTGATTGGGGTTGTCGTGGCCCTTGGACTGTCCCTACCATACCTGGTGGACACGGTGTTCGGGTCGGGTGGTCCCTGACCCTTATCGCCTAGGCGAGGCCGCTAGCTCGCGGCGCCCATATCCCGAATATGCATTGCGATAATCGCGTCGATACTGTCATCGACTGGAAACCCAAGGTCACTTGCCAGGAGGCAGGCGAACGCCTTGGGCCATCCCCCGACAATGCGGGCGATGATTGGGTCTGGGTTCGGCCTGACCCGTGCGCGAACCTCAGGCCCGGCCGCACGTTCCAAAGCATCCAGCATCTCTTGCACGGAAACGCTTATGCCGCGCCCGGAGACGACAGCGCCGGGCCCCAGCGCGCCAGCGGGCAGGCTTGCGGCATGAAGCAGCGTTTCAACGGCACAGTCGGGTGATGCGATCCAGACCTTCATTGCGCCATCGACGGGCAGGTCGGCCTCCTCACCAGCCAGAGGCTCCCGGATGATCCCCGATATGAAACTGGATGCCGCCGCGTTCGGGCGCCCGGGCCGGACAGTGATTGTGGGCAAGCGCACGCAGCGCCCATCCAGGTGTCCACGCCGTGTGTGATCCGCCAGCAGAAGCTCTGCCATCGCCTTTTGCGTGCCGTAGGAATTCTGTGGTGTAAGGCAGTGGGTGTCGGGAACGACGTCGGGCAAATCGCCCCCAAATGCTGCAACCGAGGAGGTTGCAACGACTTTAGGAGCGGTTCCCAAATTCCTGATGTCATTCAGAAAGGCGGCGGTGGCATCAAGGTTCACCCGATAGCCGAGATCAAAATCGGCCTCAGCCGCGCCCGAGACGACCGCAGCAAGGTTGAAGATCAGATCAGGGTTGTGCTCAAGACAGGCCGCGCGCCCAGGCTCGGTGCCAAGATCGGCGGCAATGGTCCTTGTCGGAAACGGGGCGTCCGGCGCTTTTGGTTCGACCAGATCAGCCAGCACCAGCTCTGACACGCCTGCGCCGCCGATTTCCCCCGTTTGCGCAAGCTTGGCCGCCAAACGTGCACCGATCATGCCGCCCCCGCCCGTGATAAGAACCCGCATCACGCGGCTCTGGAGTTTGCGGCGAGCGCATCAAACGCCCGCAAAACATGCGAAAAGGCGACATCGTCGATGTCTCGGTGCAGCACCATCCGGCATGCAGGTTCCGGCGCCGACATGGCGATGCCGGCTGCAGAAAGACCGGTAAGGCTGACGCCATCCCTTGGGGTCAGGAAAACCATGTTGGTGGCCTGGCTAACGGCCCCGATGTCGAGGTTACGCAAATGGGAAGCCAGCGCGTCGGCCCGTTGGTGATCTTCGGTCAATCTGGCCACGTTCCGTTCCAGCGCGAACAGGGCTGCGGCGGCCAATATGCCGGCCTGACGCATGCCACCGCCAAGCATCTTCCGCATGCGACGGGCTTTCGCGATCAGGTCCTTGGGGCCAACAAGCACGGACCCGACCGGGGCGCCCAATCCTTTGGACAGGCAGACGGACACTGTGTCGAACGGATCGGCAAGATCGGTCTCAGCGCATCCAAGCGCCGTGATCGCGTTAAAGAACCGTGCGCCGTCCAGATGGGTCGACAATCCTGCGAAGCGCCCGGTCGCCGCGGCCTCCTTGATCCGGTGCAGCGGAACAGCCCGTCCATAGTTCGTGTTTTCCAATGACAGAAGGCGAGAGATCGGGTGATGGCTGTCATCCTCCTTCACGGCACCCAAGATCGCGTCCGCGTCCAGCCCGCCATCGTCTGACACCGGCAGCGCATGGAGCGCCACACCGCCAAGTACGGAGGCACCCGCAGCCTCATACCGGATAACATGGTAGCTTTCGCCGGAGATCACTTCTTCGCCACGGCCGCAATGCGCAAGCATACCCAGCAGGTTTGATTGCGTTCCCGATGGCACAAAAAGCCCGGCCTCCTTTCCAAGACGTTCCGCAAGGCCGGCCTCCAACCGATTGATCAGCGGGTCCTCGCCGTACACGTCATCGCCCACTTTCGCCTCCGCCATGGCGGCGCGCATGGCCGCGCACGGCTTTGTGACGGTATCCGAGCGAAGGTCGGCCACGATTGGGCCGGGCGTGTTGGACAAGGGGCTGTATTGCGACATCTCGGATGCTCCTTTCGTGCAAGCGGCACCGCATCATGCAGCAGTCGAAACTGCAACCCCGGCATCGGTCTTGGCCTTGTTGTTCTGCAGAATGCGGTCCATTCTGGCCTTATCAATGTGTATGAGCGACCATGGCCATCATCTCCGAACATCATATCTTTCTGTCCGAAGACGCGAATGTGGGTCTACAGACCAGGTTGAAAGACGCCATCACGCGGGCGATCTGGGACGGAAGGTTTGCTCCGGGCGATCGGTTGCCGGCCACGCGCGCGCTGGCCAAGCACCTTGGTATCAGCCGGATCACGGTCAGCCTTGCCTATGACAGCTTGCTCGCGACCGGCTACATCATTTCCGTTGCGCGATCAGGGTATTTTGTAGCGCCCGATGCCCCGACCCGCATTGAAACGGTCGGCACGGCCGCCAACGGCACGGTAGAGCAGATGGACTGGGCCACGCGGTTGGGTGACCCGCCAGCCGCCCTGGGTGCACAGGCCAATCCGCCGGATTGGCGCCGTTTCAAATACCCGTTCATCTTTGGCGAGCCCGACGTGGCGCGCTTCCCCGTGGACGATTGGCGCGACTGCGTGCGGCGCGCGCTTGGAAAGCGCCATTTTGAGCAGATCGCGTTTGACGCGCGGGACCGAGACGATCCTTTCCTGCTTGAACAGATCGTTCGGCGGTCGGTTTCGGGACGGGGCGTGGCCGCATCCGTTGACGAAGTGTTGGTCACGGCTGGTGCCCAGAACGCGTTGTGGCTGACGGTTCAGGTACTGTTTCCCAAACGCGAAGGTGTTGTCGCGATAGAGGACCCCGGATACCCCGAGATGCGCAATCTGCTGCATCAGCAAGGCTTGACCGATATATCCGATCCCCGTGGATCAAGACGGAATGCGGGTCAGTGACATTCCGCCTGGCGTGCAAGCGGTCTTCACCACCCCGTCCCATCAGGCGCCGACCGGGGCAACCATGTCCATGGCCAGACGCAAAGAGCTGTTGGACCGGGCTGAACAAGACGACTTCGTGGTGATCGAGGACGATTATGACTACGAAATGGCCTATGCGTCGCCGGCCCTGCCAGCCCTGAAATCACTGGATCGCAGGGGGCGTGTTGTTTACGTTGGCAGCTTCTCAAAATCCATATTTCCGGGGCTGCGCTTGGGCTACCTCACGGCGGATACAGCCTTGGTCGAACATGCCCGCGCCATCCGGACGCTGAGCGGGCGACACCTGCCCGGGTTGACGCAAAAGACCGTCGCCTACTTCTTGTCAGAGGGGCACTACAACAGCCATTCGCGCCGAATGCGGATGCGGATGGCACGCCGCAATGAGGTGCTGCGAGAGGCTTTGCTGGCCAAAGGGTTGATGCCGGCCTTGGATCGCGTGACCGGCGGGACGACGCTGTGGCTGAAGGGCCCAGACGGAATGATCGACACGGAAGTCGTGGCCGCTTTGCGCGAAAAGTCGGTATTGGTTGAGGCTGGGTCTGCCTTCTACGCAGATCCCGCGCCGCCGCTAAACCGCCTGCGGCTTGGGTTCGCGACGATCGAAACGGCTCTGATCGAAGAGGGTGTGTCCCTGATCGCCGAAGCGATCAGGGCGCAGGAATAGCGGGCTGGCTGCCCCTCGTGTGGCCGCGCTCAGGCGCGCGCGCGCTCGGATTTCGGGTCGTACATCGGCTTGAGGCTCGCCTCTGCCAAGACGCGCGTTCCGGCAACCTCGATCTCATAGGTTGAGGCCAGCACCTCGTCGGGCTTTTCACCGGGGCAGGGGACGTAGCCCAGGCCAATGGCGCCACCCAGCGTGTGCCCGTAATTGCCCGAGGTGATGTAGCTCACGACCTCTCCGTTCCGCACGATTGGTTCGGCGTGGAACAGCATCGCCTCCGGGTCGGTCAGCTTGAACTGCACCATGCGCATTTGCAGCCCTTCATCGCGCTTTCGCGCCACGGCGTCCGCGCCGATGAAGTTGTTCTTCTGCTTGCTAACGGCAAAGCCCAGGCCCGCTTCCAGAACGTGATCTTCGCCGGTGATGTCGTGGCCGAAATGGCGGAACGCCTTTTCGATGCGCGCGGAGTCCATCATGTGAAGGCCACACAGGCGCAGCCCGTGATCCACCCCGGCCTCGTGCAATGTCTCGAACACATGGGCAGCTTGATCGGCAGAGACGTAAAGCTCCCACCCCAGTTCACCCACGTAAGTCACGCGGTGCGCGCGGGCGAGGCCAAGGCCGATTTCCACCGTTTGTGCCACGCCAAACGGGAAGGCCTCGTTTGACCAATCATGGGGGCTGACCGATTGCATAAGCGCACGGGCATTCGGCCCCATCACGCAGATCACCGCTTCAGATGCGGTCGCGTCCGAGATGATCACCACTTCATCACGCTTGTGCGCCTTGAGCCATGCCATGTCGCGGATCAGCATCGCGGCCGGGGTAACGATGAAGTAGCTGTCGTGGGCGAGGCGCGTGATGGTGACATCGGCCTCGATCCCGGCACGCTCGTTCAGGAACTGCGTGTAGACGATCTTGCCAACGGGAACCGACATGTTGCCGCCCGCCATGCGGTTCAGGAACGCCTCGGCATCGGGCCCATCCACGCGGATCTTGCCGAACGAGGACATGTCGTACATGCCCACTGTATTGCGCACCGCGTCATGTTCCTGGCGCTGATTCCAGAACCAGTTCTGGCCTTTCCAGTCATAGACATATTCCGCGTCCTGACCCGGGTTGGCGAACCAATTGGCCCGTTCCCACCCAGCCAATTCACCGAAAACGGCATTGTTGGCTTTCAAATGTTCATGCAGGGGCGAGCGGCGCACGCTCCGCGCCGTGGCCTTCTGGCGGTAGGGGTAGTGGTCTGCGTAGAGCAGGCCAAGCGTCTCGGACGCGCGTTCTTTCAGGTAACGGCGGTTCTTCTGGAACGGCTGCATCCGGCGGATGTCCACATCGCCGATGTCGAAGGGCGGGATGCCATTTTCCATCCATTCCGCCAACGCCCAACCGGCCCCACCGGCGGACTGAATACCGATGGAGTTGAAGCCTGCGCAGACCCAGTATCCTTCCAATTCCGGTGCGGGTCCCAGGTGGTAGGCATCATCCGGCGTGAAGCTTTCAGGGCCGTTGAAGAAGGTATGGATGCCAGCCTCTGCCAACATCGGCAAACGCTCGCACGCGGCTTCAAGGATCGGCTCGAAATGGTCGAAATCCTCTGGCAGTTGGTCGAATTCGAAATCCTCTGGGATCGGCCCCCACGGCTTAGCCTTGGGCTCGAACGCGCCAAGTAGCATCTTGCCGGCATCTTCCTTGTAATAGGCGCATTCGTCGGGGACGCGCAAAACCGGAAGCTGTTTCAGGCCCTCGATATTCTCCGTCACGATGTAGAAATGCTCACACGCTTGCAGCGGCACGTTCACGCCCGCCATGGCGCCGAAATCACGTGCCCACATGCCTGCGCAATTGACGACCATATCAGCCTGGATTTCGCCAGCCTCGCCGTCTGCTTCCCACGAGACGCCAGTGACCTTGCCGTCCGCTTGAGCTGACGCCCGTGACCTTCACGTTTTCCAGCACCTTCGCGCCGCCCATCCGCGCACCTTTGGCCATGGAAAGCGCGATGTTGGCCGGGTCGCCTTGCCCGTCGAGCGGCAGCCACACGGCTGCCGTCATGCCATCCGTGTTCACATGCGGGTAGTGTTTGAGAACTTCGGCTGCGTCGATTTCTTCAACCTCAACCCCGAACGAGCGCGCCATGGAGGCTTGGCGCCGGATTTCCTCGGCCCGGTGCTCTGTCAAAGCCATCGTGATGGAGCCGCAACGGCGGAAGCCCGTAGCAACACCCGTTTCAGCCTCAAGATTGCCGTAGAGCTCCTGGCTATACTTCGCCAGGCGCGTCATGTTCTTCGTCGCCCGCAGCTGCGCGATAAGACCCGCCGCATGCCATGTCGTGCCCGAGGTCAGCCGCTTGCGTTCCAACAGGACCACATCCGTCCAGCCCAACTTGGTCAGGTGATAGGCAACAGAACAACCAGCAACACCGCCACCGACGATGACAACGCGCGCGTGGGAAGGGACTTTGGACATGTGAGGAACCCGGTCGAAGAGTTAAGATGAAAACCGGGCGGGCCTTTCGCAAAGCCCGCCCGGATCAGATCAGCCGTTGTCGCGCATATCGTCAAGCGTGGCGCGGAAGCGGTCCACGATCTCGTCGACATTTTCGCGTGTCGCGATGAATTGCGGCGCGATGATTGCATTGTCGCCGGTGAACTTCACCGACAGGCCCTGCCAGAACATGCGCTTCTGAAGCTCGGTCCCGCGCATACCCGGCCCGCCATCTGCATGAACTTCGACGCCAGCCATCAAGCCTGCAACGCGGATATCGTTGATCAGCTCGTGATCCTTCAACCCATCCATCAAGGCGGCTTCGAAATAGGGGATCAGATCGGCGGACCGCTGGATCAGATCTTCTTCCACGATGATGTCCATCATCGCATTGCCAGCCGCGCAGGCGGCGGGGTGGCCCGAATAGGTGTAGCCGTGGAAGAACTCGGTGAGACCGCGCTTGGAGGAACCGACCACGGTTTCATAAATGTCATCGCGGCAAGCGACGGCACCCATGGGGATGGAGCCGTTGGTGAGCGCCTTGGCCATCGTGATGATGTCGGGCTCCACGCCGTAGCGCTGCGCCGCAAATGCCGTGCCCATGCGGCCGAAAGCCGGTGATGACCTCATCAAAGACCAGCAGAATTCCGTACTGGTCACAGATTGCGCGCAGACGCTCGAGGTAACCCTTTGGCGGGGGCAGGGCGCCGGTGGAGCCTGCAACGGGTTCAACGAAGACCGCCGCGATGTTGCCGCCGCCATAGGTCTGGGCCATCCGCTCCAGGTCGTTGGCCAGCTCTTCGCCATTGTGCTCGGAATGGCCGCCGGGGATGAACTTCTCAGACGGGTCGTAGGTGTGGCGCAGCATCATCACGCCCGGGACCGTCGCGTGGAAGATGTCGCGGTTCTTTACCATGCCCGACAGGGACACACCGCCGATGTTCACGCCATGATAAGCGCGTTCACGGGACACAAACCGAGGGCGGCTTTCACCGCGCGCGTTCCAGTACGCCATGACGATCTTCATCGCCGTGTCGACGCTTTCAGAGCCGGAGTTGGTGAAGAACACATGGTTCATCTTCTCGGGCAACATGCGGCTGATCTTCTCGGCCAGCGCGAAGGAGCCGGGGTGACCTGCCTGGAAGGGCATGACGTAGGTGTATTCCGTCATCTGCTTGGCGACGGCCTCAGCAATCTTCGGATGGCAATGCCCCGCGGGTGAGCAGAACAGACCAGACGAGCCGTCGATCAGCTGACCGCCCTTATGGTCATAAAGGTGCACGCCCTCAGCCCGGACGACGAGGCGCGGATCTTCCTTGAAACCGCGATTGTCCGAAAACGGCATCCAGTGTGCTTCGAGCGAGTTGTTAGCAGCGTCATAAGCCATGGGGTGTTCCCTCCCAAAGGGCGCGCTTTTGGCGCGCGAATACGATGCGCGAAAATCGCTCCACTCAGAGAGTCGGAGTAGGGCCAGAAGCGACGTTGATTAAGGCCACCTAAAGGGGCGTTGGCTCTATCGTTGACCGCGATTGAACGCGTCCCAAGCCCGCGATCTCCAAGCCGTGCGATCAGCCCTTGCACAGGGTGTGACGGCGGCGTCAGCCCCGCGCTTGCGCCTGAACGGCAGTGACGGCGATGATGTCCACGATGTCCTGGGCGGTTGCCCCGCGGCTCAGGTCATTGGCGGGCTTCGCAAGGCCCTGCAAAACCGGGCCGATTGCAGTCGCCCCGCCGACACGCTGCGCGATCTTGTAGCCGATATTGCCTGCATCGAGGTTTGGGAACACAAACACGTTGGCTGCCCCTGCCACGCTGGAGCCTTCGGCTTTGCGAGCTGCCACCGAAGGCACGAACGCCGCGTCGAATTGCAGCTCTCCATCAATCGCGAGGTCAGGCGCTGCGGCTTTCGCCAGGGCCAATGCGTCTGTGACTTTCGTCACAGCTGCATGGCGTGCACTGCCCATGGTCGAGAAGGATAGCATGGCGACCTTCGCCGGCTCTCCCAGAAGTGCCTCGGCCGAACCGGCCGCTTGCTGCGCAATTCCTGCCAATTCTTCGGTGCTGGGATCAATGACAAGGCCGCAATCGGAAAACACCATGCCGCGCGGCCCTGCGGGGTGGTCGGACGGTAGGGTCATCAGGAAGAAACTCGACACCAGCGGCGCCGACTTGGCCTTGCCGATCACCTGAAGGGCTGCGCGAACGACGTCCGATGTCGTTCGCACGCAGCCACTGACGGTTCCGTCTGCCAATCCTTCATGCACCATGAGTGCTGCAAAAATCAGCGGATCGCGTACGGCGTCTGCGGCTTTTTCAGATGTCATGCCCTTGTGGCCACGTAACTCAACAAGGCGCGCAACGAAGCTGTCGTGATGGGGAGAGTTTTCGGGGTTCAGGACCGACACGCCCGGCGCAATGGTCACCTGCACCTCGGTCGGGCCCAGGATCGTGACATCGGCCAGACCCTGTTCAACGGCAATCCGCGCGGCGTCTTGCACGCGCGGATCATCGCCTTCGCTCAGCACAATGTGCTTCTTGTCCGCCGCCGCACGGGCGGCGATGGCGGCAAGCGGATCACCTGCCGCCGCGCTCATCTTAAGCGACCTGCTGAGGAACCATGTCCTCTTTGCTGATACCAGCCACGGCGACGGGCTTCTTCATCGCGTCGCGGCGGAACGGATCACCAAGCTCCTGGTTGATCATGGCTTCGATCAACGTGGTGATGCCGTTTTCCATCTGATCCTTGATCGCCTGATCAAGGGCTGCGGTCAGCTCCTCCTGGGTGCGGGCCACCACACCCTTCAGACCGCATGCGTCCGCGATGCCGGAGTAGGACACGTCTTCGTCCAGCTCTGTGCCCACGAAGTTGTCGTCGAACCACAGGGTGGAGTTCCGCTTTTCCGCACCCCACTGGTAGTTGCGGAAGACGATCTGCGTGATTGCAGGCCAGTCTCCACGGCCAATGGCCGTCAACTCGTTCACCGCGATGCCGAAGGCGCCATCACCTGCGAAACCGACAACCGGGACGTCCGGCTGGCCGATTTTTGCGCCAACGATAGCAGGCAGGCCGTAGCCACAGGGACCGAACAGGCCGGGCGCCAGATACTTCCGGCCTTCGTTGAACGACGGATAGGCGTTACCGATGGCGCAGTTGTTGCCGATGTCGGACGAAATGATCGCCTCAACGGGCAGGGCGGCCTGAATGGCGCGCCACGCCATACGGGGGCTCATCCAATCGGGTTTGGCGGCGCGGGCGCGCACGTTCCAATCGGTGCCCGGATCGTCTTGCTCTTCCGTCATGGAGGACAGCTCTTGCGCCCAAGCGGATTTGGTCTGAGCGATGTGGTTCTTGCGCGCCTCGCGGCCCGCATCACCTGCATCATCCGCCAGTTGTGCCAGGATGCCGGTGGCAACCTTGGCGGCGTCGCCTACAATGCCGACGGTAACCTTCTTGGTCAGGCCGATGCGGTCAGGGTTGATGTCGACCTGGATGATCTTGGCGTCGGCGGGCCAATACTCAATGCCATAGCCGGGCAGGGTCGAGAACGGGTTCAGACGCGTGCCAAGGCACAGAACAACGTCCGCTTCCTTAATAAGCTGCATCCCAGCCTTGGAGCCGTTGTAACCCAAGGGACCTGCGAACAGCGGGTGGTTGCCCGGGAACGCATCGTTGTGCTGGTAGCCCACACAGACCGGCGCGGTCAGACGTTCGGCCAGGGCTTTGGATGCCTCGATACCGCCCGACGACAGAACCACGCCTGCACCGTTCAGGATGACGGGGTTTTTGGCCGATGACAGCAGGGCCGCCGCTTCGGCGACAGAGTTGGTGCCACCGGGGGAGGCTTCGAATTCGATCGGATCGGGGATCTCGATATCCACGACCTGGGTCCAGAAGTCGCGCGGGATGTTGATTTGCGCAGGGCCGGACAGGCGCTTGGCCTGGCTGATGACGCGGGTCAGAACCTCGGCCACGCGGGTCGGGTCACGGACCTCTTCCTGGTAGGAGACCATGTCTTCGAACAGTTTCATCTGCTCGACTTCCTGGAAGCCGCCCTGACCGATGGTCTTGTTTGCCGCCTGAGGGGTGACCAGCAGAAGCGGCGTGTGGTTCCAGTAGGCAGTTTTCACGGCGGTCACGAAGTTGGTGATGCCAGGACCGTTTTGCGCGATCATCATCGACATCTTGCCGGTGGCGCGCGTGTAGCCGTCCGACATCATGCCTGCTGAACCTTCATGGGCGCAGTCCCAGAACTTGATGCCAGCATCCGGGAAAATATCAGAGATCGGCATCATGGCTGAGCCGATAATGCCAAAGGCATGCTCGATGCCGTGGCGCTGCAACGTTTTGACGAAGGCTTCTTCGGTGGTCATTTTCATGGCGAATCTCCCGAGAGCGGACTCCCCGTGGGTCCGCAATTGCGCGTTATTGAGCCTAGAAGTCTCGTTTTCGGTAGGGCCAGACCCTCGAAATGGATAGGTCCAGAGCACATTTTTTAGGCGTTTCACGATCCGAGACAACGTGGCTTGGCCTTCCTGTGCACAAGCAACGCTTCAAACGCAAGAGGGACGAACCAGCGAAGGCGCGTTCTTTGCCTCACCGATCGTGACGGCCAAACGCATCAAGCTATCCCATGTTAACCGGGCCTTCATTCTCCATGCCCTATGCCCATTCCACCAGTTCAATTGTTCAGGCAGGTGCGCTGCTCTGCTGACTACAGATCAACTTGGGAAGGCCGCGTTTTGGGGAATACCATCGCCTTGGGGAAAAATGTGGGCACTGCCGCAGCACCCGCATTGGCCGCAGAGTTTGCGGCGCTTCGCGGCACTGATGTATCCGTCAACGCGAGCAAGACAAACCATATCGGCGCGCTCGGCCTTCAGGTGATTGTCGCCGCGCGCCGGCAATGGAAACACGATGGGCACGGCTTTTCGCTTTCAGCGTTCAGTGATGCGTTCCGGCACGACGCTCGCACCCTTGGCATCGCACTAACCGATCTTGGGGCCAATGAGGCAGGCTCGGGGGGCGGTACGTGAGCCTATCCGTTCTCGCCATCGACGATTCCAAAACCATGCGTAACTTGCTCGGGGCCGCCCTTGGCCGGGCTGGATATTCCGTAGACTTTGCAGAAGACGGACAGGCTGGACTCGATCGCTTTTCTGCAACCGATCCGGACGTTGTCATCACCGATATCAACATGCCTAGGCTGAACGGGTTTGACTTTATCGAAGGCGCGAGACGCTTGGAGAGGGCGCGCATCGTGCCAATCCTCGTATTGACGACCGAAAGCGCGCCAGAATTCCGCGCAAAGGCTCGGGATGCCGGTGCCACGGGATGGATCGTGAAGCCCTTTGACGCAGCTAAACTGGTCTGGGCGATTGAGCGGGTCACAAACACGGCGGCCTCCCAATGACCTTTGCAGTAAGTGACGAATTCCGCGACTCCTTCTTTGAAGAGTGCAGTGAATTGCTTGAGGCGATGCAGGACGGCTTCAGCCTGATGATTGATGGGCGCGAAGATGTGGAAACGATCCACACCGTCTTTCGCGCGGTGCATTCGATCAAAGGCGGCGCGGGTGCCTTTGACCTGAACGAGTTGGTCGCATTTGCCCACCGGTTTGAAACCGTTCTCGACCAACTTCGCTCCGGGAAAGTACAGCCAGATGCCGAGCTGTATCTGCTCTTTCAGCAATGCGGCGACCATCTGTCTGATCTTGTCTCTGCCGCCCGAAATGGCACCGATGGAAATAGCGAGGCGGGGGCCCTCCTGCTGCAGCGATTGGAGGGCGCCACTCAGATCGATTTGGTCCCATCGACCGCCGCGCAGACATCGGATGATGACGCAGGCTTTGTACCATTGGCATTGGAAATTGCGCCCCTAACCGCCCCGGCGGCGGACACGCAGCACGGTTGGCGCATCACCTTCAATGCCGCATCCGAGCTGTTCACGAGCGGCAATGAGCCATTGCCTCTCATTCGAGCGCTTGAACGGTTTGGCCCTGTGAAAACCACCGCAGATCTTTCCACTGTGCCGTCCTTGGATCGCCTCGATCCAATGGTGTGTTGCATGCAATGGACCATCGATGTGGAAACCTCCGAATCCGAGGACGTCCTCTTGGAGGTCTTCGAATTCGTCATGGATTGCGCTGTGGTTGAGATCCAGCCCCTGACCCGTGCTGATCTCGGCACGTTTGCGACGCCCCCAAGGATGCGGGTTCCACAGGACCGCACGCGGGCCAGGAGGCTCCGATTGCGCCCGACGATCGCGATATTGCGCCGAGCGCGCCCCCAAAGGCTGCCACAACAGCGGGCGGATCTGCCTCCCAAACCATTCGGGTAGATTTCGAAAAGGTGGACAAGCTCATCAACTTGGTCGGCGAACTGGTGATCAAAGAGGCCGCGTTGTCGCAGAAAATCGGACAACAGCAAGTTGCGAACGACAATGCCGTCTTGCTGGAACTTGAAGGTCTGAAACATCTGGCCAGCGAGATCCAGGAAAGCGTCATGGCCATTCGGGCGCAACCGGTCAAACCGCTTTTTCAGCGCATGGCGCGAACAATTCGCGACGCCGCTGCGAGCACCGGGAAAACCGTCAGACTGGTGATGGAAGGAGAGGGGGCCGAGATCGACAAGACGGTTTTGGAACGGTTGGTCGACCCGCTTACCCATATGGTTCGCAATTCAGTCGATCACGGCCTGGAAACGCAAGAAGACCGGATCGCTGCAGGTAAGTCACCCGAAGGTATGATACAGCTGACCGCCGCCCACAGATCTGGCCGCGTTGTGATCGAAATCACGGATGACGGCGCAGGCATAAATCGTGATCGTGTGCGGCAAGTCGCAGAAGAAAAAGGATTGATCGCCCCGGACGACCACCTGACGCCGCCCGAAATCGACGCGCTTTTGTTCCTGCCGGGCTTTTCCTCGAAGCAAGAGGTGTCAGAATTGTCTGGTCGAGGGGTCGGACTCGATGTTGTGCGCAGCGAAATCGAAGCGCTTGGCGGGCGCATGTCCGTCTCGTCCGAGGCTGGATTTGGCTCAACATTTACAATCAGTCTCCCGCTAACACTCGCCGTTCAGGAAGGCATGGTTGTCGACATCGCCGGTCAGACCATGGTTGTTCCGATTAGCGCCATCAAGGAAACACTCTACGCCACCAGTGCCACGACCCATTCCATCGGGCTTGGGGAAAAGATGCTCTCGATCCGCGGCTGTTTGATGCCGGTCGTTGATCTGGGCGTCAAATTCGGGTTTCGCGCCGAAGCAAGCGACCTCAGGGACCGGGTCCTCTTGGTGGTCGAAACCACCGCCAACAAGCAGTGCGCTTTGGTCGTCGACGCCTTGCATGATCAACGCCAGGTCGTGATCAAAAGCCTTGAGACAAACTATTGTAAAATCGAAGGGATTGCGGCCGCAACCATTCTGGGAGACGGGCGGATTGCCTTGATTGTTGACCCCGAGGGCATCGCGAGGGGCGCGACAGATATCTCCCCGGCCAGCGCGTTGATGGCGCAGACAGCCCATTCCGAGGGAGGCGCACTTGAAACAATCTGAATCCCCCGAAGATCAATCCACGCTCGAAATGGTTGCTTTTCGCGTTGCAGAGCAGGATTTCTGTTTCGATATCATGTCGGTCCGTGAAATCCGCGGCTGGACAGAAACGACCACACTTCCGCATGCCGACAGTTTCGTGAAGGGCGTGATCAATTTACGTGGAGCCGTTGTTCCCGTGATCGATCTCTCTGATCGTTTGGGGCTTGGGCGCACCGATCCATGTGATCGCCACGTAATTATCGTCGCTGTCGTAGACGGCCAGACAATCGGCCTGCTCGCCGACATGGTTTCAGACATTTTGTCTGTGGACGACGACGCTGTGCATCCCGTGCCTGAGATGGTTTCGGGCAAGGTTCGAGGGTTTGTTTCCGGCGTTGTCCTTCTGGAAGAGCGCACGTTGCGCCGGCTTGATCTGAACTCTGTCGTCGAACGCTCCAACCCGGTGGCTGCATGATGATGGGCGACCCGTCAATCGAACGCTCGCGAGACCCCGGTCTCGCTGGTGACGCAGCGTTTGCGAAGCTGGCGGGGTTTCTTGAGGACCGGACGGGAATTGTGTTGTCGAACGGAAAACGCCGGATCGCTGCATCCCGGTTGTCCAGACACCTCAAGCGATTGGGACTCTCCGGGTTCGATGCATACCGCGACCTTCTGAATGGACCGGACGGCGCAGACGAACTGCAGCACATGATCACGTCCCTCACGACAAACGTGACGCGCTTTTTCCGAGAGTTGCACCACTTCGATGCGTTGAAAGAGGTCCTTCTCACCCGCATCGCACAATCACCGAGAATTCGGATGTGGTCCGCTGGCTGTTCAAGCGGAGAAGAGGCCTACTCAATGGCAATGGTCGTGCGCGATGCACTTCCTCCATCCGATGACCTGGATGTTAAGATCCTCGGGACCGATATCGACGCCGATGTTTTGCAACGCGCGCGCAGCGCGAGGTATTCGTCCAGTCTTTATGATCAGATCGAGCACCCTTTACTTCAAAAATACACCAGGCCATGCGCGGACGAACCCAACATGTTTGAGGTTTGTCCTGAGGTTCGATCCCTCGTCCAGTTTGCTCAGTTGAACTTGGTCGACCCGTGGCCGATGCAGGGCCAGTTTGATGCAATCTTCTGCCGGAACGTCGTCATCTATTTCTCTGCGCAGACGCAAGCATCGCTTTGGCCCAGATTTGCTACGGCACTTCGGCCCGGCGCGCCTTTGATGATCGGTCACTCGGAACGGGTGACGGGCCCCGGTTCCGAACAGTTGAAATCCAGCGGTGTCACCCAATACCGACGCATCTCCTGAAAGGGTGAATTTCATGAGCACTAAAGACATGCTTCGCGTTCTCGTCGTGGACGATATGTCCACGTCACGAGGGCTAATTATCCAAGCCCTTGAATGGATGGGAGTTGCAACCATCGACCATTGTGCAGACGGTCAGACCGCGCTGCAAAAGCTATCCGCCTCGCCGGTTCATATGGTGATCTCCGACTACAACATGCCTGGCATGGATGGTCTCCAACTGCTTGAGGTCTTGCGAAAACACGAAAGTTTCTCTCGCATCGGGTTCATCTTGATAACGGGCACTACGGATCCAGAGATCGTGGACCGAGGGACGCAGCTTGGTATGAACAATTTCCTCAAGAAGCCGTTCTCACCAACGGCGCTTCGCGCCTGCATCGAACGCGTTGTGGGCCCTTTATGAGCGGTCTTCTGCGTCCGGGAGAGGTGCCGCTGGAAGCTTTGTTCGAAGCCGTTTCAGGCGAGCTTTCGCGTCAGGCAAGGCTGGCGAAGAATTTGGACAGCCAGATCGGTGCCATGGCTGAGAACCTTGATGTTCCGATCGAAGTCCAGGAAATCGACAGGCTTTCTCAAAGCTTAGATGCACTCTCGGTCCTGTGTGAAAATGCAGCGGGTTCCGCTGCGGGCCCACGTCTCACCCTGCCAATCGATGATCTCATCATAGGCGTGGAACTAGAAGCGATACGTGCTCTTTTGCGGCCGAACGAAAGCCGCTCTGACGATGCGATCGTCAGCTTCTTTTAGCGCGCGCCCGAACCCACAGGCCTAGACCGAGTCCTTCGCGGGACCGTCCGCCAACACCCCGCCTAGGTCATCCTGCGGTCCGTGATCACCAATTCGGCCAATATGTTTTAGGACCGGTCGAACATCTGTGGCGCGGCCAGTCGCAAGCATGACTTCCGACATCAAGACACGCAAGGCGCGGTTGCCCGGGTTGGTCTCGATCGCGGCGAGCAAGATGGCATGCGCTGCAGCCCCGTCACCCGCTTTGACAGCAATTCGTGCCTTGGCTGCGGCGACCTGCGCGCGCGCTTCGATGGCCTCGGTCTGGTCCAACTCGTGCAGGCGCCCCTCTTCATCGGCGACAAGATTTCGCGCTTTTTGAAGGTCCACGGCTGCAAGTGCAGACTGCAATTGGCCCAGAAATCCGCTGACGGTTTCCTGTTCCGATTTTTCGGTGCGTGTCACCCGGCGCGCCTCTGCCTGAGGCGCAATAGGATGATTATTCAACACACCCCTGATTCTGTTGCCCATGGCAACTCCCCCAATTCCCCCAAGAGTTTTCAGGTAATGGCGCCAACCCACACGACGCATACCGCCCACAACGATAACCCATTAGGCGGTTAATTGTTGGTTAATGTATACACGAATATTGGGTGCGCCAGAAAATTCGCAGAAAACCGCCCCGTCAACGGCGGGCCCTTGCGCTGCCTCTCGACCGGCGCGCGTCCCGTTTATGGTGGTCAAAACTATCTTTTGTGCCGTTGCGTCACATGTTTGATTGCTGCAAGACTAGGGCCTGCACGCTTCTGCCCGCTCGCATTTTTGAGCGCGTGTTATCTGTATTTTTGACCGGAGCTTGACCCTTGCTGCCCAAAAGCCTTTCTGCACTGTTTTTCACGACCAACGCGGCGCTTTTCGCCGCCAGCGCGACCCTGGCGCAAGGCATTGATTTGCCAGATCAAAGTATCGTTGATGAACAACTTGCCCAACTAAACCAGAACGTTCCCGGCACCATCTTCGCGATGCAGCCCTTCCGCAACGCCCAGACACTGACGGGTGAGGACGGAACGACATACACGCTGACGTCGCTGAACCCGCAGGTGAACTCTTGGTTTGTGCTCGAAATCGCGCCAGAGGGCGGGCGCTCACGCTTCGCACATTTTGAGAATGGGGCGCCTGATACCTGGGACATCTCGCTGATTGACGAGGATGGTCCGACCCTGTTGATTGAAGGTGAAGGGGATAGTTTTGCCTGCGCCCCGTGGGACGATGGCGAATTGGAAGAGGCGCAAACAAGCGCATTGCCATTTGCACCCGTTTGCGATTGGAGCCTTTTTGTTCGCAATCCGGTCAGCGGAAACCGCACGACCCGCGAAGCAGTTGCTGAATTCCTGCGCGACAATATCGTTTTTGGCGAATCCATTGTGAATTTGATCAAGGGCGCCTTCTTTGAAGATGCATTCATGGTGTCCTCCGAAGGGGAAGAGGAAGTCGAGGAAATCGATGGTGTCGAACTTCTGGGGACTGCCCTGCTCGACAGCACTCCGAACATGCGCCCCTATATGGGTTTTGAGCTGAGCGGGACCGACGCGGGCGCGATGACGGCCGGTTCTTGGTACGAGGTTGAAAACAGCCCTGGCATCTACGCGTCCGTCATGCAGCCGTCGATGATCGCGAACGAGGTTTTCCAGGTCTCAGGCGCCAACGGGTTGGATAGCATCGAGCGGCGTGCTGACGTCTATCTGGTTGCGTTCGACATGGCGCGCTTTGAGATCGGTTATGAATTGGGCACCGAACATCCACGCCTTGGCTGGTCGTCGCGCCCCTCCAACAGGCACGGCCAGGGCCGTGGACCGGATGGTTTTGACCGGCCTGATCCACTGGTGCGCACGGGCATGCTGAGCCCGGCCTTTGTCGAGCGCGTCGCGGCAACCTTTACCGGCGGGTTCAAACGGGACCATGGCGCGTGGCGCTTTGGCGACTACGCGACCTTCAACTACGGCCACCATTACGGCTTCATGCAGAATGGTGTGTTGATATCTCGCCTCTGGCCGAACCTTGCCACGATGTACCTGACGCAAGACGGTGAGGTCGATATGCGCACCTGGTCGGAAGAGGATGACGCGCTTTTGTCCGATCTGGTCTTTGCGCGGCAAAACGGCGTACCCATCATCGAGGACGGCGTACCGGGCCCCCGCGTGACCTCATGGGGTGGCGGCAATTGGTCGGGGGATGCGAATGCGACTTTGCGTACCTTGCGGGGCGGGGCGTGCATGCGCACCGTGGAGGGGCGCCAATTCTTGATTTATGCCTATTTCTCCTCCGCCACGCCGTCGGCCATGGCACGCACATTCCAGGCGTACCAGTGCGACTATGCCATGCTGCTCGACATGAATTCGCAGGAGCACACCTACATGGCGCTCTACGTCCACGACGAAGAGGGCGAGGAAGAGATGCAGTGGCAGCATCTCGTCTCTGGCATGGCGGAAGCGGACCCGGACAATGGCCGCATCGCGCGCTTCATCGGCGCACCAGACAACCGTGATTTCTTTTATCTTTTGCGGAGGCAGTGATGGCACTTCAAACGACCTTAAAGGCCGCTTGCGCGGCGCTTGCACTTGCACTGACCGGCGGCGCGGCCGACGCCCAATCGCTGGGGGAGCGCAATGAGCTTTTGTTCCAGCAATTGCAGGAGATCCGCGGGCTTTCGAATTCCGAGATCAATCGCGTGCGCGAGATCTTTGCGGGATCGCCCAATGGCTGGATGGGGCAGGGCAACCCTGCCGTCACACAGCACCCGCTGACGCCGGAAGAGGCCGCTGCACGCCTTGGCGGCACGGTGGAGCAGGTGCAGGCAAGCTACCGCAACCGCGAATATGAACGCATCTGTGGTGGGCCGTATATGGTGCCGCTTTATGATCCCCAGACGCAGTCGCCGCGTGACGCGACGGTGTGTGCGGATATGTTTGAATATCCAAACATTCCAATGGTTTACCCCGTTGTCTGGGTCCGTGCGATCGAAGCGGCGCAGCTGTGCGCAGCGGAAGGCGGGCGGATCGGCGATGCCCATGAATGGGAGGGGGCCGCGGCGGGCCAATTGCTGCCGCCCGATTACCCGTTCGACATGATCCGTGGCATGGGCCTGTCGGCAGCGGTCAACACGATGCGGAACTGGCACAACAACCAGTATGCCAGCACGTCCGGCACATACTCGATCGGCGCCTGGCAGTCGGGCGTCTGCGCGACGGGGTCTTTCAAGAATGCCTCGTGCAACGGCGGCAGTTTTCAGGGGTGTGGATCGAATACTTACCCGGCGGGCAGCTTCCCGTCGTGCCAGTCGCCCTTGGGTGTCTATGACATCGACGGCAATGCGGCTGAGCATATGAACCTGCCGCTGGCCGAAGATCAGATGGCGTCTGCCGGGTCCACGACCCTTGGCGTGACCGAGATGAAGGGGTCGTGGTTCATTTGGGACACGATCCGCGCGCATGAGCATTGGGCGCGCTGGCGCGCCCGTTCTGGCACGGCACCCGCGTGATGAGCGAGGGGAGCCACCGGAACTATCACCTCGGGTTCAGGTGCTTCCGCGACGTGAACTGAACGGCGGCGAAATGTTGCAAAGGGAAAGGCGCGCCGACCGGACGCGCCTTTTCTTTGGTGGCAAACCCCGTTCTGGTGAACGCATCTCCGCTCAGGTGAACGCAAATCTCGCGCAAAACCCGCTCAACTGAACGCAGTTTCCGGGCCCGGATCGCGATGCGTTCAGCGGAACGCATGTCGCGAAAGGGGGCATACCGCGGTTTACAGGCCCGAGTTGATCAAAGAGAGGCGAGCCGGACCGTTGCGCCGGTCAGCGCGCCGTCGGAATTCAGGAAACCGGCATAGCGCTCATCCGTCAGCAATTCGCGCAGATCGACCGCTTCGCCGTTTACATAGGCTGTGCGGCTGACGAGCCGGATACCATGCGAATAGTCCGCGTAATATTCGCCGTGCACGGTCGACAGCGGCTGGATCGCGTTGCCGTTCGTGCGGTGCCATCCATAGATCGCCACCCGTCCGGGATTGCGCGACAGGCGGTTCGCGATCACGAGGTCTTTCTTGTGACCCGCGACCAACATGCCCTGCTGCGCGCCTGCGCGGGCGAATTGCGCGTCGATGGTTTGGTCGTGAGTGACGAAATAGCTGGTCGAGGACATGGACGAGCCCGGCGTCATCGGCGACGGGGCCACACGAACATCGGCCTGCCGGTAGATCGCATCCACCATCGAGGTGGTCGGCAGCATCATGTCAAAGGCGTCAGCCACGCGCAGGGCCGCAGGCAGACCAAGCGGCACGCGCACATGATCACTGTCTGACCCGATGGCGAGGTAATCAGGCGTCACGCAGATCGTCACGGTGATCGAGCGTCCGCCCACCGTTCCATCAAACGTCACGGGGTGAAGATTGCGCATGTAGGTCGGCATGTTGCCGTTCAGCGCTTCTTGCACCAGCCGGTTGTCGCGGCCCGAGCCGGACCCGTTGCCAACTGCGGCCATCACCGCTGATCCGCCAGAGGCGGAGCCCGGGCGGCGCGGCATCTCACGTGCGAGGCGGGGGGAACATTCCCCGGCACTGCCACCAAAGAGGCTGCCGCGCGGGATTTCACCGACTTCGCCACGGGCGACTTCGATTTCAAGGTCATCGGGGCGTGCGGCGACCCGCGTCACGAGATCCTCAGGGCGGAGTGAGGGGCGCGGGCTGGCCGCGGCCAAAAGCTCGGACGTCTGCGGGCCGGTTTCCTGGTCCGGCCAGGCCGGAGTGGTGGTGCCATTCGGGCGCGCCACAGGCTCCGGGAAGGTTCGGGCGCGGGCGATGGTGATATTGCGCGCGACGGTCAGGATATCGGGGCCCTGCGATGGGCGTGGCAAAGGCTCAACAGCCGGGCGGCCTTCGACAATTGTGTAAGGCGCGGGGCCGGATGGGTTGGCTGCGGCCACGACGGGCGCGTCCGCTGGTTCCAACCCCGGTGCGGTGCGCGTGCGCGGGCCCATATCGATGGCGACCGAAACGGTTGTGTCGAAAACCTCAGGCAGCGGATAGGCGCGATCGGGCTGGATATTCGGGGACGGGGCGCTTGCAACCTCCCGCGCCAGATCAACGCGGTGAGCATCAAGCGCATTGGAATAGACGACATAGCCGCAGGCCGACGTCATCACAGTCGACGCCAATACCAGCCCCAGAACGCCGTTGGGGCGTTCAAAGAAGCCGGGCTTGCTGACTGCCGCCTGCACCTTGTCGGCCCGCGCGCGTCCGCGCACGATTCTGGCCGTTACTGTCCCATTCATCTTGAGGCTCTGCCCCTTTGTTATGCCGTCGCGGTGCCTGCCCGCGTCTTGCTGTCCCGTCGATTTATTCGTCCCTATGATGGAAGTGTTAAATTAGCAACAAGGCCAATTCAGTTTGTTCATACCGCTTGAATTTTGCGCGGAATCTTGCCAGCCGCGCATTTTCCCGCTCAGAGCGATGTCTTCTTGAAAACCGGCTCGGGGATGTTGCGGATCACGGCCATCACGATGCGCCAGATGGGGCGCGTGTAGATCACGTTCTTCTGTTTCTCGACCGCCTTCACAACGGCCGCGCCCACTTCGGCGGGGTCCGCCGTGAGTGGCCCGGGCGTCTCCATACCATCGAGCATCGCCGTGCGCACAAAGCCGGGCAGAACCGTCACAACATGCACGCCCTTTTTGGCCAAGCGATTGCGCAGCCCTGACAGGAAGGCGGTGAAGCCCGCCTTGGCAGAGCCGTAGATGTAGTTGGAGGCGCGCCCCCGATCCCCCGCAACCGAGGAGATGCCCACGAGCGTGCCTGATCCGCGGGCCTCCATCGCGTTTGCGAGATGCGCCAATATGCTTGCAGGTCCTTCGAAATTGGAGCGCAGGATATGGGCGGCGGCCTGCGGGTCGGCTTCGCTTTGGCCTTGCTCGCCCATCGCGCCGACGGCGCAGACTGCGACTTCCGGTAGGACGGGCAGCGTGTCGACAAAGGCGGCATGGCTGTCGAGTGTCAGGGCGTCGAAGTCGTGCAAGCTGACCTCAACACCGTAGCGTGTGCGCAAATCTGCGGCGTCGTCTTCCAGCCGTGCGGAGTTGCGCGCGGCCAGCTGGATCGGGTGACCGGCCTCAGCAAAGCTGCGTGCGATGGCGCGCGCGATACCAGAGGCGGCGCCCAGGATCAGAACCGGGCCGCTCATATCCCCAGCCTCTCGGATTGCATGGACACGAACCTGTCCGACAGCCCGGCCTGTTTGCGCATGGCCGCGAAGGCCTCGGCGCGCGGATCGGCCTTGGCCACGGCCTCAGGCATGCGCGCGTCTTTCGCGAGGTAGAAGCGCCCACCATGGGCGAGGGTGATTTCGTCAAGTCTGCTCATCAACTCAAGGCTCCGTTCTGACGCCGGGAAGTCCAGGGCCAAGGTATAGCCGGGCATTGGGAAGGAAAAATGGCCGGATTGCGGCCCGAACCGTTTTAATACGGACAGGACAGATCCCGTTTGGGACGCGGCGATTGTGGCCATCAGCTCGGCCAACCCGGCGGCGGAGCTGTGTTCGGGCAAGGCGCATTGGAATTGCACGAAGCCGTCCCGGCCATAAAGGCGGTTCCAATTCGACAGGGCGTCGAGGGGGTAAAAGTAGCTGTCCCAATCAACAAGGGCATTGCCCGCGCGCCGGGCCCCGCGCCGCCAATAGATGCCATTGAGCGCGCGGAGCCACAGCCCGCGGAACAGGAAGGGCGGTGCGCCGAAGGGCACTGGCAGCTTGCGTTTGCGTTTGACGGCAAAGGGGTGCCACCGGGGCGGCAGATCCTGCGCCGTTGCGTGACGCCCGAGCAAAAGCAGCGAATGGCCATGGTGCGGCCCGTCTGAGCAGTCGATCCACGCGACTGAATAGGGGGCGTCGAGCGTCTGTTCGAACGCCTCCAACGTGTCGCTCAGCGATGTCAGTGCCCGCGTTTCCTGTGCAATGTACATGGTCTCGACCGCGCGCAGGCGGATCTGGGCGCGCAGGATCACGCCGGTCAGGCCCATGCCTCCCAGTGTCCAGTCGAAGAGATCATCGCCCGGGACCGCGCGTGTGACCGATCCATCCGGCCCCATCACGTCCACCCAATCGACGCAGGTGCGAAAGGACCCGTCCAGGTGATGATTTTTGCCATGCACATCCGCCGCGATGGCGCCGCCAAGGCTCACATATTTCGTGCCGGGCGTGACCATGGGAAACCAGCCACGGGGCAGGAAGGTGTAGATGATGTCGGCCAGAAGGACGCCGGCCTCAGCCACCAGAACGCCGTCCTCAAACGACAACATGCGGTCCATGCCGGTCATGGCGAGGGTCTGGCCAGCATTCATCGCCGCATCGCCATAGGCGCGTCCGTTCCCGCGTGCGATCAGGGGCGCGTTCGCAATCGCAGCCGCCACATCCGCCTGGGAGCGGGCGGAAACAAGCGTGCATTCTGCTTTGGGATATCGGCCCCAGCCGCTGAGCAGGCTCATGCAGTGCCCTCGCGGAAGACGAAGCGACGGTCGAGTTGGTACTTGGTGACATAGCCGATGGTCAGGCCGATCACTGCGCCAACCTCACGCGCCAGATCGGTGCCCCAGACCAACCAGAACCCGGTTTCCGTCGCCCAGAAAATCACGGTCGTGGCCACACCCATTAGCGAATAGAGACCGAATTGCTGACCCGTGGCTCCGGCCCCCGCCGTGCGGTCGAAGAAGATCCAGCGCTTGTCGAGCACGTATTTCACCACCAGCCCGGCCAGCGTGCCCGCGCCAAGGGCCAGTGTGAACCAGATGGCGCTGTCTCCGCCCAGAAGGACCACGCGTTGAACCGCCAGGTTCACGATGACGGCGACAATGGCGAAGGCCGTGTAGCGAAGGACCAGCGTGGACCGGGTCATAGGAAAACGGCACCCAGAGTCAGCACGGCGCAGAAGGCGACCACGAGCCGTGAGGTGGAGTTGGTCATTGCAAAGATCATCGGATCATCGTGCATCTCGCCACGATCTGCGACCAGAACCAACCGGCTGACCCAGAAGATCAGCAAGGGGCAGATGCCCCACAACAGCCACGGCGCGCCGAACTTGGCCTGCGTTGCAGGCTCATCAACGTAGAGCGCCAGAACCAGCACGGCGAGGTAACCGGATGTGATTGCCATCTGGCTGACCACCCGGCGATCCTCTGGCTGGTAGCCTCGGCGCGATGCCTCGCGGCCTGCGGTTTCGCTATCGGTCAACTCGGCCAGCCGTTTCACTGCGGCCAGGGCAAAGAAGATGAACATCGAAAACGCCAGGATCCACACGGACAGGGGAGCCCATGGCCACACCGCCTGCAATGATCCTGAGCGTGAACAGAAAGGCCAGGACGCAAATGTCGATCAGCGTGTGCTGCTTGAGGCGCACCGAATAGGCCACCGTCGCCAGGAAGTAGAGCGCCACAACCGCCAACAAGGCGGGTGAGACCAGCAGGGCCAGAACCAGCGCCGCTGCCAGCAATATGGGGATCGCCACGGTTCCAAACGCCGTGGACAGGGCGCCTGAGGCAAAGGTCGGGACCGCTTGCGCGGATGGCTGCGATCATCCTTCAAATCAAGAAGATCGTTGATGAGGTACCCGGCGGATGCCGCAAGGCTGAGCGACAGGAAGGCCGCCAGAACAGGCAGCAAAGCGGGCGCGCCATAGCTGGGATCGGCGACCAGAGGCACGAGCACCAGAAGGTTCTTCAACCATTGCTGCGGACGCATGGCGCGGCTGAGGGCGGCAAAGGCAGGCTCTCGCTCAAGATGCTCAGCGGGGGTTGATCCGCGATCCAGTGCGGCCCGGACGCGCGGGGACGCGCCGACACTGATGGCACGTTCGGCCTGATCCCAAACCATAAGGTCGGCGGCGCTGTCGCCGATATAGGTGTATCCGTCCGGGTAATGGTCGTTGAGGAACGCGGCCTTCTCTACCCCTTTGAGATTGCGCACCCCGTCTGATCCGTGGACCTCATCAAAGATGCCCAGATGCGCGGCGACGGCGTCTGCCAGCTTTTGATCGGTTGCAGTCACCAGCGCCGCTTGCCCGCCTTCCGCCCGCCACGCCTTGATCCGTTCAATGACTTCCGCGTCGTAGGGCAGGGTGGTGACATCAACATCGGCCAGGTCCGAGATGGCGCGCTTGAACGGTGCGCGCCCGTCCAGCAAAGTCCCCGTGGCCCGCACGGTCGCCCACAGATCGTGTCCCATGGCGGACCAGAGGCACTCAAACAGCATGTCCGAGCGGAGCAACGTTCCATCCAGATCAACCGCAAGAACAGCCCCGCCGGGTGCGTCAGTTGGTGCATTGGTACGTGTGTTTTCGGGCGAGGGTGTCAGTGTTTTCAATCCTTTGATGCAATGCAGCGAAGGTGCCTCACTCCTCCGGGCTTGGCTAGCGGTTTCTACGGGTTCTCCGCCCCAAATCTATCGACAGCTTTGAGTGTCATGGCTATCGTTTGCCATGTTGATTTTACTTGGGGAATTGCCTGCCATGAAGCTGCCTGTTGCGTTGCGCTCACTCTCTTTGGTTTCTGCCATCGCGTTGATAAGTGGGGCCGCGCTGGCCCAGGATGATGCGGCCGCCGAGCGTGCCGCAGCCGTCGAAGACGCCCTGGCCGCATTTGAAGCCCTTGCAGGTGGTGCCACGGTGGACGAGGCGGTGGATGTTGCCGCCGGGGACGACGGCGACGGTGCGGTCGAAGAGGCACTTTCGGCCTTTGCCGCGCTTGCCGCAGAAACCGCTGCCCGCGCAGAGGAAGAAGCGGCAGCCGCGCGGCAGGAGGCCGTGGGGCAGGCGCAGGATGCCTTTGCAACATTGGCCGCCGAGAGCGCTGCGCGCGCCGAGGAAGAGGCCGCCGCCGAAAGGGGCGCTGCCGTGGGTGCCGCGCAAGATGCCTTTGCTGCGCTGGCCGCTGAAAGCGCCGCGCGCGTCGAGGAAGAGGCTGCACTTGCGCGGGCCGCAGCCGTGGAGGCCGCGCAATCCGCGTTTGCCGCAATGGCTGCCGAAGCCGAAGCCGCCGCCGCGCGCGAGGCCGCGATTGCCGAGGCGCAATCGGCTTTTGAGGCGCTTGCCGCAGAAAGCGCTGCCCGCGCTGAAGCGCAACTGGCGCTGGAGACCTGCGTGGCGGTCGCAGGTGAGCCGTCGGCCGAGAATTTCGCCACCGAGGAGGCGCAAGCCGCCGCCCTGAATGCTTTGCGGGAGGCCATGCCGGCCTGTCGTGCCGCGGCTGAGGCCTTGCCCGAGGCCGGCGCGCCTTTCTTCCATTTGGCAACGGCTGCGCAGGCCTCTGGCCGCCATCGGCGGGCTGTGCCGCTTTATGAGCAAGCGGCTGAGAATGGAGTGGTCGCGGCGCTGACGCGTTTGGGCGATTACCACAACTTTGGCCTGCGCCCCGTGCGGGAAGATGCGGCGCAAGCGGTGGAGTTCTATCGCAGCGCGGCAGAGGCGGGCGATCCGGCGGGCACGGCCACGCTGGCTTTCATGTACCGTCTGGGCCGTGGCGTAGAGCAAAGCGGCGCGGAGTATTTGCGCCTGATGGAGGAGGCCGCCGCCTCCGGCTATTCCTTTGCACGACAGAACCTGGCTGAGACCTACTTGTCGGGCGAAGGCGTGCCGCGTGGCGAGCTTGAAGAGCTGGGGCTGCCCAATGCGCGCGCCGCGGTGCCGCTTTTGGTGTCGCTTGCGAATGAGGGCAGCGTCGAGGCTGTGCAATCGCTGATCACGCTTTACTCCGATGGGGCCGATGGCGTGGAGCCGAGCGATTTCCTGCGCGGGGGATGGGTTGAAACGCTGGCTGAGACCGGTGATCCGGTTGGGATCGCGGAGCGTGGGTTCCTCTACGAACAGGGCATTGGGCGCCCTGCAAACCCGGAATTGGCAGCCGCCGACTATGTGGCCGCGCTGGAGACCGGCGAGGTCGACATCGACACGATGCGCGGGACCATCGATGGCCAGACGCCGCCCTGGGATCGGGATACGGCGATTGCCTTCCAGACTATCCTGGCCGAACGCGGGTTCTACACGATGCGGATTGACGGCGATGTCGGGCCGGGCACGCGCCGGGCTGCCGATGCGCTGGCCGACGCCGCCGACGAGTAGGCTGTCAGCGGTCCATCGCGTGATATTCCGCGTTCGGCATCATGTCGGAGGCGATGGCAAAGCGGTTGGACATGTTGAAAAAGCCGATGACATCCGAGAGGTCAAAGATGTCCGCCTGGCTCAAGCCCGCATCGCGGAGCGCCTGACGGTCGGGCTCGTCCACCTCCCACGGGGCGGTGGTCAACTTCCATGCAAAATCGAGCATGGCGCGTTGGCGCGGCTCGATCTGGGCGACGCGGTAGTTCATCACCAGCATCTCCCCCAGATGCGGATCGCCTGACAGATTGCGCACAGCCTGACCGTGCGCGACGAGGCAATAGAAGCAGCGGTTGGCGGACGAGACGACGACGGCGACCATCTCACGCTCCAGCTTCGACAGGCCGGACGGGGCCAACATCAGCGTGTTGTAGTATTGCGCAAAGGCGCGAAGCTTGTCCTGGTTGGCCGAGAAGGTGCGCAGCACATTGGGGACCATCCCCAATTTTTCCTGACAGATTTGGTAATACCGCTTCATGTCATCGTCGAGCGTCTCGGGGTCGGGCAGATCGTAGATCGAGACATGATCGGGTTGTGGCATGGCATCCTCCGGCGTTGTTTCGCGACCCTGACGCCAAGCCGGGCGGCTGTCTAGAATGGAGTGTCCGGCAGCTCCGCTTTCGTGTGGCGCTGGCGGTAGCCGCGTGGTGTGGTTCCGTATTGCTCCCGGAACAGTCGATGGAAGTAGCTGAGGTTCTCGAACCCGCAATCCAGCGCGATGTTGGCGATGGGATGGGCCGTTCCGGACAGGATCATCGCAGCGTGTTGGATGCGGATGCGGTTGATGTACTGCGTCGGGCTCAATCCAAGATGGCGACGGGATTCGCGGCACACATGGGCTTGCGAGCGACCTGCGGCCTCGATCATGCCTTCGGCGCCCTGCCGAAAGACGCGCGGGTCCTGTGCGGCATGGGCCGCCTTGATCAGCCAAGCCGGAGCGCGGTCCTGGGCATGTGCGGTCGCGTCGAGGACATGGGTCGTCATCGACAACAGAAAGTGCTCGATCTTCGCGAGGCTTCTGTGGGTCGATTGCAGGGTCAGCATCGCGTTGACCGCACGCTCCCTTTGCGGGCCATCCAACCGGATGGACATCGGGAATTCGGTGCGGGCCCAGAAGAATTTTCCATTCATTTCAGCGGAATAGCGCGAAACGAGATGGTCGGCCGTGGACTGCCGAAACATCACATTCAGAATGCGCCCGCCCGTGCCAGGTGCTGCTTGCAACGCATGGCGGTCGGCGGGGCGTATGAAGGTCAGCTGACCCGCTTCAAGGCGCTCCTCCAAGCCGTTGATCCAGTGAAAAACCTGGCCCTGTTCGACCAGAAAAAGCTCAAAATAATCATGGCTGTGCTCAATCACGGGCGGCGTTTCAGGTAGATCCTTGCGCGTAAAATGATAGGCATCGTCCGCTGCCAGATATGTATCAATTCTGAACACCTTCTGGGGTAATCGCATGGTTTTATACTGTTTTCTGCACCTGCAACATCATGCACAATGTCAAAATAATACATGTTTTTGTCAAGATCGGGTCTGCCCCCGCCAAGCCGACTTGGCTTAGCGTTTTGGTTAACGGGGAGGAATATGGCATGGGGCTTGCGAGCACGTCGCTGGACCTGCGCTTTCAGCCCGCCGTGGCGGCACGCGCCCGGCGGCTGAGCGTATCGGACATAGACCATTACAACAAACAAGGTTTTGTGCAGCCGTTCGACGTGTTCGGCGCGGACGAAATGGCGCGCATCCGGGCCTATTTCGACAAGCTGATGTCCGACCTCGGGCCGGAAGGTGCCTATGGCATCAATTGCTATCAGGCGCGCATGGCGGGGATCTGGGATATTGCCACCGACAGCCGCATCCTGGACCTCGTCCAAGACATAATCGGGCCGGACATCATCTGTTGGGCCAGCGCGATTTTGTCAAAGAAACCAGAGGGATCACGTAGGGTTCCGTGGCATCAGGATGCCTCGTTCTGGCAGCTATCACCGGCGCGGACGGTAACGGTCTGGCTTGCCATTGATGATGCAGACGCAGAGAACGCGGCCATGTGCTTTATCCCCGGTACCCACGCGCAGGGCGTGTTGGAGACGGCGGATATGGGCGCGGACAGCGTGTTTCACAAAGGCATCGCTGATGCGGAGCGCTATGGCGCGCCCGTTTGTCAACTCATTGAAAGCAGGGCAAATTTCGCTTCATGCGGACATGTTGGTGCATGGATCTGACATCAACCGCTCGGACCGGCGGCGCTGTGGGCTGACGCTGCGCTATTGCAGCCCGGAAAGCCAGATTACGGACCCTGATTGGGCCAAAGGTGTTGAGGCGATCATCGCGCGCGGGAGCGATCCAAGCGGCCATTGGCGCCACCATCCGCGACCCGAAAACGACGATATTCTGGCCACCTCCAGCCCGCATGTTGTGGGGAACAATTGATGCAAACAGCGCCCATCTGGTCACAATTGCGGCTATCTGGTCACATTTTTCGTGAAAAAAGCGACCAAATGGTCACTTCTGGCGCGCCGTGCACCGCGACCAATCTGCCTCAACAGAGTGCTCCAACGATTGCGGGGGGTATGGCCCCGTGAAAATCACCTGGTTCGGACATGCGGCGTTCAAACTGACCGATGCACGCGGCTTTTCCGTCATCACCGATCCCTACACACCTGAAGGCGTCGGCTATGCTCCGATCCGCGAGAGCGCGGATGTGGTCATCATCTCGTCCGACGATGACAGCGCCCATTGCCGCGCTGACCTGATTGAGGGCGATCCGCTGGTCCTGAATGCCCTGGATGTCGCGAAGGTTGGTGGCGCGGGCGAGGCGGGCGGGCTGGCCGTTCATGCCATCGAGGCGATGGAGTGGGAATTGCACCCCGAACACGACATTCCCGGACAGAACGGGATGTACCGCTTTGAGATGGACGGGCTGAAGATCGCGCATATGGGCGATGTCGGAAACCCGTTGACCGCGGCGCAGCAGGATTTCTTTGCCGACACCGATGTGCTTCTGGCCTTGGCCGGTGGCTACCTGACCATCGAGCTGCCCGACCTGATGCAGATGATCCACCGGGTGAAGCCCAAGGTGATCATCCCGATGCATTTCCGCACGCTGACCTACAAGCCGCGCAACACGATGTGGATCGAAAGCTTTCTGGCGCATTTCCGCGACACCCATGTGGATTTCGCCTGTTCCCATACCATCGACCTGAACGCTGCCGATCTGCCCGATCATACGCGCGTGATGGTGATGGATTACGCCCGATAACCATACCCCCTCCGGGACGCCGGTGGGGGCACTTACCAAGACCCTAGGGAGGAACCTTGATGAAGACGACAACTCGACTGCTGCTTGGAACGGCCGCGATGACGCTGGCCCTTGCAAGCGGGGCCTATGCCCAGGATGTGGCACGCGAAGATACGGTGATCTTCGATCTCGACCGTACGATCAGTGACCCGGAAAACTTCAACTGGATGACCGATGGAACCGGTATTCGCCGCATGCACGGCGCGCACCAGACCATGTGGGAGCCGCTGTTCATCCTGAACTACAATACCGGTGAGTTGGACCCCTGGCTGGCGCTTGAGGCGAACTCTGATGCGGATGGCGCGGTCTGGACCATTGCGCTCCGCGAGGGTGTGACTTGGTCGGACGGTGAGGCGTTTGATGCCGAGGACGTCGTGTTCACGGTGAACATGGCGCTTGAGAACGAAGAGCTGACGGCGCGCGAAGTGGCGACCCTGCGCGGGCAGGTGGCCAGTGTTGAGGCGCTGGACAGCCATACGGTGCAGTTCACGCTGAACGCGCCCAATCCGCGTTTTGCCGTGGAGAATTTTGGGGTGCGCATCTTCGGCTCATTCCTGATCATGCCGGAACATGTGTGGAGTGCTGCGGAAGATCCCGCGACGTTTGCCTTCTTCCCGCCGATTGGTACGGGGCCTTATGAATATGAGAGCAGCGCGTCGAACCGTGCGATCTGGGACCGCCGCGATAGCTGGTGGGGCGCCGAGACGGGCTTCATGGACATGCCCGAGCCGGACCGCGTGATCTTCCTGGAAAGCGGTGGCGAAGAAAGCCGTGCGCAGCTGATGATCGCGGGCGAATTGGACGCGGCCCAGAATCTGAGCGTGGGCACGTTCGAGGCGATCCAAGCCCAGAATCCCGATGCCATCGCCTGGTATGAAAGCTATCCCTATGCGGTGGCCGATCCATGCGCGCGCCAGATGGAGGTCAACACCACCATCGCCCCTTGGGACAACGCGAATATGCGCCGGGCGGTGTCGATGATCATCGACCGGACCCAGATCGTGAACATCGCGGCCGAGGGCGCAACGACCGCCTCGCAAACGATGTTTGCAGACTTTGGCTCCATGTCGCCCTTTATCGATGCGGTGGTCGAGGCGGGCCACGGCCTGCCTGCAACGGCGGATGTCGAGGGCGCGCAGGCGCTGATCGAGGCCGAAGGATGGGTCCGCGATGGCGACTACTACGTGAAGGACGGTGAGACGCTGTCTGTCGAAATCCACGTCAATTCGGCCTCCACCGAATATACACGGACCATCGACATGGTGGTGGAACAGCTTCAGCGGGCCGGGATCGATGCACGGTCCGTGCCGGTGGAAAACGGTGTGTTCTGGGGTGAAGTGCTTCCATTCGGGGCCTTCACGATGAGCTATTCGTGGCTGTCGTGCGGGTCGGTGAACGAGCCTTGGGCCTCGATGGGCCGCTATACGGTTGCCGATGTGGTGCCGGTGGGTGAACGGTCGCCCGGGTTCAACAACACCTCGCGTTGGGATGGTGAGGCGGCTGAGGCCTATTCGGCCATCGTCAACGAGATGGAGACGATGGCCTTGGGTGATCCGGCGATCCCGGGCATGGTGGCCGAGGCCTATCAGTATCTGGATGCCGAG
Organism: Gymnodinialimonas sp. JB5-7; assembly: GCF_055693405.1. Lineage (NCBI taxonomy): Bacteria > Pseudomonadati > Pseudomonadota > Alphaproteobacteria > Rhodobacterales > Paracoccaceae > Gymnodinialimonas > Gymnodinialimonas sp. JB5-7. The sequence goes on from NZ_JBVFUX010000012.1 coordinate 2,570,465, forward strand.
ATGCCGTTCATCCCGCTGGTGCAGGCGTTCAAGCTCATGCCGTTTTCCACAACCTATTGGGAAGGGTGGCCATCGGCCGAGAACTACTACAACCACCCGTTCTTCCATTGGAACAGCGGCCACCAGATCATCCACAACCTGACGCGGGCGGAATGATCTGAGATGGGGTCAGGGCGGATGGCCTGTCTCCCGGGCCTTCAACAGCCCTGATCCCGCAAGACCAGTCACCGGGCGGCCTGATCGCGCCGCCCGGCCTTCCATCGCCCTTACGGGTGATCCAGACCAAAAGAGTCGTCACCATGTTGGACTCCCCGATCAATAGCGTCCCACCTGATCCGTTTCGCGAAGACCGCGAGGGACGCGGTGTTCGGAGGGCGCGGTTGCATGGGGAAGAGATGCTGATGCTGCTGCGCTGGCGCGATGTGCGGCAGGCGGCGCGGGACATCGAGACCTTCGACAGCGGCCAATTGGGGCGCGTGCCGACCCCGCCCGAGACCGAAATCCGCGCGTTTCGGCAATTGCCGATCGAAAGCAATCCGCCCGAGCACACCGAATGGAAGGATCTGGTCCAGCCCTATTTCCGACGGCCGAAGGAGGCGGGCCCGAAGGCTGAGATCGAAACTTTGGTGGCGCAAGCTGTTGACGACGCGGCCCGCGCAGGTGCCTTCGATGTGTTGGGCGATTTTGCTCTGCCACTGCAATCGGCGGCCTTGACGGTGCTGCTGAATACCGACCGGGCCCTGGCGGACGAATGGGTGCAATGGGGCCTTCATGCGTTCCGAACGGAGGGCCAGACGGACCCGGCCAAAGCCGCACGATTCCTGGCGTTCATTGACCGCATGCTGGCCGAGGCCCAGGCAAAGCCCGACGAAAGCCTGTTTTCCTACCTCCACACAGCCAAGTTCCAAGGCCGACCTTTGAGCGGCGACGAAAAGCGTGGGATTTGCCACCTGGCGATGGCTGGGGGCCGGGATACGGTGATCAACGCCTTGAGCGGGACTCTGGCCTTTTTGGCGGAGGCCCCGGACGGGCTTGCGCGCCTGCGGGCGGAGCCGAAACTGATCGACGCGGCCGCGGAAGAGATGTTTCGCGTCCTGTCCCCCTTGCCACAGATCGCTCGGGTCTGTCCTGCGGGCCTTGAGCGCGGCGGCGTGCGGATCGCGCCGGATCAGCGGGCCTCGCTGTGCTGGGCATCGGCCAATCGCGACGCCTTGATCTTCGAGGCCCCGGAAGAGATCCGCCTGGACCGCGCTCCGAACCCACATCTGGCCTTCGGTGCGGGTGCGCATACCTGCCTGGGCGCGCCCCATGCCCGCTTGTTGCTGCGGTCCTTGTTGACCAGCCTGATTGCGCAAGTTGCCCGGATCGAGATTATCGAGACCATCCCGCGGCAAAGCCCTTTTGGCACCCCGTACCTGTACGACAAGCTGGTGCTGCGCTTTGTGCCCGCCAGGACCCTATCCGAAAGGAGCGGCTGACATGGAAAACACGTTTGCCAGATACCTGTTCAACCGGTTTTTCACGCTGTTTCTGACGGTGTTCATCGCCGCGACGCTGATCTGGATCATCCCGCGCCTGTCGCCGGTGAACCCGATTGACGCGATGCTGGGGCGCATGGCCTCGGGCGGGGGCACGATCGAAAACTCGGGCGCGATCATGGAGCAGTTGATGGAGCGCTTTGGCTTCAACGACCCGTGGTACGTGCAATACTGGTTTTATATCCGGAACACGCTGACCTTCGATTTCGGGCTGTCCACGAGTTCTTTCCCCACGCCGGTCGCCCAGATGATCGGCGACGCGCTGCCCTGGACCATCGGGCTGATGATGGTGGCGCTGATCATCACCTTCATCATCGGCAATCTTCTGGGTGCACTGATGGTGTGGGAGCATACGCCGCGTCCGTGGAAGGCGGTGATCCCGGCGATGATGGTGTTCACCTCCATGCCGCCGATCCTGTCGGGTCTGCTGCTGATGTATATCTTTTCCAGCACCTTGCCGTGGTTCCCGCTCAACGGGGCCTATTCCATCCGGGTGGAGCCGGAGTTGAGCCTGTCGTTCATCGGATCGGTGATCCACCACGGCGTGTTGCCGGCCATGTCCATTGTCGTCGTCACCTTTGGCTTTTGGGCCTTGGGGATGCGGGGCTTGATGATTACCGTGCAGGGCGAGGATTACACGGTGCTGGCCAAGGCCAAGGGCCTGAAAAAGCGCTATATCTTGTACAAGTACATGATCCGCAATGCGATCCTGCCGCAGATCACGGCATTCGCGCTGAAGATCGGGATGCTGGTGGCGGGGCAGGTTCTGGTGGAGCGCATCTTTGCCTATCCGGGCATGGGCAAGCTGCTCTACGACGCGATCCTGACGCAGGACTATCCGGTGATCCAGGGGGTGAGTTTCGTCGTCATCCTGATGACGGCTTTGGCGGTGTTCCTTGTCGATTTGCTTTACCCGCTGATCGACCCGCGCATCCGGTTGGGAGGGTAACGGTATGGCTGACAAGACAAATGCCGCTGCACCCGAGACCGCGGCCCCCGACATGGCAGGGCTGAGCAAGCGTCAGCTCAAGCGCATGAAGCGGTTCGATAATCCGTGGAACAATCCGAAGCTGATCTGGGGCATCACGCTGCTGATGGGGATCATTGCGCTTGGGATTTTCGGGCGGATCTTCTGGGACACGGACCTTGTGTTCACGGGCGCGGTCATGCCGAGCCAGGCGCCGGTGGGGTTTGAGAACCTGCGCGGGCAGGTTGGCCTCGCCTCCAGCCCCTTGGGCACGGATGTGGCGGGCAAGGATCTGTTGGCTCTGTTGATCGTGGGCGCGCCCAACTCGCTTTATGTGGGTGTGCTGGCCTCGCTGATTGGCATGTCTTTGGGGATCTTTCTGGGGTTCACGGCCGGGTATACGGGCGGGCGCGTCGATGACGTGATCCGGGTTGGGTCGGACGTGATGATCACAATCCCACCCCTGCTGATTTTGGTCGTGGTGCAGGCGAGTTTCGGGGACATCACGTTGACGATGATGTCGCTGTTGATTGCCGCCTTTGTCTGGCAATCGCCCACGCGCCTGATCCGGGCGCAGGTGCTTTCGATGCGTGAGAGCGGTTATGTGCAGATGGCGCGGCTATCGGGGGCCTCCAACAGGCACATCATGTTCCGTGAGATGTTGCCGAACCTGGTGCCGTATTTGTTTGGCTCGTTCATTGCGAATGTCACGACGTCGATTGTGACCGCCGTGGGGTTGGAGGTTCTGGGCCTTGGGCCGCAACGGGTGCCGACGCTGGGCCGGGTGATCTATGACGCCATCGATTCCGCCGCGTTGACCCGTGACATGTGGTGGTGGTGGGGCTTTCCGACCGTGCTGCTGATGGTGATGTTCATCGGGCTGTTGCTGATCAATCTGGGGCTTGATGAAGTGTCCAACCCGCGGTTGAGGAGGCTGTGATGGAGAGGTTTGCGGAAGAGGCGGTTTCGAAACCGCTTGAGCACGCGATTTCGAAATCGCGTTGTCCGGCCACCTTCGGGGAAGGGTCCAAGCTGTGAGCGTCCTCGACATCAAGAACATCCATATCGACTTCCCGACCTCCAAGGGCGTGGTGCATGCTGTCACAGATGTAACGCTGTCAGTCGAGAAGGGCCGCCGGATCGGGTTTATCGGCGAGTCCGGCTCAGGCAAGACAACGACTGCGCTGGCGGCGATGCGGATGCTGGCCAATCCCGGTTTTGTCGCGTCCGGCGAAGTGCATTTGAATTCGTTGGAGGGGGACACGAACGTCCTGCACCTTGATGAGGAGGGGATGCGCAGGGTGCGCCTGCGCAAGATCAGCTACATCCCGCAAGGTGCGATGAATTCGCTGAACCCGGTGATGCGGGTGGAGGCGCAGATTTGGGACGCGGTGGTGGCCCATGATGGCGCGGTTGAGGATTTACAAGCCCGGTCGGACACGGCGCTTGAGGGCGTCGGGCTCGACCCCAAGGTCGTTGGGCGGCTTTATCCGCATGAGCTGAGCGGCGGCATGAAGCAGCGGGTCTGTATCGCCATTGGCACCTGCCTGACGCCGGACCTGATCGTTGCGGACGAGCCAACCAGCGCGCTCGACGTTATCACGCAACGGCACGTTATGCAGACCCTGCGGGAGATGCAGGCCAAAATCGGCGCGGGGCTGATCCTGATCGGGCACGATATGGGCCTGATGGCGCAGTCGGTGGATGACATCGCTGTTCTGAAGAAGGGCGTGCTGGTGGAGTTTGGCCCGGTGCGGCAGATCATCGAAAACCCGGAGCATCCCTATACGAAGGAACTGATTTCGAGCGTTCCTCTGGTGGGGGGCGAGAGTTTCCTGCACGCGCAGGCCGCGCCGCCCAAGGGCGAGAAACTGGACGTGCCGCTGTTGGAGCTGGACGGCGTCAGCAAGGTCTATGGCTCGGTCACGGCCCTGCACCCGATGAGTTTCGCGCTGGATGGGGAGGAGCCCAAGATCATCTCCATCGTTGGGCAATCGGGCTCGGGTAAGTCGACCATGGGATCGCTCATGCTGGGGTTCAACGACCCGACGGCGGGGGCGGTGCGATTCAAGGGCGAAGATATCAACCGGATGACCGCGGGTGAGCGGCTGGAATTTCGCAAGCAGGTGCAGGCGGTGTTCCAGGACCCCTATGCCTGCTTCAACCCGTTTTATCGTGTCAACCACGCGCTGAAATTTCCGTTTGAAAACTTTGGGATGCAGGGCGACGTTGAGGTTGAAATGCACAAGGCCTGTGAGGCCGTTGGGCTGGACCCCGCGCTGGTTCTGGGCCGCTATCCGCATCAGCTTTCCGGCGGGCAGAGGCAACGGCTGATTGTGGCCCGCGCCTTGATGTTGTCGCCGAAGCTGCTGATTGCCGATGAGCCTGTGTCGATGGTCGATGCGTCGCTGCGCGCCACGATCCTGGCCAACATCCACGACCTGAAGGACAAGCACGGCATCTCGATCATATACATCACCCATGATCTGGCCACGGCCTATCATGTGAGTGACTATGTGATGGTTCTGTACCATGGCCATGTGGTGGAGGCCGGGCCGCCGAAAGAAGTGATCGGCGATCCGCAGCATGCCTATACGCGGCTGCTGATCGACTCGATCCCTTGGCCGGATCTGGACCGCGATTGGGGCGATGCGGGTGATGCACGCGCCGCACTGGAGGCTTTGGCCGAGATTGGCGGGACGCCCGAGACGGTCTATCGCGGCGATATTCCCGGCTTCACATTGAGGCAGGGCTAGGGGATGCCGTCGCACCGGATGCGATTGACAGCCGAGAAGGTGGCGCAGCGCTTGCGCCTGATCGCGCCAATGGTTGCGGTGCGCCGGGCGCCCATTGATCAATTCGTTCTGGAGGAATTGCCGGATGCGACAGCGCGCCCGGATCTGCGCCTGTTTGCCTGCAACGCTCCCGGCCCGCGATTGGAGTGGAACGCCTATTGGGGCGGGCAGGACATGCATTTCGTGCTGCGCTCGCGCTTTACTGTGCCCAAGGGCTGGCGGCATCCAGCGCTGCACCTGCCGCTGGGGGTGGCGGGTGATATCTTCACCCATCCTGAGGGGCTCTTGTATATCGATGGCGACGTGATTGCCTCGGCCGACCGCTATCATCACTCCATCGAAATTCCGGCACGCTTTGCCGATGGTCTGCCCCATGATCTGCTGATCCACGGCTGGACCGGCCTGTCGGGCTGGCCGCCCGATCCGAACAACCGCACACAGCTTTTGATGAAGGAATGCTCCGTCATCGAGATTGATCGCGCGCTGGAGGGGTTTCAGACGATGGCGGAGGTGGCGCTCGATCTCTGCTCGGAGCTCAACGACAACCGGCCCGAAAAGCATGCCATTCTGACGGCGTTGGATCAGGCGTTCCTGACACTCGATACGCGTGACCCGATGGGCGAGGATTTCCGCCGCTCCGTCGCGCCGGCCACCGACAAGCTGTTGGAAGGGTTGGAGAAAGCGGGCCCATCGCTGGACATCCAACTCCATGCCGCGGGCCACGCGCATATGGATGTGGCCTATCTTTGGCCCATAGCCCAGATCCGGCAGAAGAACGCGCGGACCTATTCCAACGTGCTGCGCCTGATGGAGAAGCACCCGGAATTCCGGTTCAGCCATTCCCAGCCGCAACTCTACGATTGGACGGCAGAGGATTTCCCCGAGATTTTCGACGGCATCAAGACCCGCGTGGCGCAAGGCCGGTGGGAGGTTCTGGGCGGTATGTGGGTGGAGCCCGATGCCAATATGCCGGGGCCCGAGGCGCTGGTGCGCCAGATCGCGCTGGCCCGGCGCTATTGTGACGAGACGTTTGGGGAAGGGGCGGAGACGCCGGTTCTGTGGTTGCCCGATACGTTCGGGTTCCCCGGTTGCCTACCGCAATTAATGCAGCAGGCGGGCTTGCGGTGGTTCGTGACCAACAAGGTGAATTGGAACCAGTACAATCAGATGCCAGCCTCCACCACGATGTGGGAGGGGATCGACGGCTCGCGCGTGATGGCGCAGTTCCTGACCACCCCGCGTGAGGTGCAGCATCTGCCGTTTCCGACCAACTACAAATCGGACCTGACGGCGGAGGAGGTGGTGGGCACGTGGTCCCGCTCAACCGTCAAGGACCGGGTGCGCGATCTGCTGATCTGCTATGGCTATGGCGATGGCGGCGGGGGACCGACGGATGAATTGATCCGCAAGGCCAAGGTCTGGGCGCAAATGCCCGGTGCGCCGCAACTGCGCCCGTCCACCGTGCGCGCGTTTTTCGAAGCGCTTGAGGATAAGGCGCAAAACCTGCCCGTCTGGCAGGGCGAATTTTACCTCGAAGGGCATCGCGGGGTGCTGACCAGCCAGGGCTGGATCAAGCGTGCAAACCGCAAGGCGGAGGTCACGCTGCACGATGCGGAGCTGGCCATGGCGCTGGCGATGGAGCGCGGCCATGTGCCCGAGGATCTGACAGCCGTGTGGCAGCGGCTGTGCACCAACCAGTTCCACGACATCCTCACGGGCACCTCCATCGGCGAAGTGTTTGAGGATGCGCGCACCGATTTTGAGTGGATCATGGGCGAAGTCGAGGGCGTCTTGGAGCGGGCCGGGGTCGCGCTGATGCCTGAAGGGGCTGATTGGCTGGTTCTGGATGGCGCGCCCTTGGCGGGTGCGCGGCAGGTTTTGCTGGACGGCCCTGCGGTGGAAGCTGGCAACGCCTTGCCGGCTCAAGTGGTCGATGGCGGTGTCTTGGTGGAGCTGCCGGAGGGCGCGCCGCTGTCGGCGCGGGCACTGTCGCGGGCGACTGAGGGCGCGGATGTCTTTGGCGCATCGGCGCGTGCGGAGGGTGGCGGCGCCGTGCTCGAAAATGATCTTCTGCGCGTCGAGATTGGCGATCACGGCATGATTGCACGGCTCTACGACAAGCGCGCAGGGCGTGAGGTGCTGAAGCCCGGAACCTTTGGCAACCGCCTGGAATTGTTTGAAGATCGACCCATCTCCTGGGACGCGTGGGACATCGACATCTTCTTTGAGGATCGCGGGGAGCTTGTGGGCGGCCTGACCCGGATCGAGGTTGTGGAAACGGGGCCGTTGCGGGCTGTGGTGGAAGTCGAACGCGCCTTTCGGCAATCCAAGATCACGCAGCGCGTGGTCCTGCGCCGAGGCTCCGCCCGGCTCGATTTCGATACGGATGTGGATTGGCATGAAACGCATCTGCTGCTGAAGGCGGCCTTCCCGGTGGATATCCGGGCCAGCCGCGCGGTGTTCGACATCCAATGGGGCCAGATCGACCGGCCCACCCATCGCAACACCTCGTGGGATGCGGCACAATTCGAGGTGCCCGCGCAGAAATGGGCGGATCTGAGCGAGGGCGATTACGGTGTCGCGCTGCTCAACGACTGCAAATACGGGTATGACGTGCGGGATGATGTGCTGCGGCTGAGCCTGATCAAATCAGCCACGATGCCCGATGCGGGTGCGGATCAGGGCGCGCATCGGTTCACCTATGCGCTGTTGCCCCATGTCGGGAACACGCGCGTGGATGTGCGGGCAGAGGCCTATGCCCTGAACTATCCGCCACGTGTGGTGCGCGGGGCCGGGCAGGGGGCGTTGGTGGAGCCTTTGGTGCGCTGCCTGTCGGGCCGCGCGGTGATCGAGACGGTGAAACCGGCCGATGATGGCGACGGGGTGATCGTGCGCCTGTTCGAGGCCCATGCGACGCGCGGCACGGTAGACGTGCGCCTTTCCCCCAGGGTGTCTGGGGTGGAGCAGGTTGGATTGCTGGAAGATGGCGGCACAAAGCTGCCGATCACGTCCGGGATGATCTCCGTGCCTCTTCGCCCTTACGAGATAATCACTCTCAGGCTCCGCCTCGACCCGTAACCAGCGGCGCAAGGCGGGGCTTGTCTTCCATTGGTCAAAAATACCTCGGGGAGTCCGAAGGACGGGGTGCAGCGCCCCCGCTCGGTCGACCGCGTCAGCGGGCGAAACCGATCATGTCACGCGACCGCCAGACCTTCATCGGAAAGCCCATGCAACCTTGGCATCAGGGACAGCAGACTTTGCGTGTAGGGATGCTGTGGATTGGCGAAGAGCGCCTCGGTCTCGGCCACCTCGACCAGCTCGCCGTTCTTCATCACACCGACCCGGTCGCACATCTGGCGCACCACCGGCAGGTCGTGGGAAATAAACAGCATCGTAAGGCCCAGATGTTCCTGCAAGTCCTTCAGGATGTTGAGGATCTGCGCCTGGATGGAGACGTCGAGGGCGGAGGTCGGCTCATCACAGATCAGGAAGCGCGGCTGTGTGGCCAGCGCGCGGGCGATGGAGATGCGTTGGCGTTGGCCGCCGGAGAATTCGTGGGGGTATTTGAGACCCGCTTCCGCGCCGAGGCCCACGCGGTCGAGCAGTTCGGCCACGCGAACCTTGAGCGCTTGCCCGGCCAGTAGCCCGTGATGGCGGGCGGGCTCGGCCACGATCTCATCCACGCGCATGCGCGGGTTGAGCGAGGAATAGGGGTCCTGAAAGATCATCTGGATCTGCTTGCGGTAGCTGTCGGGCACACCGCCGGGCTGCGGCGCGACTTGGGCGCCGTCAAACCAGACCTCGCCGCCATCAACGGCGTAAAGCCCCGCGATCATCCGCGCGATGGTCGATTTGCCGGAGCCGCTCTCGCCCACAAGGCCGAACACTTCGCCTTCCTTGATATCGAACCGCGCCTGATCGACGGCAGTGAAGTATTCCCGGTTGCGCGGCAGGATCGCGCGTTTTTGCAGGAAGGTTTTGGTCAGGCCTTTGGCTTCAACCAGCGGCTTGGCGCGGTCGACCTGCGTTGTGGGCCAGTTGCGTTTCAGGTCTTCGATGGCGAATTCTGTCACGCGGCCGCCGTAGGAGATCAGCGGGAAGCGGTGCAGCTTGACCGTCGGGCGGGGGACGGCGGCGATGAGGCTTTTGGTGTAGGGGTGGTTCGGTTTGCCGAGGACCTGTTCGGTCGTGCCGCTCTCCACCACTTCGCCCATATACATGACCGTCACCTTGTCGGTCGTATCGGCAATCACGCCCATATCGTGGGTGATGAGGATCACGCCCACCTGCCGTTCGCGGGTCAGTTCCTTGATCAGCTCAAGGATTTGCGCCTGGATCGAGACGTCGAGGGCGGTTGTCGGCTCGTCCGCGATGATGACATCGGGTTCCGAGCAGAGGGCCAGCGCGATCACCACGCGCTGCCGCATTCCGCCCGAGAATTGGTGCGGGTACTGGTCGAGGCGCGTTTCAGGGTCGGGGATGCCGACACGGTCGATCAGGTCGCGGGCGCGTTGGTTGGCCTCGTCGTCGGAGACGTCGAGATGTTCGGAGATGGTTTCGACAAGCTGCTGACGAACGGTGAAGAGCGGGTTGAGCGAGGTCAGCGGGTCCTGAAAGATCATGGAGATCTTCTTGCCACGGAGCGCGCGCATGGCGTCGGTGTCGAGGCCGGAGATCTCCTCACCCTTGTAGCGAATAATCCCGCCCGCAATGCGCCCGGGGCGGTCCAAGAGGCCCATGATGGCCGCGCCGATGGTGGACTTGCCAGCTCCGGATTCGCCCACGAGGCCGTGAATTTCGCCGGGTTCCACAGAGAGGTGCGCGTTCTTCACGGCGGTGAAGACCTGACGGCGGGTCGGGAATTCGACGGTGAGGTTTTGGATTTCGAGAAGGGACATCAGGCGCTCAATTCACTTACGGCGCGAACGACGTCTGCACCAAGTTGTCTTGTGTTCTTGGGATTTCCAGCACCATTCAAAAGGTCGACTCCAAACTTGGCGGCAAGGTCGCGCAGGACAGGTTTCGAAGGCTGGATAATCGCTTCGCCAGAGGTCACTTTGATCGTGCCATTTTCCAAAACAGAGACTTCGAATCCGTGGGTTGCGACAGAATTCTGGACCGGAATTTCGCGCAGAGGCTTGTTGGGTTTCTCCATTGCAGAGACACCTATACGGAGTTTTCCATTGTTTTCGCGCATCGTTGGTCGGGCGTCTTCAGGGCTGCCGTCGAACAATTCCTCGATCGAGACTTCTCCCTCATCGATCAATATTCGCAAAACGAGAATGCGATTCACTCTATCGAGAGTGTTTTGGTTGAACGCCACATGGTTAGACGACGTGATGGTCTTCACAGATATGCGCTCGCCCTCGGCGCTGACCACATCGTAACCTTGTTGGTTTACGTCTGACGCCATTTGGCCACGGGTGATCATGGCCGCGTAGAGTTCGCCAATTCGGCCCGTCAGGTGATTAAGTTCTGCGGGGCTTGTTCCCCAAGACAGTTCACGTTCAAACCAGCTGAGCGCTTCACTCAGAGACTGAATGATCTGAACCTGACTGAGCGCCATACTAACGCAACCTCGGATTGAGGGCATCGCGGAGCCAGTCGCCAAGCAGATTCACGCTCAGCGCCAGGACCAGCAGCGTCGCAGCAGGGAAGACCAAAATCCACCAATTGCCGGAGAACAGGAACGTCTGGCCGATGCGGATGAGGGTGCCGAGGGAGGGCTCGGTTGGGGGCGCTCCGACGCCGAGGAAGCTGAGCGTGGCTTCGGCGATGATGGCCAGCGCCAGCGAAATCGTGGCAATGACAAGGACCGGCGAGAGCACGTTGGGCAGGATATGGCGGGCCATGATGACGAAGGGTGAGCGGCCAATCAGGCGGGCGGCTTGCACGTATTCCTTGTTCTTCTCGACGAGCGTGGCGCCACGGACGACCCGTGCGAATTGCACCCAATCCGACAGGCCGATGGCGAGGATCAGGACGGCGATGGCGACCTGATCGCGGTACTCGATGGGCGTGATGCCTTTGGCAATGCCGAAGATCAGCATGGCCACGAGGATCGACGGGAAGGTGAGCTGAATGTCGGCGATGCGCATGATGATCGTTTCGGTCCAACCGCCGACGTAGGCCGCGATCAGGCCGAGGGTGACGCCGAGGACCAGCGCGAATGTGACGGCGGCAAAGCCCACGAAGAGAGACACGCGCATCCCGTAGAGGATGGTGGAGAAGACATCGCGGCCTTGGTCGTCGGTCCCCAGAAGGAAGGTCTCTCCGGTAAACGCAGACGGCACGCCGGGGGCGGTGAGGCCGTTCAAAAGGTTCAGCGTGGCGGGGTTGAACGGGTCGTGAGGCGCGATGAGCGGCGCGAAGACGGCGGCGAGGATCAGCGTCAGCGTCACGATGGCCGAGATCATGGCCACCGGCGAATGGCGAAAGGCATAGCCCACGTCGCTGTCCCACGCCCGGGCAAGGCGGCTTTGGGCGCGGGCCTCGGGGACGGCGGGAATATCGTCTGGCGTGTCGGTCATCAGCTTACCCTCAGGCGCGGGTCAATGAAGACGTAGAGGAGGTCGACGATCAGGTTGATCGCCACAAACATCACCGAAATGAGCATGAGGTACGCGGCCATCACGGGGATGTCGACGAACTGGATCGCGTTGATGAAGAGCAGGCCCACTCCGGGCCATTGGAACACCGTCTCGGTGATGATGGCGAAGGCGATGATGGAGCCGAGTTGCAGGCCCGTCACCGTGATCACCGGCACCATCGTGTTCTTGAGCGCGTGGCGGAAGTTGATGGCGCGGTCGCCAAGACCACGGGCGCGGGCGAAGCGGATGTAATCGGCGCGCAGCACCTCCAGCATTTCGGCCCGCACGAGGCGCATGATCAACGTCATCTGGTAGAGGCCCAGGGTGATGGCGGGCAGGATGATGGACTGGATGCCGTCCCATGTGGCGAAGCCCGTGGTCCAGCCGAAAATCTCGCCAGTATCGCCGCGCCCGAATGTGGGCATGCCGCCGGTGTTGAACGTCATGTCGGTGAACGGAATGCGGATGTCGATGCCCACGCCGAAGCCGTAGATCAGGAGGACGCCGATCAGGAAGGTGGGCAGCGAGACGCCAATCAGGCTGATGCTCATGACAAGGTTTGCCGTGATCCCGTCGCGTCGGATGGCCGTGAAGATGCCCAGGACGATGCCAAAAAAGAGCGCCAGGGCACCGGACACGAGCGCAAGCTCCAACGTGGCGGGCAGGCGTTCTGCGATGATCTCGGCCACAGGGCGGCCCTGGCGGTAGGAAATCCCCAGATCTCCTTGCACGGCGCGGACGAGGAAATCCCAGTATTGGATGAAGAAGGGTTTGTTCAGGCCCAATTGCTCCCGCAGGCGGTCAATATCCTCAAGCGTGCGTTCCTGACCCAGCATCGTGTCGATCGGGTCGCCCACAAAGCGGAACATCGCAAAGGCCACGAGGCCCACGACCAAAAGGACGAGGACGGATTGGAAGATGCGTCTGAGGATGAAGCTGAGCATTGATCGGTTGTGCGGCGAAGGGTGGGGGGCGTCAAGTCTGGAGCAGGGGAAAACCGGGTTGTGCGGCTTAGATCATCGAACCATCAGCTTGCTTGGCCATGGCTTGGGCATCTCCGCGATCATCTTTGTTCTCTAAATATGCCGAGGAGTCGCCCTTGGCGACGGGGCAGAGCCCCCAGAGAGCGATGGGGGAGCGCGAGGGGGGTATCCCCCTCGCATTGGTCGCCCCGGCCCAGGGCCGGGGCGAAACCACTCAATTCTCGGCGCCGACCGTCACCCAACGCAGGATGAAGAAGTTGTCAGGGCGCTGGGTCAGCTCGATCCCGTCGCGCACACCCCAGAGCAGAGGCTGGACGTACATCGTGTTGTAGACGGCATCGTCCTGAATGATCTGTGCGGCCTCATCCAACATCGCCTGACGGGCGCTGTCGTCGATTTCCGACTGGATCAGGGGCAGAAGTTCATCAATGCGGGGGTTGGAATAGCCGCCGAAGTTCCAGGTTCCCAAGCGCTCACCATTGGTGTGGACGAGGAATCGGATCGGATGCTCGGCGTCAAACGTGCCGGGCGACCAACCCAGCAGGTACATGTCGAAATTATCCTCGCGCAGCTGCGGCCAGTAGTTGGAGACCGGCATCGCGTCGAGCGTGGCGTTGAGACCCACTTGCGCCAGCATCGCCACGATGGCCTGACAGACGGCCTCATCATTCAGGTAGCGGTCATTGGGGCACGACAGGGTGAAATTTGCGCCCTCGGCCCCGGCCTCGGCAATCAGCGACCGAGCGAGGTCCGGATCGTAAGCGGGTCGCTCTGAGAGCGCCTCCGAATAGCCGCGCATGGCGGGGGAGACCAGTTGGCTGGCCTCTTCCGCGACGCCGCCCATGATCGCTTGCAGGATGGCGGGCACGTTCACGGCGTGCGCAACGGCCTGGCGGACGCGGACATCGGCGAAGATGTTCGGGTCGCCATTCAGCAGGGTTTCGTGGTCATGGGCGAAGCCCAACATGATGACGCGGGCCTCAATTCCGTCGAGCACGTAGACGCCATCGGCGTCGTTCACGCGCGCGGCGTCTTGCACGGGCACAGGGTCGATCAGGTCAATGTCACCTGCCAGAAGGGCCGCGACGGCGGTGGCGGAGTTCTGGATTGGCGTGAAGACGGCCTCGGTCACGTTATGCTCGACCTCACCCCACCAGCCGTCGAACGGGACCAGCACGGTTTCCAGATCGGGCTGGCGGGATTGCAGCATGAAGGCACCTGTGCCGTTCACATTACGGGTGGCGTAGTTTTCGGCATCTCGTGCAGGGCGTTCGGCGCCATTCTCGGCCGCCCAACCGCTGTCCATCATCATCCAGTTGGCGATACTGTCGGGAAAGATCGGCTGCGGCGAGGACGTCAGGATATCGACGGTGAAGTCATCCACCACCACCACGTCGGAGACGGGGAGAACCAGCTGGCGACATCGCTGTCCTCGGAACTGGCACGCTGATAGCTGAACAGCACATCTTCGGCGGTGAACGCTTCGCCGCCATGGAAGGTCACACCTTCGCGCAGGTTGAAGCGCCAGCCTGCGCCGTCGGGCAGCGGCTCCCAGCTTTCGGCCAGCGCGCCTTCGATGGACATGTCGCGGCCACGGCGCACGAGACCTTCGTAGACATTGTTCAGAAAGCCCAGAACCGGCGCAGAGGACACGGCATGCGGGTCCATGGTTTGCGGGTCAGTGGTGGCGGCCCACCGAAAGGTCTCGGCCTGCGCGGGCAGGGCGGTGGCCAGCGCCAGAAGACTGGCGGTCATTAGGCGATTCATGAAATCTCTCCCCAGAGTTGGTGTGCGTGCGACCCGGTCCGCCGCGTATGGCCAAACGTGACCCAACCGCGAGCATAGCACGAGGGGGGCATTGTCACGAACGCGTGATCGGCTGTCCCGGGTTGCAATTGCGCGGTCGCCTACGCTCTATGCGGGCAAGGGTCTTGAGGGTGAGGCAGGGACATGCTGGAGTTTTTCTGGGGAATGGTCGGCAGCCGACCAGTCGAGTGGATCGCCGTGGCCTGCGGCATCCTGAATGTCAGCCTGATCATCCGCCGGTCGATCTGGAATTACCCGTTCGGGTTTGCGGTTGTGACGCTGTATTTCTTCATCTTCTGGGAATATCGTCTTTATAGCGACGCGTTGTTGCAGATCTATTTCTTCGTGATCCAGATCTATGGGCTTTACTACTGGCTCAAGGGCCGCGCGCCGGATGGGCGCATTGTTGTGGCGCCATTGGGGGCGGGGGCTTTTGCCGGGTATCTGCTGGCCACGGCATTGGTCTGGCTGATCGTGGCAAGCCTGATGTCTGCCTATACGGACGCGGCGGCCCCCTATTGGGATGCGGCGGTCGCGGCGTTGAGTGTGACGGCGCAGTTCCTGTTGTCGCGTCGCCACCTGCAAAGCTGGTATCTGTGGATTGCGGTCGATGTGTTGGCCATTGGCCTGTTCTACACCCGCGGGTTGGAGCCGACGGCGGCGCTTTACGTGGTTTTCCTGGGTCTGGCGATCACGGGGCTGATCCAGTGGCGCCGTGCCGCCCGCGCAACCGCATGACCACGCGCGGCTTTCTTTTGGGGAAGTTCATGCCACCCCATGCAGGCCATTTGCATTGCGCCGAGGTCGGGCGCGCGCGGTGCGATGTGATGACAGTGCTTGTCTGCTCGACCCCCTCCGAGCCCATCGACGGGTTTTTGCGGGCGGATTGGATGCGCGCTTGCCTGACTGCGCCGGGCTACCGAGTGGTGCATATGCACCGCGACATCCCGCAAGCGCCCGAGGATCATCCCGACTTCTGGCCGATCTGGCGGGCCGCGATTGCCGAGCATCACCCAGAGCCCATCGATTGGGTCTTCGGGTCGGAGGCCTATGTGCATCGCCTTGCCGCCGAAGTCGGGGCGCGGCCGTTTCCGGTGGACCCAGAGCGGCGGGTCGTGCCGGTGTCGGCCAGTGCAATCCGCGCCGACCCGTCGGCCCATTGGGGCCATGTACCATCCCCTGTCCGAAGCTTTTTCCAGCGGCGTGTGGTTCTTCTGGGGGCCGAGAGCACCGGGAAAACCACGCTGTCGGAGGCATTGGCAAGCGACCAGGGGGCGTCCCGGTTCCGGAATACGGGCGCGATTACGATGCGTTGTTCCGGCATGGCCAGACATGGGATGCGGACGATTTTGCCGCCATCGTGGACGGCCATGCGGCCTTGGCCACGGCCATGGCGATGCGCGGTGGGCCGATGGTGATTGAGGATACCGACGCTATCCAAACGCTTGTCTGGGCCGAGGCACTGTTAGGTGCCGTGCCCGAGGCGTTGGTGGCACGGGCGCAAAACCGCGCGGGTGCGGGCAAAAGACCTACCTGCTGCTGGATCATGCAACGCCCTGGCACGACGATGGCACGCGCCACTTCCCTGACCCGGCGCGGCGGGCGTGGTTCACGGAGCGGTTGGAGGCCTGGCTGGAGGCATTCGGGGCCGATTGGCACCGGATTTCGGGCCCTGACTGGGCCGCGCGCGCCAACGCGGCCCGATCCGTTGTGAATGTGCTTAATGCACGGTCAGAACCGAGCATTCCGCCCCATGGCCGACTTTCTGGCTGACCGATCCCAGGAACAGGCTGGCCACCGAGCCGAGCCCGCGGCGGCCCATGACGATCAGGTCCGCGTCATTGAGTTTGGCGATGCGCAGGATCGTTTCAGTCGGATCGCCAGCCATGACGTGGGTGCTGGCAGGCGTGACCCCGGCCTCCGTCGCCTGGGCCAAGGCGGCTTCCATGACGGCTTTGCCAGCCTCTTCGATTTTTTCGGCGGTCAACGGCAGTTCAACAACCGAATAGCCCACGGCGACCATGGTTGTGTCGATCTGTGGTGTATGGACCAGGTGCAGCTCGGCCCCGAGTGTTTTGGCCAATTCGCATGCCTTGTCGAGCGCATGTTTGGACGGTTCCGAGCCGTCGACGGGGGCGATGATGGTCTTGAACATGGTGTGTCCTTTCCAGACTGTTCGCGCAATTGGCTGCGCTTACGAGTCTGGCAGAACGAGGGCGTGGGCGCCTTGAGATGGATCAAGCGGGGCCGGTTCGACAGATGCTCAGCCCCGCTTGGAGGGTTTGCGGAAGGGTCGCGCATCTCCACTCTGGGCCTTTGCGGATGTCTTGTGTTTTGACTTGTGGCGCTGTTTGCGCCCCCCAGAGACTTTCCCGGATCAGACGCGCTGTTGTCGGGCTTTTGGCGCTTTTTGTCGCCTGTTGTGGAATGAGGCTTGGGCTTGGGGCCGTCGGTTTTGGGTTGCGGTGGCTTGGATTTGCCGTGCGCGGGCTTGGGTTTCTTGTGGCTCTTGCTATGCGCGGGCTTTTCGCCGCGGGCCGGTTGAGCCGCGGGTTTTGCCGAGGGCTTGCCTTTGTGTTTGTGAGGCTTTTTCGCGGGCTTGTCCGTTTGGTCCGCACCATCGGACGTCTGAGCGGGCTTCGCGGGTTTGCCTTTGTGCGGCTTATGTGCGGGCGCAGGCGCGGCGGGCATGTGGGCGGCGGCGGGCGGTCCTTTGGGTGAGGCATCAAAATCCGGCAGGCCGGGCAATTGGGTCAGCTTTGCGCCTTGCTCCATCACCATCTCAGGGCCCAGTTCCTGGGTCATGGCTGGGATGGCCTCGTTGGCGATTTCGATGAAGGTTTCCTGAAACTGGACGCGAATTGCGCCGATGGTGTCCTTCGAGATGCCTGCGTTGCGGCAGATCATTGGCAGTAGCCAGCGCGGCTCGGCCCGATGCATGCGCCCAAGCGACAGGGAAAACCACGTGCTTGGCCCGAAGTCGGCATGTTCGCGGCCCTTGCGGGCGGGGCGCTCGCCGGGGGCGGGCACCGCGCTGAGCAGTTCAGGGGCGGAGTGACGCTCGCGGTAAAGGCGCAGGTAGGCGGCGGCGATTTGTTCGGGTTGGTGGAGGTTTAAAAGCTTCTCGGCAAAGGCGCGTTCCTCACCGCTGAGCGTGTCGTTCCACGCCGGATCGGCGAGGATGCGATCCTCGTCACGGGCGCGGATGTCGTCAGGGGAGGGGGCGTGCCCCATTCGGCCTGAAGTTTGCCGCCTTTGAGCAGGCGTTGGGCCTTGGCGCGTTGACGGCAAGGGACGATCAGGACGGATGTGCCTTTACGGCCCGCGCGGCCTGTGCGGCCTGAGCGGTGTAGAAGGGATTCGGAATTGGACGGAAGATCGGCGTGGATCACCAGCTCCAACCCCGGAAGGTCGATGCCACGAGCCGCCACATCGGTGGCCACACAGACCCGCGCGCGTCCGTCACGGAGCGCTTGCAGGGCGTTGGTGCGTTCGGCCTGACTAAGCTCACCGGACAGCGAAACGACGGAGAGGCCCCGATTGGAAAACTTGGCGCTGAGGCGGGCCACCATGGAGCGGGTGTTGGCGAAAACGATGGCGGTTTGCGCCTCGTGATAGCGCAGAAGGTTGATGATGGCCTTTTCGATATCGGAAGGGGCCACTTCCAGGGCGCGATAGGCGATATCGGTGTGCTGTGTATCGGCGCTGCCGATCTTGAGGCGCTGCGCGTTGTCCTTCTGGTGCGTCTGGGCGAGTTTCGTGATGCCGTGGGGCACGGTCGCCGAGAACATCAAGGTGCGCCGGTCGGCGGGGGTTTGATCGAGGATGAATTCCAGATCCTCGGCAAAGCCCATATCGAGCATTTCATCGGCTTCATCGAGCACGACGGTGCGCAGGTCGGATAGGTCGATCACACCCCGCATGGCGTGGTCGCGCAGGCGTCCCGGCGTGGCAACCACCACGTGCGCGCCCCGTTCCAGCGCGCGGCGTTCGGTGCGCGTGTCCATGCCGCCCACGGCGGAGGCGGTGACGATCCCGGCTTCGGCATAGAGCCAGTCGAATTCGCGGCGGACCTGCATGGCGAGTTCACGCGTGGGGGCGATGACGAGCGCCAGCGGCGTTGCGGCGGGACCGAAGCGGCCTTCCCCGTCGAGGATGTCGCCCGCCATTGCAAGCCCGAAGCCCACGGTCTTGCCGGACCCGGTTTGCGCAGAGACCAACAGGTCGATCCCCGAAAGGGCAGGGTCCGAGACCGCCTCTTGAACAGGGGTCAGGCCGGTATAGCCCTTTTTCAAGCGCTGTGGAGAGCGTCTTTGGAACGCCGGAAAAGTCTTGCATGGATCACCAAATGCCGGGGAAGCCGTGGCCCTAGTGCGTTTTGTGGGCGGTGTATAGCCCGCGTGGCGTACGTGTGGCGGCGGGAGCAAAGAAAAAGCCCGGCGATTTGCATCGCCGGGCGTTCTGTTTGGGTAAGGCGTGCGCCTTAGTTCAGCTCAAAATACTTGAACAGGACCTGATCGTCCGCATCCACTTCCGAGGACCAGGCATCCGAGATGCCCCAGTTCAGGACCTGGTTATGGATCGGCAAATAGATCAGCTCTTCCTCGGACATGGCAAACAGGTCCGCGATGGTCTGGTTGCGCACGTCGAGGTCCGTTTCGGACGACAGCGAGACGATCATCTCGTTCATCTCAGGATTGTCGAAGCGCGTGCCGTTCCACGAGCCACGGCCTTCGGAGCGACCGTGATAGAGGAAGTTAAAGATATACTCCGCGTCATAGGTCGGAACGCCCCAGCCGAGGAGGTAGAAATCGGTCTCCAGGTTAGCGATCAGCGGGAAGTGCTGCGCACGCGGCAGGGCCGATAGGTTCACGGTAATGCCGAGCTGCGCGAACATGCCCACGGCGGCCTGACAGATCGCTTCGTCGTTGATGTAGCGATCGTTGGGACAGTCGAGCTGAATGGTGAAGCCGTCCGGATAGCCAGCCTCTGCCATCAGGGCGCGGGCAGCGTCGATGTCATAGGCGGGGTATTCGTCCAACTCAGCCGTCCAGCCGTTGACCGGCGGGGGCGACAGAACACCGGCGGGGGCCGACTGGCCGCGCATGACGATCTGTTGGATCGCTTCGCGGTTGATGGCCATGTTCATCGCCTGGCGCACCAGCGGGTTGGCGAGCGGGTTTTCGCCCTCGACATCATCAAGCGTCAGGTCGTCGTCGCCCACGTTCATTCCGAAGAAGATCACGCGGTTCTGGGGCCCGGAGAGCAGGCCGATGCCATCGGCGGCTTCCACACGTTCAAGGTCTTGGACGGGCACGTCCTGGATGAAGTCCACTTCACCACCAAGGAACGCGGCCAGACGGGTGGCGGGGTTCTGGATCGGCGTGAAGACGATCTGGGTGATGTCCATCGGATATTCATCCGCGCCCCAATAGCCGTCGTTGCGGTTCAGGACGGTTTCGGTATCGGGCGTGCGGCTTTCAAGGATGAAAGGCCCTGTTCCGTTGACGTTGCGGGCTGCGAAGGTGTCTTCACCACCTGCATAATCCTGCACGTTTTCGGAGCCATTTTCGGTCGTCCAGCCCTCATCCATCATCATGATGTTGGTCAGGTTGTTGGGCAAAAGCGGGTTCGGGCCGTCGGTTTCGATCTCAACCGTGTAGTCGCCCGTGGCGCGGACTTCGACGACGCCGGAGAGGAGTTCCTTGAAGTTCGACGTCTCCTGCATCGCGCGGTTTAGCGAGAATACTACGTCCGACGCATCAAACGTTTCGCCGCCGTGGAATGTCACGCCTTCGCGGATCTGGAAGACCCAGACGTTCGGGTTGTCGGCCGATGGCTCCCACGAGGTGGCAAGGGTGGGGACCATGGCACCGGTCATGTCGTTGAGGACGAGCGGCTCATAAATCTGGTGCATGAGGGTCGTGGTCGGGCCCTCGTTCTGGGAATGCGGATCGAGCGTGAGGGCCTCGGCCGCGCGGGCCCATCGCAAGGTCTCGGCATTCGAAGTTGTGGCCGTCAGGGCAGTCGTGGCCAGAAGGGCCGCGCTGAAGGCGGTGAAACGGTTCATCATTGTCTTCTCCCGGTTGGTCCCCGTGTCTGGGGTCAGTCACGTCAGTCGTTGCTGATGGGTGGAAGAGTATGGACGGATTTCGAAATGTCCAGCGGGCTTGGCGATGGGCTGCATGGTGATTAAATCCGGCAAGGGACAAAGAAGGGACATGTCATGGAAACGGAATTCACGCCCTGGGCGTCGCTGGCCGGCGGTGCGATGATCGGGTTGGCGGCGGTGTTGCTGATGGCCGTGGCGGGCCGCGTCATGGGGGCCACCGGCATTTTGGCGGGCGCGCTGTTGCCGGAGGACCGCGACGATGGGCTTTGGCGCTGGGTGATGATTGCGGGCATGGTCACGGCGCCTGCGCTGTATCTGCTTGGAACAGGCGATTGGCCGGAAATCACCGTGCCAGTCAGCACGCCGATGCTTTTGGTTGGCGGCTTTCTTGTCGGTCTTGGCGTGACCTTTGGCGGTGGCTGTACCTCTGGCCACGGGGTGTGCGGGATCGCACGGTTCTCCGTCCGCTCCATCGTGGCGACGGGGGTGTTCATGGTGGCGTGTTTCGCCACCGTCTACGTCGTGCGCCATGTGGTGGGGGGCTGAGCCATGCGGTTGATCTTGATCTTTCTGATCGGGGCCTTGTTCGGCCTTGGCATCGTCATCTCAGGCATGGGAAACCCGGCCAAGGTGGTGAATTTCTTCGATATCGCGGGCACATGGGACCCAAGCCTGATCTTTGTGATGGGCGGCGCCCTGGCCGTAACCCTGGTGGGCTACCGCGTGGCCGTCCCACGTGCGCGGCCCCTGTTTGACGTGAATTTCCATTTGCCGGTTGCCAAGCAGATCGACCGGCGATTGGTGCTGGGTGCCACCACGTTCGGCGTGGGCTGGGGGATTGCCGGGTTCTGCCCCGGAGGTGCCCTGCCAGTCCTGGGCGCATTTGATGCGTCGGTGTGGCTCTTCACGGGGGCGCTTGTGGCGGGTATCCTTGTCGCACGTTTGGGGCCTGGCCTGTTGGCACGCCGCGCGTCTGCTTGAGGAGGTGAGAGAATGGCTTATCCGGTTGACATGAACGTGCATCCGAAAGTGACGGGGTTCTTCGACGAGGCGACCAATACGATCTCTTACGTGGTGCAGGACCCCGATAGCCCGGCCTGTGCAGTGATCGATACGGTTCTGGATATCGACTATGCGGCGGGACGGATCAGCTATGACAGCGCCGATGAGATCATCGCGTTCGTGCAAGAGAACGGCTTGGAGGTCGAATGGCTGATCGAAACCCATGTCCATGCAGATCACCTGTCAGCGGCGCCCTACCTGCAGGAGAAACTGGGCGGCAAGATTGGGATCGGCGAGAAGATCACGCAAGTGCAGGAGGTCTTTGGGAAGGTCTTCAACGAGGGCACGGAGTTCCAACGCGACGGATCGCAATTTGATGCGCTGTTCAAGGATGGCGACACGTACGAGGTTGGCGGCATGACCTGTTTTGCGATGGCCACACCCGGCCATACGCCTGCGTGCATGGTCCACGTTGCAGGGGATGCGGCCTTTGTTGGCGACACGCTGTTCATGCCCGACGGAGGCTCGGCCCGGTGCGATTTCCCAGGTGGCGATGCTGGGGAATTGTACGACTCGATCCAGAAGGTTCTGAGCCTGCCGGACGAGATGCGGCTGTTCATCTGCCATGATTACGGGCCCGGAGGACGTGCGATTGCGTGGGAGACGACTGTGGCCGAAGAGCGGGAGCGCAACATTCACCTTGCCGGTGGCACGTCGCGTGAAGAGTTCATCCGGGTGCGCGAAGAGCGGGATGCGACGTTGGCCATGCCCAAACTGATCATCCCCTCGCTTCAGGTGAATATGCGCGCAGGCGATATTCCAACAGATGGCGACGGGCGCCCGGTTCTGAAGGTGCCGTTGAACGGATTGTAGGGGCCGCGCGGCAGACGCTCGGCTGACGCCATCGCCCCTCCCGCCGTCCCGTAACGCGCATTATGCGGCGAGGTCGATCCAGACCGGGACGTGGTCCGACGGCTTTTCGCGGCCGCGCACGTCCTTTTCGATCCAGCAATCCTGAAGCAGGTCTGCCGCTTCCGGGCTGAGCAGGTGATGGTCGATGCGGATGCCGTCGTTTCGGTCCCATGCGCCGGCCTGATAATCCCAGAAGGAATAGAGGCCCGGCGCCTGGTTGCGGGCGCGGAAGGCTTCGGTCAGGCCGAGGCTCAGGAGGCGGCGAAAGGCGGCGCGGCTTTCCGGGCGGGCAAGCGCATCTTCCTGCCAGACCTCCGGGCGGGCCGCGTCTTCGTCCTGTGGGATAATGTTGTAATCGCCTGCCATGACGAAGGGGATTTCCTGCGCCATCATATCGGCGGCATGGGCATGGAGCCGCTCCATCCAGGCCAGTTTGTAGTCGTATTTCGGGCCCGGCACGGGGTTGCCGTTGGGCAGGTAGAGGCCGCAGAGGCGAACGGGATGGGTGTCGCCCATGACGGTGGCCTCGATCCAGCGGGCCTGTTCGTCGCTGTCATCGCCGGGCAGGCCGCGGCTCACGTCTTCCAGCGGCAGTTTCGACAGGATCGCCACGCCATTGAAGCCCTTTTGACCGTGGGTTTCGACGTTATAGCCTTTGTCCTCAAAGAGCTCGCGCGGGAAGCCTTCATCCACCGATTTGATCTCCTGCAAGAGCGCGACGTCAGGTTGCGCGGCGTCCAGCCAATCGCTGAGCGCGGCGATCCGTGCCTTGACGCCATTGATGTTGAAGGTCGCGATCTTCATGGGCCCCTCCCGGTTTGAAGGCCTTTGTGCCTGCTTGGACGGGTAATGCCAAGCAGGGCCTTGCCGATCATTATTCCCCGCCCCATCTGGGTTTTGCTGCGCTGCCGCATGGGGTAGGCAGATGGAAACGATCAACATTGAGGTAAGAGATGTTCAAGTTCCTGTTTGGTGGAAAGAAAGTTTCCGAAGAGGCTGTACCGGAGACGGATCGGGAGCAGTTCAAGCGGCTGACGACGGACCTGAACGCGTTGATCGACAGCTTGCCCACAAAGCCAAAGGTAACGTTGGACCCTGCAACTGGGCGGATCGAGTTGGAGGAGCCGGAGCAATTTGCAGATGAGGCGCTGGCTTTGCCAGCACCGGAGGCGGATGAGGAAGCGGTGGTGCCAGCCGAGGCGGACGCCAAGCCAGTTGCGGCTGACAAAATCACTGAGGGGGATGCCGTGGCCGCCGCACCAAAAGCGCCGGTGCCAAATCCGCCGAAGCCCAACCCACCGCAGCCGAGCGCCCCGGAGGCGCGCTAGGCTGTTGCAGGGGCCTTGTTCAGCCATTCGCGCGCACTGGCTTCGTCGTTGAAGCTGCGGATCTCATAGCCGGGGATCAACGCGGATTCGATCGCAGCCGCGTTGCGGAAGAAGGCGTTATGGCTGACCAGCGCCGCGCGGTCGAGTTGGTGGAGCATGGCCATCATCTGCGGCCAATGCCGCAGCTCGACCCCGATGGCGCCCACGGTCGGCCATTCCGCGCCCTCGTCGATGATCAGGACATCGCCATGGGCCATGCCCTCCATCTCGGTCGACATCTGCTGCAGCGCGACCTCCATCAGGGCCGCGTCGATCTGGCCTGCAATGGCTATGCGCAGGCTGTTTGGGCCTTCGCGGGTGATTTCGAATTTCGGGTCTGACATCTGCTTTCCTCCTTCGTTTGCTTTCGAAGAAGGATAATCAAGGCGCAGGTTAAGCGCCTTGATGCGTGTCAATTCGTCCTCAGAAAAAGGCCTGCAGGCCAGTTTGTGCGCGCCCAAGGATCAGGGCGTGGACATCATGCGTGCCTTCATAGGTGTTGACCGTCTCCAGGTTCTGGGCGTGCCGCATGACATGGTATTCGGCCATGATCCCGTTACCGCCATGCATGTCGCGGGCCTGACGCGCGATATCCAGAGCCTTGCCGCAATTGTTTCGTTTGATGAGGGAAATCATTTCCGGGGCCGCGGCGCCGTCATCCATCAGGCGGCCCACACGCAGGGCGGCTTGGAGGCCGAGGGTGATTTCGGTCTGCATGTCGGCGAGTTTCTTTTGGAAAAGCTGGGTTTGCGCCAGCGGGCGGCCGAATTGCGTGCGGTCGAGGCCGTATTGGCGGGCGCGGTGCCAGCAATCCTCAGCCGCGCCCATGGTGCCCCAGGCGATGCCGTAGCGCGCGCGGTTGAGGCAGCCAAACGGACCTTTCAGGCCCTCGACGCCGGGCAGAAGCGCATCGTCGCCAACCTCGACATTGTCCATCACGATTTCGCCCGTGACGGAGGCGCGGAGGGAGAGTTTGCCGCCGATCTTGGGGGCGGAGAGGCCTGTCATGCCCTTCTCAAGGATGAACCCACGGATCTTGCCGCCATGGGCTTCGGACTTGGCCCAGACAACGAAGACATCGGCGATGGGAGAGTTGGAGATCCACATCTTGGCGCCGTTGATGACGTAGCCGCCATTAGTCTTCTTGGCATTCGTCTTCATGCCCGCGGGATCGGAGCCCGCATCGGGTTCTGTCAGGCCGAAACAGCCGATTTTTGTGCCCGCAGCGAGGCCAGGCAGGTATTTCTGGCGCTGTTCCTCGGACCCATAGGCATGGATCGGATACATCACGAGCGAGCTCTGCACCGACATCATCGAGCGATAGCCGCTGTCGACACGCTCAACCTCACGCGCGACGAGGCCGTAGGTGACATAGCCCGCGCCGAGGCCGCCATATTCCTCCGGGATTGTGGTGCCGAGCAGGCCCATTTCGCCCATCTCTGCAAAGACCTCGGGCGTGACATGTTCTTCCAGATAAGCGTCGGTCACGCGCGGTAGCAGCTTGTCTTGCGCGAAAGTGGCCGCACTTTCGGCGACCATGCGTTCTTCTTCCGTTAGCTGGCTCTGCAGGTGGAAGGGATCCGCCCAATCGAACGGGGCAAGGGAAGGTCCGGTGTGGCGCGTCTGACCGTCGGGCATCTGGTCTCTCCTCGTGTCGTGTTTCGTGGAGTCTGGGGCTGGGACGCAGGATTGGCAAGGGCGGTGCCTTGCCGCGCCCCCTTGGGCGGGCTAGCGTTTGGGCAGGGAGAGGCAGACACAATGGCTGGTAGAGAATTACCCAAGGTTTTGAGCGGTTTGCGCCTTCCGGTGGTGGGCAGCCCGATGTTCATCGTGTCAGGCCCGGACTTGGTTATTGCGCAATGCTGCGCGGGAATCGTGGGCTCTTTCCCGGCGCTGAATGCGCGGGAGGCGGACGGCGAGCCGATCATGCTGGAGGCCTGGCTGCAGCGGATCACCGAGGCGTTGGATGCGTGGAACCAGGCAAATCCTGACCGGCCTGCCGCGCCCTTTGCCGTCAATCAGATTGTGCATCGGTCGAACACGCGGCTGGAGCGCGATCTTGAGATTTGCGCGAAGTGGAAGGTGCCGATCTGGATCACATCGCTTGGTGCACGGGTGGAGGTGAACGAGGCCGCGCATTCGTGCGGCGGCATCGCGTTGCATGACGTAATCAACAACACGTTTGCCAAAAAAGCGGTCGACAAGGGCGCGGATGGGTTGATCGCAGTGGCCGCTGGTGCGGGTGGTCATGCCGGGCCGCAATCGCCCTTTGCCCTGGTGCAGGAAATTCGGGAATGGTTTGAAGGGCCGCTGCTTTTGAGCGGGTCAATTGCCACGGGCGGCGCGGTGTTGGCGGCGCGCGCGATGGGGGCAGATCTGGCCTATATCGGCTCGCCCTTCATCGCCACGGCTGAGGCGAATGCCGTGACGGATTACAAACAGATGATTGTGGACGGTGGGGCGGAGGACATCGTGACATCTTCTTTGTTCACAGGGGTTTCCGGGAACTACTTAAAGCCGTCCATTGCGGCAGCGGGGCTCGACCCCGATGCGCTTCCGGGGCGGATGCGCGGTCAATGGATTTCGGCAAAGGCTCGGCCAAGCCCAAGGCATGGAGCCAGATCTGGGGCTCTGGCCAGGGGATTGGCGCGGTGAAAGCAGTGGAGCCGGTGGCCGAGTTCGTAGATCGGTTGGAGCGGGAATATGTCGCCGCACGGGAGGGATTGTAGATGGACCTGGGTGTTTCGGAGCGGGTGAAGCCGCTGGTCGAGGCCGTGCGCCGCATGGTGCGCGATGAGATTGCGCCGCTGGATGCCGAGTATCACGCGGAGGTGGGCAAGCACCCATCAGGCGACCGGTTTGCCATGACGGACCGGCAGGTGGAGATCCTTAAGTCTTTGAAAGAAAAGGCCCGCGCGCAGGGGCTTTGGAATTTCTGGCTGACGGATTCAGAGGAAGGTTATGGGCTGAGCACGGTCGAATATGCCTACTTGGCCGAGGAAATGGGCGCGGTGTCCATCGCGCCGGAAATCTTCAACTGCAACGCGCCGGATACGGGCAACATGGAGGTGTTGGAGCGCTACGGGACCGACGCGCAAAAGGCGCGGTGGTTACCGGATTTGATGGAGGGCAAGAGCCGGTCGGCCTATCTGATGACGGAGCCGCAGGTCGCCTCCTCCGATGCTACGCAGATTTCGTTAAAATGCGAACGGCAGGGTGAAGACTATATCCTAAACGGCGAGAAATATTGGGCAACTGGGGCAGGGGACCCGCGTTGCGCGCTGTATATCGTAATGGCCTGCACCGATCCGGATGGCCCGAAACATGCGCGGCACACGATGCTGCTGGTTCCTGCGGACAGTCGCGGGATCGAAAAGTTGCGGCCGATGGAGGTGTTCGGCCATGACGACGCACCGCACGGGCATATGCATATCCGGTTTACGGATGTCCGGGTGCCCGCCGACGCGGTTGTTCTGGGCGAAGGGCGCGGGTTCGAGGTGGCGCAAGGGCGACTTGGGCCTGGGCGGATCCACCATTGTATGCGCGCGATTGGGCGGGCGGAATATGCCCTTGAATTGATGGTGAAACGGGGCCTTTCGCGCGAGGCATTCGGCAAGCGCTTGGTCGATCTGGGGGCGAACTACGACATCATCGCCAATGCGCGAATGGAGATCGAAATGACGCGCTTGTTGTGCCTGAAAGCGGCGTGGATGATGGACCATGCGGGCGTGCGTGCGGCACAGCCCTGGATCTCTAAGGTGAAGGTCGTGGCGCCGTTGATGGCGCTCAAGGTCGTGGACGAGGCAATGCAGATGTTCGGAGCGACGGGGCTAAGCCAGGACACGCCATTGGCGCGGCTTTACTGCGACTTGCGCACGTTACGCCTGGCAGATGGACCCGATGCGGTGCACAGGCGGCAGGTGGCACGGGCGGAGCTGCGCAAGTTCTCGAACGACGCGCCATGAGCGGGCTTGATCTTGCCCGGCTCGGCCCTTGGCTGAACTTGAACCTCGGGCTGCAAGGGCCTTTTGAGGCAGAGAAATTCTCCGGCGGACAATCCAACCCGACCTTTTTGGTGAAAGGCGCGTCACGGTCGGTAGTGGTGCGCCGGAAACCGCCCGGAAAGCTGTTGAAATCCGCCCATGCCGTGGACCGCGAATTCCGGGTGCAGAAAGCGCTGGCGGGCTCGGACGTGCCTGTGGCGGAGGTTTATGCGCTGTGCGAGGACAAGGCGGTGATCGGATCGTCGTTCTACGTAATAGAAAACATCGCGGGCCGGGTCTTTGATGACCCGCGCCTGGACAGCATCACGCAACCGGAAAGACGGAGTTTTATCAAAGAGATGGGGCGCGTTCTTGCAGCGATCCACAGCGTGGATCTGGAGCAAACGGGCCTGTCGGATTATGGGCCTACGGGGAACTATTTCCGCCGCCAGATTGATCGCTGGTCCGGGCAGTACCGCGCCAGCGAAACCGGCGAGATCGCGGCCATGGACCGGTTGATTGAAGCTTTGGACCGAGCCTGCCCTGAGGATGATGGCCGGGTGACGTTGGTGCACGGCGACTACCGGATCGACAACTTGATGTTTGATACGGATGCGCCCGAAGTGCGGGCGGTTTTGGATTGGGAATTGTCGACGCTTGGCCATCCGTTTGCCGATCTGGCGGCAGTGATCATGCAGTGGCAGATGCCGCCCGGTGATCAGGGGCGGGGCTTGCGCGGGGTGGATCGTGCGGCGCAAGGCCTTGTTTCTGATGAGGAATTCGTTGCGGATTACTGTGCGCGGATGGGCATCGGGGCGATTGAGAATTTCGGCTTCTACGTCGCGTTTTGCTTCTTTCGCATGGGGGCGATCTTGCAGGGCGTGGCAAAACGGGCGCTGGACGGCAACGCGTCTGACCCGGAACGGGGCCGAAAACTGGGCGCTTTCGTGCCGCTATACGCTGCCGCGGGATTGGAGGCTTTGGGATGAGTGTTCCGCCGGACTTAGAGGAGCCATTTTATCCACTTCAACGGCATCTGGGCTACCGTTTGATGGACTGGTCCGAAGGGGCGGCGACCATCGAACAACCGCTGCTGACGCATCTGGAGAACCGGCAAGGCCTTCCCCATGGCGGGGTGCATGCGACCTTACTTGACACGGCGATGGGCTATGCGGGCTGTTTCACGGGCGACCCGGACCGCAAGCAGATGGCACTGACCCTTTCGCTGACAATCAATTTCATTTCCCGACCCAAGGGCACCCGCTTGATTGCAACAGCACGCAAAACGGGCGGGGGCAAGTCGACCTATTTCGCCGAGGGCGAAGTAAAGGACGATTTGGGGGAGTTGATTGCGACAGGAACCGGTGTTTTTCGCTATCGCAAGGGCGATTTGGTCGTCGGTTGAGCGGGCAGATGTTGCGGAAATGAGATTTTGTGAGGGCAATCTGCGCCCAGAATCCGCTTTTATTACTCTTTTCGAACCTTCATCCCCTTATGTCACGCGAAGTCTGCGACAAGCTCAGGAATGGCCTTCTTGAATCGGAAAAATCCGTGTGTCGCGTGGGGCCAAGCGGCGCTGTCCCAAGTGCGGCGGCATTCCACCAACGAAATCCCGTCCGCGCCAAGGCGTTTGCGCAAACTCCTCAAGGTCGAAGCGGCAGGGCCGACGGTGGCAAATGGAGCGACCACTTGTTCCAAGCCTTCCGATTTGACCCATTCTACGATCTCGCCAACGGAATGAGTGACCGGTCCGCGTGTGCCAAGCCTGCCTTGCCACCGTTCCAACGCATCTGTCGCCGCGGCATCGACATATGCGATGACTTTCTCACTCACGGTGCGTGGCGATCTGCGTGATGGAGATAGCAAAGCCGCACAAGCCACAGGCGCGGTGGGCAGTACATCGAGCAGATAGCCAGGTGACAGGTCATCTTCATGCAGAAGGACGCCCGTCCGCAGACCGGCTTTTACCTCACCCACATCGCGCAGCGGGCGGCGTTCGGGGTGGGGTTGCCCGGACAGGGGATCGGCCTGAGTGTTCAACCGCCATTCCGGGTTGTGGCGGCCTTCGGTGTACTTAGAGATGTTCGAAGACCGTGCGATGTAGTGTTTTCCATGGGTCTGTAGGCCGGCCACCCAGCGCCAGCTGAGCGTATTGGACGCGGGATCACCATCGAGCAAGTGACGCATGAAGAAATCTGCGCCCGCCTGCCAGGGCAGCCCCAGCGTGAAAATCCAGATTGAGGCGAACCACATCCGGGCGTGGTTGTGGAGATACCCGGTCTCTACCAGCTCGCGGGCCCAAGCATTGAAGGCGTCGATATCTGTTTCGCCGGTCTCAGCTGCCGCGACTTGAGGATCGACCTGCAACGCATTGAGAGAATTGGCATAGTCTGCCCAAACGCCTGGCCTCAGCTCCAACCAGCCTTTCCAGTAGGTGCGCCAGCAAACCTCCTGAACAAACTTTTCGGCCGTTCCCAAGGAATAGCGTCCCAAGATGGCTTGGATCACCTCCTGCTCCGTCAGGAGCCTGTGGCGGAGGTAGGGGGAAAGCCGGCTGACATGGGGATGGCCCTGATCGGGCAAGTCGTAATTGCGCTTCGCCGCATAATCGCGGCCCGATTTGGGGACAAAATCGGACAGGCGGGCGAGCGCTTCAAGTCGGGTCGGGGGGAACGGATCGGTCATGCGAGGGCGAGATATTCCTAAGACCCGGATAATCAACCGATACGAATTCGACAGGACCTGCCCTTGCAGGCCCCCATGGGCAGACATAAGACTCAAGGACCGTACCGCGATGAATTCGAGAGGCAGGCGCGATGCAAGATCCCATTGAGACGTATAACAACCTTGTTCCCATGGTCGTGGAACAGACCAGCCGCGGCGAACGCGCCTATGATATTTTCAGCCGTCTGCTGAAAGAACGTATCATTTTCGTCAACGGCCCCATCCATGACGGCATGAGCCACCTGATCGTGGCGCAGCTTCTGCACCTTGAGGCGGAAAATCCGTCCAAGGAAATCAGCATGTACATCAACTCTCCCGGCGGCGTTGTGACGTCCGGTTTGTCGATCTACGACACGATGCAATACATCAAACCGGCGGTGTCGACGCTGGTGGTGGGGCAGGCGGCCTCGATGGGTTCGATCCTGTCGGTGGGCGGGGCGAAAGATATGCGCTTCTCCCTTCCCAACAGCCGGATCATGGTGCACCAGCCCTCTGGCGGCTATCAGGGCCAGGCGACCGATATCATGATCCACGCGCAAGAAACGCAGAAGATCAAAGATAAATTGATCGGTATTTACGAAAAACACACCGGTCAAAGTGCAGAAGATATCTTTGAGGCGCTGGAGCGTGATAATTTCATGTCTCCAGAAGAAGCGAAGGCATGGGGCCATATCGACGAGATCGTTGAAAACCGGTCATCGGACGAGGGCTGAGGCCCTCGCGCAACCGTGTCAAACGGTGCGTGATTGTTCCGGAATTTGCGATTGTGGCCCGGGCAGCGCTGTTCTAGGCTGGCGCAAACTCGGGTCCAGCACCGACCCTGAGGGGGCCATTCTGCCCCCGACGGACCGCACAAGGTAGACGAGATGGCAAGTAATTCCGGCAACGACTCCAAGAACACGCTGTACTGTTCGTTCTGTGGAAAAAGCCAGCACGAGGTCCGCAAACTGATTGCAGGCCCAACCGTATTCATCTGCGATGAATGCGTTGAATTGTGCATGGATATCATCCGCGAAGAAACGAAATCGGCGGGTCTGAAATCCGACGATGGGGTGCCCTCGCCGAAAGAGATCTGCGGTGTTCTGGACGATTACGTGATCGGCCAGGCGCACGCGAAACGCGTTTTGTCGGTTGCCGTGCACAACCACTACAAACGCCTGAACCATTCCGGAAAGTCCGAGATCGAGCTGGCGAAATCAAACATCCTGCTGATTGGCCCCACGGGCTGCGGCAAGACGCTGCTGGCGCAGACGCTGGCGCGCATTCTGGATGTGCCGTTTACAATGGCAGACGCCACCACGCTGACCGAAGCGGGCTATGTGGGTGAGGATGTCGAAAACATCATCCTCAAGCTGTTGCAGGCGTCGGAATACAATGTCGACCGTGCACAGCGCGGCATCGTTTATATCGACGAGGTCGACAAGATCACGCGCAAGTCCGACAACCCCTCGATCACCCGCGATGTTTCGGGGAGGGCGTGCAGCAGGCGCTTCTGAAGATCATGGAAGGCACGGTGGCAAGCGTTCCGCCGCAAGGTGGCCGCAAGCATCCGCAGCAGGAATTCCTGCAAGTCGACACGACGAACATCCTGTTCATCTGTGGCGGCGCGTTTGCGGGGCTCGACAAGATCATCGCGCAGCGCGGCAAGGGTTCGGCCATGGGCTTTGGTGCCGATGTGCGCGACCCGGAAAGCAAGTCCGTGGGCGAATATTTCAAGGATCTGGAGCCGGAAGACCTGCTGAAGTTCGGCCTGATCCCGGAATTCGTGGGCCGCTTGCCGGTTATCGCGACGCTGGAAGATCTGGACGAGGATGCCCTTGTTACCATCCTGACCCAGCCCAAGAACGCCCTGGTCAAGCAATACCAGCGCCTGTTCGAGCTGGAAGATGTGCAACTGACCTTCACCGAGGATGCGCTGAGCGCGATTGCCAAGCGTGCGATCGAGCGCAAAACCGGCGCGCGCGGCCTGCGGTCGATCATGGAAGATATCCTGCTGGATACGATGTTCGATCTGCCGGGTGCGGAAGGCGTAGAAGAGGTTGTCGTCAACGATGACGCCGTAAACTCCGATACCCAGCCGATGATGGTCTATTCCGATAAGGCCAAGGAAGAACCGGCAAGCGCAGGGTGATCCGGCGTATCCATTCCGGTGGTCCTTTCGAAGAAAGGGTTGGCTATTGCCGCGCCGTTGTGGCGGGCGGCATGGTGCATGTTGCCGGATGCTGCGCCCATTCAGATGACATGCCGACAGACACGCCGGGGCAATGTGCATCGGCCCTTCGCGTGATCAAGCGGGCCTTGGAAGAGGCGGGCACTGATTTCGCGCATGTCGTGCGCGTCGTCTATTACATGGCGGATATCCGGGAGTTCGAATCCTGCTGGCCGCTTCTGAGAGAGGCGTTCGGAGAGAACCCGCCTGCGGCTACGGTCATCGAAGCAAAGCTCATTGATCCGATGGATACGATAGAGATCGAGGTCACGGCAGTTCTGCCCGAAGCAGGTTAGCGCAGCCAGAGCTTCTCACGCTTCAGGGTGTTTCTGATCGCCTGTTCCCGGCGCGGAAGGTTCGCGCGATCAAACAGCGCCCGGGCTTTTTGGCCTTTCCCCTGATAGATCATCCGCTTCATGGGGTCGTAGTTCTTTAAGACTTTCTTGATCTTGTTGGGGGCCGAGACCTCCTCCAACACGTCGACAACCCGCTGCTCTTCCCTTGCATAAAGAAGCGGCAGAACGCGGTAGTGGCAGGTGGTTTGGCCGTCCAGCCAGCCTGGCTCCAACGCATCCCGACCGCCCCCGAAGGAGTGGATCACAAGGGGAAGTGCGACTTGATCGAGCCAGGGGTCGAGGACCTGGCAGACGATTTCCTCCGGTCCGTTGTCGCGGATCGTGGTGGCGTATTCGGCGAAGCGTTGCCCGAATTCGTGCGGGCATTTGTAGTAGAAGAACCCAGCGTTGAAGTAGAGGTGGCGGCGCCAGTATTCCTCGGGTTGGTCCGTATCCAATGAGCTTTCGAAATCCAGCCCAAATTGGTCGTAGAGAGATTTCCAGGTGGCGGTGTAGCCGGGCCCATAAAGCTCGATCTTCGGCCAGGTGCCTTCCACGCGCAGACTGGCCGAAGGCCTTTCAAAGTCGAAGGGCACTTTGGTGAGATCATCCATCACCAGCGTATCGGTATCGAAGAAGACGAAAGGCTCACCCTTGGGCAGGGCCTTGAGCGCTTCGATCTTGTTGCCGTAGGGATAGTATTCACCGAAGTGATTGTTCTCGAACGGAATAATCTCAGCCCCAAGCTCTTCCAGCAGTCCACGGACGGCGTTGTCCCCCATGCGCGGATCCTTGGACCAGCGGTGGTTGGGTTGAGGTTCGGCGACGAATAGACGGCCCGGAAACTTTGGGTTTGCGGCCCGGAACGACGCGGCGAAGAGGGCTGCTTCGTATTGAAGCCGACCGTTTTGGCCAACGATCATGACGTTGAATGGGGGCGTCTTTGGCTTTTTCGCCATTATGGTGGTCCGCTGCTCATTATTTTTTCCGACTATAGCGGTATCACGGGCAGCGTTCCAATGGGTTTACGGGGCCATTGCGTACGAGACATCCCGCAATCGCTTGCCAGACGGATCAAAGGGGGACTCGTGCAGAATGCGCGCTTCGTGCGGTTGGCCGAGGATAGCCACATGAACCATGTCGCCCGGATCTGCGGATGCCGTCTTGATATAGGCCAGCGCCAGTGATTGGGACACGCTGTATCCGTAGGCCCCGGACGAGACCTGTCCGATGGGCGTGCCGTCGGGAAGAAAAACCGGCTCTCCCCCGCTGGCATCCGCGGTCTTTGCATCGATCGAAAGCAGAACCATCGTTTCGCGGGGGGCTTTGTCCTTGATCTTCAACCAACTGTCTTTGTTCAGAAAATTCTTGTCCGTCTTCATCAGGCCGGCCAAACCGCTTTCCTGGGGCCAGTATTCCGGTGAATAGTCCCGACCCCATGAGCCATAGCCTTTCTCAAGCCGCAAGGACATCAGCGCGCGGGAGCCGACTGGCCCTGCGTTGACGGCTTTTCCTGCATCGATCAGCGCGGTGTAGAGTGCAACCTGATCGCCCTCGGCGCAGTGCAACTCCCATCCCAGGTCGCCGGTGAAGGAAACGCGGATGGCCACGCAATCGACGCCCGCAACGGTGATGCGCTGAGACCTAAAGAAGGGGAAGGCGTCGTTGGAAAGGTCCGCATTTGTGAGGCGTTGCAATAGGTTGCGTGCCTGGGGACCAGCGGTATTGAAGCCGCAGGTGGCCTCGGTCAGGCTGTCGAAGGTTGTGCCTTCGGGCAGGGGGATGGCCCTGAAGAAGCGTTGGTGGAAGCGTTCCGCAGCCCCACCGCCAAGGATCCAGAATTCGTCGTCCGCGAGGCGAGTAACCGTGAAGTCGCCCGCCACGCCGCCGCGTTTCCCGATGAGGGGCGTCAGGCAGGAGCGGCCCATAGCTTTGGGCATTTTGTTGGGGAAAAGCGCGTTCAGCCATTTCTCAGCGCCGGCCCCTTTCACGCGGTATTTGGCGAAGTTCGAGATGTCGATGATGCCTGCGTTCTCGCGCAACATCCGCGCTTCGCGACCCACAACATCCCACCAGGGTTGGCGCGCAAAACCGGCGCTGTCGGGCGTGGTTTCGTCAAAGAACAGCGGATGCTCCCAGCCATAGTTCAAGCCGAACTTGGCCCCCATCGCGGACTGCATTTCATAGGCCGGACGCATGCGAACCGGGCGCCCTGCTTCACGTTCTTCGCCAGGGAAATGGATTTTGAAGCGGTGAGCGTATTGGTCTTCGACGCGGGCCTTGGTGAAGGCTTTGCCGGCCCAATGGCCATAGCGCGCGAGGTCCCAGCCGAAGAGATCGAGGGATGGTTCGCCTTCGACCATCCATTCGGCAGCGAGTTTGCCCAGGCCGCCGTTTTGCGAGAAGCCCGGGATGATGCCGTTGCAGCAGAAGTATCCCTTCAATTCGGGGACTGGGCCGAAAAGCGCGCTTGAGGTCGGGCGACCAGATCATCGGGCCGTTGATGACGCGCTTGATGCCCGCCGTGCCGACAACCGGCACGCGGTCGATGGCGCGCATCATGTTGGGCTCGATCCGTTCCAGATCATCGGCGAAAAGCTCGTGCCCAAAGCCTTTCGGCGTGCCGTCTTCGGCCCAAAACCGCATGTCTTTCTCATAGGCCCCGACGAGCAGGCCTTGCCCCTCCTGGCGCAGGTAATATTCTCCGTCTCGGTCCGCTACAGAGGGCAGCCGGCTCTCCATCGCGGCGATCTCGGCGATGGTCTCGGTCACGAAATATTGGTGCTCAGTCGGGATCAGCGGCAGTTCAATCCCCGCCATGGCAGCCACTTCGCGGCCCCAGAGGCCAGCGGCGTTCACGACCCAAGGCGTGCGGATGTCACCTTTTTCCGTGCGCACGATCCAGTTGCCGTCGGGTTGTTGTTCGGTGCCAGTGACAGGGCAAAAGCGGATGATTTCCGCCCCCCGCTGCCGCGCCCCAAGGGCGTAGGCGTTGGTCACGCCGGATGGGTCGACATTGCCGCCGTCGGGTTCAAACATGATGCAGCGGATGCCGTCATAGTCGACGAGCGGGTGCAGGCGTTCGGCCTCATCCCGGCTGACTTCATGGAAATTCATGTCGTAGCGGCGCGCCTTGGCCTCTTGCAGGCGCAGCTGATGTTCGCGGTCTTCGGTTTGGGCAAGATACAGGGACCCGGGCTGAAAGACGCCACAGGATTGGCCGGTTTCCTCCTCCAACTCCTTATACAAGTTCATCGTATAGTGCTGGAGCCGCGAGATATTCGTGCTGTCGTGGAGGCCATGGATATTGGCCGCCGCGTGCCAGGTGGAGCCGGACGTCAGCTCATCGCGTTCCAAAAGGACCACGTCGGTCCAGCCCGCCTTGGCAAGGTGGTAGAGGATCGAGCAGCCGACAACGCCGCCCCCGATGACGACGGCCTGGGCGTGGGTTTTCATGGGGTATGCTCCGGTCTGCGGTCCATGGAAGGAGGGTGCGCCGGGGCCGCGCGCGATTCTGGTCAGGGGGCGACGTTTGCAGGCAAAATCGCGCAAGGGGTCGCGGGGCGGGTAATTGTGGTAAGCAGTAACCGGGGGCTTTCGGGACCGTTTCTTGCAGAAACGACCCTGTCGCTTCTCGCCAGCATCCTTAGGATGCGGCGGTGGTGGGTGACCCTGGAATCGAACCAGGCGTGAGTCGCCTCGAGGGAGTTACAGTCCCCTGCCACACCTTGCGGCCTGTCACCCATTCCGACGCAGTGCGCGAAACGTGGACGCGGGATATCCATGCGCGCGGGAGGGGTCAAGCGGGAATGCGGCTTTGCATAGGCTCCATGCAACGCTAAGGGTGCGACATGGCAAAAAACCGACATGGGTGATCGACAAGGAACGCGGCAAACGGGCTGCAGCGGCGGAAACGCTATGGCTGTTCGGACTGCACGCGGTGCGCGACGCGTTGGCGAATCCCAACCGCGAGGTGTTGCGGCTGGTGGTCAGCAAAAACGCCGCCGATAAGCTGGCAGAGGCAATTGGCGCGCGGGGGATCACCCCGAGATGGCCGATCCGCGCAAATTTCCAGTGCCGCTTGATCCGGGCTCGGTCCATCAGGGGGCAGCTGTTGAGGTCAAACCGCTCGATTGGGGGGATTGGCGCGCCTTGGCGCGGGGCACGGGCGGTCGGTCTGTGGTCGTGATGCTCGACCGGGTCAGCGACCCGCACAATGTGGGCGCCATCCTGCGGTCGGCTGAGGTGTTCGGGGCGACAGCGGTGCTGGCACCCGCGCGGCATTCGGCGCCAGAGACGGGCGCATTGGCCAAGACGGCCTCCGGCGCGTTGGAGCGGATGCCATACGCGCGCATCGGCAATCTGGGTGACGCGATGGAGGCGCTCAAGGCCGATGGATTCTGGATGGTTGGTCTTGCCGAAGAGGGCGCGCAGGATATTCACGAGGTCGCGAAGGTCCACGCCGAAGGGCACGTGGCGCTTGTGATGGGCGCCGAAGGCCCGGGCTTGCGGGAACGGACACGGGAATTGTGCGATGTTCTGGCGAAAATCCCCTTTGCGCGCGATTTCGGATCGCTCAACGTCTCAAATGCGGCGGCTGTTGCCCTATATGCCCTGACGAAGGGGTAACAGATGCCACAAAACACGAAAATCGCGACCTGTTCGTATTGCGGGCGGCGTCAGACACTCAATTTCACCGCACGGCAGGGTCATGAGCTCGCCTGCGGCGCGTGCGGCGCGCCGATCCACGAGATGAAGTGGCTGAAACCGCCGGAGCAGCGGGGTGCGGTAAAACGATCCCCGCAGCGGCCTGCGCCCCATGGGTTTGGGCTGCCGGAGCGGGAGCTGAAGAGCCGCCGTAAGAAAAAGCATAAACCCAAATGGAAACGGGTGATGAAGGACGTGTTTGAAGACGCTTTCGATGTCATCGAAGATATTTTCGACTGACGCATTTTCACGAACGCGCCAGCCTGGGTTCCCTTTTGCGGAAACATGGGCATTTTGCACGGCGAACGACGCCTTCACCGGGAGCCTTCTCATGCTGACACGCCGCACGACCCTTTCCATGTTGACCGCTTCGACCGCGATCCTTCTGGCGCCGCCTGCGCTGGCGATGGAGCCGCCCGTCTATGCCGAGGGCGGGGTCGCCATCGACGGGGCGGATGCGGTTGCGTTCTTTTCGCTGGCCGAGGACGACGATCCGGTCATAGGTGTCGCGGATCACGCATTTGAGTGGAACGGGGCCACGTGGCATTTCGCAAATGCCGAAAACCGCGCCCTGTTCGCGGCCGATCCGGAGGCCTATGCGCCTGCCTTTGGCGGCTATTGCGCCTTTGCCGCGGCGCGCGGCTATGTGGCGAGCACGGTGCCCGAGGCCTGGTCAATCGTCGACGGGCGATTGTTCTTGAACTATTCCCTGCGCATCCGCCGCCGTTGGCTGCGTGAATTGCCCGAGGCGATTGGGAATGGCGACGCAAATTGGCCGGCAATTCTTGGCTAAGACAGGCGTGATCACGTTTTTGTAGCGCCTCTTTTCCAAGGCATTGGGCGACCCCATATCACTAACAGGCGCCGCGGGTCGGAACCCCGCGCGCCCATCACTGTCCCTCGTTCCGAAACTGCGCCCGCCGGATCTTCCGATGCGGGCGCCTTTTTTGTTTGCTATGAGGGGCCTATGACGACGACTCCTTCAGATGATCTGCTCCGCGAGGTCCTCAAGACCTCCAAATCCTTCGCCTGTGTGGGCGTCTCTCCCAACCCTGTGCGACCGTCGCACTATGTGGCGCGTTACCTGAGGCTGAAGGGGTACGATGTGATCCCCGTCAATCCCGGCCATGCTGGAAAAACCCTGTTTGGGGCGGAGGTTAGGTCAGATCTGGCCGACATTCCGGAGCCGTTCGATGTGGTCGATATCTTCCGGCGGCCCGAGGCTGTGCCAGATCTTGTGGACGCCGCCCTGGCGCTGGCGGTCCGGCCGAAGGTGATCTGGATGCAAATCGGTGTGACCCATGCGGAGGCTGCTGCAAAGGCGGAAGCGGAGGGTCTGATTGTGATTCAGAACCGCTGTCCCAAGATCGAGTATCAGCGTTTGTTCGGCGAGTTGAGGATGGGCGGGTTCAACACCGGAATTATTTCGTCCAAGCTGTGAAGACCGGGCGCTCCCGTGATCACCGCCAGTCGGCTTTGCCGACATGTTGGCGATCTTTGGGCCGCGCGCGCCGTTGGGCCGCAAGCGGCCCAACGGCGCGGGACGTCGCGCGGAATGGTGAGGGCAGTGCGTACGGGGGACGGTTGGATTCCTGCTGAGAGGCCGTTTGCTGGCATCTGTGCCATCAAACAGGCCGGTTCGAGTGTGGTCTGCGAGTCGGCTGCCGCGTCAAGGACAAGCCGCGCGGGCCGCGCGCGGTCGGCTGTGCCGATCCTTGACCCAGCCCTCGAGTCGCGGATGTCAGGCGCGAAGATCGGCGCGGACACGCATGAGGATTTCGCCCAATTTGTTGAGGCCCGTGCCGTCTTGACCGCCGCCCCAATAGTAATCCATCGGCGCATTTTCGACGATGCGGGCGGTGCCGGTGCCAAGAAGCAAATCGCGCGCTGCCGCATGGGTGCGAAATTTGCGTGAGACAGCGGCGTACATGATGCCGTCTTTCACCTCTTCCCAATCGGCGCGAAGGGGGACTGCGCGGGTCATGCCCAGGGCCTTGGCATCCTTGGGTTTGGAGGCGGATCGGATGCGCTCGCGGTAATCGGCGTCGTGAAACTTCATGGCCTGGAAGTAATGCTCGACGGTGCGCCAGTAGGTGCCCTCCATCTCCACGCCGAAGGGCGCGAAGTTGGAGAATTCGGCGTAGGGGTCGGTCTGGGCGTAGAAGTAGATCGTGTCAGCCACGGCTGGCCTTTTCCGCCAGGCCGGATTGGGCGCTGCGGCGGGCGAGTTCTGCCTCGATATCCGCGAGGCTCACGTCGCGGGCGGCGCACATGACGAGCAGGTGGTAGAGAGCGTCGGCGGCCTCGGATGTGAGGGCTGCGCGGTCGCCTTTGACGGCCTCAACGATGGCCTCGATGGCCTCTTCCCCGAACTTTTCCGCGCATTTTTCCGGGCCCTTGGCGAGGAGTTTGGCGGTCCACGAACTGTCGGGGTCTGCGGATTTGCGGGCTTCGATGGTGGCGGCCAGGTCTTGGATGCTCATGTCAGCCTCATTGGGATACCGGCGGCGGCCATGTGGGCCTTGGCCTCGCCGATTGTATAGGTGCCGAAGTGGAAGATTGAGGCGGCGAGCACGGCCGACGCGCCGCCCTCGGTGACACCTTCGACAAGGTGGTCGAGCGTGCCGACGCCTCCCGAGGCGATGACAGGGACGTTGACCGCATCGCTGACGGCGCGGGTCAGGGGCAGGTTGAAGCCCGCCTTCGTGCCGTCGCGGTCCATCGAGGTCAGCAGGATCTCACCAGCACCTTTGGCAACGACCGTTTTGGCGAAGGCCACGGCGTCGATACCGGTGGCTTTGCGGCCGCCATGGGTGAAGATTTCCCACTTTCCAGGCGCCACTGTCTTGGCGTCGATGGCGCAGACGATGCACTGGCTGCCGAACTTGTCGGCGGCGCGCGCGATGCAATCGGGGTCGGCCACGGCGGCGGAGTTGAACGAGACCTTGTCGGCGCCCGCCAGCAGCAGATTGCGCACGTCATCCACAGTGCGCACGCCGCCGCCGATGGTGAGCGGCATGAAGCACTGCTCAGCCGTGCGCGTGGCGAGGTCGTACATGGTGCCGCGGTTCTCATGCGTGGCCTTGATGTCGAGAAAGCACAGCTCATCCGCGCCGGCCGCGTCATAGGCGCGGGCTTGTTCGACGGGATCGCCCGCGTCGATCAGATCGACGAAATTGACGCCTTTGACGGTGCGGCCTTCGGCGACGTCGAGGCAGGGGATGATGCGGGTTTTCAACATGGGCGGGTTTTAGACCGAGACGGGCGCGCACGAAAGGGTGATTGGCGGGACGCTCCAATCGTGTGGACACTTTGCGCGAGACCAACACAAAATATGAGGTACACGATGACGCGGATGATGACACTCGCAGGAGCTTTGATCATAGCAGCCAGCCCGGTATTTGCAGAAGACTACGCGCAGCGCAGCAGCGCAGATGGCGTGGCCACGACGATGGATCGCCTGGTGGCTGCCGTGGAAAACGCAGGCGCGACCGTGTTCGCGCGGGTCAATCACGGCGCGGGGGCCGCGTCCGTTGATATGGACCTTGTGGATGCGGAGTTGCTGGTCTTTGGCAATCCGATGTTGGGCACACCGGCCTTGCAAGATGACATTCGCGCTGGCCTGCATTTGCCGTTGCGCGTGCTTGTGTACGGCGATGGTGAGGGCAGCGTGATCACATGGCAAACGCCTGAGGCCATGTTCGACGATCTCGATATTGCTGACGATGCCGCGTATCTGGAGCGGATGAACGGCGCATTAGGCAATCTCACGGCGGCGGCCGCAGGCGAGTGAATCAGTCGTCGTCGACTGAGCCGCCAAGCCAACGCACCAGAACCCACGTCACGCCTGCGATGCAGGTCAGCCCGCCTAGAATGAGAGCGCCTTGAACGATCACGGCGTTGGCGATGTTACGTCCGATATTGGCATCGCCGGTTCCGTTGCTGGCCGTCCATGCGATGGCACAGATCAACACACCTGCGGCAAGAGTGATCAGGGGACCTGTGAGTTTCATGGCTAAGCGTCCTTAAGCGTGTGATGCTCACAGCCTAGCAGATCATACCGCTATCACGCGATCAGCGCGCGGGCCTCCTGCATGCGCAGAACGGGGCGGGCCGGTGGGCCCCAACAAGCGGGCGCGGTGCGTAGATCGGGAAACAGCGTGAAAAGCTCTTCCCGGGTCCGGGCGGAAAGGGCCTGTTTGGCCATATCGCCGGGATGGAAGCTTTCCATCGGCAGGTCGTTGGCTTGGATGATTTCATGCCCATCGAAAAGCAGATGAATATACGTAACTGTCCGGGCCTTGGTATCTTGCGCAAAGAGCGCTTTGGCCGGGGCCAGCACCTCAGCCTCGCTGAACAAAAGCTGCGCGCTGGCGCCCCGCATCAGGATACGGTGCTGGGGCGAGACCTGCGTGTCGCGCGACGGAAGACCGGGTCCAAAGCTATCAGCAGGGATCGTGACCGGCGATAGGGCAGGATCATCTTCAGGTAACGCAACAGTCTGGCTGCAGATCCAGCGCAACGGTTGCAAGCCGTGATCCCGGGTGATGACCAGATCGCCCACCGACAGATCCTCAACCGCACGATAGCCTTGCGGGGTCGCAATCGCAGTGCCTGTCGTGAAGCAAAGAATCGCGCCTTGCTCAAACGTGACAATGCCAACGCCTTCATCGGCGTGCCCGGTATCGCCATCGACGGACGTATCCTCCTCAAACCGGAGCTGGATCGTATCCGTTCCCGCATTGTCATTGCGGAAGATGACATTGCCGGTGTCGGTGTCATTGCGTGTCTGGGTTTCCGCGACGGTGATCGGATTGGTGAAATCATCGCCAGTGGAGTAGGTGGACCAGCCGGAATTCACGGTGCTGCCGTTCAGGGCGGCACCACTGTCTGTGCCATTCCCGGGCTCAATTGCGATCCAGCCCACTTGTTCGGTGCCGTGCACGCCGTCCTGGCTTTCGGCCTCTTCCACGATCAGGTCGAACCCTGAGGCGGTGATATTGTAAGGATCGCTGTCGACGTTGGAGGCATCATTGTCGGACGCCACCGTGGTCAGCACCACGGGCGGGGCGGAGAACCCTGCGCCGAAGCCCACGGCCTCTCCATCGCCATCGGCATCGGCGTGACGCGCTTCGATCAGGCGGCCGTCGGGCAAGACATGGCTGCCTTCCTCGACCGCGATCCAATTGATGTCCTCGACGCGAGGATGGGGACCATCATGGTTTTCCCACTCGTCCATGGTGAACCGAAAACCGGTCGCCTCGCCAGCGGCATTGGTCTGCACGTCGATCACGCGCAGAGAGAACTTGTTGCCTCCGAAATCGGTGGCCATCAGCACGATGACAGGATCATCGAGCGGGTCCGCGAAGGTCACGACAATGGGCTCGCCCGTGACGGTGGTGTTGTCGCTGATTGTACCGGCTTCTCCGATCGCCAATGTGGGCTCCTGATCCATCGTGCTTTGTGTCCGGTTTTCGTTTGAAAACAGGAGGAAACTCGCACCTGTATACAGCTAACGGACAAATCAGTTCAGGGGGAAATGTGGCGCGACGTTGCCCCTAGCACCGGTCAGCGGGGCCTTGCCGAAACCGCGCATCGCGCAGGCGGTGGAGCGCTTAGCCAGACCCTTCGCGCCGCCGAACGACAAACTCCCAGACGCCTGCCAAAACCAACAGCGCA
The DNA here is from genome assembly GCF_055693405.1 of Gymnodinialimonas sp. JB5-7. NCBI lineage: Bacteria > Pseudomonadati > Pseudomonadota > Alphaproteobacteria > Rhodobacterales > Paracoccaceae > Gymnodinialimonas > Gymnodinialimonas sp. JB5-7. The sequence continues at coordinate 2,614,174 of NZ_JBVFUX010000012.1, forward strand.
GCGCCGAACAGAATGCCAAGCCCATAGGCAAGTAGAGCAACACCCGAAATCCGGTCTGCGGCCGTTCCAGTTAGCCCAATCCCGGGACAGGTCCCAAATCCGTAGAGGAAATTGCCGGTACAGTTGGCCGTCAAAGCAATAAACACCACAAAGGCTGCGGTTAAAGTGACGACCCAGAAAAGCGCGCTGAGCTTGAGGATCTTGGACAGGCGCAGCGACCAGGAATGGGCGCCCCAGGCGGCAAAGGCCGCGCAGATGCACCAGGTCGGCAGCAATACGGTCAGGGATGCAACGATAAGATCGCTCACGCCAATGCGCCAAGCGCCTCGGCGAGGTCGAGCGCACCGTCGTAGAGCGCGCGGCCCGAAATGGCGCCTGAGATCACACCGGTGGCTTTGAGGGCCTGCAAGTCCGCGAGCGACGACACGCCGCCTGATGCAATCACCGGAATGGATGTCGCGCGCGCAAGATCAGCGGTGGCCTGCACATTCGGGCCACCCATCGCGCCGTCACGGTCGATGTCGGTGTAGATGATGGCGGCTACGCCCGCATCCTCAAAAGCTTGCGCGAGGTCGGTGACCATAACGTCGGTCTCTTCCGCCCAACCCTTGGTGGCGACACGGCCCTTGCGGGCGTCGATGCCGACCGCGACCTTTTCTGGGAACGCTTTTGCGGCTTCGCGCACCAGGTCGGGGTTTTCCACCGCGACAGTCCCAAGGATCACGCGCGCGATCCCCTTTTTCAGCCACATCTCGATGGTGGACATGTCGCGGATGCCGCCGCCAAGCTGCGTCGGTACGTTTGTTGCGGCGAGGATGGCCTCAACCGCTGCTCCATTCACCGGCTCCCCCGCGAAAGCGCCATTAAGATCAACGAGGTGCAGCCATTCGCAGCCAGCCTCCTCAAATGCCTTGGCTTGTGCGGCGGGGTCGGTGTTGAAGACGGTCGCTTCAGACATCTCGCCCCGCAAAAGGCGCACGGCGTTGCCGTCTTTGAGGTCGATGGCGGGGTAGAGGATCATGGGTATCTCGCGTCCAAAGGGCAGGTTTGCGCGGCTTTTGTCGCAGACAAGGCGGGCCTGCAAGGCCGCAACGTCATCCTTGCCACCATGGGTTGCACACGAAATGATCGCGCTCAGAGGAGACCAAGGGAGAACAAGGTTATGAAAAAGACGCTTCTTGGCGCCGTTTTGGCGCTAGTTGGCATGGCGGGGGCCGCGGCTGCGGATCCGTCGCATGGGGTGTGGCAGACCGAAGTGGATGACGGCAGCTATGCCTATGTCACGCTTGCGGGCTGCGGAGGGGCCGTTTGCGGCACCATCAGCCGCACGTTTGACAGCACCGGCGAATATCAAAGCCCGAACCTGGGCCGTCAGATCGTCATCGACATGGTGCCGCAGGGCGGCGGTGAGTACGAAGGCTCTGTCTGGCGCCCGTCGAATGACCGTATCTATATCGGCCGGATGAATGTCAGCGGCAACCAGTTGACGCTGCGCGGCTGCGTGGCCGGTGGCCTGATCTGCGCCCGTCAGACCTGGGTGCGCATCCAGTAGAGACTGTTCCAGAACAAAAAAAGGGGCGAGCCATTGGCGCGCCCCTTTCGCATTCTAAGGTGGCGTCTATGAGCCGCCGAAGGGTTGCCAGCGGGTCAGCTGGATCGCATTGCCCGTGCGAACGGCGTTGCGAACCTGGCTTTGCGAAGCGCAGGACAAGACATGGCCGGCGTTCTGGGTGCGGGCCGAAACACAGATGCCATCGCGGCCATTGTCGACCTCGCCCGCATAAATCGGATAGCCGAAGCCCGGGATCGGATTTGGTTCCGGCACCAGACGACAAACAGTGCGCAAGCCGTTGGAATCGTTTGAGAACTGCGTCATCGCAAGGATGCGGCCATATTCGTCTGGGACGTAGACTTCCAGATCAAACACATAGTTGCCGGTGAAGCAGTTCGCCGCCGTATAGTTCTCAGGGTAGACGGTGGTGGTCGTGGGGGTACAGGCCGAAAGGCCAACAAGCGCCAGAACGGCAACAAGCATGCGGATCAAGGGATTCTCCTCCGGGGTTAAGCGTGATCACGGATATGTGAACGTTAACTGATCGGTCCATTTTTGCCATGACCAAAAGCGCCAGCCCCACGCGTGATGTGCGGGTGTTGCACGGGTGACATGACCTTTCCGACAGTTAATCCTCTTGTGTTTAGCAAGCGTTCCGATCACCGTGTGATCCGATATTATGTATTACTTTTAGGAGTTTGAGATGTCTGATGACAACGAGGCCGGTGAATGGGCCGGCGAGATCCCATGCAAGCACAAGGGATAACGGAGACGGGTCTTCGACCACGACGTACACCTCCGCGAATTTTAACGAGAACCACTCGGAAACGACTTGGACCGCAGAGCGCACTCAATATTCAGGCGACCCAAATCTTGAGACACACAGCGTTACGATCAGGTCACATCGTGAAGACGGAGCGGTTGTTGAAGTAACCTATTCGGGGGCCCGCGATACCGAAGGTTTCAAGGAAATGATCGAGACCCTGGAAGCAGGGGAGTTGCCAAATGAAGCCGACAGTGCAGATCCCGAAGACCAGCCGAAAGAGGAGGAAGGGACGGAAAAGAAAGAACGCAAAGGGCTGCGCCGGTTTCTGAACCGCGTCGGTCGGTTCCTGGGCATCGGGGGGCGAAACGGCTTCCACATCCCTGTAAACGAAGAGGATTTCGGGCCTGGCGGACCTTTGGAGAACAGCGATGGCGGGCCGTGGGATCGCTTCCCAAACGGGCCAGTTGTCTTGATGGCCCAGGGCGACGACAAACAAGTGCTTGCCGTTGGGCCGCAAGCCGTTGCTGCGTGGATGGATAAAAATCTGCGTGGAAAGTAACGTGCGTTAGGGCCGCCAGCGCAGGAAATTCGCGATCATGCGCAGGCCTGCGGATTGGCTTTTCTCTGGGTGAAATTGCGTGCCGATCATGGTGTCGCGACCGACGATGGCCGTGACATCGCCGCCGTAATCGACATGCGCCAGACGGTGGGCAGGCGTGTCCACACGCATCGCGTAGGAGTGCACGAAGTAGGCGTGATCACCGGTAGAAACGCCTTCTAAAACAGGGTGTTGTGCGTCGATCTTCAAGTCGTTCCAGCCCATATGCGGGATCTTCAATGCCGGGGCTGAGGGGGTGATCCGGTCCACGACGCCGTCGATCCAGCCAAATCCCGCAACCTCCTGATATTCGAGGCCTAGGCGCGCCATCATTTGCATGCCAACGCAGATCCCGAAGAATGGCACGCCGCGTGCCTCGACAGCTTCAAGCAGCGCTTCTTCCAGCCCGTCAATCTCTCTAAGCCCTTGACGACACGCAGGAAAAGCGCCGTCACCGGGGAGGACGATGCGGTCTGCTTTCGCGACAGTATCGGGATCGGCGGTGACGATCAGATCGCCTGAGCCGACCTCGGCCGACATGCGCTGAAACGCTTTTTCGGCGGAGTGCAGATTGCCCGCGTCATAGTCGATCAGAACGGTGGTCATGGGCGCATCCTTGGGCATCGAGAACCAGTAAACTGTGACCAAATGGACGGATATGTGTTCATTTGGTCAGTTTTTTCGCGAAAATTGCGTCCAAATGATCACATTTTTCACAGGGCAGCAGGGCGGCCTGAATATGTGACCATTTGGACGGGTTTGCATGCCCTATAGCGTGCCCTTGGTGGAGGGGATATCGCCAGCCTTGCGGGGATCAACCTCAAGCGCGTCACGCAGGCTGCGGGCGACGGCCTTGAAGGCGGCCTCGGCAATGTGGTGGCTGTTGAAGCCCGCGCCTTGCGTGATGTGGAGCGTGATCCCGCCATGGGTCGCGAAGGCCTGGAAGAACTCTCGCACCAGCTCGGTGTCGAACGTGCCGATCTTCTGAGTTGGCATCTCAACCTCCCACACCAGAAAGGGGCGGCCGGACAGGTCCAGCGCGCAGGCGACGCGCGCGTCGTCCATCGGCAGGGTGCATTCGCCGTAACGGCGGATGCCGCGCTTGTCGCCCATGGCCTGGGTCAAGGCCTGGCCCAGTGCGATGCCAACATCTTCGACGGAGTGGTGATCATCGATGTGCAGATCGCCGGTGCAGCGCACGACCATGTCGATCAGGGCGTGGCGCGCCAACTGATCGAGCATGTGATCGAAGAATCCCACGCCGGTCTGATTGTTATAGGTGCCGGTTCCGTCGAGGTTGATCTCGACCGAAATGTCGGTTTCCGCGGTCTTGCGGCTGATCTGAGCCCTGCGCATGGTCGTGGTCCCTTGATGTCCGCCTGCCTTATAGAAACGCCAAGGGGCGTCGCCAAGGCGGGCGCGGGGCTTTTGTGGAGAGCGCGGCTATTGGGACGCGGTGAAGGATTTGGTGGGGGCGTCGGCGTGGATGCACTTGCTGGCGCGGGACCCTATTGAAGGTGGAGCAAGTACAGACTGCGCCAAAGGGCTGTAGGCATATCCGTGCCAGAGAGTTCGGTTCGCTCGATCCTGTAGCTTCCGCGCACTCTGTATTCCGTTCCCCAGCCGCCTTGGTCGACGATGGATGCCTCCATGACCTCGGCAGGGAAGGCGATGTATTGCTCACTTTGGCAGTCATTCGCGTCCCGCGGTACTTCCAGAACCAGCCAGCCGGGCATTTCGGTATCGGAAAAGGCCGCTCTGAAGCCTGTGTCTTCCGGGAGGCATGTGTCGTCCCGGTTGTCGTGCCGAAGGTCGCGATCAGGAACGCCGAAGCTGAGATCAACCTCGATTATTTCGCCGCCCACATCCTCCATCCGTCTGCGCAACGCGCGGTTTCCTTCGCAGGTGTCGGTGATGGCGGGGCAAAGTTCCCCCTGCCAGGACAGATCCCGTTCGAAAAGCTGCGCAAACAACCCTCCAACATTGAGGATCGCGCCGACACCGCTGCCGATGCTGCCGATCAAGACCAGTGCGACGATGATGGGATGTCGTTGAATCCATTCGAGCATTTTGCGCCTGCTATCTTTGCTTCGACCTTCCGAAAACCATAGGCCCGAGCCTTTGCGGTCGTAAACGACATTGTCGCGGAGATGGAACATGCGGGAGCAGGTGCACCGTGGAAATGCCCCGCGCCACCAGTCTAAAACGACGAAGGGCCGCCGGTTGGCGACCCTGTCGTAACACCCTCAAATTCCGAGGATATTTGGAGCGGGTGATGAGATTCGAACTCACGACCCTTACCTTGGCAAGGTAATGCTCTACCCCTGAGCTACACCCGCTCACTAAGTGTGCGGGCGTCTTATAAACGTTTTCGGAGGGGCGCAAGGGGAATTTCCTACCATTGTGCGAAGAGGTGGATCACGCCAGAGTGAGCGTGACCGCCCCAATGTTTCGGGGCACTGGGAGGACCGGGCCTTGACCGATCCGCTTGATAGATTCCGCGCCCGCCGATGGCGGGCTGCGGCGCATGATCCACCGGGGCGTCCAATTTCTTATGGCGCATCCGGGGATACCGGCCGGGTTGGCCTATGCTGGCCCGGATACGAAGACCCCTGAGACGGAGACAATATTTCCATGATTTCAAACCATCCCTTCCTGCCCGCGCTCGCGCTGGCAGCCACCGCTTTTGTGACACCTGCTATTGCACAGACCGAGGCGCTGACCCTTTCGAGCCTGACGGTCACCCGTTACGACACGATGCCCAATATCGACCCCGATCTGGCCTCGCCTTGCTGTGCCTTGCACACCTACGAGATCCGGTGAGGCCGAGGATTTCATCTATATCGACGCAAACTTTGCCGTTGCCTGGTCTGACGAGCTGGAACGCGTGCAGGTGCGGGCGGGCGATATTGGTCTGCAGTTGGAAAACGAGCCTGAAGCGCGCAGTGCGTGGGGGCGGTTCAATTTCTTCCCCGAGGTCGAGCGCGGCGGTAACAGCCTGAACGCGCGCCGTCCGCGGGATTGGCCGGAAGAGAATGCCGGTGGGCATCTGGACCTCGTCTTTACCGTGCCCGCAGGGGCCACAAGTGCGACCCTTGTGATCGGCGAAGGCGAGACGACGATGCGCATTCCGGTGGATCTGAACGTGCCCGTCACCGAATTGCCCGAAGCGTCGAGCTTCTTTGATGTTGCGATCAGCGGCATTTCTGCGTCGCCGGAACTGGTCACGGAAGACCGGATCGGTCGCACCAATATCCCCGGCCGGATCGTGCCGCGTCTGGGGGAGATCGTGCGGGTCGATATCTCGGTCACCGCTTTGCAGAACATCAATGTGGATGCGGAGCCGGGTGAGAACTCCTCCTTCTTCACCAACACCGATTTCGCGTTGATTGGCCCGGCGGGGTATCCGCTGCTGCCGATGGGTCGGTCGGTCTCGGGGTCGGTCCGCAACCGTTATTCGAATTCCATTAGCTGGGATGGGGAAGGGGCCTCTAACCCGGTCTCTGTCACCCTGTTCTTTCTGGGCGCCGGAACGGAAGGGGACTATGAGCTGTTCTTCTTCAACGAGACGGTTGGGAAGGTGACGTTGGGCGGGTAACGCCTTTGCAGTTGTGATGTAAGGCCCTCGGCGATGCCGGGGGCCTTTTCGTTTGTCGCCTTGAGCATTTTGCGTTTGATTGGAGTCGCAACCCGCTGCCGCGCGCCGATGACGCGAAAGCGGAACGCGATAGGATTGGCTCAGATAAGACGCAAAGTGCTTTAACGTTCGTAGGTCAGGACGGAGCCATCGGAGAGGGCAAAATCCTCGGTATGGAGCACAACGGTGTTCTTGAGGGCGAGAAGGATGCCGTAGGCACCCGGCTCATCCACCGAATCCGCGAAGGTGCCCTGGCCCAGGATCATCGGGATCTGGTGGCAGGGGCTTTTGAGGATGCTGACCGGCAGGCCGTCCGCGGAGGCATGGATGGTGCGGTGGATATGTCCGCAGATCAGGTGCTTCACATGGGGGGCCGCGTGCAGGCGTGACAGCAGGGCGTCTGCATTGGCCAGACCAATCGCGTCCATTGCCCAAAAGCCCACGGGGATGGGCGGGTGGTGGCACATGACGACCACGCTTTTGCCATCGGAGGCGGCGCGCGCAAGTTCAGCGTCCAGCCAGGCCAGCCGAGTGGCGCAAAGATAGCCATCATGTTCCAGCGGGGCCTGCCCGTCATAGTCATGGGTGTCGAGGATCAGCAGGCGCAGGGGGCCGAGGTCGAGGGCGGATTGCACGAAGCCGTCACGGTCAAGCGCGTCGGGGAAGACGGCGTGCAGGTTGTCGCGCAGGTCGTGGTTGCCCATCGTCGCGGTGATCGGGATGGGACAATCGGCCAGGGCGGGGGCGAGGTGCGCGTATTCGGCAGGGGTGCCGTTATGCGTCAGGTCCCCCAGAAGGATCAGGTGCTGGGCGTCGGGGTGACGGGCCAAGGCATGGGCGAGGCCTTGCTTGAACCGCGCCAGCGGGTCGAGGCCGATGATCGTTTCGCCCTCGGGGACGATGTGAAGATCGGTAAAGATCAGGGCTTTGTCGAAATGCTCTCCCATCTCGTGACGGTGCCGCAAGGGGCGCGGCGGGGCAAGACCCGTGCGTCAGCCGGCGCTGATTTCGACGTCGTCGATGGCGTAGAATTCATCGGATGTAGGTTCGGTCGAGTTTGATCCGACACCGAAGGTGAGCGTCTCACCCGGGTCGTCGACGGTGATTGTATAAGTCGCGCGGCTGTCATGGCCGTGGGTGCCGGAGCCCATCGGATCGTTGGTGTATTGCTGGTCCACGGTCACGGAGATGCCTGCGACAGCGGGTGCGGAGGTGGTGATATTGCCGTGGTTGTCGGAGTAGATCGCAACCGCTTGCCCGTTGACGAAGACGGTCGCGGGCGCGCCGGAGAGGTCATCGACGCCGATCAGGTCGAATGTGATGGTGGCAGCAGTCGAGCCGGCGGGCAGCGTCGCTGTGGTTGTCGCCAGCACGCCCGGGCCAAGTTGCAGGACGTGTCCGAAGCCCGCTAGGTTGACCATCTGGCCACCGGACCAACCGGCGGCGCCGGCAGAGAAGGTATCGGAAAAGATCGAGCTGAGATTGCTGAAGGGGAGGCGCCCACGCGCATATTGGCGAGGCTGTTGCCGATATCGCCTGTCAGGTTCTCGACCCCGCTGGACAGGACGGCCATGGCCGCCAGGCCAAGCCCGACAAGGCCGCCCGTCAGGACAACCCAATCGACGGTGACTGCACCGCTTTCATCCGTGGCGAATTCCGCAAACATCATTTGCGCGCCTTGTTCCTGACTGCGCCCCCAAGACATAGTAAACAGGGTCAGTTGGGCGGAAATATGGCGCGTCTTACTGCCAATTGGCCGGAAGTGGGTCAGGCGTGAGCGACTGCCACAAATAGTCATTGCCGGGCTGGGCCGCGATCACGCGGGTGGTGTAGTTGCCGTAGAGGCCTTCGGGGGTTGCAAGCGACCAGTCGCGGACATCTGCGGCCTCGAATGTCACACGGTCGCCTTGGCTCCAATCGCCCAAGTTGAACGGCTGGTTGTTGAGGAAGCCCTCAAAGCTGCCATCTTCCAATTGCCGGAACCCGGCGACCCAGATGATCTCGTCCCCGATATCCTGCGGGAAGGTCTGGAAGGCGACCTTCAGCGACCCGCCCTGCGCGATGCCGAATTCGTCGAGGACGAAATCGAGGAACAGGGGCAGGGTTGCCTGCGCCTCGGCCACGGCTTCGTTCATGACGATATGGGTGTCCTCGAACAGCTCGATGCCGTCGGCGTCGATGATTGCGGGTGCATCCTCTGGCGGGTCGGTCTTTTGCGCGAGCGCCGGGGTGGACAGCAAAACAAGGATCAGGGTCAGGCGGAGAAGCGGCATCATTTCCAATCCGGTGGCAAGATATCTGGCATGAGGCTTGCGAGAAATTCGGGGTTGTTCTGGGCAATGGCCTGCGCGCGGGCGCTGAGATAACCCCAGCGGCGTCCATCGGGGGCGACGAAGCCCCAATCGGCCAGTGCCACGTCACTTACGCTGATCGGGGTGCCTGCGGGCAGGTTGGTGTGCGGAGCCGGTGATCAGGAGGCCGTGAAACAGGCCATCCGTGTCGTGGCGGATCTGGTTCACCCAGAGGAATTCCGCGTTCGAGGAGTCCGGTGGTGAGCGGAAGGCGAACAGCAGCTGCGCGTTCGGGTGGCCCGTGCCGGTTTCGTCGAAGGCGTGGTCCATGAAGGTGGGCAGGGTCGCATCGAGCAGGCGAAAGACCATATCGAGCGGTTCTTCCCCCTCCAACAAAACGGCCGCCTGGGCATGGGCCGGTGGGGCAAGCGTGGTCAGCAGTAACGCGAGGAGGAGGCGGCGCATGGGGTCAGTTCCAGTCTGGCGGCAGAGGGTCTGGCATCAACGTCATCATAACCGCGCCGCCATCAGGGGCCCAGATTACGAAATCGCGGCCCCGGAAGTTACCATAGAAGCGGCCTTCGGAGGCGGGGGTGATGAGTTGCCAATCCCAGACCTGATCGGTGGTGAAGGTGAAGGTCTGCCCGAAGAGATGGGAGTGATGGGACATGGAGTTGCGGACGACGGTGCCTTCGTATTGGCCGTCGCCCAGGGCGCGGATGCCGCGCATGGGCTCGATGGAGCCGGAGGGGCAATCGGGGGTGAGGGTTCCGGGAGGTGGACCGAGACGTCGAGAAGGTCGGGGCCGGTGCCGTCGGTGAAGGTGTTGCGGACAAGGGTGGGAAAGCTGTCGCGGGCCGGGGTGGTATCGTAAAGCTGGATGCTTGGGGGCGAAGTTTGGCAGAGGGGGAGGGTTTGGGCGAGCGCCGGGGCGGGGAGGAGGACGCAGAGGGTGAGCAGGACGACGCGCATGGGGTGGGTCCGGTTTGGTTGGGGTCCTTTGGAATGTAGGGCTGGAGTGGGGCGTTCCCAAGCGGGGAGTGTGGATGATGAGGGGTTTGGCGTCGCAGCGAAGGGCGGGTTTGAGCCCAGACCTCCCAAATGCCGCGACGCAACGAAAGTCGGTTTAGCGCAGCGGGATCGCCGAGGACAAAACCAGCGATTTGGCCATTGCGCTGTCCAGCTGGTATCGCACCACCAACTCAGCCGACCAGCGGGTTATGGTTTGCGACGATGTACGATTCTACCCGCCAACGCGGCCAAACACAAAAAACCGCGCTACACCAAACTTTCGCCAAAGTCCTCCGCTACGTGTCAACCATGCCAATATGGAACATAATCTGGGCAACTTTCTTCGGCGGATCCTGTCTCGTTTTCGGGACTTGCGCCCTGTTCGGGTACTTTCCCGGAGAAAGCATCGGCGTCGTTATGTTTGCTCAGTTGGCCGAAAGGTTTGGTGCTATTGAAACGGGCCTTGGTACCATTTCGGTCGGCCTGATCCTGACCATCTGGTTCCTTCTGTCGCGCCCCGGGGTTGCCCATGACGGTGGTATGGGCTGCGACGGTGGCGGAGACGGCGGCGACTAGAAAACGCTCAGGTCGTTCAGTCCGATCCGCCAAAACCGGCGACACGGGTCCGCCGCCGTCATAGCACCGGGACTACCGCTTGTTTCGAACCGTCTAACTTAAAGATGATCAAAGCGGGCCTTACGAAGCGCGCTTCCGAGGTCCGCTTCGTCCGCGAAGCGGACCTATAAGCATCTCGCCAAAACCTTGACGCGGTGTGACCGGAGCGGGTGGTGCCTCACTCCAACTCCACCAGCAGATCCTTGGCGTCGATCTGGCCGCCGGGTGTGACGTGCACGGCCTTGATCGCGGCATCCTTTTCGGCGTGGAGGCCGGTTTCCATCTTCATCGCCTCGATGGTCAGTAGCAGCGTGCCTGCGGCGACCTTTTGGCCGGCTTGCACACCGACGCTCGCCACCACACCGGGCATGGGGGCGCCGATGTGGTTGGGGTTTCCGGCCTCGGCCTTGGGGCGCGCGGCCTTGCCGCCGCCTGCGATGCGGTTGGGGACGCGGACGGTGCGGGGTTGGCCGTTGAGCTCGAAGAACACGCGGACCTCGCCTTCGTCATTGGTCTCACCCACGGCGACGAGGCGGATGACGAGGGTGACGCCGGGGTCGATCTCGGCCTCGATCTCCTCGCCCTGGTCCATGCCGTAGAAGAAGGTCTTGGTGGGCAGGGTGCGGACGGGGCCGTATTCGGCGTGGCGGGTGGCGTAGTCGGTGAAGACCTTGGGGTACATGAGGTAGCCGTTGAGGTCTTCGTCGTCGATGTCGACGCCGAGTTCCTCGGCCAGTTTGGCGCGGGTGGCTTCGATGTCGACGGGGTCGAGGTGTTTGCCGGGGCGTTCGAGGTTGGGCTTTTCGCCCTTGAGGCGCCTTCTTGACGATGGCCTTGGGGAAGCCGTTGGGGGGCTGGCCCAGATCGCCCTTGAGCATGCCGATAACGGTGTCGGGGAAGGAGACTTCGGTGTTCGGGTCTTCGACCTGCGCGCGGTCGAGGCCTTGGGAGACCATCATTAGGGCCATGTCGCCGACAACCTTGGAGGACGGCGTGACCTTCACGATATCGCCGAACATCTGGTTCACGTCGGCATACATCTGCGCCACTTCGTGCCAGCGCTCTTCGAGGCCCATGGACCGCGCCTGCGCCTTGAGGTTGGTGAACTGGCCGCCGGGCATTTCATGCAGGTAGACCTCGGATGCGGGGGCCTGCATGCCGGACTCGAAGGCGGCGTAGTGGAAGCGGACGGCCTCCCAATAGTCGGAGATCTGGCGGATCGCGCCGATGTCGAGCCCGGTGTCGCGTTCGGTGAAGCGCAGGGATTCGACGATGGTGCCGAGGGTGGCCTGGGACGTGTTCCCCGAGAGCGCGTCCATGGCGCAATCGACGGCGTCCACGCCCGCTTCGGACGCGCGCAGGATGGTGCCGCAGGCGCTGCCAGCCGTGTCGTGGGTGTGGAAGTGGATCGGCAGATCGGTGGCGTCCTTGAGGGCGGGGATCAGGACCTCTGCTGCTGCTGGGCGCAGGAGGCCTGCCATATCCTTGAGGCCGAGAACGTGGGCGCCGGCCTTTTCCAGCTCCTTGGCCATGTCGACGTAATATTTCACGTCATATTTGGCGCGGTCGGGGTCGAGGATATTGCCGGTATAGCAGATCGTGCCTTCGACGATCTTGCCGGTCTCGCCCACCGCGTCCATGGCGACGCGCATGTTTTCGACCCAGTTGAGGCTGTCGAAGATGCGGAAGACATCTACGCCCGACTCCGCCGCCTGCTTGGCGAAGCCTTGCACCACGTTGTCGGGGTAGTTGGTATAGCCCACGCCGTTGGAGGCGCGCAGGAGCATCTGCGTCATGATGTTGGGCATCTTGGCGCGGATGTCGCGCAGGCGCTGCCATGGGCATTCCTGAAGGAAGCGGTAGGCGACGTCGAAGGTGGCCCCGCCCCAGCATTCGACGGAGAAGAGGCCGGAGAGGTTGTGGGCATAGGCGGGCGCGACCTTGATCATGTCGAGCGAGCGCATGCGGGTGGCGAGGAGCGATTGGTGGCCGTCGCGCATGGTCGTGTCAGTGATGAGGAGCTGTTTCTGCGCCTTCATCCACTTGGCGACGGCCTCGGGGCCTTTGTCGTCCAGCAGGTTGCGGGTGCCCGGGGGCGGGGCGTCGTAGGACACCTTTGGCGGACGCGCGGGCTTGATGTCGGCGGGCGGCGTGGGTCTGCCCTGCGTTTCCGGGTGCCCGTTGACGGTGATGTCGGCGACGTAGCGCAGGATTTTGGTGGCGCGGTCGCGGCGGGGCCGGAAATCGAAAAGCTCCGGCGTCTCGTCGATGAACTTGGTGTGGTACTGGTAGTTCAGGAACGTCGGGTGCTTGAGGAGGTTTTCCACGAAGGCGATGTTTGTGGACACACCCCGGATGCGGAATTCGCGAAGCGCGCGGTCCATCCGGGCGATGGCGGCGTCTGGCGTTGGGGCCCAGGCGGTGACTTTCTCCAGCAGGGAGTCGTAATAGCGCGTGATCACCGCGCCGGAGTAGGCCGTACCGCCGTCGAGGCGGATGCCCATGCCGGTGGCACCCCGATAGGCGGTGATGCGGCCATAGTCGGGAATGAAGTTGTTCGCCGGGTCTTCGGTTGTGACGCGGCACTGGATCGCGTGGCCGTCGAGTTTCACGTCGTATTGAGAGGCAACGCCGGTGGCGGCGGCCAGCATCTTGCCCTCGGCGATCAGGATTTGGGCGCGGACGATGTCGATGCCGGTGACTTCTTCGGTCACGGTATGTTCGACCTGCACGCGGGGGTTGACCTCGATGAAGTAGAAATTGCCCGAGTCCATATCCATCAGGAATTCGACGGTGCCCGCGCATTCGTAGTTCACGTGCTCGCAGATCTTCTTGCCGAGAAGGCAGATCTCATTGCGCTGCATGTCGGTCAGGTACGGCGCAGGCGCGCGTTCCACGACCTTCTGGTTGCGGCGCTGAACCGAGCAGTCGCGTTCGTAGAGGTGGTAGATATTGCCGTGGCTGTCGCCGAGGATCTGCACTTCCACATGGCGGGCGCGGAGGATCATCTTTTCAAGATAGCCTTCGCCGTTGCCGAAGGCGGCCTCGGCCTCGCGGCGGCCTTCGAGGACCTTTTCTTCGAGTTCATCCTCAGATGCGATGGGGCGCATGCCGCGCCCGCCGCCACCCCAAGAGGCCTTGAGCATCAGGGGATAGCCGATTTCAGCGGCTTCTTTCTTGATGGCGTCCATATCGTCGCCGAGGACTTCGGTGGCGGGGATGACGGGGACACCGGCCTCGATCGCGACGCGGCGGGCAGCAGGCCTTGTCGCCAAGGGCGCGCATGGTTTCTGCTTTGGGGCCGATGAAGGTGATGCCGTTCGCGGCGCAGGCATCCACGAAATCGGGGTTCTCCGAAAGCAGACCGTAGCCGGGGTGGATCGCGTCGGCGCCGCATTGCTTGGCGACGCGGATGATTTCTTCGATGGAAAGGTAGGCGGCGACGGGGCCCAGGCCTTCGCCGATCTTGTAGGCTTCGTCCGCCTTGAAGCGGTGCAGGCTGAGTTTGTCTTCCTCGGCATAGACGGCGACGGTGCGCTTGCCCAATTCGTTGGCGGCGCGCATCACGCGGATGGCGATTTCGCCCCGGTTTGCGACAAGGATTTTCTGGAATTCAGCCATGGGTGCACGTCCCTCAAGTAGCGAAGCGGTAGGGCGGAAAGACTGCCCTCAAGTAGCGAAGCGGTAGGGCGGAAAGACTGCCCTCAAGTAGCGAAGCGATAGGGTATTTCGGCACCCTTTCGCAGTTGCAGCAAATCTGTAAGGGCAGCGTGACCTGAGGGCAAGCGAGACGCAGGGAGGTGGCGGCAATTGCGGCTGGTCTGGAAACCAATTTCTAACGATTTGACGCTAGTTCAATTCGAGCAGCCACAAAGGCGAGGAGCTTTGCGCCGTGCATCGCGTCATCTACAGAAGCCGTGCCACGCGGTACTTTTCCGTTCAGGGCGTTGAGGCGTTGAGTGCCACGTGCCGCCGCAAAAATGCGGCGCTGGAGCTGACGGGCATTCTGGTTTTCCACGAAGGCCGGTTCTTTCAGGTTCTGGAGGGTGAGGATCAGGCGCTTCTGAATGTGATGCAGTCGATCACGAAAGACACACGGCACATGCAGCTGGAGCTGTTGGAGCATGGCCCGGTTGAACGGCGTGCCTTTCAGACATGGCGGATGGGGTATGCGATCCCGGACGGGTTGCAACGATCCCCTTTGGCGGCGTTTTCGATCCGGGATTTGTTGTCGCCGGACAGCCAGTATCGCGGGCAGGATGCGAATGTGCGCAATCACGTCCGACTGTTTCTGGCGAGTCTGCAGCAGCTTCCCAGCGCTGCGGCGAGTTAGGGACGCGCCCCGCGCAGCCGGAAGGGTTGGGTCATTTGCCAGCGGATGAGGTAATCCTCATCATAGACCTGATAGGCCACGCCGTGATGGCGGCTGACGGTCTCTATCTGGTACTCGTACTGGCTTTCGACCCCATCGGTGTCGATCAGAACCACCATCGGCTCCAACCCGGCCTCAAGCGCGTTGAACGTGGCCTGGTGCAGGCTGTCATAGGCCCCGCGCGTGCGGTCCAGTCCAACCTCGATCGCATGGGTGTCGGTCACGCAATCCACCCTGAACGTGGGACGAGACCGCATGCAGATCATAGGCGACCCGCTGCTCGGGCTCGCCGCCCAGAAGGGCGCACAGGATCAGGATGGCATCGGCCTCGGTCATGAGAACGATATAGGAACATACGCTCCGGATGTTAACCCATTGTTAATGAATTCGGTTAACGGAGTGTGAATGGGCGTGGACGGCGCGCAGGGTGCGGTAATCAGCATTCCGGCCCGATATAACGCACGCGGTTGAAGCCGGTTTGTTCAATCAAACCATCGCTGTAGATGGCGAAGGCGGCCTCGGTCACCATGCCCGTGTCGTGCTGCCCTGCGGGTGTGGAATAGGGAAAGGCAGCGGCAAAGGCATCGTCGATTTCGCGCGCGGTCATCTCGCAGCCGTTCGCCACCATCATGGCGACATACCAGTCACGCGCCTGATCCAAAGTGGTCAGGCTGCCCTGAGCCATGGCGGCAGAGGCCCAAAGGGCCAACACAGGCAGCAGAATGGGGTGTGCGGTGCGCATCGTATCAACTCCGTCCGTCGTAATAGGGCGACTTGCAAAGACGGCCCGGGATTTCGGCAAGGGTTCGCGCCCCGATCTGGGCCATATTGCTTTCCATGTCCTTTACGAGGACGTCGTGCCAATGGGCTGGGCCCTCGGCGCCGAGCGCACCAAGCGCGTAGTGCCAAGCCCGACCCATCATGACGAAATCTGCCCCAAGGGCCAGCGCACGGATCACGTCGAGCCCGCCTTCCACGCCGCTGTCGAAAATCAGGGGCAGGCGCGTGGCTGCGCGCATGTCCGGCAGCACGCCAGCCGCGCCCGGCGCGCCATCGAACTGGCGGCCGGCATGGTTCGACACCCAGATGGCATCGACGCCCTCTGTTTCGGCGCGCTTGGCGATTTCAGGCTCTGTCACGCCTTTGAGGATGAATGCGCCGTCCCATCGGTCGCGGAGCGCCGCGACATAGTCCCAGTCCGGGGCCGCGCGCAGCAGGTAGCCGATATGGGCGGTCGAGGGCAGGGGGCCTTTTTCAAGCAGCCCCTCCGCGTAGCTGTCCATCAGCCGCATGCGGGGCATGCCGCTGGCCCGGATGCCAAGCGCCCAGGCCGGGCAGCGCGCGACCTGCGCCAACAGGCGCGGCGTGAGCCGGGGCGGCTGCACCAACCCGCCGCGGGTCTGGCGTTCGCGGCGCGAGGCGGCCGGGACATCGACGGTCAGCACCAGCGTGTGAAAGCCTGCGGCCTTGGCGCGGGTCAGCATATCATCGCGGATCTCCAGCGCTTTGGGGGGATACATCTGGAACCAGCCCTGATCGGCAACCATTGGCCCGATGGCCTCGGGCAGGGCGGTCGCCACGGTGGACAGCCCGTAAGGAATGCCCGCGTGCGCGGCGTGCCGGGCCAGCAGCCCCTCCGCCTCGGGCCAGATCAGGCCCGACATGCCGACGGGCGCGATGCCGAACGGCACCGGATAGTCCCGCCCCAGAAAGGTGGCGGCGAGCGACGGGGCAACCTCACCGCGCAAGGCAGCGGGATGGAGCAAAACCGCATCGAGCGCCGCCCGGTTCCGGCGCGCCGTGGCCTCTTGCCCGGTGGCCGAGTCCAAATATTCCCAAACGAAATGCGGAATGCGCCGACGCGCGCGCGCCTTCAGATCGCTCAGGGCAGGGTATTTGGCATGCAGATCCATGGCGCCTGAATACCGCCAAACCCCCGCAACTCAATCAGATTTGTCACAAATTGCGCGCGCGCCCTCTTTGTTCCCCGAAAATGCCGGGGGAGCGCGAGGGGGCTGGCCCCCTCGCACCGGACCTCGGCTACAGACGCGGACAGAACAATCTGCGAACAAACCTTTAAAATCATGCGCGCCCGCTCTATTCTCCCGCGCATGAGCAGTTTTGACGATTCCGACGCGTTCGAGGCCGCCGCTGGCGCCTCCCTCGCGGCCCGCGCCATGGCCGCGCGGCCCATGCCCTATATGGACGGCCTGAACCCCGCGCAGCGGGAGGCGGTCGAACAACTCGACGGTCCCGTCCTGATGCTGGCGGGCGCGGGCACGGGAAAAACCCGTGCGTTGACGGCGCGGATTGCGCATCTGCTGAGCACCGGCCATGCGCGCCCCAATGACATTCTGGCCGTGACCTTCACCAACAAGGCCGCGCGCGAGATGAAGAACCGGGTGGGCCAGCTTCTGGGCCAACCGGCGGAGGGGATGCCCTGGCTGGGCACGTTCCACGCGATCTGCGTGAAACTTCTGCGGCGGCATGCGGAGTTGGTGGATCTGAAGTCGAACTTCACGATCCTCGATACCGATGATCAGAACCGGCTCTTGAAGCAGTTGATCATTGCGGCGGAGATTGACGAAAAGCGCTGGCCTGCGCGCGCCTTGGGGTCGATCATCGACGGCTGGAAAAACCGCGCGTTGTTGCCTGACAAGGTGCCCGCTGCCGACCACGGCGCGTTCAACCATCGCGGCGTGGAGCTTTATGCGCAGTATCAGGCCCGCCTGCGCGACCTGAACGCCTGCGATTTCGGCGACCTGCTGCTGCACATGATCCGGATTTTCCAGGAAAACGAGGACCTTCTGGCGCAGTACCAACGCTGGTTCCGCTACATCCTGGTGGACGAGTATCAGGATACGAACGTCGCGCAGTATCTGTGGCTGCGGCTGCTGGCGGCCGGGCATCAGAATATCTGCTGCGTGGGCGATGATGACCAGTCGATCTACGGCTGGCGCGGGGCCGAGGTGGGCAACATCCTGCGGTTCGAGAAGGATTTTCCGGGCGCCAAGGTCGTGCGGTTGGAACAGAATTACCGCTCGACGGGCCATATTCTGGCGGCGGCGTCCGGCGTGATCGAGGGCAATAAGGGGCGGCTTGGCAAGACGCTGTGGACTGCTGGCGAGGACGGCGAAAAGGTCCGCCTGATCGGCCATTGGGACGGCGATGAAGAAGCGCGCTGGGTTGGTGAAGAGATCGAAGCGATGGGGCAGGGCACGCGGGGGATGGACCCGATCGGCCCGAATTCCATTGCGATCCTCGTCCGCGCCTCGCACCAGATGCGGGCGTTTGAGGACCGATTTCTGACGATTGGACTGCCGTATCGGGTGATCGGCGGGCCGCGCTTTTATGAGCGGATGGAGATCCGCGATGCCATGGCCTATTTCCGCGTGGTCGTCAGCCCCGACGATGATCTGGCGTTTGAGCGGATTGTGAACACGCCCAAGCGGGGTCTTGGCGACAAGGCGCAGCAGACCATCCAGAAAATGGCGCGCTCCAACGGGGTGAGCCTGCTGGAAGGCGCGCGGCTGTGTGTGGAAACCAAGGCGATTGGCGGGAAGGGCGGCAAGGCGCTGGGGGAGTTGGTCGAAGGGATCGGGCGCTGGCGTCAGATGCTGACCGGGCCGCTGCGACAGGTCGGGCCTGCCGAGGATCTGATCGAGGAAGAGAACGCGCCATCCGGGGTCAGCCACATTGAACTGGCCGAGATCATTCTGGATGAGAGCGGCTACACCGCCCATTGGCAGAACGACAAGACGCCCGAGGCGCCGGGGCGGTTGGAGAACCTCAAGGAACTGGTCAAGGCGCTGGAATCGTTTGAGAACCTGCAAGGCTTCCTCGAACATGTCAGCCTAATCATGGACAACGAGATCCGACGATCAGGAGCCGAAGGTCACGATCATGACGCTGCACGCCGCGAAGGGGCTGGAATTTCCGGCGATCTTCCTGCCGGGCTGGGAAGATGGTCTGTTCCCCAGTCAGCGCAGCATGGATGAGAGCGGGATGACCGGCTTGGAGGAAGAGCGGCGGCTTGCTTATGTGGGCATCACGCGCGCCGAGGAGGTCTGCACGATCAGCTTTGCGGGCAATCGGCGGGTTTATGGGCAATGGCAAAGCCAGCTTCCCAGCCGGTTCATCGATGAATTGCCGGAGGAGCATGTGGAGGTGCTGACGCCGCCGGGGCTCTATGGGCATCAGGGATCAGTTTCGGCCAGTGCCTCACCGGTTTCGCAGACCATGGCGGGCAGCAACCTGCATGATCGGGCGTCCAAGGCGGATGTCTATAACTCGCCCGGACTGGCGGCGGTTGCAGGCCAATCAGGGGCAGCGCCCCATGCGCCAGCCGTCTGAGGCCAAGAACATGACCATCGACGCGGATGCGGTCAGCGCATTCACCATTGGCGATCGCGTTTTTCACCAGAAGTTCGGCTATGGCGAGGTCATGAGCGTTGAGGGCGACAAGCTGGGGATCGAGTTTGACAAGGCGGGCAGCAAGCACGTGGTGGGCCGGTTTCTGGTGGCGGCGGGCAGCGAAGGCGGCGACGTGCCGTTCTAGCGGCTGGCGCCTGCGGGTTAACCCGCTATCGACATTTCGCGCACAGTGCTTAGGTTTTCACGGAATTGCCCGCCGCTTTGAAGGATAACGCAATGACGATCCGCTTGTTTGCCCCCTCTCTACTGGCCATCGGCCTGTGTGCCGCACCCGTTGCCGCGCAGGAGTTTCTGAGCCGGGCGGAGGTTGAGGCGGTGATGCAGGACTTTGCGTTTTGCTATCATCCAAGCGACCGGTTTTCCTGCGCCTGGGCCGAGATTTATTCGGAATTTGGCGAGGATCACGTGATTTTGCACACGGCCTCGGCCGTGTGGGAGGAGCCGCTGGAGGTGCAGCGCTATCGCCTAAACTGGGTCGATAATGCCCTGTGCATTCCCTACGAGGATCAGGGGCTTGAGGCGGCCTGGGAGGCCGATGGCTACCGCTTTGCCTTTGATCTGTCCGGGCTGACACCGTTGGGCGATGACGTTCTGCCGGAGCGGATCGAGAACCTGCGCGAGGCCTCGCCGCGCGATTTCTGTTTCCGCTACACGATTGATGACGCCGGGCCCGATGCGTTGTTCCAGCATGTCTTCCGCGATGGCGTCGTCGATGAGGCGCTGGATCCGATTGCGCTGATCCCGCTGTTTGCCAGCGGTGTTGCGATTGCGCCGTCGGGTTAACCCTCGGACGGCAGCAGCATCGGGTAGAGCGACAGGACCAGCAGGGCGGCCATTGTCCAGTTGAACGCTTGCAGGCGGCCCGGGCCATCCAGCCAGCGTCGGATCTGCGTGCCGCCCCACGCCCAGGTGAAGACCGAGGGCAGGTTCACCATCCCGAAGACCAAAGCCACCAGGACCGCGCCGAACCAGCCGCCATCATCGGGGGCATAGGTCGTTTGCGCGTAGATCGACATATAGATGGCCTTGGGGTTCACCCACTGAAAGCCCGCGGCCTGCAGGAAGGTGAGCGGTCGTGCGTCGTGGTCCGCGTCTTTGGGTGGGGCCGCGTTGGCGACTTTCCAGGCCAGCCAGAGCAAGTAAGCGACGGAAATGACGGTCAGCGTGGTGCGCAGCCATGGGATGACCTCGAATACCTGCACGAGGCCCAGGCCCAGGATCAGCGTCATCGCGGCATGGCCCATCGACACGCCCAACATATGCGGCAGCGTGCGGGAGAGGCCGAAATTCACACCGGAGGCCATGAGCATGATGTTGTTCGGCCCCGGCGTGATCGAGGAGGCGAAGGCAAAGAGCACGAGGCCGGAGAGAAGTTCGTATGTCATGGACGCAACATTAGGCAGGTGCAGGGGCAATGAAATTGCGAAGTTGCGTGAGATGGGGTAGTTTTCGCAACAAATGACGAAGGTTGACGAAAAAGACCAGCAAATATTGCAAGAGCTGGCGCGGGACGGCCGGATCTCGAGATCTGGATCTGGCGGAACGTGTGGCGCTGTCGCCCTCGGCCACGCTGCGCCGGGTGCAGGCGCTTGAGGCAGCCGGCGTGATCAGCGGATATCGCGCGGTGTTGGATCAGGCAAAGCTGGGGATCGGCTTTATCGCCTATATTACGGTTGGTTTGGGGACGCATACCAAGGCGAGCCAGGCTGCGTTCGAGGCGGCGATTGCGCGGGCGGACGAGGTGCGGGAGTGCCATAACATCACCGGGACCGTGGAATATCTGCTGCGGGTCGAGGTGGCGGACCTGCCGACCTACAAGCAATTCCACACCGATGTTCTGGGCGCGCTGCCGCAGGTGGCGACGATCACGACTTTCGTGGTGATGGGATCGCCGAAGGACACTCGGGCCTAGAGATCAGCAGCATAAAAAAACGGCGATGATCCAAGGGAGGAGAGGATCATCGCCGCATATCTTGGCCCCTTCCAAGGGAGGAGAGGAAGGCGCCTATGGCATCGCCCCTCAAGGGAGGACGAGGAACTTTGCCGGTCGTCACGGCCCCGATTTGGGAGGAGAGGGACCGATCTTCAAGACCCGTAGCCGAGCCTTTTGTTGGTGCGGACAGACCCAAGGGAGGAGAGGGTTGCCCGCCGTCCCATGCGCCAAGGGAGGAGCGGCGCATGGTATTCCGTGAGGTGCCTCAGGCGTTCTTGCCGTAGGCGGCTTCCAGCGCGATGCGGCGGATCATCGAGGGGTTGATGCCCAGATCAGCCATTTCGCGAGCCGAAAGCTCATTCAATTCGTTCAGCGTGTTGCGGTAGACGCGCCAGTTGCGGTACGCCGCCACTGCGTCGGTGCGCAGGGCTGCAAAGCGGGCGGCAAGCGATTCAGTTGCTGCGCGGTTGCTCGTTACATATGCCATTTTACTACTCTCTCATCGATCTGCTGCGGTCCGGACCCCTTGTCCTTGAACCGCGTTGGTGATTGGGTCGTTACCCTGTCCCGATTGAATTTAGGCCAATGCTGCAATTGCACAATAACCGATGGCGAATTGCTGCTATGCAGCGAGCGCATGACACATTTCCGTTACATTACGTATGGTTAACGGGATGCTGATTGCCGGTGGAGCCTTCGCGGATCGTCAATTTCGGCTGTTTTTCGGCGGCGTGTTCTTTGCCGTGCAGGCCATTTGGATCCAGCGCGTGACTTTGGGATGGCTGGCGTGGGAGCGCACAGGCTCCGCCCGCGTCGTGGGGTTGGTTGCGGCACTGAGCCTTATGCCGACGCTCTTCGCGGGGCCGTTCTTCGGCGTTCTGGCGGACCGGGTGGATATAAAGCGCGCGGCCCTGGTCACAAACGGCTTGATGGCGCTGGTGCTGGCCGTTCTGGCGGTGATCGCGGGGGAAGTGGGGCCAGTGGGGCTCGGGGCTGCGGCTTTGGCGATTGGCATCATCTCGGCCGCGCACCATCCGATCCGGATGTCGTTGGGGCCACGGTTGGTGGGCACCGACATGGTGCAACACGTGGTTTCGGCCACGGCGCTGAATTTCAACATTGCGCGTCTGGTTGCGCCGGTCTTTGCGGGCTGGATCATTGCGACAGCAGGGGGCGGCACCGCGCTATGGATCGCGGCCGTCTGTTACGTGCCGATGCTGGCCGTGCTGCCGGTGTTGCGCCCCAGAGCTTTGGAGCCGCGCGCGACGTCGCCGTTCCTGCGCGATCTGCGCGACGGGATCGCCTATGCCGTGAAAACGCCGCTGATCCGGCAGGCGCTGCTGATCACGCTGGTCTTTGCAACGGTTGCGCGCGGCGCGCTGGAGGTTTTGCCGGTGCTGGCCGATGGCGGGTTTGGACGCGGGGCGGCGGGCCTGGGCTTTCTGACAGGGGCGGCCGGGGCCGGGGCCTTGGCGTCAGCGGTGATGAAGGCGGCCGGTGTGGGGGCCGTGGGCGCGCGCATTCCGCTGGCGGTCTGGGCGGCGGCTTTGGCCGGGCAGGGTGCCGTGATCGCCATGGGGCTGGCGCCGAGCTGGCCCATGGCGCTGGCCGCCACCGCACTGACCGGCTTTTGCGCAACTTGGTGTGGTGTCAGCCTGCAATCGGCCATCCAGACCGATCTGCCCGACGGATTGCGGGGCCGCGTGATGAGCCTGTGGGTGGTTGTGGGTTTCGGCACGGTGGCGATCGGCGCGCTTGGGATTGGCGCGCTGGCAGATGTGACCGATGTCGGCCGGGCGCTGGCCCTTGCAGGCGTTTGCGGGGCTGCGGCAATGGGGGCGGTCGCCTTGGGGGTGCGCACCTGGCGAAATCACCCTATGTGAGGGGAAAGATGCCTGTGCCCTGGAGCTTTCTGACATGTCGCAAACTCGTGAAACCATTCTGGATGCCTTGCGCGCAGTGGCCTTGCCCGATGGCGGTGATCTGGTCAGCCGGGACATGGTGCGTGCAGTTCAGGTGCAAGGCGCGAAGGTGAGCTTCATCATTGAAGCCGCAACGCCTGAGGCAGCGCAGGCTATGGGCCCGGTGCGGGACGCGGCGCAGGCGCTGGTCGAACGCATGGACGGTGTGGACAGCGCCATGGTCGCCCTGACGGCCCCGGCGCCTGCCAAGGCCGCCGCACCGCAAACACCGCCCCCAATCTGAAAGTGGGCGGGCATATGAAGCCGCAGGAAGGGTCGATGAAGCCGAGCGGCGTGCAGCGGATCATCGGCATCGGCTCGGGCAAGGGGGGCGTCGGCAAATCGACCGTGTCCACAAACCTTGCCGTGGCTCTGGCCCGGCAGGGGCGCAAGGTTGGTCTGTTGGATGCGGACATCTACGGGCCGTCCGTCCCGCGCATGATGGGGGTGAACAAGCGCCCGGCCTCGCCCGATGGGAAGACGATCATTCCGCTTCAGGGGCACGGCGTGACGCTGATGTCGATCGGCTTCATGCTGCCCGAGGAGAAGGCCGTGGTCTGGCGCGGCCCGATGCTGATGGGTGCGTTGCAACAGATGCTGACGCAGGTGGAATGGGGCGAGCTGGACGTTTTGCTCGTCGATCTGCCGCCCGGGACCGGTGATGTGGCGATGACGCTGTGCCAGAAATCGGACGTGACCGGGGCGATCATCGTGTCGACCCCGCAGGACGTGGCGCTGTTGGATGCGAAGAAAGCGCTCGACATGTTCAACACGCTCAAGACGCCGATCCTGGGCCTGATCGAGAATATGGGTGCCTTCCATTGCCCCAATTGCGGGCATGAGGCGCATATCTTCGGGCAGGGCGGGGTGATGGATGCCGCGGCTGAGGCCGGGCTGCCGTTTCTTGGAACGCTGCCAATTGATCTGGAGACGCGCGTGGCCGGCGATGCCGGTGTACCGATTGCCGCGGGCGATAGCCCTATGGCGGAGGCCTATGCCTCCCTCGCGCGGCGCTTCATCGACGGTGGGATGGCCTGATCTCGGGCCATCCTGAGGTGAAACGAGATCACCTGAAACCAGAACAAACCAAGATCGTCTGATCTGCCTTGGGATTTTCTGGGAAAAAACTTCCACATTCCTCCACTTTCTTCCCTCACCGCTTGTGAACCCCATATCGTGGGACTGTCTTCCACTGGGACACAATATGGGGCGTCTGCGGCCGTGCGTTTCACACAAGATGCAGTGTTACAGTGGAGTCAAAATCAATAGATTGGGGCAAAGTGGAGAAAAAAGGTGTTGATTGGGAGGCATTCCCATGGGACACATAGTCATCGGCAGAACGAGACACACAACGGGTCGCAAAGACCTGAACCAAAAACAAAAATAGGCAGGTTCATACAGGCATCTCATTACGCCGAACAAAGAGATCCGGCGCGCAGGCGAGCAGACATCCCCCCAGGTAGTTTGCGCAGTCGGACACCCCAGAAATGGGACGAGGGCGGCGGTTGAGGAGTGGCAGCTTCCTCAACCGCCGTTTCCATTTCCGGGACGAAGATTAAGGCCGCTTTGCGGCGAGAATGTGGCGCGACTGACGCGCCCGGGACATGAGGCAGCAGCTAGGTGGACGCGCGCTTTACAGGAACAAGCACCGTCAAGGTTGACGGGAAGGGCCGGGTCTCGCTCCCGGCTAAGTTCCGTCGTGCGTTGCAGGCCGCCGATAGCGCCTGCGGCCCCGGCGATGCGCCGCGCCTCTACATCGCTTATGGCAACCCGGCATACGATTATGTCGAGTGTCTGTCGGGCGACGCTTATGACGACCTTGATGCGCGCATTCAGGCCATGCCAGAGGGCGAGGCCGAGCGCGAAGTCCTTGAAATTCTGTTCTATTCCCTCTGCGACGAGATCGTGGTCGACGATGCAGGCCGCTTCGTTCTGCCCGGTGCGGCGCGTGAGAAGCTGGCGCTGGACGGCGAGGCCGTCTTCCAGGGCAAGGGCACCAAGTTCCACATCCTCAAGCCCGCCGACAGCGAGGCGTCGAAGGACAAGCTGGCCGCGATGCTCGCCGAAGCTTGGCGAGGGCAAGGAGTTCTTCAACCCCGTTTCCCTGGCAAATCCGCCCAAATCCACTCCGGTAAATGACGATGACGCATGACCGACAGCCCGCATATCCCCGTTCTTCTTGGCGCAATCCTGGAGCACGTGGGCCCGATCTCTGGCGTGTGGTTGGACGGAACCTTCGGCGCTGGTGGATACGCCCGTGGATTGCTGGATAGGGGGCGGATCTGGTGATTGGGGTGGATCGCGATCCTT
Organism: Gymnodinialimonas sp. JB5-7; assembly: GCF_055693405.1. Taxonomy (NCBI): domain Bacteria; kingdom Pseudomonadati; phylum Pseudomonadota; class Alphaproteobacteria; order Rhodobacterales; family Paracoccaceae; genus Gymnodinialimonas; species Gymnodinialimonas sp. JB5-7. The sequence continues at coordinate 2,639,654 of NZ_JBVFUX010000012.1, forward strand.
TGGCATTTGAAATGGCTGCTGACTGGGCCGGGACCTACGGGGACCGGCTTCGGCTTGTCTCGGGCACGTTTTCTGATCTGGACGAATTGGCCGGTGAGCCCCTGGACGGGGTGACACTGGATCTTGGCGTATCTTCCATGCAGTTGGACATGGCGGAGCGCGGCTTTTCCTTCATGCGTGACGGGCCGCTGGACATGCGAATGGGGCAGGCCGGTGTGTCGGCTGAAGATGTTGTGAACGAGGCATCGGAGGCGCTGCTGGCGGACATTCTGTTTCATTACGGAGAGGAGCGTGCGGCGCGACGGATTGCCAAAGCGATTGTTGCGGAGAGATTAAAGCAACGCATTAACTCCACTTTGCAACTCACTGAGATTGTTGAGAAGTGTTTGCCGCGAAAGAAGCCGGGTCAAAGCCATCCAGCGACCCGCAGCTTTCAGGCGATCCGCATCGCGGTCAACGATGAATATGGCCAACTGGCCCAAGGCCTCATGGCCGCCGAGCGCGCGTTGAAGCCCGGCGGGAAGCTTGCGGTTGTCACGTTTCATTCGTCCGAGGATCGGATCGTGAAGCGCTTCATGACTGAACGTTCCAGCACCGGTGGCGGCGGATCGCGATATGCGCCTGAGGCCGATGCGAAGACGCCCGCCTTCACGCTGACGCCCCGCAAGGCCATTCCGCCGACGGACGTGGAAATTGCGCAAAACCCGCGTGCGCGGTCCGCGAAGTTACGGATCGCCACGCGCACGGATGCGCCTGCGCAAAGTATCGACCCAAGCCAGCTTGGCCTTCCTGATGTGAGGTTGAACTGATGCGGTTGACGACCCTTATCGCTGCGATTGTTGTGATTGGCCTTGGCTATTGGGCCTATCACCAGACGATCCAGACCCAGATGGCGGACCGTCAGGTGGACCGGTTGCAGCGCCAGATCGCGGCGGAGCATGAGCGTTTGGGCGTTTTGCGCGCCGAATGGGCCTATCTGAACCGCCCGGACCGCTTGAGGGACCTTGCGGCTTTCAATTTTGAGCGTCTTGGCCTGTTGCCGCTGGCGCCGGACCAGTTTGGCGATGTGGCGCAAATCCCGTTCCCGCCGCCGGAGCCGGAAGAGCTTGCCCCGGAACTCCTGCAAGGCACGTCGTCCTTGCCAGAAGGGGAGATTGAGCCGCTATGAGTCTGCGTATTCCCCTGCGTCCGCTGACGCGCATTCTTGATGCCCGCGCACGGGGCGAAAACCCTGATAACGTTGAGAAAGAGAACCTGCGTCTGCGTCACGAGGCGCAGCGCGACAAGCTGCGCGTCCGGGCCGAGAGCCGCCTTTTGCTGGTCGCGGCCTGCTTTGTCATGGCGTTTGGCGCGGTGGGCTACAAGATGGCCGCGCTGGCGACTTCCGAGCCCTCGGAGCCACGTATCATCAGCCAGGGTCCGACGATCCTGAACACACGCGCCGACATTACGGACCGCCACGGGCGTCTGTTGGCCACGAATTTCGCCACCAACGCGCTTTATGCGCATCCGCAAGACATCATCTACCCGCGCCGCGCGGCCGATGGTCTGGCGGCCATCTTCCCTGAGATGGATGCCGAGGACCTCTATCGCCGGTTCACGGGCGAGAGCCGCTTCATCTGGCTGCGTCGCTACATCTCGCCCGAGCAGGAGCAACAGGTGCATGACATCGGCTCCCCCGGATTGCTGTTTGGGCCGCGTGAAATGCGGCTGTATCCCAACGGCTCCATCGCGGCGCATGTTTTGGGCGGTGCGAGCTTCGGGGAAGAGGCGGTGAATGCCGCCGAGGTCATCGGGATTGCGGGCGTCGAGGCGCATTTTGACGAAGAGTTGCGCGATCCCGCGCCGTGTTGACCCGCTGATGCTGTCGCTGGATCTTACGGTGCAGGCGACGGTCGAAGAAGTGCTGGCGGGTGGCATGGCGTTGATGAACGCGCGCGGTGCGGCTGCGGTGTTGATGGATGTGCACACCGGTGAAGTCATCTCGATGGCGAGCTTGCCGGATTTCGACCCGAACGCGCGGCCCCGCCCGCTGCTGGAAGGGGATCAGGCTGACAGCCCGCTGTTCAACCGCGCCGTGCAGGGGGTTTACGAATTGGGCAGTGTTTTCAAGACGTTCACCATCGCGCAGGCGCTGGAACTGAACCTGTTCAGCCCCTATGACATGATCGATACGACCGGGCCAATCCGCATGGCTGGCTTTGCGATCCGCGACTTCTCGAATTACGGGCCAGAGCAGTCGGTGGCGGACGTTCTGATCCATTCCTCCAACATTGGCACGGCCCGTATCGCGCGGGTGATCGGGGCCTCGCGGCAGGAGAACTTCCTGGCTTCGCTGAACCTGTTGGAGCCCACGGAGGTGGAGCTGGTCGAAGCGCCGTCCGGGCGTCCGCTGACACCGCCCCGTTGGGGCGAGTTGGCGACGATGACGATCAGCTATGGTCACGGCATCTCTACCAGCCCGCTGCATTTGGCCGCCGCCTATTCCACTATCGTGAATGGCGGGACAGAGATCATTCCGACGCTGGAACGCCGCGAAGAGCCACAGAATGGCGAGCGCATCATCTCGGAGGCGACCAGCGTGGCGATGAACGCGCTGTTGCGCGCCATTGTGACGGATGGCACGGCCAGCTTTGGCGAGGTCGAGGGTTACCATGTGGGCGGCAAGACCGGCACAGCCGACTTGCCGCGCCCCAATGGCGGCTATTACGAGGACCGCAACCTCAACACGTTCGCCAGCGCGTTCCCGATGAATGATCCGCAATATGTGCTGATCGTGACCTTGCAGGAGGCGGCGGAGCTGTCTGGCCCGCAACCGCGCCGGACGGCAGGCTGGACCGCTGTTCCGGTGGCGGCCGAGATCATTCGGCGCACGGCGCCGCTTGCTGGGCTTGCGGCCTGACATTGAACATCCCCTTGGTTTGCAGCTATCCAACTCCTCGAATTGAGGGGTGAGGCGCATGGCTGCAAAACGACTCTCCGATCTGGGCCTGACGCCCCGCGGGGATGACGTGCCTGTCACGGGTGTGGTTCTGGATCTCGCGGAACGTCGAAAGAGGCAATCTTTTCGCGGCATTGCCCGGCACGCGGGTGCACGGGGCGGAGTTCATTCAATACGCGTTGCGGATGGGTGCAGGTGCGGTTCTGACGGATCGGGACGGGGCCGAAATTGCAAAGGACCGAGTTGGACGCGTCAGAGGCCGCGCTGGTTGTGGTTGAGGATCCGGCGGGGGCCTTGGCCCATGCGGCGGCGCTGTTTTTTGGCGGGCAACCGGACTGTATGGTTGCGGTGACGGGGACCAATGGCAAAACCTCGGTCGCGAGTTTCACGCGCCAGATCTGGGAAGCGCTTGGGCGCGAGGCCGTCAATATCGGCACAACCGGTGTTGAGGGCGCGTTTGCCGCGCCCGGCCTTCACACGACGCCGGAGCCTGTGACCCTGCATAAAGTGCTGGCGGATATGGCGGCGGGTGGCGTGACCCATGCGGCGATGGAGGCGTCGTCCCACGGGCTGGATCAGAAACGGATGGATGGCGTGCGGCTGGCGGCGGCGGCATTCACGAACCTGACGCAGGACCATCTGGATTATCACGGAGATATGGAGACGTATTTCCAGGCCAAGCTGCGGCTCTTCAACGATCTTTTGACCGAGGATGGCTTGGCGGTTGTCAACATGGACGACAGCTACGGCGCGCGTGTGGCCGAAGCCTGTGCTGCGCGTGGGATCGAAGTGCTGGGTGTCGGGCAATATGCGGAGGCCGCGCTGAAGATTACCGGGCGCCGGATCGATGAGACGGGGCAGGATGTGCTGTTCCGTTGGCAGGGCGAGGCGCGGCAGACGCGGCTGGACCTAATCGGTGCGTTTCAGGCGATGAACGTGCTGACGGCGGCGGGGCTGGTGATTGCAGGCGGCGAAGCGCCGGATGATGTCTTTGCTGTGCTTCCGAAGCTGGAAGGCGTGCGGGGGCGGATGCAGCTGGCGGCCCGGCGGGGCCACGGCGCGCCGATCTACGTGGATTATTCGCATACGCCGGACTCGCTGAAGGTCGCGCTGAAGGCGTTGCGCCCCCATGTTCTGGGCCGATTGATCGTGGTCTTTGGCGCCGGTGGGGACAGGGACAAGGGCAAACGCCCGCTGATGGGCAAAGCGGCGGCGGATTATGCCGATATTGCCATCGTCACGGACGACAACCCACGCAGTGAAGAGCCGGGGATCATCCGCATGGAAGTGCTGGCGGGCTGCCCCGAGGCGACCGAAGTGGGCGACCGGGCCGAGGCGATTTTGCGCGCCGTGGACATGTTGGAGCCCGGTGATGCGCTGTTGATTGCGGGCAAAGGGCACGAGACCGGACAGCAAGTGGGCGATGTGGTCTATCCCTTTGATGATGTTGAACAAGCCTCGGTTGCCGTGGCCGCGTTGGAGGGGTTGGTATGAGCCTTTGGACAGCCTCTGAGGCCGCTGAAGCGACGGGTGGTCAAGGTCGCCTCGGATTGGGTGGCGGACGGCGTTTCGATCGACACGCGGACGTTGCAGCCGGGCGATCTGTTTGTGGCGCTGTCGGACCTGACGGGACGGGCACGATTTTGTGGCGCAAGCGTTGGAGGGCGGTGCCGCGGCGGCGATGGTGAGCCGTGTGCCAGACGGCGTGGACCCTGCGCAGTGCCTGCTGGTTGAAGATGTGTTGCCCGCGTTGGAGCGGCTTGGCGTCGCGGCACGCGCCCGGACGGAGGCGAAGGTGATCGCGATCACCGGCTCGGTCGGCAAGACAACGGCCAAGGAAATGCTGCGCAAGGCGCTGGAGGGGCAGGGGAACATCCATGCAGCGGTGGCCAGCTACAACAACCATTGGGGCGTGCCGTTGACGCTGGCGCGCATGCCCGTGGACACCGACTATCGCGATCATTGAGATCGGCATGAACCATGCCGGAGAGATTGCACCGCTGACCAAGATGGCCCGGCCTCACGTGGCGATGATCACGACGATTGCACCGGCGCATCTGGAAAATCTCGGCTCGATGGAGGCGATTGCTGCCGAGAAGGGCGCGATCTTCGAAGGGCTTGAGCCGGGCGGCATTGCCGTCGTTCCGCTCGACGTGGAAACGCGCGGCATCCTGTTGGCGGCGGGTCAGGCCCATGCGGCGGAGGTTGTGACCTTTGGCGAAACGCCGGGCGCTGACCTGCAGCTAAGCGATGTGATCGTGGCCGATGACAGCACGGTGATGCGTGTGGCCACGCCGGAAGGCGCGCGGTTGGCCAAATTGTCCGTTGCCGGGCGTCACTATGCCAGCAACGCGGTCGGCGTGATGCTGACCGTTGCGGCGGCGGGGGCTGACCTGACCCAGGCCACCATGGCGCTGTCGCAATGGCAGCCGGTGGAAGGGCGGGGCCAGCGTGAGCGGATCACCTTGAGCCGGACCGATGATATCGCCATCGAACTGATTGATGATGCGTTCAACGCCAATCCAACCTCGCTGGCCGCGGGTCTGGAGGTTTTGGCGGGGATCGAGCCACCGCGCGGCGGACGGCGGATCGCTGTTCTGGGTGACATGTTGGAACTGGGGCCAGAGGCGGAGGTGATGCATGCCGAGGTCGCGGACCTGCCTGCGATGGACGCGGTGGCGGAGGTGCACACCTGCGGCCCCTTGATGGAGCATCTGCACAATGCGTTGCCCGGCGCAAAGCGCGGGCTGCACACGGAAACGGCGCAGGACATGCGCCAACAGATTGTCCGACATCTGCGGCCCGGCGACGTGGTTCTGGTCAAGGGATCAAAGGGATCGAAGGTGTCCCTCGTGGTTGACGCGCTGCGCAAACTCGGGCAATCGGTTGAGGCGTGAGAGGTGAGGAACCGCTAGATGTTGTATTGGCTGAGTGACCTTTCGGACGGCGGCGGTTTCTTCAACCTGTTTCGCTATATCACCTTTCGGGCCGGTGGCGCGTTCTTCACGGCGCTCGTCTTTGGCTTCATCTTTGGCCAGCCCCTGATCAACATGCTGCGGCGCAAGTACCAGCATGGCCAGCCGATCCGCGAGGATGGCCCCGCCAGCCATCTGGAAACCAAGGCGGGCACGCCCACGATGGGCGGGCTGTTGATTTTGGCGGCATTGACGCTGTCGACGTTGCTTTGGGCGCGGATGGACAACCCCTATGTCTGGCTGGTTCTGGGCGTCACGGTCTGCTTCGGTCTGATCGGCTTTGCCGACGATTGGGCGAAGGTCAGTCGCAACACGACCGCTGGCGTGTCCGGCAAGATCAGGTTGGCGGCGGGCTTTGCCGTGGCCTGCGCGGCCGCCCTGGTGGCGGCGCAACTGCACCCGGTCGAGCTGTCGAACCATCTGGCCTTTCCGGTGTTCAAGGACGTGCTTTTGAACATGGGCTGGCTGTTCATTCCCTTTGCGATGATCGTCATCGTGGGCTCTGCCAATGCGGTGAATCTGACGGATGGTCTGGATGGTCTGGCGATTATGCCAGTGATGATTGCGGCGGGCACACTTGGCGTGATTGCCTATGCGGTGGGCCGCGTCGATTTCACCGAATATCTTGATGTGCACTACGTGCCTGGCACGGGTGAGTTGTTGATCTTCACCGCCGGTCTGATCGGCGGGGGCCTTGGCTTTCTGTGGTACAACGCGCCTCCGGCGGCGGTGTTCATGGGCGATACCGGCTCGCTTGCCTTGGGCGGGGCCTTGGGCGCGATTGCGGTGGCCACAAAGCACGAGATTGTTCTGGCGATTGTCGGCGGATTGTTCGTGGCAGAAGCCGTTTCGGTCATCATCCAGGTCGCCTATTTCAAGGCCACCGGTAAGCGCGTCTTCCTGATGGCGCCAATCCACCACCACTACGAAAAGCGCGGATGGGCCGAGCCGCAGATCGTGATCCGCTTCTGGATCATCTCGCTGATTTTGGCGTTGATCGGTTTGGCGACGCTGAAATTGCGGTGAATGTCGCGGCCTGCGCTGGCATGCGGTGGCCGTTGCAAGGGGCGAAGGCGGTATGGCGCTGTTCGATAAATGGGTGCGGGTCGAGGTTGAGGGCCGCCGGATCGAATGTCTGAACACCTGGTTCAACGGGGCGGCGATCTTTGTCGATGGCGTTGAGGTTGCGCGCAATATGGGCAAGCTGGCGCTGGACGAAGCTCATCCCTTTGTGGACGCGCAGGTGGATGATTTGCATATCGAGATGCATATTCTGTCGATCCTGTTCACGCAGATCGAGGTGCGTGTGAACGGGCGGCATGTGGCAGGCGACCGACTGGTCAAGGAGAGCGGCGAATGATCCCGGTATTGGGTTTTGAGGGGGCCAAGGTTCTGGTTCTGGGGCTGGGGCGCTCTGGCTTGGCCGCAGCGCGCGCTTTGCGGGCTGGCGGGGCACAGGCGCTGTGCTGGGACGATGGTGAGGCGGGCCGTGCGCGCGCCGAGGAAGAGGGGTTCATGCTGCGCGTCCCGATGGGCAACGGCGCGTTTGCGGATGTCGCTTCTCTGATAACGTCACCCGGTATTCCGCACCTCTACCCCACGCCTCACCGCGCGATTGCTGCGGCCTACGCGGCGGGTGTGTCGGTGGATAATGATATCGGGCTGTTTTTCCGCTCTCTCGCGACGCCGGAATGGGACCGGATGGAAAGCCCGCCCAAGGTTGTGGCGGTGACGGGATCGAACGGGAAATCGACGACCTCTGCCCTGATTGCGCATATTCTGGAGGCGACGGGCACTGAGGTGCAATTGGCCGGGAATATCGGGCGTGGGGTCCTGGATATCGACCCGCCGACCGATGGCGGAGTGGTGGTGCTTGAGTTGAGCTCATACCAGACGGAGCTTGCGCGCGCGCTGACACCGGACATCGCGGTCTTTACCAATCTCAGCCCCGATCATCTGGACCGGCATGGCGGAATGGGCGGCTATTTCGCCGCCAAGCGCAGGCTCTTTGCGGAAGGCGGGCCGGAGCGGGCGATTGTGGGTGTGGACGAGGCCGAGGGCGCTTATCTTGCCGGGCAATTGAGCGAACGCGCCAGTGATCCCCGCGTGATCCGCGTGCGATCAGGCAAGATCGGCGATGCCCCGGGATGGGAGCTTTCGACGCGCAAAGGTTGGCTGAGCGAGGTGCGCAAAGGGCGGCAGGTTGCCTCGCTGGATCTGCGCGGTGTTCCGGGGCTGCCTGGTGCACACAATCACCAGAACGCGGCCTGCGCCTACGGTGTGGCGCGCGCTTTGGGGATCGCGCCGCGCGTGATCGAGGACGCATTCCAGACGTTCGAAGGGTTGCCGCACCGGTCCCAGCGCGTGGCCGATATCGGCGGCGTGGCCTTTGTGAACGACAGCAAGGCCACGAACGTGGATGCGGCGGCGAAGGCTTTGGGTGCGTTTAAGCGGATCCGGTGGATCTGCGGTGGGCTTGAGAAGGAAGGTGGCCTCGATGGGTTGTGGGAGGCTGCGAATTCCGTTGTGAAAGCCTATGTCATCGGGCGCGAGGCCGAGGCCTTTGCGATGCGTCTGGGCGATATCCCCAGCGAGGTGTGCGGCGATATGGCGACGGCCGTGGCGCGTGCGGCGGCTGAGGCCGAAGCGGGCGAGACGGTATTGCTGGCACCGGCGGCGGCCAGTTTCGATCAATACGACAGTTTTGAGGCGCGGGGCGCGGATTTCATTGCGCAGGTTGAGGGCCTGCCGCGTTAAGCGCGCGGGCTTGCCAGACCGCGAGGGCCGTCACCAGCAGCGCGTCGGCGGCCAAAAGGGTCGCACCGACCGGGGTGTTGACCGGGCCCAAAAGCAGTGCGGCGATCAGGATGAGGACATAAGCCGCAAGTCCCGCCAGGTTGAGACGCGTCCAATACGACGATGCTGGCGCGGCCAGAGGCCCACAGCAGCATGAGCATATGCACAAGCAGTGCGCCCCCAAGCACCTGATAGCTGGTCCCAGATAACAGCCCGATGGTTTGCGCCAGAGGCGCGGACATCAACACACCAGCCATGCCTGTCACAAGCGATGCCAGCGCGTTCGCGCGCAAGGCGCGGGGCAGGGTGGGTTTGGCGACGATCATGGCTCTGACTTTCTGCCATTCGGCCCGTCTGCGCAATGCGCGGGCAGTTTATGGGGATTTCCCCCCATATCGCGCGGGGGCCTTTCGGGCTTTATTCGCCCCAAGCCGAGCGCGTCCCCTTCACCCCTTTGCAGCCCGGTATTGATTTATCCCTCCCGAAAGGAGGCCCATTATGAAAAAGATATTTTTCCTTCTCGCCGTCGCCGCAACCTTGCCCTTTGTTTCGCCAACCCCTGCTGAGGCCTGTTTTTCCGCCGATTGTGGCGAATATACGACTGGTGCAGTCGTGCAAGGACTCGGGAACACCGAATTCATCGTTGTTCAAACCTACCCAAGCGACGGAACCAGTTGGGGTAATGATCCCTTCAACCCATTGCCCCATGCCGAAGTCATCAGCCGCACGCGGTTCGACGTTTTCGTGACGGATGCGCGCGCTGAGTGTCCCGGAAATTGGAGCAGGATTAATTGCCCTCTCGTGGTTCATGCCGACGGCCGGCAGGAGGGTATGATGATCCGCAACTATACCCATCAAGGCGCCCGGACGATTACAGTAGAACGGATTGAGTATCCTGGTTGGGTTGCAGCGACCGATGCTTCGCCGGTGCACTTTGTTGCGGTTGAGGGCTGAGAGGATGATACGCTTCGTTCTGATTGCCGCCCTTCTGGCGCCAAATGCGGCACTGTCCCAAAGCTTCTTGGATACGGTCAACGCCGGGTTGCCGCCGGTGATCGCCGAGACCCCAATGATTGTTGAGGTTTTGGCCGAGCCCGGTGCCTGCATGGTGCATCCACTGATGCCGCCGTCCGCGTGTGCCCGCGTGCGGATGCCGGACGGGTCGTTGCAGGATCACTTCATTGAAGGCTTTGACGAGGAAGGTCCGGCGAGGCTGCACGTGAACAGGCTGACCTATGATTGGTCGCAAAACACGCTGAGCCATCCGGTTGTGCCGGGCTTCTCGCTGATTGAACGGCTGGATTGAGCGCGTGCCCTACTTTTCAAAATCCACCCGCGCTGAAAGGAGGCGTCCTTTGTTCAACTTCCTTTTCGGGTTTGTCCTTGTAGCTGCCCTTCCATTTTCGGCCTTTGCGGACACTGATGTGATTTCTGTGCCAGACCAGGTGAGCCGCGTTCTGACCGGTTTCGAGCATCCGGAAACGGCACGCTCTCCCAACCGCACCGATGGCGCCATTCACCGGGCCGTGCCGCCGATCGATTACGCAACAGTGTCAAGCTATCACGACGCAACAGTTGAGCGCGTTGAGATAATTGCGGGGCCCGCGATGCACACATGCCTTTTGATATCGCGCGGTGATGGACAGGGTCGGCCAGAGATGCCGTGCGCCCATTATCTGTTCCCCGATGGTCGAACCGGCCCGTTGCAGCTTGTGGGTGACGTGGACGTTCAGATTGAATATGCGACCGCGCCGCGCGTTTTGATCGATGTGTTGAGCAGGGTAAACTTCACTTCCTGCATGGGGCACAGACCTGATGCTTGCCGGTTTACGGAGTATCATCAGGTGGTGGAGTGATCTTGGGCGCGGCCCAGGGCCGTCGGCTTGTGACGGCCCGACACACGCAAACCCTAGCCAGCCCTGCATTTTCAGGCTAAACTGACCGGATAGATCCGGGAAAACCCGGGCTTTGAGCAGAATACGCGGTGGCAAACACCGCATGGCAAGGCAGGCGACCCATGACAGAAATGGCGCATGGCACGGTAATCGTGCACACGGGCGACGCGGTTATTCCGCGATGGTGGAGCACGATCGATCGGGTCACGCTCGGCTGTATCTTTGGGCTTTTCGCCATCGGCATCCTTCTGGGCTTCGCGGCCTCGCCGCCTTTGGCCGAACGCAACGGGCATGAGCCGTTCTACTACGTGATCCGTCAGGCGCTGTTTGGCGGATTGGCGCTGAGCGTGATGGTGCTGGTGTCGATGATGACGCCAACAACCGTACGCCGGTGGGGTGTTTTGGGCTTTTTTGCCGCCGTCGCCGCCGTGGCTTTGCTGCCCGTCTTCGGGACGGATTACGGGATGGGTGCGACGCGGTGGTATTCGCTTGGCTTTGCCTCCCTCCAGCCGTCGGAATTCCTCAAGCCGATGTTCGTGGTCTTCACGGCGTGGATGATGGCGGCGAGCCAGGAGGTTGCCGGCCCACCTGGCAAGAGCGTGTCTTTGTTCGTGACCGTGATGATTGTGGGCTTCCTCGCGTTGCAGCCTGACTTTGGGCAGGCCGCGTTGATCATCTTCGCCTGGGGTGTGATCTACTTCGTGGCGGGCGCGCCGATGCTGATCCTGATGATCCTTGCGGGTGCGGTGGTCGGTGTCGGGGTGTTGGCCTACAACTCGTCTGAGCACTTTCAACGCCGGATCGACGGTTTCCTGAGCGATGAAGTGGGCGAGAATACGCAGCTGGGATTTGCCACGGATGCCATCCGCGAGGGCGGCTTGTTCGGCACCGGGCTCGGCGAGGGGTCGGTCAAATGGACGCTGCCTGATGCGCATACCGATTTCATCATCGCGGTTGCGGCGGAAGAGTATGGCTTCGTCCTGGTCGCTGTGATCATCGCGCTGTTCCTGACGATTGCCATGCGCAGCTATTTCCGCCTGATGAAAGAGCGTGACCCCTTCGCGCGCCTCGCCGGCACTGGGTTGGTCAGCCTGCTGGCGTTGCAGGCGTTCATCAACATGGGCGTGGCCGTGCGGCTTTTGCCGGCGAAAGGCATGACCTTGCCGTTTGTCAGCTATGGCGGTTCGTCCCTGATTGCGACGGGCATCGCCGTTGGTATGCTGTTGGTGTTCACGCGGACGCGGCCGCAGGGCGATATTGCGGATCATCTTCTTACGAGGTCCCGGTAAGGCATGACGCAGAAGCACCTCATCATCGCGGCGGGCGGCACGGGTGGGCATATGTTCCCGGCCCAAGCCTTGTCCGAGGTGATGTTGCGGAAAGGCTGGCGCGTGACGCTTTCGACCGACGCGCGTGGGGCAAGGTATGTCGAGCGGGTTTTCCCATGCCGTTGAGGTCCGGCAGGTGTCCAGCGCCACGTTCACACGCGGTGGTGTGTTGGCCAAGCTGGCGGTTCCGTTTCGGATTTTCGGCGGGGTGATCGGGGCGACCTTCCGCATGTGGCGGGAAAAGCCTGATGTCGTTGTGGGCTTTGGCGGCTATCCAACGATCCCTGCCATGGCGGCAGCGGTTCTGACGCGGCGACCCCGGATGCTGCATGAACAAAACGGCGTTCTGGGCCGGGTGAACCGCATCTTTGCCAAGCGTGTAGCCCATGTGGCCTGCGGCACCTGGCCGACCGAGGTGCCCGAGGGTGCCGATGCGCGCGACACCGGCAATCCAGTGCGCGCGGCGATTGTTGAGCGCGCCGGTGCCCCATACACGCCGCCGGGCGATTGGCCGATGAGCCTGCTGGTGTTCGGCGGCTCCCAAGGGGCGCGGATCCTGTCGGATATGGTGCCTGCGGCGGTGGCCCTGTTACCAGAGGATATCCGCCACCATTTGCGCGTCAGCCAACAGGCCCGCGAAGAAGATGTGGAGCGGGTGCGGCACGCTTATGACGAGATGGGCCTGCGGGCAGAAGTTGAAACGTTCCTGCACGATATGCCGACCCGGTTGGCGGAGGCGCAGCTTGTGATTTGTCGGTCTGGCGCGTCTTCCGTGGCCGATATCTGCGTTGTGGGGCGGCCTGCGATTTACGTGCCATTGGCCATTGCTGTGCGGGACGAGCAAACGGCAAACGCGCGTGGTCCGGTGGATGCGGGGGCCGCTGCCCTTATGCCGGAAAGCCAATTGACGCCTGAGGCTTTGGCCGAGATCATCAAATCAATCCTGACCCAGCCTGAGGCTGCCACGCAGATGGCGATTGCGGCCTTGTCCGTCGGCAAGCCCGATGCCACCGAAAGGCTGGTTGCGCTCGTGGAAGATCTGGCCGAAGAGCGCGCCTGAGCAAAAAAGGACTAAGCGAATGAATGCCGCCGCGACGAAACTGCCCACACAACTTGGTCCGATCCATTTTGTCGGCATCGGCGGGATCGGCATGTCGGGGATCGCGGAGGTTCTGCTGAACCACGGCTATCAGGTGCAGGGCTCTGATCTGAAGCCGTCGAAGATCACCGAAAGGCTGCGGGACCTGGGCGCGCAGATCTTCATCGGGCAGAAGGCCGAGAACCTGGAAAATGCGGAAGTCGTCGTGATCTCCAGCGCGATCAAGCCGGGCAATGCAGAATTGGACGCAGCGCGCCTGAAGGGTCTGCCGGTGGTGCGCCGGGCTGAGATGCTGGCGGAATTGATGCGTCTGCGGTCAAACATCGCCGTTGCGGGCACGCACGGCAAGACGACGACCACAACGCTTGTGGCCACACTTCTGGATCATGGCGGGGTGGACCCGACCGTGATCAACGGCGGGATCATCCACGCCTATGGCTCAAACGCGCGAGTGGGGCAGGGCGACTGGATGGTGGTGGAGGCCGACGAGAGCGATGGCACGTTCAACCGTTTGCCCGCGACCATCGCCATCGTCACCAACATCGACCCCGAGCATATGGAGCATTGGGGCACGGAGGAGAACCTGCACCAGGGTTTCCTCGATTTTGTGTCGAACATCCCTTTCTATGGCGTGGCCGTCTGCTGCACGGATGACCCCGATGTGCAGACGCTGGTGGGCCGGATCACCGACCGCCGCGTTGTGACCTTCGGCTTCAATGCGCAGGCAGATGTGCGGGCGATGAACCTGACTTATCAGGGCGGCGTGGCGCATTTCGATATTGCGTTGCAGGGCGATGACATGGTGATCGAGAATTGCCGCCTTCCGATGCCGGGAAATCACAACGTCTCCAACGCTTTGGCGGCGGTCGCTGTTGCGCGGCATCTGGGCATGAAGGCGGATGAAATCCGCGAGGCTCTGGCGGGATTCAAAGGTGTGAACCGTCGGTTCACCAAGGTGGGCGAGGTTGGCGGGATCACGGTAATCGACGATTACGGCCATCACCCGGTGGAAATTGCCGCCGTCCTGAAAGCCGCGCGCCAATCCAGCGAAGGACGTGTGATTGCCGTGCATCAGCCGCACCGCTACTCGCGCCTGCATTCGCTGTTCGAGGATTTCTGCGGCTGTTTCAGCGAAGCCGACGTGGTCGCGATTGCCGAGGTATATGCCGCCGGGGAGGAGCCGATTGAGGGCGCGTCCCGCGACGATCTGGTGGCGGGCATGATCCGCCACGGGCATCGCCATGCTCGTGCCATAATGGACGAGGATGATCTGGAGCGACTTCGTGCGCGAACAGGCGCGCCCTGGTGATATGGTTGTTTGCCTAGGTGCGGGTACGATCAGCGCATGGGCCAATGGCCTGCCTGAGCGCTTGAAGGATCTGGACAAGAAGGTGGTCGGCGGATGACAGCGAACGCGTCCGTTTGCGGAGGTTGGATGTGATGCCCGGTGTCGGCTGGATCACGATTCTTACCGTGCTTCCGGGCCTTCTGGCGTTCGGATTGTCGCGCAAGTTCGGCGCTCGCGCTGGCTGGATCGTTGTGGGCTGTGTCGCCCTTCTGAACCTGCCGAATGCTCTGGGTCATGTGAGCTTGATGATCGAACGCTCACAATCCTCGATCGGCGCGTTTGACGCGCCTGGAGATGCGGTGATTGGGGCTTCGGGCTACTTGGCGCTTGGGGCTTTCTCATTCGTCTTTGCGACGCTGCTATCGGCCGTACTGGGAACGGTTTTCGGTGCCCGCAACAGGAAAGGGGCCGCGGCATGAGCCTTGCCTTGATCCTCGCCAGCTTTTGGATTGTCGCCTCGGCCTTTCACGGCGATGCTGCCCTATCGCATGCAGTTTCCACCCGGCATTGCGTTGTTGGTGCTGTCCGTGCCGCTGCTCATCTTTATCGGTATCAGCCATGGGTTCATCTGGGTCGCATTGTTCCTATTTGCCATCGGCTCCATGTTCCGTAATCCGCTGATCTACTTTGCAAAGCGTTTGACAGGGCGGGCCACCTGATGCCGCTATCGCTGATCCTTGCCTGCATCTGGGCGTTGATTGCCTGTGCCGCTGGCATGGGGCCGCGCCGGTTCCATATCCCAGCCGCATGGGTGCTGATCCTGACAGGTATCCCGCTTCTGGGCTTCGTAACTTATCAAACCGGCCCGTTCTGGGGGATCGTCCTGCTTTTAGCCGGTGCTTCGGTTCTGCGCTGGCCCCTGATCCGGCTGGGGCAGCGCATTCGCCGCGCCCTGTTCCCGGCAGCAGGCGGAGGATGAGGCAGGGCTGATGGATACGCTGGTGCTCTATATCGGTTTTGCGATCCTCGCAGGCATGGCAGCGGGCTATATGACCGCGCGTCTTGGCACCCGGCGGATGGTGTTGGCGCTGTGGTCGGCAAGTGCGTTGACGATCACCGCAGCCATCCTGTGGTCGGATGCCCATGGCGGCAATGTGGATGCGATCTTGCTGGTCTACGGCATGCTGGTGCCATTTGCCGGGTGCGCCATTGTCGCCGGTGCCTTGGGGCTGGCGGTGCGTTCGGTCGTGGCGCGCGTTGGTTCGGAATGAGTTTTACCCTGCCGGACGTTCGGGGGCGCCTGACCCCCAATCGCGACCTGTCGGGTCTGACCTGGCTGCGCGTGGGTGGCCCGGCGGAGTGGCTGTTTCAACCTGCTGATGCGGCTGATCTTGCGGAGTTTCTAGCAGCTCTTGACCCTGATGTGCCTGTGTTCCCGATGGGCGTCGGATCGAACCTGATCGTTCGGGACGGGGGACTTCCCGGTGTCACGATCAAGCTGGGGCGTCCGTTCATGGATGTCGTGGTGGATGGTGACCGGATAACGGCCGGGGCCGCAGCCCTTGATGCGCGTGTGGCAAAGGTGGCGGCAGATGCCGGTGTGGACCTCACATTTTTGCGGACGATCCCGGGCTCGCTTGGCGGGGCCCTCAAGATGAATGCGGGGTGTTATGGCAGCTATATCGCCGATCATTTTGTATCGGCACAGGCGATCTTGCGCGATGGGACAGCGATCAGCCTGACAAAAGACGACATCATGTTCGACTACCGCCAAACTGACATACCCGATGGAGCGATCATCGTCTTTGTTACCTTGCAAGGTCCCCATGCGGAACCGGCCACGTTGCACGCCCAGATGGAAGAGCAACTCGCCAAACGCGATGCGACCCAACCCACAAAGGAGCTGACAGCGGGCTCCACCTTCCGCAATCCGGCGGGTTTCAGCTCAACCGGCAGGGCCGACGATACCCATGATCTGAAGGCCTGGAAGGTGATTGACGAGGCCGGAATGCGCGGAGCGACGCGCGGCGGGGCTAAGATGTCTGAGATGCATTCCAATTTCCTCGTGAACAAGGGTGGCGCAACTGCCGCAGATTTGGAGGGATTGGGCGAAGAGGTGCGAAAAAGGGTTTCCGAAACCCAAGGCATCGATTTACAGTGGGAAATCATGCGGGTGGGTGTTCCCATCGGCAATTCATAAAAGCAAGGGTCCGCGAAAATCGCGGGCATAACCGACCCGGCAGGCATGTATCTGATGGGCAGTTTGAGGACCAGGTGGTGGCAGGGCAGAGCAGCCTCCCCTCCCGCGTCGTCGTTTTGATGGGTGGCCCCTCGGCGGAACGCGAGGTGTCGCTGAGCACCGGAGCAGGGTGCGCCGAAGCGTTACGCGGTGAAGGTTTTGACGTGATCGAACTCGATCCCGGTGCCTTTGGCTCGGGTGAAGATTTGTGCGTGTCGCTTCGCGCCGCCAATCCCGATGTCGTGTTCAATGCATTGCACGGGCGCTGGGGCGAAGATGGCTGTGTGCAGGGTCTGCTGGAATGGATGCGCCTGCCATACACGCATTCCGGTGTGTTGGCCTCGGCGCTTGCGATGGACAAAACCCGCGCCAAGGACGTGTATCGTCGCCATGGACTGCCGGTTGCGAATTCCGTGATTGCGCCGCGCGACCAAGTGCGGGTCGAGCATGTGATGGACGCGCCTTATGTGGTGAAGCCGAACAATGAAGGCTCCTCCGTTGGCGTTTACCTGGTGCACGAGGCCGCGAATGGCCCGCCGCAGCTGGATGATCAAATGCCCGAAGACGTTCTGGTTGAGCAATTCGCGCCGGGCCGCGAGCTGACCTGTTCCGTTCTGGGCAATGGCCCGAATGATCCGGGCGCGTTGACCGTGACGGACATCATCACGGACGGCTGGTACGATTACGACGCCAAGTACAAGCCGGGCGGTTCGCGCCATGAAGTGCCCGCCAATGTGCCGGCCGAGATTTTCGACGCCTGCATGGATATGGCTGCACGTGCGCATACAGCGCTTGGATGCCGTGGCGTCAGCCGCACGGATTTCCGCTGGGACGACAGCAAAGGCCTCGGCGGTCTGATCGTGTTGGAGACAAATACGCAGCCCGGCATGACGCCCACCTCGCTGACGCCAGAACAGGCCGAGGCGAAAGGCATGTCGTTTGGGGCCTTGTGCCGCTGGTTGGTGGAGGATGCCTCATGCGATCGTTGATTGCCGGTAAGTCGTCAGTGCCGCAGCGCCCCGTTGCCCCCCATGATCCCGCACCCTCGCGGTTGAGCTACCGCGTGCAACGCCTTTGGCTGACGCCCGTTTTCCGCAAAGCGCTCAACATCGGCGTACCTCTATTCCTGCTGTTTGCTGCGATCAGTTGGTATCTGAGTGACGAAGAGCGGGTCGCGAGCCTGTTTGACGCCGCCTATGAGATCCGCCGCGAGGTGGAGAACCGCCCCGAATTCCGCGTGAACGTTCTGGGCATTGATGGCGCCAGCGACGATGTCACGGAAGAGGTGCGTGCCGCCCTTGCGATTGACCTGCCCATCTCCTCCTTCGATCTGGACCTTGAGGAATTGCGTGGTCGGCTTGAGGCGTTGCCCGCCGTGCGCACCGCCGATCTTCGCATCCAGACCGGTGGCTATCTGGCCGTGCGCATTGATGAACGCCGCCCCGCAGCGCTTTGGCTGACCCATGAGGGTCTTTCAATCATCGACCATGAAGGGCATTTCATTGCCGGTTTTGGGCAGCGTGCGTTGGATGGCCCGCTTCCGCTATTGGCAGGTGAGGGCGCAGACCTGGCCGTGCCCGAGGCGCTGGAATTGATTGAGGCCGCCTTGCCGCTTGGCGAACGTGTGCATGGCTTGGTGCGTATGGGTGAACGGCGCTGGGACGTCGTTTTGACCAATGGCACACGGGTCATGCTGCCAGAGGTCGGCGCCCGCGGGGCGTTTGACCGTGTGCTGGCCCTTCATGATGTGGGCGAGATCCTGTCGCGCGATCTGACAGCGGTTGATTTGCGCAATCCGGGCCGCCTGACGGTTCGCCTGACAGATACAGCTATGGAAGAGTTTCGCCGCATCCGTGCGTTGGTGGCGAATGGGACGAGTGGAGAGAACCAGGGATGACGTTGCTCTATCAGACGCAGCGGGCCATGCGGGCCAAGCGGACGGAAGCCATGCGGCGCGGTGTGATTGCTGTATTGGACATTGGCACTTTCAAGGTTGCCTGCCTCGTGCTGCGCTTTGACGGCGCGCAAGTTGAGGATGAGGGCATCGGCGCAATGGCCGGGCAGTCGTCGTTCCGTGTGATCGGAGCCGCGACCACAAGGTCGCGTGGCGTAAAGTTCGGCGAAATCGATACCGTCCACGAGACGGAACGCGCGATCCGAACCGCTGTGCAGGCGGCGCAGAAGATGGCGAACGCGCGCGTTGACCATGTGATCGTGTCACTCTCCGGCGCGCGGCCGCGCAGCTATGGCCTGACCGGGGAAGTTGAGATCCAAACAGGGGCTGTGGAAGATCACGATATCGGGCGCGTGCTGGCGATGTGCGATATGCCGGACATTGGGCCAGGTCGCGAGGTGCTGCATGCGCAGCCCGTAAATTTCTCGCTGGATCACCGCACGGGCCTGGGCGATCCGCGTGGTCATGTCGGCAACCGCCTTTCGTGCGATATGCACCTTTTGACGGTGGACGCCGCCGCGATTGAGACATTGCTGCACTGTGTAAAGCGCTGCGATCTTGAACTTGCCGGCGTGGCCAGCGCACCTTACGTCGCCGCGATGTCCTCGCTGGTAGAAGATGAGCAAGAGCTAGGCGCGGCCTGCATCGACCTTGGGGCAGGGGCGACTTCGCTCTCCATCTTCATGAAAAAACACATGATTTTTGCCGATACGGTGCGGATGGGCGGGGCCCATGTGACACGCGATATCAGCCAGGGACTTCAAATTCCGGTCGACGACGCAGAACGGATCAAAACCAAGTTCGGCGGGTTGATGGCCACTGGCCTGGATGATCGTGAAATCATCGAGCTTGAGGGGCAGACCGGCGATTGGCACCACGACAGGCGCACGGTCAGCCGGGCCGAGTTGATCGGCGTGATGCGCCCCCGCGTCGAAGAGATTCTTGAAGAGGTGCGCGCACGGCTTGATGCGGCCGGGTTTGAACATCTGCCGTCACAACGGATCGTCCTGACAGGCGGCAGCGCGCAGATCCCGGGTCTAGACGGCCTCGCAAGTCGCATTCTGGGCAATCAGGTGCGCCTTGGGCGTCCCATGCGCGTCGCGGGCCTGCCGCAATCGGCCTACGGGTCCGCGTTTTCGGCCTGTGTCGGCCTTTCGCTGTTCGCAGCCAGCCCGCAGGACGAGTGGTGGGACTTCGATCTGCCCGCCGACAGACTGCCTGCGCGGTCCATCCGGCGTGCCGTTAAGTGGTTCCGCGACAACTGGTAGGCCCTTCATCTGGGGTGCAGACGCTAAATCGCCGGTTTTCACGTCACATTGTGGCCACATTTCGCCCATTGGGGGTATTTTCCGCGTGACGCGCCGGAAACGAGTCGGTAGGCTTGCGTCCAATAAATGAGGCAGAACGGCGATCCGGCGCAGACTGGAAGCCAGGACAGAAACAGGCGGACAGTACCCATGACTCTTAATCTTACCATGACCGACGCTCAGCCTGAGCTGAAGCCACGTATTACAGTATTCGGCGTCGGCGGGGCCGGCGGCAATGCGGTCAACAACATGATCGACCAGCAATTGGACGGTTGTGAATTCGTCGTCGCCAATACGGACGCGCAGGCGCTGCAGCAAAGCCGTGCCCATAGCCGCATCCAGATGGGTGCGCGCGTGACCGAAGGCCTTGGCGCAGGTGCGCGTCCCGCAGTCGGCGCAAGCGCGGCGGAAGAAAGCATTGAAGATATCGTCGACCATCTGGCCGGTGCGCACATGGCGTTCATCACCGCTGGTATGGGCGGTGGCACGGGCACAGGTGCCGCGCCCATCATCGCGCAAGCCGCGCGGGAACTTGGCGTTCTGACGGTCGGCGTGGTCACCAAGCCGTTCCAGTTCGAAGGCAATAAGCGGATGAAGCAGGCCGATGAGGGGATCGAAGCCCTTCAGAAGGTTGTCGACACGCTGATCATTATCCCGAACCAGAACCTGTTCCGGCTCGCCAACGAAAAGACCACCTTCACCGAAGCCTTCGCGCTTGCGG
Source organism: Gymnodinialimonas sp. JB5-7 (assembly GCF_055693405.1). Lineage (NCBI taxonomy): Bacteria > Pseudomonadati > Pseudomonadota > Alphaproteobacteria > Rhodobacterales > Paracoccaceae > Gymnodinialimonas > Gymnodinialimonas sp. JB5-7. The sequence goes on from NZ_JBVFUX010000012.1 coordinate 2,660,197, forward strand.
ATGATGTGCTTTATCAAGGCGTTAAGGGCGTGACCGACCTGATGGTGCGCCCGGGCCTCATCAACCTCGACTTCGCGGATGTCCGCGCCGTGATGAACGAGATGGGCAAAGCCATGATGGGCACTGGCGAGGCCGACGGCGAAAATCGCGCCTTGGCTGCGGCTGAGAAGGCCATTGCCAACCCGCTGCTCGATGAAATCAGCCTCAAGGTGCAAAAGGCGTCCTGATCAACGTGACCGGCGGCTACGACCTGACCCTGTTCGAGCTGGACGAGGCGGCCAACCGTATCCGCGAGGAAGTGGATCAGGAAGCCAACATCATCGTTGGCTCGACGCTCGACACCGACATGGAAGGCCAAATGCGCGTCAGCGTTGTGGCCACTGGCATCGACGCGGCTGAGCGCCAGGCTGAAACGCCAATGCCCGCGCGCCAGCTGGCTGCGGCTGCTGCAGCCATGACCGAGACCGAAGTGTCGGCTGAGGCTGCAGCCGCTGCCGAGATGGAAACGCCCGAAGCGACGGGGACGGAGCCGTCCTTGTTCGAGGGCTTCGATGCTGCCGCCGCATCGGCTGAAACGACCGAAGTTGCAGCGGAAGATGATGTGCCGCCGCCAGCTTATCAGCCGGCACCGGCACCAGCACCGGCCGCCGAAGCGCCTGCGCCTGTCCTGAATCAGAGCCCGACACGCGCTCCGATCGCGGCAGTGGCTGAGCAACCCCAGCAGGGTTACGTCGCTCCGAAACCGGCAGCCGCCGGATCCCCGACGCCGGAAGCATTGGCCCGCCTGCGCGCGGCGATCCAACGCGACACGCCCCGTGCCGAGGTTGAACCAGCGCAAGCGCAGGAACCAAAGCGTGGTTTTGGCATCAACTCGCTGATCAACCGGATGACGGGCAGCGCCGATGATGGACCGGCCCCGGTTGAGCGTCGCCAACCCACCATGGGCGCGGCACCTGCGCCTGCACCGGCCGCCACGCAGCCGACATCGGCGGATGATGGCATCGTTGACCCAGATCAGGAACGCATCGAAATTCCGGCATTCCTACGCCGTCAGGCGAACTGAGGCTAGTCACAACACATACGGAAAGGCCAGCCTTGCGCTGGCCTTTTTTGTATCTAAATCATCAACTTACATGGTTATCCCCAACGCACCGGCAAGAATCTGCCGACAGTTTTGGTCAATGTTGCAGTGCGTCATAAAGGTTGAGTTGCCCATGCCACCGGCCCCCGATAGGCCATATGCAGCGACAAAGGGGCTATTCCGACGTTGCATTGCCGCAGAGCGTTCGAGGTTAATGAACGCCGCGATACGGGTGGGACAGTTAGTGCAGGCGAAATGATGCAGGCGACAATCCGCAAGATGGTAACGTTCGATGGCGTTGGCCTCCACCTGGGCCAAAGCGCATCCGTTAGCATCCTTCCTCAAGCGATTAATGTTGGCATCTGGTTCCGTCGCACGGATCTGGACGATGCCCAGATGATCCCTGCACGCTACAACCTTGTTCCCGAAAGCCGCCTTTGCACGCGGCTGGTCGCGGAAGACGGCACCGAAGTTTCGACCGTTGAACACATTATGGCCGCCCTTGTCGGGTGCGGCATCCACAATGCGCTGGTTGAAGTGAACGGGCCGGAGCTTCCAATTCTGGATGGCTCGGCAGCGCCGTTTGTCCGGGGCATTCTGGATGCGGGCATCCAGCGTCAGGCAGCCCCGATCCATGCGTTCGAAGTGCTCAAGCCCGTGCGGGTCGAAGATGGTGATGCCTGGGCCGAGCTTGAACCGGCCCCTGGCCTCGAAATGGATTATACGATCAGCTTTGTGGACGAAGCGATCGGCTACCAACGGCGTGTTGAAAAGCTCGCCAACGGCAAATTCGTGCGGGAGTTGTGTGACAGCCGCACCTTCTGCCGTCGCGCCGATGTCGACATGATGCGTGAGGCAGGTCTTGCCCTTGGCGGCACGTATGAAAACGCGGTTGTTGTGGATGGCGATGTCGTCCTCAGCCCCGGCGGGTTCCGCCATGCGGATGAAGCCGTGCGCCACAAAATGCTGGACGCTCTGGGTGATCTGGCCCTCGCCGGTGCCCCGATCCTTGGCCGCTATATCGGTGTTCGCTCGGGCCACATGCTGACCAACAAATTGCTACGCGCCCTGTTTGCCACGCCGGGTGCGGTGCGGTTGGTGGAATGCAGCCCCGAACAGGCCGCGCGTTTGCCCGGTGTCGGGGTCAAAACCGGTGATTTGGCCGAGGTGGCCTAAGCTTTGCCCGGCAATCCGCAGCTTATTGAGCGCAACAGGGATTTTGCCCGCAAAAGGAATGTGCTAGATGAAAGGCAATCAGCCTCGAATGGGGCGAAATTGATTGTCTGCGCCGCTGTCTGGCGCTTGGATTTGGGGCCGTCTGCATGAGTATCACCCGCTTCCGTCTCTCCGGTGCTGCGCTTGCGCTGACACTTGTTCTGGCGGGCTGCGGTGGCGGCGGCGGATTATTTGGCGGTGGCGGCGGTCTTTTCGGCGGCGGCGGCGGTGGTGGCTTGTTTGCCAGCCGTGGGTCAAACCTTCCGCTTGAAGAACTCGACGCTCAAACGATCTACCAACAAGCCGAATTTGAGCTTGAGCGCGGGCAGGCAGATGATGCCGCAGAGCTGTTCATCGAAGTGGAACGCCTCCACCCCTATTCGGAGTGGGCAGAGCGTGCACTGATCATGGCGGCGTTTGCGTACCATGAAGATGGTGACTACGAGGCCGCCCGCGTTGCGGCACAGCGCTATCTCGATTTCTATCCCGGCAACGAAGACGCAGCTTATGCGCAGTATCTTCTGGCGCTCAGCTACTATGACCAGATCGATCAGGTTGGCCGCGATCAGGGCGTGACCTATCAGGCGCTGCAAGCGCTTCGCGTTGTGATCGAACGCTATCCCGATAGCGAATACACGCAAGATGCGATCCTGCGCTTTGACCTTGCTTTCGATCATCTTGCTGGCAAGGAAATGGAAGTCGGACGCTACTACCTGCGTCGGCAGCATTATACCTCTGCAATCAACCGCTTCCGCGTGGTTGTTGAGGAATTCCAAACTACATCTCACACACCGGAAGCCTTGCTGCGTCTTGTGGAAAGCTACCTCGCGCTCGGGCTCACCGATGAGGCACAAACCGCTGGCGCCATTCTTGGCTACAACTTCCGGTCGTCGCCCTTCTACGACGATGCCTACCGCCAGCTGACCGGGCAGGGCCTGTCGTTGGAAGCCGCCGGAGAGAACTGGCTGCGCGAAGTCTGGCAACAGACCGTGCGGGGCGATTGGCTGTAAGCGTCTTGACGCCCCCAACAGCTTAGGGAACACCCATCCCATGCTGCGCCATCTCGACATACGTGACATGCTGATCATCGACCGGCTGGAATTGGCGTTCCAGCCCGGTTTGAATGTTCTGACGGGTGAGACCGGCGCGGGTAAATCGATCCTGCTGGACTCGCTCGGGTTTGTCCTTGGCTGGCGTGGGCGCGCGGATCTTGTCCGGGCGGGCGCGCAGCAGGGTGAAGTCTTGGCCGAATTCGAACTGCCCGACGCACATCCAGCCCGCGCAGTACTGGAAGAGGCCGGTTTGCCCGTGTCCGATGAACTGATCCTGCGCCGGATCAACACGCCGGAGGGCCGCAAAACGGCCTGGGTCAATGATCGCCGCGTCTCTGGCGAAGTTTTGCGCGCTTTGTCGGATTGCCTTGTGGAGTTGCACGGGCAACAGGACGACAAGGGCCTGCTTGATCCCAAGAACCATCGCTTGATGTTGGATGAGTTTGGCGGCTTGGAGCCCGTTCGCGTGAAGGTTGCCGAGGCCTGGCGCAAAAAGGCTGCGGCGGCCAAAGCTCTAGCCGCCGCGGAAGCGCGGTTGGCTGATATGCGGGCTGAAGAGGAGTTCCTGCGCCATTCCGTGGCTGAGCTTGAGAAGCTGGCGCCTTTGGAAGGGGAGGAGGCGGAACTCGACACCCGTCGCCGCCTGATGCAGGGCGCAGAGAAGATGCGCGAAGACGTCGCGCGCGCCATCGATGGGCTTGGCCTGAACGGCGCCGAAGGCGCGATCGTTGACGCCCAACGCTGGCTGGATGGCGTTGTCGATCAGGCCGAAGGCAAGTTGGAGACACCGCTTGCCGCGCTGGAACGGGCCATGGTCGAATTGGGCGAGGCCCAGGCAGGTGTTGCGGCCTTCGCCGAACGGCTGGAATTCAACCCGTCTGAGCTTGAGATGGTTGAAGAGCGCCTCTTTGCGCTGCGCGGTTTGGCCCGAAAGCACAATATTCTGGCTGATGAACTTGCAGGATTGGCGGCAGACCTGTCGGGCCGTTTGGCAGCGCTTGATGGCGGCGAGGCTGAAATAGCCGAGCTGCGTGTACAGTTAGACACGGCAGAGCGGGCCTATCAGGACATGGCCGGGCAATTGAGCAGCAAGCGCAAAGCCGCGGCCAAGAAGCTCGACAAAGCCATGGCGGCAGAACTGGCACCGTTGAAGATGGAGCGGGCTGTGTTCGAGACCCGTTGCGAAGCGACACCCCCCGGGCCGGATGGCAGCGATGCTGTCACGTTCACTGTGGCTACCAATCCTGGCGCCCCGGCTGGTGCTCTCCAACAAGATCGCATCCGGCGGCGAGCTGTCCCGGTTCTTGCTGGCCCTCAAGGTGTGCCTGACCGCTGAAGCCTCTGGTTTGACAATGATTTTTGATGAGATCGACCGGGGCGTCGGCGGGGCTACGGCCAATGCGGTTGGCCGCCGCTTGGCCGCGTTGGCGGACGGGGGCCAGGTTCTGGTTGTCACCCACTCCCCCAGGTTGCCGCGCTTGGCGCCCATCACTGGCGCGTTGCGAAATCGGTCGAAAAGGGCGTGACCTTTAGCCGGGTCGTCCCGCTTTCCGAAGGGGAGCGTATCGACGAAGTGGCACGCATGGTCGCGGGCGATACCATAACCGACGCGGCGCGAGAGGCCGCGAAGGCGCTTTTGACCGGCGACACCTAAGCTGCAGGAGGAAACGCTGAATTGAAGAGGTGCCGGGTTTTCAAAGCCTTGGCCCTCGTCTACCACTTAACTCAGGCCACCTGATCTGCCGGCACACGCGGTACCGGGGCAGGGTATGGCCAAGGGTGCCACGCACCCCGCCAAGCAGAAAGAGAGCCCGCCGTGGCCGAACCATCTCGCGGATATGTCCAAAGCCAAGCCCATCGGCTGCTTATGGGCGCACGCGGGGCTTGGGCACTGCTTCTGGAAAAGGGACCAAGTCAGTTCCAATTCTGGTTGATCGCCCTGATCATCGGGGTCCTTGCGGGCTTCGCCGCGCTCTTGTTCCGCAAAGGGATCTCCTGGCTGCAGACCACGCTTTACGGGGTGGAGGATGTGCGCATGCTGCATTCCTTTGCTGAAAGCCTGCCCTGGTGGGTGATCCTGATAATCCCAGTGGGCGGCGGGCTGATCGTGGGCGCGATCCTGCACCACTTCACGCCGGATGGCCGGGTACGCTCAGTCGCGGACGTCATCGAAGGGGCCGCGCTGAACGAAGGCCGGGTCGAAGGACGCGCGGGCCTGGCTTCAGCGGCAGCCTCGCTGATCACTCTGGGTTCCGGCGGATCAAGTGGTCGCGAAGGGCCTGTCGTGCATTTGGCGGCCGTCATCTCTTCCAAAATCTCGCGTTGGATCAATGCGGACGGGATCACTGGCCGCGATCTTTTGGGATGCGCTGTGGCGGCTGCGGTTTCGGCCAGCTTCAATGCACCGATTGCTGGGGCGATCTTCGCCCTTGAAGTTGTCCTGCGCCACTTCGCCGTTCATGCCTTCGCCCCCATCGTCATCGCAAGTGCCGCAGGCATGATCATCAACCGGCTTGAGTTCGGCAATGTGACCGAATTCATGCTGAGCAGCGACAGTATGCTGCAATTCTACGTGGAATTGCCGGCCTTCCTTCTGCTCGGCATTGTAAGCGGGCTGGTCGCCGTTCTTTTCATGCGTGGCACGTTCTGGGCCGAAGATATGGGCACGGCCTTGCAAAACCGGATCAACCTGCCGCGCTGGCTGCGTCCTGCCATTGCAGGGCTGATGCTTGGCGGGATCGCGATCTGGTTCCCGCACATCATCGGTGTCGGATACGAGACGACCTCGGCCGCGTTGACCGGTGAGTTGTTGCTGTGGGAGGCGGTGGTCTTTGCCATTCTCAAGGCCCTTGCAGCCGCGATAACGATCGCGGGGCGTATGGGGGGTGGTGTATTCTCCCCCTCCTTGATGATCGGTGCGATCCTGGGCCTTGCCTTCGGATTGGTCGCCACGGGTATTTTCCCCGATGTCTCCGGGTCTGAAACGCTTTATGCTCTGGCCGGGATGGGGGCGGTTGCCGCCGCAGTCCTTGGCGCACCGATCTCAACGACCCTGATCGTCTTTGAACTGACGGGCGACTGGCAAACCGGCCTTGCGGTCATGGTCGCAGTATCCATGTCCACCGCCATTTCAACGAAGTTGGTGCACCGGTCCTTCTTCCTGACCCAGTTGGAGCGGCGCAATATTCATCTTGCCGCCGGGCCGCAGGCCTATCTCCTGTCGATGTTCCGCGTGGGCAATGTCATGCGGCCCATGGCCCATGAAAACGCGGCCCCGCAAGAGCGACTGTTTACGCTGATCGAGCAGGGCATTTTCACCGATACCCAATCGACACTGGAAAGCGCCTTGCCAATTTTTGAGCGCACGGGTCTGGACTTTGTGCCGGTGGTGCAGTTGTCGCCGCAAGGCGGCGCGCCCGCCCTTGAAGGAGCACTGTTTCACGTAGACGCGCTGAAGGCTTATAACCGGGCCTTGGCGGCGACAGCTGCGGAAGAACATTCCTGACGGTTCTGGAAACAGAATTTTTCTTTGGAGAAAGTGGGAAGGCACGGCATGGTTAACGCCATGTTGAACCGGATTCTGTTTCTCACATTTTCCCTTGGTTTGCTCGCAACCGGCGCCAGCGCGCAGGGTGCTGCGGATCGGCTGCAAACCATCCTGGGCCGCGTGCCCGTCGCCGCCTTGCAGGCGGGGGAGGGCGCGATTGTTGCCGGCTTTGGGAACGGCGATGCCGTGCGCTGGATCGCGGTGCGCGGCGCGCAAGCCGGGCGCAATCCCAACACGCCCAACCGGTTCGCGGCCCTACGGTCGGCTGCCCCGAACCAGCAGGCCATCATCGCTGCCAATGCCGACGCGGCCTTGCGGGCGGCGGTTGGGCTACAGGCTAGCGATTGGGTGAACACTTGGGAGGTCGCCCAAGGGACCGCCCGCGTCGGGGCGTTGGATATCTTTCCCGATAGTGAAATGCGCCTGCGGGGCGCGCTTTATGTGCGCGGACTGACGGAAGAAGATCGCGGCGGCACGCCAATCATGTGGACAGGGGACGAGGATTTCCAACCGGCGCAGGATCGTATCGATCTGGCCAATCCTTTTGGCGGGGATATGGGCTTGCCTCTGCGCATGGCCTTCCTTGGCGACCGCGCGGTCTGGGCAACCGGGTGGAGTGCGCTTGACCTCGCCTTGTCGCCAAGCGGTGAAACCGTTGCCTCCCGCGCAGATGCGCAGGCGGTAATCGCGGGCCTCAGGCGGGTCGGCAATCTGGGGGCGCTCGTCTCGGTGCGGTGCTGGTTGCGCAATGGCGCAGAGATGCCGGTCACAGGCGCGGAGGCCGGGCCGGTCGAAGGGTTGGCCCTTGCCGATTACGCCAACCGCGAAACCGAAGGTGCCGCGATGGTCCTTCTGTTGGAAGAAGGGCGTGATGCAGAAGCCCTTGCGGCCAGCCTGCGCGAGGCCTGGCCGATCCTGTCGGACCTTCCATCCCCTGCCGGGCCCGAGATCAGCGCGGGTGGCCAGACCATCACAATCACCATGCGCAGCGATTGGGGGAGAACGGCGCAGAAAGCAATGACGCCTATGATGTTTTCCTCAACGTACTGGAAGGCGGGCGCCTAGGGTTCCTACTGTCACGCTAGGACCTTTGGGCTTGCGGCGAAAACGGCAATACGCCCATGGTTTTGCATGGAAAAAACTGTCTCTCTGAAATCTTCTGCGGTCGCCGCGGCTTTGCTGCTGACCGCAACGCCATTGGCAGCTCAATCGCTGTCCCCGTTCGAAGAGGCGCTTTTGAACGTGCCCTCGAACGCTGTTGCCTTTGAGCGCCCCTATGTTGAGGTCGAATTTGGCGACCCGGACGCCTCATCGAACATCGCAGACATTCGACGCGCGGCGGGTCTGCCGTCACCCGATCCTTATGTCGCCCATCTTGGCGGGCTTCCCACATACCTTCGGCAAGCGCTTGTCCTTGTCGAACCCGATGACGTCATTCCGACCATTGGGATAGCCCCCAATGATCTGGGTGCGTCCCTGCATCTGTCCGTGCCGCCAAATGGGCTGCTGTCCATTGCGCTCGCGCCAGAAGCACGCGCTGCGATGCGCGCGGCGCTGGCCGACAGCGACACAATGACGTTCGAGCGGAGGGGCGAGGCGGAGGTGGCGTGGACGGGCGCGCAAGACTTTGCGGTCAACATCCAAAACCGCGACCCGTCCAATCCCTTTGGCGGAAATCTAGGCTTGTCCGGGCGGTACCTGCTTACCGATCCCGGTGTGCTGTGGTCGCCCGGCTGGCCTGCCATCGAAGCGGCCCTGTCAGACGCTGAACCGTTTGCCACGGAAGATCGTCTGGCGGCGATCATCGACGTGCTCGACGCGACGAACGCGGAAGCGGGTTCCGTATTGCGCCATGTCTACGGTGTTGTGGCCGACCCTGCGCAACTCCCGGCCTTTGCACAAACGATGCTGAGCAACCCGTCCATCGCCATGACCGCTCTCATGGCGTTCGACCTTGCAACGCAGGATACCGACATTGGCTTTATGGTGCTGACCTTTTCCGCGGGCACGGACGTGACAGCACTTGCTGCAAACGTACGGACGACGCTTACCGACGGCATGAGCCTTGGGGCGCGCAGGCCATTCAATCAGATTTTCGAAGACGCACCGATCGTTACCGTCCATGACGGTGAGGTTCCTGCCCTAAGCATCCGATCATCCGCGCCGGCGTCCGATGACTTTCTTCAAAACCGCCCGTCCCATACGCTAACGAACCTGCTGTTCATCGGTGATTTGGGACATGTCCTGACCCCGTGAAGGTCAGAGCTTTTCGACTGCGACCCGATCCGAATAGAAGGCGATGTGCCCGGCAATCTCGCTGACTTGATCCAGCGGGGTCTCATAGCTCCAGGCGGCATCGACGATCTCGCCATCTGGGCCGGAAACCGTGAAATACGTGGCCGTTCCCTTGTGGGGGCACCGCGTGGTCGAGGTCGTCTGTTCCAGAAAGCTCATCCCGATATCTTCGCGCGGGAAGTAGATCACCGGTGGATAGGAGCCTTCGGTCAATTCCAGGGCATTGGCGCTTTCGCCCAGAACAGCACCGCTGGCGCGAACAACCCAAGTGCCGGATACCTTACGGATCGTGATATGGTCTGCCATCGTGCCTGTCCCCCAATGTTGAACGCCGCTTCTACCCTGCTCGGTCGCAGTTGCACAAGGGAGGGGCGCGTTTGTCTTCAGATTGGCGCACACGCCGCTGCAAGCCAGGTTGCGGTCGACTTGTGCCCGCCATCCGTCAAACGTGGGCCGATCTTTTGCAGCACGTCTGAATGGTAGGAGTTCAGCCAATCGCGTTCTTCAGGGGCCAGCATATCTGCAACGATCAGGCGGCGGTCGATTGGCGCATAGGTCAGTGTCTCAAACCCCAGCATCTCACGATGTGCGTCGGCCCCTTCCGGGGCTTCGGCCACGTAAATGAGGTTCTCGATCCGAATGCCAAACGCACCTTCGCGGTAATAGCCGGGCTCGTTGGACACGATCATGCCCGCCTCAAAGGCACGCGCCCCGTCCGCGCCAACCGTTGTGGCCCTTCATGGACACTCAGATACACCCCAACGCCGTGACCCGTGCCGTGGTCGTAATCCCGGCCTGTGGCCCATAGGGGCGCGCGCGCCAATGCATCAAGATGTGCGCCACTGACACCCTTGGGAAACCGTGCGCGGTGGATGGCGATCAGGCCTTTCAGGACCAGCGTGAAGCACAACCGCTCTTCCTGCCCGACTTCGCCCACGGGCAAGGTGCGCGTGATGTCCGTGGTGCCGTCCTCATACTGCGCGCCACTGTCGATCAGGAACAACTGGCCCGGCAGGACAGGTGCGTTTGTCTTCGTGGTCACGCGGTAATGCACGATGGCGCCATTGGGTCCGGCGCCCGCAATCGAGATCGAACGACAGGTCGCGCAGCGCGCCGGTCTCCGCGCGAAAGCCTTCCAACTGCGTGGCCACGTCTATTTCCGTCAGGCCTCCCGCCGGGGCCGTTTCGTCAAACCAATGCAGGAAGCGCGCCATCGCGACACCGTCACGCAGATGGGCGTCCGCACTTCCGGCCAGTTCGGCTTCGGTCTTGCGCGCCTTTGGCAAAAGGCAGGGATCGGCGGCCTTCACGATCTCTGTGCCCGCACCCTCCAGCGCCCATCGAACCGCATCGGGGCAGGTGGCCGGATCAACGCGCACCGGGCCCTTCAACTCTGCAAGGGCGGCTTCGAACGCATCCCAAGGGGCAACGCGCACGCCCTCGCCAAGATCGAGCCGCTCGAATTTCGCAGGGTCCGAGAACACGGTCTTGGCGCCATTGGCATCAAGGATCGCAAAGGCCTGCACGACTGGCAGGTTGGCCAGATCGGACCCGCGGATATTCAGCAACCAGTTGATCGAATCCGGCAGTGTCAAAACAACGGCGCCCTGACCCTTTTCGTGCAGAATGCTCAGGATCTCTTCCCGCTTTTCCGCACTGGACCGGCCCGCAAGCGCCTCGGGATACGGCACAGCCGCTCCATCCGGTCGTCCCGGCCGATCTGCCCCCAGATCGCATCAACGGCGTTGTCGACAGGGGCCAAGCTGATCTGATGCGGCCCCACCTTGGCCTCAAGCCGCGCAATCTCGTTGATGGTGTGCAGCCAAGGGTCAAAGCCGATTTCGCCCCCACCGGGCATGTGCTCCAGCAACCAATCACCAAGTTGTACCTCGGGCCAATGTACTGGCGTGAAGTCCGCGGCAATCTGGGATTTGACCTGCACACGGTAGCGCCCGTCGATGAAGACGCCCGCGATGTCTGGCAAGATCGCGGCGAAACCGGCTGATCCGGTGAACCCCGTCAGCCAGGCCAGACGCTCATCGCGCGGGGCGACATATTCGCCCTGATGCGCATCGGCGCGGGGGACTAGAAAGCCGTCCAGACCGTTGGCTGCAAGATGGGCGCGCAGGGCTGCCAAGCGGGGCGGACCATCTTCGGGCCGCGTCTGTTCCTCAAAGTTCTGAAACATCTCGTGCTCCCCTCAATGGTGTTGCAGAGCTTGCGTCAGCCTGCCTTGCGCATCCCCATCACGCGCGCCCGCGCCCTTGGGTCCGTGTCGAAAAGCGAGGCCAGCTGTTCAGTGATCGCCCCGGCAAGCTGTTCGGCATCCGTGATCGTCACCGCGCGTTCGTAGTACCGGGTCACGTCATGGCCAATCCCGATGGCCAGCAGTTCGACCGCGCGCCGCTTCTCAACCATGGCGATCACATCACGCAGATGCTTTTCCAGATAGTTGGCCGGGTTCACCGACAAGGTGCTGTCATCCACCGGCGCGCCGTCCGAGATCACCATCAGGATCTTGCGTGCCTCGGGCCTGCCGGCCATCCGCCGATGCGCCCATTCGAGCGCCTCGCCGTCGATGTTTTCCTTGAGCAAGCCCTCTTTCATCATCAGGCCAAGATTGTCCCGCACCCGCCGCCACGGCGCGTCGGCACTCTTGTAGATGATATGGCGCAGGTCGTTCAGGCGCCCGGGCTGTTGCGGACGGCCTTGGCCAAGCCATTCCTCCCGCGCCTTGCCACCCTTCCAGGCACGTGTGGTGAAGCCGAGGATTTCGACCTTCACGCCGCACCGCTCCAGCGTGCGCGCCAGAACATCGGCGCAGATCGCAGCAATCGAAATCGGGCGCCCTCGCATGGAGCCGGAATTGTCGAGCAGCAGCGTCACGCACGTATCGCGAAACTCGGTGTCATGTTCGATCTTGAAGCTCAGCGGCGTGGTGGGGTTGGCCACAACCCGCGCCAGACGGCCGGCATCCAGAATGCCTTCTTCCTTGTCGAATTCCCACGACCGGTTCTGCTGCGCCTGCAACCGCCGTTGCAGTTTGTTGGCCAGCCGCGACACCGCGCCTTTCAGGGGCTCAAGCTGCTGGTCGAGATAGGCGCGCAGGCGCTCAAGCTCTTGCGCCTCGGCCAGATCCTCGGCGGCGATTTCCTCGTCGTTTTCGGTCGAGAACACCACGTATTCGGGGTCAGCTTCGGAATGCGGGGCAGGGGGCGGCGGATCAAGCGGGGCTTCGCCATCAGGCAGCTCCTGCTCCTCCATATCTTCCGACTCGCCATTGTCGTCCATCTCGACCTGCGCCTGGGAGGCATCCTGCTGCTCTTCCTGGCTGCGCTCGGGCGAGGCTTCGGCCTCTTCCTCCTGGTTATCGTCTTCGCCGGTCGAGTCGGGCTGATCCTCTTCCTGATCCTCGCCCGCATCCTCGTCGGACTCGTCGTCGATATCGTCCGGGTCGTCGCCCAATTGGTCGCCGTAGCCCAGATCGTCGATCAGCTGTCGCGCGAATTTTGCAAAGGAGGTCTGGTTAGACAGAACATCTTGAAGGTTTTCTAAGGTCCCATCGCAACGATCCTCGATGAAGCCGCGCCACAACTCCATCACATTGGCCGCTTCGGTCGGCATGTCACGACCGGTTGCCAAATGTCGGATCAGATATCCCGCAGCCGTGGCCAGGGGGGCGTCGGCCGCATCTCGGATCTCACCATATCCCTTGCGGCGCGCGTCCGAGCCGATTTTGGCATCAATATTGCCCGCCGTGCCCGGCATGTCGCGCGCGCCCATCGCTTCGCAGCGGGCGGTTTCCATCGCTTCCATCAGATCGCGGGCCATGGCACCTTGCGGCGCATAGCGCGCGGCAGTGCCCTGATCGTGGTACTTGTGGCGCAGGGCCAAGGCATCTGCTGTCCCGCGCGCGAGCAAGACTTCCTCGCGCGTCATCCGTCGACTGACCTGCGGTAGACGCACACTGTCACCCGACAGTCCCGGCGGGTCCACCGTGTAGGTAACCGCCAGTTCCGGGTCATCCGCCATCACACGCGTGGCCTCGGCCAGCGCCTTCTTGAACGGATCGGCAGGGTTGTCGGATGGATTGAACTTGCTCATGCCCGATATGTGGACCGCAGGGGCGGGGAGGGCAAGGGGAACTCGTGCCCCTAGGGCCCGGCCGCCCACCAGTCATCCAACGGACCCGTGCAGGGTGCGGGCAAGGCTGCTGTCCAATCCCATTCCGATAGTCTGACACGCGGAATCTCGGCACGGCCTGAATCCGCAACGGAATAGAGCACCGCCTCGGTCTCCCCTTCACCGCCGCGTTCCCCAAAAACCTCCCAATCGCCGGTCAGCATATTCACATCACAACGAAAGCCGCCCGCATCCAGCCGGTCATAGGTCGAATAGGTGAAGCCCGCGATCACAAAGGCGCTGTCACGAAAGGCAATTGTCAGCGTTTGCGACCAGGGCGACCGGCCAATCCCAATCTGCTCTGATTGCAAAAGGAGGGAGCCGTTTTCAGCTTCCTCAAGCCACGGGGCCTGCCCAAAAAGCGGGCCGTTGAATGCGATGTTGCGAACCACCTCCAAAACGGCACTGCCGTCCGACCGACGCCGGTCGGTGAAAATCACCAGATCAGCGGCGTCCGGCTCATCCGCTGAGGTCAAAAGCACCGCCGTTTCGCACCCATTGCTCCCTCAACGAGGTCGAGACAAAGGCTGTCGATCAAGCGCGGCAGTAAAGACGCCTCCGCCTCCGTCAGCTCTTGGCCGATAGCAGGGGCTGCGGCAAGCAGTCCTGCCGCGAATGCCAGATATCTCATGCGTCGTCTCCAATCTCGCCAAATCAAGGTGCGTGGTCGAACCAGCTTGCAAGGATCTCATCGCAATGCGACGGCGGCTCGCGAAATGACCACCATCGCACATCCGTTTCATCAGGAAAGGCCTGCCCGACGGTATCCCAGTCTATCGTTTCTTCGGTTGATTCCGGATCGACGCGAACAGCAACGGCGCGCCATGTCCCTGCAACCAAATCAACATCGCAGCTGAAATCGCCCCCATCGGGCGGTCATAGCTGCTGTAGGAGTAGCCAATGACCTGAAACGCATCGTCGTGATAGGCGATTTCGAGCGTTTCGAACCAGGGGTAGCGGCCATGGCTGGACTGTTGCGAATGAACCAAAAGGGCGCCGCGTTCGCCCATTGCCAACCGCGCGCGTTGACCGTCCTGATCGCTGTGCACCGCAAAATCGCGCGCAACCAATGGCGCGATCGCCTCGTTTGAGGGGACGATCAGCAGATCGACCATGCCGTCCAACGTATCCGAGGTCAGCAGCAGGACACGGTCACAGGTCGGGCCACCCGGCGCCAGCTCGATGCAAGTCGCATCTACCAAACGTGCGGCGATGGCGGCTTCCATTGCCGTTGGGGCCGGGCCGTCGGCCAATGCAGGGGCCGACGCGATCAAGGCCAGAAAAAGGCCGGTCATGTGGGATTTGGACAGCATATTCACTCCGCTCACTGCGAAGAGAGTGCCCTCAGGCCCACCATCCCGTCGAGTGCGGGAAACCCTTACAGCGCGTAGCGATCCACGCAGGATTGCACTGCCATCACCAACTCTCGGCCATCATCGGCAAGGTACGGCGTGCCGTCACCGACAAGGCGCGGATAAAAGCTGGTGCGCGCCACGCTTTCCGCATGGCTGAAATAGCCTGCTGCCAGGTCCTCGATGGCGCTCAGGCTGGCGTCACCGCCGGCCTCCTGCACCAATGTGGCAGGCGGTCCGCCAAAGGCAGCGCCTCGACCTGGGCGAGGGTATTGGCGAATTCATAGGCATGGCCATAAGCCGAAAGGACCGCTGCACAATGCAGTGCCATCGCTTCGCCTTCATCGGGCCAGTTGAGTGGTGAGGCCCCCGCGTGGGGGCGGACAGGCACACGGCAACAGCCGCGGCCCAAAGCCGTGATTGACGCATTATCTTCCCCTTCACGTGATTGCAGTCGGATCGTTTTTCCGTCCGACCGTCGCGGCCGCAGAATAGCAGACGGCGGAATTCCGCCCAAATCACAAATGAAGGTTCCGTTGCGTTATGTTGCTGCCTTGCATGATCTTTTGGCGGTCACGAACCAATCGGGCTCAGCGTTGCCGCCGCACAGCAAGACGCAAACGCGCTCCCCTGCGGATGGCACATATGCGCCAGATGTCAGTGCCGCCAGCGCCACGGCGCTGCCCGGCTCTCCGACAAGACGCGTGCCCTCCCACAGGCGTCGTGCGGCCTCATATGTGGCCGCGTCGTCCACGATGATGGCTTCATCGACATGGTTCCGGATCGCCTCAAAACTGTCGACGCCCAGGCGCGGACCACCAAGCGACCCAGCCGCCACGCCACTAGCGGACACATCGATATCCGGCCCCTCACGCAGGGATCGCTCCAGCGTGTTCGTGCCCTCGGTCTCGACCGAGACAATCTTCACCCGGTCCCGCAGCCAAGACGCCACGCCACCGATCAAACCGCCCCCACCGGTGGAGACCAGGATCGTGTCAATTCCGCCCGTTTGCTCCTCGATCTCTTGCGCAACCGTCCCCTGACCGGTCAGGGTTGGCACCGTGTCATAGGGGTGAACCGACAGCGCGCCGCTGTCCTCGGCATAGGTCGCGTATTCCGCCATGCAGTCCGCGACGGAGCCGTCCGTCAGAATAACCTCGCCTCCGAACGCCCGCATCCGGCGCAGTTTCTCTTCCTTGGCAATCGCCTCGGGCACGTAGATGCGGCTCTTGTGCCCCAGCTTGGTCGCCGCATAGGCCACCGCCGCGCCATGGTTGCCGCCGGAGGCCGCGACGATCCCCACATCTGGGACATCGCGGGTCAGCATGTTGAAAAAGGCGCCCCGTACCTTGAAAGAGCCGGTGACCTGCGTGTGCTCCAGCTTGAGCGTGATTGAACCAGAGAGGCCAAGCGCGTCTTCTGATATCGAAAGAATGGGCGTTTTGCGGATATACGGCGCGATCAGAGGCGCGGCATCGGATATCTCTTGGGGTGTTGGGTATGGCATGGCCGGACGATGGACCGGGTGGCCAGGGGCGTCAATCCACGCCTAGAGCCCGGCACACGGATCCGGCGCCTGCGGGGTCGCTGGCCGCCCCTCGATCCGCCGCGCAATTTCCTGACTGCGCCGCCAAATCCCAAGTGTATTGCCCGGAAGACCGACGGCATCCAGCACAGCCCCCTCAACCGCACCACGAACACGGCCCTGCACGTGTTGGCCGGCGCGGCATTCCGCCTCGGCCCGGCTTTGCGGGATGGTTGGGATGTTCGGCACGCCCGGCACATCGCTCAGGTTGATGCCCGGTGCGATTTCCGGGTTCAGCTGCGCATTGATATCCGGCGTCTGAATGTCCGCCACGATCGTCCCGCGCGTAGGGCATTGCAGGCGGGTGCCCTGCGGGTCAGGCCCCAATACCTGGCACACCTCACCATCGGCCAAGGTAATGGACTGGCCCGGCGAATAGACCGGCTGGCATGCACTCAGCGCACAAACAGCGATTGGTATGACAAAAAGGCGTTGCATCGCCCCTTTATGCACGGAGGCTGGCGGCCCCGTCGCGGGGAAACCCCGCGCAGTCGGCCCCTTAGCGCAGCGGACAGGCCACTGCAGCACTGCCTGCGATGCGTGTGCAGCTCGGCGGTGGACCGGGTGGCGGGGCCTCGACCTGCTCCTCTCCCGTCTCGTCAATGATGACGAAAGATGCACCGTCGCCCAACACATCCGAATGCGCCAAAAGCAGCCACATATAGTAGCGGCCAAACGGGTCCTGCGGATCGTCCGAGACCCGCGTCAGGATCTCCGCGACTTCGGCCTCCGTTAGGCCGTCGAAGCTCTCCGGGTTGGGCAGCAACAGGTCGGTTGCGAGCGCTTCAGCGGCATTTGTCTCAGGCAGGGCCGTGTAAAGTGGCAGAGCCTCTTCAATATCGGCTAGCGACAGATTGGCCCGGCCACTGACGGCTTGAAGCAAGGCTTCAACATCCGCGCCAAAATCACCTGCTGCCAACGCCTCGTCGATCCCGCGGATCACCGCCGTCAGCCGCTGCCTGCGCTCAAAATCGAAGGGCAGGGGATCAATTTCGCTGCGCAAGGCCGTCGAGCGCGTTGGCGAAACATCCGGGAACCGGCGGGTGGAAAGCTCCCGTTCCACCACCCGGCGCGACCGCTCCCAATCCTGACAATCGGCCTGCGCCTGTCGCAGGATCGTCAAAAACGGTTCAGGCGGGTCGCGCAACGGCTCGCCGCCCCGGCGCAGGACGTCTACCGCGATGTCATGCTCAGTGGCGCGCGCCTCTGCGATGGCACGGATGCGGTCAGCGGAAACACCCGACTCCTCCGCAACATCCTCCAGCCGGATCACATCACCGTAGAGGTCAACCTCGGACGCCCCCAACAGGCAGGCGGCCCCGTACCAGGCAATGGCAAATCGCATATCCTCAAGCGATTGCGGTGGGCTGAACGGCCGATCCCCCGGCGGGCTCGCCTTTGCCGGACCAAAGCAAAGCGCAGCCGCCAAAAGACCCGCAGCCACCCTCATGCCGAAGCCGCGGCGACAACATTGGCCGTGTTCAGAACAATGAATGCCGCAAAGGCCACAAGGAAAAAGCCAAGGCCCGGGCGTTTGCGCCACAAAAGACCAAGACACCCAAGAAGCAGCGGGATCGCGATCAATCCCAGCGAAAAGCCAATGAAGCCCGCCCAATCAAAGCCGGACCCAGCGCCCTCAGACAGGAGGATGTAAAGCGGAAAGCCCGCTTGCAGACCCCAAAGCAGAATGAACGTGAACAGCACCCACCACCCCGTCCGGCGACGGGGGCGTGGCGTGGGATCGACCTCGTCAGCCAAGGCTCATCGAGGCCGCGCTTTCCGGCAATTCCTCGTCAAAGCAGCGCTGGTAGAATTCCGCGACCGTCTGCCGCTCAAGCTCGTCACATTTGTTGAGGAACGAGACGCGGAACGCATAGCCCACATCGCGGAAGATCTCGGCGTTCTGCGCCCAGTTGATGATCGTCCGCGGGCTCATCACCGTCGAAAGCTCCCCGTTCATGAAGGCCGTCCGCGTCAGCTCACCCACAGTCACCATCTGGTTCATGGTCTTGCGGCCGGCTTCGGTATTGTAATGCGGGCATTTCGCCAAAACGATGTTCACCTCGGCGTCGTGGCTGAGGTAGTTCAGCGTCGCCACAAGGCTCCACCGGTCCATCTGCGCCTGGTTGATCTGCTGCACCCCGTGGTAGAGGCCCGTCGTATCGCCGAGGCCTACGGTGTTGGCCGTGGCAAACAGGCGGAAATGCGGGTTCGGCGTGATGATCTCGTTCTGATCCATCAACGTCAGCTTGCCGTCATGCTCCAGCACGCGCTGGATCACGAACATCACGTCGGCGCGGCCCGCGTCGTATTCGTCGAACACGATCGCAACCGGGTTGCGCAGGGCCCAGGGCAGGATGCCTTCGTGGAATTCGGTGACCTGCTTGCCGTCGCGCAGCTTGATCGCGTCCTTACCGATCAAGTCGATCCGGCTGATATGGCTGTCGAGGTTTACACGCACCGTCGGCCAGTTCAGCCGCGCGCCGACCTGTTCGATGTGCGTGGATTTACCTGTGCCGTGGTAGCCCTGAACCATAACGCGGCGGTTGTGGCCAAAGCCCGCAAGGATCGCCATCGTCGTGTCAGGGTCGAATTTGTAGGTGCTGTCGATCTCAGGGACACGGTCGGTGCGGTCGGCAAAGCCTTTCACCTTCATATCGGTGTCGATGCCAAAGACCTCACGAACCGAAATCTCTTCGGTGGGTTTCGCATCAATGTTCAAGCTGCTGCCGTCGGCCATGGTGCCCTCAAAATCGTCGGATGTTCGCGTCGCGTCGGGATGCAACATATATCGGGGGGCTGCAAGGGGAAGGGGTGGTTGGATCGATGCAGAATTGTGATTGGAATTATAACGATTGGCGTGCTTCTGTCAGGGGATGGCGACGCCGCAAGACCTTGAAAACATTATGGCCCGGATCAAGCTCCGGGACCGCGCGGCATTCTCCGAGCTCTACTCCGCCGCCTCAGCGAAACTTTTTGGCGTGGCCTTGCGTGTCTTGAAAGACCGCGCCGCAGCAGAGGACGTTTTGCAAGAGGTCTTCGTGAAGATCTGGAACAAGGCCGACCTCTACGCCGTGACCGGGCACAGCCCAATGACCTGGCTGATCACCATCGCGCGCAACACGTCGATTGATCGGCTGAGGGCGTCCGGCCCCGCGACGGAGGATGTGGATGAGGTTGTCAGCCTCGCAGCCGCCGGGCCAACGCCCGAGCAAGCCGCCGTCGCTGCAGGGGAAGCCCGACGGATCGTTGAATGTTTGGACGCGCTAGAGGCGGATCGCGCCAATGCGGTGCGCGGCGTTTATCTTGAGGGCCAGTCTTATCAAGACATGGCAGAGCGGTACGATGTGCCGCTCAATACAATGAAAACCTGGCTGCGGCGCAGCCTGATGAGTTTGAGGGAGTGCTTGGCGTCTTGACCAGCCGGCCAGACATATCACCCGAAATGGGGGTCCAGGCGGCGGAATACGTCCTTGGGACACTGTCGCCTGAGGACCGCGCGGCGTTTGACGCACGCCTTCGGGCGGAGCCTGCACATGTTGAAGAAGTGCGCGCGTGGGAGGTCTATTTTGCCACCATGGCAGAGGTTGAGGTCGAAGGCGTGGCCCCGCCTGCCCACGTACAGCGCGCGATTGAGGCAAAGCTTTTCGGCGCGCCCGAACGCACGATCAATGCGGCCACCCAGACGCTGTGGGAACGGGTCTCGTTCTGGCGCGGTGCCGCTTTCGCCTCTGGCGCCGTGGCCATCGTCGCGCTTGGGGTGGCCGTGCTGCCCTATCTTGAGCCTGGCGCAGTGCCCGACGGTCCGACGGCCCCCGGCATCCCCGACGGCACGATCTTGATGACCCACCTGATCCCGACCGAAAACAGCACCCTTGGTCTGGCCGTCACGCGTGAGCCCTCGGGCCAATTACAGGTGCGCCGCGTTGCCGGCGACATGTCGGCCGGGCGCGCGCAGGAACTGTGGTTGATCGTGGGCGAAAGCGCCCCGGTTTCGCTTGGGCTGCTGAATGAAGATGCGCTGACGACAATTGCACCTGATCCAGAGGTCGTGCGCCTATTCGAAGCGGGCGCCGCCCTTGCCATCTCGGATGAGCCGCCCGGCGGCTCCCCCACCGGCGCGCCAACGGGTGAAATTCTTGCCTTGGGCACCCTCGTCGCACTCTGATCTCTCGCGTCTAAGACGAGATCACGCACCTGTGCTTTCTGAAAAAATTCATAAAATGCAGAAGGTTGCGGCGTCTCAGTCTCCTTCAGCTTGATCGCTTGAAACCTTTCGCCCGCCCCTTGCGTGGCTTCTGACAGGCCCGGCAATCCCGCCGGGTCAGCGTTCCACAATGACGGGCTGCATGGTCAGGGAGGCATGTAGATCCGTCGGGCGAAGGGAAGCGGACAAAACCGCCCCTTCGCCACCCTTGTCCCCAACCTTCCTGACCCAGATCTGCGCTCGTCCGGTTACTGTCCCGTGTAACCGGCGCCCCAAATTGCGCAGACAGAAAGGCCGGGCAAATTGCCCGGCCTTTCGCTTGGATTACTGTTGGATTTGGGCCGCTGACCTTAGTTCCAGCAGCTGACACGAACGGTCATGTCTGCAGCTTCACGGCTCAGGTTTTCACGGTTCAACGCGCCTGCGGGCTGTGCGACGGTCAGGCCGACCCCCGCTTCCTGCAAGAGCCCGATCAATTGGTCCGAGCGCAGGGCAAGCGTGACTTCGTTGGGCAGGGTGCGTCCTTCGACCGTGCCGGGCAGGACCATGCCGATGACGTTGCCCGTCACATCCAGAACTGGGCCACCCGCTTCGGTATCTGCCGTTGCCACCTCAAGACGCTGAACCGTTTCCTCACCATTCACGCCCCGCAGATCGGCCAGGCGACCAAAGGTGGTCGACGCGGCCGAAAGCGCGCCGCCGAACGGATAACCCGCCACCGCGATGTCCGACCGCAGTCGGGCAGGGGCGTCCGCCATTCGTGCAAAGCCAAGCGGTGCCAGCGCCTGTGTCGGGCGCAGCACCGCAATCCCCAACGCATCATCGCGGAACGCGACCGATGCATCATAGGCATTGTCGATCAGGATTTGCTGGCACTGGCCCGTAACTTCCGTGGTGGTCAGAACCGTGCCTTGCGCGTCGAGGAAAAAGCCCGTCCGCACCAGATCAGGGGAACGGACCGTCAGGCCCGAAACCATGTCGATGCTTTCATCCAAGCCTTCCGGCACCGCTGCCGGGTCCAGCGCGCCGTCCACGGCCTGGAAGCTCGCCTGCATCATCGGCAGAACGCGGGCGATCTGGTCGTCGGCGGACGGCTCCCAGATCAAGGTGAAGCCTTTCACGGCTCCACCCACAAGCCGCGCCTCGGTGTGGCTGCGCAGATCCGGCGATTGACCGGTCAGCAGGAAGCTGTCCCCCTGCCGCTCCCGCTCGCCTTCCAGCGGCACGATCTCCAGCGTCTGCATGATCTCATAAAGGCCAAAGAGCGTCGCTCGGTCGCCCGGCTGGCTGATCAGCATGACCCGCACGCCACTGTCGTTGATTTCCTCGTACTGCGAAAACGGGAAGTTGTAGCTGTCAAAACCCACCATCGCCATCGGCAGGTCCATCTGGATGCCCGCGCGCTGATCCAGCACGTTCTGCATGCCCAACGCGGCCAACTCCCCGTTATACTCGCTCAAAAGCTGCGCACGCTGGCGCGTCGTCAGGATGCCCGTGGGCTCCATCCCGCGGTCAATCTGGTACGCCTCCATTGACCCGCGCGTGCCGGGCCCGAATGCGCCATCAATGCCGCCTGTGTAAAAGCCGAACCATTGAAGCGCGATCTGAAGCTGATCACGTTCTTCGCGGGTCAACTGCCCCTCCGATTGGCGCGCCTCCTGTGGCGTCTCGTCGGGGATCTCAACAGGCGCTGGCTCCTCTTCCACAACCGCAACTTCTTCTGCGGCAGGCGCTTCGGTCACCGCCGCCTCGGTTGTCACCGCGCCAACGCCTTGCAGCGTGTCCGTCCCCACAGGGAAGAATTGCGTGGCGTACAGATCCCCATCCTCAAGGAACGAATCCCGCGGGATCAGCCCCTGCGCCAGCAATTGCTGCAACACCAACTGCCCCAGATCCGGCTCGTACGGACCCAGCGCGACCGCATAAAGTCCCGTCGTCGCCTGAAACCCGTTCACATTCTCAACCAATTGCGAATAGGCCCGAACCCGCTGTTCAGCGGCGGCAAGGGATTGGTGCGCCTCGATCTGAACCCAAACACGGTCCTGCGCCTGTGCGCCCCCGCAGTCAAAACGCCGAAAGCGGCCACAAACGTCAGGGCCAAGACCCCCGCAAAATACGCATCGCCATGATTGTTATCGAAACCCTGTTCTTAGATACCGTGTCATTCCGCACGCCCGTGAATGCGAGCGTCAGCGGCCCAAGCGTGACGTTATCTTTGCGCGCGGTCGAATGCACCCTGATTCTCAATAGTTTTCCACAAGGCGTGGCTTAGATGGGACATGCGTGCGACTGGCCCGCGTTGACCCTTGCCGCGCGCGGGTCTAGTCAGGCGCCCAACCCGACCCCGGAGCTATGACATGGCCGAGCCCACCACCCCCCGTTCGTTTCAGGAAATCATCCTGCGGCTTCAGACCTACTGGGCCGAAAAAGGCTGCGCGATCATGCAGCCCTACGATATGGAAGTGGGCGCAGGCACCTTTCACCCGGCCACAACTCTGCGCTCGCTTGGGCCCAACCCCTGGGCCGCCGCCTATGTGCAACCCTCGCGCCGTCCCACCGATGGCCGTTACGGCGAAAACCCCAACCGGTTGCAGCACTATTATCAGTATCAGGTGCTCATCAAACCCTCGCCGCCTGACCTGCAAGACCTCTACCTCGGCTCACTCCGCGCCATCGGGATCGACACCGATATCCACGACATCCGCTTTGTCGAAGACGACTGGGAATCGCCCACACTCGGCGCTTGGGGCCTGGGGTGGGAGGTCTGGTGCGACGGCATGGAAGTCAGCCAATTCACCTATTTCCAGCAGGTCGGCGGCCATGATTGCCACCCCGTCTCGGGTGAGCTGACGTACGGCCTCGAACGTCTCGCCATGTATGTGCTTGGCATCGACCATGTGATGGACATGCCGTTCAACGACCCCGACGCACCCATCGCGTTGAAATACGGCGATGTTTTCCGCCAGACGGAGCAGGAATATTCGCGCCACAACTTCGACACGGCCACAACCGACACGCTTCTGAAGCACTTCGAAGATGCAGAGGCTGAGTGCAAACACATCCTCGACCAGGCCGCTGATGACCCCAAAACCGGCAAGCGCATCATCATGGCCCATCCCGCCTATGATCAGGCGATCAAGGCCAGCCACGTTTTCAACCTGCTCGACGCGCGTGGCGTGATCTCCGTCACCGAACGCCAAGCCTATATCGGCCGCGTCCGCGCCCTGACCAAGATGTGCGCCGACGCCTTCGTGCAGACCGAGGCCGGGGCGCAGACGCGGCATGACGTCCGGGAAGATCCTTGTTTCGGTGATCGTCGGCGTCACGGCGATCTTCGGCGCGGCCCTGTGGTGGTTCGTGAACTACGCCTTCTACGAAGAGCTTGACGACGTTGTCCTGCTCGTCCAGCGGGGCGATGGGCAGGCATTCGAAGTCCCCCTCGATCCCGCGGAAAATCAGGTCAGTGGCATCAACGCTGAAAGCTCGCCCCTGCGCTTCCGCGCCTGTTTCACTCTGGATCCGGTTGAGGCATCAGCCCTTTTATCGCAGGCCTTTCTTTACGAAGACCCGACGCCACTCGGCGCCCCCGGCTGGTTCGACTGTTTCGACGCCGTGGCCATCGGCACCGCGCTGGAGGCTGGCGAGGCGCAGGCCTTCCTGATCCAACGCGACATCACCCGGGGCGTTGACCGTGTCGGCGCGCTGTTCCCCGACGGGCGCGGCTTCATGTGGCACCAACTCAACGGCACCCTCGAATAGTCGCCTTGCTCAACCAACACACCGCGCGATAGACCGCGCTTGAACGCTTCACAGGACCCGATCCGATGCCCGACCTTCTGCTGGAACTGTTTTCCGAAGAAATCCCGGCCCGTATGCAGGGCAAGGCTGCTGATGATCTCAAGCGGCTGGTGACGGACGGTCTGGTCGAAGCGGGCCTGACCTATGCCTCCGCCGGCGCGTTCGCGACGCCGCGTCGTCTGACCCTGACGATCGAGGGGCTGACAGAGGCCTCGCCCACAACGGTCGAAGAACGTCGCGGCCCCAAGGTCGGCGCCCCCGACAAGGCCATTGAAGGCTTTCTGCGCGGGGCAGGGGTGGCCCGCGAAGATCTGGTGGAGCGCGAGGAAAAGAAAGGCGCCTTCTACTTCGCCCAAGTCACCACCCAAGGCCGCCCGGCCGCTGATATCATCGCTGATCTTGTCCCCGGCGTGATCCGCACCTTCCCCTGGCCCAAATCCATGCGCTGGGGGCGGGCAGCTTGCGCTGGGTGCGCCCGTTGCAGTCGATCCTGTGCATCCTGTCCGATGAGGCGGGCGCGGAGGTCGTGCCGTTCGAGGTTGACGGCTTTGCGTCGACCAACACGACCGAAGGCCACCGTTTCATGGCCCCGGGCCGCTTCGCTGTCTCCTCTTTCGAGGATTATGAAAGCAAGCTGCGCGCTGCCAAAGTTGTCCTCTCTGCCGAGGCGCGGGCCGAGACGATCTGGCACGACGCCACCAACATGGCTTTCGCCGCCGGTCTGGAAGTTGTTGAAGATAAAGGCCTTCTGGCCGAGGTCGCTGGCCTCGTCGAATGGCCTGTCGTCCTGATGGGCGAGATCGGTGAAGACTTCCTTGGTTTGCCGCCCGAGGTCCTGCAAACCTCCATGCGCGAACACCAGAAGTTCTTCTCTGTCCGCAACCCCGCCACCGGCCGGATCGAGCGTTTCATCACCGTCGCCAACCGCGAAACCGCCGACCAAGGTGCCACGATCATCGCGGGCAACGCGAAGGTTCTCTCCGCCCGTCTGGCCGACGCAAAATTCTTCTGGGACAACGACCTGCGCATCGCCCGCGACGGCATGGGCGACTGGAGCGAAGGCCTGAAAAACGTCACCTTCGAACGCCGCCTCGGCACCCAGGCTGAGCGCGTCGAGCGTATCGCGGCACTCGCCCGCGAAATCGCACCGATGGTTGATGCGGACCCGACCGCAGCCGAGACCGCCGCCCGCATCGCCAAGGCCGATCTGAATTCCGAAATGGTCTACGAATTCCCAGAACTTCAAGGGGTTATGGGCAAATACTACGCGCTGGAAGCAGGCCTCGACCCCGCCATCGCCGCCGTGGCTGAAGAGCACTACGCCCCCTCGGCCCCACCGACGACGTCCCCACCGCGCCGCTCTCAGTGGCCGTTGCCTTGGCCGACAAGCTCGACCTTCTGACCGGCTTCTGGGCCATCGACGAGAAACCCACCGGCTCGAAGGACCCATTCGCGCTGCGCCGCGCGGCTTTGGGGGTTATTCGGACCATCCTCGACAACCAACTTTCGCTGAAGCTACGCGTGCTGTTTGTCAGCGAGATCTCATACCGGTACGGCTTTTCCCGGCTCGGCAGTGAACTTGCTCCTTTTGAGAAGTTCGCTCGATCCGCCTACAGCGCAGGATATGATTTCATCTCGGATGAAATCATGGAGTATTTTGAGCGAGAGTCGCCTGAAATACAGGAGGGCATTGTCAAAGATGCACGTGACAATGTTCCAAGCATCTCCGACGACCTCCTCGCCTTCTTCCACGACCGCCTCAAGGTCCACCTCCGCTCGGAAAACATCCGCCACGATGTCATCGACGCGGCCCTCTCCAAGCCTCCCACCGACGACCTCACCCTCGTCGTCGCCCGCGCCCGTGCCCTCCAAGCGTTCCTCGACACGCCCGACGGCGAAAACCTGATCCAGGGCTACAAACGCTCCGCCAACATCCTCGTCCAGGCCGAGGAAAAGGACGGCGTCGAATACCGCTATGGCGCCGACGCAAAATTCGCCGAAACCGATGAGGAAAAGGCCCTCTTCACGGCCCTCGAAGCCGCCAACACAACGATCGCCCGCGCCATGGCCGACGAACGCTTCGCCGATGCCATGGCGTCGATGGCCAAGCTCCGCGCGCCCATCGACGCGTTCTTCGAGGCGGTTCAGGTCAACGCCGACAAAGACATCGTTCGCCGCAACCGCCTGAACCTTCTGCACGACATCACGCAGACCTGTGGCGCCATCGCGGATCTGTCGCGAATCGAGGGCTGACAGCCCTTCGCCGCACCGCAGCGATCACTTTTCTTTGCAAATGCAGAAAAAACGCAGCGATCTGACACTATTTGCGTCTGCTAAACTAGACACAAAGCCTTCCGGTTGTATCGTGTGTACAAGTTTACCGGAGGCGAGCCCATGCTCACCACACCCGACTTTGTCGAGATCACTCAGACCGCTGCGATCCGCAAGGACCGCCACGGCAACCGCGCGAAATGCCTGCAACGGCTAATCCGGCTGGATTTGCCGGTGCCGCACACCGTGGCACTCAGCTTCGACACCGTCCGCGCCATCGCGGACGGGCGGATGCCCGATCTGGACGCGCTTGTGGGCGTGTTCGGGCAAGGCGCGCTTCTGTCGGTGCGGTCCTCGTCCGAGACGCCGGATTGGGGCGGGCCGGGGACAATTCTCAATATCGGCATGGGCGATGACGTCGCGCGTGACCTCGCGGAAACCCACGGGCCAGACGTCGCCGATGCCGCCTATACCGCGTTCATCCGCACCTTCGCCGTCGAAGTGCATCGCCTGGACGCCGACGAATTCGAAGGCCCCATCACGCCCCGCCTCGCCAAAGAGGCCTATGAGGCCGAGATGGAAGAGCCCTTCCCACAAGACCCCACGGTCCAACTGGCCGAGGTTCTGCGCTCCATGGCGCGGGCCTGGGATGGCACAACTGCACGCCTTCTGCGTCAGGCGCAGGGCGCCCCCGCTGATGCGGGCCTAGGCCTCGTCGTGCAGAAAATGGCACTGGGCCCGGGGCAGGGGATATCCGGCGCGGGTGTGGTGCAATACGTCTCATCTGAGACGGGTGAGCCGCAGGTCACAGGCCGCTACCTGCCACGCGGGCAGGGGCGCGAGGCGCTGACCGATGGCGAGGCACAGTTCATCGAAAGTGATCCCCGCGGCGCCTCCCTCGAAGATATCGCGCCCGATCAGGTGCAGGCCTTGCGCGAAGCCGCGGCCCTGATGCGCATCCGGTTGCGCGAGGAAATGCAGACGGAATTCACGCTGATGGATGGGCAATTGTCCATCCTTGATGCCGTGCGCGCACCTCGGTCCGCCCGGGCCGAGGTTACAATCGCCGTCGCACTGGCCGAAGATGGCGTCATCCCGCGCGAAGAGGCGCTGATGCGGATTCCGCCCTTCACCCTCAATGGCTTGTTGCACCGACAGATCGCCGCCGGGGTTGAACGCGATTTGCTCACAACCGGCGTGGCGGCAGCCCCCGGTGCTGCGTCCGGCAAGATCGTCTTTTCGGCGGCCGCAGCCCAGGCCTCCGCCTCGCAGGGGAGCCCTGTATTCTCGTGCGTCGCGAAACCAGCCCGGAAGATATCCGGGGCATGCACGCGGCACAGGCAATCCTGACCGAACGGGGTGGGGCGACCTCCCATGCCGCCGTGATCGCCCGTGGGCTTGGCCTGCCCTGTGTGTCGGGCGCGACCCGTCTGCAATTGGATATGCGCAAGAAAACCCTCACCGTGCCCGGGCGCAAAGTGTTTCACGAAGGCGATGTGATCACCATCGACGGCACGGCGGGCGAAGTGCTTGCCGGAAGCGTCAATATGGTCGAACCCGCCCTTGGCGGGGCCTTCGCCACGTTGATGGATTGGTCCGATGAAGCCCGCGATATTGGCGTGCGGGCTAATGCCGACACGCCTGAAGACGCCGCCATGGCGCATCGGTTCGGCGTCGACGGGATCGGCCTTTGCCGGACCGAGCACATGTTTTTCGATCCTGTCCGCCTGACCGTGATGCGCGAGATGATTTTTGCGGAAAACGCACAGGATCGCGAAGCGGCGCTGGATCGCCTGCTGCCCATGCAACGCGCTGATTTCATTGAGCTCTTCAAGCTCATGCGCGGCCAGCCCGTCACGATCCGTCTCTTCGATCCGCCGCTGCATGAATTCCTCCCCGGCGACCGGGAAGGCACGCGCGCCTTGGCCGAAGCCCTTGATCTGCCGGTCAGCCGGGTCTCGTCGCGCATCGAAAACCTGCAGGAATTCAATCCGATGTTGGGTTTGCGGGGCGTGCGCCTTGGCGTGACCATCCCCGAAATCTACGAAATGCAGGCCCGCGCTATCTTTGAGGCGACCATCAAGGTCTCCAAGAAAGGCGCCC
This sequence comes from Gymnodinialimonas sp. JB5-7, assembly GCF_055693405.1. Taxonomy (NCBI): domain Bacteria; kingdom Pseudomonadati; phylum Pseudomonadota; class Alphaproteobacteria; order Rhodobacterales; family Paracoccaceae; genus Gymnodinialimonas; species Gymnodinialimonas sp. JB5-7. The sequence continues at coordinate 2,688,885 of NZ_JBVFUX010000012.1, forward strand.
CGATTGTGCCCGAGATCATGATCCCCCTCGTCTCCGCCAGACGAGAGGTGGAGCTAGTGAAAGCCCGGATCGACGGCATCGCGGCCGAAGTGCGCGCCAAATCCGGCATCGATTTCGATTACCGCCTTGGTGTCATGGTCGAAACGCCGCGTGCCGCTTTGCGTGCTGGCGAGATTGCCGAGCATTCGGCGTTTCTTTCATTCGGGACGAACGACTTGACCCAAATGACCTATGGTCTGTCGCGCGATGATGCGGGGCGGTTCATGTCTGCCTATGTGCAGCAGGGCGTATTTCCCGAGGATCCGTTCCGCGAATTGGACGTCGAGGGTGTGGGCGAACTGTTGCTTTTGGGTGCCGAACGGGGCCGTGCGGCGCGCCCGGACATCACCTTGGCGCTGTGTGGAGAGCATGGTGGCCACCCCGAAGCGGTTGATTTTTCGCGAAAAGCCGGGTTCGACTACGTGTCTTGTTCCCCGTTTCGGGTGCCAGTTGCAAAGCTGGCGGCGGCGCAATTTGCCATTCGTGACAAGGGTTTGGAATAAGCCGTTAAAGTGTCGCTTTAACGCAGGCTGACCCAATAGCTAGGGGCAGGATAACCGATAAACGCAAGATTCAGAGCGAATTTTGCGATTTTTCCGAAATGCGCTACGTAGCCGAAAAAGGACAAGAGGTCCGGATCCGCTGAGCAGAGCGGGTTCATCAAAGGCCTCTGGAAGGGTACGAAAATGATGCATCGGACTTTGGCCGCGTTTGGCGCGGGCCTGATTGGTTTGTGTGTGACCACTGGGGCAGTGGCGCAGAATGTAACGGAATTGGAAGTGACGCTCAGCACGTCGGCCACGGCGTCCGGCCTGTCGAATGTGCTCGATCAGCTCATGGGCGTGGAAAATGCATCTCTCTCGGGGGTGAATGCGACACGGCTGCGCACGCTCGCCTCTCCGTTTTCCGGCAATGCGGCCGATGATCCCCGCATCATGGATGCCTCCGCCTTGATGGCGCTGCCCACTCCGCGCGGTGGCGAAGACTGGCGCTGCCTGACGGAAGCGCTTTATTTCGAGGCGCGTGGTGAGCCGGTCGAAGGCCAATATGCCGTGGCCGAGGTCATTTTGAACCGCGTCGACCATGCCAATTACCCTGATAGCATCTGCGGCGTGATCAATCAGGGCACGGGGCGGCAATTTGCCTGCCAATTCACCTATACCTGTGATGGGCGCCCCGAAGAGATCGGCGATGAGAACGCCTGGCACCGTTTGGGTCATATCGCACGCATCATGATCGACGGCGCGCCGCGCGATCTGACTGCCGGTGCGACCCACTACCACGCCGATTTCGTGAACCCGCAATGGGCCTCGCTCTATCCGATGACGGCAGATATCGGCATCCACCACTTCTATCGCCAGCAATACTGACGCCACGCGCGTCGGAATTGGACTGATACGCGCCGCAAGCTGGTCCTTGCGGTGATCGCCTCCCGTGGTATCTCGCCTTTGGCTGATTGCGAGGAGAGCCATGAGCGACGAGATCACACAGGCATTCGACCATCCGTCCGAACGCGCGAAAGCAACCGCCGGTGACGTCCCGCGCGACCGCATCTCCATGACCGACCATGTCCGCGAGGTCGAGATCGGCGCCTTCCAGGCCGAACGCGGCGTGACCCAGAAAATCCGCTTCGATGTGGTGGTTGAGGTTGAAACCCGCGCCGAGCAGGCGATTGATGATGTGGATCGGATCCTCAGCTACGACACCATTGTTGAGGCGATTGACGCAGCCCTCCACGCGGAGCGTGTGAACCTGCTAGAAACCCTCGCCGCGCGCATCGCTGACGGAATTATCGAACACCCCCTGGCCGCGCGTGTCTTCGTGCGCATCGGCAAGCTCGACCGTGGCCCGTACACGCTTGGCGTCGAAATCGTCCGCACGCCGCCACAAGGCCGTCGACGCCTTCGCCTTCTGGCCGACGCAGCCCCGCACCCGGTTGTGGTGTTTCTGTCCAACGAGGCCGTAGCCCGCCCCAATCTGTCTGCCCTTCTTGACCGGCTAGAAGACCTCGACGCGCCGCTGATCCTGTGCGTCGACACGCCCGATCTGGAACAACCCATAGCCGATCACGCCATGCCCCAGCGCCGCATCGCGCTGCTCGCGATTGAGCAGCAGGCATGGGTTCTTGCCGCCCGCGATCCGCGCTGCGTCGTCGTCGACAGCCGGACCGAGCTTGATTGGGCCATGAAACAAGGTCAGATCAGCGTCTGGGCCCCGTCCAAACTGGTCCTCGACGCCGTCGATGGCCCCGGCGCACAGGTCACGGAACCCCTGGCGCTCACCCAATGGCTGGCCGAGGCGTTTGAAGCCCGGTCCTTGCTCATGTTCGGGGCCGAAAACGCACAGTCATTTGCCGCCGATGCGCTTCCCAGCCTGGCCCAGATCACGCAAGACGCATAAGCAATTGCCCATCCGCCAGCCTGTCCTCAACCCGAAACCCGGCCTTTTCCATCACCCGCTGGGATGAGCCCGACCCCTCGGACACATGGCCAAAGAACCGCTGCGCGTTCAGCGGGCCGCGCGCATGGTCCAGCGCGGCCAGCAGGAACTCACTGGCCAATCCCTGGCCCCACATATCGGGCAGGAAGTGAAACAAAACCTCCAGCCCGTCATCGCCAAAGCCAAGGCGAAATCCACCCACACCGATATCATTGCCCGCATGCGACAGCGTCCAGGGCGAAATCCTGTGGCGGCTCCAATCCTGCATATCCCGCTCCAGATCGCCTTCTCCGCGCGCTCCAAACAGCTGCTGGTAAAGGCCAAGCGCCAGTGGGCTTGGGGCACGGCCAGACAGGCGCAGCGTGCGGAAGGCGAAACGATCGGTCATCCCGCAAAGCATTTCAGAGTTTTTGAATCTCGCGACTCTCAAGTTGATAGCTTTTACAATGCCCTGCGGCCTTGTCCGCATTCCGACTTCAAGTTACCCCGCGCCATGACCCAGTATTTCCGCCCGATCCCGTCCTGTGACCCCGCCCGACCGGCTGATGCACTGCCAATTGCAGGTGGATGGACGTGGTTTGACCGGGTCGAAGTGCTTTCGCGCACCGCCGCGCCGCAAATCGTGCCCATAACGGACGTGCCAGATGCCATTCTGGCGTCCATGACTGGCCCGCGCGCGGCCTTTGGGCCATTGGCGATGGACGTCCCGCGGCTGATGGGCATCCTCAACACCACGCCCGACAGTTTCTCGGACGGCAGCAAATTCACCCAAGTCGATGCCGCGCTGACCCACGCCAAAACCATGCTGGTCGAGGGCGCTGACCTGATCGACATCGAGGGGAATCGACCCGACCCGGCGCGGAAGAGATCGCGATAGCTGAGGAAATCGACCGAACCGCCCCGGTGATCGAGGCGCTGGCACAGCAGGACGGCGCGTTCATCAGCCTCGATACCCGCAAGGCCGGGGTGGCCGAAGCCGGGCTTGCCGCAGGCGCCGGTGCGCTCAACGATGTCTCGGGCCTTCGCTTTGATCCACGCCTTGCCGATGTGGCCGCCGCCAGCGGTAAGCCCCTGATCCTGATGCATTCCATCGAAGACCCACAGACCATGCAGGAAGCGGCAGAGACGGCCTATTCGGATGTCCTTCTCGATGTCTATGACGGCCTCCAATCCGCGATACACACCGCGGTTGCGGCGGGCGTGGACCGGGCCCGCATCATCGTGGATCCCGGCATCGGCTTCGGCAAGACCGAGGCGCAGAACCTTGCCCTGATTGCGCGGCTGTCTTTGTTTCACACTCTGGGCTGCCCGATCCTGTTGGGCGTGTCGCGCAAAGGGTTCATCGGTCGCATCTCGGGCGAGGCGCAGGCAGACCAGCGCGGGGCCGGATCGGCGGCAATCGGCCTGTGGGCCTTGGCGCAGGGCGTTCAAATTCTGCGTGTCCATGATATAAAGCTGCACAGGCAGGCAATCGACCTGTGGCGCGCCGCGAACACAGTGCAGTAATTGGAACCGGGGTACGAGCAGATATGACACGCAAACTCTTCGGCACCGATGGGGTGCGCGGGCAGGCCAATTCCTATCCGATGACCGCAGAAATGGCGCTCAAGATCGGTGCCGCTGCAGGGCGATATTTCCGCCGCGATGGGGCCGCTGGCCACCGCGTTGTGATCGGCAAGGATACGCGCCTGTCAGGCTACATGATCGAAAACGCGCTGACGGCGGGCCTGACCTCCACTGGCATGAACGTCCTGCTGTTGGGGCCGGTGCCCACACCCGCCGTTGGCATGCTGACACCGTCCATGCGCGCGGATGTGGGTGTGATGATTTCAGCCAGCCACAACCCGGCAGAAGATAACGGGATCAAGCTTTTGGGCCCGATGGCTTCAAGCTCGATGACGCCGCCGAACGCGCGATTGAAGAGATGGCCCTTGGCGACGTGGAACCTGTTCAGGCGACCAATATCGGACGGGCCAAGCGCATCGACGATGGGCGGTTCCGGTATCTTGAGCGTGTGAAATCGACCTTTCCCTCCGCTTTGCGTCTGGATGGGCTGAGGGTTGTGATCGATTGCGCCAACGGGGCCGCCTACCGCGCCGCGCCTGAAGTGCTTTGGGAATTGGGGGCCGAGGTCATCCCACTGGGAGTGGAGCCCAACGGCCTGAACATCAACTTGGGCTGTGGTTCAACCAAGCCCGAAGCGGCAGCCGCAAAGATCCGCGAAACGGGGGCCGATGTCGGGATCTGCCTCGATGGGGACGCGGATCGCGTGATCTTGATTGATGAAGCGGGCGCCGTGGCCGATGGCGACCAGATCATGGCCTTGTTCGCAAACCGATGGGCGGAAGATGGGCGGCTGAAAGGCGATACGCTCGCCGCGACCGTCATGTCGAACCTAGGGCTGGAGCGTTATCTGGCGGATCGATCGATCCGGCTGCATCGCACGGCAGTGGGCGACCGGTATGTGGTCGAGGCGATGCGCGCCAATGGCCTAAACCTCGGCGGCGAGCAATCGGGTCATATCGTGATGACCGACTATGCGACCACCGGCGACGGGTTGGTGGCCGGGCTGCAATTCCTGGCCGAGATGGTGCGCACCGGGCAGCCCGCCAGCACGCTGACCCGCAGTTTTGAGAAGGTGCCGCAACTCTTGAAAAACGTCCGCTACGGGGCAGGGGCCACGCCGTTGGAGGCGCCAGCGGTCAAGCAGGCGATTGCCGAGGCCGAGGCGCGTTTGGTTGGAGCGGGCCGCCTTTTGATCCGGAAATCCGGGACCGAGCCACTGATCCGCGTGATGGCCGAGGCCGAGGACGAGGGGCTGATGAACGAGGTCGTGGACCAGATCGTCGGCGCGGTTGAAGCCTCCGTCTGAGCGCGTTGCCCATTCAATTTTGAATAGCGGCGGTGTGGTTTCGGGCGTTTTCCATTCATTCTTGAATGATCAACGTGATACCGCGTCGCGCCCTCAACGGGCCGTGACGTAGCGTTTCGCTTTGGTTTGGCCCTCCACGGGCGCAGGCTTGCGCCATGGAAGTTTTCGATTTCGCCAAACAGATTTTCGACGCGCAGCCCTTCTCTCAGCTCCTGGGCGCCGATCTGCTGGAAGCCTCCGCTGACGGCGTTGTCGTCGCTCTCGACCTCAGGCCTGACCATCTGCAACAGCATGGCATCGTCCATGGCGGCGTGCTCAGCACGATGGCCGACATAGCGCTCGCCTTCGCAGGTGGTTTGGCGATGGGATCAGATGCCGTGACCTCGGAATTCAAGATCAACTATATCCGCCCGGCCAAGGGAAACGGTTTGATCGCCAAAGCGCAGGCCATCGGCGTCACCAAACGTCAGGCGTTGGTCCGGAGTGAGATTTTCTGTGGCGAAACCCTGTGCTGCGCGGCGCAAGGCACGATCCTCAAGGTGTGACCGGCTCTCCGGCCACATAGACCTGCGCCACGGCGCGGTCATCGCCCATCATGATCGTTGGGAAAAGGGCCTCCCAAATATCCTCCGCCCGCTCCGCGCGCTGTGCGATGGCGGGGGTTGAGGCAAGGTCGAGCACGCAGAGATCAGCCTCGATCCCGGGCTTCAGGCTGCCGATTTTGTGCTCCAGCCGCAGGGCCTCTGCCGATCCCGCCGTAGCGCGCCAGATCAACTCGGCCGGGTGCAATGCCACACCACGCAGCTGCGCAACTTCATAGGCTGCGGCCATCGTGCGCAGCATGGAAAAGCTCGACCCGCCACCGGTATCCGTCGCCAGCCCCACACGCATCCGGTCCGCCAGCCCCATGTCAAACAGGCCCGAGCCGATGAAGGTGTTGGAGGTCGGGCAATGGACAACCGCCGCGCCGACCTCGGCCAGGCGATCCACCTCGCGCGGCTCAAGATGGATGGCATGGCCGTAAACGCCGTTTGCGCCGAGGAGGCCGTGGGACTCGTAGGTATCAAGATAATCCCGCGCGTCTGGGTAAAGCGATTTGACCCATGCGATCTCATCAACTTGTTCGCTGATATGAGTCTGCATCAGGCAGTCGGGATGCTCAGCCCAAAGCGCGCCCAAGGCCTCAAGCTGCTCAGGCGAGGACGTGGGCGAGAAGCGCGGCGTGATGATGTAGGAGAGACGACCTTTTCCGTGCCAATGGGCCAGCAACCGCGCGCTATCATCATAAGCAGATTGCGCCGTGTCGCGCAGGCCGTTGGGCGCGTTGCGGTCCATGCAGGTTTTGCCGGTTAGCGCGCGCAAGCCGCGGCGCTGCGCCTCGGCGAAATATGCATCGACGGAAGCAGGATGAATGGTGGCATAGCTGGCAACGGTTGTGGTGCCGTTTGCGAGGGTTAGATCGAAGTAACGTGCTGCGATTTCAGCCGCATAAGCGGCGTCGTCAAAGCGGGTTTCTTCTGGAAATGTATAGGTGTTGAGCCAGTCGATCAGGCGTTTGCCCCAAGATGCAATAATCGCAGTCTGGGGATAGTGGGTATGAGCATCCACGAATCCCGGCAGAAGCAGGTGGTTGCCGTGATCTGTTAGGTCGGCCTGCGGATGGGCGCGACGCAGATCATCAGCCTCGCCCACGCCCGTGATGATCCCGTCCCGGATCAGCACCGCGCCGCGCGCGCTATGGCGCAGACCGGACGGGCCCGCAAGGCGAGGGTCGGCGTCGTAGAACAGGCATTGCCCAAGGATCAGGCGGTCTTGCATCTTTGGCCCCATAACTTGGCCCATTTGATAGCCCTTTGGCGTGACCCATGTTAGGGCAAAAGTGCTTTACGAACGGGGGACGCCATGGCCGAGCAGATGGAAGACATCGTCGATGACGGCCGCGATGCCTATGCGCTGGATATCTCGCTAAGGGCCGCTTTGCGCGATGCGGTTGCGGCGCAAGATGTCGAGTCCATTGACGCGTTGATGGAGCCGCTGCACCCAGCCGACATTGCCGACCTTCTGGAACAGATCACGCCGAATGAGCGCGAAGGCTGGCTGTCATTGTGGTCGAAGGGGATCGACGGCGAAGTCCTGTCGGAACTGGAAGAGGGCCTGCGCGAGGCGGTTCTGGAAATCCTGCCCGATCAGGTCATCGCCGACGCTGTGCGTGAGCTGGATTCCGACGATGTGGTCGATCTGGTCGAAGACCTCGAAGAAGAGCAGCAGGAGCAGATCCTAGAAGCGCTGGAGCCAGCGGACAGGGCGGCGGTCGAAGCGGCGCTGAGCTACCCCGAAGAGACCGCCGGACGCCTGATGCAACGCGAGATCGTCGCGGTGCCAGAGCATTGGACGGTGGGCGAAGCGATTGACTATATCCGCGGGCAGGCGGGGCATTTGCCTGAGGAATTCTACCACATCATTCTGACTGACCCACGTATGAAGCCAACGGGTTACGTGATGTTGGGCCGGCTTTTGGCGTCTGTCAGGAAAGTGCGGTTGCTGGACATCACCGAGGATTCCTTTCGGCCCATTCCAGCGAGCCAGCCAGAGGATGAGGTGGCCTATGCGTTCAATCAGTATCACCTGATCTCAGCGCCCGTCGTGGATGATGACGGGCGGCTGGTGGGTGTGATTACCATCGACGATGCGATGATCGTCTTGGACGAAGAGCACGAGGAGGACATCCTGCGCCTGGCCGGTGTGGGCGAAGAATCCTCGCTGTCGGATGGCGTGCTGGAGACAACGAAGCAGCGCTTCCCGTGGCTGTTTGTGAACTTGGTGACGTCGATCCTGGCGTCGCTGGTGATCGCACAGTTTGAAGCGGCGATTGCGCAGATCGTGGCCTTGGCCGTGTTGATGCCGATTGTGGCGTCGATGGGGGGCAATGCGGGGACGCAATCGCTGACCGTGGCGGTGCGCGCGATCGCGACGAAGGATTTGACCGCGTCGAACCTGGTGCGGGTGATCACGCGAGAGGCCGGGGTGGGACTGATCAACGGTGTGATCTTTGCCATTGTGATGGGGATCGTTGGCGTCGTGTGGTTCGGCACGGCGATGCTGGGGGTCGTGATCGGGGCTGCGATGGTGATCAACCTGCTGGTGGCGGGCTTGGCAGGGATCCTGGTGCCAGTTGTGCTCGACCGGTTACGGATTGATCCGGCCCTGGCCTCCGGCGCGTTTGTGACAACGGTGACGGATGTGGTTGGGTTCTTCTCGTTCCTGGGGCTTGCAGTGATCTTGCTGCTGTAAGCAGCCTCCACGGGGTTCTTGCAGGCTGGGATCAGCCGGGAATTTCCAGCGTCACCGTGCGCCCGTTGCGCACGTATTGCAGCGTGGTCTCGCCAATGGCGGCCACGCGTCCACCATCGAGGCGATCACCGACGGCGACGCGCACAAAGCGACCGGACGACAAGCGTACAAGGGCGCGCCGGTCGGAGTTGGTGCCGGTGACGCCGATCAGGTTCACGTTGCGCAGGCGGATGGCGTTGCGTTCGGTCGCGGCCCGGCTGACATCCGCGTTGGACGGGATATCGGGGCCGGGGGCGACGGCAGCGACCTCCACGGCGGTGGGCTGCTCAACCGGCCGGCGATCGGCGCTTGCGACAATCTGTTCGATGTTGCCGGGCCGTGTGGTGGGCAGGAGAGAGCGTGCGACAGCCAGATCAGTGCCGCCGATAGCCGCACTGACGGCGGCATCGACATCCGCGTCCGCAACGCCTCCGTCAGACGGGAAGAGCGAGGCCTGCGCGGCGGCTTCCTGTGGGGATTGCGGGCGTTCAGTGGGGCGACGTTCGCCCAATTCGGTCTGGGTCAAGCCACCAAGCACGGCCCGTTCGCGCAACTCGGCGAGGTTTGAGGGGCGTTCGGTCGGGCGGAATGTGCCCAGAACCGCATCGTCCACGTCGATGGCGGGGGCTTCCTCCTCAATTTCACGAGGACGCTGGCGGGCCGCAACGGGCGGTGTGCCCGCGACCACAAACGCGCCTTCTGGCGTCACGGCACCTTGCGGTGTGGCGGCGACAAGGCCCTGATCGGTCAGGTCAAATTCCACCCCAAAGGGCGGTGGGGGTGGAAAGCGGCGCAGCAATTCGCCCGGGTTTACGCCCGGATCGGGGAGTGCGACAGCATCAAACGCCACGATCTGAGGGTCGATCGAGGCCGTGTAGATCCGATCCAGCAAATCGAAGGGGCGCAGATCAGGGCGCTCTGGCGAACGGGCCCAAATGCCATCTTCTGCGTAAAGCGCCTCCGCCTCTTCAAGGCTGGGGTTTTGGCCCTGATCGATGGGCGGCAGCGGGGGCAGGTCCAGCTCGGCATCGATGTCGGGCAACTCGCCCTCATCGACATTGGGGGCCAGAACATCATCGGGCGCGGCGGCGTCATCCGGCAAGGCCGCAAGGTCGATCCCGTCTGCTGCCGCCTCATCTTCCAGGCTTGGGGTCGCGGTGCCGCCAATTGTCGGGGCTTGGGTAAAGACGTCTGGGGCGGGTGCGCCCGTGTCAACGCCAGCGACTTGCTGCTCGCCATCGCCAAAGCCGAACAGGCGCGCAACAGCGCTGTTTGGCAAGAAGACAGCGGACCAGATCGCGACCATTGCCAGCAAGAGCAGCAGGACTACCGTCAGGATCAGGCCCGTTTTGAAGGACGGCCCCGCAGAGGGAACAGATTTGCGGGCCAGCAGGCCAGAGGTGAAATTCTCATCCTCCGCCACCGCCGCGCCATCGGCAGGAGGTGGGGCATCCGCTTCGGGCTGGCTATTGCGACGCAAAAGGCCGCCCAATCCCGCACCGGCTTGCGCGGGCGCGCCATCGGACTTTGCGGTCCCGCCACGTCCACGCAACGCGCCACCAAGCAAACCCTTTTTGGCCCCGGAGGGCATATCATCCGACTGGCCCGGTGGCGGGCCGTCAAACGGAGAGGCGCGCAATTGCGGACCTGCGGCCTGCTCTTCCGGGGGCGAGGTTCAATCTCCACCCGTGGGCGAGGGGGCTGCGGCGCAGCGGGTCCACCCGCCTTGGGTTTGGTCTTGCTGGCATTGCGCACGCGCTGCAATTGCTCGGCCAAACGTGGCATGCCGGCATTTGAACCCGCTGGTGTGTCAGACACTGCAGGCGCGCTCTCTACGGTCTGTTGTGCGGGCTCGGCAGGGCTACCTTCGGGATGCAAGAGGCCCAGACGCGAGCTGCGCTGCCCGACCAACGAGCCAGTTTGGCTGTCTGGCGCCCCCACGCGCCCGCGATGGGCCGAGAATTGCGGCTCCCCTTCTGCGGGTGCATCCGGTGCGGGCGGCGCAGCAGACGCTTCGCCCCGGATGACGCGCGCCCGCTGGCGGGCTTCGCGCGCGGCCGGAGATGGAGCGGGTGGCAACGGATCATCGCCGCTTTCGGGATCTTCGACGGCGTCGTCGTCAGCGATCGGTTGGATCGGCGTGCTAATATCGTCGATCGCGGGAATATCGGCCAGATCAGCTTGCGCCGACATGGCAAGCGCCTCGGCCAGTGCCGGATTGGTATCCTCAATTGCGTCCTCGGCGGGCGCTTGCGCTGCATCAGCGGGGTCTGGCGCGCCGTCGGTGGCTGCGGCTACATCTTCTTCAGGTGCGCCATCTGCCGGGCTCGAGTCTGATGCAGCCGAAACTTCGGCAGTCGCCTCTGCGGCCTCGTCCGCTGTTTCTTCGGTCGGCGTGGCGTCTGGGTCGCCTGGGGCCTCGGCTTCTGCTTCGCTGACACTCTCGGCGGCGGGTTCCGGCTCCGGCTCTACTACCGGTTCCGGCTCAGGCTCGGGCTGGCCATGGGTGTCGGCACCAAAGGCGATGCCCTCTGCGGTAAAACCGAACTGCTCCTGGCCCCCCTCCACATCGAAGGTGGGGACGCCCGGGAAGCGTTCCATGGGAGGCATCGCTGCAAATCCGGCGCCGTCAAAGCCGTATTGCGCGGCGAAAGCCTTTGCCTCTTCCAGCGTCTCACGGGCGACAACCGCGATTTTCACGCGGTCCTCTTCCAGCATGCGCCAATCGTATTCGAGTTCTGTCACCGCGTAGGGTGTCATCCCGTCGAGGCCTTCCTCGATCCGGAAGGCCGTCAATTCAGGGTCCGCTGTCGGCGCGGTCAGCGAGGTGTAGAGCATCTGGTCGTCAGGCAGGACCAGAAGCGTCTTGAAGTCTTCACCTTCCCGCGCGACCGCCTCGTCACGCAGTTTTGAGAGTGCTGCCCCAAGGTCAGAAACCGCCAGTGGCGTCTCACCAATCATGGCCCAATGGCCAGCGGCTTGCCGATGGGCAAGTGCGATGCCATCCGCCGAAAGGAAGAGTGCGATATTCACCGTCAAGTCAGACCTCAGTCAATCGTACAGGGGCGTTGCGAAAGCGCCACAATCGCCCCCTCTTACAGTGCTTTGCGTCCGGGGCAAACCTTTCGCTGACCGCGCAAGCCCCATCGGCGGTTCCAGTGTAAATCTTTTGCCCGCCTCGCAAAAGGGGGCGCTGTCGGATCAAGACCGCGCCCCCGAATGGCTCGTATCCGCGTCCGGCCTTACCCTAACGCGAAATTGGTTAATTTTCCCTTCTTACGCCGCAGCAGCAGACAGAGCGCGGTCCAAATCCGCGATCAGATCGTCTGCATCCTCGGTCCCGATGGAGACGCGCACCACGTTGGGTGCGGCACCGGCGGCTTCTTGCTGTTCCGGCGTCAGCTGCCGGTGCGTGGTGGAGGCCGAATGGATGATCAGCGAGCGCGTGTCGCCCAGATTGGCCACGTGGCTGAAAATTTCCAGCGAATCGACCAGTTTCACACACGCCTCGTATCCGCCCTTCACCGCGAAGGTGAAGAGCGCGCCCGCGCCCTTCGGGCACACGGTTTTGGTGCGCTCGTAATAAGGAGAGGATTCGAGCCCGGCATAGGTCACGAAATCGACGCGGGGGTCGTTCTCCAGCCAGTTGGCGATTTTCACCGCGTTCTCGACATGGCGCTCCATCCGCAGGCTGAGGGTCTCGATGCCCATCAGCGTATAGTGTGCGGCCTGGGGGTTCATCGTCATGCCCAGATCGCGCAGGCCGATGGCGATGCCGTGGAAGGTGTAGGCGAGCGGGCCGAATGTCTCGTGGAATTTCAGGCCGTGATAGGCAGGCTCCGCCGCGCTGAGCGAGGGGAATTTGTCCGATGCCGACCAATCGAACTTGCCTGAATCCACCACACAGCCGCCGGTAACCGTGCCGTTGCCGGTGAGATATTTGGTGGTGGAATGCACCACAAGCGTCGCACCATGCTCAATCGGGCGGTGCAGGTAAGGCGTGGCCGTGGTGTTGTCGATGATCAGGGGAATACCGGCTGCATCGGCCACATCGGCTACTGCGCGGACATCCATGATATAGCCGCCGGGATTGGCGATGGCTTCGCCAAAGACGGCGCGGGTCTTGTCATCAATAGCAGCTTTGACGGCATCAAGATCGTCCATGTCGACGAACTTGGCCTCCCACCCGAAGCGTTTGATGGTTTGGGAGAATTGGGTGACCGTACCGCCGTAGAGACGGGTGGAGACGACAACGTTGCAGCCCGGCTGCATCAATGGGAACAGCGCCATGATCTGTGCGGCATGGCCGGAGGAACAGCAAACGGCGCCCGCGCCGCCTTCGAGCGTCGCAATCCGCTCCTGCAACACGGCAACTGTCGGGTTGGTCAGGCGCGAGTAGATGTAGCCGACTTCCTGAAGGTTGAAGAGCGCCGCCGCATGTTCCGCATCGCGGAACACGTAGGCCGTGCTTTGGTAGATCGGTGTCTGCCGCGCGCCTGTGGCTGGGTCGGGCCGTGCGCCCGCGTGGATTTGCAGCGTGTCAAAGCCGTAGCTGGGTCCGTCGGTCATGGGTGTCTCCCTCGTCATGCTTTGGCGCGCTTGTAGAACAGGGCGCCCACGGGCTGCAATCACCGCGCGGAAAGGAAGGCCATTTGTTCCAACGCGCACCAATCCTGCAAAACGCCTATCCTTCCTTGTTTCAAAAATACCTCGGGGGTCAGCGATCTTTTTCGCCGAAAAAGTCGCGAAGGGGGCAGCGCCCCCATCAAAAACAAAATACCTTGCGGCGCAGCCGCTCCTTTTGGTCACAAGCGCGACGGCTTGGCACTGGACGCCCGGCGTCCAAACGGGCAAAACCCACCCAAACGACCCATGCGAGGCCAGACATGCTCGATTTCCTCAAACGCTCCGTGACCTGGTGGAATGGCCAGACCCTTGGCACGCAGCTTTTCACCGCTCGCAATGGGGAGCGTGTCGGTGAGGATGCGCAGGGCAACATCTTCTACCGCAACGCCGATGATACGAAGCGCTGGGTGATCTATAACGGTGAGGCCGAGGCCAGCCGGGTCGAGGCTGAATGGCATGGCTGGCTGCACCATACTTGGGATGAGCCGCCCACCGACAAACCGCTGGTCCACAAGGATTGGGAAAAGCCGCACCTGCCGAACCTGACGGGCTCGGCAGCCGCCTATGCGCCCGCGGGCTCGATCCGCCGCGCCGATCCGAAAGAACGCCGCGATTATGAGGCCTGGTCGCCGGAATAAAGGTGCCGGGGAAAGGGGGCGGGCAACCTCCCCTTGGCCTTGCCCTCCGCGCCAGCTATCCCGGTCCCATGGCTGATACAGACTATTCCATCACCGAGATTGCGACGGGCGGCGCCGTATTGGCTGCGGCCTTTGGCTTTTTCCTTTATGCAAGCGGGTCCGGCGGCGGGGCGGGCGGGTCGTCCTACGATCTTCAGGCGCATTTCCGATCCGCCGAGGGGATCGGTATCGGCACCGAAGTCCGCCTGGGTGGTGTGCAGATCGGCACTGTGACGGACATGGAACTGAACCCGGAGACCTTCCTTGCCGAGACCACCATCAGTGTGGCGGACAGCATTATCCTGCCCGATGACAGCGCGATCGCCATAGCCTCGGAAGGCCTGCTTGGCGGGTCATTTGTGGAAGTGATCCCGGGCGGCTCACCGTTCAACATGGAAGCGGGGGGCGAATTCATCGACACGCAATCCTCGGTCAGCCTGATCACGCTGCTCTTGCGGTTCTTTGGCGGAAGTGGAGAGAGTTGATGCTGCGCGCAGGTTTGTTCTCAATTCTCCTTATTTCCGGTGCGGCACCTGTCGCGGCACAGCAATTCGACAATTTCGATGGCGACAACACCTTTGATGACTTCCAGCTTGATACAGGTGACGGGGAAGGCACTGGCCTGACCCTGTCAGAAGATGGTGGTCTGGTGCCGGACGGGGGCGGCGGGGATATCCAGCTGAACCTTGGTGACGGCGGCTCGCAAGGTACGTTTGAAAGCTTTCCGGGTGTCTCTGGCCCGGTCACATCAGTCAGCCAGCCTGCGACCGAGCAAGGCACGATCGTAACCCTGCGTGCGCTCGACAAGATGCTGGGGCAGCCCACGGATGTAGAGCTGTCTATGGGGCAGACAGTCGTTTTTGGTCGCATTGCGATCCGCGCCGTGGAGTGCCGTTACCCGGCTGGCGACCCGGGCGGCGATGCATTCGCGCACCTTGAAGTGCTTGATCTGGAAGGGAATTCCTTTTTGACGGGTGGATGATCGCCTCCAGCCCTGCGCTCAACGCGCTGGAACATTCCCGCTACGATGTCTGGGTCCTGCGCTGCACTGCTTGATGCACGTCAGAGGACGAGGGGTGCGTCTTCCGGAAGGGCATGGAAATCGGCGGGCAGCAAAAGCGCACGGCTAAGTTCCGCCCGGTAATCGGTCCGGGGCAGTTCCACAGCGCCAAGAGAGACCAGGTGATCCGTCACAAATTGCGTATCGAACAGTGTGAATCCGCCTGCGCGCAACCGATGGATCAGATGACCAAGGGCCAGCTTCGAGGCGTCTGTGCGCCGTGAAAACATGCTCTCCCCAAAGAAGGCAGAGCCCAGAACCACGCCGAACACACCCCCGGCGAGGCCCTCTGCATCCCAGATCTCGACGGAATGGGCGAGGCCCTGCGCATGCAGGACCTGATAGCAGGCCATCAGGTCATGGTTGATCCATGTGGGGTCGCGGTCGGCGCAGCCATCCACGACACCCGCAAAATCGCGATTGAGATGAACGGTGTAGCCGCCGCGCTTGATGCGTTTTCGCAGGGATCGTGACGCGTGGAAGGCATCGAGCGGAAACACGCCGCGCCTTTGCGGGTCGACCCAGAACACGTTCGGGTCATCATTTCCCTCGGACATCGGGAAGATCCCGGCGGCGTAGGCGCGCACCATCAGCTCTGGCGTCAGGAGCGGTCGGTCCTCTGGGTACATGTCATGCGCCATAGTGGACACTTAGGCGCGGAACGCCAAAAGGCCCATAAAAAATTGGCCAAAATTGGCCTCGTCGAAAAAATCTGCTCCATTTACCGTCAATTAACGGCTGTATGGTCATATGTTGCCCATCAATTTCAGGATACCTGCCGGATAAATCTGCAGGATTTGGGCGAAGATCGATGGAGTGCTGGCCCTCCCCGTGGGGCAGCGCAATGTGGCCTTCACCTGCCAAGCGAAGTGTTCATCCGTATGAACGCTTTCTGCTGCATCAGAAACGGCGCTTCGGGTTCTCACCCCGTGGCGCCGTTTCGCATTGGGCTTAGCCCATATTCTCTTCCAGCCAGCCTTCCAGCCAGTGGATGGTATAGTCGCCGGTCTGAACGGCATCGGTCTGCAGGAGTTCGTGGAACAGCGGCACCGTGGTGTCGATGCCGTCCACGATCAACTCCCCTAGCGCGCGGTTGAGGCGCGCCAGCGCTTCGGGCCGGTCACGACCGTGTACGATCAGCTTGGCAATAAGCGAGTCGTAGTAGGGCGGGATGCGGTAGCCGTCATAAAGGGCCGAATCCATCCGGACGCCAAGCCCGCCAGGGGCGTGATACTGGGTGATCGTACCGGGGCAGGGCGCGAAGTTCGGCAGCTTCTCGGCGTTGATGCGCACTTCGATGGCGTGGCCCTGGACTTGCAGGTCATCTTGGCTGAACGACATCGGCTCCCCTGCGGCGACGCGGATCTGTTCGCGGACAAGGTCCACGCCCATGATCGCCTCGGTCACGGGATGTTCCACTTGCAAACGCGTGTTCATCTCGATGAAGAAGAATTCACCGTCCTCGTATAGGAATTCGATGGTGCCCGCGCCCTCATAGCCCAGATCGGCTACGGCCTTGGCGCAGGTCTCTCCGATGCGAGCGCGTGTCTCAGCGTCGATCGCGGGGCCGGGGGCCTCTTCAAAGACCTTTTGGTGGCGGCGCTGGAGCGAACAATCGCGTTCGGCCAGATGCACGGCCTGGCCCTTGCCGTCGCCAAAAATCTGCACCTCGATATGGCGGGGCCGGCCGAGGTATTTCTCGATATAGACCTCATCATTGCCGAAGGCTGATTTGGCCTCGGACCGTGCGGAGCGGAAGGCGATTTCCATCTCGTCGCGCGATTTCGCGAGCTTCATGCCGCGCCCGCCGCCGCCTGCCGTGGCTTTGACGATCACAGGGTAGCCCGCCGCATCGCCGACTTTGTAGGCAGCCTCCAGATCCGGGACGCCGCCGTCCGAGCCAGGCACGCAAGGCACGCCCAGTTTGATCATGGTGTCCTTGGCGGTAATCTTGTCGCCCATCATGCGGATATGTTCAGCGGACGGGCCGATGAACTTGATGCCGTGATCTTCGACCGCTTGGACGAAAGCCGCGTTTTCAGACAGGAAGCCATAGCCCGGATGGATCGCCTCAGCGCCGGTGATTTCACAGGCGGACAGGATCGCGGACATTGACAAATAGCTGTCGGTTCCCGGTGCAGGGCCGATGCAGACCGACTCGTCCGCCATGCGCACATGCATCGCATCGGCGTCGGCGGTGGAATGGACGGCGACCGTTTCAACGCCCATCTCGCGCGCGGCGCGGATAACACGAAGCGCAATCTCGCCCCGGTTGGCGATCAGGATCTTGCGGAACATGGGAAATCCCTTTCCGATTTATTCGATGATCATCAGGGGCGCGCCGTATTCCACGGGGGCGCCATCTTCGACCAGAATGCGTTTGACCGTACCGGCGCGGGGCGCGGGGATCTGGTTCATCGTCTTCATTGCTTCAACAATCAGCAGGGTCTGCCCTTCGCTGACCTTGTCGCCAACGCTGACAAAGGATGGCGAGCCGGGCTCAGCCTGAAGATAAACGGTGCCCACCATGGGTGAGGTGACAGCGCCGGGCGCTTGTGCGGGATCTTCGGGTGCCTCGGCCGAAGCCGCAGCTGCGGCAGGTGCCGCTGCGGCCGCGGGTGCGGCGGCCATGGGGGCCGCAGCAACAGTCGCGGCCACCGGTGCAGCGATGATCTGGCGCGCGACGCGCACGTTCAGCCAATCGCTTTCGGCATATTCGCGCTTTACGTGCAGTTCTGTCAGGTCGTTTTCCCGCAGAAGCTCTGCCAGGGCCTTGATGAAGGCCACATCTTCGTCGCGTGTTTTTTCAGCCATGTCGCTCCTCGCCGTTGCGATGATGCCCGTCTGCGGGTCTGTTGGTCCAACGCGCTATAGCGCAGGGTTGACGCGGGGAAAAGCCGCTGCGTTCGGGAACATGTGGGGGCGGGGCCGGGCGAATGCACGCGCAAGGTGCACAAAATCAGGGCGATCGGCCCTTTCAGGTGCAAAAATCCTGCCATGGGCATCCCCAGATTTTTTACCATTTGATAAATTTTCGAATGCGTGCCAGCCTGATCTGCAACCAAGCCATTCGATCAGCGAGGGATATGCCGCATGACGAACAGCCCATTCACGCCAGGAATTGCACCGGCCCGCTTGCCGGAAGAGGCGCTGGCCCAGAACTTCACTGACCTGCACGCGCCCTTGGATGGGCATGAGGCGCTGGTGGCCGCGGATCGCTGCTATTTCTGCCACGACGCGCCCTGCATTACGGCCTGTCCGACTGATATCGACATCCCTCTGTTCATCCGGCAGATCGCCACAGGCACGCCGGAAGCGGCGGCTGAGACCATCTTTGACCAGAACATCCTTGGCGGCATGTGCGCACGCGTGTGCCCGACGGAGACTCTCTGCGAAGAGGCCTGCGTGCGCGAGGCGGCGGAAGGCAAGCCCGTCGAAATCGGGCGGTTGCAGCGCTTTGCGACGGACACGGTGATGGCCAAGGGCGTGCATCCGTTTGAACGGGCCCCCGCGACCGGAAAAACAGTGGCTGTTGTTGGGGCCGGGCCTGCGGGGCTGGCCTGCGCGCACCGATTGGCCATGCACGGCCATTCCGTCACGATCTTCGACGCGCGGCCCAAGCCCGGCGGGCTGAACGAATACGGGATCGCCAGCTACAAAAGCGTCGACAACTTCGCGCAAGCGGAGGTCGATTGGCTTCTCAAGATCGGCGGGATCGAGATCAAATATGGCACCGCGTTGAATGGCGATGTGACCATGGCGGCTTTGCAGGAAAACTTCGACGCGGTCTTCCTTGGGATGGGCCTCGGCGGTGTGAACGCGCTGCGGGCTGAAGGCGAGACGCGCGATGGCGTTGTGGATGCTGTTGAATTCATTTCAGATCTTCGTCAGGCCAACGATCTGAGCACGCTGCCTGTCGGGCGCAATGTGGTGGTCATCGGCGGCGGGATGACGGCAATTGATGCGGCGGTTCAATCAAAGCTGCTCGGGGCCGAGAATGTCACCGTCCTCTACCGCCGTGGACGGGACGCGATGCCTGCAAGCGCTTATGAACAGGATCTCGCGGCCTCCAAAGGCGTACGGTTCATCTTCAACGCGATGCCACTTGAGGTGCTTGGGAATGGGGCCGCAACGGCGCTGAGATGTGAATATACGAAGGTGGAGGGACGGTCCGTTCAGGGCACTGGGGAGACGTTCGATATCCCTGCCGATCAGGTGCTCAAGGCCATTGGGCAGACGTTGGACGGCGCGCCGGACGGACTGAAGCTTGATGGCGGCAAGATTGCCGTGACCGGCGCAGGGCGGACCAGCCTGAGCGGCGTCTGGGCCGGGGGCGATTGCGCCAGTGGCGGCGAAGACCTGACCGTGACAGCCGTGGCCGAGGGGCGCGACGCGGCGGAGGATATTCACATGCAAATAAGCAAAGCATGATCAAGTCTGGGTGCCGGAGGATGATGTAGCATGACCTTTTTCCAAATAGATTAGGAGGCTGCTATGACCTTGGAGAGCGACGTGGCGCGGCACTACACGACCGGCAAATTGCTGGCACGGATCGATGCTGCATTGGGGGAAGCCGGGGCAGACCCCGCGCATCCGACGCTCGATGATCTCAAGCCAGTTGATGAGTTCCACACCGGCGGATTGGACGCGACGCTTGCGTTGCTCGACCAGATCAAGTTGACCTCCGACAGCGTGGTTTATGATCTCGGATGCGGCATTGGCGGCACCGCACGCCACATTGCCGACCGGTATGGCGCTTCGGTTGAAGGCATTGATCTAACACAGGAATACATCGACGCGGGCTTTGCGTTGAACGACCGGCTTGGTATGGGGGATGCGATCAAGCTGCACCAGGGCTCGATCCTGGAGCTGCCTTGGGACGCCGCAAGCGCCGACCTCGTGACCATGCTACATGTCGGCATGAACATCGCCGACAAACAGACGCTGTTTGCGCAAGTTGCCCGGTGCCTGAAACCCGGCGGACGTTTTGCGGTTTTCGACGTGATGCGCGGCGCCGAAGATGGCGACCTGCTCTTTCCTTTGCCATGGTCGACGGTCGCCGAGACAAGCCATGTTGAGGCTCCGTCTATCTACGGTGAGGCTGCACAGGCTGCCGGTCTGGAAATCGAGGCGGAACGCGACCGATCCGATTTCGCCAAGGCGTATTTTGAGCGTGTGTCGCGATACGTGGCAGCGAACGGCATTCCGCCGATTGGAATTCATCTGATGATGTCGGGCGACCCGGCGCAGAAGTTGGAAAACTACCTGACAAACCTTCATGCCGGTCGGATTGCGCCGACCGAGATGATTTTCCGCAAACCGCCAATCTGATGGCGCCATCCGAGTGAGGTTCCCATGGCCGACCTAACCAGCGACTTTATTGGTATCAAATCGCCCAATCCGTTCTGGCTCGCCTCGGCGCCGCCGACCGATAAAGAATACAATGTCCGCCGTGCGTTCGAGGCGGGGTGGGGCGGAGTCGTGTGGAAGACATTGGGGGCCGAGGGGTTGCCCGTCGTCAACGTGAACGGGCCGCGATACGGTGCGATTTACGGGGCGGATCGGCGGCTGTTGGGCCTTAATAACATTGAACTTATTACCGACCGCGACCTTTACACCAACCTTGAAGAGATCAAGCGCGTGAAGGCAGATTACCCTGACCGCGCGATGATCGTGTCGATCATGGTGCCGTGTGAGGAAGAGGCGTGGAAAGCCATCCTGCCGCTTGGTGGAGGACACCGGCGCGGATGGGATCGAGCTGAACTTCGGCTGCCCACACGGCATGTCGGAACGCGGCATGGGCGCGGCGGTCGGGCAAGTGCCCGAATACATCGAGATGGTCACGCGGTGGTGCAAGCAGTATTACTCCAAGCCCGTGATCGTGAAGCTGACCCCCAATATCACCGACATTCGCAAGCCCGCGGAGGCCGCGAAGCGCGGCGGGGCGGATGCGGTGAGCCTGATTAACACAATCAACTCAATCACTTCCGTGAACCTCGACACGATGTCTCCTGAGCCGTCGATTGACGGCAAGGGATCGCACGGCGGCTATTGCGGCCCGGCGGTGAAGCCGATTGCGATGTCGATGGTGTCCGAGATTGCGCGGAATGCGGAAACCCATGGCCTGCCTATTTCAGGCATTGGCGGGATCACGACCTGGCGCGATGCGGCGGAATTCATGGCGCTGGGGGCGGGCAATGTGCAGGTTTGCACGGCGGCGATGACCTATGGCTTCAAGATCGTGTCCGAGATGATTTCGGGCCTGTCGCAGTATTTGGATGAAAAGGGCATGAGCCTGGATGATCTGGTGGGCCGCGCCGTGCCGAATGTCACGGATTGGCAGTACCTGAACCTGAATTATGTAACGAAAGCAAGGATTTCTCAGGATGACTGCATCAAGTGCGGTCGTTGTTATGCGGCCTGTGAAGACACCTCGCATCAGGCGATTTCGATGTCCGAGGACCGCGTGTTTGAGGTGATCGATGCGGAATGCGTGGCCTGCAACCTGTGTGTGAATGTCTGCCCGGTGGAGGGCTGCATCACGATGGAGGAATTGGCCGCCGGCACGATGGACGAGCGGACGGGCAATGTCGTGTCGCCGGACTATGCGAACTGGACGACCCATCCCAACAACCCCGGTGCGGTGAAGGCCGCGGAGTGATCGAACGGCTCGATCATGTGAACCTGCAGACCGTCCAACTGGACGCGATGATCCGTTGGTATTCGCATTTTTTGCAGCTGAAACAGGGGTATAGGCCCAATTTTCCATTCCCCGGCGCGTGGATGTACGCAGGCGACGTGCCGGTCGTTCATCTTGTGCCGGTGGAGGTTGCGCCGCCAAAAGCGACCGATTTGGCACTGGAGCATGCGGCGTTCCGGGCGAAAGGGCTGCCCGCTTTCCTGCGCCGTTTGGCGGAGGGTGATCAGCCGAACCGGGTGGTACGGGTGCCCGATATTCCGCTTGTTCAGGTCAATGTCTGGGACCCGGACGGGAACCATCTGCACGTGGATTTCCATGCAGATGAGGCGGAGGGTTTGGATCTTGAGGCGTTCAGTATCTCAAAGATAACTGTTTAAGAGCAGCGGTTTACGGCTCTAGAAGCCGGGTGAACAGCGTGTCGAGAAAGACCTCGGCCTCCGCGATTGGATCACGGCCTTCGCCCAGAACGGCGCGGACCTGAACGTCAAAATCCGCGTAATGCTGGGTCAGCGCCCAGATGGAGAAGATCAGGTGGTGCGGGTCGATTTGCGCCAGTTTGCCTGCCGCGGTCCATCGTTTCAGGACCACTGCCTTCTCATCGACAAGGGCCTTCAGATCGGTCGCCAACCCCTCCTTCATGCGGGGGCGCCTTGAACGATCTCTTGTGCGAAAAGCCTTGATTCTCTTGGGAAATCTCGACTCATCTGAAGTTTTCGGCGGACATAAGCGCGCAATTCCTGCTGTGGATCGCCATCCTCTTTCAGGTCGCGCAGCGGGTCGAGCCAGGTGTCGACCAGCCCTTCCAAAAGCGTGACGTGGATCTCGTCCTTGGAGGAGAAATAGTAGAGCAGATTGGGCTTCGACAGCCCGGCCTCGCGTGCGATTTCATCAAGCGTTGCGCCGCGAAAGCCATGCTTTGAAAAGACCTCCAACGCGGCTTCCAGTACACGTGCGCGGTTCTTTTCCTGGATGCGAGTGCGGGGTTTTTCCTGCGTCATCGGTTTGCCCATTTGACGGGCGAGATGTGCCCAATTGGTCGGAATTGCGTTCATCTGGTCGGACTTTTTGCCAAAAATGCGTCCAACTGGTCGCATCTGTCGGTCGTTTCCGTTGACTGGCCCTTGGCTTTTGCTAGCGTGGTCTTGACCATTTGGTCAAAAAGAAAATGCGCCGCGCGCCGGTGCGGGGGAGACAGCCATGGCACTTGACCGTAGCAATCCAGTTCCAAATGACCTGAGTGCGTTTTGGATGCCGTTCACCGCGAACCGGCAATTCAAGCAGACGCCGCGCATGTTCGTGGGTGCCGACAAGATGCACTACACGACTGCCGACGGGCGGCAGGTGCTGGATGGGACCGCCGGTTTGTGGTGCTGCAATGCGGGCCACAATCAGCCGCGCATCGTGGAGGCGATCCAGAAGCAAGCGGCGGAGATGGATTATGCGCCCGCGTTTCAGATGGGCCACCCCAAGGCGTTCGAGCTGGCCAACCGGTTGCGCGATATGGCGCCGGAGCCGTTTGAGCATGTGTTTTACACGAACTCCGGCAGTGAGTCGGTTGAGACCGCATTGAAGATCGCCATCGCCTATCAGCGGGCGATCGGGCAGGGGTCTCGCACGCGCCTGATCGGGCGCGAGCGAGGCTATCACGGCGTAAATTTCGGCGGGATCAGCGTCGGCGGGATCGTGAACAATCGCAAGGTTTTCGGTTCATTGTTGACGGGTGTGGATCATTTGCCCGCGACCCATTTGCCCGATCAGAACAGCTACGTGCGCGGCCAGCCGGAACATGGCGCGCACCTGGCCGAGGAATTAGAGCGGATCGTGGCGCTGCACGGGGCCGAGACGATTGCGGCTTGTATCGTTGAGCCGATGGCGGGCTCCACGGGTGTGCTTGATGCCGCCCAAGGGCTATCTGGAACGGCTGCGGGAGATCTGCACCAAGCACGGGATCATCCTGATCTTTGATGAGGTGATTACCGGGTTCGGGCGGCTTGGCAGCAGCTTCGCCGCCGAACATTTTAACGTGATGCCGGACCTCATCACCTGCGCCAAGGGGCTGACAAATGGGGTTATTCCCATGGGCGCCGTGCTGGCGACCAAGGGCATTCACGATGCGTTCATGCAAGGGCCGGAGCATCTGATCGAGCTGTTCCACGGCTATACCTATTCGGGCAATCCGATTGCGTCGGCCGCCGGGATTGCGACGCTGGAAACCTACAAGGAAGAAGGGTTGTTCGAGCGCGCGGCGGAGTTGGCACCTTACTGGGAAGAGGGGCTGCATTCGTTGAAGGGCCTCCCCCATGTGATCGACATCCGCAATATGGGTCTGATTGGTGCCGTGGAGTTGGAGCCGATTGCGGGTGAGCCGACAAAGCGGGCCTTCCAGGCGTTCCTTGATTGCTATGACCGAGGTGTTCTGATCCGCACGACCGGCGATATCATCGCGATGTCGCCACCGCTGATTATCTCAAAAAGTGAGATAGATCAGTTGTTTGGAACGCTTGGTGATGTGTTGAAAGGTCTGCACTGAATGGCGCCTGTGTCCGACACCTCTGCCATGATTGCGGGCATGAACCCGGAACGGATGCCGGGACGTTGGGCGTTTCGCACGGTCGCGGAGGATGAACTGTCGCCGTTGTTGCCGGAGGCCCTAGCGGTGTTTCGAGAGGCAGAAGGAATTTCGGTTCTGGTGCCCGCCGAGGCGGAGGAAGACGCGATGGCGCAGATCACGCTGATGGTCTTTTCCTCGTTAGAGGGGATTGGGCTGACGGCGGCGGTCTCAACCGTTTTGGCCGAGGCCGGGATTGCGTGCAATGTGATCGCGGCAACACTGCATGATCATGTGTTCGTCCCGGAAGATCGCGCGGATGAGGCGGTGGCCCTTCTGAAGGCGCGCGCAGCAGTGGAGGCCGCCTGATGGCCGAAGCGCGGGCTGAGATGCTGATTGATGATGACCGCGTGCGGGTCACCCGGTTTGACTTCGCGCCCGGGGATGAAACGGGCTGGCACGTGCATGGCATGGATTACGTCATCACTACGTTGACCGATTGCCAGATGCGGCTGGAAGAACCCGGTGGTGAGACGCGCGACGTGATGATCCCGGCGGGCACGGTGTATCGCCGGGAGCAGGGCGTTGAGCACAATGTCATAAATGGCGGTGACGCGCCGATGACGTTCATTGAGACAGAGTTGAAGTAGGACAGACCCATGGCAGCGGCCCCCGGCGAGAACATGAAGATCAACGGCGAGCGCCTGTGGGACTCGCTGATGGAGATGGCCAAGATCGGCCCTGGTATCGCGGGCGGCAACAACCGCCAGACGCTGACCGATGAGGACAGCGAGGGGCGGCACCTGTTTCAGCGGTGGTGTGAGGATGGCGGGCTGCACCATGGGTGTCGACGAGATCGGCAACATGTTCGCGCGGCGTGAGGGGACGGACCCGGACGCACTGCCGGTCTATGTCGGATCGCATCTTGATACGCAGCCCACGGGCGGCAAGTATGACGGGGTTCTGGGTGTGCTCGGCGGCCTGGAAATCCTGCGTACGATGAATGATCTGGGGATCAAGACGAAGCACCCGATTGTTGTGACGAACTGGACCAATGAGGAAGGCACGCGGTATGCTCCCGCGATGCTCGCCTCCGGCGTGTTTCGCGGGCAAGCACACGCTCGAATGGGCCAATGACCGCGTGGATGCGGAGGGCAAACGGTTCGGCGATGAGCTGGAGCGGATCGGCTGGAAGGGGACCGAGAAGGTCGGCGACCGAAAGATGCACGCCTTCTTCGAGCTTGCATATCGAACAGGGCCCGATCTTGGAGGCCGAGGGCAAGGACATTGGCGTTGTCACGCACGGGCAGGGCCTGCGCTGGATCGAGTGCACCGTGACGGGCAAGGAAAGCCACACAGGCTCCACGCCCATGCATATGCGCAAGAATGCGGGGCGGGGTCTGGCGCTGATCACCGAGCTGGTCCACGAGATTGCGATGAAGAACCAGCCCAATGCGGTTGGGGCGATTGGGCATATCGATGTTTACCCGAATTCGCGTAACATCATTCCGGGTAAGGTTGTGTTCACCGTCGACATGCGGACGCACATCCTCGACAAGCTTAACGGTATGGTTGACGAGTTGATGGAACGCGCGCCGAAGATCTGCGAAGAGATCGGTGTGACGTTTGAGGCCGAGATCGTCGGCCAGTTCAATCCACCCGCCTTTGATGACACATGTGTCACAGCCATCCGCCAAGCGGCTGAAAGGCTTGGATATTCGCATATGGATATCGTATCCGGGGCAGGGCACGATGCGTGCTGGATTAATGATGTGGCCCCGACGGCGATGGTGATGTGTCCCTGCGTGGACGGCCTGAGCCATAACGAGGCCGAGGAAATAAGCCCCGAATGGGCTGCGGCCGGCACGGATGTTCTGTTCCATGCGGTCGTTGAAACGGCGGAGATAGTGGAATGAAACGAGGTATTTGGCTGGCAGTGGGTGCGAGCGTTGTGTTGGCGGGCTGTGTGTCGACCACGCCTACGGGCCAGGTCGAGGATGCGCTGCCGGAGGAAGTGCTGGCGCTGGTGGCGCCGGGGCAGGATGTCAATTCGGTCCGGTTGGAGGCTGACGGGTGCTACTGGTATCTGCACAACGGCCCGGTCGAGAGCACCTACCTGCCGCTAATGACGCGGGATCAGCGGATGATTTGCGTGACGGCATAAGGGTTTAACCAACGGGGGATCGTATGAGCAAGGTGATCAAGGGCGGCACGATTGTGACCGCTGACCGCCAATGGCAGGCGGATGTGCTGATCGAGGGCGAGAAGATCGCGGAGATTGGCGAGAACCTTTCGGGCGACGAGGTCATCGACGCCTCCGACGCCTATGTGATCCCCGGCGGGATTGACCCGCATACCCATCTGGAAATGCCCTTCATGGGCACCACGGCGGCGGAGACGTTCGAGACGGGGACGTTTGCCGCGGCGGCGGGCGGGACCACGATGCTGGTCGATTTCTGCTTGCCGGGCGAGGATGGCTCGCTTCTGAATGCAATCGACGAATGGGACCGGAAGTCCAAGGATCAGATCTGCGTCGACATCTCGTACCACATGGCGATCACTGGCTGGAATGAGAGCATTTTCAACGAGATGGAAGCCGTTGTTAAAGAGCGCGGCATCAACACGTTCAAGCATTTCATGGCCTATAAAGGCGCGCTGATGATCGAGGACGACGAGATGTTCGCCTCCTTCAAGCGCTGCGCGGAATTGGGCGCGCTGCCGCTGGTCCATGCCGAGAACGGCGACATCGTGGCGGAGCTTCAGCAGAAGTATCTGGCCGAGGGTGTCTTTGGGCCGGAGGGGCATGCGTATAGCCGTCCCCCGGAGGTTGAGGGCGAGGCCGCGAACCGGGCGATCATGATTGCGGATGCGGCAGGGACGCCCTTGTACATCGTGCATGTGTCCTGCGAGCAGGCCCATGAGGCGATCCGGCGGGCGCGGCAGAAGGGCATGCGGGTCTATGGCGAGCCGCTGATCCAGCACCTGACGCTGGATGAGACGCGAGTATTTCGACAAGGATTGGCAATACGCGGCGCGCCGGGTGATGTCGCCGCCCTTCCGGTCGAAGGACCATCAGGATGGGCTGTGGAACGGCTTGGCTGCGGGATCGTTGCAGGTGGTGGCGACGGACCACGCGGCGTTTACCGATGAGCAGAAGCGCATGGGTGTCGATAACTTCGCGATGATCCCCAACGGGACCGGCGGGCTTGAAGAGCGGATGGCGATGCTCTGGACGCAAGCGGGGTCGAGACGGGCCGCCTGACGCCGGAGGAATTCGTGGCGGTGACGTCCTCGAACATCGCGAAGATCCTCAACATCTACCCGATGAAGGGTGGGATCAACGTTGGCGGCGACGCCGATGTCGTGGTCTGGGACCCGAAATTGGGGCGGACGATTTCGACGGCGACGGCGAAATGCTATCCTTGATTACAACGTGTTCGAGGGGATGGAGGTGAGTGCGTCGCCGCCGCTACACGCTTTCGCGTGGAGATGTGGTTTGGGCCGCGGGGCAGAACTCGCAGCCGCAACCCGGGCGTGGTCGCTTCGTGAAGCGGCCGCCGGCGGCGAGTCCGTCACAGGCGCTGAGCAAGTGGAAGGCGTTGAACACGCCGCGGAAGATCGAGCGGGATCCGCTGAACATTCCGGCGGGGGTTTGAGTGGGCGGCATGCGACGCCAAGTAGTGATATTGGCGATTTCTGCAGTGATTGGAGCCGTGCCCGCGTTTGGGCAAACCTTGGAATTGGAAGGTGTCTACGGAAATGTCCGCGGCTGTCGGCTGGTTGCGAGGCCTGCCAGTCGAAGTCCATCGAACATATTTGGATCAACCAAAGCGGAGCTGCAACTTTACGACGAGCTATGAACGGAAGTAGCTTTTTCTGGCACTAGCCCGATCGACGGTTCTGCCACGTGCGAGTATCAGCGGCCCAATTACCTTTGCGCTGGAACAGAACGACGCCAGATGGGTTCGAGTTGCGTATTGGCTCCACTAGAGTGGGGGAGCACCTACAACGCTGTGCATTGGAACCAGTGGCCGAAAACGACATCCCGCAAGGGCGCTGGGCAGATGATGGGGGCTGCCGTCTGCTTTCCGGCGACTATGACGGACAACCCTTCACTGTCCTGACCCGCGATGAGATCCAGTTCAACGAACGGAACTGCAGCGTGAACAACACGATGCAGGTTGATGGACAAGAAGCACTGCGAATAGATGCCGAAGCTATGCGACAGGAACTACGAATATACTGAACCCACCGTTTAAGTCTTCTTAGGACTGGTGAGGGCGTACGTCCATTGAGGATCACGACTGAGACAGGCGAATGGGAGGCGTTTCTGAGTGAATGCTGATTGCCACTTTGGTGGGTGCCAGAGACGAGGATACTTGGTTTGACCGTCATCTCCGCCCAATCCCTGAACCTCACGTTCGAGACCAACGATGGCCCGGTCCACGCGCTCAAGGACGTGGACCTCAATATCGAGAAAGGCGATTTCGTTTCGTTCATCGGGCCGTCTGGCTGCGGGAAGACCACGTTCCTGCGGGTGATTGCGGCGTTGGAGCAGCCGACGGGCGGGACCGTCACCGTGAACGGGATGACCCCGGACGACGCGCGCAAGGCGCGGGCTTATGGGTATGTATTTCAGGCGGCGGGTTTGTATCCGTGGCGGACGATTGAGAAGAACATCAAGCTGCCGTTGGAGATCATGGGCTACTCCGCCGCCGACCAGCAGGATCGCGTGAACCACGTCTTGCAACTTGTTGATCTGGAAGGGTTTGGGAAGAAATTCCCGTGGCAGCTTTCGGGTGGGATGCAGCAGCGGGCCTCCATCGCGCGGGCGCTGGCGTTCGATGCGGATATCCTTGCTGATGGACGAGCCATTCGGCGCGCTGGATGAGATCGTGCGGGACCGGTTGAACGAGGAGCTTCTGAAGCTTTGGGCGCGGACGGAGAAGACGATTGGGTTTGTGACGCACTCGATCCCCGAGGCGGTTTACCTGAGCACCAAGATCGTCGTCATGTCGCCCCGTCCTGGGCGCATCACGGATGTGATCGAGAGCGATCTGCCGCGGGAACGGCCCCTCGATATTCGGGACACACCGGAATTCCTGGCACTGGCGCATCGGGTGCGGGAAGGGCTGCGCGAGGGGCATGCCTATGATGAATGAGGGGCCAGTGATCCGGCGGGCAGAGGCGCGAGACACGGACGCTTGCGCAGACATCCTCAACGATTGGATCGACGGGCGGGCGTGGATGCCGCGGGTGCATTCAGTCCAAGAGGTTCGGGATTTCTACCGCGATTTCGTGTTCGTGAAGCGCGATCTCTATGTGGCGGGTGACCCGCCGGTAGGTTTCATGGCGCTGGACCGGGACGAGGATTATGTGACCGCCCTTTATGTGCGCCGCGCCGGGCAAGGGGTTGGGCAAACGCTTCCTCGATTTTGCCAAGTCGGGGCGGGATGTGCTGCGTCTGTGGACGTTTCAGGCCAACTTGGCGGCGCAAAGGTTTTATCGGCGCGAGGGCTTCATGGAGGAGCGGCGCACGGACGGCGACAATGAAGAGGGGCTGCCGGATATCCTGTTTCAGTGGGAGGCGGCATGAGCGTGGCTGAGGCCCAAGCCCCGCCTTGCGCCTTCTGCATGGCGATGCGGCGGATCTCTATGGCAATCCTTCCGGTGCTGACGGTGGTGAGTGTGATCGTGGCGATCTGGTATGGCGGCGCGTATTTGATGAACCGCTGGGTGACCTTGGATACCGCGCAGCGGCAGGGTGTTGAGCTGTCCTTCAATGAGGTCTTTGCGGACACGATGGCGCAGGAGCGCCCGCGCCTGCCTGCGCCGCATCAGGTGGCGGCGGAGCTGTGGAACACGACGGCGGGCGAAGAGCTTGTTCCGCGAGCGCCGGGGGAGTTGCGGCCCAATCCGCGCAATCTGTTGTTCCATGCCTATCAGACGCTTGCGCCGACCTTGCTGGGGTTTGTGATTGGATCATTGGCCGGGCTGCTGCTGGCCATCGGGATCGTGCACAACCGGGCGATGGACCTGAGTGTGATGCCTTGGGCGATCGCCTCGCAGACCATTCCGATCCTAGCCGTGGCACCTATCGTGATCGTGGTTCTGAACGCGGTGGGGCTGACGGGGGTGGTGCCGAAATCGTTGATCTCGGCCTACCTGAGTTTCTTCCCGGTGGTTGTGGGCATGGTGAAGGGGCTGCGCAGCCCGGGCGCGATGGATCTGGACCTTCTGCGCACCTATTCGGCGAGCCGGACGGAGACGTTGTTCAAGCTGCGCCTGCCGGCTTCGGTGCCGTTTCTGTTTGCCTCGCTCAAGGTGGGGATTGCGGCGGCACTGGTGGGGACCATCGTGGCGGAGTTGCCGACGGGCGCGCGGTTCGGGCTGGGCGCGCGGCTGTTGACGGGGAGTTATTACGG
The DNA here is from genome assembly GCF_055693405.1 of Gymnodinialimonas sp. JB5-7. Lineage (NCBI taxonomy): Bacteria > Pseudomonadati > Pseudomonadota > Alphaproteobacteria > Rhodobacterales > Paracoccaceae > Gymnodinialimonas > Gymnodinialimonas sp. JB5-7. The sequence goes on from NZ_JBVFUX010000012.1 coordinate 2,719,601, forward strand.
GCAGACGATCCAGATCTGGAGCGCGCTGTTCATGGCGGCGATTTGTGCGGCCATTCTGGTCGCAATCCTGGGCTTGATCGAACGCGCGACGCTGCGGCGCATGGGGTTGAACCGATGAATGCGGCTTTGCGGAATATCCCGATCCTGCCTGTGGCGGCTGTTGTGGTGCTGGTCTTCGCTGGGTTCTACGACTTGCGGCTCTGGGTATTGTTGGCGGTATGGCTGGGGGCCTGGTACATCAACACGCGGCTTGCGCGCAGCGATGGGCCGGTTGCGGCGCTCTGGGTGCCCGTGATCTTTGGCCTGACCTTGGTGGGCCTGTGGGAGCTGACCGTGCGCCTTTACGAGGTCAGCCCGGTGATCCTGCCCGCGCCTTCGGCCATCGCAGCGGCGTTCGCGCAGAACACCGACATTCTGTGGGCAGACTTCGTGCAGACCATCTTGAAGGGCGCGTTGGTGGGCTATGTCATCGGCTGCGGGGCGGCGTTTCTGGTGGCCTTGGCGGTCGACCGTTCGCCCTTTTTGCAAAGGGCATGTTGCCGGTGGGCAGCTTCCTTGCGGCCTTGCCGATTGTGGGGACGGCGCCGATTTTCGTGATGTGGCTGGGGTTTGGCCCGGCGTCGAAGGCGGCGGTGGTCGTCGCGATGGTGTTCTTCCCGATGCTGGTGAACGCGGTTGAGGGGCTGAAGGCGTCTGACAAGATGCAGCGCGACCTGATGCACACCTATGCGGCGTCTTACTGGCAGAGCCTGGTGAAATTGCGCCTGCCCACGGCATTGCCGTTCCTGTTCAACGGGTTGAAAATTTGCACAACCCTTGCGCTGATCGGTGCTATCGTTGCTGAATTCTTTGGCTCTCCGACCGTTGGGATGGGCTTTCGCATCAAGATTGAGGTCGGACGGCTGGCGATGGATGTCGTCTGGGCCGAGATTACGGTCGCGGCCCTGGCGGGCACGGGGTTTTACGGGCTTATGACGCTGTTGGAGCGGCAACTGACATTCTGGCACCCGTCACAAAGATAGGGCCACCTTGACTACCAACCTGGAGGGAAAAACGATGAAAAAACTGACATTTGCGGGGGCTGCACTTCTGGCCTCGGGCGGTATGGCATTTGCCGATGGGCATCTGGATGAGGTGAACCTGCAGCTTCAGTGGGTCACGCAAGCGCAGTTCGCGGGCTACTATGTGGCGCTGGAGAATGGCTATTACGAGGATGAGGGCCTCGCCGTGAACATCATCCCTGGCGGGCCGGACATCGCCCCGCCGCAGGTGCTTGCTGGTGGCGGCGCCGATGTGATGCTGAACTGGATGCCGTCGGCATTGGCCGCACGTGAGGGTGGATTGCCGGTGGTGAACATCGCGCAGCCGTTCGTGCGGTCTGGCCTGATGCTGACCTGCTGGGCGGATAGCGGCATTACGGAGCCCGTCCGATCTGGCCGGTGCCACGGTGGCGCACTGGTTCTTTGGCAACGAATATCCGTTCCTGTCGTGGATGTCCCAGTTGGGCATCGGCGTGGACGGCGGCGATGATGGCGTGACCCTGCTTGCAGGCGGGCTTCAACGTGGATCCGCTGATCCAACGGCAGGCCGATTGCATGTCGACGATGACCTACAATGAGTATTGGCAGGTGATCGATGCGGGCGTGACGCCGGAAGAGCTGGTGACGTTCCGCTATGAAGATCAGGGTGTGGCCACGCTGGAAGACGGCATCTGGGCGCTGGAAGAGAACCTGGAGGACCCGGACTTCGTGGACCGCATGACGCGCTTTGTGCGCGCCTCGATGCAGGGTTGGGCCTGGGCCGCGGAGAACCCCGATGACGCGGCGATGATCGTTCTGGATTACGATGAAACCGGCGCGCAGACCGAAGAGCATCAGCTGCGCATGATGGGTGAGATTGCGCTACTGGTCGAAGGCGGCGATGGCCGTCTGGACGAGGAAGCCTATCAGCGCACGGTCGATACACTGTTGGCCGGTGGCTCGGACCCGGTGATCTCGGCCGCGCCTGAGGGAGCGTTCACCCATATGATCACGGATGCGGCCTTGGCTGAGTAATCAGCCGCGCAACACGTCAAAGCGGCCCTGCGCATCCGTGCGTGGGGCCGTTTTGCATTCTGGGCGCTGCCGGGATCAGCGGCGGATGTCGACGGTGGGCGAGGATGGGTTGGGCGTGCCGCTTTTGTAGGGCGACGCCTCCGACAAGGCCGCGTCCGCCGCGGTCTGATCGGCATCGGGCGAGTTGGCAGCTCCGGCGGGTTCGCGCGGATCGCTTTCCTGGTCTTCTGTCGGTGATGCCGCGTCCGCGGGTTCGGGTATGTCCCACGCGACCATTGCAAGAGCTTGGCGTGGCGGGTCCGGCGGCACGGGCAGATCGTCATTGTCGCCGACCTGAAAGACATCCAGTGGCTTGATGGCCCGCTCAGATGCCGGATCTGGGCCATTTGCCTTGTCGGCTGCAATGACAGGATTGGCGGTTTCCGCACGCCCGGTCACGTCGCCGGGTTTGAGGCGAGCCTCTGCTGACGGCTGAGCGACCGCCAGTTCCGGTCTTGGTGGCGTATTGGTTATGTCCATCTCTGCGCTCCTCACACGCGATGCGTACTGAGGCCCCCACGGCCAAACTGGATATCCGGCGCGCCTTAACAGCAGGTAAACACGTGCGGGGTGCTTTGCGCAGATTTCGTTCAAATCCCGTTGTTTGGCTCCTGTACGGGCCGTAAAGTTTGTTCTGTAAATTCTCTGTAAAGCCAGTAAAGTTCGCTTCATGAAACCTGCAGCGTCCTCAGATATCACCGGCAGCCGCATTCGCGAGCAGCGTTTGGCGCGTGGGATGAAACAGGGGGCCTTGGCGGAAGCGGTGGGTGTGTCGCCCTCCTACCTCAACCTGATTGAGCACAATCACCGCCGCATCGGGGGCAAGCTGCTGCTGGAGCTTGCGCGTGTGCTGGATGTGGAGCCTTCGGTTCTGACCGAAGGGGCGGATGCGGAGTTGAGCGCGCTTCTGGATGCGGCGGCCCGCTCTCAAGTCGGGCTGGGGGCGGAAACCGATCGGATCGATGAGATGGGCGCGCGGTTTCCGGGGTGGACGGCTTTGATCGCGGCGCAGGAGGCACGGCTGCAAGCCCTTGATGCGCAGGTGGAAGCGCTGCGCGATAGGCTGAGCCATGACCCCGTACTGGCAGAGGCGATGCACGATGTCCTGTCGTCGGTTGCCGCGATCCGGTCGACATCGGACATTTTGGTGCGCGAGACGGACCTTGACCCGGCCTGGCGGGGCCGTTTCCACCGCAACCTGCATGAAGAGGCCGAGCGGCTTTCCAATCAGGCGACCGGTTTGCTGGCACAGTTCGAGGCCCCGGATGCGGAGGGCGGATCGCCCGCAGAAACGGTCGAGGCGATGTTCGACGCGGCGGGCCATGTCTTTCCGCAGATTGATGCAGATGGTGTCGCGGTCATTGACGCGATCCTGGATCAGACTCCGGGGATGGACAATGCGGCCACCCGTGCCATGGGGCGCACGCGCTTGAAGGAATATGCCGCCGATGCAGCCCTTTGCCGATGGAGCCATTCGTTGCCGCGGCGCGCGACGTTGGCTTTGATCCGGTGGCCCTGGTGGGCCGTTTGGGCGTGGGTGTGGCCCCTGTTTTGCGCCGCATGGCGAGTTTGCAGCCCGAGACCGGCGCGCCGCCTACGGGATTGGCGATATGCGATGCGTCGGGCGCGATGGTGCATCGGCGCAGGCTGTCGGGCTTTGCCTTGCCTCGTGTGGTGGCAGGCTGCCCGCTTTGGCCGATCTACACCGCCTTGTCCCGGCCGGGGCAGGCGGAGGAGGCCGAAATCGAGATGCCTCACGGCGCGAGGTTCCACGCCTGGGCCGTGGCCGAAGCCAGTGAGGGCCGGGCGTTTGGTGCAGCCCCTGCGCTGCAGGGCACCATGCTGATCATGGAGGCGTCGCCCCGAGACCGGCCCCTGCCGACAATCGCCGCGGGGCCTGGATGCGAGACCTGTGCCCGGATCGGTTGCGACGCGCGCCGGGGCGGAAATGCCGGGCCTTGATGCGAATTTCTTGCGTGTTGCCCAAGCATTGGGCACACTTGCAACACCAGGCCCGGGGCGAATGACCACTACCCGGGGGGAGGACTGGGTATGACAGTGAACCACCAACCAACTAGTGCGGAGCCGATCTCCGGGCGAGACGCCGGACCGGGCACCGTCCTGATTGTCGAGGATGAGAGCAATATCCTTGAGGCGCTGACGTTCATCCTGAGCCGTGCGGGATGGGATGTGCGCGGCCATGGCAAGGGCGACACGGCCTTGGCAGAGGTTGCCCGCGTGCGCCCGGATATTCTTGTGCTCGACGTGATGTTGCCGGGCCAATCGGGGTTCGACATTCTCCGCGCGCTCAGGGCTGAGCCTGCAACGCGCAATCTGCCCGTGGTCATGTTGACGGCCAAAGGACAGGCGCAGGACCGGGACCACGCCATGGGTCTTGGGGCAAGTGCGTTTTTGACCAAGCCCTTCTCGAACGACGAATTGGTGGCCGTCATCAAGGATTTGGCGCTAGCCCTCACGGATCGGCCTGCCGCTGCCGGGCAGGGGTGAGCCATGGCCTCCAGGCTGTTTCTTGAGCGCCGCAGATACAGGCTGAACCGATTGCAGGATGCCGCGCGGCTGTTGCCGATCCTTGGCCTGATCCTGATCTTTGTTCCGATCTTCATTCGCGGATCAGAGGCTGAGGCGGAAAGCCTATCGGCCAGGCTGGTCTACTATTTCGGCATCTGGATCGGGTTGATCGCGCTGTCTGCTTTAGTCAGCGCCGCCCTGTCGCGTCTTGGCGTTCAGGATGAAATAAGCCCTTCCGCAGAGCCGGGGCATAGCCAGAACACGTCCGAGGACGTGTAAGATGCTGAGTTTCAACAGCCTCGTCTCGATCTGCATTCTCTATGTTCTGGTGCTGTTTGCCGTGGCCTTCTGGGCCGAGCGCAGCGCCAAGGCGGGACGGGTGCGCTGGCTGAATTCGCCGATCACCTACACGCTATCGCTGTCGATTTATGCGACGGCCTGGACATTTTATGGCGCGGTCGGGTCGGCGGCGCGGTCGGGGTTGGAATATCTGACGATCTACCTGGGCCCGACGCTGGTGTTCATCGGATGGTTCTGGTTGTTGCGCAAGATGGTGCGTATCGGACGCGCGCAGCGGGTCACGTCGATCGCTGACATGATCTCAAGCCGGTATGGCAAATCGGGCGGTTTGGCGGTGCTGGTGACGTTGTTGGCGGTGTTGGGCACGACGCCGTATATCGCGCTGCAATTGCAGTCGGTCACGCTGTCCTTCTCGGTGTTTACCAATGCGGGCACGGGCGCGGGCACGCCGAATACGGCGATCTGGATTGCAGTTGGTCTGGCGCTTTTCACGATCATATTCGGCACGCGGTCCCTCGACCTGAACGAACGGCATCCCGGTCTGGTCAGCGCCATTGCCGCCGAGGCGGTGGTGAAGCTGGCGGCCATCGTGGCCGTGGGGGTTTTCGTGGTTTGGGGGGTCGCGGACGGGCCAAGCGACATGCTGGCGCGGATCGAGGCCTCGCCCGTGGCCGACACGCCGCTCAACGGTGCGCGCTGGTTGGGGCTGACGGCATTGGCGGGCGCTGCGATCCTGTGTCTGCCGCGCATGTTTCAGGTGCTGGTGGTCGAGAATTCAGACGAGCGGCATCTGGCGACGGCCGGATGGGCCTTTCCGCTGTATCTGTTGCTAATTTCGCTTTTCGTCGTGCCGATCGCGGTTGCGGGCATGAGCTTGCCGGGCACGGGCGACAACCCTGACCTGTACGTTCTGACCGTGCCGTTGAGCCTCGGGCAGGACGCGCTGGCCTTGCTCGTCTTTCTGGGCGGCTTTTCGGCGGCGACGTCGATGGTCATCGTCGCGGCGCTGGCCCTGTCCACGATGGTATCAAACCATGTGATTGTGCCGCTCTGGCTGCGCAGCTCCCAGGACGGTGTGGTTCTGAGCCAGGATATGCGCAAGGTGGCGCTGACGGCGCGGCGCGTCTCCATCGCGGCGATCCTCTTTCTGGGCTGGGTCTACTACCGCCTGTCGGGCGGCACGGCTGCGTTGGCGTCGATTGGCCTGATTTCGTTTCTGGGTGTGTCGCAAATTCTGCCTGCCTTGGTCGGAGGCATCCTGTGGCGAGGGGCGACGCGGTTGGGTGCGGCCCTGGGGATCGGGGCAGGCTTCCTGATTTGGGCGTGGCTGCTGCTGCTGCCGAATATTGCGGAAACGGGTGGGCTGATGCCCGATGTCTTGGCAGAGGGGCCCTGGGGGATCGGATGGCTCGCCCCCGATAGCCCGCTTGGCTTGCAAGCCAGTGACCCGCTTTTGACGGCGATGGTTCTGTCGCTTGGTGCGAACACTGCGCTGTTCATTCTGGGCTCTCTCTTCAGCTTTCCTAGTCCGTTGGAGCGGTTGCAGGGCGCGCAGTTTGTCAACGTCTTCGACCATTCGCGTGCAGTGAAAGGCTGGACCGGGGCGGCGGGGGCGGCTGATGATCTGCGGATCATGGCGCAGCGGATCATGGGCGACGACCGGGCCATCGCCTTGTTCCGAAACGCCGCGCGGGAGCAGGGCCGCGACGGTGAGTTGCCCGAGCCAACGCCTGATTTCCTCGACCATCTGGAACGCGAGCTTGCCGGCTCCGTTGGGGCCGCGACGGCGCATGCAATGGTGGCGCAGATCACGGGCGCTGCCAGCGTGGGCGTGGGCGATCTGCTGGCTGTGGCCGATGAGACGGCGCAGATTATGGAGTATTCCAGCCAGCTTGAGGCCAAGTCAGAGGAGCTGGCGCAGACCGCCGGACGCCTACGGGAAGTCAACGCGAAGCTAACGGAATTGTCCGTGCAAAAGGACGCCTTTCTGAGCCAGATCAGCCACGAATTGCGCACGCCGATGACTTCGATCCGATCCTTCTCGGAGATCCTGATGCAGGCCGACAAGGTGGACGACGCGGCGCGCACCGGTTTTCGCGGATCATCCATGACGAAAGCCTGCGTCTGACGCGTCTATTGGATGATCTGCTGGACCTCAGCGTTCTGGAGAACGGGCGCGTGACGTTGAATATGTCTGAGGCGCAACTGGGCGATGTTTTGGACCGCGCCATTCATGCGGCGGGCGCCGAGGCGGGGGACGGCATTACGCTGGTGCGGGATCGCGCGCGTGAGGCGGTGGCGCTGTGGACAGATCCCGATCGTTTGGCGCAGGTCTTCATCAACCTGATCTCGAACGCACGGAAATACTGCGACGCGGCAGTGCCGGAACTGGTGATCTCGGTCGTTGATACGCGACAAGGTCTCGAGATTGAGTTTGCGGACAATGGCTCGGGCATTCCGACGCGACAGGAGGCGTTGATTTTCGAGAAATTCGCCCGCCTCGACACGGCGCGGGGGGCGCCGGGCGCGGGGCTTGGCCTCGCCATCAGCCGTGAGATCATGGCCCGCCTGGATGGGGACCTTGTCTTTGTTCCAGGGCAGGGTGGGGCGACGTTCCGGGTGCGGCTTCCCGCGCGTGCGTTGAAAGCGGCCTAGGCGGAAAAAGCACCGGAGTAAGGGCTTCGTTAACGGCTTTTGTGGCATGGCTACGCGCACGAGACCCCGTTTCCGTTTGCCAGAAGGCACTTGAACGCCCATGCCCGCGACCGACCAGCGCAATGTTCTGGCCCGCAAGATTGCGGCGCATGCCGGTGTTCAGCAGCGCCCGGATGATCTTGTCCCGGCGCTTGAGACTGGCTTGACCCGCTCCGTCCGCCGGGCCGCTGCGCCTTTGGACGGGTTCAGCGTGGCGCTGGATGCCATTGAAATCACGATGCAGGCCGATCTGGACGCAGCCCTTGAAGCGTTGCCGGAGCATGGGTTGATTGCCGCGACCGAGGACCGTGACGGCAGGCGTGGCCTGTTGGCGCTTGAACATTCGCTGGTAGATGCGTTGATCGAGGTGCAGACCACAGGCCGTGTGGAAGAGGTCCAGGGTCCGCCACGCCCAGTTACGCGCATTGACGAGGCCCTGTGCCGCGACTTCATCGACCTGTTCTTTGCGAGTTTGGCCCATGAGACGGGTGGTGTTCCCGGGCGCGACTGGCCGGACCGGATTGTCTACGGAAGCCAGATCAAGGACCGAAGCCAGATCAATCTGCTTCTGCCGGCAAAGGGGTTTCATCTATTGCATGCCACCGTCAGTGCGGCGGGCCTGAAATCAGGCCGGTTTCTGGTTTTGTTGCCAGCCGACCCCAGCCTTGCCCGCCGCGTCTCAAAGAAGCTGGAGGCCAAGCCACCCGCCCGGCCCGAGACCTGGGCCGACGACATGTTGGCGGCGTTGGGCCCCGCGCCGCTTGCGCTGAATGCGATCTTGCTGCGGTTACATATGCCCCTGTCGCGGGTCGAAAGCTTGAAGGATGGCGATCTGGTTCCCTTTGACCGGAGCGATCTGGAAATGGTGACCTTGGAGGATGACAAAGGTCACATCTTCACACGAGGCAAACTGGGTCAGATCGGCGGGCGGCGTGCGGTCAGGCTTGGGAGGGGCCGAACGAAAGATGGGCAGGCATCCGAGCCTGCCTTAAGCCCCGCGCAAAGCGTTCCAGGCCCCGCACCAGTGGCGCAAATGCCCAGTGCCAATTCTGCGTCGCCGGGGGCGGACGATGCGCCCACTGCGCACGGCATGTTTGAGGGCGGCGATGTCGGCGTTGGCGATCCACTCCCGGATCTGCCCATGGCTGACTTCGACCCCAACGCCCCGATTGCCTGACGGCGCGCCGCGTCTCGGTTTGTTTGCGACGGCGCACGGGAACCTGTCTGGCTGAGTGCCTGCAACCTGTCCCTTCGGCTTGTGTTCCGCGAGTGGGAAAGCCAATGTCCGGTCACCGGATTGGCACCGTGCTGATCCTTGCCTTGGGGGGATGCGTCTATGTCGATATCGGAATTCCGCGCAAAAGTGATTGGCGGAACACCCTTGGCGGGCACGTTCATGAAAACGCCAAGCGTCGACATGCTTGAGGTGCTGATCCTGTCCGGTCTGGATTTCGTTTGCCTTGATTGTGAACATGCCCCGTTTGATCGCACGACGATCAGTGCCTGCATGGCCCTGGCCCGCGCCGCCGATTTCCCGGTGCTGGTCCGCGTGCCCTCTGGCGCGCCGGAAAACATAGGCAAAGCGCTGGACGATGGGGCCGTTGGCGTGGTCGTGCCCCATGTCACCTCGGCTGAGGTTGCCGAAAAGGTGGCGCGGTCTGCCCGGTTCGGCCATGGCGGACGGGGCTATGCGGGATCGACCCGGTGGGCGGGATACGCCACGCGCGCCATGCCGGATATCCTGGCGCAAAGCGCGGCTGAGACGGTTGTGATTGCCCAAATCGAGGACCCGGAAGGGGTGGAGGCGGCCGATGCCATCGCGGCGACCCCGGGCATTGACGCGTTATTCCTGGGGCCGGCTGATCTGAGCGTGGCCTATGGCCATGACCACCAAACCAGCGCTGATCTGCGGACAGCCATGGAACGGACCGGTGCAGCAGCCAAGGCCCATGGCAAGGGATATGTGACCTTCGTGGCCGATGCAGACCGCGCAGCTGCGATCCGCAAGCACGGTTTCTCGATGTTCTTTATCGCCTCCGAACATGCGTGGATTTTGCAGGGCGCACGGGCCCAGGTTGCGGGTATTCGGGCGCTCGACTAACGGCCCTCGCTCAAGGGGTTGCGGCCACAATCCTGCCGCATTTGTCAAAAATCAGCCTTAATGCGGGCGGATTGTTTCCACGTAAACACCCCCAAATCATCACACACCCTCCGCCTTTGTGCCCTGCTTTTTAGGCAAATTGGCTGTGTTCCGGCAAAAAACGACCGGAACGCGTAACGAACAAGCCATGTGCAACGGCAAGTCTCGGAGGCCCGTCGGCGTCCGATGTGCAGGAGAAATACCATGATGAAATCCCGTTTCATCCCCGCAATCGTTCTTGGTGCAGCCTTGGCTGTTTCCGGCTGTGTCGGTGGCGTTGATGTGTCGCGCGAAGTCGCTTTCGATACACCACCGCCCGCGGTCGAAAACATCGTGATCCAGGATTGGGATGTTGTTGCCGTCGACGTCGACGTGCCGCGCACCCTGACGGTGAGCGAGGCCAACACGATCAAACCCCGTGCAGACATTGTTTGGCGTGAGGACCCGATCGGCGATCGTCACACGCAGGTTGATGATCTGATGACCGAAGCCCTGACGCCCGCGTTCGAGGCTGTCACAGGCTCGATCCCTGTGATCGTCAACATCGAGATCACACGGTTCCACGCCCAGACCCAGCGCGTGCGTTATTCGAACCTGCCGTCCGAGCAGGAAATCGAGTTCATTCTGACCGTTGTTCATGCCGAAACCGGCGTGATCCTGTCCGGCCCGGAAGAGCTTGATCTGACCTTCCCGGCGCTTGGCGGCAACGACGCCATCGAGGCGGACGCCGCCGGCCTGACACAGCGCCTGCGCATCACGCGCCGCTTGCAAGATTGGGTTCAGGCCGAATTCATCGGAACCGTTGCGCCAAGCGTTCTTGTCGCCGCGGCTGAGTGAGCCTTTTCCCCATCTGAAGAACCCGCTAGAGGGGGCGCCATGACCGCGCCCCCTTTTCCTGTTCTGCGTCTAAAACCCAAGGCCGATGCCCGACGCATCCGCCACGGCCATCCGTGGGCCTGGGCCGACGACCTTGTTCTCGATCGCCGTGCCAAAGCCGTGCCTGCCGGCGCATTGGCCCTGTTGCAGGATGCAAACCGTGAGCCGCTTGGGATTGGCGTTGCCAGTGTTGGCGCGCGGATCGGGCTTCGGATCCTGGATCGCAACCCGGACGCCACCATTGACCGCGCGTGGTTGGCGGCCAAAGTGGACCGTGCGCTTTCCTTGCGGACGGCGCTGTATGATGCGCCCTTCTATCGGATGATCCATGCCGAGGGCGATGGCTTGCCTGGACTGATCGTCGACCGATTTGGCGACACGCTTGTGATGCAGCCCAATGCGATCTGGCTGGAAGAGCGGTTGGCGGACCTGACCGATATCCTGACCCAGGCCACGGGCTGCACGACCCTGATCAAGAATGGCACCTCGCGCGCCCGCGCGCAGGAGGGGCTTGAGGAAGATATGGCGGTGTTGACAGGCACAGCCCCCGATGGGCCGATCCCGGTGCCGATGAACGGCGCGACGTATATGGCCGATGTCATGGGCGGGCAGAAGACCGGCCTTTTCTACGACCAGCGACCGAACCACGCCTTTGCGGCCGGTTTGGCCGAAGGTGCGCGCGTGCTGGATGTGTTTTCCCATGTGGGCGGCTTCGCGTTGGCGGCCTTGGCCGCGGGAGCACGCGATGCATTGGCCGTTGATGCCTCCGGCCCTGCGCTGGAACTGGCCACGTCCGGGGCAGGGGCCATGGGGATGGAGGACCGATTCACGACCCGCGTGGGCGATGCGTTTGCGACCATGGAGGCGCTGGCCGCCGAGGGCGCGGAGTTTGACCTTGTGGTTGCCGACCCGCCCGCGCTTTGCGCCATCAAAACCGGCGCTCGACAAGGGCTTGCGTGCCTATGAACGGGTCGCGCGTCTTGCGGCACCTCTGGTGGCTGAGGGGGGCACGTTGGTTCTGTGTTCGTGTTCCCATGCCGCCGATGTCGCGAAATTCCGCGCATCTTGTCTGCGCGGCATTGGCCGGGCCGGGCGTGAACCGCGGATCCTGCACACGGGCTTTGCGGGCCCAGATCATCCTGTCCATCCGAGCTTGAGCGATACGGGATACCTCAAGGCCATTGCGTTCCGCTTATGATCGCCGTCCTTGATGCCTGCGTCCTTTACCCCACAGTGCTGCGGCAGATCCTGTTGGGCAGTGCGGAACGTGGGCTGTTCACGCCGATCTGGTCCGACCGCCTGCTGGAGGAATGGCGCCGCGCCGCCCGTCGCAATGGCGGTGAGGCGGATGCCGCTTTGGCCGATGCCGAGATTGCGCGCGCCAATGCGCGCTTTCCGGCGGCCCTCACCGCGCCAGGCGACGAGGCACCGCTTTGGCTGCCGGACCCGGCCGACATTCATGTGCTTGGCTCTGCCGTTGTGGGTCAAGCCGAGATGATTGTGACCCTTAATCTACGCGACTTCCCCGCGCGCGAACTGTCCGGCCACGGGATCGTTGCGCGCGCGCCGGATGTGCTGTTGATGGATCTTTGGCTCGATGTGCCCGATCGCGTGGAAGAGGCCGTGATGGCCACACATGCCGAGGCGGAGCGTTTGTCGGGCGAAAACCTGCCCCTGCGCGCCCTTCTAATACGTGCGCGTCTGCCGCGATTGGGCAAGGCCCTCACACGCTAGACCCGCCCTCTTTGTTCCATGAAAATGCATAAGACGGCCTTTGCAGCGCGTCACTCAGGCTGACCGCTTTCGTGCCAGCGGGCCTCCATCGCCTCGATGGCCGAGATCCTTTCAGCGGTTTTCGGATGGCTCATCAACCAGGCCGGCGCGCCGCCGCCTTTCAGCCCGACCAGCCCTTCGAGTTTCGCGAAGAGGGATTTTTGCGGACCGGTACCGATCCCGGCAGAGACAAGCAGCGCAGAGGCATAGGCGTCGGCCTCATACTCATCCTGACGGCTGAGCCGCGCGGCCAGAAGCGAGGCAACCATACCGCCGATCCATGGGCCGATACCGGGGATGATGCGCCCCAAGACCCCGGCCAGAACGGCGCGCACCGCGTTCTGCCCCGAAAAGTCGATCATCCGCCGCCGGGTATGGCCGAGGGCCACGTGCCCAAGTTCATGCGCGATGACGCTGGCCAGTTCTTCCGCACTCACTTCGCCCGCGCGGTAGCGGTCGTAAAACCCGCGGGTGATGAAGATGCGCCCATCGGGGGCGGCCAGGCCGTTGACCGCCTCAACCTCATAGACATTGACGCGGATCCGATCGACGTCGAGCACGCGGGCAAACTTGTCCGTCAGTGCAATCAGATCGCGATCGGCCAGCTCGGACGACCGCGCGTCCAGCTCCCGCTTCGTGCGCCAGGACGAGAACAGGTACATCACCAGGCCATAGCCCACGGCCAGCAGGATCGGGGTCAACTTCAACATACGCCTGATATGGGGTCGATGCGCGCCTTGGGCAATGTCGTTTACGACACCGACAACAGGCCCGTGCCGTGGCGCGAGAGGCGTTCGGCCCCAGCGGATGTCACCAGGACCGTATGGCCAAGTGTCATAGCGAGGCCTGCCGCGCTGTCCATCACGATCATATGCAGGAAAAAGCCTGATTTTCCTGCATGATCAGGGGGTTGCCCTCGAAGAACATCGGGAATTCCACCCAGATCGGATTGTACGCAATCCCCATGCCATAGCCGCAGGCCTGAAGACGGGCATGGGCAAGGCCGCGTTTGTCGAATACCTCGGCATGGGCGGTGTAGACATCACCCATGGGTCGGCCTGGGTGGATGGCGGCCTCGCACGCCTCCAGCGCTTCAACGCAGGCATCATGCATCGCGCGCTGCTGATCTGACGGCGGGCCCACAACGATCGTGCGCATGGCGGCAGCATGGTAGCGGGCTGCAGAGCCGGACCATTCCAGCGTCAGTTGATCCCGCGCGTCGAGATGCCGGCGCCCCGCGAAGGAGCGGCAGAGAAGCGCATTGGGGCCGGAGCCGATCACGGTCTCATTGCCCGCAGGCTCGCCCCCTTCGACAGGATCGCGGACTGCATGGCGGCGTGGATGTCGCCCTCAAACGCGCCGGGCGCGGTGAAGGAGAGGGCGGCGTCGAGCGCGTCATCTGTCATCTCGGCCGCGCGCCGGATCATCGTGATCTCGGCGTCTGACTTCACGCGGCGCAGGGCAGGGATCAGGTCGGACGCATCGCGTAGGTCCGGCACCACTTCGGCAATCGCTACGCCATTGGCATGAGGTCAGCCCGGCGGTGCGCGTTTCCCAACCAATGCGCTTACCGGTCAGATCGCGGGCCACAAGCAGGTCAGCCAGATCACGGGCCGGGTTGGCGCCCTGATGCTCGGGCCAGATATGGATACTGTCATGGGGGATTACGGATGTATTCTGCGCTTGGCGCAGGTCGGGCAGGCGGGTCAGCAGGTCGACCCGGCCATCAGCGTCCAGCACCATGGCCTGAAACATCGCAAAGCCAAACGTGTCGTAGCCGGTCAGCCAGTACATGCTTTCGGGGGCAAAGATCAGGAGAGCGTCCAGCCCCGCCTCGGCAAGGGCGGCTGTGGCGCGGGCTTGCCGTGCCTGAAATTCCGCGTGCGAGAAGTGCGGCGGATCCATTGTTTCGGTCATGTCTATTTCCCCAAGTCCCGCATGCCGCGGTCAATGCCTTCCAGCGTCATCGGGACCATGCGGCCCTCGAATATCTCGTCGATCATCTGGGTCGATTGCGTGTAGCGCCAGTGACGCTCGGGCGTCGGATTGATCCAGAGGTGATCGGGCCATTGGGTGCGCGCACGTTGCAACCACGTGCTGCCGGCCTCTTCATTCCAATGCTCGTTCGCGCCGCCGGGAAAGGCGATCTCGTAGGGGGACATGGCGGCGTCGCCCACAAAGATACATTTGTAATCAGGCCCGTAGGTATTCATCACCTCAAAGGTCGGGATCTGTTCCGACCACCGCCTTCGATTGTCGCGCCAGACGGCTTCATAGAGGCAATTGTGGAAGTAGTAGTATTCGAGATGCTTGAATTCGGCCTTGGCGGCGCTGAACAGCTCTTCAACGACCTTCACATGGTCGTCCATTGAGCCACCCACGTCGAGGAACAGGATCACCTTGACTGCATTGCGCCGCTCGGCGCGGGTCTTCACATCCAGCCAACCCTGTTCGGCGGTGGCGCGGATGGTGCCGTCGAGATCCAGCTCCTCCGCCGCGCCGTCGCGGGCCCATTGGCGCAGGCGTTTGAGCGCAACCTTGATGTTGCGGGTGCCCAGTTCCACATCGCCGTCGAGGTTTTTGAATTCGCGCTTGTCCCAGACCTTCACCGCCTTGCGATGGCGGCTTTCGTGCTGCCCGATCCGAACGCCTTCGGGGTTGTAGCCGTAGGCGCCGAATGGAGACGTACCTGCGGTGCCGATCCACTTGCTCCCGCCCTGATGGCGCTTTTCCTGTTCCTTGAGGCGTTGGCGCAGGGTTTCCATCAACTTGTCGAAGCCGCCCATCGCCTCAATCTCGGCGCGCTCTTCTTCGGACAGGTGCTTTTCCGCCAGTTTCTCAAGCCATTCGCGTGGGATTTCGGTTGCCTCCAGCACATCATCGAAACTGATCGCCTCAAGACCGGCAAAGGCATGGGCAAAGGCTTGATCGAAGCGGTCCAGATGGCGTTCGTCCTTCACCATCGCTGTGCGAGCGAGGTAGTAGAAGCCGTCCACATCATAGGTGACGAGGCCGCGGCTCATCCCCTCCAAGAACGCGAGGTATTCCCGAAGCGAGACTGGAATGCGCGCAGCGCGGAGGGTTTCGAAGAAGGGCAGAAACATGGGAGTGTTTTAGCGCGATGCTAGAGCCGCGTCGAACAGGAAAGCGAGCTGCTTATCACGCGTGATAAGGTGATTTAAGTGGTTGATTTAACTAGGGAAAGAGCGTTCGCTTTGCGTGCCGCTTACCAAGATTGCATGACCTTGGGGCCGCGCGATGTCATTGCGGGGCAGGTACGATCAGCATGACAATTGTGCCGATGAGGAACCCGATCAACGCAAACACTGCTGACCATTGCGCCATGTCTTGCCAATTGCCCTTGCGCCGCCACGCCAGCAGTGCGCCGATGGCAATACCGAAGCCAGCCCCGATGAAGTTCAGCATGTTGTGCCCCAGCCTTTACTGCCCTGGCGACAGCGCCGCCACCTCGGTCAGGCGCGCGCCAACGGCGGACTGACCGCCGAAGCCATATCGGCCCCATGCGAGGGAGTCTAGTCGGACAGATCGGGCTTCTGACGCGCGGCCTGCATCCTCCAGCGCTTCCGCGCGGATCATCAGCAACGTCGAGAGAAGCGAGGCATTTTGCGCCCGCGTTGCGGCCGGCATGGCGCGTGCGGTGAGCGTCAGCGCCTCGTCGACCTGGCCGGCAGACAGGGCGAATGCGGCCAATTGCATATCCACATGGGCTGATTGGATGCCGCCGGGTGCGACCCTGTCAAAGAGGACGGAGGCCTGTTGGAAAGCCTGAATGGAGGCTTCCACATCGCGACTGAGCGTCAGGCGTCCAAGGGCGAAATAGGCGAATGCGGTGCGCGTGTCGTTCCAGTTCTGGTTCCGGGCCAACCGGACGGCGCGCTCGGCTGCCGCGATCCTTGCCGTGTCCGACGAGCCCGGCCCAAGCGCGGTTTCAATGGCTGAAATCCAGGGACGCGGGGTTTGCGACCCGCGACCACCGCCTGTGGCGGACCCGCCGCGCGGGTTCAGGCGCGAGAGGATCGCGGGCAGACGCGCGGCAACCTCGCCCCGGGTGAGGCCAGATTGCAGGTCCGCATCGTAATAGGCGCGCAGGATGAGCATGTCGAAGCCGGTCAGCACGGCGTTGAAGTTGTCGTCGTTAAAGACGCTATCCGACAGGCGGTAGAGATCGTTGAGGGGGCCTAACGCCTGCGCGATTTCTTCGTGCAGGCAATCGCGCATTTCTTGAGGAGAGACATCCGAGGGGATGAACACAGCGACCCGTTCGCGGGTGTCGAGTGTGGTCCAATCCAGCGTGCCGCCCGAGCGGTTGCGCCGGAATTCGGCCCACGAGCTGACGCGCGGAACCACGAAGCAAGCGGCCTGCGGCACAACGCGCTGCATGCGCGCGCGGGGCATGGTTTCGACGGTAATGGACGCATCACTTGTAACCCGGGTGATCGGAATTCCGGCCTCAGTTCGCAAACGTGCCAGAAGCTGATCCAGATCCGCACTCATCGAGGCGGGAACAGAGCCAGTGATGGCCACCGTGACGGGGCCTTCAAAGCGGCTTATCCGTTCAATCACCCGGCCCGATTCCATCTGAAAGCTGAGGTCGAGGAAGTCGGCGGCGATGGATGTGTTGGAGCGGCTTGGTGCCTGCGCCCTGGCCTGGCCGAACGTGTTCATCGGCGGCAGAGCCTCGGGCAGGGCAGCAATGCGTCGTTCGGCGACATCAGCGCCCGTGGTGGGGGCACAGGCCGCGAGCGCAAGGGCGGCGACAGGGATCAGGCGGGACAGGGTACGGAACAAGAAGGGCGCCTCACGCTCGGGAATATTTCATGAAATCAGTTGGTTCGCCAATACGGTCGTACAGGGTACGCGCCGTCGCATTGGATTGGCGGGTCATCCAGTAGACGACAGGCCGCCCGGCTGCATCGGCATCGGCATAAACCGTTTCGATCAAGGCACGGCCCACGCCCGTGCCGCGGACACGGGGCAGGGCAAAGAGATCTTGCAGATAGGTGACATCCGCCGCGCGCCAGGTGTGGGCGTGCACGATGATCTGCACCAGGCCCACAAGCCCGTCTGCATCTTCGGCGACCCAGGCTTGCATGTTTGTGCGATCAGGATCTGTCAGGCGGTCAAACAGCAGGTCATCGTGGGATGGGTCGATCTCAGCCGCGTAAAAGTCGAGATAGCCCCGCCATAGCACGCCCCAATCGGACCGATCCCGCCGCCCGAGGGGCGAATTTCGAACGCTTTGCTCACGTGAGTTGCTACCTTAACATCGGGTGCGGCAAGGGTGCTTTGCCAGATAGTGCCGCCTGATTATGGCAGGAATCGGGCAGCACGATAGGGGAGGTTTTCTTTTGCCACGCGGTCTGTGGCACGCGCGCCATGGGCATCGGCAAAGACGCGCCTTAGCGCTGGCCGCGGGCCATAAACGCCAAACGCTCAAACAGGGCCACGTCCTGTTCGTTCTTCAGAAGTGCCCCATGCAATTTCGGGAGCGCATTTGCCCCGTCGCGACGCAGATCCTCAGGCGTCAGGTCTTCGGCGAGGAGCAGCTTGAGCCAATCCAGCACTTCGGAGGTTGACGGCTTTTTCTTCAGTCCCTGTTGTTCGCGGATCTCATAGAACTGCGTGAGGGCGGCGGTCAGAAGGTCCTGTTTGATGCCCGGATGGTGCACCTCGACGATCTTGCGCATGACATCGGCGTCGGGAAAGCGGATGTAATGGAAGAAACAGCGGCGCAAAAACGCGTCTGGCAGTTCCTTTTCGTTGTTTGAGGTGATGATGACGATGGGGCGCACCTTGGCGCTGATCGTCTCACCGGTCTCATAGACAAAAAACTCCATCCGATCGAGTTCCTGCAGCAGATCGTTCGGGAATTCGATATCGGCCTTGTCGATCTCATCAATCAGCAGGACGCACTTCCCCTCTGCCTCAAAGGCCTGCCAAAGCTTGCCTTTGCGGATGTAGTTCTTGACGTCATGGACCCGTTCTTCGCCCAACTGGCTGTCGCGCAGACGGCTGACGGCGTCATATTCGTAAAGGCCCTGTTGCGCGCGGGTGGTCGATTTGATGTGCCATTCGATGATCGGCAGGCCAAGCGATTGCGAGACTTGGCGCGCGAGCTCTGTCTTGCCGGTGCCGGGCTCCCCTTGACCAAAAGGGGACGTTCCAAGGTGACGGCGGCGTTCACTGCGACGGTCAGATCGTCGGTTGCGACATAGTCTTCGGTGCCCTGAAAGTGCATGGCATTTCCCTGCGAAAGAACGGCTTTGAAGACGGGTATGGGTTGCGCCCCGGAAAGGCAAGTCACGCGTTTCAGGCACATTTTACCGCCCGAAAGCACGCGGAAGCCGATCAACGGAAATTCATTTCACGTGAAAGTAGAAACCTGCTTTTCTGCGCGTGACAAAGCCGCTCCGCCCGTGTAATCGGACGCTCATAGGCTGTATGGACTCCGCATAAGGGCGAGACACCATGAACGACACCAGCCTCTCTGAGGGGAGCACGATGAAAGCAGAGATTTTCCTGCCGGATGACTATCGCCCGGCCGAAGACGAACCATTTATGAACGACAAGCAGCTTGAGTATTTTCGCCGCAAGCTGCTGACCTGGAAAAACGATTTGCTGGATGAGAGCCGTTCGACCGTCTCGACCCTGCAAGACGGCACCCGCAACATTCCTGACGTCGCAGACCGCGCCAGCGAAGAAACGGACCGCGCGCTTGAACTGCGCACCCGCGACCGCCAGCGCAAGTTGATCGCCAAGATCGATCAGGCGCTGCGTCGGGTGGAAGAGGGCGAGTACGGCTATTGCGAAGTGACAGGCGAGCCGATTTCGCTGAAGCGTCTGGACGCGCGCCCGATTGCCACGATGAGCCTTGAGGCCCAGGAACGGCATGAGCGCCGCGAAAAGGTCCACCGCGACGACTGACCGCTTGGCGGATCGCAAACGGAAGGGGCATCCAGCGGGTGCCCTTTTTCATTTGGAGGCAGATGCGTGTTGATCGGCAAACCCGTTACGGTGTTGGGCGGCGGTGTCGGCGGCCTGGCGGTGGCTTTGGCCTGTGCCCAACGGGGGGCCGTAGTCACGGTTCTGGAACAGGCCGGCGAGATTGCGGAGGTTGGGGCCGGCTTGCAGGTGTCGCCAAATGGCTGGGTTGTGCTCCGGGCCCTTGGGATCGCTGACACTATCGCGGCGCGGTCCATCCGTTCGACAACCGTGCGCCTGCGCGATTTTCGGCGCGGGGCAGAGGTTTTTGCAATGCCGCTCGGCAGCCCGTTCCATCTGGTGCACCGTGCGGATCTCATCGACACGCTGCACGGAGCCTGCCGGGATGCCGGTGTCGAGGTCCGGTTGAACACCCGCGTCGCGGGAGTTGAGATCGATGGGTCCGTCAACACACTCAAACTTGCGGATGGGACGGAGGAGGTGCATGGCCTGACCTTGGCCGCTGACGGGCTGCACTCTGCCGCCCGGCACGTCTTCAATCCGCGCTCGAAGCCCTTCTTCACGGGCCAGGTTGCATGGCGCGCGACCCTTCCCGGCCGTGATCTGCCGCCTGAGGCGCATGTCTTTATGGGACCGGGGCGCCATTTGGTCCGCTATCCGCTGCGTGGCGGAGACCTCACCAATATCGTGGCCGTGGAGGAACGTGATCAATGGGCGGTCGAGGATTGGGCCCATGAGGATGACCCGAAGAACTTGCGCGCGGCGTTCACCGACTTTTGCCCTGAAATCAAAGATTTGCTGGCGGATGTTCAAGCGCCAAACCTATGGGGCCTGTTTCGGCACCCAGTGGCCAAGGTCTGGCATTCGGACAACCTGGCCCTTTTAGGCGATGCGGCCCATCCGACGCTGCCGTTCCTTGCACAGGGGGCCAATCTTGCGCTGGAAGATGCCTACGTGCTGGCACGTTGCCTGGCGGATGACGCGGAGAACAGCGAGGCGCTGGCTGTCTATGCGGCGCTGCGCAAACCCCGCGCCCTGCAAGTGATCGAAGCGGCCAATGACAACGCCACGAACTACCACCTACGGCCTGGCCCAATGCGATTTGCCGCGCATACCGCCCTGCGCCTGGCGTCACGCTACGCGCCCCATGTGGTGGCCAATCGCTTCCGCTGGATCCACGCCCACGACGTCACGCGATAGGCGGACGCGGCGCAGTCCCTAATCGAGAGAATAGTCGGGGAGGGTATCAAACGCCTCTCGCAGCTTTTCGCCCCAACCCGATGAAATCTCGGCGAAAAATGCGTCGTCCGCTTCAATGCGGCGGATTGGGCCGTGCCGGAAGCTTTCCGCCTCATACAGATGCAGGTCAAACGGCATCCCGACGCTCAAATTCGCCTTGATGGTGGAATCGAAGCTGAGGAGAAGCAGTTTCACGGCTTCCTCGAACCGCATCTCCGGATCGTAGGCGCGCACGAGGATGGGTTTGCCGTATTTCGTCTCACCAATCTGGAAGAATGGCGTGTCATCGCAGGCCTCAACAAAATTGCCTTCGGGATAGATCAGGAACAGACGCGGCTCACCGCCTTTGACCTGACCACCGAGGATCAGCGTGGCACCGAAGGGGCTGTCGGCTTGAGGGCCCTCAAGCCCGGATTGCTGCGAAATCACCTCGCGGAGCGTTTCCCCCACCAGCTTGGCGATTTGGAACATCGACGGGGCTTCGATGATTGAAAGCGTTCCGCGTTCGTCCGCCGGAAGGGCGCGTTCGTTCAAGAGGCTCACGACCGCCTGCGTGGTGGCCAGATTGCCCGCCGTCATCAGGGTGATGGAGCGTTCGCCCGCAACCTCCCACTGGAACATCTTCTTGAAAACGCTGATGTTATCGACACCGGCATTGGTACGGGTGTCCGACATGAACACCAGCCCCCGGTTCAGTTTCAGCCCCACGCAATAGGTCACGGCCCGATCCCCCAGATCCCGATGCGGTGTCTATAGCACCGCTTGCTTAAGGTTGGTTTACTGCTGCGCCACCTGAATGTCGACGGCCATGGCTTCCCCTTCCGCACCGTAATGGAGGCCCGAGATTGGTGCCGCTTCCGCATAGTCGAGGCCCGTTGCGACGCGCACATAGCGCGGATCGGGTGAGATCCCGTTCGACACATCGAAGCCAACCCATCCAAGGCCTGAAACATGGGCCTCGGCCCAGGCATGGCTCGCGTCTTGGTGGACGCGGTCGTCCATCATCAGATAGCCCGAAACGTAGCGCGCCGGGTGTCCCATCGCGCGGGCTGCGGCAAGGAAGATGTGGGTGTGATCCTGGCAGACACCTGCGCCTATGGTGATTGCCTCTTCGGCATCAGTGCCGGATTGCGTGCGGCCAATCTCGTACGGGACCGCCGACAAAATGCGGGTCGACAGGGTGTGCAGCCGCGTCACGTCGTCGTCGCTTTCCTGTTGCAGCCCCTTGAGAAGGCCGCGCACACCGGCGCCCGCGCGCGTCAACGCTGTTGAGCGCTGGTAGTACCAAAGCGGGGCAAAGCCCGCATGTTTTCCGATCACACCGGCATTATCCGCGGTCTCGACCGTGCCTTGGCACGTGATTGTGACATCCATCGCGTCGGCGGCAAGGGACACGAGTGTCACGGTATTGCGGTGCTGATCTGTAAATTGCGTCTCGATCTTGCCGCCCTGCACATCCATCTGCCATGAGCCCACGCTTTGGCCGTTATGGTTCTTTGGCGTGAGCCGCAATTGCTGCAGCCCGTACGTCGCGGGGGCTGCAAAGCGGTACGTTGTGGTATGCTGGATGGAGAGTTTCATGGCGCTCACCCCAGGAACCGAAAATCTTGTTCGATCTGGCCGCCCAACCGGCCCAGATCACCAAGGAACTCGGTCAGAAATTCATGCAACCCTTCTTCGAACACGTCGTCGATGGTGCCGTGCTGCAAGCGGGCCTGCAGAACATCGATCTGATCGTGGCACGTGTGGCGCTGCCCGTAATTCTCTTCCAGATAGCTGAGGTTGGAGCCGATCTTGCGCACCGCAAACCGAAGGCTGCGCGGCATGCGACCGTCGAAGATCAGGAAATCGGCAATGCCCTTGGGGGTGATGTTGCCCTGGGTCAGCCACCGGTAGGACCGCGCACCGGCAACGGATCGCAGGATCGTTTCCCACTGAACATTGTCGAGGCTGGAGCCGATCTGCGTGACCGAGGGCAGCAGCACGTAGTATTTCACGTCGAGGATACGAGCCGTGTTGTCTGCGCGTTCCAGGAACGTCCCAAGGCGGCAGAAATCGAAAATATCATTGCGCAACATGGTGCCGTGCATTGCGCCGCGGACAAGGGCGGAGTGCTGACGGATGCTCCCCAGAACCTCGGGCAAATGCTTTGGCGAGACAGGGCGCTGGAGCGTTTCTTTCAGGCCCATATAGGCGTCATTGATCGCTTCCCAGACTTCACGGGTCAGCGCGGTGCGGGTCAGGCGGGCGTTTTGGCGTGCATTTGCGATGGCAGACAGAACGGATGACGGATTCTCCTTGTCGCGAAGCAGGAAGTCTATCGCCTTGGCCTGGTCCACATCGCCGTGCCGGGCCGCGTAGAGCTGATCAACGGCGGCTGTTTGCAAGACCGAATGCCATTCATCATCTGATCCCCCGGGCCGGGTCAGCGCGATGCGAAAGCCGGTCTCAATCAGCCGCGTCGTATTCTCAGACCGTTCGAGGTAACGGAACAGCCAGAAAAGGCCACCTGCAGTTTTGCCGAGCATTGCCTTACTCCTCCAAAACCCAGGTGTCTTTGGTGCCGCCGCCCTGCGATGAGTTCACCACAAGGCTGCCCTCTTTCAGCGCCACGCGGGTCAACCCGCCGGGTGTGAGCGTGATCTTGTCGGGCGACATCAACGCGAAGGGCCGCAGGTCGACATGGCGCGGGGCAAGCCCTTTGGCGGTCAGGATCGGGCAGGTCGAGAGGGCGAGCGTGGGCTGCGCGATGTAGTTTGACGGTCTCGCCTCCAGCTTCTTGCGGAACTCCTCAATCTCTTTCTTCGATGCGGCGGGGCCGACCAGCATCCCGTACCCACCTGATCCGTGGACCTCTTTCACGACAAGCTCGGGCAGATGGTCCAGCACATATTTGAGGGTGTCCGGCTCAGAACAGCGATGGGTCGGCACGTTTTGTAAGATCGCCTTTTCGCCCGTGTAGAATTCAACGATATCCGGCATGTAGCTGTAGATTGCCTTGTCGTCGGAGATCCCCGTACCGGGTGCATTGGCAATCGTGATCCCGCCCGCGCGGTAGACATCCATGATGCCTGGCACCCCAAGCATCGAGTCCGGGTTGAAGTTCAGTGGATCGAGGAAGTCGTCATCGACACGGCGATAGAGCACATCAATCGCCTTGTAGCCTTCGGTGGTACGCATGGCGATGCGGCCATCCTGGACGCGCAGGTCATGGCCCTCGACCAACTCGACTCCCATCTGATCGGCCAAAAAGGCATGTTCGAAATAAGCGGAGTTGTGGATGCCGGGGGTCAGCACGACGACCGTGCATTCACCATCGCAGGCAACAGGCGAACAGGCCGCAAGCGAACGGCGCAGACTTGTGGGGTAAGAGCCGACTGGCTGAACCTTGATGCGCGAAAACAGCTCTGGGAACATCTGCAGCATCGTTTCGCGGTTCTCCAGCATGTAGCTGACGCCGCTTGGGGTTCTGGCATTGTCTTCAAGGACAAAGAATTCATCCTCGCCAGTCCGAACGAGGTCGGTGCCCACGATATGCGTATAGACGCCACCGGGCGGTGAGACGCCGATCATCTGGGGCAGAAAAGCCTCATTCTTATCAATCAACTCACGCGGTACGCGGCCTGCGCGCAGGATCTCCTGTCGGTGATAGATGTCGTAGAGAAACGCATTGATCGCGCGCACACGCTGCTCGATGCCCTTGGTCAATTTCGCCCATTCGCGGGCCGAAATGATGCGCGGCACGATGTCGAACGGGATCAGGCGTTCATCGGCCTCGGCTGCACCATAGACGTTGAAGGTGATGCCCGTGCGGCGGAAGAAACTCTCTGCGTCGCTGTTTTTCTGGCGCAAATCCTTGAGGTCTTCGCCGTTGAACCAGGTGGCGTAAGCGCCGTATGGCGCGCGTGGATCCGGTTGCCCGGCGGTCATTTCATCGAAAAATCGGCTGTCGTCGGTCATGTGTCCTCCCACCCCTAACGCTAACAGACGAGGTTCTGAGCGAAAGGGCCAGCGATTTCAGGTGGTTTCGCAGGGGGTTGGAGAAAGGTTGCCCAATTATTAGGCGAAGTGCCGGGCGCAGGTTTTCGCGAAAGCCGTCTGGACTACGCGGTGTTCAACTACGCCGAAGTGTCCAGCCAAAGCGTGACGGGGCCGTCGTTGACAAGGCTGACCGCCATGTCCGCACCGAACTGCCCCGTTTCAACCGGGATGCCGTGGCTGTGTAGGGCTTTGGCAAAATGCAGATACAAGCGCTCACCCTGCGATGGCGGTGCCGCGGTTGAAAAGCCCGGCCGATTACCGCGAGACGTGTCGCCCGCCAAAGTGAACTGGCTGACCACCAGCGCTGCGCCGCCTACATCCGCTAGCGAGCGGTTCATCTTTCCAGCCTCATCCTTGAAGATCCGGAGCTTGGCGATCTTCGCCGCGAGTTTCTCGCCCTCGGCCTCCGTATCGCCTTGCATGGCGCAGATAAGAACGAGAAGGCCCGGGCCGCATTGGCCGATCAGATCGCCGTCGACTTCAACCTTGGCCTCTGTGACGCGCTGGATCAGCGCCCTCATGCAATCTCGTCCAGGCGAGGCGGGTTTGCACCGGCGCGGCTGACCGTAATCGCTGCGGCTTTTACGCCAAGGGTCATCGCCTCGCGCAGCGTCTCTTCGGTCAAACCCTTGCGGATCATGCCCTTGTCGAGCGCGCCTGCCTGGGCCAGGCCCGCCAGTACGCCACCGTTGAAGGTGTCACCGGCCCCGACCGTGTCGACGACTTCTACCATCTGAGCGTCGATATGGACTTTGCCGCCGTCAAAGTATGCTGTGACCCCGTCGCCGCCTTGCGTGACGAGTACGAGAGCGGGGCCTTTTGCAAGCGTCCGCTCCGCCAGAACCGGGATGCCATGGTCGCCCAGAAGCCAATGCAGGTCCTCGTCCGAGGCTTTCACGATGTCGCACGCGGCCAGCATCCGGTCCATGCGCGCACGAAAGC
The DNA here is from genome assembly GCF_055693405.1 of Gymnodinialimonas sp. JB5-7. Classification (NCBI taxonomy): domain Bacteria; kingdom Pseudomonadati; phylum Pseudomonadota; class Alphaproteobacteria; order Rhodobacterales; family Paracoccaceae; genus Gymnodinialimonas; species Gymnodinialimonas sp. JB5-7. The sequence continues at coordinate 2,745,191 of NZ_JBVFUX010000012.1, forward strand.
GGGCTTCGTCCTTGATGAAACTGGGGCGGATGTTGGGATCCATCATCACGACATGGCCCTGGCTGGCGCGCTCGGCCATCTCGGCATAGGCCTCGGCGCAGGGCTCTACCGCCAGGGAGATACCGCCAAAGAAGCAAGCCATTGCGCTTTCCGGGATCGCGGGCAGGTCCGCCGCCGTCAGCATGCGCCCGGCGGTGTTTTCATCGTAGAAGGCATAGCTGGCCTGGCCATCCGTTAGCGTCACGAAGGCCAGCGTCGTGGGCCTGTCCGAGCGATGGGCGAGGGTGGAGCCTACGCCATTGGCCATCATAACGCCTGCCAGCCGTTCACCGAACAGGTCCGTTGATAGACCCGTGAAGAATTCAACGGGCTGGCCAAGACGGGCCAATGCTACGGCCGTGTTGAACACCGACCCACCGGGGTAAGGTGCGAAGGCGGCTTCGCCTGCCTCCGTTTTGCGGGGCAGCATATCGATCAGGGCTTCACCGGCGCATAAGATCATCGTGGACCTCCCTCGTTCGCGCGCCTTGTTAGCGGTAACGCGGCTGCGAGGGAAGCCGGGAAACCGACGTCCAGCCGAAAGGAAGGCCGTCGGGGCCGGGGAGGGGCCGTTACTGGTCCATCACCTCAAGCCCGTAGAACACCGCCGCTGCAAGAATGATGGCGCCAATCACGGCCAGCGCGATCTTGCCTGCACTCCAAGGCCGTTCGCCTTGCACCTTGCCGGATTGGGCGTTGACCACGAACCGGTAGGACTTTCCGCGATATTTGTAGGCCGCGATCCAGACTGGCAGCAGGATATGCTTGAAGGTTGTCTTGTCGACATGGGTGTTCATGGAGTCGATCCGCTGTGCGTCGCCGCCAATGTCGCGGCGGATGTCGCGCTGGATCTGCGCATCCATGATCTGGCGGGCTTCGACCATGCCTTCGTCGAGTTCGACCGTGTAGCCCTCGGCCCGGAAACCAGACAGGAACTCGGGGCGATATTCCGCCAGCCCGGATAGATCCCATGGTGCCAATGCATCGGTGTAGCGCTTGGGCAGGGATTTGGAGGCCAGCACGAGGATGTCGTCGAAGAACCGGCTGACACGGCCCGAGGTGCGGGTCCAGCGGATGCGGCGTTCCTGACGCGGTTTGCCATCGGGTCCGTTGACGGTGACGTAGTAGGCCGTGCCACGCTGGCCGCGATAGCTCGTGTCCGTGTCGGCGTCGTAAGTCCAATAAGGGACGTAGATGCCATTCAACTCGCGCCCCTGACGGGCATATTCCTTCAGCCCGTTGGGCGCGAACCAGAGGCCGCCAAGCCAGTCTTCCATGGCTTTATGCGCCTCGCGTTCTTCCAATTGGAACGGCACGAGGCCCTTGGGCTTGATATGGCGGTGGGTGCCGGTGTCGGTGACAACGGGTGTGGCGCAGAACGGGCAGTCCTGGCTGTGCACATCGGCATCAAATTGCACTTGTGCGCCGCAAGATGGGCATTGGGAAACCCGGGTTTCCTCAATCTCCACATTGTCCATCTGCCCGCGCAGGGCCGCTTCAAAATCGTTCTCGACCAAACCTTCGCCACCTTGGTCGGGCGGCACTTCAATCGCTTCTTCATTGCCGCAATGGTCACAGACCATTTTGCCCTCGGTCGGCGCATAGCGCATGTCCGACCCGCAGTTGGAGCAGGGAAAGCGGTGTTCATCTTCGGGGCGGGCGGTTTCAGGCTCTTGGTCATACGTGTCGGTCATTGAAGGGTCTTTGTCGCAATGAAGGGGTGCGCTCACCATTTCGCGACTGGCGGCGTAACTCAAGCAAGGAAAACCGGATGTTGGCGGGTCACAGGAACCGATGGAGCGCGCGAGGCGCCATGATGCGCAGGGCGTTGTCACGCAAACGGACATGCCGCCAAATGTGAAATGCACCATGGGCCAAAACGATCAGGGCCAGCGCATAGAATTGGTAAACATGCAGCCAGGACACGATGGCATGGGCTTGCGGCAGGTTCAGTGGCGGCGCGATTGGCACAACCCCGCCCGCGCGGAGTAGAACAGCCGATGTGAGGCCAAGGCCGAACCCACCCAGGGCGACCAGAAACAGCCCCCAAATCAACGTTTTGTGCAGAATTGGATGCAGCCGCCGGGCGAAGGGGGCAGTTTTGGACCCGGTCGGGACGCTAGGCCCTTTTGCAGATGTGTCCCTGTCCAGATCAGAGCCAGTGTGACAAAGATCAGCCCGTTGATGGAATGGAGTTGAAACCAGCCCGGCCCCATGCGGCGCAGCGCATCGGGGTCTGCGAATATGAACCAGATAAAGAACGGGATAATCCCCCAGTGCAGCCCTTTCAATACCGTCCGGCGATGCGGCAAGCGGATACGGGTCAAGATCGAGGCGACAGGCATGAAAGCTCCATTCATCGTGGGCAGTGTAGCCACGGGTGGTGTCGAGCAAAAGTTTCATGCCTGCGATACGTTGCACCCACCTTCGCCTTGAGGGAGAAGCATGCAACGCCGCTTTTGACCCAAGGAGATACGGTCATGATCACCCTCGACCAGGCCCGCACCATCATTTCCACTGCCCGTGCAAAGGGCCGGGATATGGAGCTAAAGCCACTTTCAGTCGTCGTGCTGGATGCTGGCGGCCATGTTCTTGCGTTTGAGCGCGAGGATGGCGCGGCCCCGGGCCGTTTCGAGATTGCGCAAGGCAAGGCGTATGGCGCGGTGATGCTTGGCATGCCCGGCAGCGCGCAGATGGCCCGCGCAGAGGCGCAGGCCTATTTCATGGCAGCGGTGAACGGGGTCTATGGCGGCAAAGTGGTGCCTGTTCCAGGCGGCGTTTTGGTGATGCGCGATGGCGTGGTCCTGGGCGCGGTGGGCGTGACCGGCGACACATCGGACAATGACGCCGAGGCCGCGGTGGCCGGGATCGAGGCCGCGGGCTTCGAAGCGATGGCCTGAGCGCATGCCGGCTTACAGCTTGAGGATGACGGATGCAGGCGCACGAAGGCCGGGGCGACGCAAGTAGCGCGGCATCTCGGCGAGTTGCAGGTCGGAGCGGCCTGCAAAAAGGCGGTCTAGGGCAATGGAGGCCTCGATCCGGGCCAGTTGCATGCCAAGGCAAACATGCGGACCGAAGCCGAACCCAAGATGAGCATTGGGCTTGCGGTCGGGGATGAAGGTTTCCGGTGTCTCGAACCTTTCCGGATCGAGGTTTGCGGCAAGAAGCAGGGGCGCCACCATCTCTCCCTTCTTGATGGGCGCACCCAGGATGTCGGTGTCCTGGGCTGCAAACATCATCTTCGTGGTCATCACAGGCGATATGTGACGCATGAATTCTTCGATCAGAAGGTGCCGCGTGTCCGGATTTTCCGCGAAATGCGCGCGTAAGTCGGGATCTGTGGCAAGCCCTACAATGGCTGCGTTGATCAAGTGGACGGTGGTCTCATGGCCTGCAAGAAAGAGAAGAAGTACCATTGAAAGTAGCTGATCTTCTGTCAGCTTCTGCCCATCCTCTTCCGCGTGAACCAGCGCAGAGATCAAGCCCGGGCCGGGTGTTTCACGGGCTTGTGCGAACAGATCCCGGAAGTCCGCCAAGACGCCGCGCAAGCGAAGAACAGCATATATCGCACGAAACGGGTTTGTGACCGCACTGAGTGGCGCCATGCGGCGGGTCAGGGCATCGTGCCGGTCTTCGGGGATGCCAAGAAGGGTGCAAATCGCAAGGAAGGGCAGGGGGCGGGTATAGTGTTTAACGATATCGACCCGTCCCGAGGGCACTGCGTCCAAAAGGCCATCCGCCATTTTGGTGAGTTGCGGGCGAAGATCTTCGATCGTTGCACGGGCAAAGGCGAGTTCCACCAACCGGCGCATCTGCCGGTGGGCCGGGTCGTCCATCACGATCATCGTGTCCAGCAGCGGTTTGAAAAAGCCGGGCATCCACCAGAAACGCTTGGCGAGCGGCTTGCCGGTGATCGGCCCGGGATCGCGGCGGAACAGATCGGGGTTCTTTAAAAGCGTGCGCGCAGCGGCATCGCTTGTGGTCATCCAGATTTGGCCGACGAAGGGGAGTTTGACCTTCACCAAGGGCCCCTCGGCCCGCATTTGGGCAAGCGTTGGTGCCGGGTCAGCCAGAAAATCGGGATCGTTGAGGCGGTACACCATGGGAATGCCTATTTTCGCGTCATGTGCGCAAATGCGCCGCGACCTGCGCGCAGCCACGCCTTTTCCTTCGGGCGCTTGACGGTTAGGTAATGTTTCAACTGCAATATTGGAAGAACCATGCCCCGTCCTGTAATCGGCATCATCGGAAACCATTACCTCATCAATGATGAGTACCCGACCCACGCGGGCGGCACGATGAACTCCGAAGCCGTGGCAGAGGTTTCCGACGGATTGCCGATGATCATCCCGTCGGATCCGCGTTTCGTCGATGTGGACCAGCTGCTTGAGGTGTGTGACGGCTTTCTTCTGACCGGCGGCAGGCCCAATGTGCACCCCGAGGAATATGGCGAGGATTATACCGACGCCCATGGCATGATGGACAGAAACCGCGATGCAGTGGCTCTCGCCCTTGTGCGGGCCTGTGTGGATCGGGGCCAGCCCTTTTTGGGCGTGTGCCGCGGCTTTCAGGAGGTGAACGTGGCGATGGGCGGGTCGCTCTACCCCGAAATTCGGGATCTGCCCGGTCGTATGAACCATCGCATGCCACCAGATGGCACTATTGAAGAGAAGTTTGCCCTCCGCCACGAAGTGACGTTTGGCGAGAATGGGCCGTTTCACCGGCTTATGGGCTCACAATCGGTGATGACGAACACCTTGCATGGGCAGGGCATCAAGGTGCCCGGTCCGCGTGTCGTTATCGACGGCCACGCCCCCGATGGCACGCCAGAAGCCATCTACATCGCCGACGCGCCCGGCTTTACATTGGCCGTGCAATGGCATCCCGAATATTGCGCCGCCGATGACCCGGTCTCGCGCCCATTGTTCGCAGCATTTGGCGAAGCCGCGCGCGAATGGGCGTCTGGCCGCCGACCTGTGCCGGTCAGCGACGTGGCCTGAGCGCCGCGGATTATCCTTGCTCCACAATGATTGATTGAGGCAGGCTATTGCTTACGAAACGGCATTAGGCGCAGCTTGTGCGTCTTCCCTTTGCCGTGGCACCGCGCCCATGCCCGTTCAAACGGACCGGCGGCACGGATCGCGATTGAAAGGCCCACATACATGTTTTCAAGACTTTTCAGCAGCTCACTGGCCGTGTTGGCCTGTCTCAGCGCGCCCGCATTTGCCGATTGGGGCGCGAACCTGATCACGCTTGGGGCAGATGCGCCCGGGGCCACGGGGAGTGTTGAGTGCGCGCCAGGTGGCGTGACCGGCGCCGTTTGGGGCACGGGCACTTATACGTCCGACAGCTCTATCTGTACGGCTGCCGTTCACTTCGGTTGGATCACGCAGGCTGAGGGCGGAACGGTCAGCTTCCGTCAGGTCGGCGGGATGGATGCCTATCAAGGCTCGGACCAGAACGGCGTCACCTCATCGGACTATGGCAGCTGGGGGTCGAGTTTCCAGATCACCGGTGTTGTGCCTCTGGCAGGCGCACCCGCGCATACCCCGATCGACTGGGGCACCAGCCTGGATGCAGCCGGGTTTGGCGAGGATAGCGGCAGCTTGCATACGTTCCAGTGCCCTCCGGGCGGCAATGCGAATTCCACGATCTGGGGCACAGATGTCTATACGTCGGACAGCCCCATCTGCGTCGCGGCCCTGCATCGCGGCTTGGTGGACCTCAACGCAGGTGGTGTTGTGACGGTTCTGGTTCTGGGCAATCAGCCCGCATACACCGGATCGGCGCGCAACGGCGTCACGTCCACGGACTACCCCGCATGGGATCGCAGCTACGTCTTCCAGTGAAGCAAAATAGGCCCCGGCGCAGCGTTGCCGGGGCCCGTTGACTAAGTCTGTTTCGCGCCGCGCATTTCCTTGATGTGCAGCCGGATTTTGTCCCACTTCCGGCTTTCGGCGGTGTTTTGCGCATCGCGGGCCTTTTGCGCAGCTTCGGCTTCGGCCTTGTCGCCATGGGCGGCGTACAGGGCATGGGCGTATTGAGTGATATCGCTTTGAAGCATCTTCCAAATCCTCCAGGTTAGGGGTTCGGGAGCCGTAGTATAGCATTTTGTCGCTGAAATTGCAGGTCCGGTGGGCTGCCAACACCCCAAGCCACGATATGGGGAAACTCCCCCAGTGTTTGAGCCGGGGGCAATTTGTAGGGTTTGGTCATACTGCAGATAGTGCGGTCTAGTTTGAACCCCTTCAGCCCGGGGCAATCCGGGACATTACATTACGAAAGACAAAGCCATGTTTAAATCCGTCCTCATTACGGTTGCCACCCTCGCAAGCCTGACCCTTGGCGCAGGTGCTGCACTTGCCGACTCGCCGCCCGTTCCGCAAGCCGCGTGGTCAGCGTCCGCAGACAGTTTGGGCCTGAATTCCCATGGCGGGCGGATCACGCATCTTTGCACGCCCGGCGGGTCAGCCCATACGATCTGGGGTGCCGGCGACTACACCTCTGACAGCTCGATCTGCACGGCAGCCGTGCATGCAGGCCATATCACCTTCCACAATGGTGGCCGCGTGGTTGTCGAGATCAACCAGGGCCGCGCGTCCTTTGATGGGGCGACCTGGAATGGCGTCACCTCGCACAGCTATGGCCAATGGCCGCGCAGCTTCCGTATCGTCGGGTCGGAATTCGTGACGCCCGCACAAGTGATCGGTGCCAATACGAATGCAATTGATCTTGGCATCGCCGGGCAGGCGGGGTCGGTTCATTCCTTCATCTGTCCGCCCATCGGCAACAACCCTTCGACGATTTGGGGCGACGGCATCTACACGTCCGACAGTGCGATTTGTGTGGCGGCGGCCCATGCTGGCGTGATCCCGCGATCCTCAGGTGGTCGCGTCTCCATCGCGGTCAGTGGCGGGCGGTCCAGCTACGGCAGCACCCACCGCAATGGCATCCCGTCGCAGCCCTATGGCCAGTGGGGCGCATCTTACAGCTTCCGCTGAAACCGGGCGTTCGATTATCTGACTGAAGATCCGCCGCGCGAAAGCCCCTTCGCGCGGCGTTTTCGGTCGATGTCAGCCGTATTGCGCCAACATCTGGTTCAGGTCGTCGAGCGTGTTCGCTTCCTGCAGCGGTTTGTCCTTGCGCCACCGGGCGATGCGCGGAAAGCGTAACGCAACGCCGGATTTGTGGCGCGGGCTGGCCTGGATCCCTTCAAACGCGATCTCAAAGACATGGTGCGGCGTGACTTGCCGCACCGGGCCAAACCGGTCGGTGGTATTCTTGCGGACCCACGCAGTGATTTCGCGGAATTCCGCATCCGTCAGGCCGGAATAGGCCTTGGTGAAGGGCACCAGATCGTTGCCCTTCCAAACTGCGAAGGTGAAATCGGTGTAAAGCGTCGCGCGCCTGCCGGAACCCGCCTGAGCATAGATCATCACCGCGTCGATCGTGAGCGGATCAACCTTCCATTTCCACCAATCGCCCTTCTTCCGACCCGCCAGATAGGGTGCGTTCAGGCGCTTCAGCATCAGCCCTTCGGCGCCAATTTCGCGGCTGATCGCACGTGCTTGGGCCAACCCATCCCAATCATCTGCTTCAACGCGCGGACTGATCCGAAGGGGAAGGACGGGCGGAAGGGCTGCTATAGCCTCCTCAAGGATCGAACGGCGGTCTGCCAGTGGCGTTTGGCGCAGATCAGCGCCCTGCCATTCCAGCAAATCGTAGGCCATTAGAATGCAGGGCGCCTCAGTCAGCAACTTCTTGGGCACGGTTTTGCGCCCGATGCGGGGCTGAAGTCTGTTGAAGCTGAGCGGAGCCTCGGCTGCACGATCATAGGCCAGAACCTCACCATCGATCACGGTGCCAGACGGTAGAAAGTCGATGAGCTGCGCGAATTCCGGGAACCGATCGGTCATCAGCTCTTCGCCCCGCGACCAGAGGTAGCGTTCGCCGCCGCGCAGGATCAACTGGCCGCGGATGCCGTCCCATTTTCTTTCTGCAAGCCAATCACTTACGTCCCCAAGTTCATGTGATTCCTGTTCAAGCTGATAGGCGAGGTAAAACGGATAGGGGCGGCTGAGATCCGCTGTCGGATCGGGGGCTTCGATCAGGCTTTCCCAGGACACGCTGTCAGGTGACCAATCCCCCATCAGGCGGTGGGTCAGCTCTGCCTCTTCAATACCGGTTGCCTTGGCGAGCGCCCGCGTCATCAGCTTTTGGCTCACACCCATGCGCCAGCCGCCGGTGATGAGCTTGTTGAACACGAACCGCTCAATGGGTGGCAGGCCGTCCCATGCCTCAAGGATCGTAGCCTTGCGCACGTCGTCCTCGGCATTATCGAGCCCGCGCAGCGTGGCGATCCACGCGCTCAGGCTCTTTTCGACGCGCGATTGCGGCTCTGGCAGGACCAGGGCGATGGTTTCGCTCAGATCACCCACAACTGGGTAGCAGGCCTCAAACAGCCACAGCGGAATCCCGGCATGTTCCGCCGCCCATTCCCGCAGCTTCGTGGTCGTTATCGCGCGGCGGGGGCGGCGACCCGACAGGAGTGCTATGGTCCAAATCTTGTCGTCTTTGGGGGCGGACACGAAGTAGTCCGCAAGTGCTGCCGTTTTCACGCTGGTTTTGGTGGTTTGATCCAGCGCGGTAAAGAGGGCGGCGAAGTCCTTCATGTGTTGGCTTTGATAAAGCTGGCCAATTCGGCGATGGCACGGTCGGCGACCGGCATCAAACCCGCATGAAGATGCCAGACATGCATAAGACCGGGCCATAGATCGAGCGTGGCCTCGTCCATCGCCTCAGCGATCCGCGCGCTGTCTTGCGCCAGGGCCTCACCCTCCGCGGCCTGGATCAGCGTGGGCGGCAGGCCGGTCAGATCGCCTAGAAGCGGCGATATTTTTGGATCGGTCCGATCCAGTCCAGGCAGGTAGGCGTCCTTGATCCGGGCGGGCCATTGAGGGGGATAAGAAGTTCGTTGCTTGCCCCTTCGAACCGTTCCTCAACCTCGCCCGACAGATCAGCCACCGGCCCGATGAGGCAGACGCATTTGGGTAAGGGAAGGCCGGTGTCGCGGGCATGTTGCAAGACCGACAGCGCAAGGCATCCGCCGGCACTGTCGCCCCCTATGGCAACCGGTGGCGTGCCTGCTTCGACCAGCCGCTCATAGGCTGCGATCACATCCTCGCGTGCTGCGGGAAAGGGATGTTCAGGTGCAAGGCGATAGCGCGGCGCATAGGCGCGAAGCCCCGTGGCCTGCGCAATGGCCCCGATCAGGGGCGCATGCGTCCGGGGAGATCCCACGGTGAAGCCGCCGCCATGAATGTAAAGCAGGATGGGCGCGTCGCGGTCCACGCCGTCTGGGCGAAACCACAGCCCGTCCGCCTTGTCGCGGATCGGGATCATGCCGCTTGGCAATTTGCCCCCAAGGCGCGTGCTGATTGCGAACAGAACCCTGCAGGACGCGCTGCGGCCCAACAAAGCGCAAAACCGCACGCTCCAACGTGCGGGCCTGAAAGACAAAGAAACGATCAAGGGCGCCTAGATGTTTCATGCAGCATTATCCTCGGCTTCATCCAGGTCTTCGCCCCCAAATTCGGTCTGCACGATGCCTGCATCATAGCCCTGTTCGTTCAGCCACTGGCTGAATTGTGCTGTGTAGCCGTGGGTGACAAAGACACGCTCGGCCCCTGTCTGCGCAATGGCCCAGTTCAATCCCTTCCAATCGGCGTGGTCGCTAACCACAAAGCCACGATCTGCCGCACGCCTGCGACGGACGCCGCGCAGGCGCATCCAACCGGACGCAAACCCGGTCGAGACGGCACCAAACCGCTTCATCCACGCCGATCCTAGGGCCGAGGGCGGCGCCAGAACAATCGCATTGGGGTGGCTTTTCGCATCCACGCCATCCACCACCGGGACGGTGTCGGGCAGGGTAAGCCCTTGGTCGCGCAGGACTTTGTTGGTGGCCTCAACCGCGCCATGGGTCAGGATCGGACCAATTGCGGGATCAAGCAGCCGCAAGATGCGTTGCGCTTTGCCAAGCGCATAGACGCCAAGGACAGCGCGTTTGCCCTCGGCCACGCACGTCGCCCACCACCCGTTCAGATCGCGCGCGAGGACCTCTTGCTCGGGCCAATCGTAGATCGGGAGCCCGAAGGTGCTTTCGGTAATGAAGGCGTGGCATTTGACCGGTTCAAATGGCTCTGAAAGGCCATCGTCGATCACCTTGTAATCGCCAGAGGCAACCCAGACCTCGCCGTCAACCTCCACCCTGATCTGGGCGGAGCCCGGAACATGTCCGGCGGGATGGAAGCTGATATCGGCATCGCCAATCCGGTGTTTGAGACCATAGGGCGTGGTTTCCATGCGGATATCACCCAGGCGGTGGCGCATTACGGGCGCTGCCGCTTCAGTTGCCAGATAGGCCCCCATGCCAGGTCGCGCATGGTCAGAATGACCATGGGTGATCAATGCGCGCGGAACCGGCCGCCAGGGGTCGATATAGGCATCAGCGGCCGGGCAGTAGATGCCCGCTTCGGTGAATTCCAAAACCATGGGCAGGAAGATAGGGCCTTAACGGGTCCGGGGCGAGGGGTTGGTTGCGCAGCCCGCTCCGGGAATTGCCAAGACCATGCCTGGACGGTGGTAAGGGGTCACTCCCCGGGCGGCAAAGGGATATCTCACCATCGGCCTCAAGCTCACGAATGGCCGCGATGACCTCGGCCATTGCCGCTTCACCCTCTTCGGGCTTTGGGGCGCTTCGCGCCTCGGCATCGTCGCGCATCTGTTCCGCCAAACGTTTCGACATGTTTTCCAGCAGGAATTCCACCGTCAGCGGGGCCGCGGATTTGCCTGCGGCCAACGCCGTTACGGCAGTCTCACCGTCCACCTTGCGCATGATAAGCGGCACATCGGCCGGTTCCACCCGTGTCGGGATGTGCGGGAAGGCAAAGATGGATTTGCGCACCTCGGCCGCAAAGGGCTCATCACGCGCTTGCAACCCCTCAAGCATCCGGTCGCGCGCCTCCTGCGGGGTCGCATTCAGGATCGCGCCGACCCGTTCTGCCGCCGCTTTCTCAAATGCATTGATCGGCGCAGAGTCCAGAACACCCGCCAAATGCACACCGATCCGGTCCACAAGGTCAGGCGTAATGGTCTCGGTCAGAGCCATGGAATGCGCCAGAATATCAGACCGATCCGCAGGCAGTTCCCCCAGCAATTCGGCCGCCTTGGCGACACCGAGTTTGGAAAGAAGGACTGAGCACACTTCGGCGCTTTCGCTGGCAAGAAGGGGGCGCAGGCGTTCAACCGGTTGACGGGAAATTCGGCCCCACGGATCGCTGGTATCGCTACGCTCGGCGGCTGCGCGCAGCTTTCCCAAGGCGCCGGGCGCCAGATACGGCTCAAGCAATTCAACCGTTTCTGACAAATCGCGCGGAAAGCTGAGGGCCAGATTGTCGATCTGCCCTGTAAATTCCTGCACAACCTTTGCAAGCGTTGCCTTGTCGATATTCCCCAGGGCCGCGATCGTGTGCGCCAAAGTGTTTTGATCTTCGGCAGGCAGCTTGCTGACCCCAAGCGACACGCCATGGCCCAAAAGTAACCGGACAATGACGGCGGCCTTTTGCTTTTTGCTTAGCCGGCGCGGCGTGACGTCGACCATGCGAAAGTCGCTGTCGATTTCACCTTCCAAGACAATCGAGGAATGGTCCGTGGCAAAGGTATCTTGCATATCAGGCGCCCCGTTTCGAAACCCGGGGTCGTGCGTAGAACCTTCGCGTTAAAAGAACGTAAGAGATGGCGGAAAAGCAGACTAAACTTTTAAGAAAAAGGACCGGGGCAATCGGGTTGCCACCGGTCCACAAAGTCGATGTTGGCGTCGCGGTTAGCTTGACGCGACTGCGACGCAGGCCATGGCGGTTGCGTCCCACGTTGTACCGTCTGCGCAGCTGATGGCGGCCTCTTGAGTGCCATAATCCCAATTGCACTGGGCTTGTGCCATAACCGGCACGAGCATCAGCACCGATGCGGTCAGAATGGTCTTGAGTGTCATTTCGCGCGCTCCCGTTTCAAATAGTTGCATCTGAAAAGTAGCACGGCTTGACGCGGGGTCAAAATCACGCTTCTCCGAAGACCCGCCTAAAGATCGTGTCCACATGTTTGGTATGGTAGCCCATATCAAATTTTTCGCGGATCGCATCTTCACCCAAAGCGGCAACAACCTCGGCGTCGGCCAGAAGAAGCTCTTGGAAATCAAGGCGTTCCTCCCAGACTTTCAGCGCGTTGCGTTGCACCATGGCATAGGCGTCTTCGCGGCTGACGCCCGCTTGCGTCAGTGCCAGAAGCACACGCTGCGACATGACCAGCCCGGGAAACTTGTTCATGTTCTCAAGCATGTTTTCGGGGAAGATCAGCATCTTTTCGATCACACCGGCCAGCCGGTTCAGGGCAAAGTTGAGGGTGATCGTCGCATCTGGCCCGATCATGCGTTCGACCGAGGAATGTGAGATATCGCGCTCATGCCACAGCGCCACGTTTTCCATCGCAGGGACAACCGCCATGCGCACCAGGCGCGCAAGGCCGGTCAGGTTCTCGGTCAGCACCGGGTTCTTCTTGTGCGGCATGGCGGAGGAGCCTTTTGCCCCATCGAGAAGAACTCCGCCCCCTCCAGCACCTCGGTGCGCTGCATGTGGCGGATTTCCACCGCGATATTCTCGATCGAGCTGGCAATCACACCAAGCGTCGCAAAGAAGGCTGCGTGGCGGTCGCGCGGGATCACCTGCGTGGAGATCGGCTCAGGCTCTAGCCCCAATTGCGCGCAGACATGCTCTTCCACGCGCGGGTCAATATTGGCGAACGTGCCGACTGCACCAGAAATGGCACCCGTGGCGATCTCGGCGCGCGCAGCCTGCATCCGGGTCTTGTTGCGGTCCATCTCGGCATAAAAGCGGGCGAACGTCAGGCCCATGGTGGTCGGCTCGGCGTGTATGCCGTGGGACCGACCAACCCGTAGGGTATCCTTCTGCTCCATCGCGCGGGTCTTCAGCGCGGCGAGAACACGGTCCAGATCGGCCAGCAGGATATCGGCCGCCCGCACCAGTTGCACGTTCAGGCACGTATCCAGCACGTCCGATGAGGTCATACCTTGGTGTACAAAGCGCGCCTCTTCACTGCCCACATGTTCGGCCAAATGGGTCAGGAAGGCGATCACGTCATGCTTGGTGACAGCCTCGATCTCATCAATCCGCGCGACGTCGAATTCGACATCCTTGGCTTTCCACACGGCCTCCGCATTTTCGCGCGGGATCACGCCCAGATCAGCCATAGCGTCGCAGGCATGCGCCTCGATTTCGTACCAAATTCGGAACTTTGTTGCGGGCTCCCAAATGGCGACCATCTCGGGGCGGGAATAGCGGGGATCATGGGCTTGCCTTTCGCTGCGGCTTGTCGCTGTCTGATAGGCGGATCAACCGGAGGGAACAAGCCGATGCGGGCAATTGGGCGAGCCGTCACGCTGTCGCTGATCGTCGCGGGCGCGGCACAGGCGCAGGATTGGATTGTGATGAATGGCGCTGAGATCACAGAGGTCCTGACGGACCGCTCCGTCACCTACGATAACGGCGCTACTCAACGTTTCTTCGCGTCGGGCCGGACGCTTTACACCCATGGGGAGCCGTCTTGGGGCTCCTGGCGCGTCGAAGGCAATGAATACTGTTCGCTCTGGCCGCCGTCACCTGATTGGGATTGCTATGCGGTGCAAAGCGCCAACCCGGACGGGATCGTTTTCCTTGATGATTTCGGTAACCGTTTTGGAGGCCGGATTGATCCGCAATGATTGCACTGACTGATCTTGAGGGACGCTGGCAGCTTTCGCGCGTGATCGAGGATACTTATTCCGGCCTGACAGGGCATTTGGAGGGGCAGGCAATCTGGTCCGCCTATGACGACGGGCTTGTGCAGGACGAATCCGGGCTGCTGCACTACGGCGATGGTCCACCGATGCACGCCACACGCCGTTACCTGTGGCGCGCTGACGGGTCTGATATCGCCGTCTTTTTCGACGACGGCCGACCCTTTCACACCTTGCCTGATGCGGGGCGGGAGGCCGTGCACCATTGCGACCCGGACCTCTATCGCGTGACTTACAAGTTCGATTTGCCGGACGGGTTCACGCAAACATGGCGCGTCACAGGGCCCCGTAAGGACGCGGTGCTGACCAGCCGGTTCACCCGGCTTTGAGGGAATCCTTGCCTTGGCCGGTCCAAGCCGTGAAGCTTGGTCCATTGAGCTTAAGGAGTATTCCGATGTCCTTTTTTCGTGCCTTGCCCGCCGCGATCTGCCTTGCCGCGCCAGCCGCTGCGCAAGAAGCCTTTGTCTGGCACTACGACGCGCTTTATCCCGTTGATCCGACCGCCACCGAATTGAACCTTGTGGCAACGCAAGAAGGATTTGGCCGCGACACGCCGGACGGGCGCTTGCCCGGCGGGCTGATCTGGGCCCGGTGCTTTCCCTATATCGACGGCGGGAACGTGAGCCTGCGGTTTGAGGCGTTCCCGGTCTCGGCTTTGGCGGAAGATGCCTACGCGTTCCAATTGAACGACGGTGCGGGAACGGTCGTGACTTTGCATGGTCCGCTCATTTCGCGCGGATTGAATGAGCCTACGGGCGGGCTTGAGGTGGTCGTCGACCATGACGGGCCCGAGATGGCGATGCTCTCCTCCACCCCCATTCTGACGTACGGGATCGTGGGTTTCACGGATTTTCAATATGCGTTCGATCTGTCGGGAAATCAGTCCTATGTTTCTGATTTTGCGCAGGATTGCGGCGATCTCACAGAGGTGCTGAACGCCCCTCCACCGGCTCCGGAAGCGCCGGTGGCGCAATCCCTCACGCCGGAGCTTGGCGCGGACATATCCGGCCATGTCTGGACCCGGTTCACACAACTCGACCCCGACGACCCGTTCGGCATTTTTGTGAGCATGAGTTACGCCGTGCCGGAATCCGATGATGTGGTCATCCTCGGCGAGTGTGCAGTCGATGCAGCAGATCCATTTGTTTACCTTCAGGTGACGGCGGATGTTTCCGGGCTGCAGAATGGCGACCCGGCACAGCTTCGCGTCAGCATCCCCGACGGACGCAGCACAATCCTGGACGGGAACGTCATTGGCGTCGGTGCGGAGTTCGGCGTCGCCGGCATTGAAGTCACCGCCGAAGTTTCGGACCCCGCCTGGCTAGTGATCGCAGGCGACAGGACCGTGCGCTTTGACCGGCCCGAGACCGGCATCGGTCTGACGATCACCGGGAACGGCCCCAACACCATCGGCCCATTTCTTGCCGATTGCGCAGAGGTCGGACAGCTGGATGCAGCAAGGCCCGCCGCCTCCAGCGCGCCGATTGATCCACAGCCGGGCTACCTGGCCTGCGATAACTTTGGGCGCGTCTCGTCGCGCGATACTGGCGCGGCGCAGGTGGTGAATTTTATCAATTCATCCGACGGTATTCGCATCTTGAACTGGGTCGAGCCCAGTGGCGCGGTCACCGGTATCACCGCCCTCAACCCCGGTCAGGCAGCAGCGTATACTACCGATCCCGGGCACATCTGGATGACCATGGATGAAGGCGGAACCTGTATGGAGATGATGCAAATCCCTGCCGGTGTGACGGATTATCGAATGACCGTCCTGGGGCAGTGACCGACCGTTTATGGGGAATCTAATGGGCTCAGGTTGGCCTAGTCGCCAGCCTCCGCCTCCGCCTCTGCCTTTGAGGCGGCGATCAGGCGGTCGGCCTTTTTGCGCACCAACACACTCCGCAGGTCATGCATGGCCAACAGCAATCGGTCCGTGACATCTTCCAGATCATCATCGCTCGCGCGGCTCTGCGCCCATTGCGTCGTCAGGTTCAGGTAGTCGACCGCACGGTGGATGTCGTCGATATCGCGCTCATGCAGAACGGCCCGACGCTCTTCCATCCACTCCGCGATAACGCTGTTTTCCTCGTCGCTCAGAACATGGTCGCCATGGGGTTTGACATTGCCATTGCGGATGTTCACGACCGCGATTTCGTCCATCTCGATCCGGCGCTGTCGGTTCTCGGTCGATACCCGAAAAACCGCCGCGCCGTTCTCACGGATGCGGAAGTAATAGTCGGGAAGTTCCGTCATAAGGTGGACCTGCTGCGCACTTTTGTTCTTGGACAGGGACCATCCTGCCAAAGTGCGCAGCCGTCAACCCGTGCAGCTCAGGGTTTGCGGGCCACAACAAAATGCGATGGCATCTTGCGCGGGTAATCGCCCGTTTCCACAATTTCAAACCCCGCCTCAGTGATCATGCGCTCCAAAGCACTTACCTTGAAGAACTGCACGTCAGAGGGCGCCTTCCCAAACAGGCGCAACGCACCCACGGCGGGTCCAAGGAACCAGCGCTTCCCCGCCATGCACGGCGTTTTCGAGATGAAGCGCCCACCGGATGGAAGCTGCGCATAGACTTGGCGGATCGCCGCTTCGGGGTCAGCCAGGAGATGCAGCAGATTGAACGCCAGGATTGCGTCGAACGGACCATCAAGGCCGGGATCACCGATCACACCCTGAACCGGGGCAACGTTCGAGATACCGGCATCCCAGACCTTTTCCTTTCCGATCGCGATCATCTCAGCCGAGATGTCGGATGCGGTGATATGTGCCACCTCCGACGCGAGCAAAAGCGCGGTCGATGAGGTGCCGCAACCCATCTCCAACACACGGTCAGTGGCGTGCAAGTGCAGCCGGGTGCGCGCCATGGAGGCCTCATACGCTTCCATATCGCTGATCTTGCTTTGCGCGTACTTTCGGGCGGCGCCGTCCCAAAAGGCGGCATCGGTTGTTTGTGTCATGGCAGTCATTCCAGCCTCCTAAACATGTGCCTTGGGTATACGGCACCGAGGTTTCAAACGAAATTGCATGAGATCTAATGTGTGTTATGCATCTGTGTATGAATTGGGATGCGATCAGCTTTGATTGGAACCAGGCCCGGGCCTTCCTGGCCACGGCAGAGGAAGGCAGCCTGTCGGGTGCTGCGCGGGTCCTGCACACGACCCAGCCCACGGTCGGGCGGCAGGTCTCGGCGTTGGAGGCCGCTTTGGGCGTTGCGCTGTTTGAGCGCGTCGGCCGCGGTCTGGTGCTGACGCCATCCGGCGCGGAGGTGCTGGAGGAGGTGCGTGCGATGGGCGATACGGCGGCGCGCGTGTCGCTGGTGGCGGCCGGTCGCAATGACACCGTCGCGGGCAAGGTCGCGATCAGCGTGTCGGACATGATGGCGATCCATGTCATGCCGGACATACTTGGTGCGCTGTCCCAAGCAGAGCCGGAATTGGAAATCGAGTTGATCGTGACCAACGATATTTCGGACCTGTTGCGGCGCGAGGCCGATATTGCCGTGCGCCACATGGCGCCGACCGAGCCCGAATTGATCGGACGAGAGCTCACGGGCAGCAAGGCGCGGTTCTATGCCAGCGAAGGGTTCGTCCAGCGCCACGGAAATCCCCGCACAATGGCGGACGCGCGGGACATGCCCTTCATCGGCTTTGGGCCGCCTGAAGATATGGCCCGTGAATTGGGGCTGCGCGGGATCAATCTGCCCGCAGGATCCGGGCGGCTTTACTCCAAGACCATATTCGCCGCTTGGCAAATGGTCTGCGCCGGGTTGGGGATTGGGATCATGGCAGATGATATCGCTGCCCGAAGCTCAGGCATCGTGCCGGTCCTTGCGGAGGAGGAGGTGATGCCCGTCGATTTATGGATCGTCACCCATCGCGAATTGCGCCATTCCCGTCGCATTCGTCTGGTTTGGGAGACCTTGCTTGAGCGTCTC
Organism: Gymnodinialimonas sp. JB5-7; assembly: GCF_055693405.1. NCBI lineage: Bacteria > Pseudomonadati > Pseudomonadota > Alphaproteobacteria > Rhodobacterales > Paracoccaceae > Gymnodinialimonas > Gymnodinialimonas sp. JB5-7. The sequence continues at coordinate 2,763,076 of NZ_JBVFUX010000012.1, forward strand.
GGCGGTTAGTCTCGCATCGGTGCGAGGCCGCGGACGATCCAGCGTTGCGCCACGATGAAAACCACCAGCGGCGGAAGCATAGCCACAGCCGCGAGCGCCAGCGAGGGTGGGGAGCCGATCCGCAGGAGCGCCAGCCCGCTGACCACAGTGGCCCGATCCGGCAGGGAAGGGGACGCCACCAGTGGCCAAAGGTACTGGTTCCAACCCAGCACGAAAAAGAACGCCAGAAGCGCTGCAATCGCCGGCAGGCAAAGAGGCAGATAGATGTCCCACATCGCCCGCAGCGGTCCTGCGCCATCGAGGCGGGCGGCCTCAAGAATTTCGGGCGGCATCTGTTTGATCTGCGCGCGCAAGATCAGGGTGCCGAGGCCGGTGGCCGTCACGGGCAGGATCAGGCCGGTATAGCTGTTCAGCAGCCCCAGCGCGTCGGTGACGAGGATCGTGGGCAAGAGTCGGCTTTCGATGGGAAGAAAGAGCGGCAAAAGCAGCAGCGCCATGAGGCCCGATGCATAAGGGATACGGAAAAGCGACAGCGCGTAGGCGGCGAGGAACGAGACCGTTGTTTTGACCAGCGCAACGCCCGTGGCAATCGCGAGCGAGGTGCCGAGCATCTGGGCGAGGGAGGGGCGATGCGGTTGGTCGGCGAGAAGGGGCGTGATGGCGTTGGTGGAAAAACCCGCGCTCAGGACAAGCGCCAGCGGTGCCAGCATCACGACGCAGCCGAGGATCAGGATCAGATGGTCAGTGAGGCGCGCGCGGGGCATGGGATCGGCCTATAGGGAGGCGGGGCGGGGAACAAGGTTCTCAAGGTTGATCACGCGTGATCAGGCGGGTTTCTTGAACGGAAAATAAGCAAAATCAATGGCTTGGGATTCTTGATATTTCTATGATTCTAGAAGTGTCCGCAACATGGTTAACGTGGATTTTCGTCAGGCGATTGACGGTTGTGGGCGCCATGGTGGCCCCGCACGGATGATCCGACGCCTTCTGTCAGGGGCCCTCACCCGACCCGAGGATGCGGTCCATCAGTTCCGTCAAGGCGCCGCCGGTCCCGGCGCACCCGCGCGCTTGCAGATCGTCGAGGCCGAGAAACGCACCGTAGAACAGCACGGCGAGGGCGCGGGGCTGGCCGCAGGCCTCCAGCAGGTCCGCGGTGTAGTCGATACGCTTGCCGTCGATCTCGGCCACGGCATTGGCGACGTTCGGATCATGGAGCGACCAAGCGCGGATTGCGGGTTCGATCAACAGGCCGCCGAAGCGCTCAGGGGCGCCGTCATTTGCGAGGGCGGCCAGCGCGCGGAGCTTGGCCTCGGGCGTGGGCATATGGGCCAGCCCTTCGACGATGCCGGTGAAGGCTTTGTCCTGCCACAGCGCCAACATCGCGGCGTGGTAGGCGGGGACGTCCTTGAAGTGGTGGTAAAAGCTGCCCTTGGTCGTCTTGAGGCTGCGCGCGAGGGCCTCGGCCTTTAGCGCTTGTGGGCCACTCTCGGCTAAGGCGCGGAAGCCTGCCGCAACCCAATCCTCTTTGGTGAGACGATTTGACATGCCCTAACCATACGGTGGCGTATTGTTTTGCGCAACGAGATGTTCCATACGGTAGCGTATGGAATCAATCGGAGGATGTCTCATGGACCAGAAACGCGTGAACCCTGGCTACGCGATTGCGGGCGGATTGTTTGTGGCAACGGCTGCGATCCACGCCTTTGTGGGCGGGCCGGAAGTGAATGCGCCGGTGCAGGGCAGTGGGCTGGACCCGCTGGTCCGCGCGGTGTCGGCGGTGGTGTGGCACGCGCTTACGGCGTTGTTCGTGGTGTTCGCGGGGGCCTTGTTCTGGGCGGCCTTGCATGGAGCGCGGGCGCTGGTGCTGACGGTGCTGGCGGTGAACGTGGCGTTTATCGGGTTGTTTTTGGCGATTGGGATCGTGGTGCTTGGAACTGTGTGGCCGATGCCGCAATGGGTGCTGTTTGGGATCATCTCTGGTGTGATGGTCTGGGGTTTGCAAGCGGAGCGTGCGCGGGCTTGGGACGCGGCGCAGCCGGAGCAAGGCAAGTATTGAAAGCATACCGTAGATTGCGCAGGCTGGACGAAGACAAGAGGACATCTCATGAAATTTCTTCGGCGGCTTTCGGTGAAAACTTTCCTTGCACTGTCCTGCGCTTTTCCCGCCGCGGCACAGGACCTGACGGGAGCGATCTGGTCAGTCTGCGGCTATGATGGGCAATACACCTGGCACGACACGCGGTTGGTCTTTGAAACGCAGGCCCCCGGGTCGCCCGGTTGGGCGGTGTCGGGCTATTTTGACTGGCAAAGCTCGGGCGGCCATTCGGGGCGGGAGCGGTTCAACGGCACACTCGCGCCCAACGGTGCGCTGACGCTTTTGGGTCATTCGCTGGAGGGTGGTGCAAGCATTGTAACCTCGCGCTATCTGGCAAATGTCTCAGACGATGGGATGACGATTGTCGAAGGCGTCTGGCTTGACGGTGTGCCGGGCATCTGGGCTGCCGTGCGCGATGGAGGTGCGGGGACTGCTCAAGGGCTGTGCGAGGCAGAGGCGCAGCTGTCTTGAGGTAATCGTTGTTCGCGCCGCCAATGCTACGTCCGGCGGCGCGATGTCGGTTCAGCTGAGCGACGCGCAGAAATCCTGGATGCGCGTACACGCCTCTTTCAGGTTCTCGTCGGACGTGGCGTAGCTGACGCGGAAGGCTGGCGACAAACCGAACGCACCGCCGAACACCACCGCGACGCCTTTTTCCTCAAGCAGGGCTTTGGCGAAGGTCTCATCCGTATCGATCACCGTGCCTGCGGGCGTCGTTTTGCCCATGCAGCCGTGGATCGAGGGGTAGACGTAGAACGCGCCTTCCGGCGTTGGGCAGGTGATGCCCTCGGCCTTGTTCAGCATCTCGACCACGAGGTTGCGGCGGCGCACGAAGAGCTCGTTGTTTGGCGCGAGGAAGTCTTGCGTTCCATTCAGGGCCTCGACCGCCGCCCATTGCGAGATGGAGCAAGGGTTGGAGGTGCTCTGCGACTGCACCTTGCGCATTGCTTTGATCAGCTCTTCGGGGCCTGCGGCATAGCCGATGCGCCAGCCGGTCATGGCATAGGCCTTGGAGACGCCGTTGCAGGTGAGGGTGCGGTCATAGAGGCCCGGTTCGACCTGTGCGGGCGTGGCGAATTCGAAATCGTCGTAGACGAGGTGTTCGTACATGTCGTCGGTCATCACCCAGACATGGGGGTGCTTCATCAGTACGTCCGTTAGGCCCTTGAGTTCTTCGGCCGTGTAGCCCGCCCCAGTGGGGTTGGAGGGCGAGTTGAAGATGAACCACTTGGTCTTTGGCGTGATCGCGGCCTCAAGCTGGTCGGGCGTGATCTTGTAGCCGGTCTGCGACGGGCCTTCGACGAAGACGGGCTCGCCGCCTGCCAGCAGGACCATATCGGGGTAGGAGACCCAGTAGGGCGCGGGGATGATGACCTCATCGCCGGGGTTCAAGGTCGCCATGAGCGCGTTGTAGAGGATCTGCTTGCCGCCGGTCCCGACGGAGACCTGCGCGGGCGTATAGTCGAGGCCATTGTCGCGCTTGAACTTGGCGCAGATCGCCTCTTTCAGTTCTGGGATGCCGTCAACGCCCGTGTATTTTGTCTTGCCCGCATCCATCGCGGCTTTGGCCGCATCCTTGATGTTTTCGGGCGTGTCGAAATCCGGCTCCCCCGCGCCGAGGCCGATCACATCCTTGCCCTGACGCTTGAGGTCTGCGGCGAGATTGGAGACGGCGATGGTGGGCGAGGGCTTCACCCGGGCGAGCGTGTCGGAAAGGAAGGGCATCGTGTCGCGTCCTATGGCTTTGGTTTGCCCGGTAATGGGCTATATGAACATGGGCACTGATACGGGCGTGCCTGCACGCATTCAAGCTATCTAAAGGACATTGTCATGGGCGATCTGTCGCTATCCCCCGATTGGTTTGACGCCGAGACCACCACGTTCGGCGACCGTGTGACCGGTGCGCGCGAAGCGGCGGGGCTGGGGCAGGCCGAACTGGCCAAGCGCCTTGGCGTGAAGGTCAAGACCGTGCGCGGCTGGGAGAATGACCAGAACGAGCCACGGGCCAACAAGCTGTCGATGCTGGCGGGTATTCTGGGCGTGTCCATGATGTGGCTTTTGAGCGGGCAGGGGGAGGGGCTGGATAGCCCCGAAGAGATGGAGCCGGTGGACGAAGATATGGAGCGGCTGTTGCTGGACATTCGCCAGATGCGGCAGGAACAGACGCAACTGGCCGAACGGATGGGACGGTTGGAGAAGCGCCTGCGGACGGCGTTGGCGGGCGTATGAGCGAGACACCGGAGATCCGACTGAAGCGGCTGCGCATGCGGGCCTGGCACCGAGGCATCAAGGAGATGGACCTGATCCTGGGCGGATGGGCGGACCGTTTTCTGGCGGACGCTGATGCTGAGACCGTGGACGCATTTGAGGTTGTCCTGGCTGAGGCCGACCATGACCTTTATCAGTGGGTCTCGGGGCAGGTTGATCCGCCTGCGGCTTTGGCGCCGATGATCGAGCGTCTGGCACGCGACATGCGGCCAACTCTGGGCCAAGGCGCCTGATTTCAAAAGATTTTTCCCGCTTAACGGAATTTTTTCGTTTTTCACCGAATCTTGGGCGAAAGCAGTGATTGCGGAGCCTAAATCATGAGTATGCATGCGCCCCTCGCGACGCCCGCCCAGACCGGTATTCTGGGGGCGTATCTGGAATCCCTCTCGATGGTGGAGCGCCTGCATCGGCTGCTTCTCGACGTCATCAAGGATGAATTCGAACGCCTGGGGATCCTCGACATCAACGCGGTCCAGGCGTTGCTTCTGTTCAACATCGGTGAAAATGAGGTGACGGCTGGCGAGTTGAAGTCGCGCGGCTATTACCAAGGCTCAAATGTCAGCTACAACCTCAAGAAGCTGGTCGACATGGGCTATATGCACCATCAGCGGTGCGAGATTGATCGCCGTTCGGTTCGTGTGCGGTTGACCGAAAAGGGACGGAACGTGCGAGACACGGTGGACCTTCTGTTCGCCCGCCATTCCGAAAGCCTGGAGAAGCATGGCGTGATCGACGCAGACGGGTTTGACCGCCTGAACCATTCGCTGAAGCGCATGGAGCGGTTCTGGACCGATCAGATTCGCTACATCTATTGAACGCCTTACATTTACTGAACGCATTGTCGGGCCAGAATGCGCCTGCGGTTTCAGGTCGGGGCCATGGCGAACTCTGCCCATTGCGTGGCTAAGGCGATTTGAGAGCATGCTCTTTTGGATGAGAGCGCATTTGGTGGAAGAGAGCGGGTTGTCGACGGAGCGCCGGTTCCCTTCCAGACTGATCGGGGTCGACGATGCAAAGCTGAACCGTTGGTCCTGGTTTCCAAGTCCAATTAGTGGATCGCTTCGCGGATTGGCTGACCAAGTCAGCTGCGTAACTGGTGGTGCGGATTGTGAAGCGCGCTGACCGGTTTGGCTTGAGCGCGGATTAATAGCTGTGTCGTCACGCAGAGCGCTCAAGTGCAGGCTAAAAGTCGCCTCAAAGAAGGTGTTGGCGCATGTTGCCTCAGCCCACGGCCGGGTGAAAGCAGTTAGGCGCGCAAAGCAAGACGAGTAGTGAGCCCACCAATTCGTTGGCGCCTTGGGACGGCTTAGTTTGTCTCGATCTCGGAAAGATCAGGCAATTCGGGAAGGGTATAGCCCAACTCTGCCAATGCGGGACGCACCTGATTTTCAAGTGATCTGCGCACGATCGGCCCACGGAAGTGCAAAACCACGACACCATCGGCATTGATGAAGAATGTCTCTGGCATTGCGATCACGCCCCAATCCCGGCCATTGACGGCTGTCGGGTCGGCGCCGATCAAAGCATAGGGGTTTCCGAGTTCGTCCAGAAAGCTGAGGGCCTGAACCTCCCGATCGCGATAATTGACGCCGTAAAGCGGCACGCCGGCCTCAGCCAGATCCGTCAGGGTCGGATGCTCGGCCCGGCACGGCGGGCACCACGAGGCGAAGAAATTCAGAATGACCAACTCTTCCCCCTCCAACGCCTCCCGCGTCAGAAGCGGGGTGTCGCCAAGGGCCACAAGGTTCAGCGGTGGGGCCGCATTGCCCTGTTGTGCAGAGGGAAGGGCGGTTGTGTCGACACCCGCGCTCAGATCATCACTGTTATTGGCCAACTGCCATCCGGCAACGCCGAAAAAGGCAGTTGTCAGCGCCAGAGGCAGAACCATGAGCCAATTGATCTTCATCTGACGCGGGCCTCTCTCCGGCGCTCCATCTCAGCCAGTCGCCGCGCGACGGACCTGGCGCGCACAACCGAGGCGATGATCAGGGCAGCCAGCACGATGATGGCCCCGGCATAGGCCGAAAGCACCTCAACCGCGTATTGGCCCAGATCGAGGCTCATGCCATTTGCTCCTGCGCGATCAGGGCCTTGAGGCGGCGCGCGCGGATTTCGGTGCGTGTGCGGTAGAGCACCAGCGCCAGAAACAGGAATACGAAGCCCGCAAGCGATGTCAGCATCGGATATAGGAATACGCTGGAGACGCCTTCATTCTCCTCCACCCCCACACCGACCGTGCTGACGGTCGTGCCCTGGTGCAGCCCCTGGTTCCAGAACACGAGCGCGTACCGCGACAGGATCGCGAAAATCGACCCGACAAGGCAGAGGACCGAGGTCAGATCCGCGGCCTGGTCCGGATTTTCGATAGCCTCCCAAAGCGCCATGTAGCCCAGATAGAAGAGAAACAGGATCAGGAAGGAGGTCAGTCGCGGGTCCCATTCCCACCACGTTCCCCACATCGGCTGCCCCCAAACGGCCCCGGTGAAGAGCGCGATGAGTGTGAAGACCATGCCGACTGGTGCGGCGGCTTTGGCGGCAAGCGCGCTGACATGGTGGCGTCGGATCAGCCAGATCAGCGAGCAGACCAACATCATGAACCACGCATTGATGGCCATGATCGCCGTGGGCACATGAATGTAGATGATTTTTACAGTCGCGCCCTGGCGGAAGTCATTCGGGGTAAAGAAGAACCCCCAGACAAGCCCGCCGATCAGGCAAATCGCTGTCAGGCCCACCACCCACGGCAAGAGTGCGGCGGAGGTGGCCATAAACCGGCGCGGGTTTGCATATTCCCAGATCGACGACATGGGCGCGAACATAGGCGCGGCGATTCCGGGTCACAATGGGGCGTTGCGGCGCAAGGGCCGGACAAATGAGCGCGGTCTTCAGCGCAAGTTGACGCGAAGGGCCGCGGCGGCGGCAAACGGCAAAAGTGCCATACAGCCCAATGTGATGCCCAGTGTCAGCACCAAGGGCGTGGTCGCATCCAGCCCTTGCGCCCCGCGCGTTGCGGCCAATGCCCCGAACAGAAGCGTCGGCACGTAGAGCGGCAGGACCAGCAGGGACAAAAGCAGACCGCCGCGCTTTATGCCGACGGTCAGCGCGGCCCCGAACGTGCCGATGGCCGACAGTGCGGGCGTGCCTGCAAGCAAGGACAGCACCAGCGGGATATAGGCCGGGCCGGGAAGGTTCAGGATTAGGCCAAGGACGGGGGCGGCAATCACAAGCGGCAATCCGGTGGTCAGCCAATGGGCCAGCGCCTTGAGGGCGGCAAGCGCCTCCAGCGGCAGGGGCGAGGTGGCCAGCAGGTCAAGCGAGCCGTCCTCCCAATCCAGCTGAAAGATACGGTCGAGCGACAAAAGGCAGGCGAGCAGCGCCCCCAACCACAAAAGGCCCGCCGCTATGTCTGCCAGGCGACCGGTTTCCGGGCCGATGCCGAAGGGCACGAGGGCCGTGAAGATCAGGAAGAAGGCCAGCGACAGCCCAAACCCACCGCCCGCCCGCACGGCCAGCGCCAGATCCCGCCGCAGAAGACCGATCATGGGAGCGCCTCGAACATGTCGTCACCGAACGGGTCTGACGCGGACACGCCCTTTGCGACGAAAGGTGAGATGTCGAGCGTTCGTGCGGTGGGCAGACCGAGGTCGATATGCGTGGCGATGATCGCGCATCCGCCGCCTGTCAGGTGCGCCTCGACGGCGGATGCGAAGCGGGCCGTGTTTTCGGTGTCCAAGGAGACGGTAGGCTCGTCCAGGCACCATACGGGCCGATCCGTGACCAGCAGGCGAGCGAGGGACAATCGGCGCTTTTGGCCGGCCGACAACTCGCCCGCGCGGCGGTCGGCAAGCGCGGTCAGGTCAAATGCGGTCATGGCGCGGCTGAGGTCGTGGGTTCCGAAAACACCAGCCCAGAACGTGAGGTTCTCTGTTACCGTCAACTGGCTTTTGAGGCCGTCCGCATGGCCGGCATAGGCGATGCTGCCGTCCTCAGTTGCGATGGTCCCCGCCAAGGGGGCGTCAGCCCGGCAAGCGTGCGCAGCAATGTGGTTTTGCCGGCACCGTTGGGGCCGCGCAGGATCAGTGCCTCGCCCGGGTTCACGGAAAACGACACATTCGCAAGGACTTGCGCAGGCCCGCGGGCGCAGGCGAGATCGGTGACGGTAAGCGCCATGGCCCAAGCGGTAGCGGGTTTGGCGGGGCTGGGGAAGGGGCGCGGTGGCGCAACGCCCACCCACCCGCCCCGTTGCACCACCGCGCCCATCGCAATGGAATGCCTATGGTCCGCCCGCCGAAGCCGAGCATTCGCGTTGTGAAGAGGGTTGTCAGGCACAAGGACCGGCAGGGGGCATCGCCAATGTCCTGAAGGGCTTGGCAAACGGTATGCAATGGCATACAGAGCGCGCGAGACGATTTGTTCCATTGCAGGGCCGCCCAATGGATGGCACCCCGCGCAGGACCAAACCCATTCCGCAGCTAGACCCGGATAGAGGAGCGCATTTTATGCCCATCACCGTCGGCCACGATTCATCGAAGACTCGCAAAACACTGACCGTTGGGGGCCAGTCGGTCGCCTATTATTCGATTGAGGCCGCCGAGGCTGCGGGCCTTGGCGACTTCTCGCGCCTTCCCGCTGCACTGAAAGTGGTGCTGGAAAACATGCTGCGGTTTGAGGATGGCAAGACCGTTTCGGTCGACGACATCAAGGCGTTCAGCGAATGGGCTGACAAGGGCGGGAAGAACCCCCGCGAGATCGCCTATCGCCCGGCGCGCGTGCTGATGCAGGATTTCACCGGCGTGCCTGCCGTGGTGGACCTTGCGGCCATGCGCGACGGCATCAAGGCGCTGGGCGGGGATCCACAGAAGATCAACCCGCTTAACCCCGTGGACCTCGTCATCGACCATTCCGTGATGATCGACGAATTCGGTAACCCGCGCGCGTTCCAGATGAACGTCGACCGCGAATATGAGCGGAATATGGAGCGCTACACCTTCCTCAAATGGGGTCAGACCGCATTCAACAATTTCCGCGTTGTGCCCCCCGGCACAGGCATCTGCCACCAGGTGAACCTTGAATATCTCGCGCAGACCGTCTGGACCGACACGGACCAGACCGGCGCTGAAGTGGCCTACCCAGATACTCTGGTGGGCACCGACAGTCACACCACGATGGTGAACGGTGCGGCTGTTCTCGGCTGGGGCGTTGGCGGGATCGAGGCTGAGGCCGCCATGCTGGGTCAGCCGATTTCCATGTTGATCCCCGAAGTGGTCGGCTTTGAGCTGACCGGTGCCATGATGGAAGGCACGACCGGCACCGACCTTGTCCTGAAAGTTGTTGAGATGCTGCGCGAGCGCGGCGTGGTGGGCAAGTTCGTGGAATTCTACGGCGCTGGCCTCGACTCACTGCCTTTGGCGGATCGTGCCACCATTGCAAACATGGCGCCGGAATACGGCGCTACCTGTGGCTTCTTCCCGATCGACGGCGAAACGCTGCGCTACTTGCGCACCACGGGCCGCGACGAAGACCGGATCGCACTGGTGGAGGCCTACGCGAAAGAAAATGGCTTCTGGCGCGGTGATGATTACGCGCCGGTCTATACCGACACTCTGCACCTCGACATGGGCACCATTGTTCCTGCGATCTCTGGCCCCAAACGGCCCCAGGATTACGTGGCGCTGACCGAGGCGAAGGCCGCCTTCCACCAGGAAATGTCGGAGACGTTCAAGCGCCCGATGGGCAAGGAAGTGGCGGTTGAGGGCGAAGACTATACGATGGAGTCGGGCAAGGTTGTGATCGCCTCGATCACCTCGTGCACCAACACCTCCAACCCCTACGTCATGATCGGCGCGGGTCTTGTGGCGCGCAAAGCGCACGCCCTTGGCCTGAACCGCAAGCCTTGGGTGAAGACCTCGCTCGCGCCCGGCAGCCAAGTCGTCTCGGCCTATCTGGAAGCGGCGGAGTTGCAGGACGATCTGGACGCTATCGGCTTCAACCTTGTGGGCTATGGCTGCACGACCTGCATCGGTAACTCTGGCCCGCTGCAGGAGGAGATCTCAAAGGCGATCCACGAAGGAGACCTCGTGGCGACCTCCGTTCTGTCGGGCAACCGCAACTTTGAAGGCCGGATCAGCCCGGACGTGCGGGCGAACTACCTCGCCTCGCCGCCGTTGGTGGTGGCCTATGCGTTGGCCGGGACCATGGACATCAACCTGGCCACGGATGTGATTGCTACGACACCGGACGGCAAAGACGTTTACTTGAAGGACATCTGGCCATCGACTCAGGAGATCGCGGAGCTGGTGGAAGAAACCGTGACGCGCGAGAGCTTCCAGGAGAAATACGCATCCGTCTTCACCGGCGATGAGAAATGGCAGGGCGTTGAGGTTCCGCAACAGGAAACCTACGATTGGCCTGCGACCTCGACCTACATCCAGAACCCGCCCTATTTCCAGGGCATGACCATGGACACCAAAGAGATCGAAAATATCGAGGGTGCAAAGGTTCTGGCGCTGCTGGGGGATATGATCACCACTGACCATATCTCGCCCGCAGGCTCGTTCAAGGAAACCCATCCCGCCGGTCAATATCTGGTGGAGCGTCAGGTGCCCGTGCGCGAGTTCAACTCCTACGGCTCGCGCCGGGGCAACCATGAGGTGATGATGCGCGGGACCTTCGCCAATATCCGCATCAAGAACGAGATGCTGGATGGGGTTGAGGGCGGATATACCCTTGGGCCGGATGGTCAGCAGACGTCGATCTTTGATGCCGCCATGGCGTATCAGGAACAGGGCACACCGTTGGTGATCTTTGGCGGCGAGCAATATGGCGCGGGCTCCAGCCGCGACTGGGCTGCGAAAGGCACCAATCTTCTGGGCGTGAAGGCGGTGATTGCGGAAAGCTTTGAGCGTATCCACCGCTCCAACCTCGTTGGCATGGGCGTGATCCCGTTCGAATTCACGAATGGCGATACCCGCAAGACACTGGGTCTGAAGGGGGACGAGACGGTTTCGATCCACGGCCTCGACAGCGTGACACCGCTGGCCGAGGTGCCTTGCACGATCACCATGGGCGATGGCAGCGTGAAAGAGATCACGCTGAAGTGCCGGATCGATACCGGTGTGGAGATCGAGTACATCGAGAATGGTGGCGTGCTGCACTACGTGCTGCGCAACCTCGCCAAAGCGCCCGTCGCGGCGGAATAAGCGTGCGACCGGTCCGGTTCGGCCCTTGGGCCAACCGGGGAACGACCGCGAGGCGGGGGCCAGTTCGGCCCCCGTTTTCGTTCAGGTGAGCGTTGCGGGGTCGTATTGGGTGCGCACCCAATCCTCCATCCCGATGCCTGTCGTGTCATGGGCGCTCGCATAGGCATCCAGAAGCCGGTTCACGATCCGCGCCTTGCCCCACGGATTGTGAATGTAGCGCAGGCCAAGCTGCTTGCGGGCCTCCGCCAGGGGCACACCCTTGAAGGCGTGCAGGTAGATCACGGATGCCAGCCCGGTGCGGTCGGACCCGGATTTACAATGGATCACCAGCGGTTTGGGCATATCGCGCATATAGTCGAACACTTGCAGCAGTTGCGCAGGCGCTGGCAGGGCGAGGGCGCGCAGGGGCACCGCTTCGAACGGCAGGCCAAGACGCGCGCACTCGGCTGCCTCCATCTTGCTGATGGCGCCGTTGCGCCCGCGCAACGACAGGATCGAGGCCGCACCCATGGCCTGCAATTGTGCAAGGCGGGCCGGGCTGGGGTGATTGTGGCGCCAGACCTCATCATCAAGCTTGTGGAAATTCGTCCAGATCGTGCGGAGGAATCCGTGATCTTTCAGCCAATAGAGCCGGCGCACCTCGGCGGGTGAGAAGTGTGGCTCAGACGGCGGAGTGGGGGCAGCAGGCTCCATGACAGGCGCGGTATCACGGGCGGCGGGCCATCGTCCAGCAGGCTTGCGCATCGCCGCGCGTCCGGGCCAGATGCGGGCATGAAAGGTTTTCCCGATCTCCCGCCCCTGTGGCTTGTGCTGTTCATGGGTCTGGCCTGGCTTCTGGCGCGGTTTGTGCCCTTGGTCGGCACCGTTGATCCTTTGATGCAGCGGTTTGGGATGCTTCTGGCGGGTCTGGGCCTATTGTTCATTTTCTGGGCCGCGCTTTGGTTCTGGAAGAAAAAGACCACGATCGAGCCGCACCACACGCCCGGGACGTTGATTGTGGAAGGCCCGTACCGGCTCAGCCGAAACCCTATCTACCTCGGCATGATCCTGATCCTGTCGGGTCAGGTTCTTTGGCTGGGGGCGCTGAGCCCGGCCTTTCTGATCCCGCTGTTTCTGACCGTACTTACGGTACGTTTTGCGGTGCCCGAAGAGCGCGCGCTTGAAGAGGCATTCGGGGCGGAGGGGCGTGCCTACCTGGAGGCGACGCGGCGTTGGTTGTGAGGAGATCTGTCACACAGTCTCGCGAACGCTTGATTGGCCAAATGCGGGGGGATGGCCTAGCTATGGCGATGACATGCGAAGAAACGACAGGCAAACCATGCGACATCTTTCCTTGATTGCGGCACTGGCCGGGGGCTTTGCGGCATCGGCGGCGCTCGCGGACGGGCCCGTGGTGGTGGAATTGTTCACATCGCAGGGCTGCTCATCCTGCCCGCCGGCGGATGCGTTTTTGGCCGAGCTTGCGAACCGCGATGACATCATCGCGCTGGCGCTGCATGTGGATTACTGGGATTATATCGGGTGGGCGGACACGTTCGCGAACCCCGCCTTCACGGCCCGCCAGCAGGCCTATGCGCATACGGCAGGCTCCACCGTGGTCTACACACCGCAAATGGTGATTGGCGGGGTCGATCATGTCGCGGGCAATCAGCCCATGGACATTGTGGATCGCATCACCGCGCATCGTGAAGCCGCAAATCCGGTCACGGTTGAGGCTGTTCCCGCGCAAGGTGGCTGGCAGGTGCGCGCAAGCTGGACCGGCGCGTCGACCGACATGCCCGCGATGGTTGTACAGGTCGTCACCTACCTGCCGATGCAGGAGGTCGAGATCACGCGTGGCGAAAATGCCGGCCTGTCGACGGCCTACCACAATATCGTTCAATCCTGGCAGGCGGTGGCCGAATGGTCCGGGGCCGATCCGTTTGAGGCGCAGGTGAATGCAGCGGGCGACATGCCCCATGTCGTGATCGTTCAGGCCAGCGGCCATGGCGCCATTCTGGGGGCTGCGCGCCTCGATTGATGCAACAGCGGCAGGCTTGCAGCACTTTGCGTTTGATTTGAATCGCAACCCGCTGCCTCGCGCCGATGGCGCGAACGCGGAACGCGATAAGACTACCTCAGATAAAGCGCAAATTGCTTTAATCGTAGGTCGCCGACTTTCGTGCGGCCTTTTCCTGGCGGGCGGGTTTCCAGCGATCATGCAGCCAAAACCATTGCTCTGGCATGGCGCGCACCCGCGCCGCCAAACTGTCGTTGAGCGCCTGCGTCATTGTTTTTGGGTCCGAATGCGGGATTGGCGCCTCAAGCTCGATATCGAAATCAAGGCCATTCTCGGCCCGTGTCGAGTAGATCGGCACCAGAAGCGCGTCGTATTTGAGGGCCATTTCAGCCGCCGCCGGTGAGGTCGGCGCAGGATGGCCCAGAAAATCGTGGATCGGCCCGCCAAAGAAATATTGGTCGATCAGGATTGCACCCTGTCCGCCGCCGCGCAGGTGTTTCACGAACCCTGCCAACCCGCGCCTGTCCCGGGTAAAGGCGCCGCCGCCGACATTCTCAATGGTCGCGATGTAATGGTCGTTGAGATAGGCGTTGTTCAGCGGCCGGTAGAGCCCGCCCATCTGATAGCCGCGTGCATTAAGCGCCGCGCGCCCGGCTTGGTAATTGCCGTAATGGCCCGAGATGAACAGGATTGGCCGCCCCGCGGCCCGCGCGGCCTCTGCCGCGTCCCAACCGGGGCCGCGCGGCTGCCAATTCAAGGCGCGCTCCATCTGGTCGGCTGTCGCGTAATTCTCCATCACGACGCGGCCAACATTGTCTGTCACGGCGCGCGTGATGCGGCGGCGCTCAGGCTCCTGCATGTCGGGAAACACCATCGCGAGGTTGCGTCCGGCCAATGCGCTGCGTCCCGACAAGGGGCCAACTATCCGCGAAAAGAGCCATCCCATGGCCCGTACGCGCACCCGGTGCGGCAAGCGCAGCGCGCCCCAGATCACGCCGCGCCAAAGCCGATCCACAAGCCAGTTGCCGAGCGAGCGCCCGGTATTGGAAGTGGCATCTGCGCGTGCTTGCGAAATGATCGTGGTCCCGTTTTCAGGTGGCGTTGCGGGACGATGTCGAACGGTGCGGCCACCCCGTCATCGCCCCGAGCCGAGCCCGGCTGCCCTGTCGTTCAGGCGGTATTCTGCGCGGCGGCCGCTTCCAAGGCGGGGCGCAATTGTTCAAACGGATAGCCGTGCGAGGTTGCGATCTCGATGATCTGGTCGACCGGCACATGGCCCGCTGCGCCAAAGGCCCAGACAACAGTTGATCGGTTGCCCGAGGCGCAATAGGCCACGACCGGCCCTTCTGATCCGGCAATCGCATCGGCCTGTTCATCGACATTGTCTTGGGTCAGCGTATGCCCTTGGAACGGATTGAAGACATAGGCGATACCATGGGCTTCAGCCTCGGCCTGGATGGCGGCCGCCTGAAGGGGGGCGGATTTTCCATATCCGGGCGATTGCAGATCAGGGTTTTCACGCCCTGTGCCGCAAGGGTTGCGACATCTGAAGGCTCGATCTGAGGGGTCACGCTATATCCGTCGGCGATCTGGCGCAGGTCCATGGGGCAGGCTCCGGCTGTGGCAATGCGAGGTTGCGCGGAACCTGCCCCAATTGGGCGAGAAGGAAAAGGGGCCTGTCAGCGGCCGGGCAGCAGATCGTGTCCAAGCTGGTGGGCGAGGCCCAGAATGTCGAACGGCAACCAGTTCTCGATGATCAGGCCGTCTTCGTCGAAATGGTAGAAGTCCATCACATCCATATGCACCGATTTCCCGGTCGCTGGGATGCCCAGATAGGGCGCGGAATGGGTGGCGTAGAGCCGCCCGCCGGTCACAGCCAGCGGCCCGTCCCCGATGCGCACGAAATGCCCCTTGGAATGGCGGTCGGGGAAAGCGGCCCGGAACGGTGCCTGATGATGAAGCCGAAACCCCTCCACCCCGCGGCACATGCCGATGCCGGCGCTGGCGTAGTACATGAAATCAGGGTGCCAATGGTGCATCGGCACGTTCGAGACATCGGCGCCAATGCCCAACGCCTGATGCATGTCGAGCACGCGCGCCATGGACGCCGCGCCAGCCTTTGGCATCGCCGCCCCCATCCGCACGCCAGCCCCATAGCGCGGGCCGGGCCAAATGCCCCGGGCACCGGTCTGGGGCAGGTCGGGAAAGCACCCTGCCTGATCCATCAGGTCCAGAAAATCGGGCAAGATCCAGCTGCGCGCGATCTGCCCCTGCGCGTTGAGGTGGTGCACCTCGCAGATCCGCAGATGAACGACGCCACCGGTCGCTGGGATACCCAGCAGCGGGCGCGTGAAGGTACCTTGCCAATGGCCAAGTGAGGCCACCTGTGGGGAGACCCTTGGCCCGTCCATCCGATCATCGGGATGGTTGTCGCCGCCGATAAAGAACTCTGGCCGCCAGGTCGCATCTGGCAGGGCGCGGCGCAGTTCGTCGTAGAAGCGGGCGATTTGGTCTACGCCATCTAGCGTGCCATAGGGATGCGCGACGTCTGCAATCGCGTCTTCCGCAAAGACGTCAGCCACAGCGGCTCCGTTGCTTAACGCCTCCAAGTGCAACCAGACCGTCGCTTTCTCAGCTGCCAGTTCCGACATTCTCGTCTGCCTTTTTTGCAATCCTATGCAAAAGCCTTGCGCCATGTGACGGCGGCTGTCTAGATGGCCGAAATGGATTAGCGGGTAAGGGGGCACGTCCCATGGCACAAATCCGGTTGAACCACGTCAGCAAACGCTGGGGAAGCTTTGTTGGGGTCGATGATTTTCACCTCGACATTGCGGATCAGGAGTTCCTGGTGCTTCTCGGACCATCGGGCTGCGGCAAAACCACGACGATGCGGATGATCGCGGGGTTGGAGGATCCGACCGACGGCGAGATCTGGATCGGCGACCGCGAAGTGACCACGCTCGACCCCAAGGATCGCGACGTGGCGATGGTGTTCCAGAGCTATGGCCTCTACCCGAACATGTCGGTGTGGGAGAATATCCGCTTCCCGCTGAAGGTGCGCAAAGTGCCGGAAAGCGAACATGAAGAGCGCGTGGCCAAGGCAGCCGCGATGGTGGAGCTTGAGCAATTCCTGGATCGCAAGCCCGCGGCCCTGTCGGGCGGTCAGCGGCAGCGCGTGGCGCTGGCCCGCGCCATTGTGCGCGAGCCGCAGGTGTTCCTGATGGACGAGCCCCTGTCGAACCTGGACGCAAAGCTGCGGGTCAGCACCCGCGCGCAGATCAAGAACCTCAGCCATGAGCTGAAGGTCACGACGATCTACGTGACCCATGACCAGATCGAGGCGATGACGCTGGCCGACCGCGTGGTGGTGATGAAGGCTGGAATTGTGCAGCAGGTTGGCACGCCCACGGACATCTACGACAAGCCCGCAAATACCTTTGTGGCGGGTTTCATCGGCTCACCCGCGATGAACCTGATGGACGGAGAGGTCACGGACGGCACGTTCAAGGGCGAGAATGTCGAGGTGCCGGGTGTTTCTGGAGCGGGCAAGGTGACGCTTGGCTTCCGGGCCGAGGATGCCCATGTGACCGAAGCCGGGCAGGGCGCGATCAACGCCAATGTCTACTCGATGGAGCTTTTGGGCGATGCGACCATGGTCACGGTCCGCGCAGGGGGCGCAATGGTGGCTGTGAAAGCGGCCAAGGATTACCGCGCCCAGATTGGGGAGCCTGTTGGCATCGCCTTGCCCGACGGGATCACCCATTTGTTTGACGCCAGCACCGGACAGCGCATCGACTGACACAGCCTTGTGTTTTTTGGGGACGTGCCACTTCCGAGCGGTGCGTCCTTTTCTTGAGCAATGAAGATGAGGAGAGCCGGGATGAAGGGAAGCCGCCCCGAACAAGCTACGCTGACACGCGAGACGGACCTGTCGAAAACTGACGAAACGCGAGCCGTGATCGAAGGCATGGTGGACGGGCTGAACGACCACCGGATCGCGGATATCGGCGAGTTCTTCGCAGAAGGGTTCCGCTGGATGGGCAATCGCGGTTGCGGGACCAAGACCGGGCTGCGCGAGTTTCAGGACAACTGGCAAAAACCGTTCCAGGCCGCGTTCTCGGACAAGGTCTGCGTGGATGAGGCGCGGCTTTACATGGGCGAATGGGCAGCGGCCTTCGGTCGGCAAGAGGCTGTGCATTCGGGCGAATTCATGGGCGTGGCGGCCACAGGCAAGCGCGTGACTATCCGGTACATGGATTTCTGGAAGGTCGTGGACGGCAAGATCGTCGACAATTACGTGATGGTCGATTTCCCCGATGTGTTGGCGCAACTGGGCGTGGATGTGTTTGGCGGCGAGGGCTGGGAAGCCTTTGATGAAGGCCGCAAAGCGCCGCCCAGGCCGTGACCTGACCTGGAGGAGCGGCTGCGCCGCAAGTTTTTCGCCTCGCCGTCGCGTGTGCCACGCTTTGGGCTCAGTTTCGGGGGGCGCTGCCCCCGGCTACGCCTCCCCCGAGGTATTTGGGACCAGTGGAAGCAGGGGCTTACTGTCCGAGGGCGATGCCTTCGCGGCGCGGGTCGGCGGCGCCTATCAGCCCGTCAGGGGTGATTGCGATGGCGTGGAGGCCGGAATTCAGGCCGCGGATATTGACCTCGTAGCCCATGGCCGTGAGCGGTTCGGCCAGCGCCTCGGCGGACGTGCCTTCCTCCAGATCGTAGGTTCCGAAGCGGTTGACGGCATGGGGCAGCGAAAGCGCGTCTTGCAGATCCAGGCCCCAATCGTAATGGGCGATGATGGCCGTGGCGACGTATCCGATGATGCGGCTGCCGCCGGGCGAGCCGATCGCAAGGATCGGTTCTCCATCCTGCATCACGATGGTGGGCGACATGGAGGAGCGCGGGCGTTTGCCCGGCTCCAGCCGGTTGGCGATGGGCACGCCGTCACGGTGGGTGCGGAAGCTGAAATCGGTGAGTTCGTTGTTCAAAAGGAAGCCGCCCGGGGCCATGAGGCGGGAGCCGAAGCCGTTTTCGATGGTGGTCGTCATGCTGAGGACATTGCCGTAGCTGTCGACGATGGAGATGTGCGAAGTGCTTGGAAACTCGAGGCTTTCATCGTCTGCCCAAAGCTGCGCGTGGTCCCAAGTAGGATTGCCGGGGGCGACCTCGGGCAGGGCCGTGCCGGGATCCAAGCGGTCGCCTTCGATGAGTTGCGCGCGTTCGTCAAGATAGGCGGGATCGACCAGCCCCTCGGTCGGCATGGGAACGAAATCGCTGTCGGCCATGTACCGGCCACGGTCTGCGAACGCGAGGCGAGAGGCGTCGCCGATCAGGCGCCAATCATCGGCGTTCTCAGGACCTTCCAAGGCGAAATTGTCCACCATTCCAAGGATTTGCCCGACCGTGAGAGCGCCAGAAGAGGGCGGACCCATGCCGCAGACATCCATACCGCGATAGGCGGCGCAGACGGCGGGGCGTTCGATGACGCGGTAGGCGGCGAGGTCACGGAGCGACAGGACGCCGGGATTGCCTTCGGCCGAACGCACGGTGTCGATGATGCCTTCGGCGATGGGGCCTTCGTAGATCGCATCGGCGCCATGGATCTGCATGGCGCGCAGGGTGTCGGCATAGGCAGGGTTCTGGAGCAGGGCGCCCTCGGCCAGAGGCGCGCCATCGGGCAGGAAATACGCGTCGGTGGCCGGGAAGGTGGCGAGGCGTTCGGCGTCGTTGGCGATGGCACCGGCCATCCGGGCGGAGACGCTAAAGCCCTCATCCGCAAGGGAAATCGCCGGGTCGAGCAAGCTTTGCCAATTCGCGCGGCCCCAGCGGCGATGGGCATCCTCCATTAGCGCAGGCGTGCCGGGCGTGCCGACGGAAAGGCCGCCGATCACGGCGTCGAAGAAGCCGAGCGGCTCGCCCATTTCGTCCTGGAACAGCGTGGGCGTGGCAGCGAGAGGGGCGGTTTCGCGACCGTCGAGCGTGGTCAATTCGCCCGTAAGTGCATCAAAATAAACAAGAAACGCGCCTCCGCCGAGGCCGGAGCTTTGCGGCTCTACCAGGCCGAGCACGGCTTGGACCGCGACCATGGCATCGGCGGCGGTGCCGCCAGCCTCCAGAACGTCTGCGCCGGCCTCAACCGCAAGCGGGTTGGCGGCGGCGACCATCCAATCCTGGGCCGTGACCGGATCGCCGGCATCGCGTGCCGCAAGCGCCGCCATCGCGCGTTCGGACAAGCCCGAAGCACCTGTTTCCGTTGCATTTTCTGGCGCCACGGCATCTGCCGCTTCTTGCGCGAGGAGGGGTGTGGCCAGCATCAAAGTGACGAATAGCGGAAGGGCAGAACGCATGGGGCATCTCCGGGGGCAGGGGTGTCTGCCTTTCAGGATGCGCTGTGCTGACGCAAAGTAAAGCGGGGCGTTCGGGATGGGCCAAAAGCTGCCGGTTCAGCCGAGGAAGACGCCCAACACCACGCACATCAGGCCGAGGACCGACAGCAAAAGCGCGCCCATGTTGATGGCGACGATCTTTTGCAGCTGCTGGCGCATTTCAGCGTCTTCCAGCCCGGCCTTCTTGATGGAAAAAGCTGAATATATACAATAGCCTAACAGGCCGATGCCGACCACCGCCATGGCTGTTCCCAGCAAGACCAACCAACCCATTTCGCGCGCTCCCTGACGTGTTGCGGGGACCTTAGCGTGCCCATCTGGCACCGCAAGTCTTGCAGCCCGCGTGGCGCCCCGTTATCCGGTGGTTTCCAGCCGTAACTCACCTGAAAGGCCGCCTTCCATGGATGACATGTCCGACGCCTCTGCCCGCCCTGACAGCTACCGCGTGACCGCTGATGAGTTGCGCCAGTTTATCGAGCGTTATGAACGGCTTGAGGCTGAGAAGAAGGATATTGCCGATCAGCAGAAAGAGGTGATGGCCGAGGCGAAATCGCGCGGGTACGACACCAAGGTTCTGCGCAAGGTCGTGGCCCTGCGCAAGCGCGAGCCCGACGATATCGCCGAGGAAGAGGCGGTGCTTGAGATGTACAAGGAAGCATTGGGCATGCGGTGAAACTGCGTCCATCTGGTCGCAGTTCCGTTCATCTGGTCACATTTTTCGCGAAAAATGCGTCCATTTGGTCAGAGTTTTCCTGAACGCGCTGAAATGTCTGCCCGACTTTGATCGGAGGCGCGTTCGCCCGCCTATGGCGTCAGCAGCGTCACCCCGGGAATACGCGCGATCACGTCCAGATCGGCGTCGTAACTTTCCGACATTTCGTTGATCAACGCCTCGTTCCAGCCGGGCAGGTTCAGGGTTTCCTGAATCTCGTTATCCAGCGCGTAGCGTTCGAGGAAGGCAGCCAGCACCCGGCGGCGTTGGGTCTCGGTCTCGGGCGGGTTGTCGCCGAGCCAGGTCTGCATCCGGGAAAAGCCGTCTTCCTCCATGATGCTCTGGACCAGATCGTCGACGCCATCGAGGTCGGCTTGCGGGGCGACGCCTGCCATCTCACGCATGATCTGACCCCATAGCAGGGGCGTATCCTCATTACACCAGACGGTGATCCGCGCATCGGGATGCGCCACGGACAGGCGGCGCAGCATCTCGGACCAAGCGACGGCATGGGGCTGCATGTTCTCGGTAAACTCCGCAAAATCCGAGAAGCGAGAGGCCTTGAACAGGGCAGGGATCAGGGTGCCGGGATCGCGCATGCCGATAAAGAATTCCGCAGGCGATGTTGGGAACAGGGCGCGCAATTGGGTCGTGGCCCGTTCGATCATGGGCCAGATCTGCGGGCCTTGGACAACAAGGCGGTTGATGCAGACAAAGCGGGGATCCGACAGGATCAGCCGATCAATGGCGGCATCGTCGAGTATGGCGTCGAGCAGCGCGTCCTGCACTTCATCGCCCGCTGCCCGCCCTTTGAGCGCACGTGCGGTGTCGCGAACCACAGCGCGGTAGCGGCCCGGCGGCGGCACTGCGATACCGGCCTGCGCCAGCCGCAGCCGGTTCTTGAGCAGCGAAAGGATCAGCTGATCGCCATCGGTGCAGGGGGCGCCGAGGTGAAAGACAACCTGCATGGTGGATGTGTCGCCTGCTTTTGTGGATGGGCCTGCTTTACGGGTTGTATACCGGCCCGACCGATCCGGTGCAAATCGTTGCGCGCCAAGACGCCGGATTGCGTATTGCCCGAGCGATGCAAACTTGCTATCGCCCCACCGTGATAGGCCAACGGCCTGTCCGTGCCCCTATAGCTCAGCTGGTAGAGCAACTGATTTGTAATCAGTAGGTCCGCGGTTCGAGTCCGTGTGGGGGCACCATTTTTCTCGTCTTTTCCGTGCCTTGTTTGCGAAGCGTTTAGCCGTTGGCGGCGCTTGCCGGGTGAATGTGAGACTGGGCGCGGGGTGGTTCGGCAAGCGTTCCGATGCAAAAGGCGGTTGCGAAAGGACTCAGCCGCAACACGTGGCCTGTGCCCGTCACGCGGAGGCGGGACATCTCATGCATGAAATCAGGTCTTTCCAACGGGCTTTAGCTCCGCAAACGCCTGGCCGGTGGCGTCCTCATATTCGGTTTCATCCCAAAAGCCGATCAGGATGCCGTCCTGGGCGGCCCGTTTCTGGCGGGCGAGGACGGCGGGGGTTGCGGTGATCCGCGTGTGGTGGCGCGTCGCCCAGTGGAGGAGTGCGGCCTCCATCCGGGTCCGTACGGCGATGTGTTCGGGATGGTCGGATTGGCCAAGGTCCTTTAGTTCGCAGGGGTCCATTTCAACGTCGAACATGATGGGCTCGAACCCCTCGCAGCGAATGTATTTCCAGCGGCCGTCGAAGATCATGGTCGTATGCGCGTCTTCTTGGGGCACGTCGAGCGCACGCGCCATTTCGGACCAATGGTAATCATGTTCACTGATGACATAGGTCCGCGAAAAGCCGTCGGTCCCATGCAGAAGTGGCGTCAGATCACGGCCTTCGATGACGTGCGGTTTCGCCTCGCAGCCCAAGGCGTTCATGAAGGTTGGGGCTAGGTCGATCATCTCGACCAAGTCCTCGGACACGGTCCCGCGGGTGGCGTCGGCCTGCGGTCTTGGATCGGCGATGATGAGCGGAACCTTCACCGCCATCTCATGATAAAAATCCTTATCGCCCATCCAATGATCGCCCATGTAGTCGCCGTGATCAGAGGTGAAGGCGATGATGGTGTTCTGGCTCAGGCCCTGTTCGTCCATCCAGGCAAACAAGCGGCCCAGATTGTCATCGAGCTGTTTGATCAGCCCCATATAGGCGGGGATGACGTGTTCCCGCACATGATCGCGCGAGAAACTGCGGCAGACGCGCGCCCCGAGGTAGGCGCGCATCAGGGGGTGAGCGGCCTGACGTTCCGCGTCGGATCGGACGGGATCGACGATATGTGCCTCGTCATACATGTCGTGATAGGGCGCGGGGACGATGTAGGGCCAATGGGGCTTGATATAGCTGAGGTGGCACATCCAGGGCCGTCCGTCTGCCTCGGCCTCCCGCATGAAGTCCACGGCGCGGTCGGTCATATAGGCCGTCTCGGAATGCTCTTCGGGCACATTGGCCGGCAGGCGCGAGTTTTTCAGAAGCCAGGCCGAGAGCAATTCGCCATCGTCGTCCAGGCCGGAATTGGCGAAGTCTTCCCAGGGATTGTCACTCTCAAACCCATGGGCGACGAGGTAGTCGTCATAGGCCGACCATTGCTGGCGCGGGCTGTCGGGGTGCAGGCCATCGTCCCGCTCAAACGGCTCGAATCCGCACTCAGACCGTCGCACGCCAATCTCGCTTTTGGGATCGATGCCGAGCCACGCCATGCCTTCGCGGTCGGCGATCATATGGGTTTTGCCCACCAACACGGCGCGCGCCCCGGCGTCGCGCAAATGGTCGCCCAGGGTCGGCTCCCCCACGCGCAGGGGCATGCCGTTCCAGGTTGAGCCATGGCTGCGCACATAGCGCCCGGTATAGGCCGACATGCGCGACGGGCCGCAGACCGGCGATTGCACATAGGCCTTGTTGAACTGCACGCCGCGCGCGGCCAGCGCGTCGATATGGGGCGTGTGCAGGTGCGGATGGCCGTAGCAACTGAGGTAATCGAACCTGAGTTGATCGGCCATGATCCAAAGCACATTCGGGCGATCGGTCATGGCGCTGCCTTTGCGGTTGGGCTTTTGGGCAACGGGGCCTCAACAAAAGCTTCGAAACGGTCGATGAGTTTGATGAAGGTATCCACTTCGTCTTCCGAGAAGGTCCGGGACAGGGCCGCGCGGCGGGCGGACATGACGACGGAGGTTTCCTGAAAGACCTCATGCCCGAAGCCGGTCAGTGCGATCATGGACTGCCTGCGGTCGGTTTCACTGACGCTGGTGGTCACATACCCCTTGCGGACCATTCCGGGGATCGCGCGGCTGATCAGGGCATGATCGGTCCGTTGAATGGCCGCCATTTCCGTCACGGTCAGCGGGCCTGCTTCGGCTAGATCCCAGAGGACCCGCCATTCGGTGATGGAAAGCTCTCCGGCAGATTTCAGCATGCGTTGCGCCTGAACGCGAGAGGCCAGGGACGCCGCAGACAGGCGACCGAACAGATTGCGGTTCTGTTCAAGCAGGCGCGCTTTGACCTTGTCTGGCTTGGTTCTGATCTGGTTAGTCATGTGATCTCCCTGCCGGGATAAGAGCAGCAAACATTTTACGTGACAAGTCACATAATCTTTGCAACGGTGCTTTTGGGAAACCCGCGGGAAGCGGGTCATTTGCCTGCGCCAAGGCGCTGCATTGGGAGGAAGCCATGATCAGAAAAACCATCGCCGGGGCGATTTTGGCCGCGTTGCCGACCGCCGTGTTTGCACAAGCGACCCTTACGGCCGAGACAACGTCACCCGGGTCGACCCCGCACTATATCGATACAACCCTTGCGGCCGTTCTGGATTCTGCGGGCGTTGCCACGATGCAGATCACCGAAGGGGCCACACTCACCAATTCCGTGCAGGCTGTTGCGGAAGGCCAGTTGGACATGGCACCGGCCCCCCTGATCCTGCCGTTCCTCCTGTCGCGGGGCGTCGGGCCCTATTCCGGCCTTGGGGAAGAGCGCGGGGCCGAGTTGGCCGGGAACCTGCGGGCGCTGTTCTTCTCTGCGCCGTCTGCCCAACTTTTGGTCACTACAACAGCGGCGCCATTCAAAGCCCTGACGACATCGAAGGCATGCGCATCTACAACGGCCCGCCGCGGGGCGCGGCCCTGACGACGGGGCGCGCGGCGATCCAGTTGCTCAGCGGTTTGCAGGACGGTGAAGGCTATGAAGGCGTGCAGACGCCGTGGCCGGATACGGTTTCCACGATCACGGGCGGTGCGGTTGACGGCTGGACGCTGCCCGAGGGATTGCCCTCCGGTCGCCAGATCGCCATTGCGGCTGCGGGTGGCACGACGCTTTACGACATTCCATCGGACATTCTGGAAAGCGAGCTTGGGCAGCAGATTCTGAACGCGCCCGGCAACGTCGCCTATTCCATCCCGGTGGAAGAATATCGCGCGGCCTACGCAGGCAATGACATCACGATCGTCACCGATGACGATACGTTCGACACCTTCGCGCTGGCATTCGCGCAGATCGTTCCGGCCTCGATGGATGAAGAACTGGCCTACCAGATCACCCGCGCTTACCTCGCGGGGCAGGAACGCTTCCTTACCGGTTCGCCACGCGGCCCGTACCTGTTCCTGAGCTTCGGTGACATTGACGGGGCATCGCAGGGCATTTGCGGGGCGGTCACCCTGACCATGCATCCCGGAGCGATCCGTGCCTATGAAGAGGCGGGTCATACGGTCGCCGATTGCGTGCGGCCGTAAGGGACACCTGCTCGGGCGGTAAAATTCTGTGAACGACGCACAGACTTTAAGACCAAAGGGACAGCGCATTGCGCTGTTCCTTGCGTTTGTTCTGGTGTTTGTCGGTATGCTCAACACCTTGCCCGAAATCCCCGGGCTTCAGGATTGGGCGCGGGAGGTCACCGGCATCAGGTTCTTCCGCATTTCCGGTTTCCCGACAGAATTCTTCTTTCCGCCAATCTTTGTGCTGATGATGGTGATCGTCGCCCTCGACGCGAGCCTGTATCGCACATGGCGCACGACACGGCCCCGGCGCGCCTGGTTGGGGCTGGTCCTGGATGTGGGTCTTGTCTTGGCCGCATTGGCGGGCGCGGTCGGGTTCTGGATTGAAATCGACTCTGTCTGTCTGATCGACCAGATCACCGGCGAACGGGCGCGCCTGATCGAAGAAGCGCTGGAGCGGTCTGCCAATCTGATCCCCGGTATGACCCTTGAGGCCGAGGTGCCAGCCTGTCAGGCCCGTCTGGGCATCTGGGTTCTGCCACTTCTGTTCACGATCATCCTGTTGTTCTTTCTCTACAACGTGCGGGTCTGGGGGCTGCCGCTGGTGATCGTGGCGAGCATCGTTGTGCTCTACACCGTTGCAACGGCCTTGATCTGGGTCTTCGACCTGAGCGAGCAGAACTTCTTTCTGACCAAGCTGGGGGCGGATGGGGGGATGCTTTGGCCGCAGCGATCCAGAAGGCCACGAATGTCTTCATCACGCCCGATGGGTTCATGGGCCGGTTCATGGACATCATCATCAATCAGGTCTTTCCTTACGTTGTTCTGGGCGCGCTGTTCGGGTCATCGGCGGGCGGCACGTCGCTGATCAAACTCGCCGTGCGGCTGACGCGGAACCTGCGCGGCGGGCCCGCGCACGCCGCCATCGTCTCGTCGGCCATGTTCGGCACCATCACCGGTGGGCCTGTCACGAATGTGCTTTCGACCGGTCGGCTGACCATCCCGATGATGCGGCGCAATGGCTTTTCGCCGCAATTCGCCGGCGGGGTAGAGGCCGCTGCCTCCTCGGGCGGGCAGATCATGCCACCGGTCATGGGGATCGCGGCCTTCGTCCTCGTCGCGCTGACGGCCGTGCCCTACACAAAGGTCATCACGGCGGCCTTCATCCCGGCCATCGCCTTCTTCTTCTCCATCTTCCTCGCTGTCATGTTCCAGGCCCGCCGCGAACGGGTGGAGCCGATGCGGACCATCCCCGATGATCTGATCATGGAGCGGCAGGACTGGCGTAACCTCTGGATCATCTTCCTGCCCATTCTGGTGATCCTGTTCCTGCTGCTGGGAAACAAGGATGCGATCGGTGAAAGCTGGATCGCCTTTGTGCTGCCGGATGCGGTCGTCCAGACCATCGTGAACGCGACCGGCGACGCCGTCTCCGCCGGGTGGTGGGCCGTAGCGGTCTTACTGCCGCTCATGCTTCTGGACCCGGAAACGCGCGCCCATCCGCGCAAGATCGCAATCGCGCTGGGCGAGGGGGGCATCCTCATCTCCCGCTTGTTCCTGTTGCTTTTCGCGGTGTCGATCATCGCCGCGTTCCTGAACGAAAGTGGTCTGACCGGAGAGCTGACCCGAGCCGTCACAACCTGGCTGGAGCAGGTCACATCGATCCGCATCCTCGGCTATGAGATCGCGATTGCGGGCGGCGTCTACCTGATGCTCGCACTCGTCTGCGCCATGTTCTGCGCGATCCTTCTGGGCATGGGGATGCCGACCGTCCCGGCCTATGTGAACGTCGCGCTGCTGCTTGGGCCGCTTCTGGCGCAGCTTGGGGTGAGCTTCTTCACCGCCAATATGTTTGTCTTCTATTTCGCTGTGGCCTCTGCCATTACGCCGCCGGTTGCAGTGGCGGCCTTTGCCGCGTCGTCGATCACCGGATCCGAGCCCATGCGGACGGCTTTCTCGGCGGTCCGGGTCGGCATCGTGATGTTCACGATCCCCTTTGTTTTCGCCTGGTACCCCGAATTGCTGCTGATCCCCGAGGCAGTCACGATCACCGACGAGACCGGGCGGCGTGTGTTGATGGAGGGGTATTCCGGCGAAACGGATTTCGGGGCGCTTGCGCTGCTGCTGTTGCGGCTCCTTGCGGCGCTCTACCTGTTGGCTTCCGCCTTGGCCCGTTACGACCATAAGGCTCTGTCAGGGTGGGAAATGTCACTGCGGATTCTTGCAGCGATCCTCATTCTCTGGAAAGCGCCGATGGTGATGGTCGCCGGGGCGGTGCTGGCGTGCGGTTTGGTGGCGGTACACTATTTGCGTGGCAGAGCGGGCGGGTGAGACGCTTACGCGACCTGAAATCACATCCAATCTCGCATGGTTTCCATAGTGTGGCGGGCAGTTGCAATCGGCCCTAGGGCAGGGCGACAGATTGGGATGACAGCGACACGGTGAAGCTGAGCGATCCTTCGTTGACCAGCCATTTGCGCACCTCGTAGGTGCGTGCGCCGGCTTGGTGCATCGGATCCCCGTCGGCGATGGCGCGGGCGGCGTCGAGATCGGCCGCGCGGTAGATGATCATGCCTTCCGCCTCCATCATCTCGCCACTTGCGTCGGAGACTGGCCCGGCCATGACGAGGGTGCCTGCGGCCTCCATGTCCTTCTGGTAGGCGAGGTGGGCGGGCAGGGTGGCTTTGACGAGGTCCATATCGCCTGCCGGGATCGACCTTACGACAAACAACTCCATGGCCAGTGCGCCACGGGATTTCGCTTCGGATTTGTAGTCTTCCCATTTCGGCATTTCGCGACTCCCACCTTTTTGATGCTTCAGCTTAGCCTCGATATTTTTCGACTTGAAACATAAAAATCGATTTTATTGGACACACGGTGAAAATCGCGACAGTTTTGCGGAACGATTCTGGGAGGGGTTGATGGCGGACGGTGCGTCACAGGAAGATCTGCGGGCCGCGGCCCAAGCCGATGTGCGCGACATGCGCGCCACCCTTCAAACGCTCAGCCAGGCCGAGATCGAGCTGATCCTGACCAAGGCGCGCTCCCACTACGCGTGGACCGACCGGCCCGTCTCGGACGATTTGCTGCACCGCATTTTTGACATCACCAAGATGGGCCCGACCAGCATGAATACGTGCCCCGCGCGGTTCATCTTCGTGCGCTCCGACGAGGGGAAGGCGCGGATCGCGAAATCGCTGAAGCCCGCCAATGTTCCTAAAGTGATGGGCGCGCCTGTGACCGCCATCATCGCCTATGATCTGGATTTCTGGACGGAACTGCCACGGCTCTTCCCCCACGAAGACCGCCGCCCGCACTTCGAAGGCAAGCCCCAACATGCCGAGACGACGGCGTTTCGAAACGGCACACTGCAAGGGGCGTATTTCATGATCGCGGCCCGCGCCCTTGGCCTCGACGTTGGCGCAATATCGGGCTTCGACAATGCGGCGGTGGATGCGGAATTCTTCGAGGGCACCACGCTGAAATCCAACTTCCTTTGCAACCTTGGCTACGCCGATGAGAGCGCGCTTTTCCAACGGCTGCCGCGGTTCGACTTCGACGATGTCTGCGAAATTCTCTGACGTAAGGACGGCCGCCCCATGGCGATAAAGATGAAAACCTCCGTGACGCTGTCCATCGACGCGACCTGTCACGGGCATTCCGTGGCACAAGTGCGCACGCGTGATTTGGTGCAGATCATTGACGAGCCGGTGGAACGGCACGGCACGAACCTGGGCTTCACGCCCACGGACACGGCGCTGAGTGCGCTGGCGGGGTGCACCAACACCATCGGGCACAAATGCGCGGCCAAGCTGGGTGTGGACATCGGCAACCTGAACATCTCGGTGAAATGCCGGTTCAACCGGTTGGGCGTGACCTTGGCCGAAGAGATCGAGGTGCCGTTTGAAGAAATCGACCTTGTCGTCGTGGCGGATGGAAGCGCCACCGATGACGAGTTGCAGGCGGTTGCCGCCGAAGTCGCGAAGTTTTGCCCGTTGGCAAAGCTCTTTCGCGGGTCAGGCACCGTCATAAACGAAACCTGGCGCACAGCCGGGTGAGGATTTTCTGGGAGGAGAAGACCATGAAACTTACACGACGTTTTGCTTTGGCGACTTCGGTCGCCCTTGGACTGACGGGGGCCTTGGGAGGGGCCGCCTCGGCCCAAGAAGTCATCGAATTGACGGCTATTGATGGATATCCCGAACGCTCCATGTGGGTCGCGGAATTCTCGGGCTTTTTCATCCCGCGTGTGGATGAACTGCTGGCCGAGCAGGGCAATTACCAGATCAACTGGATGGAAGCCTATGGCGGCCAGATCGTGCGCCCGCGCGGTGTGCTGGAAGGGATCAACCTTGGTCTGGGCGATATCGGGATCGTGACGACCATCTTCCACAACTCCGCGCTGCCCTCGCAGGGCATTTCGGCCGTGACGCCGTTCGTGGCGGCAGACGCTCGCGTCGTGGCGCAGGCCGTGGATGAGATCGCGCGCGAATTCCCGCAGATGGCCGCCGAGCTTGCCGCCGAAAACCAGGTCTATCTGGCCACTGGCGTGGTACTCGACACCTATCAAGTGTTCTCGACCGAGCCGATCAGCTCGCTATCGGACCTTGAAGGTCTGCGGATCGCAGGCGCGGGCTACAACCTGCGGTATCTGGAAGGCATTCCGGGTGCGGCTGGCGTGCGCGGCGGTCTGCCGGACTTCTACAACATGCTGCAAACCGGCGTGGTCGAGGCCGCGATGCTTTGGCCAGAGGCTGCGGGCACCTTCAACATCGCCGAGGTGGCGCCTTACATGCTGCAGGCTGATCTGGGCGCAGTGAACTCCAAGACCGTGACCGTGAATGCCGACGTCTGGGCAAGCCTGCCTGAGGAAGTCCAAGGCGTGCTGCAGCAAGTCGCCATCGAGTATCGCGACCATGTCGCCGGCATCGCCATGGACCGGGCCGAGGCCGCCCGTCAGGCCTATATCGACGGCGGCGGCACCATCGTTGAGATGAGCGCGGAAGAGCGACAGGCCTGGGCCGACAGCATGCCCAACATTGCCCAGGAATGGGCGGCCAACCTCGATGCCACCGGCGCGCCGGGCACCGAGATGCTTGTCGCCTACATGGACAAGCTGCGCGACGCGGGCTTCACGCCGCTGCGCGACTGGGCGGCTGAGTAAAGCCGGGACTGGACCATAAACATGATCGTCACGGGTCTGAGAAAAATTGAACGCCTCGTCGTGGCGATCGCCATCATTGCCAATGTCAGCGGTGCCTTTGTGCTGCTGACATTGGTGGCGATCATGAATGTTGATGTGGTCTCGCGGAACTTGTTCAACGCGCCGTTCCGTGGGGTCGTCGAAGTCGTTATTTTCTCATTGGCGCTGATCGTCTTCCTGCAGCTGCCGGATGTTGTCCGCACCGGGCGTCTGACCCGCTCGGACGGGTTTCTGGGCCTGATGCGCAGCCGCGCGCCGCGTTTCGGGGCGACGCTGACCCGAGTGCTGGATGCAACCGCCTGCGTGTTCATGTGCCTGATCGTTTGGACGGTCTGGCCGGAATTCGTGGAAAGTTTTGAAAGCTGCCATTTCTTCACGCCGCCGGATTTCGGCCCGGAGCCCACCGGCAACCTGTGGGTGGACTTCAAAGCGGGTCTGGCGCGCTGCGATTACTTCGGAACCCCCGGCATCTTGCAGGCGCCATGGTGGCCGGTGCGCCTTGCCATCGCCTTTGGCTGTGCCTGGGCCGCCGTGCTGTTCTTCTTCAAGGCCGTGTTGGGCGACACGCAGGCCCCGCGCCACGTCACCGCGCAATCCAGTGGCGAGGTCTAGGGGATGGATCCGCTTACAATTGGCATGCTGTCGGTGGCGGCGATCGTCGTCCTCGTCTATCTCGGCCTTTATATTCCCGTGGCCCTTGGCCTTGTGTCGTTTGTGTCGATCTGGCTGATGTCGGGCCGGCCCATCCTGGCGTTCAACTTTCTGAAAGTGGCGGTCGGGGATGGGGTCACCGAATACAACTTTGCGACCATCCCGCTTTTCACGCTGATGGGCTTGCTGGTGTCGAAGGCGCGATTGGGCAGGGACATCTACGACGT
This sequence comes from Gymnodinialimonas sp. JB5-7, assembly GCF_055693405.1. Taxonomy (NCBI): domain Bacteria; kingdom Pseudomonadati; phylum Pseudomonadota; class Alphaproteobacteria; order Rhodobacterales; family Paracoccaceae; genus Gymnodinialimonas; species Gymnodinialimonas sp. JB5-7. Next base: position 2,794,530 of record NZ_JBVFUX010000012.1, read on the forward strand.
GATGAACTCCGCCTTCCGCAAGGTCCTGGCGGGGATCGGCATGGCCACAGTCGGGGCCAATGCGATTTTTGCGGCGGTGACGGGGTCGTCCATCGCCTCTGCCTCCGTCTTTACCAAGATCGCCGTGCCGCAGATGCTGCGCTACAACTACAACAAGCGTTTTGCCGTGGGCGTTGTCGCCGGATCGTCGGTTCTGGGCATGATCATCCCTCCGTCTGCGATGCTGATCATCTATTCCTTCGTGGCCGAAGTGTCGGTGGGCGACATGTTCCTTGCGGGCATCATCCCGGGCCTTTTGCTGACCGCCGTGTACATCGCCGCCATCTTCCTGATGGCGCGGTTCTGGCCCTCTTTCATCGGCACGGACATTAAGGCCGACACCCTGCCTGCCATGCCGCCTGCCGAGATGTTCCGCAAAGCCTGGCCGGTTGTGGCGCTGATCCTGCTGGTTCTGGGCGGCATCTACACCGGCTGGCTGACACCGGTGGAGGCCGGGGCGGCGGGTGCGGCCCTCGCCTTGATCGTGGCCCTTGCCAGAAAATCCATGTCGCGTCGCGAATTCTGGGAAACGCTGGTGGAAACCGGCCATATCAGCGCCGCGATCCTGCTGCTGATCGCCATGGCGTCCTTCTACAGCCGTATGCTGGGATATGCGGGCCTGCCCAACCAGCTCGACACGCTGTTGCAGGGGTGGGACCTGTCGTTCTTCCAGATCATGTTGCTTTACGTGATCTTGATGCTGGTCCTTGGCACGTTGCTGGATACGGCCTCCATCATTCTGATCGTGGTGCCCCTGTTCATCACCTTGATCGAGGGCATGGGCTTCAGCCTGATCTGGTTTGGCATTGTCACGGTCATCGGTGCGGAGATCGGGCTGCTGACGCCACCGCTCGGGATCTCGTGTTTCGTGATCAAGAGCACGCTCAATGACCCCAATATTTCGCTCAAGGATGTGTTCCTCGGCTCACTTCCCTTCGCTTTCCTCATGCTGCTGGTGCTGATTGTGATCATCCAGTTCCCGATCCTGTCCACCGCGCTGCTTTAACCCTGACGGAGCTTTTGCCCGATGAAGAACGTCACAATAGACACCATCACGCAGGCCTTTGTGGACTACTGCGCGGACGACACGGACCCGCGCACGATGTTCTTGCTCTCCAAGCTGGTTGAGCATCTGCATGCCTTCGCCAAGGAAACGCAGCTGACCCACGCGGAATGGAGCCGGGCGCTGAAATTCGCCACCGATGCGGGCAAGATAACGGACGAGGAACGCAACGAGTTTGTGCTGATCTCGGATGTCACGGGCCTGTCGTCGCTGGTGGACATGATCGGCTCGCAGCACGGGGGCACGTCTTCAAGCGTGCTTGGCCCGTTTCACTCTGTGGGCGCGCCCTTGCTGCCAGTGGGAGGTGACCTGAAAAAGGACAATGACGGCGCGACAGTCGTGATCGAAGGCCATGTGCGCGATCTGGACGGGAACCCCGTCGAGGGCGCGATGATCGAGCTGTGGCAGACCGCAGAGAACGGCCTCTACTATTCCCAGGACGGCGGCCAGGATGACTTCAACCTGACCTGTTCGATGAAGACCGGTGCCGATGGCCGCTATGCCATGACCACGGTCAAACCCGCCCCTTACAAAGTGCCCGATGATGGCCCGGTGGGGGAGCTTTTCCGCGCCACCGGGCGTACGCCCTGGCGCCCGTCGCACCTGCATTTCATCGTGCAGGCTCCGGGTCTGAAATCGCTGGTCACCGAAGTCTTCGCAAACGGCGATCCCTATCTCGACCAAGACGCAGTCTTCGGCGTGCGCACCGATCTGATCATGGATTACGTGGAATGCCACGACCTCGACGCGCTGCCGGATGATCTCGAGATTGGACGCAACGCCACGATCCCCTATTTCAAGGTCGATTTTGATTTCGTCCTTGTTCCTGACTCTAAGAATTTCTGACCTGTAGAAGGAATGCACAGATGCGCGAAACACATCTTGAAGACGGCAAATGGTGGGTCAGCCCGTACAATTTTGAAAGCGACGTCCGGGGCGCGTTGAACCTGCCGGAAAAGGTGGAAATCCACGACGCCACCTTGCGCGATGGGGAACAGACACCGGGCGTGGTGTTTTCCGTCGACGACAAGATCGAGATTGCGACGAAGCTGGATGAATTGGGCGTGGACCGGATCGAAGCCGGGATGCCTGCCGTTTCGCCCGACGACAAGACCGCGATCACGGAAATCTCCAAACTCGGCCTGAACTCCAAGATTTTCACCTTTGCCCGCGCCATGCAGAAAGACATCGACCTGGCGTTGGAATGCGGCGCGGACGGTGTCGTGATCGAGGTGCCGATTGGCTACCCCAAGCTGGTCACGCAATTCGGCTGGACCTGGGAAGATGTGGCCAAGAAGACCGCGCCGGTGATCAACTACGCCCGCGAAAACGGACTGCATGCGCTGTTCTTCCCGTATGACACGACGCGCGCGCGCAAGGACGATCTGACCAACCTGTGCAACTACATCATGGACAACGCGCCGCCCGACAGCATCGGCATTGTCGACACGATGGGCTGCGCCACGCCCGAGGCGATCAAGCACATGGTGCGCTGGGTCAACGACATGACCGGCCTGCCGATCGAGATCCACACCCACAACGATTTCGGCATGGGCGTGGCCACCGAACTGGCCGCCGTCACCGCAGGCGCGGTCTGCGTGCATTCTTGCGCCAATGGTCTGGGAGAGCGAACCGGCAACGCCGCGTTGGAAGAGCTGATGATGGGCCTGCACCTGCTCTACGGCTACGACACGCAATACAAGTTGGACAAAATCCCCGAACTGGCCGAGATGATTTCGGCCAAATCCAACATCCCGATTGCGCGGAACAAACCCGTACTGGGCCACGGAAATTTCATCCGGGAGAGTGGCATCGGCATCAATTATGTGATGAACGATCCGCTGGTGATGTTTGCCACGCACCCGTCCTTGACGGGCAAGGAAGGGGAGGTCGTTTTGGGCAAGAAATCTGGCAAGGCCTCCATCATCTACAAGATGGGCGAATTGGGCATGGGCGAGCTTGAGGACGAGAAGATCGGGGCCATCCTCGATGAGGTCAAAAAGGCCGGTATCGCCAAGCGCGATGTGCTGTCCAACGAGGAATTCGCCAATATCGTCGCCGCCGTCAAAGCGGCCTGAACGGAGGACCAGACGATCCCTTTCCAGTCTCTTCCAACGCAAGCGGAATCCTCGACCAAGCTGGCCTATCGCCAGCTGCGCCAGATGCTTCTGACCGGCGGGCTTGCCCCCGGTGAGAAGCTGAAGATCGAGCGTTTGCGGAAGGTGCTGGATGTCGGCGCGTCGCCCATTCGCGAAGCCCTTAGTCTGCTGGTGTCGGACCAGCTTGTGGTCCGGCACGAACAACGCGGGTTTCAGGCGGCGTTGACCAGCCGTGAGAATTTCGACGAAATTCTCAGCCTGCGCAGCACGTTAGAGGGCAAAGCACTCCGCAAAAGCATGGAGCGCGCGACACCGGAATGGATCGAAGACCTTGTCCTCATCCACCACCGGATGACCCGCACGAAATCCGAAGGGGTTGAGGCGTTTGAGGTCGAGCACAAGAATTTCCACATGGCCCTGATCGGGAACTGTAATTCGCCCTTGCTGATCCGAATTTGTGACCAGTTATACGACCTCAATATTCGGTACCGCTATATCGCCGGGCGCTCCAAGGACTACAAAGGGCGCAGAGTAGATGATGAACATCAGGACATCCTGAATGCTGTCATCGCCGAGGACCCCAGCGAAGCCGTGCGGCTTCTATTGCTTCACTATGAAAGGACCGGTGACTTTCTGAAGGCGTTTATCGCTTAGTCAACGGCATCTCGTCCTCGGCCGTTTTCACGAAACTTGCCGTGCTTTTCCCGGAAAAGGTGCCCCGTTCGGGTCCAGATTTTTTCCAGTTTGTTCTGCGCCAGTGCCCCCTGTCCGCGTCAGACGGAGAGGCCAACGCGGCTTTCATGTGCGGCTTCTTTGCGGAGGCGGGTCGTCGCCATTTGTCAAAGTCAGTACGGACGCGTAAGAGCGGTCGGACCGTCATACCCGATGCGCACAAGGCCTGCGAAATAGACGATTGATGACATACCGACGCGAAATAGATGGCTTGCGCGCCGTGGCGGTTTTGGGGGTCATCCTTTACCATTTCGCCATCCCCGGCTTTTCCGGCGGCTATGTTGGCGTCGACGTGTTTTTCGTCATCAGCGGATACCTCATCACGCGCATTCTTGTGGATGACCTGCGCGCAGGCACCTTCTCGATCGTCCGCTTCTACAAGCGGCGCATTTTGCGGATCATGCCGGCTTTGCTGGTGGTGCTGGCGGCCACGACACTTGCGGCATGGACGCTTCTCGGCCCTCCATCGTTTGCAGAATACTCAAGAACGTTGACCGCGACGTCGACCTTTGTGGCCAATATCTATTTCTCGCAGCAGGCCGACTACTTCGCACCCGCCGCGGCCAGCGTGCCGCTGTTGCATATGTGGAGCCTTGCCGTCGAAGAGCAGTTCTACCTGTTCTTCCCGCCCTTGCTGTTTTTCGTATGGAAATTGGGCATCCGTTGGGTGGGCATGGGCCTCGCAGCCATCATTTTGGTCAGCTTTTCGTATGGTCTTTGGGGACAATTCGCCGGGAATGAGGAGCTTTTCTTCCAGACCCGTGCGCGGGCCTGGGAATTGGTGATTGGGGCGGGATGTGCCCTGATGCCCGCGTTTTCCAACGAAGCCATTGCGCGCCGCGCCTCTGATCTGGGGCTGATTGCAATTGCGTGCGCCATCGGGTTCGGGGGCTGGATTGACCCATCCTTTTCGCAGATCTGGGTCGCCATCCCGGTGCTTGGAACGGCCCTGGTGATCTTGGGGCCCAAGACTGCGTTGGCCGCCCGCCTGCTGTCGACGCGTGTTTTGGTGGGGATCGGGTTGATCAGTTACTCGGCCTACCTGATCCATCAACCGGTCTCGGCCTTTCATCATATCATCACGGTCGAACGTGCGCCCATGATCACGCGTATGGGCTTGATCGCTGTGGTGCTGGCGCTGGCCTATCTGAGCTACCGTTTCGTTGAGACGCCGTTTCGGGGCGCGCGGGCAAGGTCCGTGCATGGTGCACCGTTATTCCTTGGAACGCTGGCGGCCGTTTTCGCGTTTGTGGCCGTTGGCGTGTATGGACATGCCAATCGCGGCGTGCCGTCGCGGTTTGCCGCCGACCCGGAGCTTCTGTCCTATTCCGAGACGGCAATCAGCAGCCCCGTTCGGGCAGCCTGCCACACGGAAGGGGCATCCTATCTGTCGCCGAGTGAGGCGTGTATCCACGGCGATGGGCCCCTGGGCATGGCCGTTTTGGGCGATAGTCACGGCGTGGAATTGGCCGCCGCCATTGGAAACGCACTCACCCCTGAGATGAGCGTGCTGCACCTGACCTTCTCTGCCTGCTATCCGTTCTTCGAGCATCCGGGCAACAATCCCGAGTGTGAGGCCTGGACGATGGAGGCCCTTGAAACCCTTCGGAACACGCCGGAAATCGAAACGGTTTTTCTGGCTTACCGGGTCCATTCGCACATGTACGGCGACCATCCCGGCGCTTACCCGGACATCCTGCGGGACAATGCAGCGCGCCCGGCTGAGCAGGTCGCGGCGGATTTAGGCGCGATTGCCGAGGATTTGATCGCTGCAGGCAAGCGCGTTGTGATCGTGGCCTCAGCCCCTGATCTGCCGCGCCATATCGAGGATCTGGTCTTTGTGCAGGGCGCCGTGGGCGATGGCATAACGGGTGCCACGCGCGCCTGGTGGGACCAGCGCCGCGAGGGCGGGTTCGCCGATGCAGTGGCGGCTGGAGCAGAGCTATTCGACACCACGCCCCTGTTTTGTGACGACGTGGACTGTTATGCAGGCCGGGATGGGGTTTCCTTTTATTTTGACGACGATCATCCGTCAGTTGCCGGGGCGCAAATGATCGCAGACGCGATGATGGACGCGATCGCCAGATGACGACGCCCCAATCCAACCTTCCACCGAGCGAGACCCGCTATCTGTCGCGCACCCAATTGGCGCAGACAGCCGGGCAGGGGCTGCTGGCCATCTCCATCGCGCACAACGAAGGGCATATCCTGCCCGGCTATCTTGAGCATTACCGGGACAGAGGGGTGGCGCACTTTATTCTGATCGATGATCATTCCACGGATGCCACGGCCTCTGTCCTGGAAGGGCAGCCGGATGTCACGATCTACAAACCCAAGCCGGGGTCAACGTTCGGCGTCCATAAATCACCCTGGCGGTGCGATGTGCTGGATGCGTTTTGCGATGGCGCATGGGCGATGTTGCCGGATGTGGACGAGCATATCGTCTATCCGTCGATGGAAGAGCGCCCCCTGAGTGATCTGGTCGCGCATATCGAAGCCGAAGGCGCCGAGGTTATGATCGCCATCATGGTTGACATGTTTCGCGAAGCCCCGCTGGGCGAGCAGCCCTATGACGGCGGGAGCCTCATCGAGGCCTATCCCTTGTTCGACGACCCCACCGACCCGGTCGACGGCTACCGTTTGCTGCCCGCGGCGACGCGCTTTCAGCGGAAATACCCCACGCCTCCGATCTGTGCCTATGGCGGGGTCCGCGAACGCATGTTTTACCGCAGCGGTCGCAAACTGGCGCGGTGGCAGCGCACGTTGCTTGAGAAATATGCCCATATCGGCAGGCCGCTGGACCCCAAGGGCTGGGATTGGTGGACGTACCGCATAACGCGGCGTGCTGTGAAACGATGGCTGGGCACAGACCCCTTCCAGATGACCAAGATCGCGCTGGTAAAGTGGCGCACGGGGATGCGTGTGCCCGGCGGGCCGCACGCGCTGACGCAATCGCTGAAACTCAGTGAAACCTCGGCGGCTTACCTTCATTTCAAGTTTGTGGGTGGGGCCGACCGCTTCCAATACAATTCCGATCGGGGCCAACATGCGGCTGGCGGTGCCTACTATCAGCAGATAATGGATGCAGAGCAGGCTTTGAGCGAATTGCCGACGCGCGACAGCACGCGCCGCTATTCATCCTCGCGCGATTTCGAGGATCTTGGCCTGATCCGCCGCGGGACATGGCGATGATATGAAAGGACGAGGGGCATGAAGGCAGTTATCCTTGCCGGGGGTTTGGGAACCCGGCTTAGCGAGGAAACCACCGTCCGACCAAAGCCGCTTGTCGAAGTCGGAGGTCATCCAATCCTTTGGCATATCATGAAGGTTTACGGCCATTACGGCGTGACCGAATTCACGATCTGCTGCGGGTACAAAGGATATATGATCAAGGAATACTTCGCGAACTACGCGCTGCACCGTTCCGACATCACCATTGATCTCCAAAGCGATGCCATCACCGTGCATCGCAAGAATATCGAACCGTGGAAAGTGACGCTGATTGATACCGGGGATCACACCATGACAGGCGGGCGTCTGTTGCGCCTGAAAGAGCACCTGAAAGACGAAGAGGCGTTCCATTTCACCTATGGCGACGGGGTCGCGAATATCGACGTCGGCGCGTTGGAGGCCTTTCACAAGGCCCATGGAGGGGCCGCCACCGTCACGGCCGTGCAGCCGCCAGGGCGCTTTGGATCATTGAGTTTTGCGGAAACACGGGTGACGGGCTTCAAGGAGAAACCGGACGGCGATGGGGGCTGGGTGAACGGCGGCTTCTTCGTGCTCAGCCCGCAAGTGTTCGAGCATATCGACGGCGACAGCTCGGTCTGGGAAGCGGAGCCGCTGGAGGCACTGGCGCGCGGCAATCAGCTCCACGCCTATTTCCATGATGGGTTCTGGAAGCCGATGGATACCCTGCGCGACCGGACCGAATTGCAGCGGCTGTGGGAAACCGACACCGCCCCGTGGCGCGTCTGGAGGTGATCATGCCGTTTTGGCAGGGCAAGCGGGTTTTGATCACCGGCCATACCGGCTTTAAGGGCGCATGGCTGTCCCATGTTCTGCTAAGCCTTGGTGCGGATGTGCATGGGATGGCACTGGCGCCAGAAGACGCGCTGGGCATCTATCAGCAGACCGATCTGGACGCCTTGTTGTCGAGTTCCTCACTCACCGACATTCGGGACCGCGACGCAACAACCCGACGCGTTGCCGATGTCAAACCGGACATTCTGTTTCACCTGGCCGCGCAGGCGCTTGTGCCGGACTCCTACAACGACCCGTCCACCTGCATCGAGACAAACGTCGCAGGCACTGCCCATGTCCTCGACGCAGCGCGGACCTGTGGGGCGGACCGGATCGCCGTTATCAACGTCACGTCCGACAAGTGCTATCTGAACCTGGAAAAGGGCGTGCCCTTTCGTGAGGGTGATCCACTTGGCGGGCATGACCCGTATTCCGCCTCAAAAGCCAGCGCCGACATCATCGGGTCGTCGTTCCGATCCAGTTTTGGTCGAACCTTTCAGTATGACGTCGCAAACGCCCGCGCGGGCAACGTGATCGGTGGCGGCGATTGGGCTGCCCGCAGGCTCGTGCCGGATCTTGTGCGCGCGCATATGCAAAGCGAACAGACGGTCTTGCGTCGTCCCAATGCCGTGCGGCCCTGGCAACATGTCCTGGAACCGGTCTGGGGCTATATCGCGCTGGCCGAAGAGCTTTGGCAAAACCCGTCCGATGCGGCATCGGATTGGAATTTCGGACCCGATGCAGATGATACCCGAACGGTTGAAGGGGTCGCGGGCCTTTTGCTGTCACGGCTGGGAAGTACCCAAGGCGCGCGCGTCGAGGCCGAAAGTTTCGGAGAAGCCGAACATCTCAGCCTTGATGTCTCCAAAGCGAAGGCAAAGCTGAATTGGCGCCCGGTCTGGTCCATCGAGACCGCCCTTGAGGTGACGGCCGACTGGTACGCAGAGGTTTTGCGCGGCGCAGATATGACGGCGGTCACCCAGGCGCAAATCCAGCGATACCTGTCCGCGGCGCAAGCCAAAGGCCTTCGAATTGACCCCTAACATGGCAGGTTATATCAGGCACTAACCTGTCTTGACCTGAATGGTGCCCGCTTGTCCCAGACGCTCAAAGAAATCTCGGATTGCGAGGTCTGCGGAAGCACGGACCTTGTACCTGTGCTCGACCTTGGTGCCCATGCGCTGTGCGACGATCTGGTATCGGTCAATAGCGACCGGACCTGTACGGAATACGCGATCGAGATCCTGTATTGTGAGACCTGTCGGACGGCCCATCAGCGCTTTCAGGTCCCGCCGCGCGAGCTGTTTCCGGAAAACTACCATTACCGCGCCAAGCACACGGCCGACGTTCTGAACGGCATGAAGGCGCTGGTCGAACGTGTGGCGCAGACCGGAACCGAGCTTCAGGGCCGGTGCGTTCTGGACATCGGATGCAACGACGGCAGCCTTCTTGGATTTTTCCGCGACGCCGGCGCGCGCACGTTCGGGATCGAACCGACTGGCGCTGCCAATGATGCCAAAGCCGCTGGTCACGACGTCCTGCAGGCGTATTTTTCGCCCGACAGTGCGCGCAGCTTTGTTGAAAAAAATGGCCAGCCGGACGTCATCACCTTCACGAACGTGTTTGCCCATATCGATGATCTGGGCTCGGTCATCGAGGCGTTGAATGTTCTTCTGGGGCCCGAGACCTTGCTGGTGATCGAGAACCATTACCTTGGCGCCATCGTGGCGCGCGATCAGTTCGACACCTTCTATCACGAACATCCGCGCACCTACTCGCTGGGTTCATTCGAGGTCATTGCAGATCGGTTGGGGCTGGTTCTGTCGCGCGTGGCCTTCCCCGCGCGCTACGGCGGCAATATCCAGGTGCTCATGTCCCGGGTTCTGCCGCAGTCGGACGAGACTGCCGCGGTCATCGCCCAGACCCGCGCGGAAGAGGCGACGTTCGGGCGTGCGCTGGCCGCCATGCAGGAACGGGTGCGCCATTGGAAAGCGCGCAAGTCGGCGCAGCTCGCCAAGCTAGTGGCCACACACGGCCCCCTCCGGGCCAAAGCCTTTCCGGGGCGATCTGCCATCCCGGTCAAACTGCTTGATCTGGACGTGGCGGACCTGGCCTGTGTCTATGAAAGAGACACCTCAATCAAAGTGGACCACTATGTGCCCGGCACCCGGATTCCGATCGTCGCGGACGCTGAGTTTGATGTGACAGACGCCGCTCCCATCCTTAACCTGGCATGGCACATTCGCGATGAAATCCACGCATTCATGCGGCAAAGAGGGTTCTCCGGAGAGATCGTTGACGTCATTCACCCCGACGATTTCGAACCCGGCGCGCCAGACACGCACCCGTGAAGATTGGGATCCTCGGCAGCGGCTTCGGGCTTTATGGCTACGCTCCGGTTGTCGCTGCACTGCCGGGGGTGCATTTGGTCCTCGCTGAAAAGAGCCGAGCGATTTTGCGCGCTCGCGAAGATGTCGCCCATCTGGAAGCCGAAGCACAATGGGTGCCGGACTTCGCAGCGATGCAAGCGGACTGTCAGGGTCTGATCCTGGCGGTGCCGCCGCAGGTGCAGGACGATCTTGTCCAGCAAATCGCCAAAAACACCTTGGTTGAACGGATCTTGCTGGAAAAGCCCATTGCTGCCACGCCGCTCAAGGCAAAGGCGGTCCTGAAGCACCTGGAGAACACGGGGATCCATGTGGGCTTTGGCTACAACTTCCGTCACCTGCGATGGGCACAAGAGCTTCGATCACAGATCGAAAACGCGCCTGACGGTTCGGACTTTCAGATGAGGTGGCTGTTCAACGCCCACCATTTCCAAAACGATCTCGACAATTGGAAAAGAGACCCGGACCAAGGCGGCGGCGCGCTGAGGTTTTATGGGATACACGCAATCGATCTGTTCCGATGGCTTGGGTTTGAGAAGGTCCTTGCCTCAACGCTTGCAGGAAACCCGCCTGACATTGCGGTGGAATGGCAGGCTTCGTTCGAAGACAGCCGGTCGCGGAAAGTGCACCTGCACATAGACACCCGTTCACACGAAACCCTCTTTGAAGTGGCCTCCGCGTCTCAAGACTGGCGGGTCGAGATGGCTGATCCCTATGCGCAGGAACGGCTTCCGGAACGCGGGGATCGGCGCCAAACTGTCCTTGCACATGTAGTGCGCGAGACCTTTGTTGAACCTGCCACCGCCGTGAGCGCCTACGACTATGCCACCATCGCCGCCTGGCAAGCGACTGAGGCGCTGGCCCGACAATCCGAAAAGGGCAAGGAACCGTGAAGCTATCATTGGTCATCCCCACGAAAGACCGGCTCGACACCTTGCGGCATTGTGTGGCCAGCGCGCTGGCAACCCGCAATGACCAGCTTGAGATTGTGGTTTCAGACAATCATTCAGTTGATGGCACGGCCGAGTTCCTGGCCGGGCTGTCCGATCCGCGTCTCAAGATCGTAAAGCCGCCCACACCGATGAGCATGCGTGGGCATTACGATTTCGTGCTGACCCAAACGACGGGCGACTACATTGTCTATATCGGCGATGATGATGCGATCGCCCCGTTCGGGCCGGACGCGCTGTTGGAATTGATCCGCCGCACGGGCGCCGATGCCATCGCGTGGAAGCCCATCGGGTATCTTTGGCCCGGGATGGCGGGCGAGGGGAGCTTTGCCTCCACACTCCTCAAGCCGAAGCACTTTGCGCTGCTGGCCGAACGGGTCGATGCAGACCAGGCTTTTGAGGCCTTTCTGAAGGCCCAACAGCCAAGCTACCTGAACGGCGCCAAGATCTACCACGGGGCCGTGTCGCGCGACGTGGTGAACCGGCTGACCGCGCAGTCCGGCGGAAGCTATTTCGGCGCCATGTCACCAGACGTCTACGCCGCTATCTTCGGGCTCAAATTCACCCAAAACTTCGTGCGAACAACCTGTTCGATCACGGTGAGTGGCAAATCGCGGCATTCGTCGGGTTGGGCCCTGCTGAAGGCCAAGCGGGACAAGGACGTTGCGCAAAAGTTCTTCGATGATGAACTTCAGGCGAAACAACGGGACCCGGAAAACCGCATTGACCTGTCGGTGCGCGCCACCGCGTCGCATGAATTGAATGCGCTGATGATCGGCAATGATGCGCTGTTTGGCGGCGCGCTCGACATCGACTATTCGGCCTGGGTGCAGAAGATCGCGTCTTCGTTCAGCTATTCGGATCAGGCGGAATTTGATCATTCGGTCGCCAAAATCGAAGCGATGGTGACAGCTTTGGGGGCAAGGGCACCGACCCTTCCGGCCTACAAGGCGCCTGGGCCGGCCAAACCGGCAATCGGGGCACGTAAGACAGTGCACAGCTCCGGCCATTGGGAAGTTCACTCGGAGAAGTTCCCGAACATCGATCTGTTTTGCCGCAGCCTCGATATTTCCGTAGGCGACCTGTCGCAGGGCGCGGTGGGCGCGCGATTGTCCTGGCGCAAGCGACGCCGGCTGATTTCGTCTCGAATGGCGGCGCTGTAACGGCGAGGGCTGCGTTTCACGGCCCGCCCTGCGACCGCGTGTCAGTCGCGGGCGTAGACATCCTCGTATCGAACGATGTCGTCCTCGCCGAGATAGCCGCCGGTTTGCACTTCAACCAGGCGCATGGGCAGCTTGCCGGGGTTCTCCAGCCGATGCGTGGCGCCTAGGGGCACGTAGACGGACTGGTTCTCGGACACCAAATGCACCTCGTCATTGATGGTGACCTTTGCCGTCCCCTCAACAACGATCCAATGCTCGGCCCGGTGATGGTGGCTTTGCAACGACAGCGCCGCACCCGGTTTGACGACGATCTGTTTGACCTGAAAGCGCGTGCCGATGGTCAGGCTTTCGAACCATCCCCATGGGCGGTAGTCGATGGGCAGGCGCGTGGCCTGATCTGCGCCCTTGGCAGACAGACGGGCCACGGCATCTTTCGCCTCTTGCGCCCGGTCGCGATGGGCCACCAGCACGGCGTCGGGCATGGCGACCACGACAAGGTTTTCAAGTCCTATGCCTACGACCTCCTGCCGGTCAGAGGTGCCGAACAGAAGCGTGCCCTTGCAATCGACGGCTGTGACCTGCCCGGTTGTGGCGATGCCGTCGCCATCTTTCTCGGCTTCGCGCCACACCGCGTGCCAATCGCCCATATCGCTCCACGCGCCGTCAAAAGGCACAACCACAAGACCCTCAGCCTTCTGCATCACGGCATGATCAATGGAGATATCCGGCAGCTGTTCCCAAGGCGCGGGCGAAAGGCGGCGAAAGCCCAGATCGGGCTTGGACGCGTCCATCGCCTGACGGGTCAGCTCCAGCGTGTCGGGGGCGTGGTGGGCCAATTGGGCCAGGATGGTCTGGGTGGAAAAGAAGAAGATGCCCGCATTCCACAGGTGCGTTCCGCTGGCCAGCATGGCCTTTGCGGTGTCGGCATCGGGCTTCTCCACGAAGGAGCGGAGCGGTTGCGCAGCGGCTTGCGTGTCGTTTGCCATGTCCTCGAACAGTTCCAGCCAGCCATAGCCCGTCTCGGCCCGGTCGGGGCGAATGCCAAAGGTCACGATATGGCCCGCCTCCGCGGCGGGGCGGGCGGCGGCAACGGCCTCGTGAAAGCGATCGACATCCGGGATCAGATGATCACTGGGCGCGACCAGCATCAGCGAGGGCCCGTGACGCGCCTCAATCGAAAGGGCAGCCGCACAGATAGCGGCGGCTGTGTTCTTGGCCGACGGCTCCAGCAGGATCTCGGACGGCGCGATCTCGATCGCGGCGAGTTGCTCCAAGGCGATGAAGCGGAAATCCGATCCTGTCACGATGACAGGTGCGGCAAAGTCTGCACCGTTCAGGCGGGCGGCGGATGTCTGGAACAGGGAGTGCGCGCCCGTCAGCTGGGTGAACTGCTTGGGAAAGGATTGCCGCGACACCGGCCAAAGCCGCGTGCCAGATCCGCCGCACAGAATGACCGGATGCACAGGGTGTGTCATGTTGCGCCTTCTCCCTCTGCCCCGGGCCGCCGTTGCCCCGGGATCGGACATCATGCCCATCCCGCTCGGCCCATCACCAGCTTATCCGGCCTAACCCACGTTGTCGTCACGGATTTTCGCGGTCCTGCCCGGCAATCCATGCATAGGTATGCAAAAATCCTTTGTGGAATTCAAAACTCCGCTTAAGGTTGAGGGTATCGGACTGAGAATCGCCAAACTGGGAGGTATAGCGATGCAAAGACGGACATTCCTAACAACAGTATCAGCAATGGCCATGGCGGCCGGTTTGCCCAGGCTCGCCCACGCGCAAGACCTGCCTTACGGCCTGCTTCCCGACCGCCCGTACGAGGGCACGACCCTGAACATCCTGTCGGTCGTCACCCCGCAATTCGACGGCCTGCGCCTGCGCGATGCCGAATTCACGGAACTGACCGGCATCAACGTGGAATGGACGTTTATCCCGTTCGGCTCCCTGCAGGAGCGTGTGAACGCAGAAGGCATCGCTGCCAATGGCGCTTTCGACGTGGTCAACTACCTCGACAGCTGGGGCCCGCCAAACGCGCACTGGCTGACACGCATCGACGAGCTGATGGAACGCGACGGCATCTCGATGGATCGCTATCCGCCCGCCTTCGCCCGTTCCGCGCAGTTCGAGGGCGAAACCCTCGGCTTCCCGCTCCGCGCCCATGCGCAGCTGATGTTCTACCGCAAGGACCTCATTGAGACGCCGCCCGCCACATGGGATGACGTGATCCGCATCGGGCAGGAACTGTCTGAGACAAACCCAGACATCGCGCCCCTCGCGCTCTACTACAACAACGACGGCAACCGTCAGAACCTGTTCATCTGGATCAACTTCCTCTGGGCTGCGGGCGGACAGATCTTCAACGACGACTACACCGCCGGTTGGACATCGGAAGAGGCGCTCGCCGCGACCGAGGCCTATATCGCGCTGCATACCGAACATGGCGTGACGAACCCCAACAGCCTGGCCTTTGTCGAACAAGACGCGCGCCAGTCGTTCATGCAGGGCAACTCAGCCATGATCCCCGTCTGGTGGTGGGCCTATTCCGGCTTCATCAACCCCGACAGCTCCACGCTGACCGAGGATCAGGTAGGCTTTGTCGGCATGCCGTCTTATCAGGGCACGACCGCGACCTACGCGATCTCCATGCCGTTCTCGATCTCCAGCTATTCGCAGAACCAGGAAGCGGCCTGGGAATTCCTCAAGTGGTTGTCGAACCCCGATATGGACCGTGCGAACGCAATCGAGCGGGAAGTGGGTGGCGAGACGATCATCAACAACGTGGTGACCCATGTGACCTCGCTGACCGATCCGGATGTGAACGCGGCCAATGCCGACATTCAGGCGGCGGCCTACAACAGCCTGCAGAACTCCGACATCATGCCGCAAATCCCGGAATGGCCCGAGGTTGGCGACATCTTATCGGCGGCGATTGCCGAGGCGGCCGCGGGCGGCGACGTGCGCGAGCTGATGATGGCGGCGGCCGAGCAATCGGACCGTGTGCTGCGGCGCGCCGGACGCATCCAGTAATCCTTTCTGGAGGGGTGGGGGCGTCCGCGTCCCCGCCCGCTTTTGCCCATGCGTGATCAAACCCTGAAATACCTGCTGGTTGTGCCAGCGGTCTTGGTGGTTTTTGCCACCGCCGTCTGGCCTCTGATCGAGTCCTTGCGGTTTTCGTTCTATCAGGGGCGCACCGACCGGGGCGATTTCCCGCAGAACTGGCTTGGGTTCGAGAATTACACATGGGCGTTTCTTTATGAGCCCGCGTTCTGGAACTCCGTCTGGGTGACGGGGCTCTACACCGTGGTGACGGTGGTCTTGACGACGCTGTTTGCGCTTGGCCTTGCGATGCTGCTGGCCCCGGGCGGTCGGTTGCGGTCGGGCGTGCAAACCCTGCTGATCCTGCCCTTCGCGATGAGCCCCGCGCTGATCGGCGTGTCCTTCCGCTTCATGTTCAACCCGGAATTCGGCCTGTTTGACGCGTTCTTCGGCGTCGTCTTCCCGCCATTGGCTGACGTGTCGTGGCTCGCCGACCCAGACCTCGCCTTTGCCGTGATCGTCATGGCCGATGTCTGGGGCTGGATCCCGTTCCTGACCCTTGTGCTGATCGGCGGGCTGGCAAGTGTCCCGCAAGACACGATCGAGGCCGCGCAGGTCGACGGCGCCTCCGGCTGGCGCGTCTTCAAGGATGTGACCTTGCCGCAACTCATGCCGGTTCTGGCCGTTGTCATCATCCTCAAGGCGATCTTTTCGCTCAAGACCTTCGACCAGGTTTTCATGCTGACCAACGGCGGGCCCGGCACCGCGACCCAGACGCTCAGCCATTACATCTACATCACCTCCACCCGCTACGGGCAGGTGGGCTATGCGGCTTCCGTCGCCTGGCTGATGGTGATCCCGATGATGGTGCTGACATACTTCTACGCCAAATTCGTGTTCAAGAAGGATTGAGGGCATGACCGAACAATCCACAGTCCCCACAACAGGCGCGAATTCCGAATTCTGGACCGGCAAGCGCAAGCAACGCCTCTGGCGCGCGGTTCAGACCGTGCTGATCCTGATCGCCGCCTTCATCATGCTGATCCCGATCATCTGGATCTTCCTCGCGGCCTTCAAATCCCACGTCGAAGTCTACCAGCTGCGCCTCTTCTTCACGCCGACGTTTGAGAATTTCGGTACGGTGTTCGAAGAACCCTATGATCTGGGTGCGAAGCTGTTCAACTCGACAATCGTGGCCTTTGTCACAGTTGTTTTCGCGATCCCGATTGCGACCATGGCGGCCTATTCGTTCAGCCGCTTCCGCCTGAAGTTTGAAACCACGATCCTCGTCGTCATCCTAGCCACGCAATTCGTCCCGGCGGTGGTTATCATTCTGCCCTTCTTCATCATGTTCCGAGACCTCGGTCTGCTGGACACACGCATCGGGCTGATCATGGTCAACCTCGCCATCGTCATGCCGTTTGCGATCTGGATGATCAAAGGGTTCATCGACGGCATCCCGATGGACACGGAAGAGGCCGCGATGGTCGACGGATCGTCCCGCTTGCAGGTAATCCGCAACATCGTGTTACCCATGGCCGCGCCCGGCCTCGTCACCGCGTCGATCTTCTGTTTCATCCTCGCGTGGAACGAGTTCCTGTTTGCGCTGTTCCTGACGAACCGAGAGGCCACGACACTGCCCATTGGCCTTGCCCTCTTCCGGGGGAGGAGGGGGATCTATGGAACCTGCTCTCCGCCGCCGGGATCATCATCATGCTGCCGATGTTCGTCCTCGCCTTGGCGATCCGGAAATACTTCGTTCAGGGCATGACAATGGGGGCCGTGCGATGATCATTCGATCAACAGCGCGCCTTTGGCGCGACGGGGGCCGTGCGATGAGTTCGGATCATTCGAGCGTCAGACCGTGCACTACAATTGTAGTTACAGAAAAACTACAGATTCACTACAGCTTCACTACAGCGCAAAAGGGCCTGATCCATGGCTGAAATCCGGCTCAACAACCTCACCAAACGCTGGGGTGATTTCGTCGGCGTCGACGACCAGTCGCTGCACATCAAAGATGAGGAATTCCTGGTCCTGCTCGGCCCGTCGGGCTGCGGCAAGACCACCACGATGCGGATGATCGCGGGGCTGGAAGACCCCACGGCGGGCGAGATCTGGATCGGCGACCGAATGGTCAACGATGATCTGCCCAAAGACCGCGACGTGGCCATGGTGTTTCAGAACTACGGCCTTTACCCGCACATGACGATTTTCGACAATATCGCCTATCCCCTGAAGGTCCGCGGCACGCCGAAAGCCGATATCGAGCCACGCGTGAAGAAAGCCGCGGAACAGGTTGAACTAACGGAGTTTTTGCACCGCAAGCCCAAGGCGCTGTCTGGCGGCCAGCGGCAGCGCGTGGCCCTTGCCCGCGCCATCGTGCGGACGCCCAAAGTGTTCCTGATGGATGAGCCGCTGTCGAACCTCGACGCCAAGCTGCGCGTCACAATGCGGGCAGAGCTGAAACACCTTTCCCGCGAATTGCAGATCACCACCGTCTACGTGACCCACGACCAAATCGAGGCCATGACCCTTGCCGATCGCGTCGCCGTCATGAAAAACGGGGTAATTCAACAGCTTGGCACCCCCGACGACATCTACAACGACCCCGCCAATATGTTTGTGGCGGGTTTCATTGGCTCACCTGCGATGAACCTCATCAACGGCTCCGTCCAATCCGGCATGTTCGTCACCACCGGCGGCACGCGCCTTGTCGGCATCGGCGGCCCCGACCGCGAGACGGCGATACTCGGCGTGCGCGCGGACGACATGAGCGTGCACGACGCCGGGCAAGGTGACATTGATGTCAGAATCTATGCCTTTGAGAATACGGGCGAAAGCACGCTCCTGACGGTGCAATGGGGCAAGCAGCGGGTCATCGCACGCGGCGACCGGCACCTGCGCAAGGAGCAGGGGGAAACGGTGGGCATCAAACTCGATCCGGACCACCTGTATCTGTTCGATCCCGACAGCGGCGACCGCATCCGGCTTAGGGGTAAGTGATGGCTAAGGTCCCGGCAGTGGCGAAAGCGGCAAACAGCCTTCTGGTTGTCCCGGCGGAGCTTATGCCCAAGGACCTGAGCGTTTCGCTCCACGACTACACGCGCGGCGGCACCGACCGTTTCCTGGCCGAAGGGCAGGGCGTGGGCCAAGAGATGACGGGGTTCGAGGACCAATACCTTAACATCATCGACTATATCGTCCGCATCACCCACCGGATCTGGGAAGAGAAGGATATCGGCTACATCTACGACACCTACGCCCATAACTGCCGGGTCTGGGATGATGTCGGCCTGCAATACGGACGCGACAAGATCGTCGCCGACACCACCCACACGATCAACGCTTTCCCTGATGTGAAGCTCTACGCCGATGAAATCATCTGGGCGGGCGATGCGGAGCATGGCTTCCACACCTCACACCGCACGGTGATCAAGGGCACCAACACCGGGTTCAGTCGCTGGGGTCCGCCGACGATGCGACCGGTGAACGTCTGGTGCATTGCCAATTGCGTGGCCCGTGAGAACGAGATTTTCGAGGAGCATGTTCAATACAATCTCGGCGCAACGCTCCAGCAGCTTGGCTATGATCTGAAGGCGCTGGCCGCCGCCGCACGCGCCGCTGAGGTGGAGACTGATCCGCTGTTCGCCGCCTCGGGCCGGACCCGCGTCCCGGGGCAGGGCAAGCCGCCCCATGGCGCACCTCGCGGGGATGGGCCGTTCGATGTGGCCGACTTCCTGTGCTCCATGACGCAAGACGTCTGGAACCGCCGCATGCTCTCGCGCCTGACCCGCGCCTATGCGCCCGCGCTGAACTATCAAGGCCCCACGAACCGCAGCTATCGTAGCCTCGCGCAATACCAATCCGCGCTTCTGTCGCTGCTCGCCATGTTCCCAGACCTCAGCTTTGAGCCCGAGGCGCTTTACTACATGCAGGACGGGCAGAGCACGACATGGTCGTCCCTGCGTTGGTCTGCCACTGGCACCCATGGCGGGTTTGGGCCATATGGGGCGCCAACGGGCCGGGAAGTGCGCATTTGGGGCATCACCCAGCACAAGATCGTCGGTGAGACGATCACCGAGGAATGGATGCAGTTCAACGAATTCGACCTCTTGCGCCAATTGGCGCCGGACCCGACCCCATAAGCCAAGGGCAACCTGCCCAAGCCAGACCGCAACCCACATCAGGTGGAGGACGAAATGAAAGACATGAAAGCTGCACAGATGGACGCCAACATTGTCCGCTACGGGGAGCTCAAGCCCTGCAAAACCGCCTTCATCGACGCCCACACGCCGGGCAGCGACCAGAAAGAGAATTTTACGATCATTGGCGGTGGAGTATCCGAGTCTGCCGATCAGCATGTCCACATCACGGACAAAATCGGGTTCAACATCGGGGCGGCGGGCCAGCCGCCGAAATGCCGCAACTCTCTGCACAGCCACCGCACCGCAGAGGTGTTCTTTGTCCTCAAGGGCCGCTGGCGGTTCTTCTGGGGGCGATGGGGCAATGCCGGTGAGGTGACGCTGGAGGAAGGCGATATCTTCAACATTCCCACCGGCATCTTCCGGGGGTTCGAGAATATCGGCGACGATTACGGGATGATCATGGCGATCCTGGGCGGTGACGACGCCGGGGGCGGCGTGATCTGGGCGCCGCAAGTGATCGAGGATGCGGCCGATCATGGGTTGGTCCTGTCCGAGCAAGGGAAGCTCTACGACACCAAGAAGGGCGAGGCCTTGCCCAATGGCGTAAAGCCGATGCCGGTTCTGACGGCGGAAGAGTTGCAGGCCTTCCCGGAACCTACAACGGCAGATGTCGTGCCGAACTATGTGGCGCGGTACTGGGATATGGTCGCGCTTTCTGATCGCACGCCGGCCAAGGTGATCGGCGCGACAGGTATGCTGCGCGACAGGCCGGGATTTGAGGTTGATTTCATCACCCGTGGATCAGCGTCCGAGGCAATGCACAGCCATGACCATGCGTCTGTCCTCATGCCCGTGACGGGCCATTGGCGGGTGACATGGGCAGGCAATGGTGAGTTTGAGGCGGGCGAGACAGTGCTTGCACCGGGCGATACTATGAAGGTGCCCGGCGGTTTGGCGCACTCCGCCGTGCCATCCATGACGGGCGAAGCGGCGCTTTATCATGTGGTCGGCACCGATGATCCGGCAGGAGCGACCTGGAATGGCTGAGATACCTGCCGATCTGCTGGCGCTTCTGCGCCAGGTCGACACGCCCACCGTCTGCAATGCCATCGAAGTCGCACAAGGGCAGCGCGGCTTCAACCGCTTCACGCGGGGCACGATGCAGCATTCCAAACCGGGGGATCCGCCCATCGTCGGCCGCGCTCGGACGGCAAAGATTGCGGGTCTTGCCCCGCCGCAAGAAGCGCCCGACGTGATCCGCGCCCGGCGGATGGAATACTTCCGATCCATGGCAGGCGGCGACGGTCCGACCTGTGCTGTGGTCGAGGATCTCGACTACCCCAATTGCATCGCCGGATGGTGGGGAGAGGTGCACGTCGCCGTGCACAAAGGGCTCGGTCTGGCCGGGGCAGTGACGAATGGAGTGATGCGCGATTTGGATGTGATTGATGAGGGCTTCCCCGTTCTGGCGGGATCGGTGGGTGTCAGCCATGGCTTCGTCCATGTGCGCGAGATCGGGACACCGGTGTCGATCATGGGGCTTCAGGTGGCGCAGGGCGAATTGGTTCATGCGGACCGGCACGGCGCCTTGGTCGTCCCCGAAGAGGTGATCCCGTCCCTGAAAGCGGCCATCGAGACGGTTATCGCCTCTGAGGCCATCGTGCTTGAGCCGGCCCGCGAAGACGGCTTTGACATTGAAAAGTTGGCCGAGGCCTGGGGCAAGTTCGAAGCCGCACGGACCTGACCAACAGCGGGTCATTCTATCTGATCTATTGAGCCGGAATTTCCGGGCGACTCAGCCCGGTTTTTTGGGCCGCGTACTTGCGACCAGCATGCAAGTGTTTGTCGACCTCGCCTTTTCCGGGGTGCGGCATATTGGGCCAGGCGCTCCGCTGCAAATTTGAATGGTAAAGATGTTAGCGCTGACGTCACGTCACGCGATGCGCAAGAACCCGTTGTGCGCAAAGCAAATTCCGGCGCTCGTAAAAATTTTCACAATTTACTTAACTAAAACGGCTGAGTTTTTACACGATGAAAACGAAATGCCACCGTCCCCCTCTCAGTAACCGGGATGGCGTGTGTAGCCTCTGTGCCAAAGGGCATTGCTGTCAAAGCGGCCCATTTGTCCCGATGCGCAGGAGGAAGCATTATGAAGGACACCGTCCAGATTGGATCGACCAAACCAACTCCGCATGTGGATGCCGAGGGCTATGCCAAGATGTATGCGCAGTCGATCGAAAACCCGGATGCGTTCTGGGGGGAGCAGGGCAAGCGGATCGACTGGATCAAGCCCTATACCAAGGTCAAGAACACCAGTTTCGCGCCCGGCAATATCGACATTCGCTGGTACGAGGATGGCACGCTGAACGTCAGCGCCAATTGCATCGACCGCCATCTTGAGACGCGCGGTGATCAGACCGCCATCATCTGGGAGCCGGACAGCCCCGAGGATGAGGCGCTGCACATCACCTACCGTCAGCTGCACACAGAAGTCAGCAAGATGGCGAATGTTTTAAAAGACCTCGGCGTGACGAAGGGTGATCGCGTTGTCCTCTACCTGCCGATGATCCCGGAGGCCGCCTATGCGATGCTGGCCTGCGCGCGGATTGGGGCAATCCATTCCATCGTGTTCGCGGGTTTTTCAGCCGACGCTCTGGGGGCTCGGGTGAACGCCTGTGACGCGAAGGTTGTCATCACGGCAGATGGCGCGCCACGTGGTGGCCGCGTGACCAAGCTGAAGGACAACGTCAATCAGGCGCTGCTGCATGTCGCGGCAGACGTGAAGTGCCTTGTGGTCCAGCGCACGGGCGAACAGGTCGCATGGCGCGATGGCCTGGATTTTTGGCTGCATGAGATGGCGGAAAAGGTCAGTGCTGAGTGCCCGCCGGAGGAAATGGCCGCAGAGGACCCGTTGTTCATCCTCTACACCTCCGGCTCCACCGGTCAGCCCAAGGGTGTGGTGCACACCACGGGCGGCTACATCGTCTACGCCGCCATGACCCACGAATACACGTTCGACTACCATGACGGCGACATCTTCTGGTGCACGGCGGATGTCGGTTGGGTCACGGGTCACAGCTACATCGTTTACGGCCCGCTCGCCAATGGCGGCACCACGATCATGTTCGAAGGCGTGCCGACCTATCCCGACGTCGGCCGTTTCTGGGCCGTGTGCGAAAAGCACAAAGTGAACCAGTTCTACACCGCTCCCACTGCGATCCGCGCCCTGATGGGCAAGGGCAATGAGTGGGTCGAGAAGTATGACCTGAGCGATCTGCGGGTTCTGGGATCAGTCGGGGAGCCGATCAATCCGGAGGCGTGGAACTGGTACAACGACGTTGTGGGCAAGGGAAATGCCCCATCGTTGATACCTTCTGGCAGACCGAAACCGGCGGCCACATGATGACCCCGCTGCCCTTTGCCACCAAGCTTAAGCCTGGTGCAGCACAGCAGCCGTTCTTCGGTGTGCAGCCCGAGGTGCTGGAGCCGACCTCCGGCGAGGTGGTCGAAGGCAATGGCGTAGAAGGCGTGCTTTGCATCGCTGACAGCTGGCCCGGCCAGATGCGCACGGTCTGGGGCGATCACGAGCGGTTCGAGAAGACCTACTTCTCCGACTACAAAGGCTACTATTTCTCGGGCGACGGCTGTCGGCGCGATGAAGATGGCGATTACTGGATCACGGGCCGTGTGGACGATGTGATCAACGTCTCTGGTCACCGGATGGGCACCGCGGAAGTCGAAAGCGCGCTGGTGGCCCATGCCAAGGTCGCTGAGAGCGCCGTGGTCGGTTACCCGCATGACGTCAAAGGGCAGGGCATCTACGCCTATGTCACCCTGATGCAGGGTGAAGAGCCGTCTGATGAGCTGCGGAAAGAGCTTGAGACCTGGGTGCGGTCCGAAATCGGTCCGATTGCAAAGCCCGACTTGATCCAATGGGCGCCGGGCCTGCCCAAGACCCGCTCGGGCAAGATCATGCGCCGCATCCTGCGCAAGATTGCCGAGGATGATTTCGGTGCGCTTGGCGACACATCTACGCTGGCCGAACCGGAAGTGGTCGATGACCTGATCGCCAATCGCATGAACCGGAGGGACGTGTGATGGATGGGGCCGCAACAGCCACCACCACGCCGATCCTGATCCTTCTCGGGCCTCCGGGCGCAGGGAAGGGGACGCAGGCGCGCAAGCTGGAGGAAGGTTTCGGACTGATCCAGCTGTCCACTGGCGATCTTTTGCGTGCCGCTGTCGCGGCCGGGACCGAGGCCGGTAAAGCTGCCGAGGCGGTGATGAAGGCGGGCGGGCTGGTCAGTGATGAAATCGTGCTTGCTATCCTGACCGACCGGCTGGCGCAGGACGATTGCGCCAAGGGCGTGGTGCTGGATGGCTTCCCCGTACGACGGCGCAGGCCGAGGCGCTCGATAAAATGCTTGCCGAACGTGGGCAGGGCATCAGCGCCGTCATCTCGCTGGAGGTGGACGAAGAGGCGATGGTGCGCCGCGTCGCGGGCCGCTTTACCTGCGGCAATTGCGGCGAAGGCTTCCACGAAGCGTTCAAGCCGACCGCCATCGACGGCGTTTGCGATGCCTGCGGGTCGCGCAACATGACCCGCCGGGCCGATGACAACGCGGATACGGCACGCTCCCGCCTGCAGGCCTATGCCGAGCAGACGGCACCGTTGATCACCTATTACGACGCGCGCGGCACGCTCGCCCGGGTCGATGCCATGGGTGAGATCGCGGACATCAGCACACAGATCAGCCGGATCGTCGCATCCGCCTGACGGACATACGCCGCCCCGACAGGGCGGTCACAAAATCTATTCAGAAACGACCTCACACAAATGAAAGAGGAGGACAGTCATGGTCGACAATCCAAATGAGGCTCCAGCCGCGACCGGAGATGACTCGGTCTACTGGAAAACCAATATCCGCATCATCATGGCCTGCCTTGCCATCTGGGCGCTCGTGTCCTTCGGCTTCGGCATCGTGCTGCGCCCCATGCTGTCTGGCATCGGCGTGGGCGGCACGGACCTGGGCTTCTGGTTCGCGCAGCAGGGCTCGATCTTGTGCTTCCTGGCACTGATCTTCTTCTACGCCTGGCGGATGAACAAACTCGACAAGCAATATGGCGTGGATGAGGAGTAATCAGCCATGGACCAGTTTACCCTTAACCTGCTGTTTGTAGGCGCATCTTTCGCGCTCTACATCGGCATCGCGGTCTGGGCCCGGGCGGGTTCGACCTCAGAATTCTACGCCGCCGGGCGCGGCGTTCACCCGGTCACCAACGGCATGGCCACAGCGGCAGACTGGATGTCTGCAGCCTCGTTCATCTCGATGGCGGGCTTGATCGCGTTCACCGGCTACGACAATTCCAGCTTCCTGATGGGTTGGACGGGCGGTTACGTGCTTCTGGCCCTGCTGCTTGCCCCGTACCTGCGCAAGTTCGGCAAGTTCACCGTATCTGAGTTCATCGGCGATCGGTTCTATTCCAAGACTGCGCGCATGGTTGCTGTGATCTGCCTGCTGGTGGCCTCCATCACCTACGTGATCGGTCAGATGCAGGGCGTGGGCATCGCCTTTGGCCGCTTCCTTGAGATTGACGCCTTCTGGGGTCTGCTCATCGGGGCCTGTGTGGTCTTCGCCTACGCCGTGTTTGGCGGCATGAAGGGTGTGACCTACACCCAGGTGGCGCAGTATTGCGTTCTGATCACCGCCTACACGATCCCGGCGGTCTTCATCTCGCTGCAACTGACCGGCAATCCGATCCCGGCACTGGGCCTGTTCGGCAACACGGCTGAGGGTGAGCCGCTTCTGGCCACGCTGAACCAGATCGTCACCGATCTTGGCTTCAACGAATATACCGCCGCCCATGGCTCGACCATCAACATGGTGCTCTTCACCCTGTCGCTGATGATCGGCACCGCGGGTCTGCCCCACGTCATCATGCGCTTCTTCACGGTGCCCAAAGTGTCTGACGCCCGTTGGTCGGCCGGTTGGACGTTGGTGTTCATCGCGCTGCTTTACCTTACGGCTCCTGCCGTGGGTGCCATGGCACGCCTGAATATCTCCGAGATGATGTGGCCAAACGGCACGGGCGGCGATGCTGTCAGCGTTGAGACCATCGAGAACGATCCCGACTATGCCTGGATGGGCACCTGGGCGGCCACCGGCCTTCTGGGGTGGGAAGATCGCAATGGCGACGGCATGATCCAGTACTACAACGACGCGAACCCTGATCTTCAGGACCGCGCCGATGCTGCCGGTTGGGAAGGCAATGAGCTGACCAACTTCAACCGCGACATCCTGGTGCTGGCCAACCCCGAGATTGCCAACCTTCCCGGTTGGGTGATCGGCCTTGTGGCAGCGGGCGGTCTTGCGGCGGCGCTGTCCACGGCGGCGGGTCTGTTGCTGGCGATCTCTTCGGCGGTCTCCCATGACCTTCTAAAGGGGCAGCTGACGCCGAATATGTCTGAGAAGTCCGAGCTGCTTGCAGCGCGGATCTCGATGGCAGCGGCGATTGTGGTGGCGGTCCTATTGGGTCTGAACCCGCCAGGATTTGCGGCGCAAACCGTGGCCTTGGCCTTCGGCTTGGCGGCAGCCTCGATCTTCCCGGCACTGATGATGGGCATCTTCTCCAAGCGCATCAACAACACTGGGGCGGTTGCAGGCATGTTGGCGGGCCTTGTGACGACGCTGGTCTACATCTTCCTGCACAAGGGCTGGCTGTTCATTCCGGACACCAACTCCTTCACGGATGCGGATCCGCTGCTTGGGCCGATCAAGTCGACCTCGTTCGGCGCAATCGGTGCGGCTGTGAACTTCGCGGTGGCGTACATCGTCTCCGGCATGACGAAGGAAACGCCGCAGCACATCAAGGACCTGGTGGAAAGTGTCCGCATCCTCGTGGTGCAGGTGCGGCAAGCGACCACTAAGGCCCAAGGGCATCGCCGTGACCTCTCCCACACGGCGGTGCCTATATTACGACCCGAGCCTGTCCGTCCTCCGGGGCGGGCAGGACCGTATCATCCCGGAGACGCGACATGTCCCTTTCGGCAGAACTGACGCGCTATCTCGCCTCCGTTCATCCCTACGATAGCCTGGCTGAACCCGACCTGTTGGACCTGGCAGCCGTCTGTTCGATCCAGGACATGCGGGCGGGCGAGACGATCTTCGCAACCGGCGATGTCGTTGAATTTCTGTACCTTTTGGTCGCTGGCGAAGTTGAGGTTTTTGACGAGACCGGCGCGACCCTGTCCCTACTGGGGCCCCGCAATTCGTTCGGCGAACGGGCGATCCTGCGCGGCGAGCGGGCCAGTCGGACCGCAACGATCCTGTCAGATGCTAGCATGATCTGCATCCCGGCGGATATGCTGACCCGACTGATCGCAGAGCATAAGGCAATCTCGAAATTCTTTGACCGCACGCGCCGTGCGCAGCCGCATCGGCAAGATCTGACGACAATGGCCGTAGACGCTCTGATGACCCGCGATCCGGTGGTCTGCGGTCTGGATGCGACGATCCGTGAGGCTGCGTCAAAGATGTATGCGCACCGGATATCCTCCGTCTGCATCGTGGAGGCGGAAGCCTTCAAAGGCATCGTCACCCTGCGTGACATGAATGGAAAAGTGATCGTTGAGGGCGCCGACCCAACGGCACCGGTTTCGACGATCATGTCCAAAGCGCCTTTGACACTTGGCCCGGCTGCATTGGTGACGGATGTCCTGCATCTTATGGTTGAACGCGGCATCGGCCATGTTCCCATTGTTGAAGGGGACCGCCTTGTCGGCATCGTCACGCAAACCGACCTGACCCGCGCGCAGGCGATGACGTCGGCTGATCTGGTGGGCCGTGTAGCGAATGCGCAAGACGCGGCGCAGATGGCGCGCGCCACGGCTGAGATCCCGCAGCTTCTGGTGCAACTGATCAGCGCAGGCGCGCGGCACGAGGTGGTGACGCGCCTGATCACCGACATCGCAGATACGGCGACGCGTCGTCTTTTGGCACTGGCCGAGGCCGAACTGGGCCCGCCGCCCGCTCCCTATCTCTGGCTCGCCTGCGGCAGCCAGGGGCGGCAGGAACAAACGGGCGTGTCGGATCAGGACAATTGTTTGATCCTCTCAGACGATGTGACCGAGGTGGATATGCCCTATTTCGAGGCGCTGGCGCGGTTTGTCTGCGAGGGCCTCAACACCATCGGCTATGTCTATTGCCCCGGCGAAATGATGGCCACAAACCCGCGCTGGCGGCAGAAGCTGTCGGTCTGGCGCAACTATTTCGACGGCTGGATCGCCCGGCCCAACCCAGAGGCGCAGATGCTGGCCTCCGTCATGTTCGACCTGCGGCCCATCGGGGGGGATGCCAGCCTGTTCGACGGGCTCCAGGCCGAGACCCTCAAGAAAGCATCGGCCAATTCGATTTTCGTGGCCCATATGGTGGCCAATTCTCTCAAGCATCATCCGCCGCTCGGGCTTTTGCGCGGCTTGGCGACCATACGGGCGGGCGAGCATCGCAACCAGCTTGACCTGAAGCACAATGGCGTCGTGCCGATCACCGATCTGGGCCGTATCTACGCGCTGCAAGGGCAGTTGGCGCCCGTGAACACACGCGCCCGACTTGAGGCCGCAATGGAGGGAAGTTTGGTGTCACCAAGCGGAGGGGCAGACCTATTGGAGGCCTATGACCTGATCGCCACCATGCGGCTCGAAGATCAAGTGAGCCAGATCAAGGCAGGCCTTGCGCCGGATAATTACCTTGATCCTGCGGCATTGTCTGATTTCGAACGCAGTCACCTGCGCGATGCGTTTGTCGTGGTAAAGACCATGCAATCTGCCGCCGGGTCCGGGAAGGGAGCACTCAGCTGATGTTCATCGAATTGATCGCCACCGTCTTTGCTGGCATTGCGTGCGCCGGGATCGCCATGCTGCTGAACCGGGTCACGGGGCGCCGCTTGCCGCGCTGGATCATGCCGGTCGCGGCGGGTTTGGGGATGCTGGCGATGACTGTATCCAACGAATACACCTGGTTTGACCGCACGGCTGACGAACTGCCCGACGGCATCGAGATCGCCATGACGGTGGAAAACCAAAGCTGGTTCCGCCCCTGGACGCGCCTTTACCCATATGTCGAACGCTTCGTCGCGGTTGATACCGGCACCGCCCGCACCAACGCCGCGTTCCCCGATCAGCGCCTTGCGGACCTCTACTTCTTTGGTCGTTGGTCGCCTGTGAACCAGGCCCCGATGCTGTTTGATTGCGCGGGCGCCCGGTCGGCCCTGCTGATCGACGGCGCTGAATTCGATGAAGACGGCGCAGTTGTTGACCCTGCGTGGGAGGGGATGCCCGAAGACGATCCGATCCTCGCATTGGTTTGTGAGACCTAGGATGCTCACCCTGCTGTCCTTACGCCTGCGCATCTTCCTGTTCTTTTGCCTGCTGGCACTGGGCGGGGCGGTGGTTGCAGGGGCGGCGATCTGGTTCGGTGCCAGTCGCGGTGATCCGTTTGTGACAAGCTTGCTGATATTCGTGCTGCTCAACACCGGCCTGATCCTGGGCATCTGGCTGCTGTTTGACGAAAACGTCGCCAAACCCATCCTGAACATGTCTGCGCAACTGCGCCTGCGCGCCCATTCGCAAGCGGGTAGCGGCGTCGATACGCAGGACGGGCGCTACCTGGGTGATCTGGCCCCGGCGGCTGAGGCCCTGTCGGCCCGTGCACTCGCCACGCAGGCCGAGGCGGACGCGCGATTGGCCGCTGAGACCGAGCATCTGGCGCAAGAGCGCGCGCGTCTGACCGCGATCCTAAGTGGCATTCCGATGGCCGTGATCTTGCTGAATGAAGCGGCAGAGATCGTTTTGTACGACAGTCAAGCGGCAGACGTTTTGGCGCGCGTGGCCCCACCGCGCCTTAAGGCCCGGCTCTCAGACTATTTTGAGGGTGCGGCGATTGAAACGGCGATGGAAGCCTTGCGCGACGGATCCCGGCATGTGCCGCTAAGTTTGACAGACACTACAAAGGCACATGTTTTTCATGCCCGGCTGAATGCGCAAACGGATGGCGGCTACACGCTTGTGATTGACCCGCCCGAAGGCGCGTCCCCCCGATCGCAGCGCGCCCGCTTGTCTACGATTTTGACCTGTTGACGATGGAGACGTCCCCAGACCTGGCGGGCTCGCCGCTCGATACGCTCTGTTATGTGGCGTTTGATACTGAAACGACAGGTCTGTCGGTTGAGGCGGATGAGATCATCCAAATCGGGGCCGTCCGCGTTTTGCGCGGGCGCGTGGTGGAGGGTGAGCATATCGACACGTACGTCGATCCCGGTCGATCCATTCCCCGGCTTCCACCAAAATCCACAAGATTACCGACGATGACGTGTCAGGCGCCCCGAGTATCGACCATGCGGGAGGATGCTGTCGCATTTTGCGCAGGACGCTGTGCTGGTGGCCCATAACGCGCCGTTTGACATCGGCTTGCTACGGAAGAGCGCACACAAGATGGGCGTGGACTGGGACCATCCCGTACTGGACACGGTTCTTTTGTCCGCAATCGTCTTTGGCACAAATGCGGAGCATTCGCTGGATGCCCTGTGCGCCCGCCTTGGGATCGAGATCGACGCCGAGCGCAGGCACACCGCGCTGGGCGATGCCGAGGCGACGGCCAAGGCACTGGTCTGCCTTTTGCCCCTCTTGCAGGCACAGGGCATCACCACGTTCGGGCAACTTATCCAGCAAACTCGCAGGCATGGCCGACTTTTGCAGGATCTGAATCGTTAAGAAATTGCCATGACGGCAAATTATTAACGCGGGTTTGATGGCGAATTGGCGGTCCGATAACGCGTGCATGGGATGCTCTGGTTGTCGCCGGACCCCTTTTCTTGCCCGGTGTCGACTGCCTTTGAGATCCTCGTGTTCGCCCATCTGCCAAGCCCTCCGTCAGGGGCGCGGTCGGGTGGGGAGCACAAGCTTTATTTTTGAGAACCAAAACCTTTAAGACCGGCGACCTCCTTGCGAAGTCGCCGGTCTTTTTGTGTGGGAAACGGATGCTGTCGTGAGGGATAGAGAGAGGAGCGGGTGCCCCGGTGGGGCGGGAGAGGGGACAACCGGGGCACCGCGCGCTTGTGATCGGGCTAGCCCGTCACAAGATCGCCAGCATGAGCGATATGAGCACGGTTGTTTTCAACAAACCGCAACAGATGGCCCATGGAATAGGTGCCATCAGCATCGGCACCCAACTGCGGGCAGGGCACGAAATCAGGCGCCGAACAGGGCAGGCTGTCCGGGCTCAGGTGCAGCAGCCGCATCAGGACGGTCGCCACAAGCGTTCCGCCCACAGGGCCCAATTTGCCGCCTTGGGTATTGCCCTCCTGCAGGCAGTAGAACCAAAGCGGCGTCTTGGTGATACCGCGATGCTTGAGGGTATCGGGCGCGGGCAGCTCGGCCACATGCATGCGCCGCGCAATCTGCTGGCCCGAGGCCATCTGCAGCGTGAACCGGTCGCGGATCATGTTGCGCAGGGGCAGCTTGCGCGCCTCGCCCGTCTCAACATCGAAGGTGCCGCCCATCTTGTCGATCACGGTAAAGCCGCTGCCCACGAACGGCAGGATATAGATCGCATCGGCAAGGTTCGTGCCCACTGGCCGTGCCCGCTGCGATGCGGCCGATCCCGGAACATCAAAGAACTGATCGAACTCGATATTGCGATCGCCCGGGCGATGGGTGAATTCGGCCCGTCCCAGTTGGAACAGGTCAAACAGCGGGCCTCCATTGGCCAACCTGTATTGGCTTTGAACGGTCGCATGCCCAAACCGGTATGCCGCGCCCGAGAATTCCATCGGCATGACCGGGCTGTCATCCTTAAACGGATGCGGCAGCGATCCGTGGTCGAACTTGGCCTTGACGCTGTCCAGCACGTCGGCATCGACAAAGGCGGGCAGCAGGCCGTGCAGGATCACCCACTGATAGTGCAGGCGGCAGGCGCGCCGCGCGGTCTGAAAGGCCACCTGTTCGGCGGACATCGCGGCCAGCTCGCTCGCGGGAACATGGGCCAACATCTTGCCCACAAGCTCCGTATCGCCATCAAGAACCTTGGTCATGACGATGTTGTGCAGGCACACAAACGCGCCTTGCAGCTGCGAGATGACCTGGTTCTCATCGTTGCGCGGGTCCCCGATCAGGGCCGTGCCATGCTGGTTGCGCGCCAAATCAAGCGGGTTTGCACTATTGCCGAACAGAAGGAACCCACCATGATCCGGGTGGTAGAGGTGCGGCGAGGCCTCTGGCCCCGCGCCATAGACGCAATCCAGATCCAGCGACGGCGTGCGCACATTGCGGATCGAGCCGATGGATACCAGCCGCCCGATCTCGGACGTGGCATCGAAGGTGACGTCATGGTCCACGAATTGGCCAAAGAAGGTCATCCCGGCCTCGGCTGTGCTTTCAGGCTCCGCGCCAGCAGTATGGCGCATCTCATCGGTCAGGGCGATCAACGCCTGTGTAACGGTCTCCGCGTTGAATGCGTTGCCGTGTGGGTCATTGCCGCTGACCGGATTTTCCGGCCCGATCCGCCCAAAGGTCGGCGCCAAAGGCGGCAGCGGCGCATCGGCGCAATGCTTGGACAGGGTTTCAAAGCGGCTCATGCCATGGTGTTGGGTGGTCATATGTGCCTCCACATCTGAAAGAAATTGGCAGTCAAAGGGTCTTATCTTCCAATGGCTTCAGCCTGCGCGACGCCCGTCAGGGCACCGCAAATCCTGCGCAATCGCTGCGCAAGAAAACGCGACCAGCGTGAAAATTGTTAGAAATGCGTGAAAATCTGCATCGCCGGGACGTGCGTATTGGACTGAGACCTGTCCTGCCCGCACAGTGAAGGCGTGCACCGACGGGGGTATCATGGGTAAAACACGCGGATGGAACGGCTACGGGGATTGGACCCTTGAACTTTCGGGCTTGAATGATCCGGCCTGCCGGACGCTTGACGCCTATTGGGAGCCGATGCTCCTGCGCGTGATGACCGCCAAGGGTGAACCGGCCCTACTATTCTCAATGCGACGACTTCTTTGCGCAGGCCGATGCGCTGGGCCGCAAGGGGGGCTTCTGGCTTCCGCCGATGGAGCTTCAGTTCCAAGATGCCATCAAGTCGCCCCGCGCAACGGTTGAGCTGCTTGCCTATCGGCGTCTTGATCTGCGCGACAAGATCACCGGCAAGGAAAAAGCCTCCTGTTTGAGACACTCGCCGTCGGAACCTGCTCTGCACGCGGAAAACCTGCCGAATTTGACCCGCGTTGAACCGCGCGATCCGTTCCTCCCTCCGAAACTCGTCTTCGGTATCATCGATGACGGGATCGGGGTCTTGCACGGGCGCACCCGCCGCTATCCCACTGCCAGCCGGATTGAGAAGGTGCTCTGGCTGTCAGGTGCGGCTGGGGCTGCGTCCGTGCAAACCATCTCCCAGATCGACGCGGAGCTGTCGCGCCCCATTCAACGGGCCGAGCAAGACGCCTACCGTGACTATGCGCAAGCCGTCTATGCGCCCCAGACCCGCCATTCGCTGGGCCGCGCGCAGACCCACGGGGCCCATATGCTCGATCTTGCCGTCGGCGCCGATGCGGGCGATCCGATGACCAAGGTTCCGATCCTTGGCGTTCAAGTCGCGCCTGAGAGTTTCGACGACACCTCTGGCACGCGTCTGAACTTCGATATTCTCATTGGCCTGCGGTGGCTGATCCTCGAAACCGCGCTTTTGGCGGGGCTGGGCACACCGGTCGATCTGGTTGTGAACATGAGCCTTGGTTATATCGCGGGGCCCAAGAACGGACGCTCGTTCATTGAACAGGCTATCGCGCACCTGATGGATGTCGCCGAACTGGTGCTGCACATGAACGTCCACCTCGTTGTGCCATTTGGGAATGGATATTCCGACAATGTCGTGGCCCGCAGCACGATCGCGGCGGGTGGGTCGCAAGACTTCAACCTGCGCGTCCAGCCGGACGATCGCACGCCATCCTTCCTGGAGATGCGGCTGACGGACCAGAGCCCGGCGCAGGATCACAGCCAGATCGAAGTGGGTGTCACGGCCCCGCGCGGTGGTCTTCAGGCCAGCCAATTCACATTGCTCGCGGGCCAGTTTGCCGACCTGATCGACGATGCAGGCCGCCTGCTTGGACGGCTCTATCACATCCCCGCCCGCACGCTCTTTGCGGGGCAGGTGGAGCCTGCCTACCTTTTGCTGGCGCTTGCGCCCACTGTGCGGTCGCGCGCGGACACAGAGCGGACATGCCCCAGCGGGCAGTGGCAGATCACCTTGCGCAATTGTAGCAAGCAGGACATGGACCTGACCGCGCAAGTCCAGCGCGATGATGACCCGTCCGACCGAAATACGGGCGCAAGGCAGGCCCGGTTGGAGGGGGAAGAGACCCGCGCCTGGGATGCCGTCGGCCGCGATTTCGAAGGCGTCGATGAAGCGGCGGGGCGCGTGACGCGCCGGGGCACCAATTCGGCGCTCTCAACGATCCAACACAGCAGACGCCTGTCTGTTGGCGGTGCATTGGTGCGCCGTGATCCAGCGGTGCCCGCGCATTTGCTGGTAGAGCCTGCGGAATATTACGGCGCCGAAGGGGCCGATTGGTCCGGCCATGCCCCCGACCTCAGCGCAATCAGTGA
This sequence comes from Gymnodinialimonas sp. JB5-7, assembly GCF_055693405.1. NCBI lineage: Bacteria > Pseudomonadati > Pseudomonadota > Alphaproteobacteria > Rhodobacterales > Paracoccaceae > Gymnodinialimonas > Gymnodinialimonas sp. JB5-7. The sequence continues at coordinate 2,828,826 of NZ_JBVFUX010000012.1, forward strand.
GGTGGAGCGCAACGCCCCCGGCGTCACGGCGGCGGGGCTGACCTCGGCCGGGAATGCGCGCCTGTCGGGCAGCAGCACGGCATGCGCCACGGCGTCCCGTGATCTGGTCAACCAATTGCTGGGTGTTGCGCATCTGCCGGATGTGCCCCATCCGGTCTCCGATCCCCGTTTGGGCCAGCGCACTTTGCTTGATACGCCCGCCATCCGGCGACGCCCCTGACGCACAGGGGCATCGCCAACGGCCTTTTAGGAAAGCTCAGGCATCTGGCCCAGGGCCTTCTGCCAAAGATACGCACTGACATCGTCGACCGGCGCGTTCAACGGGACGGCGTTTGGCGGCGGCGGTGGGTTTGGGGCGGCATCGCCAAGCAAAACCCGTACACTGTCTTCCGTCAGATCATGGATCGGGTTCGCCGGCCCCGGCAGATCCAGCGTACGAACCGCCGTCTCACCAGCGCCCGAAAGCCAGTTCACCAACGCCTCGCCCAAGTGTCACGCCCAGAACGAGGCCGCACAAGCTGTCATGGGGATAGTGGACGCCCGCGACCGTGCGATTGTCCGAAATCCGCATGGCCGTGCGCATCAGCATCCGGGCGGACCCGTTCACGTCGCGCGTTGCGTCGTTCATGTCGAACCGGCCCACATTGCCTGCCTTGCGATCGACAAGACCCGCCAAAACGGTTGCCAATGCGAAGGACTCCGTCGCGTGGCCCGATGGCCAGGCGCCGTGGGTCGGCGTGTCGATCACCGGCATCACCTTCGAGGACAGAAGGGACGGACGCGGCACGTCGAAGACAAACTTGAACGGGAACTCGATATATCCGCACAACCGGACCACCGCCTCCGTCAGCTCAAAATCCAGTCACTGCGCGACCAGTCCAGCAATAGAACTGCGCCGAAGAAGGAGGTGATATCCTCGGTCTGCATCAGGATCTCGTCAATCCGGTCTGCGCGCAGGTCCGCCGCATCGCGCACCATCGGCAATTGCGTATTGGCGAAATAGGCATTGTCCGGCCGGTTGAGCGTGACCAGCGGATTGGCCGGATCAATCAGCGTGCTGTGAAGTTCGCTGCCCGAAACCGCAAAGCGCGCGAACAGTTGGTCGTCGATCACAACCTCGCGCGGAATGTCCGACAACGCCTCCAGCTTCTCACCGGCAGTGCGGTTGTCGAGCACGTTATTGGGCGTGGTGCCGGGATCAATATCGCCGGTCCAGTAGGGCGCGACCCCTTCGCGGTGGCTCATCAATGCCGAAGACAGCAGGCCATCGACGTCACCCAGAATCCTCACGCCCTGCGCGTCCGGCGCGACCAGCCCGTCCTGCGCGACCGGCCCGTCCTGCGCGCCCGGCTCGTCCAGCCCGACCGGCGCGTCCCGCACGTCCTGCATAGGTTGCCATATCTACCCCCAATCCTGTTTCACTGAAGCGAGTTGCCCGGAGCGGAGGATGATTGCCGTTGCGTCAATGCGTCAACGCTCGGCGGAACTTGCATACTTTTTCACGAAAAATTTGCGATTTATTGCGGTTTCTGGCTCCATGGGGGCGAGTAAAGGGGCTGCTCCGGGAAAGCTGTTGAAAAACCGTGTGAAAATCCGGTTCTTTGGAACGTTTGCTGTGATCGACAGCAACGGCCGCGACCTCACGCCGAAAGGCAAGAAGGCGCGGGGCATTGTTGCTTTGCTGGCCGAGACGACGACCATGCGCCGGGGACGGCGGTGGTTGGAGGCTATGCTTTGGAGTGACCGCGCGCCCAGTCAGGCCAGCGGTTCACTGCGCCAAAGCTTGAGTGAGTTGCGGTCTGCCTTCGGCGATACGGTGGACATTCTGCACTCTGACCGCGGCGATGTGTGGCTCAACGCCGAGGCCGTGGATACCGACATTGACCCAAACAGCCCATTGCGGGAACCGGGGCGCGCCTTTCTGGAAGGCTTCGACGTGCGCGACGAAGCGTTCGAGCAATGGTTATCTGAGGCGCGCAGCCGGTATGACGGCACGGCCCGCGTGCCCGCGGCGCCCGCCGCGGCACGACCGCTGCAAAATGTCGTGACGATCCGCTCGGCTGTCTCGGAAATCGGCTCCGTCACCGAGAACGTGGTTGGGCGTGTCTTGGCCGACACCGTAGCCCGCGGGATTGAACAGAATTTCAGCGCCGCACGATATGTCAGCGCATCTCGCAACGATCCGGATCTGGTGCCAGACCTCGAAATCCGGTGCGACACGGCCAATGACGGCGGGCGCGCCGTGGCCTTCATCCGTGTGGAAGAGGGGCAAGTGGCCGTGTCCTTTTCTCAGAACATCTCACAGTGCCCGGCACGTCGGCGGACCTCCTGCAATCCGACGCGATCCATGGCATCGTGAACGCCGCCTCGGCGCAGGTGCCGGCACGTCTGGCCAGCCATATCGACCTGCACCGGCCAGAAGCGGCGGCCATGGGCTTTTCCAGCCTCGCGCGCCGACAGCTCAAACGCCTGGATGGCGAAGGGCTGGCCGAGGCCAACGAAAACTTCCAACGCGCCTATGAGGTGGACAGCAACGGCGTCTTCCTGGCCTGGCGCGCCTTTGTCCGCATGGCGCAACTGGTCGAGGCGGTGGATGGCGATGCCCAGGGCTGGCGGGATGAGGTCGATCAACTGGCCTCCGATGCGCTTAACCTGTCGGGCGGCAATAGTCTGGCGGTCGCCTTGGTCGCCCTGACGCGTTTCATGCTGGAAGACGATCTGCGCCCGGCGGCGGAACTGGCCAAGACCGCCCTGTCGCAGAACACCAACAGCCTGTTTGCCCGGCAAACCCTTGCCTTGGCGCATTCTGCCGTGGGGGATGCCGAAAAGGCCTATGCCATGTCCTCCAGCTGCCGCACGGCTGCGGCCAATGACGAACTCAGCCATCTGTGGGACCTCTACCATGCGCTGGTTTGCATCGGGGCAGGGCGCCTGGATGAAGCGCGCGCCACATCCCACAGCTCAGCCGCCAAATCGCCGACGTTCATCGCGCCCCGCCGTCAGTTGGTTGCCCTTTGTGCCCATTCCGGTGACTTCGACGATGCCAAGGCGCATTTAACCGCTTTGGAGAAACTGGAAGGCGGGTTCACCATCGACCGCTACCTCAACGATCCTGAATACCCGAACCTGACCTTGCGCAACGCGGGGCTTCTTGATCCCGTCCGCAAGATCAAGGACTGACCTTTGCCGGGTTTCGCGCCGTGACGTTCGAACAAATTCGCACATTTCTTTGGGTCGCGCGCCTGGGCGGCTTTCGCAAGGCCTCTGAACGGCTGCACCTATCCCAACCCGCGGTCTCGACCCGGATCGCCAACCTTGAAGATGAGCTTCAGGTCACGCTGTTCGAGCGTGGGACAGGCAAGTTGATCCTGACCAAGCATGGCCAACAATTGCTGACCTATGCCGAGCAGATGCTGTTCGTTGAAGAAGAGATCAAGCATCGCGTGGGCTCCTCCGCGCAGGTCGAGGGGTTGTTCCGCGTCGGGGCCTCCGAGACCATCGCGCAAGCCTGGTTGCCCGAATTTCTACAAGCCTTTTCAAACAGCTACCCCAGCGTGAACGTTGATCTGACAGTCGACATTTCCGGCGCGTTGCGGGATGGGTTGGTGGAAAGGCGGCTCGATCTTGCCTTTCTGATGGGGCCAATTTCGGAGTTTTCGGTCAAGAACGTGCCCCTGCCGCGCTTTGACCTGCACTGGTATCGCGCGGCCCACCTGGCGGAACCGGATCTGGGCACAACGCCGGTAATTTCCTATTCCAGCCGGACGCGCCCACACCGCGAACTGACCAGCGCCCTGTCGCAGCGGGTCGGCCCCAAAATGCGGGTGTTCACCTCTGCATCGCTCTCGGCCAGCCTGCGCATGATTGCCGCCGGGATTGCGGTTGGGCCTTACCCAAAGGTCTTGGCCGGGCCGTTCATGCAGGCGGGCGAAATCGTGGAGTTCGACCCCGATCTGCCCCTGTCACCGCTGGAATTCACCGCGTCCTATCTGGCCGAGCCGCGATCGGTTCTGGTTGAGGCGTCCGCAGAGATCGCGGCCGAGGTGGCAGCCGCCTGGCACCGCCTTCACCCGGATTGACATCCAAAAATTCGATCACTCTTTATCAAAAATGATAATTTGAACGGATGAAGGTTCCTGTGCAAGCCTTGCGCCCACCAAACAGGGGGATCTGATGGCCATGCCATCCGACACAATCCAGGACAGCGCTTGGGACATTCGGCAGCGCATACGCACGGGCGCCCATGTCGGCCACACTGCGGGCCTTGCGCCGGGAAAGCTGCAATGCAACCTCGCGATCCTGCCAGAACGCTACGCCCTCGATTTCCTGCGCTTTTGTCAACGCAACCCCAAACCCTGTCCCGTCGTGGGCGTCAGCGAAACCGGTGATCCAACTCTGCCGACCCTGGGCCGCGACATCGACATCCGCACTGACGTGCCGAAGTACCGCGTGTTTCGCGACGGCGTTCTGTCGGGCGAGGTCACGGACATCACGGACCTTTGGGCCGACGATCTGGTGACGGTCGCCCTAGGCTGTTCCTTTACCTTCGAGAACGCCTTGATGCGGGCGGGCATTCCGGTGCGCCACATCGAACAGGGGCGCAACGTGCCGATGTTCCGCTCCAACATCGCGCTGCAAAGTGCGGGGCCATTTGGCGGCGAGATGGTCATCACCATGCGACCGATCCCGGAAGACAGGGTGGGGGACGCTCACATGATCTCCGCGCGCTATCCGCAGGCCCATGGCGCGCCGATTGCCACGGGCGATCCGAAGGCGCTTGGCATCGCCTCGCTGGATGCGCCCGATTACGGCGATCCGGTCGAGGTGCGCGCGGGCGAAGTGCCGGTCTACTGGGCGTGCGGGGTGACGCCCCAGAATGTGCTTTTGCAGGCCAAACTGCCGCTTTGCATCACCCATTCCCCCGGCCACATGCTCATTGCGGATGTGGCGGAAGACGCGGAAACGCCAATTTATTCAGATACATGACAGACCCAACAGGAGAAAGATCCATGAAAAAGACCCTAGGCATCCTGGCCGCCACAACTGCGCTTGCAGGCGCGGCACAGGCCGAAGATTTCAACGTTGTGGGCAGCTGGTCGTCCCTGCCGCTCCACAATCAGTATGAGGCGCCGTTCTGGACCGAAGCTCTGCCCGGCGCTGGCGATTTCAACGTCGAGTTGACCACCCACAACCAGATGGGCCTTGGCCTGTCCGAGATTTATCCGCTGCTGGGGCAGGGCGTCTATGACGTCGCCATGACCGTGGCCGACTATGCCGTGGGCGATGCGCCCGAGCTGGAAGGCCTCGACGTGCCGCTTCTCGCGCTGACCGCGGATGAGGCGCGCGCTATGGTCGATGCGGCACGGCCCATGGTCGAAGAGATCTTCCGCAACCGCTTCAACGCCGAAGTCCTCGCCATTGCGCCGTACCCGCCGCAGGTCGTCTTCTGCAATGCCGAGATCAACAGCCTGGCCGACCTCGAAGGGCTGCAAGTCCGCGCCTCGGGCCGGATGACGGCGATCTTCCTTGAGGCGCTCGGGGCTGAGGGCGTGAACGTCTCCTTCTCCGAAGTGCCGGGTGCGCTTCAGAACGGCGTTGTCGATTGCGCAGTCACCGGCGCAGGCTCGGGCTATTCCGCCGGCTGGTGGGAGGTTTCCACGCACCTTCTCCCGATCCCCCTTGGCGGCTGGGACAGCGTCGTGACCGCGATGAACGCTGACCGTTGGGATGGCCTGTCGGCCGAGGTTCAGGCCACGATCGAGGCCGAGATCGCCTCGGGCTTTGAAGACCCCGCCTGGGCCTCCGCACAAGATGCGCTGGTCAATGACATCGCCTGCCTGACCGGCAATGGCGAGTGCCCGGCAGGCGACGCGCGCGACATGGTGCTGGTGGAGGTGTCCGACGCCGACTTCGACCGCGCGCGCGAAGTGCTCGTCAGGCAGGTTCTGCCCGATTGGGCCGAGCGGGCTGGTGGCGACTGGGCTGAGCGCTGGAATGCCTCGGTCGGTGAAGTCGTCGGCGTGACCATCGAGTAATCGCCGCTAATGAGATAGGGTTGCAAGGTTGCAACCCTACCTTACCCAACTGATAAGAAAGCATAATCATGGAATTGGCTTTGATCGACCGCTTGCGCCGGATCAACCGCGCCGTGGCCCTGCTGGTGGGCATTGGCCTGCTGGGGATGGCCGGGTTCGTCGTGCTCGACATCATCCTGCGCCAATTCCATGCCTCTTTCGGCGGGTCGGAGGAGCTGGCGGGCTACGCCATCGCGCTGGCGACAAGCTGGGGCATGGCCTACGCCCTTCTGGAACTGGGCCATATCCGCATCGATCTTCTGCGGTCCCGCACGGGGCCGCAGGCCAAGGCGCTGTTTGACGTCTTCTCGCTCATCACCATGTCCGCCGTTGTCGTCACTGTCGCCATCAAATGCTGGCCCGTGGTGGAACGGGCGCTGACCAACGGCTCCCGCGCCAACACACCGCTCGCCACGCCGCTCGCCTGGGTGCAGGTGCCGTGGTTTGCGGGCTGGGTCTGGTTCGCGCTGATGTCTTGCCTCGTGACACTCTGCGCCATCCTTCTGGTCGCCAAGGGCAGGGGACCGGAGACCGAGCCCTTCGCCGGTGCCTTCGCAGAACAGGACAGCCTGCAATGATCACCTATGTCTCCGCTGGCCTCCTCGCGCTCCTCGCCCTGTCGATCCCCGTCGGCATCGTGCTGTTCCTTCTCGGCTTCGGCGTCGATCAGTTCTTCTCGTCCTTCCCGCTGACGCGCGGCTTGGGAAACATGGTCTGGTCGTCCTCCAACTCGGCCACGCTGATCGCCATCCCCTTCTTCGTTCTGCTCGGCGAAATCCTCGTCCGCTCCGGCGTCGCCACCCGCACCTATGCAGCCCTCGACCGCTGGGTCAGCTGGCTGCCCGGCGGGCTGGTCCACGCAAACGTCGCCACAGCCACGATGTTCTCCGCTACCTCCGGCTCGTCCGTTGCCACGGCGGCGACCGTCGCAACTGTCGCCATGCCGCAGGCCGAGAAACTGGGCTACGACCCCAAGCTCTTCTCCGGCGCCATCGCGGCCGGTGGCACGCTCGGCATCATGATCCCGCCCTCGATCAACCTGATCGTCTACGGCTTCCTGACCCAATCCAGCATCCCGCAACTCTTCCTCGCGGGCCTGATCCCCGGCCTTGCCCTGGCGCTCGCCTTCCTGATCGTCACCGCGATCATCTGCACCATCCGCCCCGACCTCGGCGGACAACGCCGCCTCTTTCCCTTCGCGCAAATGGCCCGCGCGCTGCTGGACCTGATCCCGATCCTGATACTGTTCGGCCTGATCGTAGGCTCCATCTATCGCGGTTGGGCCACCCCGACCGAGGCCGCCGCCGTAGGCGTCGCCGGCGCCCTTCTGATCGCCGCCGCCTTCGGTGGCATTTCGCTGACCATGATGCGCGACAGCCTTCTGGGCACCGTCAAGATCACCTCCATGATCATGCTGATCATCATCGGCGCGTCTTTCCTGAACTTCACGCTTTCGTCCGCCGGGCTCGGCCGCGAGTTGACCGCATTCATGGAAGGCCTCGGCCTCGGCCCGATGGGCTTCATCATGGTCGTCGTCGTCCTCTACATCGTGCTCGGCTTCTTCATCGAAACCCTCTCGCTCATGGTCGTCACGATCCCGATCATCGTGCCCATGGTGCTGGCGCAGGGCTATGACGTCATCTGGTTCGGCATCCTGATGATCGTGCTGATCGAGATGGCCCTGATCACCCCACCCGTTGGCCTGAACCTCTACGTCGTCCAGGGCGCACGGAAGTCCGGCTCACTCAACGAAGTCATGCTCGGCGCGCTCCCATACTGCTTGGTCATGCTGGCCATGGCCTTCGCTTTGATCTGGCTGCCTGACATCGCGCTCTGGCTGCCCGAACGCGCTGGAATAGCGCTCAAACCCCTTGTGAACATTGAACCAATGCGGTCCAAACGGCCCGCAAACGAAGAGGAACCCTCCGATGAGCTGGCAATTCTGGGTCGACCGTGGCGGCACCTTCACCGATATCGTGGCCAAGGACCCCGCGGGCGCGCTGCACACGCACAAGCTGCTGTCTGAGAACCCGGAAGCCTACCGTGATGCCGCCGTCCATGGCGTACGCACGCTGCTGGGTTTGTCCATGACCGATCCGATCCCAGACGGCGCGGTGGATGCCGTGAAAATGGGCACAACCGTCGCCACCAACGCGTTGCTGGAGCGCAAGGGCGAACGCACGCTCCTGCTCATCACCCAAGGTCTCGGTGATCTCTTGCGCATTGGATACCAGAACCGACCGCGCCTGTTCGACCTCAACATCGAGTTGCCGGAACTGCTTTACGAAGACGTGGTGGAAGTCACCGAGCGTTTGGACGCCGAAGGAAATGTCGAGACCCCGCTGGACGCCGACACCGCCCGCGCCGCGCTGCAGACGGCCTACGAAGACGGCTACAGTTCCGTCGCCATCGCGCTGATGCACTCCTACCGCTTCCCCGGCCATGAGACAGACCCTAGGTGACATCGCGCGCGAGGTTGGCTTCACCCAAATCTCGCTCAGCCACGAAGCTTCCCCGCTGATCAAACTGGTGGGCCGGGGCGACACGGCGGTGGTCGACGCCTACCTCTCCCCGATCCTGCGCCGCTACGTGGATCAGGTGGCCTCCGCCCTCGGCGCGGACACCCGCCTGATGTTCATGCAATCCAATGGCGGGCTGACCGACGCGAGCCTGTTCCAGGGCCGCGATGCGATCCTGTCCGGCCCCGCAGGCGGCGTCGTTGGCATGGTCCGCACCGCCGAAGCGCTGGGGCACAGACAAGCTCATCGGTTTCGACATGGGCGGTACCTCCACCGATGTCTGCCATTACGCGGGCGAGTACGAACGCGGTTTCGAGACCGAGGTCGCGGGCGTCCGTATGCGCGCACCGATGATGTCGATCCACACGGTCGCCGCTGGCGGTGGCTCGATCCTCAGTTACCGTGATGGCCGGATGCAGGTTGGCCCCGAATCCGCAGGCGCCAACCCCGGTCCCGCCGCCTATCGCCGTGGCGGCCCGCTTACCGTGACCGATTGCAACGTCCTTCTGGGAAAACTCCAACCTGCCCATTTCCCCGCTGTCTTCGGCCCCAACGGCGATGAGCTTCTGGACGCTGATGTGGTGCGTGAGAAATTCGAGGCGCTGCGCGCCGAGATCGGCACCGACAAATCGGTCGAAGACCTCGCCGAAGGCTTCCTGCGCATCGCCGTGGAAAACATGGCCAACGCGATCAAGAAGATCTCCGTCCAGCGCGGTTATGACGTGACGGGCTACACGATGAACTGCTTCGGCGGGGCAGGGGGCAGCACGCCTGTCTGGTGGCCGACGCCCTTGGAATGGAACGGATTTTTATCCACCCCTTCGCCGGGGTCTTGTCGGCCTTCGGCATGGGGCTCGCCGATATCCGCGCCATGAAGGAACGCCAGATCGGCGCGTCCATCGCCGCAGGACGCAACCGCCGATATGGCCGCGCTCTCCGACCTCGCCCGCGCGGAAGTCGCGGGGCAGGGCATGGCCGACGATCAAATCCAGATCATCGCGACCGCCCATATCCGCCCGCGTGGTGCGCAGCAAACGTTGGAGGTTCCCTTCGGCGACGCGGCCCAGATGACCGCCGATTTCGTCGAGGCCCACAAACAACGCTTCGGGTTCGAACCCGACACCTCCGACCTCCTGCTCGACGTTCTGGTGGCCGAGGCCGTGGGTCAGACCGGCGAAGGTGTTTCCATGCCGGACCCCGACGGCGCGGGCACAGCGCCCTTCGATGTCCGCCTCTACACCTGCGGTGCCTTCCGCGACGTGCCGTTGGTCGACCGCGCCACCCTGAAAATCGGCGCCCATGTCGACGGCCCCGCCATCCTGACCGAACCCACCGGCACCAATATGATAGAAGAAGGCTGGCGCGCGACCTGTGTGGCGGGCGGCAATCTTCTACTGGAACGCATCGTGCCGCTGGAACGGGCCGAGGCCATCGGCACCGCCGTCGATCCGGTCATGTTGGAGGTCTTCAACAACCTCTTCATGTCGATCGCCGAGCAGATGGGCGCCACCCTCCAGAACACCGCCTATTCCGTCAACATCAAGGAAAGGCTCGACTTTTCCTGCGCCATCTTCGACCAGCACGGCGATCTTGTCGCGAACGCACCGCATGTGCCCGTCCACCTGGGCTCCATGTCGGAATCCGTCCGCACCATTCTGCGCCTGAACGAAGGCAAGATCCGCCCCGGCGACGTGTTCATGATGAACAACCCCTTCAACGGCGGCACGCACTTGCCGGACGTCACCGTCATCACGCCGGTCTTTGATGGGGGCGAGATCGTCTACACTGTCGCCTCGCGCGGCCACCACGCCGATATCGGCGGCAAGACCCCCGGCTCCGCCCCGCCAGACAGCCGCGTTATCACCGAGGAAGGGGTGGTCATCGACAACTTCCTGCTGGTCGAAACAGGGCACCTTACGCGATGCCGAAACCCGCGCGCTTCTGGCCTCGGGCGACTATCCGTGCCGAAACATCGAAGAAAACATGGCGGACCTTGCCGCGCAGATCGCAGCCAACGCCACTGGTGTGGCGGAACTGACCAAGATCACGAAGCAATTCGGGCTGGAGACGATCCACGCCTATATGGGCCATGTGCAGGACAATGCCGAAGAAAGCGTGCGTCGCGTCCTCGACGTCCTGAAAGACAGCCAATTCACCTATCCGATGGATGACGGCGCGCAGATCAAGGTCGCCATCACTGTCGACAAGCAAGCCCGCGAGGCGACACTCGATTTCACTGGCACCTCGCCACAATCGGAATTCAACTACAACGCGCCTTTGGCGATCTGCCGCGCAGTCGTCCTCTACGTCTTCCGCACCCTTGTGGGCAGCGACATCCCGATGAACGAGGGGTGCCTGAAACCGCTCAACCTGATCGTGCCCGAAGGCTCCATGATCAACCCGGCCTATCCGGCGGCGGTCATCTCGGGCAATACCGAGGTCAGCCAATCCATCGCCGACACGCTCTATGGTGCCCTAGGTGTGATTGCGGGCAGCCAAGGGACGATGAACAATTTCGTCTACGGCAATTCCACCTACCAGAACTACGAGACCATCTGCGGCGGCACCGGCGCGGGCGACGGCTTCCACGGCACCTCTGCCGTGCATTCCCACATGACCAACACGCGCATGACCGACCCCGAAGTGCTGGAGACGCGATTTCCAGTGACGGTGGAGGAATTCTCGATCCGCACAGGGTCCGGCGGGCAGGGGCGCTGGACCGGCGGGGAAGGGATCACGCGGCGCTTGCGCTTTGATGAGGCGATGACAGTGACCACTTTGACCTCGCATCGCACTGTCCCGCCCCACGGGGCAGCCGGCGGCGGGCCAGGAGGCATTGGCATCAACGCCGTTCAACGCGCGGATGGCCGAACCGAGAAGCTACAGGGCAATGATCAAGCGGAATTGCTGCCCGGCGATGTGTTTATCCTGCAAACCCCGGGCGGCGGCGGCTTTGGCGCACCTTAGTCGTCGAGGCGACGCAGCGCCTTCATGGTCCGAAATTCCTCCTGCTCCGGTTCCGCAGCCAGAAGGGGACGGTTCTCAAGATGTTTCGAATAGGCCCGGCTCTCCAGCCTGGTCAATTCGCGTTTGACGAGCTCCACTTGGAACAGCAGCCGATCCTTGGACGAGCGGAGCTGATCCATCGCCGCTTCCAGCTTGGTCTCGTGATCCTCCGTCAGGATCGACATATCCTCGATCGCCACGGCATTGATCGCGGGCAGCAGCACCCAATCCAGCGCATCTCGGTACACCTGGCTGGTCAATGCCTCCAACGGATAGCTGAACCCATCCTCGGTTTTCAGGGCCCGGTGCGGGTTGCCCGCTACGGCCGCAAAACGCACCAGGGCGCGGTTAGGCTGATCATCGTAGTGCGAATACAGCACCCGCAATTGCTTGAGGGACAGACCAGGCAGCTGAATTTCTTCATCTGGATTGCTGAACACGCCGTCAGATTTGTTGCGCGAGAACTCCTGCAGAACGGCAAAGATGCGGTCACTGATTTCCGGGCAAAAGACCTCTTCCAGCGGACGTTCTCGTGTGAAGGTGATCCGGTGCCGATGCTCCGGCTTTGAAATGACCAGCGCAATGGGCACCCAAGGCGCACCGGGCGATGCGTGGGTCAATGTAATGGACAGCCCGTCAGTATGCTGTGGATCGGACAAGCCAAGCTCCTCCGTCATGGTCGTTGAACCCGATAATTATAATGATCTCCTTAAGAAACCATTAATAGTTGCTTTCCGGCTGCACGGAAAGCATCGCGTACCTGTCTTTTCAGGCATGGCCATGCGGGTTTAATCGCGCTGCGCATCCTCAACGATGGTCGCAACAACGCCCAGAACCTCGTCCACCTGGTTCAGGAATGGCGTCACCGACAGCCGCATATCCAAACCATCGGATTTGAAATTCAGGATCTGCTCTTCGCGCATCCGGAAGACCTCGTTGCAGATGCTGGTCAGCTGCGCGGTGTCGTCAGGCAGGTTGCACTGCGACAGGTGAATACCGGTTTTTGGCAGATCCTTGATATTGAACCGATCAATCGCCGCCTGGGATGCACGACGCACGATAAGGGCTTGATCAATCACAAGAACCGGGAACGGCACAACATCCAGCGTGGCCCCCAATTCGGTAGAAACACGCTGGAGCTCGGCCGAATTGACCTGCAGCTCTTCGTTGACCGTGATCAACTCCTCGTTGGTCGATTGCAGCTCCTCGTTGGAGGTCTCAAGCTCTTCGTTCGTCGCCTGAAGCTCCTCATTGGTGGACTGCATTTCCTCGTTGATGCTCTGCAATTCCTCATTCGAGGTCTGCAATTCCTCCACCGTTTGTTGCAGCGCCTCCCGCGTCTGGCTGATCTCCTGCTCCATCTGGCGGATGTAGGTGCGCTGTTCATCCTCGCTGAGGGTTTCAAGCACGTCGACCTGCGATTCCTTCGTGCGCGTCTCGATCCCAACCAGAACATGATCTTCGCCATGATCAATGCTTGGCAAAGGGTAGCAAACAGCTCGCACTTCGTTGAAGTCTTCGCCATCCATCGCATGCCAGCGCCCGGTCCGGTGCTGCTTGTTTTTCAGCGCCGTGGCGCACAGGCCGGTCATTTCATCGCGCAACGGCTTGCGCAAATTCCGCACCCCGACCCAAAGCAGGGCGTTTTCCGTCATCTGCGTAAAGGGTGAGATGTCGCCAAACACCCGAACCATTTCGCCACTGCGGGTCACGATGAACCCGTTCTTGGCGACAACGCGGGCCAAGGCGTCGAACGTGCCATGGGGCGAGACCTGCGGGTCGGCCACCGTCTCGACACGCGGCAGGTTCGGCGTCGGCGTCCAGCGCCCCAGCGCGGTACTGCCAGTTGTGAACCGGGGCGAGGGCGTTTGACCCATGCGACGCTTGGAGAATATTTTTTCGCCCCCGCTGCGCGTCTCAAACAAGGTATCCATCGATCCGACCGTCTCGGACGTGCCCAGAAACAGAAGGCCTGTGGATTTCAGAGCGTAGTGGATACGGTGCAGAACCCGGTTCTGAAGGGATGTGTTGAAGTAGATCAACACATTGCGAAGGCTGACAAAATCAACGTTCAGGAACGGCGGATCGTGGAAGATGTTGTGCAGCGAAAACAGCGTGATGGCGCGCAGTTCGGGCACAACCTCGATCCGCCCGTCATGGACCTTGAAATAGGTCTCCAGAATGCGCTCGGGGATGTCCGAGGCCGCCGTGATCGGATAGCTCCCGCGCCGTGCAACCTCCAGCGCCCTGTCGTCGATATCGGTTGCGAAAATCTGCACGCGGGCCTTACGCAGCTTTTCCAGGCCGCCCATCGCCTCGGACAGCATGATCGCGATCGAATAGGCCTCTTCACCAGTGGCACAGCCGGCAACCCAAAGCCGCAATTGGCCGACATCCTTGCCGCCCACAAGCCGCTCAAACTCGCCATGCAGTTGTTCGAACTGGTTGTGGTCACGGAAAAACCGCGTGACGGAGATCAGCAGGTCCCGAAACAGCGCGTCGACCTCTTCAGCCGAAGTCCGGCAAAAGGCGACGTAGTCGTCGTAATCCTTGATATCGAGCGCGGCCATGCGCCGGTTGATGCGCCGCGTGACAGTCGTTTCCTTGTAATCGCGGAAATCCACGTTCGTACGTGCCAGCAGGATCTGGAAAATGTCGGACAGCTTGCTTGGCCGCTCGTTCAGGCGGCGCAGCTGCGAAAAATCTCGTGTTTGGGTCAGGATTTTCGTCAAATGCTGCCCGATCTGCTCCGGCGACAGGGTCAGGTCGATGCACCCCGTTTCAGCGGCCGAGGCCGGCATGCCGTCGTATTTTGCCGTCGCCACGTCCTGCGCGATTGTGATGCCACCCGCCTCGCGGATTGCTTGCACGCCATAGCTGCCGTCACTGCCGGTGCCCGACAGCACCACACCCACCGTACGCTCCCCGACTTCTTCCGCGATCGATTTGAACAGCCGGTCCGCAGACGGTTTGGGTGAGGCAGGGTGACCGCTTGGGTCCACCAGCCGCAATTTGCCGTCTTGCAAGACGACATCCGAATTGGGCGGCGTGATGAAAATGGTGTTGGCGATCGGTGCGGTTGTGCCATCCAGTTCCACCACCGGAAGCGGAGTCTCGCGTGAAATGAGCGCGGTCAGAAGGCTCTTGTGCGTGGGCGACATATGTTGGGCCAGCACGTAGACGGCATGCGCATCCGGCGGCAGGTTCTGCACAAGGGACGAGGCCGCCTCCAGCCCCCGGCCGAGGCCGCGATGCCGACGAAATACAGGGGCTCTTCAGGGGGGTCGCTTCAGCTTCAGGCATCAAGGTGGCTCCGAAAGGCGCGCAAATTCAGGCACGTGTGATGGCTGAAAGGCTAGAGGGTCCGGGCCAGCGGAACAACCGCGACGAAGGGGCCAAGACGCAAGGATTTCGGGCTAAACCTCAACAGGGATAGGGTATTTTCGCCACACTCACCGAGGTTCGAACGTCAACGCCCCGGTCAGGCGCTGCGGGCCGAGGGCCTGCATCTCCACAATCAGGGCACCCGCGTCACCCGGCGCGAAGGCCACGCCTTGCCCGTCGGAAGAGGCCAGATCAATCCGAGCGTCAGATGCGCTGCCCGAAACAGACAGCGTGGCGTTTTCCGTACCCGAAAAAACCACCTGTCCCGCCGCGCTCCCACCCGAGATGGCAATCTGCCATTGCCCCTGGAAACGCCCCTGCACGGTCGCGCATCCCAGGGTGCCGGTCCAAGTCGTGGACGCGTCGTCATTGGCCTCCAATGTGCAACGGATGCGCAACTGCGCCCCGTCGGGCGCCGTCAGCCGCGCATTGGTGCCCCATTCGCCGGACAGCCATGCCGGAACTTCCGCAGTGGCGGTCATCGGCGCGGCGGCAATAAGGGTGGCGAGCACAAGTTTTTTCATCTTTTCACCATTCGGATCAGGGACGGCAGAAACCCTAGATCAAAGATCAGCGCCATCCAGAGCGAGAAGATCACAAACGCGCCAAATATCGGCAGACTTGCCGTGGCGCTGAAGATCGTCGCGATAAAGCCGAGCGACATGATCAGCGTCGACGCCACCATCGGCGGCCCGGCATGGGTCAGGGCCTCGGCTAGGCGCGCGTCCCGGTCCCCTTCGGCCAGACGCCAGCGGTTGAGGAAATGGATCGTGTCATCCACCGCAATGCCAAAGGCGACGGTCAGGGCAAAGGCTACACTCATCGTCATGCCTTCGCCGCTCAGAACCATCACCGTCTCAATCGCCATCATCGGCATCGCGCTCACGCCGGTGGCCAGTGCCGCCAGCACAAGCGACCGTTGCGAGATGGCTACCACCAACAGGATCGCGCCAAGCGCGATGTAAAAGCTCATCCGCATGCTGGCGACGGTCTCCGGCACCACTTCATGCGACAGCAGGGATTGCCCCGACAGCATCGTGACATCACCCAACCCGCCCGCCTCCAGCGCGCTGTGGAGCGCCTCAACCTCCGCGCCAAATCTGTCCGGGCCCGTGCCAAGCGGCAAAAGCACGGGCAAGGCGACCGACAAGCCGTCGGCGGCCTGGAACCGTTGCGGCACCTGCGGCACGCCATCGGCAGGCCGGCCCGTGCCGCTGAACGCCGCCTCGGCCACCTGCGCCAGACGCGGGCCGTCCGCCTCCGACAGGCCCGGCACGCCGTCTGTGTCATCAACCACGACAAACAGCGACGCGGACCCAAGCCCCTGATCCTCCATATAGGCCAGATCACGCCCCAACGGGCTGGCATCACGGATATGCTCGGAGATTGAGAATGTGGGCTCAGCCCGGTTCATCGCCGGAAGCAGCGCCAAGGCCACCAATATCGCAAGGCCCGCCGCCACATAGGGCCGCGCCAATCCGGCGCGCGCAGGCGTCAGGGCTATGGTGAAGCCATGCGGCGCGCGTTTTGTCCGCGGCGCCATCAATCGCACCATCAGCGGGAACACGAGACAGACCGCCGCAAACCCACACGCGACCGAGATCGGCCCCCAAAACGCCAAGCCATTCAGCGCATCGGTGCCCACAATCGCAAAACTGCCCAAGGCAAGGGCCGAGGTCAGCGAAGTCATGAACGCCGCAGGCAACACATCCCGCAACGCCCGCTCCAGGCTCATGCCCTTTTCCCGGCTGGCGTAGAACAGATGCAGCGTATCGGCAAAGGCCAACACCATCACCAAAGTCGGCAAGGTTGCCAGCCATGGGTCAAGCGGGCGGCCCGACCAGCCCAATAGGCCCGTAAACCACAACACGCCGCATATGGACGGAACGGCGCAGACCACAATCGCCCGTAGCGAGCGCACGATCCGCCAGCCCACAAGGATGCAGATCAGGACCGCCAGCGGCGTCACGACCGCCTGATCGCGGATCAAACTGTTGGAGATCTGGCGCTCCACCGCCTGTTGCCCCACGGCGCGCACATCCAACGGCGCGGCCCCGTCGATTAACGGCGGCAAGGCCTCGGCCAGGGTGCCCGGCGCCACACCATTTGCTGCAATCACATGCAAAAGGGCCGCGGACCGATCGGCCGACACAAGCGCACCTGCCGCATCCCCTGCCACAAAGAAGGTATCGAACCGCGCGTCCAACGGCGCCTCCGGATCGGCCAGGATCAGCGGTGTTGTCACACCCTCCGCCGGGATCGAAAACAGGCTCACCACCTCGGCCACGCCGTCGGTGAATTGCAGATCAAGGATCAGGTTTTCCAGCGCTTCAAAGGCGGCAGGCTCCGCAAGATCGTCAGCGCGGACCAAAAGCGCCTCGTCCGCCACGCCCAATGCGAACTGATCCCGAAAGACCTCATACGCCCGGTAGCCCGCACTATCGCCTTCCAGCGCGCGGGTCACATCCGCCTCAACATGCAAATCGCGCGCACCGATGACCGCAAGAACGGTTAATATCAGCGCCAGGCCAGCGGCCAGATAGGGGCGCGGCCTGCGCGTTGCGGCCGCTATCGTCTCGCTCATGCCTCTAGCCTGTTGTTTCTTCGTTGCATCACGCGCCGCACCAGTCGCGGCAAGTACGGGCATTCTCCGTTGACGGCAGCTAGGGCGCAATGCCCAATTGACGAGGGAACAGACCATTGGATTGTAATGACAGATTTGACAAACCGCCTTGCCCCTTTGCGTGTGGGCCGCGGCATGGGCTTGCTCCAGCAAGTCGCGGAAGATGAGGTTTTGACGGGGCGCGAGATTACCCTCGCCGGTCGCCAGATGCTCAGCTTCGCCTCTTGTTCTTATCTCGGGCTGGAGATGGAGCCTGCCCTGAAAGACGCCGCCATCGCCGCAACGCAGGCTTACGGCACGCAATTTTCCGCCTCTCGCGCCTTCATTTCGGCCCCTCCCTATGCGGAGGCTGAGGCGCTTCTGGCCCAGATCACGGGCCGGCCAGCGCTTTTGGTGCCCTCAACCTCGCTTGGCCATCAGGCGGCCCTTCCGCTGCTGGTTGGCGCAGAGGATCTTGTGCTGATCGATGTGCAGGCCCATGCCAGCCTGCACGTGGCGGCCAACCTCCTGAAAGCCCAAGGCATTCAGGTCCAGACAGTCGGCCACAGCGCGCCCGACCATGTGGCGCGGAAACTGCGATCCAGCGACGCACCGCGCGTTTGGCTGTTGATCGATGGCATCTATTCCATGATCGGCGACATCGCCCCGTTCGCGGCCTATGACAGGCTGCTGGCCGAGGATCCGCGCCTCAACCTCTATGTCGACGACGCCCATGCTGCTGGCTGGTGTGGGGATCGGGGGCAGGGTCTTGCCCTGCAACACTGGCCCGACCATCCGCGCGTTCTTGTGGCACTTTCGCTCAACAAAAGCTTCGCCTGCGCGGGCGGCTGCCTGGCGCTGGCCAATGAAGATCAGGCCGAAGCGGTGCGCGCCTTTGGCCCCGCGATGACCTTCTCGGGCCCCGTTCAGCCGCCGATGCTGGGGGCGATCCTGGGGCTGCACGCTTGCACCTCGGGGCAGGGTTGGCCGCGCGCCAGGCCGACCTGCGCGCCCGCATTGCCCATTTCAATGCGGGCGCCCATGCCCGCGGCCTGCCTTTGGCCTGCGCGGACGGGACCCCAATGCGCTATATGCGCATTGGCGATATCGCCCGCACTGCGGCCATCGCAACCGCTCTGCAGGATGCCGGATATTTCATGGCTGCCGTCGCGCCTCCAGCGGTCTCGGCCCGTGACGTTGGGGTGCGCATGACGCTGACCAACCATCACAGCATCGCCGATATCGACGCACTGCTGGACGCTTTGTCCATCGCGCTGGAAGGGTCGATCCCGGCTGCGGCGGAGTGAGCCTTCTTCTTACACCTGCCGAGGCCGCGCTCTACCGCACAGGTCCCAACAATATCTCCATCCTGTTTGAGGCCAAAGGCGGGTTTGACCCCGAACGGGCGCTCTTCGGTCTGCACCAGATGGTCGAGGGGACCGAGCGGTTTCACCGCATCCCCCGTGGGCGCATCAGCCCCGTCTTCGGTGCGCGGGTTCCGCTGCATTGGGCCGATCACGTCGCCGTTTTGGAGGCGCCCGACCTCGCAGCGGCGCAGATGATGGCCCTGACGCGGCGTCTGGCGCTGACGACGGACCGGCCTCTGTGGCGCGCGGTCCTTGTGAACCCGGATGGGGCAGGGTGGAGCGGCCTTGCCCTCCACTTCGACCACGCCATCGCCGATGGGACCCGCATTTCACGCCATATCGTGAAACAGGCCCGACCGGGCCCCGATCAGAAGATCCCGCTCTCGGACATAGACCGGTACACCCTCGAACACCTTCAATCGCAAACGGACCTGCGCCTGACCCCGGCGGAACCCGCCTTACTGCGCCTGGACTTTGAGGCGCTGTCGCGCGCCATCCCCGATGCAGCGAGCCATTCGGATGCGCTCCTGCGCCTCGCGCACCGTACCCTTTTGGAAGAGCCCGCCTTTGATGGCCTCCCATCGTCTCGCCGCGACAATGCCCAGGTCGCCCGGATCGAGGCGCTACGCTCAGCCAGCGGCGTGTTGGGCAATCGCGCCCGCATGGTGTCGGTCGATCTCTCCGCGCCTTCGTTGGCCAGCACCGCGCTGTTCGACCGCACGCGCACCCCGATGATCGCCACGGCCCGCATGGACGTGGCGCGCTTCATACCAGCAGCTCTCCTACGTCCCATCGTGCAGCGGGAATTCTCCCAGCTCGGCATCGTGCTGACCGTTGTGCCGGTCGGGCGAAGGCTTCCGCCGCTCTTCGGCCTCGATCTGCGCGCCATCCATCCTGCAGCCCCGGTTCTTGGCCGCCCGCCTTTGGCGGTCACGGCGGTGCGCACAGGGCAGGGGTTTGACATCTGCCTCACGGCGCACGGCATCGACGGGCAGGCCATCCCAGATCTCTCCCAGCGTGTGGCCGACCGGATGCTCGCGGCGGCTCAATAGAGAATTTCGATTGAAATATGCTCTTTTGATTGGCATTAGCGTCGCATGATCAACAAGCTCGAAATGTTCATCGCCGTCGCGCGCGAAGGTCACTTTGGCCGCGCCGCCGAAAGTCTGGGTCTGACACAGCCCACGCTGTCCACCGGCATCAAGCAACTCGAAGAAAGCCTTGGCGTGCAGCTGATTTTTCGCGGCTCCCGCTTCGGGGGCCTGACCCCCGAAGGCCAGCGCGCCCTGGTCTGGGCGCGCCAATTGGTCAGCGACGCCCGCACCTTCCGGCAAGAGATGCGCACAGCGCGCCACGGCCTCAGCGGCATCGTCCGCCTCGCCGTAATCCCCACCGCCCTGACCTGGGCCGCGCGCCTGTCGGCTGAATTTTCCGCCGCCCATCCAAATGTGCGCTTCACGATCCTCAGCCGCACCTCGGCTGAAATCCTCAAGATGCTGGATAACCTCGAAATTGATGCGGGCCTGTCCTACCTCGATAACGAACCACTCGGCCGCGTCACCACCGCGCCGCTCTACCGCGAACGCTACACGCTCGTGACCCACCGCGAAAGCGATCTGGCCATGCAGGACAAGGTCGAATGGGCGGATCTCGCGGGCGAACGCATCTGTCTTCTGACACCCGACATGCAGAACCGCCGCATCATCAATGAGGCGTTCATGGAGGCCGGCGTCACCCCCGAGGCGCAGGTGGAAAGCAACTCGACCGTGGTGCTGGCCGCCCATGTCGAGGCGGGCGGCTGGATCACCGTTCTGCCCCACGACATGGCGCAATTCCTGTGTGCCGGTAAGGCAGACCTCGTCATTCGACCGATTGAGGGCGGCGGGCTGGACCACGCGGTGGGCCTGGTCGCCCCCTTCCGGGAGCCGCACACACCCGTCATCGAGGCGCTACTCAAGACCACCGGCGCGCTCGGTCGCGAGACCCCCTGACTGCGTCGCATTTCGCAGGGCAAATGTCGGATTGTATACATTGGTATTTTCAATCGACTGACGGTTCTACGATATTGATTGCTGAATGATTGGCCTGCATCCTAGGCGTGTATACTCCGGAGCATGCCATGCCACTCACAGCCGCCCCGTCCGAAACCGGTGACGTCAGCGCGATCATCCAGAAAAATATAGGGCTGGAAGGTCCGCTTTTGCCGATCCTGCACGATGTTCAGGCGGTGTTCGGCCATGTGCCCGATGCGGCCCGTGCGCCCATCGCCAACGCGCTCAACATCACCGAGGCCGAGCTGCACGGCGTGATTTCCTTCTATCACGACTTCCGCCGCGAACCGGCGGGCAAGACGGTGCTCAAGATTTGCCGGGCGGAAGCCTGTCAGGCGGTCGGCGCGAATGACCTGTCCGAAAAGGTGCTGAAGCTGCTTGGCCTCGATTGGCACGGCACCTCCGCCGATGGCCGCATCACGGTTGAGCCGGTCTATTGCCTGGGCCTGTGCGCTTGCGGCCCCGCGGCGATGATTGACGGCAAGGTCAAAGGCCGCGTCACGGCAGAAGCGCTGGTTGAGGAGGTCACTCAATGAAAGTCTGGGTCCCCCGCGACGCCGCCGCCAAGGCGCTCGGCGCTGACGCCGTCGCTGCCGCGTTTGAGGCCGCCGGTGCCGAGGTTATCCGCAACGGCTCCCGCGGTATGATCTGGCTTGAGCCGCTGGTTGAGGTTGAATGTGACGGTGTCCGCATCGGATACGGCGCGGCCACGCCCGCCGATGTGCCTGCCATCCTCGATGGTTCCGCCGAAACCCTCGGGCCTGTCGAGGACATCCCGTTCTACGCCAAGCAAAACCGCCTGACCTTCCAGCGCTGCGGCGTGATCGACCCGCTGAACCTGGCGGAATATGAGGCCCATGGCGGCCTCACCGGTCTGCGCCGCGCGGTCGAGATGTCGGATGCCGACATCGTGGCCGAAGTGACCGAGTCCGGCCTGCGGGGCCGGGGCGGCGCGGGCTTCCCCACCGGCATCAAGTGGGAAACCGTCCGCAAGGCCGACGGCCCGCAGAAATACATCGTCTGTAACGCTGATGAAGGCGACAGCGGCACATTCGCCGACCGGATGATCATGGAAGGCGACCCGTTCTGCCTGATCGAAGGGATGGCGATTGCGGGCCTCGGTGTGGGCGCGACGAAGGGTTACATCTACCTCCGCTCGGAATATCCCGATGCGATCGAGGTGATGAATGCTGCCATCGAAATCGCAAAGCAAAACAACGTTCTCGGCAGCGTTCTTAATTCATCACATGAATTCGACATCGAGGTTCGCGTTGGCGCAGGCGCCTATGTCTGCGGCGAAGAAACCTCGCTTCTGAACTCCCTCGAAGGCAAGCGCGGCGTTGTCCGCGCAAAGCCGCCGCTTCCAGCGCTTGAAGGCTTCCTGGGTCGCCCCACAGTGGTCAACAACGTGATCTCGCTTGCCACGGTTCCCGTGATTTTCGAGAAGGGCGCGGCCCACTACGCAAGCTTCGGCCTTGGCCGCTCGAAAGGCACCATGCCGATCCAGATCGCGGGCAACGTCAAACATGGCGGCTTGTTCGAGACCGCCTTTGGCATGCCGCTGGGCGAGTTGGTCAACGACATCGCGGGTGGCACAGCCTCCGGCAAGCCGGTCAAAGCTGTCCAGGTTGGCGGGCCGCTCGGTGCCTATTTCGCGCCCGAGAAGTTCGACACGCCCTTCGCCTATGAACCCTTTGACGGCGCAGGCGGCCTGATCGGTCACGCTGGCGTCGTGATCTTTGATGAGACCGCCGACATGTTGGGCATGGCCCGCTTCGCGATGGAGTTCTGCGTCGTGGAAAGCTGCGGCAAGTGCACGCCCTGCCGCATCGGTGCCGTGCGCGGGGTCGAGACCATCGACCGGATCGGGCAGGGCGATGCCTCCGCGATCCCGCTTTTGGTGGACCTCTGCGAGACCATGAAAGACGGCTCGCTCTGCGCGCTCGGCGGCTTCACGCCATATCCCGTCATGTCCGCCCTCGAACAATTCCCCGAGGAATTCGCCGTCGCGCAAGAGGCGGCGGAGTAATGACCATGGCCCTTCGCAAACACCACGGACAAGAGGAGATGCGCGCCATCAGCGACCGCCCTCTGCCTGCGGTTGATGCGATGCTGGCCGAGTTGCGTCTTCCCAAAGCGCTGGCGTCAATTGCGCGCGGGCAGGGCGGCACGTCGCTCGATCACAGCTGGTTCGCTTTTGGTCGCACTTACCGCGTTTTGCAGGACCTGAAGGCCAACCGCCATGGTGCACTCTCCAAGGGCGACCGCGTCCGCTTCCTCGGGGCCTATGTCTTCCCATATGACAACGGCCTGCGCCTGCATTTTGAGCCTGAGGATCAGCCCGGTGAAGCCTTCTGCCTCGAATTCGAAGGCAATTTCGCGGAAGCGCCCGGCGTTGTCCGCATGATCAACCAAAAGAATGAACGCGATTTCTTTACCCCCAGCGACCGGGGCATGCACAATGCTCGCCGTCTAGAGCTTTTGCGCGCCGAAACCCTCCTCCGCACCACCGCTGCCGACAGCCAGGCGCAAATGGACGATGCGTTTGAGGCTACAAAGCCTGGCTACCAACAACAGCTCGAAGCGCTCTTCGCCAACCAACCCGATCTCGGCAACGCCGTCTATTCTCACGTTCTGGGCGATGAGCGCTCCACCGAGACCCACCTCGATCGCGCCCCTCTACGCTACGGCCACGCCTACCGCGTCACCCGCCCGCTGGCCGCAAACCGCAGCGGCACCCTGACGCAAGACGATACGCTTATCTTCCGAGGGGCGACGCTGCGCTTTGGCGAAGAGCTGACCCTCGATTTCATCCGCGACGATGGCACCCGCTGCGATCTGGTCTTCTACCCGATCGACCCGGCGCGCTGCCCCGAGCTCGCGAACCTGACCGCCTATCTGCACGAGCTGCCCGAAGGCAGTTCCGCCCGCTCCATTCAACTGATCCAAGCCCGCGCGATCCTCGACGATCTGCGCCAGCAACGTGAGGCCGCAACATGAAAGACTTCATCATTCCGTGGGACGACCGCGACATGGGCACCCCCGCCGTCCAAGGCGCGCCTGTCACGCTGACGGTTGACGGGTTCGAGGTCACAGTGCCCGAAGGCACCTCCGTCATGCGCGCGGCGGCCGAAATCGGCATGTCGATCCCCAAGCTCTGCGCCTCCGACAATCTGGAGGCTTTCGGATCCTGCCGCCTCTGCGTCGTGGAAATCGAAGGCCGCCGCGGCACGCCCGCCTCCTGCACCACGCCGGTCGCCGAGGGCATGGTCGTCCGCACGCAAAGCCAGAAGGTCAAGAAGATCCGCAAGGGCGTGATGGAGCTTTACATCTCCGACCACCCCCTCGATTGCTTGACCTGTGCGGCCAATGGCGATTGCGAACTGCAGGACATGGCCGGCGCCGTGGGCTTGCGCGATGTCCGCTACGAGGCGCCCGAAAACGTCCCGCTCGCCAACCATTTCGAGGCGCGCCAAGGCGTCCAGGACAACCCCGAATGGATGCCCAAGGACGACTCGAACCCCTATTTCACCTACGACCCCTCCAAATGCATCGTCTGCAACCGCTGCGTTCGCGCGTGTGAGGAAGTCCAAGGCACCTTCGCGCTGACCATCGAAGGCCGGGGCTTTGACAGCCGCGTCTCCGCCGGTGGCCCAGACAGCGATTTCCTGACCTCCGATTGCGTCTCCTGCGGCGCCTGCGTGCAGGCCTGCCCAACCGCCACGCTCCAGGAAAAATCCGTCATCGAACTGGGCACCCCCGAACGCTCCGTTGTCACGACCTGCGCCTATTGCGGCGTCGGCTGCTCCTTCAAGGCAGAACTCAACGGCGACGAACTCGTCCGCATGACCCCATACAAACACGGCGAGGCCAACCGCGGCCATTCCTGCGTCAAAGGCCGCTTCGCCTGGGGCTATGCAAACCACCAGGACCGCATCCTGAACCCGATGATCCGCGACAGCATCGACCAGCCGTGGAAAGAGGTCAGCTGGGAAGAGGCCATGGACTTCACCGCCAAGCGCCTGAAATCCCTTCAGGAAAAGCACGGCCGCAAGTCCATCGGCGTGATCACGTCCAGCCGCTGCACCAACGAGGAAACCTACCTCGTCCAAAAGCTCGCCCGCGGCGTGTTCATGAACAACAACACCGACACCTGCGCGCGCGTTTGCCATTCGCCCACCGGCTATGGCCTGGGCCAGACCTTCGGCACCTCCGCCGGCACGCAGAATTTCGACAGCGTGGAACACGTGGACGTCGCCGTCATCATCGGCGCCAACCCCACCGACGCGCACCCCGTCTTCGCCAGCCGCCTGAAAAAGCGGGTCCGCGCGGGCGCCAAGCTGATCGTCGTCGATCCCCGCAAAACCGACGTCGTCCGCTCGGCCCATATCGAAGCGGCCCACCATCTGCCGCTCCGTCCGGGCACCAACGTGGCCGTCGTCACGGCTCTGGCCCACGTCATCGTCACCGAGAAAATCTACGACGAGGCCTTCATTCGTGAGCGCTGCGATTGGGATGAATTCCAGGACTACGCCGCCTTCGTCTCCGACCCACGGCACTCCCCGGAAATGACCGAAGTCCTCACCGGGGTCCCCGCGAAAGAGCTGCGCGAAGCCGCGCGCCTCTACGCCACCGGCGGCAACGGCGCGATCTACTACGGCCTCGGCGTCACCGAGCACTCCCAAGGCTCCACCACCGTCATGGGCATCGCCAACCTCGCCATGATGACCGGCAATATCGGGCGCGAAGGCGTGGGCGTGAACCCGCTGCGTGGCCAGAACAACGTGCAAGGCTCCTGCGACATGGGCTCCTTCCCGCACGAACTCCCCGGTTACCGCCACGTGAAAGGCCCCGAGGTGCGCGCGATCTTCGAGAGCAAGTGGAACGTCAAAATCGACCCCGAACCCGGCCTGCGCATCCCCAACATGCTCGACGCCGCCGTCTCCGGCAGCTTCAAGGGCCTCTACTGCCAGGGTGAAGACATCCTGCAATCGGACCCCGACACGCACCACGTCCAGGCGGGCCTTGCCGCCATGGAATGCGTTATCGTCCACGATCTCTTCCTGAACGAGACGGCGAACTACGCCCATGTCTTCCTACCGGGCTCCACCTTCCTCGAGAAGGACGGCACCTTCACCAATGCCGAACGCCGCATCAACCGCGTGCGTGAGGTCATGAAGCCCAAGAACGGATACGCCGATTGGGAAGTCACGCAGCTTCTGGCGAAGGCCATGGGGGCCGATTGGAACTACAGCCATCCGTCAGAAATCATGGAAGAAATCGCCGAAACCACCCCCGGTTTTGCCAACGTCAACTACGATATGCTGGATGCGCGCGGTTCCGTCCAATGGCCTTGCAACGACAATGCCCCTGATGGCTCGCCCATCATGCACATCGACGGTTTCGTGCGCGGCAAGGGCCGCTTCATCAACACCGAATATGTCGCCACCGATGAGCGCACCGGCCCGCGTTTCCCGCTCCTGCTGACGACCGGTCGCATCCTGTCGCAATACAACGTTGGCGCACAGACGCGGCGGACCGAGAACTCGGTCTGGCATTCCGAAGATGTGCTGGAAATCCACCCCCACGACGCCGAGGTGCGCGGCATCAAGGAAGGCGATTGGGTCAAACTCGCCTCCCGCGCGGGCGAAACCGCACTCCGCGCCACGCTCACCGACAAGGTTGTGCCGGGGGTCGTCTATACCACCTTCCACCACCCCGACACGCAGGCCAATGTCATCACCACCGACTTCTCCGACTGGGCCACGAACTGCCCGGAATACAAGGTGACGGCGGTGCAGGTGGGCCTGTCGAACGGTCCAACCGAGTGGCAGCGTGAGTATAACGCGCAAGCCGCCATGTCCCGCCGGATTGAAGCGGCGGAGTGATTGGGGACGGTCATATCCCCAGCCCGGTTAACAGCCGCGTAGCGGCCGGGCAAGCGCCTGCCCGTCCCGGCGGGCTGGCGATTTGGCTGATCTTGGCGCGTTCCATGAACGGAAGATGTACGCGGCAACCATAAAGTGCCCCGAACAAGCGTTGCGTCGCCACCCCACGGACAGGCGCTCGCCCTCTGGTGCATTCCAATGACCCCAACCCGCTCCATCCCCGCCCAGGCCCTCGGACCCAAAGATGCGCGCGACGTCGCCCGCTCTCTCCCCGAGGAAACCCCCGTGGCCGTAACGGTAAACGGCACCACCCAAGCCGTCATGATGTGCTCGCCCGCCGACCTTAAGGACTTCGCCACAGGCTTCGCCTTCACCGAAGGCTTCGCAACCCCCGACCAAATTGAGTCCATCGAGATCATCGAAACGGACGCAGGCATCGAGGCTCGCCTCTGGGTCCCCGACGCCGTCGCCGAAACCCTCGGCGACCGCCGCCGCGCGATGATGGGTCCCGTCGGATGCGGCCTCTGCGGGATCGACTCCCTCGAGCAGGCGCTCCGCGATTTGCCGGTGCTGGGGCAGGGCGGCTCCATCGGCCTGGCGCAAGCCGCCAAAGCCCCCGAAGCGCTCCGCGCCCACCAACCGCTCCACGACCTCACCCACGCCGTCCACGCCGCAGGCCTGCTTTCGCCGGGCGGCAAGATCGTCCTCGCCCGCGAAGACGTGGGTCGCCACAACGCGCTGGACAAACTGATCGGCGCCGCCCTGCGCGACGGTCAAGACCTGAGCGAAGGTGCCATCGTCCTGACCTCCCGTATCTCGGTCGAGATGGTCCAGAAAACCGTCCTCGCCGGGTGCCCGATCCTCATCGCCGTCTCCGCCCCCACGGCCCATGCCGTGCGCCTGGCCGAGGCGGCAATTCTCACCATCGCCGCCTTCGCCCGCGAAGGCCGGCTCGAGACCTTCACCCATCCCACCCGCATCGACCGGAGCCAGACCCATGCCGCATGAAAAACTCGCCCGCATGGCCAACCAGATCGCCACCTTCTTCGCGACCCAACCGGGCGCGGATCAGGCCGAGCGTGTGGCCGCCCATCTGAACGATTTTTGGGGGCCGGAAATGCGCGCCGAATTGAAAGCACATGCGGCGGAAGATGACAGCGACCTCGCGCCGCTGGTGAAGGACGCGATCCCGCTGATCTGAGCCGCGACGCGACCATCCCGTCGCGCATCGTCGCAGCCCGCCAGATGTGATCAGATGGGCGCAACTCTGACCATTTGGTCATGGTTTGAAAGGGCGCGCGCGAACCGCGAAACTCTGACCATTTGGACGCAATTTCCCGGAAAACAGTGATCAGATGGGCGCAAATCCGACCAGATGGTCACATCTCTGACCGTCTTGAGGCTGCGCGCACGGACCGCTAAGGTTCCAATATCCGAATTTCGGTCTCAATATCTGGAACCAAGCAACATGTCCGACACCCGCGCCAATCGCCGCTATCGTTGCTCAGGAATGGTTCGACAATCCCAACAATCCGGGCATGACCGCGCTCTACTTGGAGCGCTACCAGAACCAAGCCTTCACCCAGGGCGAATTGCAGGCGGAAAAGCCGATCATCGGCATCGCACAGACCGGATCGGACCTCGTGCCCTGCAATAAAATCCATGTTTTTCTGATGGATAGGATCAAGGCGGGCATCCGCGACGCGGGTGGCATTCCACTGGAATTCCCCGTGCACCCCATCCAGGAAACCGGCAAACGCCCCACCGCAGCGCTTGACCGCAACCTGCAATATCTAAGCCTCGTCGAGATCCTGCACGGTTACCCCATCGACGGCGTTGTTCTGACTACAGGCTGCGACAAAACCACCCCCGCGATGCTGATGGGGGCTGCCACAGTCGACCTCCCCGCCATCGCTTTGAACGGCGGCCCCATGCTCGACGGCTGGTTCCGCGGCAAGCGCGCAGGCTCCGGAACAAGCATCTGGGAAGGGCGCCGTCTGCTTGCAAAAGGTGAGATAGATTACAATGAATTCATGGAGTTAGCCTGCGCTTCGTCCCCCTCTCTGGGTCACTGTAACACCATGGGCACGGCCTCCACGATGAATGCTCTCGCCGAAACGCTCGGCATGACGTTGCCCGGTGCCGCCGCGATCCCAGCGCCCTTCCGCGAGCGGATGGAGATGGCCTACCTGACAGGCCGCCGCGCCGTTGAAATGGTCGAGGAAGACCTCAAACCTTCCGACATCCTCACCCGCCAAGCCTTTGAAAACGCGATAAAAGTCAACACAGCCATTGGTGGCTCCACCAACGCGCCACCCCATCTGCAAGCCCTCGCGCGCCATGCGGGCGTCGAACTTCATGTCACCGATTGGGAAAAGATCGGCCACAAGCTCCCGCTTCTCGTCAACATGCAACCTGCTGGCGAATATCTCGGCGAAAGCTTCTTCCGCGCTGGCGGCGTCCCGGCCGTGATGGGTGAATTGATGGCCGAAGGCCAGCTGGACGGCTCCGTGATGACGGCGTCTGGCAAACCGCTCAGCGAAGTACTTGGCGAAATTCGCTCGTTGGATCAAGATGTTATCCGCCCCGTCTCCAACCCGATGCGGGAAGAGGCGGGCTTCGCGGTTCTGTCGGGCAACCTCTTCGATAGCGCACTGATGAAGACCTCCGTCATCTCCGAGGATTTCCGCACCCGCTTTCTGAAGGACAACCAATTCGAAGGCCGTGCCATCGTTTTCGAAGGCCCTGAGGATTACCACGACCGCGTCAACGACCCAGAGCTCGCGATCGATGACCGCTCGATCCTGTTCATCCGCGGTGTAGGGTGCGTGGGCTACCCCGGTTCGGCCGAGGTGGTCAACATGCAACCCCCTGATATGCTTATCAAAGAGGGCATCAAACACCTGCCCACGGTTGGCGATGGGCGTCAGTCTGGCACCTCGGAATCCCCGTCAATCCTGAACGCTTCCCCGGAGTCGGTCGTGGGTGGGGGCCTCGCTTACCTGCAAACCGGGGACATGGTCCGCCTTGATCTCAACGAAGGCACTCTCGACGCCCTTGTCCCGGAGGATGAATGGGAGGCGCGGAAAGCCGCTTGGACGCCGCCCGAAATCACGCACCAAACGCCGTGGCAAGAGCTCTACCGGAAGCATGTTGGCCAATTGGCCGATGGCGGATGCCTCGAACTGGCGACGGCTTACCAGCGGATCGCCAAGGACTTGCCACGGGACAATCACTGACCAAAGGTCCAACAACAGGCCCTTGTCTTCCATTGGTCCAAAATACCTTCGGGGGGGCTGCGGTACGCAGCGGGGGGCGAGACAGCCCCCTCACCATCCGCCTGCATCGCGCGCCGCTTGGGTTTTCGCCGCAAATTTCCCTTGGAAATTTGCCACCGGCGATTTGCGAAGCAAAGCGCAACCCCTCAGATCCGGGACAGAGCAACCTCAAGGTCTCCGAAGCCGGTAAAGCGGCGTTCAAAAGCCAACCCCAGGGCCTCTGCATGGGCTTTGGCCTTCTCGGTCAACGCGGGGTCGTCCACCTGCGCCTGATAGACCAGTTTCTCGTAATTACCGAAGTACATGTCCTGCAGTTCCGGGAACCTGTCCAACCCGAGGGGCTTTGTGACGAAAGGCATCGAATTGCTTCACCAGAAAGTCGGTCAAATAGAACGCCGTCATCTCATCGCGGGCCTCAAACGCCTGATTCCCCTCGAAGAAGCTGTAACAATGCGGGCCTTCGAGCATCTCGACCCCCAGCTCCGCACAGCGCGCCTGTAACAATCCGCCGGTCCCGCAATCGGCATAGAGGACATAGACCTGCGCATATGCACCCTTGCGTGCGCGGACCGCAGATCCGACCGCATCTGGGATCTGGTCCGGGGTGTTGTGCAATTTCGCGGGCAAGCAATGCAGATCAAGGTGATCCCAGCCGTTTAATTCTTTTAAAGCAATCACTTCGTGGGCCAGTGCGCCGCACGCCAGCAGAAGGATCTGCCCCTTGTTGGGTGCGTCCATGCCAAGCTCGACCAGTTTTTCGTCATCCACGTGCATTGAAACACCTTCTCACAGGCCCGTGCGCTCACGGGGCCGTCAATTGAGCGGAGCCGCATTCGCGGAGATGGTCCCCGCAGAGATCACTCACGGCGACACCGCCACCGACACTATAGAAAAGGGACCCGACAAAATGGCAACTGCAACCACAAATCCAGCCTCGGCCGCGCTGCCGCGCATCAACCTTGATACGATTGTCCTGATCGCTCTGGCAGGGTCCGCAGGGACGATGGCCTTTGACATCTGGGGCAAGACCATTGCACCGCTGCTTGGCCTTGGCGGGCTGGCGCCTGTGGGCCTCGCCCGCGGCTTTCTGGGTGCGCTTGGCCTGCCCAATGGTGCGCCTTATGGCAACCTGATGCACCTGTTCCTGGTCGGCGTGATCGCCTACCCGGTCGGGTGGCTGTTCATCGCGCGTCCGCTCTTCAACAAGGTCGTCCCGGGCCTGCATTGGACCATCGCTTCGGCCCTTTACGGTGCAGCACTTTGGGTCTTTGCCATCGGCTTCATCGCATGGTTCGCCGGAAACCCTGCGTTCCTTGGTTTTGCACGCATCACCTGGGTCGCCCTGGCCGGTCACGTCTTGTACGGCGTCGTTGCGGCGGCCACCATCGTCTACATGGAAAAGCGCACATCATAAATCTGGTATCGTAGTGAGTATCGGCGGGCCGCAAACGTGCGGCCCGCCTTGTTTTTACAGGGCTAGAGCTTGCGCACGAAGCTGTAGGACACGAGGCTCAGCATCGCGCCCACGCCCAATGGGGCGGCCATCGCCCAGAAGCCATTGCCCCAGGCCAGAGCCAGCCACAGAAGCAGGCCGGAGCCTGCAAGCGCCACAAAGAAAAGCCCGAAAAGGATGCGGAATTGGATGCTCATATCTGGTCGTCCTCAAGTTGTTGTCGAGGCGCGAAATGGAGCGATTTTTAGGGGCGCCAAGCGCGGCGGATTAACGCGGGCGTGTAAGGCGGGGCGCAAGGACAGCCAATCCGATGCCACATAGGATCACGACGCCAAAAAGGGCTTCCGCCCCGGAGATACGTTCACCGAGAATGACGGCGGCTGTCACAATGCCGATCACGGGGATACCGAGGGCAAATGGCGTGACCTGGGCGGCCGGGTGACGCGACAGAAGGGCGCCCCAGATCGAATAGCCGATGATGGTGGAGGCGATGGCGACGTAAAGGACAGCGCCCCATCCGGCAGGGCTCAGCATGGTTAGGGTGGCAAGAGGGTTGGGGCCCTCAACAACAGTCGATAGGCCAAGCATCGGCAGCGGTGGGATCAAACTGGCCCAGACAAAGAGGGCCAGCATATTCACGCCGGGCAATCGGCGCAGGATCAGGTTGCCGCACGCCCAGGACAGCGCCCCGCACAATACCAGTGTCAGGCCCCAAGCCGTGATGTTCCCGCCACCGTTTAGGGCAAAGCCTGCAACTCCAGCGCAGGCCAGCGCGATGCCCGCGGCTTGCAGGATTGTGACGCGCTCTCCGTACACAAGTGCTGCCAGTAGGATGGTCAGGGGCGCCTGGCTTTGCAGCAGGAGCGAGGCAAGCCCCGCAGATGCATCTGCGCGCATGGCCGAGAACAGGAAGGCGAATTGGCCCATGTTCAGAAGCGCGCCAACGCCGATGATGGCAAGCCATGATGCGGGGCGTTTGAAGACAAGGATCAAGGGGATGAGGATCGCGAACCGCAGGCCGACGAAAAGAAGTGGTGGCAATTCCTCAAGCGCCAGCTTCATCGCCGTGAAGTTCGTGCCCCACACGATTATCACGACCATTGCCAACAGGATGTCGCGCGGGGGCATCATGGGGTGTCGAGGCTTCCCGTAAACATCGCCAGCCGTTCCCCGGAACGCTCCCATCCCAGGCTCGTGTAGAACCCTTCGGCCATGTCGGTTGGATCGGCGACCACCCAGATCTCGGTGCAGGCAAGCGTGCGGGCGTGTCCTGAAAGGCTGCGGATTAGGGCTGTGGCAATGCCCCGTCTGCGGAACGGCTCGGCCACGCCAAGCTCATTGATCCACATCTGGGGCGGTTTGTCGGGGTGGTGGTAGTGCATGCCGGAGATCATCCCGACGATCTGCCCATCGATGCGGGAGACGGCCATGTGCAGGCGCGGGTCCGCCAGATAGCTTTGCAACAGCTCGGGCTGCGGCGGGCCATCAAAGACGTCTTCGTGCAAATTGTCGAACAGGGGCGCGTCGTTCGGCCCGGTCAGGATGATCTGCATGTGCGCCCCAAATGAAAAAGCCCGCGCCGGGGATATCCCGCGCGGGCTTCATGTTAGGCGTGGTCCGGCTCAGGCGCCAGCGGCCAGCTGGTTGTGCTTGCGGGCCACGAACTGCTTGGCGGTTTCCACGGCAACCGCGGCATCCCGGCAATAGGCGTCCGCGCCGATGGCTTTGCCGAATTCCTCGTTCAGGGGCGCGCCACCGACAAGGACGATGTAGTCGTCGCGGATGCCCTGTTCGACCATCGTGTCGATCACGACCTTCATGTAGGGCATTGTCGTGGTCAAAAGGGCGGACATTCCCAGGATGTCCGGGCCTTCGGTCTCCAGGGCTTCAAGATAGGCCTCAACTGCGTTGTTGATGCCCAGGTCCACAACCTCGAAGCCTGCGCCCTCCATCATCATCGACACAAGGTTCTTGCCGATGTCGTGGATGTCGCCCTTCACGGTGCCGATCACCATCTTGCCTACCCGCGGCGCGCCGGTTTCGGCCAGCAGGGGCTTCAGAATGGCCATGCCGCCTTTCATGGCGTTGGCGGCCATCAGAACCTCGGGCACGAACAAGATACCGTCGCGGAAGTCGTTTCCGACGATGGTCATGCCACCCACAAGCGCTTCGGTGAGAACGCGGTAAGGCTCCCATCCACGTTCCAGCAGGATGTTTACGCCTTCTTCGATCTCCTCTTTGAGGCCATCGTAGAGGTCATCGAACATCTGGGCGACGAGATCTTCGTCGTTGAGTTCGGACAGGACGATATCGTCTTCTTCGTCAGACATGGGGCTTCTCCATGACGGGTCCATCACGCACGTGGACCGTGGGCTTTTGAGAATTGGTAATCTTTTCCGGACGCTGGACATGGCGAATTGCGACATGGGGCGTCTGCGCCGCGACCTGCCTTGCGGATGTTCTATTTTTGTTCCATGTTTGGGCATGGCATCCCCAAACGCATCCAGGCCTGTTGGCCGCGCCTCGCTCAGCAATGATGTCGGCCGGTTTGAACGGCACGCGCGGGAGGCGGTGGATGACGGGTGGGATATTGTAGAAGAAGTTAGCCCGCTGCGGACGGAGGTGACGGAGGAGGTGCCGCGCTCGGTGATCACCAAGAACACCTCGCCTGACATATCCTTTGATCGCTCGATCAATCCCTATCGCGGGTGCGAACATGGCTGCATCTACTGCTTTGCGCGCCCCACGCACGCCTATCTGGGCCTGTCGCCGGGGCTGGATTTTGAAACGCAACTGATCGCGCGCCCCGATGCGCCGCGCGTGTTGGAGGCGGAGTTGCGGCGCAAAAGCTACCGGTGCGACGTGATCGCTATTGGCACCAACACGGATGCCTACCAACCGATCGAGAAAGAGCGGCGCGTGATGCGCGGCATTCTTGAAGTCTTGCACAGGTTTCGCCACCCGGTCGGGATCGCGACGAAAGGCACTCTGGTTGAACGGGACACCGATATTCTGGCTGAGATGGCGCAGGCAGGGCTGGTGCGTGTGGGCATGTCTGTCACGACCTTGCAAACTGATCTGGCCCGCAAGATGGAGCCACGCGTGCCGTCGCCCGCGCGCCGTCTGCAGGCGATTGAGCGGCTGAGCAAAGCGGGCATTCCGGTGCGCGTGATGGTCTCGCCAATCGTTCCGGGCCTGACAGATCATGAGATCGAGGACATCGTGTCTGCCGCGCGCGATGCGGGTGCTGTTGCGGCCAGCATGATTCCGCTTCGGCTGCCACTTGAGGTCTCGCAGCTTTGGCAAGATTGGCTGGCAGAGCACTATCCGGAGCGGGTTGGCCGGGTCATGTCCAAACTGCGCGATATGCATGGCGGGAAAGACTACGATGCAGAATTCGGCAAGCGGATGCGGGAGAGGGGATTTGGGCCGATCTTCTGCAACAGCGCTTCGCGCGCGCAATCCGGTCGGCGGGCATGGCCGAAAAGCTGCCCGCGCTGCGCACGGACTTGTTCGAGGTTCCGTTGGCCCACGGGGATCAACTCGCGTTGTTCTGAGAGTCGACGCTAGCCATTCTTGCCAGGCGACTTGGACGCAAAGGCAATCAGAAAGAACAGCGCCGTTATCCCGCCGGGGATCAAAACCATCATCGTCAGATCTTCTGAATTGAGGTCCCATGGGGCCAGCGTCGTGCAATTGCTCGAAACGCTCCCGAACGCGCAGGCCATGCTGGCGATGAACTGATACCAGAGATACCAGGCGACAGCGGATATGCAGCCAAGGATGATAAAGACGGTGCGCATTGGGAGGCGAGCTTAGGTCAAGCGCGGGCGCGGCGTCGACCCCGACGCTCTCGCACCGGGCCGCCGCCAGCCTCGGTCCCATCCACATCGGACGAAAAGCCACCAAGTGCCGCCGTAATGGCCTCAAGGCTCGGGCGATCACCGCGCGGTGTTGCTTCAAGGGCGCGGCGCATCTTGGACAAATGCTCAGGTGTGGTGCCGCAGCAACCGCCGATAATGGTCGCGCCGGCGTTGCGGGCGAGGCAAGCATAATGCGCCATCAGCTCGGGCGTGCCGTCATAGTGAATATGGCCATCGACGTATTTCGGAATGCCGGCATTGCCCTTGGCAATGATCGGACGGTCCGTGCCGCTGGCGGCAAAGCCAAGAACGGTGCGCAGAAGATCGGACGCCCCGACACCGCAATTGGCACCGAAGGCGACGGGCTTGTGATCCAGCCGTTCGACCATCGTGGCCATCGCAGCCGAGGTCAGGCCCATCATGGTGCGGCCGGCTGTGTCAAAGCTCATCGTGCCGCAGAATGGCATATCCGCCAGTTTCGCGGCCTCGAGCCGCAGCCTTGTATTCCTCGGGCGCGCTGATCGTTTCGACCCACAGAACATCTGCGCCGCCCGCCTTGAGCCCCTCGGCCTGTTCGTGAAACATCTCAACGGCCAGTTCGTGGGTGAGGGCGCCCATAGGGGCCATGATTTCGCCGGTTGGGTCCCACCGATCCCGCAACGATCACGGGCCGGCGCGCGGCATCTGCAACCTCGCGCCCAATCTCGGCCCCCGCCTTGTTGAGTTCAAAGACGCGATTTTGTGCGTCGTGCAGTTTCAAGCGAGCCGCGGTACCGCCAAAGGTGTTCGTCAAAAAGAGGTCTGAACCGGCATTGACGGCGCCACTTATAGAGCCTGGCGATGCGATCCGGATGGTCGACATTCCACAGTTCTGGCGCATCGCCCGACTGCAGGCCCATGTTGAACAAGGTCGTTCCGGTCGCGCCATCGGCAAGCAGCCAGTCGCGGGTTTGCAGAAGGCGGGAGAGAGGATCGGACATGGAAAGGCCTTGTTGAGCGCGCATGTAGGGCTCGTGTGCCCGCAGGTTGCATTATGAACAAGGCAGAAAATCTGCATGATTTTCATGAGGTAGATTCAATAAAGGCGGGCGCCGTATGGGCCCGCCTTGAAAGGAGGTCGTATCTCGGCGTGAGCGGCGCTTACGCCTCGTCCATCAACTGGGCTTTTGCAACGGACAGCAATGTTTCATATTTTGCGCGCACGTCAGTCTCTGCCAACTTGCCGTCCAGGTCGCCAAGCACCTTGCGCATAACGTCTTCGTGGCCCGCTTCCTCGAAATCGGCCTTGACCACCTCGGCAGCATAGGCGGTGGCGTCATCGCCGGATTTGCCGAGCGCTTCGGCAACCCAAAGGCCCATCAACTTGTTGCGGCGGGCTTCGGCCTTGAATTGCATCTCGGCGTCGTGGGCGAATTTGTTCTCGAAGGCATTTTCGCGTTCATCGAAGGTGGACATGAAAGTCGCTCCATTCAGGATTGTGTCGTTTGCTCAGAGCATATCCCCCCGCGCCAGAGGGCCGCAAGCCGAACCCTGCGCGTGTGCTTGCGACACAAAGCGCGATGACCTATAGCCAGCGCATGATTGCGTGGGCGCACAGGGCCCGCGCCACCTGATGGGACAGCATCCATGGCACGCCGCAAGAAGGTCTACGAAGGTAAGGCCAAGGTCCTCTACGAAGGCCCTGAACCCGGAACTCTGGTGCAGTATTTCAAGGACGATGCCACGGCGTTCAACGCCGAAAAGCGCGACGTGATTGATGGCAAAGGCGTGTTGAACAACCGCCTGAGCGAGTTTTTCATGAACGGGCTGACTGCAATTGGCGTGCCGAACCACTTTATCAAGCGCATCAACATGCGCGAGCAGTTGATCCGCGCCGTTGAGATCATTCCCCTGGAAGTGGTCGTGCGCAATATCGCGGCAGGCTCTATCTGTCCGCGTCTGGGGCTGGAAGAAGGCACGCCCATGCCGCGGCCCATCGTCGAATTCTACTTCAAGAACGACGATCTGGGCGATCCGATTGTCAGCGAAGAGCATATCATCGCCTTTCAATGGGCAAGCCAGCAGGACATGGACGACATG
Source organism: Gymnodinialimonas sp. JB5-7 (assembly GCF_055693405.1). Classification (NCBI taxonomy): domain Bacteria; kingdom Pseudomonadati; phylum Pseudomonadota; class Alphaproteobacteria; order Rhodobacterales; family Paracoccaceae; genus Gymnodinialimonas; species Gymnodinialimonas sp. JB5-7. The sequence goes on from NZ_JBVFUX010000012.1 coordinate 2,866,390, forward strand.
GTCAGTCTGGCTTTGCGCGTGAATGACTTCATGAGCGGGCTGATGTTGGGGGTCGGCATCAAACTGGTCGATTTCAAGATCGAGATCGGCCGCGTCTGGGACGGTGATTTCATGCGTCTGATTGTGGCTGATGAGATCAGCCCGGACAGCTGCCGCCTGTGGGATATCGAGACGGGCCGCAAGCTCGACAAGGATGTGTTCCGCCGTGATCTGGGTGATCTGGCGGATGCCTATACGGAAGTAGCACGGCGTTTGGGTGTCATGCCGCAAGGCCCGTCAGGCGTGTCGAAACCGACGCTCATCAATTGAGGTTCGCGCCCGGCTTTGGGTGTGGGATTTGCATATTTTGGGAACAAAGAGGGCAGGGGCGATGAAAGCAACCGTCACCGTGATGCTGAAACAAGGCGTTCTGGATCCACAGGGCGAGGCGGTGAAATCCGCACTCGGCTCAATGGGATTCGAGGGCGTTGGCGGCGTTCGGCAGGGCAAGCTGATCGAGTTGGATCTGGCCGATGGCACGACCGAAGCGCAAGTGACGGAGATGTGCGAAAAGCTTCTCGCGAACACGGTTATTGAAAGCTACCGGGTGGAGATGGGCGCGTGAAGGCCGCCGTCCTTCAATTCCCGGGCTCCAACTGTGACCGCGACATGGTCGAAGGGTTCCGGCTGGCCGGTTTCGCGGCCGAGACGGTTTGGCACAAAGAAACCGCGCTGCCTCGACGGCGTTGACGTCGTCGGCGTTCCGGGCGGCTTTTCCTATGGCGACTATCTGCGCTGCGGCGCCATTGCCGCGCAATCGCCGATCATGCGTGCGGTGGCGGACTTTGCAGCAAAGGGCGGCCACGTCCTGGGCGTTTGCAACGGTTTCCAGGTTCTGTGCGAAACGCGTCTGTTGCCGGGTGTCTTGATGCGCAATGCCGGGTTGAAATTCGTTTGCCGGGCAGAACCGCTCACGGTCGCCACGACAGACAGCCCGTTCACCTCCGAATATGGACCGGGCCAAAGCGTTACGGTGCCGATCGCCCATCACGATGGGAATTACCAGATCGATGATGAGGGGCTTGCGGCGCTCCGCGCCGAAGATCGCATTGCGTTTACCTATCAGGACAACCCCAATGGCTCGCGCGCGAATATTGCCGGTGTCCTCAGCGCCAATCGCCGCGTCCTTGGCATGATGCCGCATCCCGAGCGCGCGGTTGAAGATACGCAAGGCGGCACCGATGGCGCGCCGCTTTTTGCAGCATTGGCCAGCGCGTTGGTGGCGGCCTGAGTCCATCGGCCTTGAGCGATGGCGCAGTGCAGCCTACGCTTTGCCCATGAGTGTGACGGAGCGTACCCCCGGGCCTCGGGGCCTTTCTCGCTGGCGGCCGTGGTATTTGCGCGGATTGCTGGTGGTTTTTCTGGTCGCGGCCGTCAGTGTCATCTGGATTTCAAATATCTGGCTGACGGAACGGTTCACGGAAACCACGCGCAACCGGGCCGAGCTTCGCCTGGCGATTTACTCCGGATCCGTCCTGTCGGAGATCCAACGCCACCAAGTTGTGCCCTTGCTGCTGAGCCGCGACCCGTCGTTGATCCGTTCGCTGGAAGCGAATGACTACACGAACACGTCGCAGTATCTGATCTCGTATGTCGAAGACATTGGCGCCGCCTCAATCCTGTTGCTGGACCGCGAAGGGCGGGTTGTGGCGGCCACAGACCGTGCCCGCATCGCTGAGCGACGCGATGCAGATCCTTTTTTCGTTGAGGCGACACGCAGTTCCGACACTGTTTTCACCTCAAACGAACCTGAAACAGGGCGGTTTGATTTCACCTTCTCACGCGTGATCGAGAACGGGGATGGCTTGCTTGGGGTCATTCTTGTGGAGATCGACCTTGCGCGCCTCGTTGATCGGTGGCGCGGAACGTCCGAGGCCGTCTTTCTGACCAACAGCACCGGCGAGATCATCTTGTCGACCGAGGCGCGCTGGCGCGGACGGACGGAGACCGAGGCTATGTCTCTGCGCACGCCACCCAACGCAATTCAACGCGCGCTTGAGGCGACGGGAGATTGGGCCTTTGGCGATCCGGGGCCCAACTTCTTTGGCTCTGCCACGATCCGCCTCGAAAGCCGCATTCCATTCCGCGGTTGGCGGATTGTCAGCTACACCGCCTATACCAGTGTGCGGGAGCGGGTGAATGGGGTCCTGGCGCTGGAAATCATGGGATTCGCCCTGCTGCTGGCGGGCGGTTTCTATGTTCTGAGCCGCCGTGCCCGGATGCAAAGCGCTGTTCTGGCACGGGAATCGGCGGAACTGCGCCGCCTCAATGCAAGGCTACAGCGGGAAATTGCCGAGCGTCAGAGGGTCGAACGGACCCTGGAGGAGGCCGAACAGAGCCTTCAGCAGAGCCAGAAGCTGGCCGCGTTGGGTGAGATGTCAGCCGCCGTCAGCCACGAGCTGAATCAACCGCTTGCCGCAATGAAGACTTACCTTGCTGGAGCACGGCTGTTGCTTCAGCGCAAACGGACGGAAGAGGCGGCCTCCAGCTTCCAGCGGATCGACGACCTGATCGAGCGTATGGGCGCGATCACCAGACAGCTGAAAAGCTATGCCAGAAAGGGTGGAGACGCGCTTGAACCAGTCGATATGCGCGATGCGCTTGAAGGGCGCGCTGACCATGATGGAGCCGCAACTCAGAACCGATACGATCGAGATCACGCAGAGCCTGCCGCGCAAGCCCGCGATGGTGATGGCCGACCGGTTGCGGTTGGAGCAGGTGATCATCAACCTTTTGCGCAATGCGTTGGACGCGATGAAGGGGTCCGAGCGACGGGAATTGGACCTGATGATCGTGGAAGGAGATGAGGTCATGTTGTCGGTCCGCGACAGCGGAGACGGTATTGACGATCTGGAGGCTTTGTTCGAGCCATTCTACACGACGAAGCAACCCGGCGAGGGGGTTGGCCTTGGACTGGCGATCTCTTCTGGGATTGTGAAAGACCTTGGCGGACGGCTGAGCGCGCGCAATTCCGAGCGCGCCGGCGCGGTCTTTGAAGTGCGCCTCCCGGCATTGACCGAGGGGCAGGGCGGCCAGACGGCTGCTGAGTGAGTTGAAGATGCCTGCGCCCCTGCACGCTTGGGGCGCGGATTACCAATTCCCGCATGCGCACAGCGAACGGGACACCAACAAAGGATCTGCGGCATGAAGATCGCGATTGTAGATGATGAGCAGGATATGCGGCAGTCGATCAGCCAGTGGCTGGCGCTGTCGGGGTTTGACACGGAAACCTATGCCAGCGCCGAAGATGCGCTGAAGGGCATAGGCTCGGATTTTCCCGGCGTTGTTGTCACCGACGTCAAGATGCCGGGTATGGATGGGATGGCGTTCCTGAAGCGCCTTATGGGGGTCGATAGTGGTATTCCTGTGATCCTGATCACCGGCCATGGCGATGTGCCTATGGCGGTGGAGGCGATGCGGATCGGCGCCTATGATTTCCTGGAGAAGCCCTTCAACCCCGATCGGATGACGGACCTTGCCAAGCGGGCTGGGCAGCAGCGGCGTCTGACGCTCGACAACCGGGCGCTGCGCAAGGAGCTGAGCGACGGAACCGTTCTGATGCGCAAGCTGATCGGTTCCTCGCCGGTGATGGAGCGGCTGCGGGAGGACATCCTCGATCTGGGGCAGGCCGATGGTCATGTGCTGATTACGGGCGAGACGGGGACAGGCAAGACGCTGGTGGCCCATGCGCTTCACGCCGTGGGGCCGCGCGCGGGCAAGCATTTTGTTGTGCTCTCCTGTGCGGCCCATGAAGAAGAGGAACTTGCGGCCAAGCTTTTTGGCCCGGTGGGCGAAGATCAGGACAAGCCGCTGGTCGAGCAAGCCCGTGGCGGGACGCTGGTGCTGGAGGATATCGAAAGCCTGAGCCAAAGCCTGCAAGCGCGTCTGCTGACCTTTATCAATGATCAGGGCACGCCGGCGGAGACCCGGATCGTCGCCATCTGCAATGCGCCTGAGCCGGACCAATGCGAAGGGTCGCTGAGGCCGGATCTGTTCTACCGCTTGGCCGCGATGCGAATTGATTTGCCGCCCTTGCGCCAGCGCGGCGAAGACATTCTGACGCTGTTCACCCGCTTTGGAGAGCAGTTCAGCGAGGAATATGGGACAGACGCCCCGCAAGTCACCGCGCAAGAGGCAGCTCAGCTGTTGCAGGCGCCCTGGCCCGGCAATGTGCGCCAGCTCGATCAACATCGCTGAACGCGCGATCTTGCAGCAGCGCCGTGGGTCGGGGACGATTGCCTCGCTCCTGATGTCGGACAACACGCAGATTGCGCCGCAAGCGATTGGCGAAGGCAAGCCGCTGAAGGAATATGTGGAGGCGTTCGAGCGGATGCTGATCGACAACACGATGCGGCGACACCGCGGCTCGATTGCGAGCGTGATGGATGAGCTGTGCCTGCCGCGCCGGACGTTGAACGAGAAGATGGCGAAGTACGGGTTGAGCCGGTCGGACTACCTCTGAGCGGGGTCTAAGCGAGACCGTCGGCACATGTTTGCCGACGGTGTATGCTTCTGCATACCATCTCCGAAGATGCTCTGTTACGTCTATTGGCGCACACTTCCGGCGTGCGTCTTCAAGGTGCACGGGCCCTGAACGGCGGCACGCCAGCTTTCTTGGAGTCGACCATGCTCAGCCTGCAATTCCTTGGCGACCCCACCGGTCGCCCGGTTCTCTTTCTGCATCCCGGCAACGCCACTGGTGAGTCGTGGAAGAGATGTTGTGGATCGATTGCCGGGCGTTAAGGCTGTCTGTCCAGATCTTCCGGGCTTCGGCGGCAGCGCACACATTCCGCTCACGAATTTCGAAGACAGCGCCGACCATCTTGCGCGCCTTATGGAAGCGGAGGGATTGGGTCCAATGCCCGTCGTCGGCTATTCGCTCGGGGCGTATACCGGTATGATGCTCGCCCTGCGCCATCCGCATTTGGTGGAACGCGCGCTTTTGACCAGTTTTCAGATCATGCCGCTGAAGGGGCGCTGGTATCTGGTGCCGTTCTTGAATGCCATTTCGCCAATAATGACGACCTTCCGTGCCCGCAAGGCAGCGTTCAGTGGTATGGGCATTGCAGAAGGCGGCTCATGGGCCGTGACGCAGAACGCGCCTTGCAATGCGCGAACTCTACGCAGCATCGGACGCTTAGCCTTCGATTTCGACATTCGCGACCAGATCGGTAATCTGGCGCGTCCCACGCTGGTTCTGGCTGGCGACGAAGAGATGGAGAGCATTCGTGACAGCGTGGTCCTTGTTGCCGAGGCCTCGTCGATGGCCAAAGGGGCTTTTGCGCCAGGCGGGCATGGCTGGCCGGTGCTAGCGGCGGACGTCTTCGTCGACACGATCAATGCCTGGCTTGGAGATGCCCCGCTGCCGGAGGCGCTGGAACCGATCTGATTGCCCCCCCAGGCGTGTGAATAGTTCTGCGATCCGCGGTTTCCCCATTGTCTTTCTGTCGCACCCTCCCTTAATGTGAAGGAACTGGCCGTAAGCCAGCGATCAGTTTCTCTGCACCTTTGTCCCGGTGCCGCGCATATGACGCGACGGGGGAGGGCCGCAGGTCACTTGGTCTGACGCGCGCATCTATATTCTCGCGCCCGTCAGAACCGCACGTAACCGCGCCACTTGGCGCATGAATGGATGGCGAAACACGAATGTTTCAGCTATCGGAGACAGACGCGATGCCCTGCCCAGGTGCACAAACGGACACGCTTTCAGGGCCCTTGGCCCTGTCCGTCCGGACCGGGCCCATCGCGCTATCAGTACAACGCCCAATGAAATTTGCAGCGCCACCGGGGTCCGCCCCGCCGACGCGCGTGTTCGGTGGGCGAGCAAGGATACCATGGCAAAAAAGATGCTCATCGATGCCACCCACGCGGAGGAAACCCGCGTTGTGGTGGCAGACGGCAATCGGGTTGAGGAATTCGACTTTGAGTCGCTGAACAAACGGCAACTCGCAGGCAATATATATCTGGCAAAAGTAACGCGGGTCGAACCCTCGCTTCAGGCGGCTTTTGTGGATTATGGCGGGAACCGGCACGGCTTCCTCGCGTTCTCGGAAATCCATCCTGACTATTACCAAATCCCTGTCGCGGACCGTGAGGCCCTGCTGGCGGAAGAGCGCGCCTATGCCGAGCAGCAGGCGCGCGAGGACGAAGAAGAAGCGCCCAAGCCAAAGCGGCGCCGTCGTCGGCGCAAGCCTGCCGGGACCAAGGCCGAAGAGACTGGCGTTGATGCGGTGACGTCCGAGGCGCCGTCTGGCATGGATGTCGTGGACCTCGACGAAAGTGACGCTGAGGATAACGCGGCTGAGGCGGATGATGCATCGGTTGAAGGCCTGTCTCCGATGGAGCTTGTCGCCGAAACGCCTGTTGAAGAGCCTACCGACGACGCGGGTGCGCCGGATGACGGACACCGAGCAAACGGCCGATGAAGACGGCGCTGACATCGAGGATGACGGCGACGACAGCGATGCGGAAACTGTCGCCGATGACGATGATGAGGAAGAAATCCGCCCGGCGCGCAAGCCGCGGCCGCGCAAGTACAAGATCCAGGAAGTCGTAAAAGTCCGCCAGATCCTGCTGGTGCAGGTCGTCAAGGAAGAGCGTGGCAACAAGGGCGCTGCGCTGACAACCTACCTTTCGCTTGCCGGGCGCTATTGCGTTTTGATGCCAAACACCGCGCGCGGCGGCGGGATCAGCCGCAAGATCACCAACGCATCGGATCGCAAGAAGCTCAAGGAAATCGCTACTGCTTTGGACGTGCCACAGGGCGCGGGCCTTATTGTGCGCACCGCTGGTGCACAGCGCACCAAGACCGAGATCAAGCGCGACTACGAATACCTGCAACGCCAATGGGAGCAGATCCGTGAGCTGACGCTGAAATCGATTGCGCCGGCCCCGATCTACCAGGAAGGCGACCTGATCCACCGCACGATCCGCGACCTCTACAACCGTGATATCGGTGAGGTTCTGGTCGAAGGTGAGGCTGGCTACCGGCACGCCAAGAACTTCATGAAAATGATCATGCCGAGCCACGCGAAGAACGTGAAGCAGCATACCGACCCCATGCCGCTTTTCGCCAAGCACAAGGTCGAAGGCTACCTGGCCGACATGTTCAACCCGACGGTTCAGTTGAAGTCGGGTGGCTACATCGTGATCGGCGTGACCGAAGCGCTTGTGGCGATCGACGTGAACTCTGGTCGGGCCACCAAAGAAGGCTCGATCGAAGAAACCGCGCTGAAAACGAACCTTGAGGCTGCCGAAGAAGTGGCGCGCCAGTTGCGCCTGCGTGACCTCGCGGGTCTGATCGTGATCGACTTCATCGACATGGACGAACGGCGCAACAACAACGCCGTTGAGAAGCGCATCAAGGACAAGCTGAAGACAGATCGCGCGCGTATTCAGGTGGGCCGTATCTCAAGCTTCGGACTGATGGAAATGTCGCGCCAGCGCCTGCGCCCCGGCATGTTGGAGGCCACCACGCAGGCGTGCCATCACTGCCATGGGACCGGCCTTGTGCGTTCAGACGACAGCCTTGCGCTATCGATCCTGCGCCAGTTGGAAGAAGAAGGCACACGCGGACGCTCGAAAGAGGTGCTGTTGACCGCGCCCGTCGGCATCGTGAACTTCCTGTTCAACTTCAAGCGCGAGACGTTGGATGCCATCGAAGCGCGCTCAGGCATGGCGATCCGGATCGAAGCGGACGCTTCGCTGGTGGTGCCGGACTTCAAGATCGAGAAGTTCAAGACGGCCACGCGCAAGATCACGGCAACTGCACCGGTGATCTCGATGGATGCCGCGTTGATGGATGATATCGACGAGGATGCCGAGACGCAGGTTGAGGTCGAGACGCCGGAAGACGAGGACCAGCCCAAGAAGAAGCGCCGTCGGCGTCGCGGTGGCCGTGGGCGTCGCCGGAGCGGTGAAGGAGCCGAGGACGCGCAAAGCGCGGAAGAGGCAGCTGAAGGTCAGACTGAGGAAGCGCCAAGCGCAGAAGACGGCGCGCAGGCCGATCCAGAGGCGGCACCTGAGGCGGCAGAGGGCGAAGAAGACCAACCGAAGAAGCGCCGCCGTTCGCGTCGCGGTGGCCGCGGACGCAAATCGGCAGAAGCCGAGGCAGAGGTTACGCAAGAGCAGTCTGATGCGGATGCAGAGACCCCTGCCGACGAACCGCCCGTTGTCGCGGAGGAAGCAGCGCCGGAGCCGGAGGTCGCTGACGAACCGGAGGCAGAGCCTGTAGCATCGGAGCCCGAACCTACACCCGAGCCCGAGCCAGAACCAATCGCAGAACCTGAGCCCGAACCGGTTGGCGCCGAAGCGGCGCCTGAGCCAGCGCCAGAAGAACCCGCCAAGCCAAAACGGCGCGGCTGGTGGTCGCGCGGCTGATCCAGATAGCAAAAAGGGCGCCCCGGATGGCGCCCTTTTCGTCTTGGGATGCGGGTCAGCTGATTACTGCGCCGTTTCGCGCAAAATGGCGACGATCTCTTGCATGTTTGCCAGCGGCACATAGCCCTGCACCAATTGATCTCCGAACACGAAAGACGGTGTGCCCGTGATCCCCATGCGGGCGGCAAGGTCGCGATTGTAGTTGATCGTGGCTTCCACCAGCGGATCATCAATAGCTGCGAAAATCGCTTCGCTATCAAGGCCCAGATCCGTCGCGAGCCGCGCCAGCGACAACTCGGTCACATCGGCGCGCATGCTGATCAAGCCCTCGTTCATTAGCTCGTAGGCCTGCCCCCCAAGCGCGATGCGCGTGGCAATGGCAAAGCGGCTGGCAAGTTCAGACTGTTCGCCGAGGATGGGGAATTCCTTGGTGATGATCCGGATATTGCCATCGGTCTCGACCAACTCTGTCACCTCCGGATGCGCCCTGCGACAGAAGGAGCAGCGGTAGTCGAGGAACTCGACGATGACGATGTCGCCGTCTGGGTTGCCTCCCACATGATCAAAAGCAGAATTGAACAAGGCGTCTTCGTTTTCAACCACGGCGAGCGCCTGCGCCTCAGCCTCCAATTCGGCCTGGCGCTGTTCTAAAACCCCGAAGGCTTCCATCAGAACCTCCGGATTCTCAAGCAGATAGGCACGAACCTCCTCGCGGAAGATTTCGCGCTCAGCCTCGGACAGGTCGTTCAAATCGGTGGCCATGGCCGGGCCCGCAATCAGAGCTGAAAGAGCCGCGCCCAACAAATACTTTTTCATCAGAAATCTCCGTTGTTCGGATTTGCCATTACCTACCACATCCGCTCGTGCCCGCCACCATTGACGACACCGGCTTGGCCTGTTTTCAACCTGCGCAAGGATGTGAGGTGAAAAATGCGCCATTCAAAACGTGCACTGGTGGATCCGTTCATTGTGATGGACGTGATGGAAGCCGCCAAGAGCTGCAGAAGAAGCCGGACGCCACATTATTCATATGGAAGTGGGCCAGCCCGGATCAGGCGCGCCTGCGGCGGCCCGTGCAAGATTGGCCGCCGAGATGGAAGCGGGACCATTGGGCTATACCGTGGCATTGGGGCGCCCGGATCTTCGCGCGGGCATCGCGGCGCTTTATCAGGAGTGGTATGGCATCGACCTGGATCCATCCCGCGTAGTCCTCACCGCCGGAGCGTCCGGGGCCTTCATTCTTGCCTTCACGGCGCTTTTCGATGCGGGCGCAAAGGTAGCCTTGGGGGAGCCATGCTATCCGTCCTACCGACAGATCCTCTCGGCCCTCTCGCTTGAGCCCGTGGGCCTGCAAACGCATGCTGAATCGCGTTACCAACCAACGCCAGACCATCTGACCGATGATACTTGGCGGGCTGATTGTCGCCAGCCCCGCCAACCCGACTGGAACCATGCTGTTCGAGGGTGAGATGCGCGCTCTGGCAGATGCATGCATATCGCGTGGTATCTCCCTGATTTCCGACGAGATTTACCATGGCTTGCAGTATGAAGGGCGGGCCGTATCGGCGTTGGAAGTGACGGATGATGTCTATGTCATCAACTCGTTCTCCAAATACTTCTCGATGACGGGCTGGCGGTTGGGGTGGATGGTTGTGCCACCCGATCATGTCCGGATCATCGAGCGCCTGGCACAGAACATGTTCATCTGTCCCTCGCACACAGCGCAGGTTGCGGCAATTGGCGCACTATCGCCGGATGGGCGCGCGGAGCTGGACCAGCATCGCGAAACCTATGCAAAGAACCGTACGATCTTGCTGCAAGGCCTTGCGGAAGCGGGGCTGACGAAAACCGCGCCTGCAGATGGCGCGTTTTACGTCTATGCCGATGTGTCGGACTTCACAGATGATGCGCGCGCCTTTGCAGACGAAGTCCTCGACAAGGCCGGGGTTGCGGTGACGCCAGGGCTCGATTTCGACAAGGCCCGCGGGGCAGGCACGCTACGCTTCTCCTATGCGCGGTCGACTGATGATATTGTCGAGGGTGTCGCGCGCTTGATCTCGTTCATGGACGCCCGAAAAGGGTAGGAGGGTCGCGTTGGATAAGCTATAAAGCAGCCAACCAAGAGGGAATATCCCCGTGATCCGAGCAGTCCTGATTATCGCCCTTCTCTGGCTTCCGCTTCCCGTCCTGTCACAAGGATTTGGGGCATTGGCCCGCGCGCTGCCGGACGACAGCCACCTGACCGGCAATCGGCGCGGGGCTGAGTTGGAATTGGCGCTTAGTCAGGCCGTTCCGTTCCGTGTGTTTACCTTGTCCGACCCTATGCGCGTGGTCGTCGATTTCAGAGAGGTCGATTTCGGCGCGTTGCCCGAGGGTTTCAACCGCGCGCGAACCGTAGAAGCGCTCGCCTATGGTGGTGCATCGACCCCGGGTTGGTCGCGGATGGTGTTGACCTTGAATGCGCCCATGTTGCCAGAGATTGCGGCCATGGAAACGGATGATGCCACTGGCGAAGCTGTGGTGCGGCTGTCGCTGCAACCCGTTGAGGAAGAAGCCTTTTTGGCAGCGGCCGGTGCCCCGCCGGGGGTAAGCGGCGTGCTGTTGCCGGTGGTAACCGCCGCGGCCGCTCCAGCCAATGACGACACATTGCTGATTGTTCTCGATCCCGGCCATGGTGGGGTTGATCCAGGTGCTGTTCGAAACGGCTATACCGAAGCGGATCTGATGTTGTCTTTCGCCCGCGAGTTGCGCGAAATCATGCGGCGCACCGGCGATATCGAGGTCGTCATGACCCGCGATGCAGATCTTTTCGTTCCATTACCGACACGGGTGACGGTTGCAAGGGCGGCGGGTGCGGACCTGTTCATTTCCCTCCATGCCGATGCGATAGCCGAGGGGCGTGCGCAAGGAGCAACGGTGTACACATTGGCCGAAGAGGCGACGGATGCCGCGACGGCTGCCCTTGCTGAGCAGCACGACCGGGCCGACCTGTTGCAAGGGATCGATCTGTCGGGAAGCGATGACGAGGTGGTCAGCGTACTTCTTGATCTTGCACGCATCGAGAACGCTCCTCGCAGCCGCGCGTTTGCCGATATTCTGGTCCAAGCCATCGACACGACCGGGTTAGAGTTGCATGCCCGTCCGCGGGGCGAGGGGGCCTTTTCGGTCCTAAAAGCGGCTGATTTTCCAGCGGCCTTGCTGGAAGTTGGTTTCTTGAGCGATGGCGGCGATCTTCAGAACATTCTGGACCCAAGCTGGCGGGCCCGGATGCAGGCCGCAATCACCGGTGCAGTGGTGGCTTGGGCACAAGCCGATGCTGCGGCAGACGCCCTCAGGCGCCAGTAAATTCGGCCAACCAAACCGAATGACCGTTCAGAGCGGCATCGTCGGGGCGGAACCAACACTCCGTAAAGCCATGCTGTTTAAGCAACGTGCGATAGGCCGTAGGGGCGAGGCTCATGTGGTAGACCTCGGACGAGCCGACCGTTCCCCAGACCTCGCCATGGCTCGGGGCCGGAGGTGAAAAGCAGACGCGTCCCGGGCTTGGCATGGGCTGCAAAGATCGGAAACATTGCCCGCTGATCCGCTTCGCTCAGATGAAAAAAACTGTTGAACGCCAATATGATATCGAAAGCCTGATCTAACCCGAGGCCGCGCATGTCCGCACAAATCGCGCGGGCCGAAGGGACCCGATCTCTCAGCTCCGTAATCATCGAATTTGCGCCATCTACGCCGGTTACATGATCACCACGCCGTACAAACCATTCCGCAATCGGCTGGCCAGACCCGCAGCCAAGGTCCAACACCTCCAAACCTGGATCGCGTCCGGCCACGCAGGCCTCAAGCAACGGCCGCTCCCACAGCGATGTGTCGCGGCGTTCGGCCCAAACCGATGCCTCGCGCTCATAGGTGGTCAAAATGTGATCCGGTTTGCTTCGCATTTCCCCGTAATAACACGGCAAATTCCCGCCGTCGTGTTTTGACCGCCCCTCGCGCGCGCGTATACAGATGCAAGACTTGGGGACGACGAGCATAACATGCGATTCATAATCGGTATTTTCGGCGCGATTTTCAGCGCGATTACTTTGGGTTTGGTCTTTGCAGCGCTTGGCGTGGGCGGGCTGATCTTCATGTATTCGCGCGGCTTGCCAGACCATGAAACACTGGCGAACTACACGCCGCCGACCATCAGCCGGATTTACTCGCGCCAAGGCATGATCGTGGATGAGTTCGCATCCGAACGGCGGCTTTTCACGCCTGCCGATGAGATCCCGGATTTGGTGGCTTATGCCTTTGTTTCGGCGGAAGATCGCAACTTCTACAACCATGCCGGGTATGATCCGCGCGCCATCGCGGCGGCTTTCGTCGAAGCGATCCGGTCGCGGGGTCGCGACGTGCGCGGCGCCTCGACCATCACACAGCAGGTGATGAAGAACTTCTTGCTCGATGGCTCGCGGACCGTTGAGCGGAAGGTGCGCGAAATCATTCTGGCGGCCCGGATTGAACGCACATTGTCGAAGGACCGCATCCTTGAGCTCTACCTCAATGAGATTTTCCTGGGCCAGAACTCCTATGGCGTGACGGCAGCAGCGCAGACTTATTTCAATGCGACGCTGGAAGATTTGACGCTGGAACAAGTGGCCTATTTGGCAGCACTGCCGCAGGCCCCATCGCGGTTTCATCCGGTCAACGACTACGAGCGCGCGATCAGCCGGCGCAACTACGTGCTGCGCGAGATGTACGAGAATGGCTATATCTCTGAGCAAGAGATGGAGGAGGCGCAGGCCACCGCATTGGAAACGGTGCAGGGTGGCCATATCGAAGCCTTCCGCCTGTCCCGTCCGCCACGCAACTATTTCACCGACGAAATCCGCCGACAGTTGAGCGCTGAATACGGCGCAGATGAGTTCTTCTCCGGTGGCTATGCCGTTCGGTCGACCATGGACGAGAGCCTTCAGGAGGTCGCCGAGTCTGCGTTGCGTCGTGCGTTGGAACGCTATGATCGTAATCTGGGCACGTGGCGCGGGGCGTACACGACGATTGACGCGGCTGATCTTGGCGCGGGCGATGAAGCCACTTGGCGCGCAGCCTTGGCCGATGCCGATATCCCCCGCGATATTGACGGCTGGTTTGCCGCCGTGGTGCTGGAGGTCGGAGACAGTTCCGCCCGGATTGGGATCGAAGGCGTCGAAGAAGACGAAGACGGCCACTTCATCCCGGCAGAAGATGTCCAATGGGCCCGGCCGTTGCGTGAAGACGGCTCGCGCGGGAACACCGCGCGCGTGGCGGGCGATTTGCTCAGCGTTGGTGACGTTGTGCATGTCCGCCGGATGACGCGTGATAGCGACGGCTCGTTCATTCGCTGGACCCTGCGCCAAATTCCGGAAGTGCAGGGCGGGTTCATGGCCATGGACGTCCATACGGGGCGCGTTCTGGCGATGCAGGGTGGGTTCAGCTACCAGCATTCGTCGTTTAACCGGGCGACCCAAGCGACACGACAGCCCGGTTCGTCGTTCAAGCCCTTCGTCTACGCGGCGGCATTGGATTCGGGCTACAGCCCCAACACCATCGTCATCGATGCGCCGATTGAGGTGCGCACAGGGGAAGGGATCTGGCGGCCACAGAACGCCTCGAACCAATTCTATGGCCCATCGCCCTTGCGCACAGGGATCGAACGGTCGCGGAACCTGATGACCGTCCGTCTGGCGCAGGAAGTCGGGATGGACACCATCGCGCGTTATGCGGAACGGTTCGGCGTCTACGATGAGATGCAGCCGTTCCTCGCCAATTCTCTTGGCTCGCAGGAAACCACGCTGTTCCGCATGGTGGCTGCCTACGCGATGTTTGCCAATGGCGGCGAACGGGTGGAACCAACGCTCGTGGACCGCATTCAGAACCGCTATGGCGAAACGGTGTACCGCCACGACCAACGTCTTTGCCCGGACTGCGAATTGGCCTCGTTGGAGCCCGGCGTGGCGCCGCGGATCGTGTCGACGCGGGAACGGGTGATGGACCCAATCACCGCTTACCAGCTGACCTCTATGATGCGTGGCGTGGTGCAGCGTGGCACGGCGTCGAGCACGGTGAATCTGCCAGTGCCTACGGCGGGCAAGACGGGCACGACCAACGAGGCGCGCGATGTCTGGTTTGTGGGCTTCACATCGAACATCGCGGCGGGTTGTTACATCGGATATGACCAGCCGGAACCGTTGGGACGCGGCGCGTCGGGCGGCGGCATGTGCGGCCCGGTTTTCCAGCGCTTCATGCTTGAAGCGATTGAGGAATATGGCGGGGGCGACTTCCCTGTGCCGGAAGGCGGTCAGTTCTTCCCTATCGACCGCTATTCAGGGGCGCGTCTGCCCGCAGGCTCGTCCGGTGATCACGTCGTCTACGAGACTCTTCCGCGAAGGTGAAGAGCCATATCAAGGCTTGCTGTCCGTGATCGATGGCGGGTGGGCGATGTCGTCTGATATTCCGATCTTCTCCCGTCCTGGCGATTCAGGTGGCGGTGGCGGTCAGGGCGTTCTTGTAGAGACGTCTGACGGAGACACAGCACGTGTCCCCACGGCAACCGGCTTTGGCACCCTCAGCTCAGGCGGGCTTTACTGACCCAGCACATGATTGCAGAGCCGTCGTTGGCTCTGCATCCGCAATGCGGCAACCCGCTTGAGGGCCGCCGGGTGATCCACTACATCTGCGACACACCTATCCTGAAAGCCCTTATCCATGCGCGCCGAGACCCAAGCCAATATCGAAAAGATCCAGAATTCTCTGACCCTGCTGGGTCAGCGTATGGATATCGAGACGGCGCCCCATCGCCTTGAGGAATTCAACGCGATGGTGGAGGACCCGAACCTGTGGAACGATCAGGAAAAAGCGCAAAAGCTGATGCGCGATCGTCAGGTCCTGGTCGACAAGCTCAAGACCTACGAGGCCATCAAGCAGGGTGTTGAGGATAACGCAGAGCTGATCGAACTGGGTGAGATGGAAGGCGATGACGAGGTCGTCGCAGAGGCGGAAGCCGCGATTGCCGCGCTGGTTGAAGAGGCCGCCGCGAAGGAGCTTGAGGCGCTTCTTGATGGCGAGGCCGATGCCAATGATACGTTTCTTGAGATCAACTCAGGCGCTGGCGGCACGGAAAGCTGTGATTGGGCCAGCATGTTGGCGCGGATGTACACGCGGTGGGCCGAGAAGCAGGGATATGATGTCGACCTGCAAAGCTTTAGCCCCGGTGAAGAGGCCGGCATCAAATCAGCCGTCTACAAGATCAGTGGCCACAACGCGTACGGCTGGATGAAATCGGAATCCGGCGTGCATCGTCTTGTGCGGATCAGCCCATTCGACAGCGCCGCGAAGCGCCACACGTCGTTCACGTCCGTAAAAGTGTATCCTGTCGTTGACGACAATATCGAGATCGAGGTGAACCCAAGCGACATTCGCATCGATACCTATCGCTCCTCCGGCGCGGGCGGTCAGCACGTCAACACGACCGACTCGGCTGTGCGGATCACACACCATCCCACGGGTATCGTCGTGACCTCGTCCGAGAAGTCCCAGCACCAGAACCGCGACATCGCCATGAAGGCGCTCAAGTCGCGGCTCTACCAGATGGAGTTGGACAAACGTTCGGCGCTGGTGAACGAAGTCCACGAGGCCGCCGGTGACGCCGGATGGGGCAATCAGATCCGGTCCTACGTGTTGCAGCCCTACCAGATGGTGAAGGACCTGCGGACGTCCTACGAGACGTCGGACACCCAAGGCGTCTTGGACGGAAACCTCGATGGCTTGATGGCATCCGTCCTGGCCCATGGCGTATCGGGCAAGGGCCGGGCAGAGGCGCAAAGCGAAGACTAACTTCTGGCCGCATCGCCTGTGGCCAAGCCTGGGTTTTTGCATTTTCATGGAACAAAGATAGGCAGGGAGGGCCTGGAATGGCGGAGCTGTGGGCGCTTGGCGCTGGTGATCTGGCACGTTTGATCGCGAAGCGCGATCTGTCCCCTGTTGAGCTGATGCGCGAGACCCTTGCCCGGATTGACGCGGTAAACAGCGACGTAAACGCAATCGTGTCTTTGCGCGACCGCGAGGCCCTGATGGGCGAAGCGCGCCTTGCAGAGGCTATGCCACCCAAGGGGTGGCTGCATGGCATCCCAGTGGCGATCAAGGATTTGGTGGCCACCAAGGGGCTACGCTCCACGTCTGGCTCCCCGTTATTTGCGGACAACGTCCCGGATGAAGATGATGGTCTGGCGCGCCGCATGAAGGCTGCAGGTGCGCTTGTGATTGGCAAGACCAACGTGCCGCAGTTCGGACTGGGCTCACACTCGACCAATCCGGTTTTTGGGGTGACGAGAAATCCGTTCGATCTTTCCCTTACAGCTGGCGGCTCATCAGGCGGGGCAGGGGCCGCGTTGGCGACTGGCATGCTAAGCGTCGCCGACGGCTCGGACATGATGGGCAGTCTCCGCAACCCAGCAGCGTGGAATGACGTGTACGGCTTACGCCCAAGTGTCGGCCTGGTACCGGGTGAACCCGGCGAAAAGGCGTTGCTGCACCGGCTGTCGACCCATGGCCCCATGGCCCGAACCGTCGATGACTTAGAGGCCTTGCTTGGCACACTGTCAGACGGGCGTCATTGTCCTTTAAACGCCGAATTGCGTGCTCCGAAGATTGGGTGGTTGGCCGATTGTGGCGGCGCCTATCCCATGGAGCAGGGGTTGCTCGACGCGGGCGCTGCCACTTTGGAGCGCGTGGGGTTAGATCTTGGTTGGAAGATCGACGCCGTTTCCTTGCCCGCCCCGGTGGAAATGATTTGGGACAATTGGACCACGCTGCGATCTTTCGTTGTGGCGATGGAACTGGGCGGGCATTGGCGTTTGCACGAGGAGCGGAGCCAGTTGAACGCCCAAGCAATCTGGGAAATCGAACGCGGCTTTGCGATGACGGGCGACGCGGTCGAAGCGGCGCTGGAGCAGCGCCGGACCTGGCTGGCGATCTTGTCCGAGCTTTTCTCGCGATACGATGCCTTGATGCTCCCCTCGACGCAGATATGGCCGTTTCCGGCTGAATGGGATTGGCCCCGATCGATTGCGGGGCAGGACATGGATACCTATCACCGATGGATGGAGGTCGTCGTGCCAGCAAGCCTTGCCGGAGTGCCGGCCCTCGCCTTGCCGGCGGGCCATCACGCAGACACGGGTTTGCCCCACGGGCTTCAGATGTTGGGTCCCCACGGAGCGGACGCGAAGCTGCTTGCACTCGGTCGCGCTTGGGAGCGCGCGGTTGGCTCGCGAGCCTGCCATGATCCGCGCCGTTTTGCACGCAAGGGTTGAACACGCTACACTGTTCGCGGGAGGAACATGCGCCATGTCAGATATGACAAGCCATCCGGTGGGCGAGGGCGCCCCGTCCATTCGCGACATGCAGGTCCCTGATCTTTGGCCAGTGCTGCGCGCGGGCGCAGAGGATTTTCGTCGAAAACCTGCATTCGGCCTGTTCTTCGCCGCCGTCTATGTGGTTGGCGGTTGGACGATCTATTGGATGTTGTTTCAGGCGCATCTTGAATGGCTGGCTATCCCGCTAACATTCGGGTTCCCCCTGATCGGGCCGTTTCTGGCTGTGGGCCTCTACGAGGTGTCCCGGCGCCTCGAAGCGGGACTTGAGGATTGGAAAGCAGCGGACATCTTCGCCGTTGTTTGGCGTCAGAGGCTCCGGCAATTGCCCACGATGGCGTGGGTGATCATCGTCTACTTTCTGTTTTGGTCCTTCTTCGCTCATATGCTGTTTGCGCTGTTTCTGGGCCCGTCGGCCCTGACCAATGTCACCACATCATATGCCTATCTTCTGGAACCGGAGGGGCTTTCCATGTTGCTGGTTGGCGCCGCATTTGGGGCAGTCTTCGCCTTCGTGCTGTTCACGTTGACCGTGGTATCGCTGCCGCTGTTGCTGGACCGCGAAGTTGATTTCGTGACGGCAATGATCACATCCGTAGCGGTGGTTCGACAAAACCCTAGGGCGATGTTGGTCTGGGCCTTTACGATCGCCGCCCTGACGTTTTTGGCCATGGTGCCGGGGTTACTTGGCTTGATGGTTGTTCTCCCGGTCCTCGGCCATGCCTCTTGGCACCTCTACCGCTCGGTCACTGTGACAGGGGAAGACGATCCCGCGGTTGTAGCTACGACCTGACATAAAAAAACCGGGCGCTTGGCCCGGTTCTTTCGAATTCATATCCGCTTCGGTTCAGCTGTCGGACTTTGCCGAAGGCTGAGGAACTGGGCCGGCTGCGGCCGGGCGCGGGATTGATGGCGAAGAGGGGGCCTCAGCGACAGACGACGACGCGCTGCCGCCGGTGGTGATCGGCGTGCGTGGCGCTGCGTTGTTTGCACCCGTCGACAGCGGATCTTCCGCACGCTGAACGGAGCCTTCGAAATGCGCACCAGACTCGATTGCGATCGTCTTGTGGATGATGTCCCCTTCGACGCGCGCGGTCGAGGTCAGGCGCACCTTAAGGCCACGCACACGTCCGACAACGCGGCCCGTGACAACGATATCGTCGGCAACGATCTCACCCTCTATGTTGGCGCTCTCGCCAACTGTAAGAAGATGTGCGCGGATGTCGCCCTGAACGGTGCCTTCCACTTGGATATCACCCGTCGTGCGCAGATTGCCCACGATGGTCAGGTCGGACGACAGCATGGATGGCTGAGGTTTCGACTTGGCGCCAGATGCTGCGGATGTGGATTTGTTCATGGTGTCTCCAGAAGTCGTGCCCGCCGCGGGGCTTTCACCGTCGGAACCATCGGACGCGCCGCCCTGCTTGGGTCCGGGTTCGTTGATCTTGGATTTAGAAAACATTGCGTCCTGCCCTTATGAACGTCATCGGATTTACGCGTGTCCCATCGCGATGCACTTCGTAGTGCAGATGCACGCCCGTGCTCCGACCGGTGGTTCCCATATCACCGATAAGTTCGCCACGCGAGACCCTTTCCCCTTCGCTGACCCGCAGTCTGCTCATGTGGGCGTAGCGCGTCATGAAACCGTTGCTGTGCCTGATTTCAACTGTAAGTCCGTAGCCATTTTGACGGCCAGCGAATTCGACAACGCCTGCGCCACCGGCAACAATTGGCGTACCGCGCGCGCCCGCGAAATCGAGGCCGTTGTGCATACGGGTGCCGCCGTTGATCGGGTCACGTCGCGGGCCGAAGCCCGAAGTCTGGCGATAACTACCGTTGACCGGGTTGCCGAACGGCAAACGTTCAGCCGCAATGCGCCAAAGGTTAATTTCGTCAAGCTCCTGCAACAGCTGGTTGGCACGATCCGACAAGGGGTCCGGGCCGCTGCCGGACGTCGAGATAATTGGTGTCAGAGGCCCGCCCTGGCCGGAATATCCACGACGCACGCTTTCAATCAGGTCATCGGTATCAAGCCCGGCAGCGCTGAACATTTCATCAAGCGGTTCCATCGAGACGGCGACGGCTTCTTCCAATTGGCGGAAAACGCGGTTTTGACGTTCTTCCGTCAGGGCCGCTTCGAAATTCAGTCGGTTGATCTCGTCAACGGCCTGCGCCATCAACGAGTGCCCTTCGTCGCGTTCACCAGCCGTCAGCTCAAGCGCTTCGCTGAGGAAGGCGAGCGTTTGCTGCAGTTCCCATTCCCGTTCCGCAGCGGTCTGCACCGTGCCGGTATTGGCCTGAAGCTCATTCTGGAAGGCGGCGGCGGCGATGCGCGCCTCGTCGCGTTCATCGATGGTCCGGCGCAATGTGGCCTGGATGACGTCAACGGCCGTCTCCAACTCGCGACGCCGCTCCTCGGAATCGAGAAGGCGGGTCTGCATTTCCGAAACCTGGTCCATCGCCAGCGCGAAGCGGTCTTGCGCGGCCGCAGCCGCCGCCGCCCGGGCATCGCGTTCCAATGCCATGGCATTCAGCCGGTCCTGGAACATCGCCTGCTCGCGCTGCGCGAGGTCGCGGGCATTGCCCGCAGAGATGGTATCAATAAGAAATATGGAGGTCACAATGACCGTCCAGCCAACGAACACGGCAGATCCAAGGATCATGCTGGCCTGGGTGACGGGACGCAGCCTGATAAAGCGCGTTCCTTCTTCCGATTTCAGGAAGAGCCGTTGTTCTGGCAAATGCCGTTCAAGCGCCGCATTCACGCGACTCAAAAGCCGAGATGTCACTGTCCTTACGCCTCGCTTCCCCTTGTGTTTATCCGCGCCACCGTCTTGTCCCCAGTGGCGGCTGCGGCGTGCTTGGGGATAAGCTACGCCGCCTTTCATGCCAACATAGTAATCTTAATGTGTGGAAAAGGCACCAAAAAAGCGCGCAAATCTGGCGGAAATCCGCCGATCGCTCAGGCGTTCTTCTAGCAGAGCGAAAAATCAACCAGCCAATGGCCAGTAGAAGTCGGGCGGCAGGCCTGCCTCGGCACGTTTTTCTTCGTTGAACGGCGGCTTCAGAGCGCCGTGGAAATAGCGCCCGACAAGGCCGTGAAAGGCTTCTTTCGGATCAATGTCATGGCGTCCACACAGGAAGTGGAACCATTTCGACCCATAGGCGACATGGTGGACCTCTTCCGCATAGATGACCTTCAAGGCGTCGACTGCCTGAACCGCCGCTGGATCATCTTTCGCCTTCTGGAAGGTCGCGATCATCGACGGCGTCACATCCAACCCGCGCGCCTCCAGAACCATGGGCACAACCGCCAAGCGCCCCATGAGATCGTCCGCCGTATCTTCCGCTGCGCGCCACATCCCTGCATGGGCGGGCATCGCGCCATATTGGCTGCCCATGGCGTTGAGGCAATCGGCCATCAAGTTGAAATGCTTAGATTCTTCGTCTGCGGCCTTCACCCAGTCGTCAAAGAAACCGATGGGCATCGGGGTCGCGCTGAAACGCGCGATGATGTCCCAGTGAAGGTCCACGGCATTCAACTCGATATGTGCCACCGCATGCAGGATCGCCATGCGCCCGGCGGCGGAGCCCGGTTTGCGGCGCGGGACATCGCGGGGGTCCAGTAGCTCAGGCGCATCAGGGCGCGCGGGCTGATCCGGTGGCGACGCTGTACCAATATCTGGCACCTCACCGGCCACCCGGGCAGCCTGCCACTGTGCCGCGTAGTCCCGAGACAACGCGGTCTTTTCCCGCGCGCCTGCGGTACGCAAGACATCGTCGGCCATTTGGGCAAGAGGTTTCATAGGCTTCGTCTCTGCTTTGTTGCCGCGTCGGTCAAGGAGGCAGGCGGGACTTCTAGACGCCCCGCCATCGATCAAAGCGCTCTTGCAGCTTCCAACACAGCCTCGGCATGTCCTGGCACCTTCACCTTGCGCCAGACCTGCACAACACTGCCTGTCCCATCGATCAGGAACGTCGCTCGCTCGATCCCCATGGATTTCTTGCCGTACATGTTTTTCTCAACCCAAACGCTGTATTGCTCACACACATCGCTTTCCGCGTCTGAGGCCAGTGCGACACCCAATTCGTGCTTCGCGATGAATTTCTCATGCTTGGCGACGGTGTCTTTGGAAATTCCGATGACTTGCGTGTTTGCAGCATCGAACTCTGCCCCAAGTCCGGTAAAGGCGATTGCTTCTTTTGTGCAGCCCGGTGTGTCATCGCGTGGGTAGAAATAGAGGACCACATTCTTTGGGCGCAGGGACGACAGACTGATTGAGCCCCCGCCGTCGCGTGGAAGGTCGAAATCTGGGGCGGTGTCACCAACAACGGGCATGGGCGTATCCTTTTTTCTGCGCGGCACTGGTGCCGGTCGGAATTGCAAGCTAGGCGGTTTGCAGACAGATTAAAGGGTAACTCAACAACGGATGGTAGGGCCGCGCGCGCGGATGGAGCAGACCGAAGCCACCCAACCCAAGAACCTCAGGCCACGGCGGCGGTTATGGCTCCGCGCGCTGTTTGTGGCTTTGTTCGTGTTGCTGTTGCCGATCGGGGCACTCTGGCTTCGATTATTTGTGGCGCCGATGGCGCTGCCGGACAGCATTCAAAGCCGGATTGAAGCGCGCATCAACGATGCGATGACGATTGGCGATGTGAGCGTCGGTGATATGGTGCTTGCCCTGCCACAAGGGGCGCGCGCCAGCATTCGAGTTTCGGGACGTTGCCGTCACCACGCCGGAAGGGGAGTTGCGCGCAGCCTTTCCCGGTTTGCGCGTCCGTGTCGCGCCCGGCCCGCTGCTGGCTGGCCAGATGCGTGTGCGCCGGATCGTCGTCACAGATGCAGGGCTCAACCTGCGTCGCAGCGCGGACGGGCAGCTCGATCTGGATTTTGGCGGCGCGGCAGACACTGAGGCGGCTGGTGCCGGGTCTGGTGACAGTGAGCATTGTCGACACATTGTCGCGCCTTGATCAAATGTTCTCAGCGCCCGTTTTTTCCCAACTGCAGGAAGTGCGCGGCGAGGGGATGGAGGTCAGTCTGACCGATGATCTGGTCGGTCGTGACCTGAGGCTGCACGAAGCCGTTATGCGATTGGAGCGGCAACGAGGGAGCCTTGCCCTTTCGGTCGGGGGTCGGTTGGCCGGTAGCCGCGATGCAGTCATTGATATTGCGCTGATCCGCAACGCGCGTGCAGGCGAAACCGAAGTTTCGATGGAATTTGAAAATCTTGCAGCCCGCGACCTCGCGGCCAGCAGTCCTGCGCTTGGCTGGCTTGATCTGATGCGGGCCCCCATCGAAGGGGCGCTTTCTGCAACGATGGCCGATGATGGGACGCTCGGCGCGGTCGACGGCCAGCTGCAGATCGCAGCGGGCGTGTTGAGCTTGCCGGGGCAGGAAGAGCCGACGCCATTCGACGCGATGACAGCGCGGATCACCTATGACCCTGCGGCGCGCCGGGCCATCCTTCAGGATGTTATGCTGGCCTCCCAACAGCTGTCCTTCACCGGCAGTGGCCATGCGGATGTCGCACCGGATGGTTCGCACTACACGGGGCAGTTCACGCTCAGCAACATTGCCGCCGATCCGGACGGGCTGTTTGACGCTCCGCTCGATATCGACGGCGCCGCCATAGATCTCCGACTGTCGCTTGGCGAAACGGTCGTGGCCGAGATTGGCCGGGCCGTTGTCTATGATGGCGATCTACGCGCGATGGTTGATGGCACCCTAACCGCGGCGCCCGAAGGGCTGAGCCTTGCACTCAACGCGCAGCTCGCCGAAGCCGATCTTGAGACGATCCTTGCCTATTGGCCGCGTCAGGCCATCCCCAACACCCGTTGGTGGGTCACGGAGCGGATGATCGCAGGCCGCACTGAAGGGGTGGATTTCGCCTTTCGTCGCACGCCAGAGACCGCCGATCGGCTTGAATTGTCCTTCGATTTTCTTGCGGCCGATATTCGCGCCTTGCCCGCCGGTCCGCCCATTCGGGATGCATCTGGTTTCCTGAGTTTGCAGGATACGCGCCTTGTCGTGGGCCTCGATGCGGGCACTGTCTTTGCGGAAGAGCAGGCGGGCGGCGCGGGACTAGCCGGCTCACACATGGTGATCGAGGATGTTTCGGTCCCAGGCCCCCTTGCCGCGTTCGATCTTTCTATCGCGGGCGATTTGACGGATGTGATGCACGTTCTCGCCGGGCCGCCGTTCGCCGTGCTCGAAACCAGTGGGTACGCCGCGGAAGAGATTGGAACTGGGCAAATCAGTGCCCGCGTTCAACTGGCCACGCATCTTGTGGAGCGTGATGCCGATGCTGGCCTGGACGGGCTTGATATCGATGTCGATGGGGTTGTGACCGGCTTCCGCGCGACTGAGCTGGTCCCCGACCGCACGCTTGTTTCGGATCGCATGACCATACGGATGAATCCCGAAGAGCTTGCGATTGGGGGTCGTGCCGCCCTCGATGGAGTGCCGGTCAGTGGGCAATGGTCCGTCCGGTTGGCGGCAGACGCTGATCCCGGCAGTCTGGTCCAGGCGCGCGCAACGTTGAACAGGCAGTCGCTTGCGGCCTTTGGCGTGGCGCTTCCCGATTGGCTGATGTCAGGGCAGGGGGCGGCTGACCTAACGGTCTTCTTGCGGGCCAACGGGGCCGCAACGATGCAAGTCCGCTCCGATCTGGACGGCATTGGTTTGGCGATCCCACCTCTCGCGTGGCGATTGTCAGAAGGACAGACCGGCACCTTCAGCGCCGACATTCGCTTGGGCGGCAATCCGGAGGTGCGCCAGATCGCGCTGCAAGGTGCGGGTCTTACCATGGATGGCGCGATCAGTTTCACCGATGATGGCTTCCTCAACCGCTTGTCCGCCGGGCAGTTTCGGCTCGGCAGCTGGCTGGATGTACGCGGCGGTCTGATCGGGCGTGGTGCGCAGGCGCCTGCGATTGAGATTTCGGGCGGCACGCTGGATTTTCGCACGATGCCGTCACTAGCCAGCACTGGCGGTTCTTCGAGCGGAGATATCGGTCCCCTCGATATCTCGCTCGACCGGATGCAGATCACGGCTGGCATTGCGTTAACCGGGCTGCGCGCGGACCTGAACGGCGCCACAATGAGTGGCGATTTCAGGGGCGTGTGAACGACGCTGTAGCAGTGAACGGTCAACTTGTGCCAAGTCCGAACGGGCCGTCTGTCCGGATGCAATCCGCGGATGGCGGGGCCGTTTTGCGGGCGGCCAATATCATCACAAACATTCACGGCGGCCCGTTCGACCTGATCCTTGCGGCGCGTCCAGAGCAAGGGCAATACGACGGGCAACTCACCATCGACAGCCCGCGCTTGCGTGACGCGCCTGTCATGGCGGAGATCCTAAACCTTATCTCTGTCGTCGGTTTGCTTGAGCAACTTGGTGGCGAGGGCATCAACATGGGCGAGGTCAATGCCCGCTTCCGTGTGACCCCAGACCAAATTACCGTAACCGAAGGCGCCGCCGTCGGCCCCGCCATGGGGATTTCGATGGACGGCGTCTACGACGTTGCATCCGAACGGTACGAGATGCAGGGCGTCGTATCACCTTTCTACATCGTGAATGGTCTGTTTGGCGCGCTCTTCGCGCCACGACGTGAGGGGCTTTTCGGGTTCAACTACCGCGTCATCGGGAATGCCGACGATACGCGCGTTTCTGTCAATCCGCTCTCGATCCTGACGCCTGGTATCTTCCGAGAGATTTTCCGCGCCCCGCCTCCTGACTTCAGTGAGTAAGCCTGCATGAAACTGGACGATTTCGATTTCGATCTACCCGAACGGCTGATCGCCACGCGCCCCGCCCAACCCAGGTCGTCGGCGAAACTGCTGTTGGCAGAGGGCGCGACGATTGCGGACAAGGTTGTGACCGACCTTCCAGACATTCTGCGACCTGGCGACAGACTGATCCTGAATGACACCCGCGTCATCCCTGCGCGCCTGACGGGGAACGCCCACGAATGACGGCCGCGGATGAGGTGCGCGCCAAGATCGAAGTCACGTTGCTGGAACCGCAAGCCGATGGCAGCTGGAGCGCCCTTGGCAAGCCCATGCGCAAACTCAAAATCGGCGAGAAAATCATATTCAGCAATGAATTGGAGGCGATTGTTCATGCGATGGATGAAGGTCTTCACCTTCGCTTCAATCTGAAGGGCGAAGATTTTGACGCGGCGTTGAACGCCGCCGGCGCCATGCCTTTGCCGCCATATATTGCCGGCAAACGGGCCCCGGATGAACGGGACAAGGATGACTATCAGACAATCTGGGCCAAGCGCGCTGGCGCAGTCGCAGCGCCAACGGCAAGCTTGCATTTTGATGAGGCCTTGATGGATGCCGTCCGTGCGCGCGGCGTTGATGTGACGTTTGTCACATTGCACGTCGGCGCGGGAACCTTCCTGCCGGTCAAGGTCGACGATGTCACCACCCACAAGATGCATGCCGAATGGGGCGAGGTACGCGAAAAGGCAGCGGCTGAGATGAATGCTACCCGCGCGGCCGGTGGGCGGATCATTCCGGTCGGCACGACGGCCTTGCGGCTTATCGAAAGTGCCGCGCTGGATGACGGGACAATGCAGGCATTCGAAGGCACGACCGAGATTTTCATCTACCCCGGCTACCAGTGGAAGATAACCGACGCGCTGATGACGAACTTCCACCTGCCCAAATCGACCCTGCTGATGCTGGTCGCAGCCTTAATGGGGCAAGACACGATCCGGTCCGTTTACGACCACGCTGTCGCAAACGATTATCGCTTTTTCTCCTACGGCGACGCTTCCTTGCTAATCCCGTCGCGAATCTGACAGACGCGCGGTCTCGGCCCGTGGCACACGGGGCGCTTCACTTGGCCAACACGGGAGGCCCAGATGTTCACAGTTATCCGCACGGCCTGGGCACTCCTTCTTGGGATGTTTCTTTTGCAGATCGGCAATGGTCTGCAAGGCACCTTGATGGGTGTGCGCGGCGCGATCGAGGGGTTTTCGACTTTTGAGCTGTCGCTGATCGGCTCCGCGTATTTCGTGGGGTTCTTGGGCGGTTCACGCATGGCGCCCAAGTTCATTTCATCGGTTGGCCACGTACGGGTCTTTGCCGCGCTGGGGTCTTTTATCTCCGCGATTGTGATCACCTATCCCATCGTGACCGAGGCCTGGGCTTGGATGCTTTTGCGCGTTGGGTTGGGGTTCTGTCTGTCCGGCGTTTACGTCACAGCGGAAAGCTGGCTGAACAACTCGGCCACAAACGAGACCCGCGGACAATCACTGTCTGCTTATATGCTGATGCAAATGATGGGCCTGGTGGCGGGACAGGGTATATTGGCGGCGGGCGATCCGTCTGGCTGGATCCTGTTCATCATCCCTTCGATCCTCGTGTCACTCAGTTTCGCACCCATTTTGCTGTCTGCTGTGCCGACCCCGGCCATTGAGGCCACGCGCCCCATGTCGCTGAGGCAGGTCTACGATGCCTCGCCATTCGCAGTTGTCGGTATGTTGTTCATGGGTGGGGTTTTCGCCGGGCAATTCGCAATGGCCCCGGTCTATGCAACCGAAGTGGGGCTGAGCCTCGGGCAGTTGTCGGTGTTTATCTCGTCGTTTTTTGTTGGCGCAATCGTGCTTCAATATCCAATTGGGTGGATGTCAGACCGGATGGACCGACGCTCATTGATCATTGGGGCCGCGGCCATCGGGGCCGGGGTGGCCTTGGCCGGTGTCTTTCTGGCCGACAGCTATCTTGCGCTTCTTGTCATAGCCGCACTTTCGGGCGGCTTGGCACAACCTCTTTACGCATTGCTGCTGGCATATCTGAACGACTACCTCGCCGTGGAAGATATGCCGGCAGCCTCCGGTGGCATGCTTTTTGTCAATGGCATTGGGGCTATCTCTGGACCGCCCATCATGGGCCTTTTGATGGGTCAGATCGGCCCGGGCGGATTTTGGCTTTTCCTTGCCTTCGTGCTTGGTGGTGTGGCTGTCTACGGCGTCTACCGTATGACGCAGCGCCAGTCGGCCTATGTCGAAGAAGACAATTACGATAGTGTTCCCTACGCCAATATTATGCCCGGCGCTGCGTCTGCAGTGGCAGTTGAAACGGCGCAGGAGCTCTACATCGAAGCCGCAGAAGAAATGGCTGAAGGTGGCGGAGACGAAACCGAAGAGGAGACACATCTGTGACCAGCGCGAGCGACGTTGTTGCCTTTTGGCAGGGCGCTGGCCCGGAAAAGTGGTATGCGAAAGACGAGGCGTTCGATCAAAGCATCCGGGATCAGTTCGGCGGAGCCTGGCAGGCAGCTCAGGGCGGTGGTCTGCGAGACTGGGCCGTTGATGCCGAGGGCGCCCTTGGCCTAGTGATCCTTCTCGATCAGTTTCCGCGCAACATGTTTCGCGATGATCCGCGCGCATATGAAACAGATGCCGCTGCGCTGGACGTGTCCGGCCAGATGATCGCAAACGGCTGGGATCGCCAGATCGCAGAGCCGATGCGCCAATTCGTCTACATGCCCTTCATGCATTCCGAGGAGATGGCCCATCAGGACATCTGTATCGACCTCATGGAAAACCGGATGGAAGAAGGAAACAATGCCCTCCACGCTCGGGTTCACCGCGAGATTATTGCGCGCTTTGGCCGGTTCCCTTATCGCAACGGTCCGTTGGATCGGGATATGACGCCGGAAGAACAAGCCTTCATTGATGATGGCGGCTATGGCGCAATCCTGCGCGAGATTGAAGGCGCAGAGAAATAGGCATGTTCCGCACGGCTTTGCCGACTAAGCGGTCCCAAAGCCGAACAAGCCTTGCACTGGGCGCAACCCGGCCTGCGACCTAGCGTCAATTGTCGTGCCATCTGAGATAGTTTAACGTTGAACAAACGCTTCAAAATGGATTTGCCGGAAGGAACGACCCAATGGCTGCACAGAATTTCGACGTTATTGTGATCGGCGCAGGACCCGGCGGCTATGTGGCCGCGATCCGTGCCAGTCAGTTGGGGCTCAAGACGGCCATTGTTGAGCGGGAGCATATGGGCGGCATCTGCCTGAACTGGGGCTGCATCCCGACCAAAGCCATGCTGCGGTCGTCGGAAGTGTTTCACCTGATGCACCGGGCCAAGGAATTCGGCCTGAAAGCGGATGGCATTGGCTACGATCTGAATGCCGTGGTCGATCGCTCGCGCAAGGTGGCCAAGCAGTTGTCGGGCGGCGTCGCGCACCTGATGAAGAAGAACAAAGTCACGACCATCATGGGCGAGGCGACAATCCCCGCCAAAGGCAAGGTCTCGGTCAAGACCGACAAGGGCACCGAGGAGCTGACCGCCAAGAACATCATCTTGGCCACCGGCGCGCGGGCGCGCGAATTGCCGGGGCTGGAGGCTGATGGCAAGCGTGTGTGGACCTACAAGGCCGCGCTGACGCCGCCGCATATGCCGAAGAAGCTGCTGGTGATTGGATCAGGTGCCATCGGCATCGAGTTTGCCAGCTTCTACAACACGCTAGGGGCGGACACGACTGTGGTGGAAGTCATGGACCGGGTGTTGCCGGTTGAGGATGAAGAAATCTCCGCCTTCGCCAAGAAGTCGTTTGAGAAGCAGGGGATGAAGATCCTGCAAAAGGCGATGGTCAAAAAGCTCGATCGCGCGGCGGACAAGGTGACAGCCCATATCGAGATTGGCGGGAAGGTTGAAACGCAGGAGTTCGACACCGTGATCTCGGCTGTTGGGATCGTTGGCAACGTGGAGAACCTTGGTCTTGAGGCGTTGGGGGTGAAGATCGACAGGACGCACGTCGTCACGGATCAATTCTGCCGCACGGGTGTTGAGGGGCTTTATGCCATCGGTGATATCGCGGGCGCGCCTTGGTTGGCGCACAAGGCCAGCCATGAGGGTGTGATGGTGGCGGAGTTGATTTCCGGCAAGAACAATGTCCATCCGATCAAGCCGGAGAGCATTGCGGGCTGTACGTATTGTCATCCTCAGGTGGCCTCGGTTGGACTTAGCGAAGCGAAAGCCAAGGAGAAAGGCTACAAGGTCAAGGTCGGGCGCTTCCCGTTCATCGGAAACGGCAAGGCCATCGCTTTGGGTGAGCCGGAGGGGATGATCAAGACGGTCTTCGACGAGAAAACCGGCGAGCTATTGGGCGCGCATATGATCGGTGCCGAGGTGACGGAACTGATCCAGGGCTATGTCGTCGGCCAGAAGCTGGAGACCACGGAAGAGGACCTGATGGAGACGGTCTTCCCGCACCCGACGCTGAGCGAAATGATGCATGAAAGCGTACTCGACGCCTATGACCGGGTGATCCATATCTGAACCAAATCCCCCCTTATCACGCGTGATAAGGGGGGTCATGTGTTTGGAAAATAACGAAAAACGGGTTATAGTATAAGAATGAAAAAGGGCGCTGCGGGAATGCAGCGCCCGTTTCTCGTTTTGCGCAGATCGCCCTTACTGCACCGTGAGCGGCACCGAGGCGATGGGCGTGTTGTCCTGGCTGAGGAAGTACTGGATCACGTAGCTGCCCGGTGTCTCGGGCAGGGTAAGGGACATCGGGTTCCCGGCCTCGACATATTCATAGACCTGCCACTGCCCGCCATCCGTGGCCCCGGTAGGGCCGATGCCGATGAAATCGCGGGCATATCCCGGGCCGGTCCACGCAACTTCGATGGTCGACCCAGCCGCAGCCGATGCCGGGGCCGTAAGCGTGGCGGTGGCCGCGCTGACCTGGATGGTGGCCACAGCGACCTCGACATTATCCTGGCCAAGGAAGTACGTGACCTCATAGGTGCCGGGGCGCGGTGGGACTTGAAGGCGCAGCGGGTTGCCGCTTTCGGTCCGTTCGTAATTCTCCCACTGGCGACCGTCGGTGGCACCAGCAGCACCGATGCCGATGAAGTCCCGCTCATAATCCGGACCCGTCCAACCGATCTCGATGGTTTCGCCTGCCACCGCAGTTGCAGGCACGGTCAGGCTGGCCTCGACCGGCGTCACCGTGACCGCGGCGGAGGCAATGCTGACATTGTCTTGGCCGAGGAAGTACTGGACCACGTAGCTGCCGGGTGTGGGCGGCACTTGCAAACGCAGTGGGTTGCCTTCGGTCGTACGTTCGTAGTTTTCCCACTGACCACCACCGGTCGCGCCGGGGAGTCCGATGCCGATGAAATCGCGGTCATAATCTGGCCCGGTCCAACCAATCTCAATCGTTTGCCCTGCCACTGCCGTTGCCGGCACGGTCAAGCTGGCCTGGACCGGCGTGACGGTTAGCGATGCAGAGGTCAGGACGGAATTGTCCTGTCCCAGGAAATACTGAACCAGATAGGTGCCCGGTTCAGTCGGAACCAAAAGACGGACGGGATTGCCCTCGCTGGTGCGTTCGTAATTCTCCCACTGGTCGCCACCGGTCGCCCCTTCGCGGCCAATGCCGATAAAATCGCGATCAGCATCTGGGCCAACCCAGCCGACTTCAATCGTGGTACCCGCAGTTGCAGTTGCAGGAAGGGTCAGACCAGCTTCGCTTTCGGCGACGACAAGCTCGGACACGGCCAGCGGCGTGCGGTCCTGCCCCTCGATATACTCGATCAGGTAGGTGCCAGGTTCGGTCGGAACCTGAAGGCGAGACGGGTTGCCCCGGTTGGTGCGGACGCTTTCCTCAAAGCGATGATAGCCCTCACTGTAGGGACGACGGATGGCAATGAAGTCATTGTCATAGTCCGGGCCGGTCCAACCAATCTCGATGGTGTCGCCCACATTCGCGTTCGCGGGTGCGGTGATCGTGGCCGAGACGGCATTGATGACGATTTGCGAAACGGCCAAGGCCGTGCGGTCCTGCCCTTCGATATATTCGATCACATAGGTGCCCGGTTCGGATGGCATGAGCAGCCGTGCCGGGTTGCCGCGGTCGACTGCGATGGTGTTGACGAAGCGGTGGTAGCCCTCGCTATCCGGCGCACGAACGGAGATGAAGTCACCGTCATATTCCGGGCCAGTGAAGCCGATCTCGAGCCTTTGCCCGGCGGCGGCCGAGGCGGGTGCCGTGATTGTGGCCGAAACGGCGGCGATCACGATTTCTGAGGCGGCCAGCGCGGTTCGATCCTGCCCTTCGATATATTCGATCAGGTAGGTGCCAGGCTCAGACGGCATGTCGAGGCGGGCCGGGTTGCCCCGGTCGACGGCCACGGTGTTGACGAAGCGATGATATCCTTCGCTGTCTGGCGCGCGGACAGAGATGAAGTCACCATCATATTCGGGTCCGGTGAAGCCGATTTCGAGCGTTTGCCCGGCGGCGGCTGAGGCAGGTGCCGTGATCGTGGCCGAAACGGCTGAGATCACGATTTCCGATGCGGCCAGCGCTGTGCGATCCTGCCCCTCGATATACTCGATCAGGTACGTGCCCGGTTCCGTCGGCATGTCCAGCCGAGCGGGGTTTCCGCGATCGACCGCGACCGTGTTGACGAAGCGATGATATCCTTCGCTGTCGGGCGCGCGGACAGCGATGAAATCGCCGCGATATTCCGGCCCTGTAAAGCCGATCTCAATGGTTTCGCCAGCCGAGGCCGAGGGCTGTGCGGTGATTGTTGCGGCGACAGGCGTGACCTCGATATTCGCAGTCAGCCAGAGGGATGCGATCTTCGTTCAGAATGTATTCGATCACATAGGTACCGGGGGTGACGGGCATCAGCAGGTCCACCGGGTTGCCCGTATCCACGCGGGTGGAATTGGCGAACCGGTGATAGCCTTCGGCATCAGGCGCGCGAATGCCGATGAAGTCATATTGTTGTTCCGGCCCGGACCAGCCGACCTCGATCCGTGATCCAGCGGGCGCGGATTGCGGTGCGGTGACGGTGGCCTGCACCTCTGCCACGAGAATCGGGCGGGTGGCCATGACGCGCTCATCAACGCGCAGGACGTAGTGCAGTTCATATTCGCCCGGTTCGGTGGGCGCCGTCAGCTCGCGCGGGCTTTCGGCGTTAACCCCGAGTGAGCCGCCGCTGGAACGGAGCGCGCGTTCGCCAACGGGAACGATGGCGATGCGGTCCTGCTGGTAGCCCGGTCCTGTCCATGCCACGTCGAAGGGTTCGCCGATGCCGACTTCAGCGGGCGCATCAAGGGTGGTTGGCACATCGGTGATCTCGATCGAGACCGAGCCGATGGGATCCCCGTTACCGCCATTCGGGCGGTAGGTGATGTCGTAGGTGCCGGGCTCTGCGGGCATGCGGAGGGTTTCGAGGGGGCCGGAGATCAGTTCAGTACTGATCAGGAGGTCCGTGTCGGGGTGGCGAATGATCAGGTAATCGCCCTGATCAAACGGGCCTTGAATGCCAACTTCGATATCAGCGGCTACGGCTGCTGTGGCCGGAGCTGTCAGGGTGGCCGTGACGGCGGGTTCGTCGAAGACGACAACAATGTCGCGGGGCTGGTCAACGACGACGAAATCAGCCGTGGCCTCGATTTCCTGCACGGTCCAGTAGCCGGTGACGCGGTATGCGCCGCGGCCAAGCTGGACGGTGGAAGGGTTCGTCGTGGCGATGGTGGGGGCAGGGTCAAGCGGAGTGATCTCCCAGACCACTGGATCAGTGACGGGCAGGCCTCCGACATCGCCGATGCGTGCGATCAGGTTCACGTCGACCATCAAGGCGGGCAGGGGCACGATCACTTGTTGCGGCGTATTGGGCTCGACTGTGAAGCGCGCCTCGTGCGTGGTGCCCTGGCTGACGCGTTCAACGGTCAGCAAGTAGTCACCAGGCAGGAGGGCGACGTTGCCCGCTGGCGCCTGCACGGGGCCAAGCAGAATGGTGCCGGTGGCATCTTGCAGGGTCCAGTTGAGGGGGAGGCCGGCACGGACATGTCGGGCTCAACCCGGGCAGTGAAGGTGATGGAGCTGGTCTCGATAATCGGAGGCATGGCGACGATGATCAGGTCGGTCTGACCTTCGATCACGTCAAAGCCTGCCTGGTAGGTTTGCGGGCCATCGGGCTCTGTCCGGGTGGCTTGGGCGATGTAGCGGCCCGGGAAAAGTTCGACATCAAGGGCAGGGGCCTGAACGCCAGTGCTGAGCACATCGCCGTCTGCACCCAGCAGGGTCCAGGTGACGGGGCGGGTGGGGAGGTTGCCTTGCGGCAGGACCTGCGCCTCGATCCGCATGGGCGTGGGTTGGGCGGCGACGACGACCTGCTCCAACGCGGCAGAAAGTTCAGCTGCGTTGTCGGCGGTCAGGAATTGGCCGCCGGTATTGTCGGCGATGCATTGCATCTGCGCGCGGGCCTCAGGCTCGGACGCAACATCGAAGCCGATGACATGGGCGGTGAACGCAACGCCTGCGGCCTCAAGCTCGGACGCAATGGCGCAGGGGTCGGGGTTACAGTTCTCGATCCCGTCCGAGACCAGGATCACGGTCGCGGCCTCTTCGGTGTGGCGCAGGGATTGCGCGGCTGCGATGACCGCGTCGGTCATGGGCGTGCGGCCACGGGGGTTGATGGAATTCACAGCCTCCAGAATGCGATCCTGGGTGAAGGGCGCTGGTTCGACGATGGTCTCGATATCGCCGCAAGACCCACGTTCCCGATGGCCATAAACCGTTAGACCGAGCGAGACGTCATCTGCCATATCCGCCAACAAATCCGCGATCACGTTGCGCGCGATGACGATCTTGTTCACGCCGTCAATTTGCCCCCACATGGAGCCGGAGCCGTCGAGCACGAGGATCGTGTTTGGGCGATCGATCGATTGGGCCAAAGCAGCCAGGGGCAGCATTACAATCGTCAAAAGGGCGAGGACAAAGGCGCGCATCATCAAATTTCCATCTCAGACAATAGGGGCAGAAGATCGGGCAGAATCCGACCGTTAACCCTCACGCTAACGTGTTCCGGGCGATCCGCAAAGACTGGTTTTCCCGACTTTTTCCGCGTCATTGACGCCCCCTTTGAAACAGATCATGCCTTTTACCTATGCCAACCGTAAGCACCCCTTGGCCGCTCATAGCGGCGCTTTACGTGGCCGGCCTTCTGGCGGGGGCGCAATTTTCGAAAGTATCGCTGACGCTTGAAGGACTTGCAGGCGTTTATCCCGGTTGGCCCGTGGCCTTTGCCGTATCAGGCGTCGCGGTGGTGGGTATTCTGTTCGGTGTCATGGCAGGCGGGATCACGGCCAGTGTCGGGCCACGACGCGCGATCCTTTGGGCGTTGGCGGCCTCGGCCATCGTGGGCGGGCTTGGCGCGATCCTTCCGCCCTTTCCCATTTTCATGATCCTGCGTGTTATGGAGGGCGCAGGCCATCTGATCCTTGTTGTTGCAGTCCCAACCCTGATGGCGGCCCTGTCGGCCGACAGGGACCGGGCCATGGTGATGGGGCTATGGGCAACGTTCTTCGGCGTCGGATTTGCCTTGGCTGCGCTTCTGATCGGAGAGAGCGTTCACCTCGCCTATGCAACCCACGCAGCTATGGCGGCGATCCTTTTTGCGACACTTTGGGTGATGCTGCCCAAGGGCGTCGTCGCGGTGCGTCGCGCGATGCCGCGCCTTTCGGACCATCTGTTGATTTACACCAACCCGCGGTTGTTCGCGCCGGGACTGGGCCATGGTATTTACGCCGGTCTGTTCCTGGCGCTGATCACCTTCTTGCCAGAAATTCTTGGCGCGCTTTGGCTTGCGCCGATCCTGCCACTCGCGGGTATCGCGGGCTCTTTTGCGGCGGGACTGCTTGCTCGATGGATTTCACCCGGAACGCTGGTCTGGACCATGTTTCTGGCCATGGCAGCCTTGTTTGCCCTCACGATGGTGGCAGGAGATGCTGCACCTTATGTACTGATCGTGGCCATGGCCGTCAGTGGCGTCGTTGCGGGCGCGGGATTTGCAGCCGTGCCATGGTTGAACGCGGCCGACGATGATCGCGCCCTTGCCAACGGCGCGCTTGCCCAACTGGGGAACATCGGCACCTTCAGCGGGACCCCGATTTTTGCGGCGCTCGCCGTCGGCGCTTATTTCCCGGTGGCGATTTCTGTCTGCCTATTGGCAGCGCTTGTCACCGGACTTGCCTATACACGTGCACGTTCTTGAAACGTTCTTCTTTTTTGGTTGGAGACTCGGGACCTCTCCCCTATGTCTTAAGCGTTGGTGAATGGGGGCCCTGATGCCAGAGCTGAAGCAGATCGAAGTCCGCGGCGCGCGCGAGCACAACCTGAAGAACATCGACCTTGATATCCCGCGCGACCAGCTGGTGGTGGTGACGGGGCTTTCAGGGTCGGGCAAATCCTCGCTCGCGTTTGATACGATCTACGCCGAAGGTCAGCGGCGCTACGTTGAATCGCTCAGCGCTTATGCCCGACAATTCCTTGATATGATGGAGAAACCTGATGTCGATCATATTGCGGGTCTAAGCCCCGCGATTTCGATAGAGCAGAAAACGACGTCAAAGAACCCACGGTCCACCGTGGGCACTGTGACCGAAATTTACGACTATATGCGTCTTCTTTTTGCGCGCGTCGGCACACCGTACAGCCCCACCACTGGCAAGCCGATTGAGGCGCAGCAGGTTCAAGACATGGTCGACCGGGTGATGGCGATGGAGGAGGGGACGCGCGCCTATCTGTTGGCCCCCATCGTACGAGACCGAAAGGGCGAGTATCGCAAAGAATTTCTGGAACTGCGCAAGCAAGGCTTTCAACGGGTCAAAGTTGATGGCGAGTTCCACGATCTGGATAGCCCACCGACTTTGGACAAGAAATTCCGCCATGACATCGACGTGGTCGTAGACCGGATTGTCGTGCGTGAAGGGACGGAGACGCGTTTGGCGGACTCGTTCCGCACCGCGCTGGATCTGGCGGACGGCATCGCCATACTGGAGACAGCGCCGAAGGAAGGTGATCCGGAGCGCTTCACCTTTTCCGAGAATTTCGCCTGTCCGGAGAGCGGTTTCACGATCCCGGAGATCGAACCGCGCTTGTTTTCGTTCAACGCGCCGTTTGGGGCCTGCCCGGCCTGCGATGGCCTGGGGCATGAGCTGTATTTCGATCCGGGTCTGATGGTGCCGGATGTAACGTTGTCGCTGGAAGACGGAGCGATTGCGCCGTGGCGGAAGGGGAAATCGCCGTACTTCGTGCAGACGATTGAGGCGATAGCGAAGCACTACGGATTTGACGCCAAGACGCCTTGGAAGAAGTTGCCCGAGGCGATTCAGAACGTGTTCCTGCGCGGGTCGGGCGAGGAAGAGATCAAGTTTCGCTACGACGAAGGCGGGCGCGTTTACCAGGTTGAGCGTACGTTTGAGGGCGTGATCCCGAATATGGAACGCCGGTACCGTGAGACGGATAGCGCGTGGATCCGGGAGGAATTCGAGCGGTTCCAGAACAATCGCCCCTGTGGCGTTTGTGACGGTTATCGCCTGCGGCAGGAAGCGTTGGCGGTGAAGATTGGCAAGCCGGACGCGCTGCGCCATGTCGGGCAGGTGGTGCAGATGTCGATTGCCGAGGCGCTTGCCTGGTGTGAGACGGTGCCCGACGCCTTGACGGTCCAGAAAAATGAGATCGCGCGGGCGATCTTGAAGGAGATCCGGGAGCGCTTGGGGTTCCTGAATAACGTGGGGCTTCAATATCTTACGCTGAGCCGGAATGCCGGGACATTGTCAGGCGGCGAGTCACAGCGGATCAGATTGGCCAGTCGCAGATTGGCTCTGGACTGACAGGTGTGCTCTATGTCCTCGACGAGCCGTCGATTGGCTTGCACCAACGCGACAATGACCGCTTGCTGACGACGCTCAAGAACCTGCGCGACCAGGGCAATACGGTGATCGTCGTCGAGCATGACGAAGAGGCGATCCGCGAGGCGGATTACGTGTTCGATATCGGCCCCGGTGCAGGTGTGCATGGCGGTGAGATTGTCGCGCAGGGAACTGTGGAGGAATTGATTGCCACGCAAGGCTCCGTCACCGGTGACTACCTGGCCGGGCGGCGCGAGATTGCGGTGCCGAGCGAACGGCGCAAGGGCAACAAGAAGAAGGTCAGCGTGGTCAAAGCGACCGGCAACAACTTGCAGAACGTCACGGCGGACTTCCCGTTGGGCAAGTTTGTCTGCGTGACGGGGGTATCCGGTGGCGGCAAGTCGACGTTAACGATCGAGACTCTGTTCAAGACGGCGTCCATGAAGCTAAACGGGGCGCGGCAGACGCCCGCTCCGTGTGAGACGATCAAGGGGTCTGGAACACCTCGATAAGGTGATCGACATCGACCAGCGCCCCATTGGGCGGACGCCGCGGTCGAACCCGGCGACATACACGGGGGCCTTCACGCCCATTCGCGATTGGTTTGCGGGTCTGCCCGAGGCGAAGGCGCGGGGCTACAAGCCGGGGCGGTTCTCGTTCAACGTGAAAGGCGGGCGGTGCGAGGCCTGTCAGGGCGATGGTGTCATCAAGATAGAAATGCACTTCCTGCCGGACGTCTATGTGCAATGCGAGACCTGCAAGGGGGCGCGCTATAATCGTGAGACTTTGGAAATTCAGTTCAAAGGCAAAAGCATAGCCGACGTTCTCGATATGACGGTTGAAGATGCGCAGACCTTCTTCAAGGCCGTGCCGAGCATCCGTGAGAAGATGGATGCGCTGATGCGGGTGGGTCTGGGCTACATCAAAGTGGGCCAACAGGCGACGACCTTGTCAGGTGGTGAGGCGCAGCGAGTAAAGCTGTCGAAAGAGCTGGCGAAACGATCGACCGGGCGCACGCTCTATATCCTTGATGAGCCGACAACGGGGCTGCATTTTGAGGATGTGCGCAAGCTGTTGGAGGTGCTCCACGAGCTGGTGGATCAGGGCAACACGGTGGTGGTGATTGAACACAACCTCGATGTGGTTAAGACCGCTGATCATATCATCGACATTGGCCCCGAGGGCGGTGATGGCGGCGGTATGATCGTGGCCGAAGGGACGCCGGAACAGGTGGCCGAGGTCGCGGAAAGCCATACGGGACACTACCTTGCCCCGATGCTCAAGCCGCGCAAACACGCTGCTGAATAGACATGCTGCGCGCATTGGGTCAGGCCTGCCTGTCGCCGCTCCGACATCCGGGTGCAGCTTTTCTGGCGAGTGTTTTACTGATCGGATTGCCCTTGGCGTTGGTGATCGGCGTGGGCCTGATCGGCCACCTGACCCTTGCCGCTACAACCTTCTTTGATCCCGAAACGCGGGGTGACCCACTCCTGATCCAGCACATTGTTTGGTTTTTCGGACATCCTGAGACGATGCGGCTGGTTCTGGCGGTTAAGGTGCTGGTTCTGGGTCCGCTTACCTATGCCATCTGGTGGCGCGCTTTGTCCGGCATCGGCCAGAAGCTCACGCTGGCCGCTATCGGGCGGGTCGCTGGGTGGCTTTGGCTGGCCCTGTCGGTCTTGTTGTTTAACGCGGCCTATTTTGCTCTGGTGCCGGTCGCTGATCCCATGGCCGACGCTTTTGTTCGAGCGGCCGTTGTTGCTGGTGTTTTGGTCCTTCTGGCGCGCTTTCAACCTCGAATGTCTCAAGCCATGGCCGAACCGGGAGCGGTGCTGCCCGGGTGGCGCAAGGCGTTGGCGATGGCGGTTCTGATCCTGTTCGTGGGCTTGATCGCCCAAATTTTGGGGCTGTTGGCCTGGGTGGGCGTGACGGCCTTGGGAAGTGCCGCGTTCGGCACGCCGGAACCCGGTGTGCCAAGGTGGGTCTTGGCGATTTTGCTGCTGGATTGGCAGACGGTCTTCATGCTGCTGGCTTTTGCCTATACCGCGCTGGTGGCCACGGCGTTTCTGCGCGCGCAGAGCGTTCAGGCGACCCCATAGCACATCAGGCGCCAGTGATGGCGGAGCGCGGGGTAGAAGATCAGCACGAAGCCGAAAGTGAAAAACGCGGCAAACATCAGAGGGACCCAGAGGATCGACAAGACGACGCCGACCGCGCCGGACACCTTGTTCGCTGTGATAGCGCGCATGAAACGGTGCAGCCAGGAATTCAGCAACTGACCGCCATCCAGCGGCAAGACAGGGATCAGGTTGAACAGCGCTAGGAACAGGTTGAGGTTAGCAAACATCTCCAACCCGACTTCCATACGGGACGGCGGGGTAGGTGGCTGAATTGAAAAGCCGCTGACGTCGATGGGTGCAGGCGCCGACGGCTCGAACAACGGGGCGGCCAATGTCGCGACGGCCCAGAGGACGAGGTTCACCATTGGCCCGGCGATGGCAATGAATTCCTGTTGGCGGGGTGTGACGGAGCCTGTGAACTCACAAAAGCCGCCACCACCGAACAGCACAACGCGCGTTACCGGCACGCCCTGCACAACGCAGGCCGCAGCATGCCCAAGCTCGTGCAGCAGGATCGCCACGACAATCATGGAAAACGCGAGCGCGCCGGCCGAGAGGCTGCGATCCATGTAGAGGAGCCCGAACAGCACGGCGAGGATGATGATGCTGACGTCGAATTGGATTGGGATGCGCCAGGGGCCGGGGAGTGTGAAAAGTGGTGTGTCGCCCAAGCCCTTGACCTTTCCGATCTAAATCGGGCGCAGGCCCTCTTCGGCGAAGATGCCATTGGCGTAGGGGCGCGGCAAGTCGAGGGCCGGGACCAGCGCGTGCAGTTCAGCGACTTCGCTATCATCGACATGGCCGTCGGCCTTGGCCACCGCGATGGCGGAGCGCATCACAAGCTCTTTGCCGGTGTCATTGAGGCCCGGTGCCACGGCGCGCAAGTAGTCGGCGATGGAGGAGGTGTCGGCGCGCGCCGCCTCAAGCTCGGCCGCAATGTCACCTTCGCTGATCTCGCGCTTGGCGATGTTGGAGAAAGCCTGGGTGATCTGCGTGATCTCGGCCTCGTCAATATCGCCATCGGCGAGCGCCATTTTGAACATCACGCGTTTGGCGGCGACAGAGAAGGCGGCTTCAAATTCGGCGCGCGCACGCTCTGGGTCCATTTGCAGGACCCGTTCGTTGTAGGTCGCCTTGCAGGTGTTGCATTCGACATATTCACCAAGCTTGCCCATCGGGAAGATCGGAATGAAGAAGAAGGTGAACCAGCGTTTGACCTCTTGCAGGGTGTAGTTGTGGCGTGTGCTGCAATCAGGGCAGTAAAACTCCCCTTCGCCAGCGGCAGATGTGCGGCCTTTGGTGCCCCAGATGAGGATCATGCGTCGTCTCCTGTAACGTGTGTCCGGTCGTGCCGGTACCGTTGCAGGCGCAAGGGACTTTGGGAAGGCGGGTTATCCTGCCGTCACCGGCAAGGCCTGGAGCCCGTGAAAATGGTAGATGTCGGCGTAATGTGACGGGGCTGCGGCGCGAAGCTGTGGGCAGCGGGAAAACAGCGTCGGCAGTGCGATGCCGAGTTCGAGGCGGGCAAGGGGCGCGCCGACGCAGAAATGCAGGCCCGCGCC
Source organism: Gymnodinialimonas sp. JB5-7 (assembly GCF_055693405.1). NCBI lineage: Bacteria > Pseudomonadati > Pseudomonadota > Alphaproteobacteria > Rhodobacterales > Paracoccaceae > Gymnodinialimonas > Gymnodinialimonas sp. JB5-7. Next base: position 2,907,559 of record NZ_JBVFUX010000012.1, read on the forward strand.
GAAGGCGAGGTTCGCAGGACCCTGCCGCGCCGGGTCAAAGGATGTGGGGTCAGGGTAGACGCTGGGATCGTGGTTGGCTGCGGCCAGCAAAAGACCCACTTGATCCCCGCGCTGGAAGGTATGGCCCTCATAGGTCACATCTTCATAGGCAAAGCGGGTGAACATGTGGAGCGGCGGGTCGATGCGCAGCATTTCCTCGACGAACGGAGCAGGCTCGGCAGAGGGAAGATGGCCGTCGCGAAGGCAGAGGCGGATCGCGTTGCCGAGGGAATGAACCGTCGCCTCGTGTCCGGCATTCAGAAGCAGGATGCAGGTTGAGATCAACTCGTCGGTGGACAGTTTTTCGCCATTTTCTTCGGCGGTGATGAGGGCAGAGATCAGATCATCGGCAGGGCTTTGGCGTTTCCGGTCGATGTAGTCCCGGAGGAAAGTCACGAACTCTTCCGTTGCTTGCACGGCGGCGTCTTCATCGGCGTGGGTGCGCCCGGCCTGATACATCATGACCATGGCGTTCGACCATTTGAGAAGCTCATCTGCCATGCCCTCTGGCACGCCCAGAAGGCGGGCGATGATGATGACTGGGATCGGGCGGCAGAACGTTTCCAGCAGGTCGTGTTCGCCGGAGGGGAAACGATCAATCAGGTCGTGCGTAAGTTGGGTGATCTCCGGCGCGAGGGCCTTGATGCGGCGGGAGGTGAAGGCGTGCAGGACGAGGCGGCGCAGGCGGGTGTGGCGGGGCGGTTCAAGCTCCAGCATGGAATGGGCTTCGACGGCGTAGAAGGGTTTGAGGTGGTCGGGGATGGGGAGCTGTTCGACGGGTTCCCGGCCAAAGCGGCGATCGCGGAGGATGGCGTTGGTGAGGTCGTGTCTTGTGGTGCAGATCAGGTCGTAGTCAGCCCAATGGAAGAGCGGCCCGGCAGTGCGGGCGCGGGCGTAGAACGGGTAGGGGTTCTGGACGAACCTGGGTTCTGTCGGCGGCTGGTGAAGGGTCTGCAGTGGCAAGGTCAGATGCCTCCGGCGGGCATTTTCATGGAACCAAGATGGGCGGGGCGCACCCAGAACTGGTCACGCGCGCCTGGAGCGGGCCGGGCGCGCGCGTTAACCTTAATGGGCGGTGAATAGGGCGGAGGTCAATCCGCCCCGCGCACCGGGATGGAGGCATCTGGCGCGGGCGGTGCGATGCGTTGGACCAGGAAGATCACCGCCGCGGTGCCCACACCGATGAGGTCGGTGATGATGCCACCCTCGATCATAAGGAGCGCCGCAATTATCAACGCTGCGCGCAAGAACCAGGCGGGTCGTGTGCCCAGGAACCACCCCTGGATGCCGGATGACAGCAAGAAGATCCCGAAGATCGCCGTGACGCCCGCGCGGACGAGGTTGTACCAGGCAGGGGCCTCATGGACCATTTCGCCGGCCACTTCGACGATTGGGCCCTGCATCAACAGCGCGCCGTTGTAGAAGAACATGAAGGGCACGATGAAGGCGGCGATGCCGATCTTGAAAGAGGCGACCGAGGTCTCCATCGGGTTGGCGCCTGATATGCCCGCTGCTGCATAGGAGGCCAGCGCCACGGGGGGCGTGATGGCCGAGACAACCGCGAAGTAGAAGACGAAGAAGTGGGCAGTGAGCGTCGGGATGCCCAGTTGCACGAGGCCGGGCGCCACGACTGAGGCGGCCACCGCGTAGGCGGCGGTTGTTGGCATACCCATCCCAAGCAGGATCGCGATGCACATGGCGAAGAATAGGGCCAGAAGCTGGCTGACGCCTGCGAGGTCCAAAAGCACCGCGGAGAAGCGTGCGCCGACGCCTGTCAAGCTGATGACGCCCACGATGATACCCGCGCACGCGCAGACCGAGATGATCTGGATCGACATGGTACCCGCGAGCTCGAATGCCTTGATGATGGATTTTACGCCCATGCGGTAAGGAGTGAACCAGGATACCACGGCAGCGGCGGCGGTGGCCAAGGTGCCCGCTCGGATCACAGAATAACCCATGAAGAGGGCAGCGATCAGGATGATGATCGGCAGGAACAGGAAAACCCGGCGGGCCATCTCGTTGAGCTTGGGCAATTCATCTTCACGCATGCCGCGCATGCCGAGTTTGGCGGCTTCGAAGTCGACCATGAAGTAGATCGACGCGAAGTAGAGGATCGCGGGGATGATCGCGGCAATGGCGATGTCTTGGTACGGGATGCCGGTGATCTCGGCCATGATGAAGGCGCCCGCGCCCATGATCGGCGGCATGATTTGCCCGCCGGTGGAGGCGGCGGCCTCAATCGCGCCTGCGGTTTTCTTTTGGTAGCCAACTTTCTTCATCAGCGGGATCGTAAGCGAGCCTGTGGCCACCACGTTGCCTGCGGACGTGCCGTTGATCATGCCCATCAGACCGGAGGCGAAGATCGCCACCTTGGCCGGACCGCCGCGTGCTCGACCGGCAGCGGCGAAGGCGAAATTCACGAAGTAGTCGCCGACCTTTGAGGCCTGAAGAAAGGCTGCGAAGATGATGAACAGGATGATGTAGGTCGACGACACCGCCGTCGTTGGCCCAAGGATACCGGCGTCGGTATAGAGGAAGCCGAAGAAGCGTTGCCAGCTATACGCGCTCTCGATGGCGAGGATGCCGGGTAAGAGGTGTGCCGTGAAGGTGTAGACGAGGAAGATGCCGGTGATGATGACAAGGGCCAGACCGGCCACGCGGCGTGTAAGCTCCATGATCATGGCAGCGCCTGCGGTGGCGGCAAAGGCCACGCCGATGGGCACGTTCGGGGTGCCGACAGAATTGCGGGCCGCCGTGTCAAAGATCGGTATCAGGTAGAAAGCGATGACGGCGGCGCAGAGGCCGAGGACGAGGTCAGAGGTAGCGATCACGCCACGCTGGCGCCGTTCCACCCAACCCAGCACCAACGCACCGAAGGTCGACACCATCAGCGGCAGGCCGAAATGCCAAATCTCGCGCTGGTAGATGCCGAGATAGGCAGAATAGAGGTCATTGGCGAAGGCCTCGCTGGTCGGCGGGGCCGAGACCCAGACAATGCGGCCGCCAATCTCAACCGCCGCGTCCGATTGGATCAGGCCGATGAAACCCGTAACGGTGTAGGCCGCGTAAAGCGCGGGCAAGGCCAGCAGGGCTGCGACAAGGGACAAGGCGCGGGTGTCGCGTGCGGGCGCAGCAGGGCTTTGGGCGAAGGTGTGCGCAGAGAAAAGCGCAAAGCCGAGCGCAAGGGCGCCCGCGATATGGATGATGCGGAAATTCCACGTTTCAAGCGGGAATGTGGGCAGGAAGAAGAGGCGGTCAGACCAAGTGCGCTGAATGTCGCGCGCAGAGCGGCTTGCCTCGGACGCGGCATCATTCGCGGCCTCAAGGGCTGCGAGGTTGGCGGCGATTTCGTCAGCATTGTCCGCCGTGGCAGAAACCTCTTCCGCTAGCGCCAGAAGGCGACGGTTCGAGGTGCCCTCGAAACTCTCTCCCGCAGGGCCGAGGGAGGCGAGGACAGTCTGGAATGCCGTGCCAACTTCGCGCTCGGCCAAGGTGGTCTGGATGCTGGCGGGGGTCGCGATCATCCCACTGATCGACCAGCCGTTCAGGGCCGCCATGTGGAAAGCGGCGTAGAAGAAGGCAAGGCCTGCCATGGTGATGAGAAGCCAGCCAGAGAAAAGGCGGCGGTTGGATTCGATCGGTTCCTCATCCACGCCCTCGGCCAGAACGGGGCCATCAAGTTGGTCGTCAGCAGGCGTATTCGCGGTCTGGTCGGTCATGGAGGGAATCCGTCAGGAAAAAGGGGCGCGCAATTGAGCGCGGAAAGGGGCGGGCCAATCGCTGGCCCACCCGCATTATCAGAGGCTTAGCCGCCGTGGATCATGTCGGCGGGAATGTCCGCGCCAGCATTTTCGATGAACCATTGGGCCGCACCGGGGTGCCACATCAGAACGCCGTTCTTGTCCCAGTTTTCGGGCAAGGTGGAGCGTGCTGCGCCGTGGATGTTCATCATCCGCTCATTGTCGGACATGATGATGTCGACGACCGAATAGACGAAGCTGTCGGGCAGTTCGCAATTGGCGATGGCGAAGTTCCACATGGAAACGGACTGCGCGTCCTCGGTCAGCGTCTCATACGTGCCGGCCGGGATGGTGAAGGGCGACACGGGGAAGCTCTCCATGATCAGAGCCTGCTCTTCTTCGGTGAAGGCGATGAAGTTGATGTCGGTCTGCACTTCCAGCTGGCTGACGGCTGGTGTTGGAACACCAGCGGCGAACGCGATCACGTCCAGCAGGCCATCCTGCACCTGACCACCAAGGTCGGTCCAGTTGCCGTTGCGACGGTCAAATTCGATGCCGAGTGTTTCCATCATGCGCGGGAAGTAGGTGTCCGAGGTGGACCCTGCAGGGCCGAAGCCGATGCGCGCGCCATCCGGAATGTCGGAGATCGCTTCGATGCCGGAGGATTCCAGAACCGTGATTGCAAACGGCGTCTGGTACATCGGGAACATCGCGCAGGCGCCGGTCATCTGGACGCCGGGGGCGACAGGGTTGGTGCCTTGCAGCGATTCCGCCGCCGGGCCCATTGTGGTCATGCCGAACTGTGCCTCGCCGGTGTGCACCAGCGCCATGTTCTGCATGGGGCCACCGGTGATCTCACCCGCGCCGGAAATGCCGAGCTCTTCCGCCACAAGGTTAGCCCAACCGGAACCATAGGCGAAGTAGGTGCCGCCCTGACCTGCGGTGCCAAGCGTGAAGCTTTCCGGCCAGCCGGTGCGGTCGATGTGGCCGTCAGCAAAAGCGGACGTGGACACAAGGGCAGTGGAGAGCGCAAGCGCGCCCAGTTTCGTGAAAGTCATGGATGTCTCCCTGGTTAACGCGCGCCGGCTCCCCACCGGGCGCTTGGGCGAAGGGATGAGGGGTGGGGGAAAGGCAAACAACAGCCACGGCCCGATGTTTGCGCTAACGCTGTGACGGCAATGCCGCAATTGGGTGGGTTTCGACCCAAATCGCATATCGGCATGGGTGGAAAGCGACCCATTGGCCCAATCGCAGCGGGCTGAGAGGTCAGCTTGCGCGGTTGGGGCGGAAGCTTTGCAGATCCAAATCGTGCTTTTGCATCTTCTCGTAGAGCGCCTTGCGGCTGATGCCCAACGCCTCGTAGGTGGCTTTCGCGGAGCCTCCATTGGCGCTGAGCGCGGCTGCAATCAGGTCACGCTCATGGGCGGCCATCCGGTCGGCCAACTTGCCTGTGGCGGTGCGTTCGCCGGCATTTCCGTCAAGGCCCAAAATGGCCCGCTCCGCTGCATTGCGAAGCTCGCGCACATTGCCGGGCCAATCCCGCGCGGCAATTTCGGCCAGCGCCTCGGGCGAGATGGACGGCACAGGGCGGTTATGGCGAGCGGAGGCCTGGCTTAGCAGGATTTGGTACAGGCCCGGGATATCTTCGCGCCGTTCTGCAAGCGTCGGCATCTGAACCGTTACAACGTTGAGCCTGTAGAACAGGTCATCGCGGAAACTGCCCGCCGCGACGGCGTCTGACAAAGCGTGTTTCGATGCGGCAATAACCCGAAGATCAAGAGCCACCGCTTCGTTGGTGCCAAGCGGCGTGATCGCGCGGTCTTGCAGGGCGGTCAGCAGTTTTCCCTGAACGGGCAGGGGCAAGCTGTCGATCTGGTCGAGAAATAGCGTGCCGCCCCTTGCATGTTCGAACTTGCCATAGCGCTCGCGTGTGGCGCCCGGGAAGGCACCGGGGGCATGGCCGAAAAGTTCGCTGTCGATCAGGGCTTCGGGTAGGGCGGCGCAGTTGATGGCCACGAAGGGACGGGCTGCTCGATCCGACGTTGCATGTATTGCGCGGGCAGCGACCTCTTTTCCGGTGCCCGTTGCCCCCTCGATCAAGACATCCGTATCGGCGCTTGCAACCGCGCGCAAACGGGCGCGCAGCGATGACATGACGGCAGAACGCCCGTTGAGGCGATTTGTGATCGGATCATTCAGCTGCGCGTCACCGCGCAGCGCGCGCACCTCCATTGTCAGCGCGCGCTTGTCCAAAGCGCGGCGGACGATGTCCACCAAACGCGCGGGATTGTAGGGCTTTTCGATGAAATCGTAGGCCCCTGCCTGAAGCGAGCTGACGGCCAGGTCCACGTCTCCGTGCCCTGTGACCAGAATGACGGGCAGGTCCGGGTCGCGGTCCAGCGCCGCGCGCATCAGCTGGGTGCCGTCCATCTGCGGCATACGGATGTCGGTAACGAGAATGCCGGGAAAGTCGCGTGAGATTTGGTCAAGTGCTTCACTTGCGGACGCGCACAATCGGGCGGGCAGATCAGCCAAGGCCAGCGTCTGCTCAGCCGCCCTGCGCAGGTCAGGCTCGTCATCCACGAAAAGAACGGTGCCTTGGGTCATTGCGCGGCCACCTCGGCAGGCGCAGGATCCGCGGCCTCAAGAATTATGCGAAAAACAGCGCCACCCTGCGGATGATTGCTGGCCGCAAGCTGCCCGCCAAAATCGCGCACGATATTGTAGGATATCGACAAACCGAGCCCGAGTCCCTGACCGGGATCTTTGGTGGTAAAGAAGGGGTCGAAAGCCTGTTCCAAAGCATCTTCCGACAAGCCGGGGCCAAAATCGCGCACCGCGATCTTTGGATCGTCACCCCCTGTCAGCGCGATCTCGATCCTTTGGTTTTCCATGTGTTCCATCGCATCCAGCGCATTGCCGAGCAGGTTTACGACGACCTGTTGCAAACGAACAGGACCGCCGCGCGCCCATATCTCGTCCGGCGGACGGTCGTAGTGTAGGTCGACGGCACGCAAACGGGGCTGCATCAATTCAATCGCGTCATCGACCACGGATTTCAGCGAAACCGGACCGGTGCGGTCCTGCGGGCGACGCGCGAAGTTGCGCAGATGCTTTGAGATGGAGGCCATGCGATCGGCCATACCCGAAATACGATTGATGTTTTCGCGGGCCTCGGATGATCGTCCGCGATCCAGAAATGTTCCCGCATTCTCGGCATAAGCTTTAACTGCAGCCAGCGGTTGGTTGAATTCGTGACTGAGGGCCGCAGACATGGAGCCAAGGGCGGCGAGCTTGCCCGCTTGCACAAGTTCCTTCTGCGTCGCGCGCAGCCTGTCTTCGGTCGCGCGCCGCTCCTCAACTTCGGATTTCAGGGCAGCGGTCCGTTCAGTGACGCGCGCCTCCAACAACGCGGCCAGGGATTGCTCTGCCGCCAGCCGTTCCATCAGGCGCGCCCGGCGCCCAAGAACGGAAGCAAGGATCAGTCCCGCAATCACAATCACCAACCCCAAAAGCGAAACGGTCGTCCAGGCTTGCTGGGTTGCCGGGCCGGTTGGGGTCAGAATGGACACGCGCCAACCGGCAGCCGCGATCAGCGCGGTTTGGTTGACGAACGTTTCATCGCCAACCTCTAAAAGTTCCAGACCGAACCCGAGATCGGGGTCCAACGACTCTGTCCTCAGCGAAAGCGGGCGCAGACGCTCCGCCGGATATTGCCGTGTCAGCGCAATCTCCTCGAGGGCAGCGTCTGGCAGGGGGGCAATCGTGCGGAAATGCCATTCCGGTCTGTCTGACAGAAAGATGACGTTGTTGATGTCCGTCACCATGATGGTAGAGGCGCTTTCTGCCCAGGCCTCTTCAAATCCGTCGAGGCTGAGTTTCACGGCGACCACACCAATGATCTGGGTGTTGTCGATCACGGGGGCGGCGAAGAAATAGCCGCGTTGCCCCGAAGTTGTGCCCAACGCGTGGAACCGGCCCAAGCCCGCGCCAAGCGCATCCGTGAAGTAGGGACGGAAGCTGAAGGAGCGGCCGAGAAAGGATGTGTCTGACCGATAGTTGGACGTTGCGATTGTGCGACCGTCGAGGTCCATGACGTAGATGTCGGATACGTCGAGCGACAGGGCCGCTTGGCGCAGCATCTCGTTGGTGAACGGGACCAGACCTTCATTTTCCGGCTCTGCGAGCGTCTGATGCAGAATTTGGCGTTCGGCTAGGAGGGCAGGCAAAGCCTCGGTCCGTTCCAATGCACCGCGCAGAACTTGTGTCGCCAGCCGAAGTGTCGCGGCATCTTCTGCCCCGGCTTGGCGAAGGTACAACCGCTCGATCCGGGGTTGCGCCGCCAGCACGCCGATCAAAGCTGCACATACAGCCAGTGCGACCAGCCAAATGGCCCGTCGGGGACGCGTGGCACGGGTGCGCAAGGGCGAAAGCCCATCAAAAGATCGCGGTTCTGTCACAGGAATCGTTATGGCAGGGCCTTGGCAAGTCGGCAAATCCGGAAAATTCCCCGTGCGATTATTCCGGCCAATCCTCTGGAATGCGCGCCCCTGACATGCATAGATATGGAAAGAGCCGACGCGCGACAGGACGCGTCGGTCTATTGGAGGAAAATTTATGAAGTTTACTCTTTCTGCCCTTGCGACCACGGCCACGCTGGCCCTGACGGCTGGAATGGCTCAGGCGCAGGACCAGACGGTTTCATGCGGTGGCATCGGTGTGACAGGGCAGTGGATGGGCGGTAGCCCAGAGGCGTCCGATATCTCGACCGCCGAAGGCCCGTTGCTGCAATCGAACGTGCCCATTGCATTTGATGCCAATGTTATTTCCCTTTTCAGCGTCAGCGAGGCTGGCGATGTCCGGCTTGAGGCGCAGCCCGTCGGCTCCGGTGACAGCGTCATCGAGATCTACGACGAAGCAGGAGCGCTTGTGATCACCGATGATGACGGCGGTGGCGGTTGGGCCAGCCGTGCGGAGACGTTCCTGCAGCCAGGCAGCTATTGCATGCTGACCCGGGGCTTTGCAGGCGGCCAGTTGAACTCTGACATCCAGGTCAGCCGCCTTGAGCAAGAGGCGATCACGGCCGGTTTGACCGGCGGCTTCTTTGGCGGCGGTGGCGGCTCGCTCTTTGTGGGTGTGGATCCCTGCACCAATGAAACGGCGGCCACGCCCCTGGGCACCGGTCCACTTGATGCCGATCTCGCCAATGGCGGTGTCAGCGCGGTCAACACGATCAACGGCGCACCTTACTATCGCTTCACGCTCAACAGCCCGCAGACGATTTCGGTGCGCGCTGAGAACCCGAATGCGGACCCGTATATCTATGTCTTCGACGGCAACGGGACCCTGATCGGCGAGAATGACGATGCTCAGATCGGCGGCACCTGGTCGCTGAACAGCCGTCTCGATTTCACCCAACCGCTGCAGGCCGGTACCTATTGCATCGGTATGCGCGCCCTGTCGAACCCGGACATCCCGGTTACGGTTTCCGTGCTGGCTTATAGCCAGGCCGATGCTCTGGCTGAGCTTTATGCGACCGGTGAAGCCGCTCCGCCCATGGACGGATCCTTCCCCATCGTTGATCTGGGTGTCCTGCCGGGCCGTTCGGTGCGTGATGCCCAGATCTCCGGCACGCAGGCGACCTGGTTCTCGATGGAGGTGCCAGAGGCCGGTGCGCTGGTCATCAATGCGGTCGAGGTGACGGATAGTGATCCGCTGATCATCCTCTACAACGACTTGGGGCAGGAGATTGCCTATAACGACGATGCCAACGGCACGCTGAATTCAGAGATTGTGGCCCGCGTGAATGCAGGCCGGTATCTGCTGGCCGTGCGTCAGTATTCGGAAAGCTATCAGGGCATCATCCGGATCGCGACGGAACGCTACGTTCCCGCCCAGTGATATGACGTGAAAAGGGGCCGCCCGTGTTTGGCGCGGGCGGCCTTTTCTATCGTGTCAGGCGGCAGACAGCGCCGAGACAATCCCGCTGAAATCAGCCGCCTTCAGGGACGCGCCGCCGACAAGGGCGCCGTCCACATTCGACACTGCAAAGATCTCAGCCGCGTTCGACGGCTTCACTGACCCACCGTAGAGGAGGGGGATATCATGCGCGCCTTGTCCGAACCGCTCCGCCAGCTCTGCCCGAATATGGTCGTGGACTTCGGCAATTTGGTCCAACGTGGGCGTGCGGCCCGTACCGATGGCCCAGACAGGCTCGTAGGCGATGACCAGCTTGGCAAGGTCCGTGCCATCTGGGATCGAACCCGCAAGTTGCGTGCTGACCACGTTGAGCGTGACACCAGCGTCGCGTTCGGCCTCCGTCTCGCCCACGCAGACGATGGCAATCAATCCTTCGCCGGTCGCGGCAGCCGTCTGCGCGGCGACGTCCCCATCCGTCTCGCCATGATCGGCCCGCCGCTCGGAATGGCCGAGTATGACATGGGACGCGCCTGCATCCGCCAGCATGGCCGCCGAGATGTCACCGGTATGGGCCCCCGATCCGTTGGGGTGGCAGGTTTGCCCGCCAATCATCAGCCCCGTGCCTTGCGCCATATCAGCCATGCGCGAAATCAGTGTCGCGGGCGGGCACAGCAGAACCTCGCACGCCTCGGCCTCGATCGCTGCTGTCAGGGCCGCAACTTCGGCCAGGGCCGCGGTGGTGCCGTTCATCTTCCAGTTGCCTGCCGCCAGTTTCCGTGCCATCGCCGCCTCCGAGAATTTTGCGTGGGCTCGAGCGATGGCAAACCCACGCCCCATGGTCAACCCGAGAGGTGCCCACGATGATCCCCCATATTGACGCCCAGGCCCTTGCCGCCCGCGATCCAGAGGCGCTGGCAGCCACAAAGCATGGCGCGGAAGAAGTCGGGTTTCTGACGTTGCACAACACGACCTTGTCGACGGCAGATGTCGAGGCGGCGATTGTGGCCTATCGCGCGTTCTTCAAGGGACCGCGTGACGTGAAAGAGGCGGTGAACATGAATGTCACCGGCTCCAATCGCGGCTGGGGCGGACCGGGGTCCGAGCAGGTCGATCCGGACGCGAACCCGGACTACAAGGAAGTCTTCGATTGCGGTGTGGAACTGCCTAAGGGCGACCCATTTGCGCGGCTCCCTGTCTATGCGCCGAACCAATGGCCAGAGGCGCCGGAGGGCTTTCAGGACGCGATTGAGGGCTATTTTGCTCAAGCCCGCGCCATCGCCCTGCGTCTGCTTGCGGGAATTTCGGTCGCGATTGGCAAGGACGAAACCTTCTTCGACGATAAATTCGCCAAGCCCATGGCTTTGCTGCGTGGCAACTTCTACCCTGAGCGCCCTGCATGGGCAGGGAGAAGGATTTCGGCATCGCCGCCCATACGGATTACGGCTGCCTCACGCTGCTGGCCACGGACGGCCAGCCGGGGCTGGAGGTGCAACTGCGCGACGGCACTTGGGTGCCGGTGGAGGCGCACCCTGGCACCTTCATCATCAACTTCGGCGAAATGCTGGAGATGTGGACCGCTGGCCAGGTGCGCGCCACCCCGCACCGTGTGATCGGCGGCGCGCAAGAACGGATATCGATCCCGCTGTTTTTCAATCCGGTCTTTGACACCGATGTTTCGGCAGACGGGCAGCCCACGATCACCGCAGGTGAACACTTGTCAAAACGCTACATAGAGACCTACACGCACTTGCAGGGAACGGAGTAGGACCTCGCCCCTCCTTGGCGCCCCATGAAGGGGGTCCCTCCAACCGATGTCAGCTTTCCGTTGTCATAGAAAGAACCGTGCCGTCGGGGCTGGTTTTGACCGCGAAAATCGTGTCGTCACGCCCTTTGGGCAAGACGTGCAGATCCCAAGTGGCAGAAGGGACCTCGTCGGATGGCCCCGTGCCGAAAGGAGCCAGGCAGATACGGCTCAACCAGAGCGCTTCAAGGAAGGCACCATCTTCGATCCCGTCGCTCTGCGCCTTTGGGAAGACCTTGAGAAGTGCGCGGTGAAGATGGGCATTTGCGGGGTCCAGCAGGTCGGCCAGCCAATCTGCCTTGCAAGGTACGGCTGATCTGCGCACTGCCGTTGCAAGATCGGGAAGGGTCTCCACAAGCGGCACGAACTGATCAAGATCGTCGGCGGCGAAGGTGTCGATAGCCGCTTGGGGCAAATATAGGTCTATCGCAACGCGTTTGCCGTTCACCATCTTGCGTTTGAGGCTTGTCAGACTGTCCGGTTTGAAATTGCCAAAAACCGAATGGGTGAACTTTGGCGCAGCGGCCCTTTTTGCCTCCGCCCTCGCAGTTGCGAAGATGTCATCAAGTTGCGCCCGCGAAAGAAGCATTTCGGCGTTCCTGTCTGTGTCCAAATAGACCGATACCCATGATGGGCTGACGTAGTACATGATCGTCAGGTGATGGGTTATCGTGATCTCGGGCCTGCGTTTGTCAGGCGTCGCGACGGTCAACTGCCACGCGGCGCGCTCAATCTGAAGATCGGCGGGCAGGCCAGCGCGTGACAGGTGGTTCAACGCGGTGCGGTGTTGCGCCTAGAATTGATCGAGCCAGGGCGCCGCCAGTGATATCGCGCCTGTCACGCGGTCAGGAAGGGTTGCCTCCGTGAAGCCGTCCATATCGCCAAGATTGTGAATGCTTACCTGCACCGGAATGCCGTCCAGTGCGCGGTATGGGAGTGAGAGATGGCGGACATGACCCTTGAGGATAAAGACCTCGCCCGGACCGAGTGGCGTATCGACGGGGGTGAGTGTCATTGCAGATGTGCTCTACAGGAATTCAAGCGCGCGGCGGGCCCAATTCGCGGCTTCATCCGGGTCGTCCAGCGCGGCATCCGGCATCGTCCAGTAGGGCATGTAGGTCGGCTTATCCTTGCCTTCGCGCGTGTAGCTCCAACGCGTGCAGCCTTCGTCTTCCAACACCTGCTGAAAGTCGCCCGCGCCTTTGAGGTACATCTGCCCGTCCGACATCAACAACGCGAAGATCGTGCCCTCATGGTACAGGCACAAGCCGCCCATCATCTTGCGCGTGGTGATATCGCCAAGGCCCGAGAACAGCTCAACCGCGTGCTCGATTTCCTCGGCCGAGACGCTCACTTTTCGGCGGCCAGTTCGTCGATGTCTTTGAACTTGATCGACTCACCGCACCCACAGGCATCAGCGACGTTGGGATTACGGAATTTGAAGCTCGCCTCCAGGAGGCTCACCTCATAGTCGATCTCGGTGCCGAACAGGAACATCTGCGCCATAGGCGCAATCATCACCCGCGCGCCGTCCTGTTCCACGACTTCGTCGTTCGGGTCGATCTCGGACACGTAATCCATCGTGTATTCCATTCCTGCACAGCCGCCTTTCTTGACGCCGATGCGCAAGCCTTCGGTGCCGCCCTGTGCCATGAGTTTGGCGATCTGGGCAGAGGCTTTGTCGGTGAGCGTTACGGCTTGCTTGCCGGGGATGCCGAACATGGGGGCGATCCTTTTGGAATACCTGTCTGTGACCAATGTAAGGGCAGGGGTCCTGCGCCTCAAGCCCCGGGTCAGTGCATCATTGGCATGACAAGCGCCAGCGGAATCGCAACCGCCAACCCCCAGGCCAGGCTGATGCCGGAGCCAAGTATGAGCCTGTTGCGGGATGTTGTGTCGCGGCCGGGCATTTTGGCGCCCATGTAAAGGGCCTTCGCGGCGAGAACCGCCCCGGCGAACACGGGCCAGCCGCCAATCAAAACAACGCACAAAGCAGCCCGTTCAAACCAACCCAGTAGCACGCCCCGACTGTCGCCCAAGCCCTGCCGGGCCAAGATCGTGGCCACCGCGTATTGCCCGCCCCGCGCGGCGAACAAAACACCGCCTGCGATCATGTAGTAAAGCGGCAGGTTTTCGACCCCTGTCAAAGGGCTGGCGGGCCAGATCCCGGGGGCCAGCAAAGCGATACCGGCCACCGACGCGACGTGAAGGAGTTGGTCGAAGATGTAAGCGAATAGCCCCTCGGGCATGGCATAGGTCTTCACGATGTCGATCCAGAGGTGCGCGACGGCGAGCGCCAAGAACCATGGATTGAACGTCAGCGTCGTCAGGCACATCGTTCCAAGTACAAGGCCGATATGGGCCGCCATCGCGATGGCACGCCGCTTGTTGACGACCATCCAGGTCGTTTGCAGCACGTAGTCCGCCAAGACATGCGCCAGGAAGAGCGCCGCAAATGTGTAGGCTGCCATATGGCTGTCCTGTATCCTCTGCCCGCACCACGCCTCCGTCACGACGCAGTGGCACGAGGTTAAGCCCCAAAGTCACGATGGCAGGCAGGTTTGCGGACCGCAAGGCGACGCGCGCGTCACAAGGCGTAAGGAAAGCCCGACTTTACAGGTGGTGCGTTACATGAAGCCCAGTTCAAGGCGGGCTTCATCGCTCATCATGTCCATGCCCCAGGGGGGATCCCAGGTGATCTCGACATTGACGGTCTTTACCCCGTCAAGCGGTTCCACCGCATCGGCCAACCAGCCGGGCATCTCACCGGCCACCGGGCAGCCAGGGGCGGTCAGCGTCATGATGATGGAGACGTCATTTTCCGGCCCGATATCAATCGTGTAGACAAGGCCAAGGTCGTAGATATTCACCGGGATTTCCGGGTCAAAGACAGACCGGCAGGCTTCCACCACGTTGTCGTAGAGCGGATGGTCCGTGCTTGAGGGCGCGATCAAGGGCGCGCCTTCCATCTGTGGGGTCTGCTCGGTCATGGCCTGTCCCAATCGAATACCTGAGCGAAGATATAGGGATTGTGCCATGGGTCGTAAAGGCGGGTCGTAAAGGCAAGTCGTAACGGCCGCGTGGGTCAGGCGGCTTTGGTCCGGCTGTCTGAACTCAGAAACCGTGCCAGAGCCGTTAGCGCATTTCGGATCGCAGGATCATGCCGCCCTTCGTGATGGCACACCAACCATTCTTCTGACGTCAAAGCGTCGATGGGCTCACCCAATCGCACAAGGCCGTGCGTGTGATCGCCAACAAAGGTAGGCAGCACCATGCGCCCCACACCAGCCTGCGCCATCGCCATGCCAAGTTGCGCCTCATTTGCGCGGGTCACGATGTCGTCGCCATACCGTGCTTCTGTCCAGCGGCCCGATGGTGTGTTGGACCGGTCACCGGCGGCGCCGATCCAGCCGGTCGCGTCTGGTGCATTTCCGTAAGCGGCAAATTGTATCGTCGCGGTCTTTCGCCCGGCTAGCCAGGGCTGATCGGGTCGTCGGTTTCGAATGCCGATATCAATTTCGCGTCGGGCGATGTCCATATCCAATTCGCATTGAAGAAACTCTGGGACCCAATCGCAGGACGCGTCCCAAAACTCGGTCAAATGCCTCGACAGGATCATCGCCGTCCAGGTGCCGGCCGAGATCCGAACCCGCCGTTTGCCGCGTGGACGATCCCGCCATTCAGCGATATCGGCGGCTGCGGCCTCCATCCGCTCCGTCCGGCGCAATAGGTCGCGGCCCTCGCTGGTCAGGGCATAGCCGTGGCGTCCATGCAGGAACAACGGGCGGCCCAGCGAAACTTCCAAAGCCTTCATGCGACGGCTGAGGGTCGCGGGGCTGCTGCCAAGACGGTCAGCGGCGGCCGTCAGACTGCCTTGCCGAGCCACTTCCGAGAAAAGCGCAAGATCATCCCACATGGCACGTCCTTTTCATTTTTGAAAAGTGCCTCACAAAGCTGTTCGTCGCGCACGGCAGCGCGCAAACGGTACAAGATCCCATAAAACATATGGAGATCGCAAATGCACGAGATCATTCGCAGGATTGAAATTCCACCCGTCGCCCAAACAAATATGATGGAAGAGCGGGAGCTGTTTGCAAAAATGGTTGCCAATCAGCGCAAGCAGGCCCGTGCCGCGCGCCGCGCTCGTCTGCTTTCGCTTCTTGGCTGGCGGCGCGGGGCAGAGCCCGCAACTACTCGACGCAGAAAAACTGCACCGCCCATCCCTGGGACGGATAGCGCGGGGCGCACGACAGCGAGGTCACGGTGATTTCCACCCAATCGGGGATTAGGGTGGTGCCCAGGCTCTGGACGCCGCCGCGATCCTCGTAGGTCCAACCCGGATAGGGGCCTTCGCGGGCGCCATCCGCCCAGGCATGCAAGTTCTCGATCGTCGCGGCGAAGGTCTGCTCGGCCCAACCGCCCTGAAATCGCTGTGGCGCAAAGGCCTGCAGGACGTCATCCAGCAGGTCGATGCGCCGCTCGACCAATTCGGGGATCTCGAAAAAGCTGTTGAATGCCAGGAGAGCAGCACAATCTCGCCGCCCACCTCCAGCGCCACGATATGGGAGACAAGCGAGGTATCCGCCTGTTGATAGACGTGGATATTGGCACCATCGAACCGACTGGCGGCGGCAGTCATGACCTCTTGCGCGACGTTCGGGTCGATGAACCGCAAATCCTCCGCAACCGCTTGGCGCCAGGCATCGTCGATTGCCGTGCTGCGCAGCTCGTAGGGTTCGTTGCGTGTCTCGTGGATTGCCGTCAGTTCTGCGACCGTCAATGCGTGCAGGGGCGCCGCGATCAGGGTTGCAAACCCGAGGAGGAAAGCAAAGACACGATTGTTCATATGTAGTCCCTTTGGTGCAGCGTTCGCGCAGCATCACGCACGCGTCCCCCTTGGCAATTCAATCGTGTCGGTGCATGGCTCTGCCCCATGACACAGCGCTTTGATTTCACTCTCAATGCCGGGTCGGGCAAAGCCCGGACCGGCGTCATTCACACCCCGCGCGGAGAGATACGGACGCCTGCGTTCATGCCCGTGGGGACGGCCGCGACCGTGAAAGCGATGATGCCCGAAAGTGTGGCCGCAACGGGTGCCGACATCCTGCTTGGCAATACTTACCACCTCATGCTGCGCCCAACGGCGGAGCGGATCGACCGGCTTGGCGGACTTCATCGTTTCATGAACTGGGACAAGCCGATCCTGACGGACTCCGGCGGCTTTCAGGTCATGAGCCTGGCTGAGCTGCGTAAGCTGACAGAGGAGGGGGTGACCTTCCGATCCCATATCGACGGATCGAAACACCTGCTAAGCCCCGAACGCTCGATGGAAATCCAACGCCTTTTGGGCAGCGATATCGTGATGTGCTTTGACGAATGCCCGGCGCTGCCGGCGGACCGTCCGGCGCTGGAAAGCTCCATGCGCCTGTCGATGCGGTGGGCGCAACGATCACGCGATGCGTTCGGCGACCGGCCGGGTCACGCCCTGTTTGGCATTCAACAGGGTGGGCTGGAGGAGGATTTGCGCTCCGAAAGCGCGGAGGCGCTGCGAGGTATCGAATTTGATGGCTACGCGGTAGGCGGCCTTGCCGTAGGTGAGGGGCAGGAGGCGATGTTTGCCTGCCTTGACTACGCGCCCGACCAACTGCCTGCTGACAAGCCACGTTACCTGATGGGCGTGGGCAAACCCGACGACATTGTCGGCGCGGTCAAACGCGGGATCGACATGATGGATTGCGTGCTGCCTTCGCGTTCAGGGCGGACCGGGCAAGCCTGGACGCGGCGGGGGCAAGTGAACATCAAGAATGCGCGCCACGCCGATGATCCGCGGCCGTTGGATGAGAACTGTACGTGCCCTGCCTGTTCCAACTACAGCCGGGCCTATCTGCACCACGTTTTCCGTGCGCAGGAAATGATCTCAGGCATGCTGCTGACCTGGCACAATCTGCACTACTATCAGGAGCTGATGGGGGGCATGCGGGCGGCAATCGCAGAGGATCGGTTCGATGCGTTTGAGGCCGGGTTCCATGCCTTGCAGGCGGAAGGGGATATAGCGCCGCTCTAAGACATGACACTCGCTTATCACGGTTGATAAGGTGGGTTTAGCTGCTGATAGGCCGAGAGAATCCATTTTTCGCTTGCCAAATCTTAACCTATTGGGCGGGCCTTAACAGCCATCCAATCGCGCCTGTGCGGCCCTCTTTTCGCCATTCTTGCCGCCCAGAACTGGGCTTCAAAGAAAGGTCGCTGTCCCATGTTCCGACGCCTCTATCGCCAACGCCGCAGGTTTCTGCTTTTCTGGGGCCTGATCGCGCTGACCTGCTTGCTCATGGCCAAGACGAGCCAAGAGGTTCGCGTTTGGATCAAGCACGAAATGGCCGGGCCGGAATGGCTGGCTTACCTGTCGCTTGGCCTTTCCGTTTTCATATTGAGTACAATGCTGGCGATCCTCGTGATCTTGCTGGCGCCTGCACTGCGCCGCGCGATTGAGGTTGGCGCGTTGACCACATTGTTGGTTGAAGCGCTTAAGGCCTACGGGCCTTCGGTATTGTCCGATTGGGGCCTCCAATCCTACGGGTTCGTGTGGTTCATCGGCCTGTTTTACGTCATCGAACTCGCGCTCGCTAAAGATGTCTTGCGACAGCGGGGCCTGCGGTTTGACCTGTCAGTATCGCGCACCCGCACCATTGATGCAGCGCCCGAAGCCGTTTGGGCCGCACTAGTCCCCGACGAACACACGCTAGAGCGGCACTGGGTGCACAGCATAATCCGCATCACCGACCGCCCCGATCTGGGCCAGAATGCCGTTGAGGCCCACTACCGATTGGGGCGATATGGCACGCTTGTTCAACGCCATCGGCGGCGGGTCTGGCAGAAACCGTTCCATGCGGCCTACGATTTCGGACCGGATGATGAGGCCAAGACCGGCCCAAACGCATTCTACGGCACATTCGAGATGCGGTTGGAGCCGTTGGCAGATGGCCGCAGCAACGTGACGCTCAGCCATCATCATCGCGGGCTTGGCATTGGCACCTGGCTGCTGCTGGTTCTTGATGATTTCCTTGCCAGCGAACTTGACGGTGCAGAGGCCTTTCTGAAGGGCCGTCGCGATTGGTCGGTTTCCGGTTGGCAAGTGCGGAAAATGGCCCGCGCCTGAGCGGCCCTGCAGGGAAAGGCGCGCCTGCCTTCCCCGAAATTCGCGGGCTTTCCATACTGTCTTCAAGGGTTTGTGATGTCTATCTGTTGTGGCAAGAATTTCAGGACACCAACGGAGACACGAAAATGACATTGAAATCCAAACTGCTTTCCCTGACTGCCTTTGCCGTTCTTGCCAGTGCCGGGGCGGCATCCGCCGACGACGAAGTCGATCCGTTTTCCATCTGCGACATTGATCCGGCCAACTATGTCGCTGAGATCTCGGAAGGTTTGGTTGGCAACTGGTCGGCCCAAAACCCTGAAGGCGTCGCCGTCATGGCAGGCGGCGGCATGATTATGCCCATTCCGATGCCAGCGGAGGCCCCATCGTCGGTCGATTTTGTGCTGCAAGGGGATCAGCTTTACGCAACATCGTGGATGGACGCGGAGGCCCCGATGTTGCCCATCGGCGTTGCCCCAAGCTCCCCCGTTATTGATCAGGTCGCCGAGGCGCTGGACAGCGCGTTGAGTGAAGAGGAAACCTCGGTCGTTGTCGGGTGTGACATTACCGCTTATCCGATCCTGCGGACCGAATTTTCGCTGAGCGAAGATGGCGTCACGCTGAGCTATGTTGCGGTCTTCCGCGTCTTGAGCGAAAGCCTGATCCAGGGCGCGGTCTACGGTACCGTTGTCGGGGAAGAGGGCTCGATCAATGCGTATCGCCCTGTGGTGATGTCGCGTTAAGGACTTCGCGAAAACCGCATGCAGGTATCCGGTTGGCCGCGCAACGCGTCGGCCAATCTTGTCCGTCGTTCGTGGGGATACGGAATGGCAATGAGTAACGAAGTGGTCCTAAAGTCCAACGCTTCAGTTTTGCTGACGGCGCTGGTCTGCCTGATCTTTACCGCGATCGGTGGGACATGTGTGTGGATCGTTGTGAAATTGATCAATGCCGACCTTTGGCAGCCGCTGCTGTGGGTGCCGGTTGGCCTCGCTTTGGCTTGCGCGTTCCTTATCTTTTTGATGGTCCGCCGCGCGACAATGCGGGTGCTGACCATCACACCTGACGGGATCACGATGCATCGCCCCTTTGCGCGCCGCTTCATTCCCGCCGGTGGCCTGAAGGCAGGCGTGTTCACCGAGACACGAACGTCCGGCGGCGCGGCCAGCGCCCAAGGCACTGTTGCGCGCACCGAGCACGTGGATGCGATTTACCTTGGCCTGCCTGACGGCACGGTGCGAGGTTTGTTTGCCGGGAAGGTCAATGGCCCCCGCATCAGCCGGGTGATTCAGGGATTGGATCACATGCTGGGGGTCGAGGTGGTGCGACTGCCCGGTGATCCGGGCAAGAAAAACCGGCGGCCCGATGTGTCCTCGCTCAAAATTTCGGACTAAGCCGCCGTTTTCCACAGGATTTTGCGCTTTCCTCTCAACATACCCCCATGGGTGGGTTGTGTGAGGGAGCGGGCGCGTGCACTCTGCGCGCTAAAGTTGCGTGCGTTTGCGCTTGAAACACCCTGACACGCGCCCCACGTTAAGACATCCGAGAGAGGAGGGGGCTAGGCTGCCGCCAAGCGGGGCCCCGCACCCTTGCCTGAGCAAAAGGAAGGCATGAGGCTTATGCCAGAGCAAACCACCTATCCCGTCCTGCCCCTGCGCGACATCGTGGTCTTTCCCCACATGGTCGTGCCGCTTTTTGTGGGCCGGGAAAAGTCTGTCCGCGCACTGGAAGAGGTGATGCAGGACGACAAGCAGATCCTGCTGTCCTCGCAGCGCGACCCGGCGGATGATGATCCGAGTGCCGACGGCATCTATGATAATGGCGTTCTGGCCAATGTGTTGCAGTTGCTGAAGCTGCCCGATGGCACTGTGAAGGTGCTGGTCGAAGGCCGCCGCCGTGTGCATATCGACGAATTCACCATGGTCGACCCGTATTTTGAAGCGACGGCCAGCCCGCTGGCGGAATCCACCGGCGATCTGGAAGCGATTGCCGCGCTGACGCGTTCGGTCGCCGAAGAATTCGAGAAATACGCCAAGGTCAAAAAGAACATCCCCGAAGAGGCTTTGACGAGCGTGTCCGAGGCCTCGGACCCGGCGAAGTTGGCCGATCTGGTGTCTGGCCATTTGGGGATCGAAGTGGACCAGAAGCAGGAGCTTCTGGAAACGCTTGAAGTCGCCGCCCGGCTTGAAAAGGTCTATGGCCTGATGCAGGGCGAGATGTCTGTGCTGCAGGTCGAAAAGAAGATCAAGACGCGCGTGAAGTCCCAGATGGAGCGCACGCAGCGCGAATATTACCTGAACGAGCAGATGAAGGCGATCCAGCGCGAGTTGGGCGATGGCGAAGACGGCGCGGGCGAAGTGGCCGAGCTGGAAGAGCGGATCGAGGCCACGAAGCTGTCGAAAGAGGCGCGCGAGAAGGCGGATGCTGAGCTGAAGAAGCTCAAGAACATGTCGCCGATGAGTGCCGAGGCCACGGTTGTGCGCAATTACCTCGATTGGATGCTGTCGATCCCGTGGGGCGTGAAGTCGCGCGTGAAAAAGGATCTGGGCCGCGCGGAGCAGATCCTCGACAACGATCATTACGGGCTTGAGAAGGTCAAGGAACGGATCGTTGAGTATCTCGCCGTTCAGAAACGCTCGAAAAAGCTGAAGGGGCCGATCATGTGCCTTGTCGGCCCCCCGGGCGTCGGCAAGACCTCTCTGGGCAAATCGGTGGCCAAGGCCACGGGGCGTGAGTTCATCCGGATTTCTCTGGGTGGCGTGCGTGATGAATCCGAGATCCGCGGCCACCGCCGGACCTATATCGGCTCCATGCCCGGCAAGATCATCCAGGCGCTGAAGAAGGCGAAAACGACCAACCCGCTGATCCTGCTCGATGAGATCGACAAGATGGGACAGGATTTCCGGGGCGATCCGGCCTCGGCTATGCTGGAAGTGCTTGATCCGGAACAGAATTCGACGTTCGTGGACCACTACCTTGAAGTTGAATATGACCTCTCGAACGTGATGTTCCTGACCACGGCGAACTCCTACAACATGCCGGGCCCGCTTTTGGACCGGATGGAGATCATCCCGCTGGCAGGCTACACCGAGGACGAGAAGGCGGAGATCGCACATCGCCACCTGATCCCCAAGCAGGTGAAAAACCATGGCCTGAAAGCCAAGGAATTCACGCTGGAGCCGGAAGCGCTGCAAGAGATGATCCGCACCTACACCCGTGAAGCGGGCGTTCGGAACCTGGAGCGGGAGATCGGTAAACTGGCACGGAAGGCGGTCACGCGGATCGTGCGCGGGAAGGATGAAGAAGTTGTCGTAACCACCGACAATCTCGACGATTTCCTGGGTGTGAAGAAGTTCCGTTATGGCCTGGCCGAGGATGCGGACGCAATTGGTGTGGTCACTGGCTTGGCCTATACGTCAGTCGGCGGTGACCTGCTGCATATCGAAGCGTTGAACCTGCCTGGTAAGGGTCGGATGAAGACCACCGGTAAGCTGGGTGACGTGATGAAGGAGTCTATTGATGCGGCTTCAAGTTATGTCCGCTCCATCGCGCCGCAGATTGGGGTAAAGCCGCCCAAGTTCGACCGCATGGACATCCACGTTCACGTGCCCGATGGCGCAACGCCTAAAGATGGGCCGAGTGCGGGTCTGGCCATGGTCACATCCATTGTGTCGGTCCTGACGGGCATTCCGGTGAAGCGCGACATTGCGATGACGGGCGAAGTCAGCCTGCGCGGCAACGCCATGCCGATCGGTGGCCTCAAGGAGAAACTGCTCGCAGCCTTGCGCGGGGGGATTACGACGGTCCTCATCCCGCAGGAAAACGAGAAGGATCTGGCCGAGATCCCCGACAATGTGAAAGAGGGGCTGAACATCATCCCCGTCAGCCACGTGTCGGAAGTGCTGGAACATGCGCTGACTTCTGTGCCTGAGCCCATCGAATGGGATGAGGCCGCAGAAGAGGCCGCCGCAGCCCAGGCCGCGCTTGAGCGTGGCGGAGCAGGCGCAACCGCACACTGATAGCGGCAACTTGAACACGGGAAGGCCCCTCTGGATCGCTCCAGAGGGGCCTTTTTCTTAGCCGGTCGACAAATTCAGCGGTTAGTCCACCATCTCCATCGTGAGGCCAAGCGCGTCATAGTCGACCGCAAGGTATCCTCCGATCATCGGTGCAACTGCATCGGGCCGGTACTGCATGACCTCCTGCGCCAGAACACCGCGAAAACGTTGGTCGGAGCCGATGTAGGACCATTCGTAGATCCCGAAGCCAGCCTCAGCTGTTCCGACGTGCACAATGTCTTCCTTCAAGCGCTCGTCACTCGCGGCATGCGCATAGCTCATCATGCCGCCATCATTGGATGCCGATAGCACCAGGATCACCATCAACAAAGCGAACACCGGCACGAAGATCTGCTCGGCAGTTTCAGCCGTGTTCTGATGGATCACGGTCACGTCCATTTCAGGCTGCGGTGCGTTTTGCGCAAACGCAGTGCTGATAGTCAGACTTGTTGCCAACATTAACGCCAATACGTTTTTCATCACTGTCTTCCCCCTTTGAATAAAAAAAGCGCCCCGAAAGACGGGGCGCTCATCAACACGCCTCTAAACCGAAGCGGTGATCTCTGTCTGGTCGGGTGCGGCGCACCCCAACCTTAGCCGTGGTGCAGCATGATCAGCAGCAGAAGCGCGAAGATCGGCACGAAGATGCCGCCATTCGATGCTGCAGTATCTTCAACCACGACGATTTCCGGCGTGACGGTCACGATGCCGCCAGCTTGGGCAGCGGTTGCGAATGCGGCGATGGCCAGAGCGGCAATCAGAACTTTTTCATAGGAATTCCCCAAGTGTTAAGCAGACGTTCGACGCGGCGTTGCAGCCCCGCGTTGATTGCACATTGGCAAAATCACCGGGCTGCGATCAATGCGACTCGCTCAAAAAGCGCGTACAAACCGCGCTGAGGCAGCAAAAAGTGGCGCACTCGCAACGATTTGAGCCGGCTAAGCGGAGGTGCCGGCGCGAAATCGTGGCCATTCGACAACGTATGGCGGTCGATTCGATCAATCCCCCAACCGATTCGTTGCGTGACAGGCGGTGTTCCGCCCATCGTATGTCCGGGGGCGTAAGCCATCGCGAGGGTCCGCGCGAGATGTTCAGAGTAAACCGCCGCGCCCTGCTGCATTTTGCAGCGTCCGGTCTTGCCATGCCATTCATCGCACGTCGCGCAGACGCGCAAGCCGCACCGCAGTCTTTTGCCGGGCGCGGGGAAATTCGACGCGGTGTCGATGCCACGGTCACGCGTATCCCGACCGCGCAGCCCTACGTCGCAATGACGTTTGACGACGGGCCACATCCACGGCTGACACCGCAACTCCTCGATATGTTGAGCGCGCGGGGGATCAGGGCGACGTTTTACGTGATCGGCCGCAATGCCGCGCGGTACCCGCAAATCCTGCAACGGATGGTCAATGAAGGGCACGAGATCGGCAACCACACCTGGTCGCATCCCAACCTGAACGGCCATTCCGACGGATCGGTTCTGAACCAGGTGGATCGCACAAACCGCGCTGTTTATGAGGCCGTTGGACGGCCACCGGTCACCATGCGGCCGCCCTATGGCAATCTCTACGATCGCCAGCGCCTGATGCTGCACCAAACCCGCGCGATGCCCACAGTGCTATGGTCGGTCGATACGCTTGATTGGCAGCGTCCGGGTTCATCCGTGGTGTCGAGCCGCGTAATAAACGGCTCGCACCCCGGTGGAGTGATCCTTGCCCATGACATCCACACCGCAACCGTGCGGGCCATGCCAGCCGCCTTGGACGGCGTGATGGGCCGCGGGTTTCGCTTTGTGACCGTATCGGAACTGATCGGCTGGCCCCGCTGGGATCGCCGCCGTCTGCGGTTGGTTGAGGCGTCCGGTTAACGCTGTTTTTGCCTCACACTGGCCCAATGGGCTGTGATCGGTTAAGCTGTTGTCGAAATGGAAACAATCGACGCGGGCTTTTGCACGACGTTGGTGGAAGGGCAGATCGAGATGGCAACCAAAACGACCAGCAAGGCGAAGAGCACCAAGGCCAAGGCAACTTCGGCCGGGCGACGCAAATCGACCACCAGCACCAAGACATCCACCTCGACCTCGGCGCCTAAGGTGGCTGACAAGTCTGTAACGCCAACATCCCCTGCAGCTCCTGAGCCTCAGCCGGCTGCGGAGGGCGCAGCGGCTTCCGCCAGCGATGCACTGCGCCGCCCGGACCTGATCCAGGCTGTTGCGGACCGCGTGTCTTTAAAGCGGTCCGAGGCCAAGATGGTCTTCGACGTGGTGCTCGATGAAATCGGCAAAGCGCTTGATGCCAATGAAGAGGTGATCGTGCCGCCGCTTGGCAAATTCATGGTGAAAAAGCGGATCGAAAAGCCGAACGGCGAGATGCTGACGCTCAAGTTGAAGCGCGCGCAGGCTGATCCGACGGCGGGCGACGTGGCCCCCTTGCGAAGGCTGACGAAGAAAGCTAAATGCCGCGCATCGGCGGGTGATTAGCTCAGTGGTAGAGCGCTTCGTTCACATCGAAGATGTCGGGAGTTCAAATCTCTCATCACCCACCAATCCGCTTTTTCTTACAAAAAGTCGGGCGTTTGGCGCACCCAACGCGCGTGCGGACCGAGCGTCAGAGCACGAGAATATCGCACGTCACCAAATCTCAAGGCGGATAACAGGGCGTTCTGCCACCGGCAGCCCAAGGTCGCGTGCCATATGGGGATCCATCAGAACACGTTCCAGGCACCTTCGTTGCTGCGCCTTTGCGGCGCGCAGCCACCAGCCCCGCCAAAGCCGGGCCAGGGAGGTGCGGGTGCGATTTCGGGTCGGGGTATGTGCGGTCAATTGAACAGTCATGTCTTTTCCTCTTGGCGAATCGATTTGATTTCATGAGGCTACGGCCTCAAGTTCACTTGAGGTAAAGGCCAAATGTCATCTCGCATCGCGAAGGACCTCAGCGTCGGCCAGATGGCCGAACGGGCGGGCGTCGCCGTTTCAACGCTCCACTTTTATGAGGCCGAGGGGCTGATCCAATCCTGGCGGACGGCCGCCAATCATCGCCGCTACGACAGGCGCGAATTGCGCCGTGTTGCGATCATCCGCACAGCGCAAGCCGTGGGCGTGCCTTTGTCCGACATCAAGGCCATGCTTGACGCGCTGCCAAGCGGAAGGATCACGGCAGAGGAATGGCGCAGCGCCGCGGATGTCTGGGCGGCACAACTGGATGAAAAGATAGCGACCCTGCAACGCTTGCGCACCCAGATGGGGGCCTGCATTGGCTGTGGCTGCCTGTCGATGGAGCACTGCCCTCTTTACAACGCCGATGACCGGATGGGCGCGCGTGGCGCGGGGCCTCGCCGTTGGCTTGGCGGCGCGCAGGAAGAGGCTGAGATGGACGCCGGAGCAGATGATGCCACGCCCTGATTACCCACCCTCTACGTGCTGCGCCACGGACAAACCGAATGGAACCTCGCCGATCGCATGCAAGGCTGGCAGGATTCCCCGCTGACCCCTTTGGGCAGGGCACAGGCCCAGGCGCAACGGAAGATCCTGTTCGGCATATTGGATGGCAGTCAGGCTGCTCGCTACAGCCCCTCTGGCCGGGCCAGGGCAACGGCCGAAGTTGCGCTTGACCAGCATTTCGGCACGGCCATCGAGGATGCCCGCTTGCAAGAGATCAACGTCGGCGACTGGACCGGACGCACACCAACCGAGATCGCGGCAGAGAAAGACGGCATCGACCCGACCGAAGACTGGCACATGTGGAAATTCGGTGCGCCCGGTGGCGAAACGCTGGATGAGATGACCCTGCGCTGTCGTGCCGTTCTGGATGATCTGACCAAACCCACGATTCTCGTGACCCATGGGGTCACCTCGCGCCTGCTGCGGTGCCTCGCATTGGGCTTGCCGCCAGAGGCGCTGGGGACCCTGCCGGGCGGTCAGGGTGTCGTTCATGTCGTCGAAAACGGAAAAGCGCGCATCTTGGGTCAGTAACCGCTTGCCGGAGGGGCAGAGGATTTGTTACAGCCCGCGTCGGTTCGGGTGGTTAGCTCAGTTGGTAGAGCGTCTCGTTTACACCGAGGATGTCGGGGGTTCGAGCCCCTCACCACCCACCACCCAATCCTCTATGCACTGTTAGACTCCCGTGACGCGGCAGCTTTTATGGCCTGAGGCACGTCCACCTAGGTGCTTACCTAACCCCCACATGCGCGCGCCACACCCTTTGCGCCGTTGACCCGCGCAAGACCTTCCTGTCACAGTTGGCCCAACGCACGAAAAGAACGGGTTATCGAACATGTCAGATCAAGGGCCGCCGCCCATCTATGCCCCCGGCCAAGGAAATCCACTTCAGCCTGCGATCATCATCTACGTTCTTCTGGGCCTTGGCATTTTCGTGCCCTTCACCGCATTGGCCGGCGTGGTCTACGCCTATGTGGAGCGCGGCAAGGACCCGATCCTCGATTCCCATCTTTCCTTCCAGATCCGCACGTTCTGGTGGGGATTTGCGTGGATCATCGTGGGCTTCGTTTTCGCCTTTGTACTTATCGGTTTCCTGATCTGGGCCATCTGGGTCGTTTGGCTGGCCGTTCGGATCATTACAGGCATTCAGCTTGCGCAAAGGCAGCAGCCGATTCAGGGCGTCGAAGTCCTCGGCATGAAAGCGATCTGAGCGTTTACGCACAGAATTCGTGTGATTTGTCAGAATTGGCGCGTCCGTGCTGCCAGTTTACCAGTGCATAGATCTCACAAAGGATATGACGCATGAGCTGGAATCCCGCCCTCGACCCCGATTGTCCGACTGGTGATGACGTCGACGCAATCGAAACTGTCATTGTCCCGCGCGCCCGCGATCTGGGTGATTTCGAAGTGCGCCGTGCCTTGCCTGCGCCCAAGCGGCAGATGGTCGGCCCGTTCATCTTCTTCGATCAGATGGGTCCGGCAGAATTCATCACGGGGCAGGGGGTCGATATCCGACCCCATCCTCATATTGGCCTGTCCACCGTGACCTACCTTTATGAAGGCAAGTTCCACCACCGCGACAGCCTTGGCACAGACCAATGGATCGAACCGGGGGCCGTGAACCTTATGACCGCCGGCCACGGGATCACCCATTCCGAGCGGATTGACGGCGAGATGCTCAAACAGCCCTACAAACTGGCCGGCATTCAGACGTGGATCGCTCTTCCGAAAGATGCCGAAGACAATGCGCCCGACTTTGTGCATGCCGCAAAGGCCGAGCTTCCCTTTCTGGAGGGTGAGGGCAAATCCCTGCGCCTTATCCTGGGCACGGCCTATGGTGAGGCCGCCCCCGTCGCGACCCCGTCCGAGATGTTCTACGCGGATGCGCTGTTGGAGCCGGGGGCCAAACTGCCCATGCCGGATGATCACGAAGATCGCGGGGCATATGTGGTGGACGGAAGTGTCAGCGTCGCGGGCCAGACCTTTGAAAAGGGTCAGATGATGGTGTTCCGCCCGGGCGACCGCGTATCGATGACCGCGGGCGACCAAGGCGCGCGGGTGATGATCCTGGGCGGCGAGACCCTGGAAGGGCCGCGCCATATCTGGTGGAACTTTGTGGCTTCGTCGAAAGAGCGGATCGAAGAGGCGAAAGAGGCCTGGCGCCAAGGCGATTGGCAACATGGCCGCTTCCAACTTCCGCCGACCGATGACGCAGAATTCATTCCATTGCCCGAGAGGTGACAGCCCGGCGCGGCCCCCGTAATGTCCGCGGACATCGGCATTGGCAACGGCCTGAGGGTGTTTTGAAGTCGTCCCCGTTTTGTGCATTGGGTTTCGTGCTGTCCTTGGCAGCGTCCGAAGGCATGGCATTCTCACCGGATGCTTGTGCCGAGAACTATATCTCCGATGATCTGCCCATTGATGCGCGGGCAGGCGCATTGCTGGACTATTTCGTGGAACCGGGCCAATTGGGCAGCCCGCTGATTTGTACGTTGGTGCCGAGCGATGTCTACGGCCCGATGATCCAGATTTCAGAGGCGATTTCGGACGACCCGAACGCGGCCTTTGTTCAGTATTTCCCCGACACCGTGCAAATCCTGCGTGCCGAAGGGGACGGCGCGGGGCTGGTTCTGTCGGCCTGCGGGCCGATCCCGCAGGATCTGCCGCCCGAGCGTTACCCGGGCGGGTTCTGGTGCCGTGTCGACGCCTCCGCCGGGCGGGGCGTCGTCTTGGATCTGGAATATGATGCGGCAGGCGCGCTGGCCTGGCTGAATTTCGAGGTCTCGGCGCAAGAGACGGGCATTCTGGCCAACTCCACGCTCGCCCCGGTTCTTGGCGAAACCGCGCCTGATGATATTCGCGCAGGTGTGTTTCTAGGCGGATCAGAGACAACGTTCCTGTTGCGCTATGCGCGCTCGGCGAACGTGTTTCGCATGGTTGAGCTGCAATCCATCATCGATCTCTACCGGGCGCAGCGTGACGCCCCACAGGATATGACCATCGTAGTCGAAGCAGGCGATCCCGAAACGGGCCCGTTTGCGCAGATGGAGGTCTCGGCCCAGGTGCTGTCCGAGATCATGGCAGAGCTGCGCGTGCTGGAGGATTTGATCCGCACCCATCGCGGATTGTAACACCGTCCCTTGCGCTTGGCGGATCGCCCATGCACCGTCCGGCCATGTCATCTGGCCTTGTCATGCATATTCGCCCGGCTTTGCCGCAGGACCTGCCCGAGATCGCGCAGCTGCATGAGGCGAACTGGCGGCGGGACTATGCGGGAACTCTGCCCGAATACGCTTTGGGCACATATTTGTCCGACTATATGGAGCGCAAATGGCACAATGGCGCTTTGGTCGATCGCCGCTGCCTGGTGGCGCGCGATGGGGCCGGCGCTCTGCTGGGATTCGCAGCGATGCTGGATGCAGGCCCTGACGGATCGGCCTTCCTCGACAACCTGCATGTCGCGCCTGCGTTCCGGGCCCAAGGGGTCGGGCGGGCCTTGATGTCGTCAGTCGCGGTGCTGGCCATTCCCGGCGCGCTCTCGCTGGAGGTGCTGAGCGCCAACAAGCAGGCCCGTGCCATCTACAAAGCGTGGGGCGGAGCGGAGAGCACGGAGTTCGCCGATGAGGTCCTTGGCGTCACCGTGCCTGCCGTCACAGTCATCTGGCGCGATACGGTCTGGTTGGCCGACCGGCTGAGCGGGGCGGACGTATGAGCACCGGAACCCCAACCCGCGCCATCGTGCTGATCCTGATCGGCATGGCCTGCATCTCGGTCAACGACACGCTGATCAAGCTGCTCTCGGGGGGCTATCCGCTGCATCAGATGGTGTTCATCCGGTCGATCATCGGGCTGTGCTTCACCGCGATCCTCCTCATGGGAGAAGGGGGCTTGGCCCTTCTGAAGACAGACCAACCGGGGCTGCACCTTGTGCGAGCGATCCTGATCGTGATCGCGAACATGACCTTTTTCGCCGCGCTCGCCGTGATGCCATTGGGTGTGGCCACGGCCCTGTTCTTTGTGGCGCCGCTCTTTATTACGCTTCTGGCGATCCCGGTCCTGGGGGAGCAGGTTGGCGTCCATCGCCTGACGGCACTGTTGGTGGGCTTTGCGGGCGTGGGCGTGATGATGTTGCCCGCCAGCGATTGGGGGGCGGTGCCGACGGGCGCGCTGTTTCTGCCGGTTGTTGCGGCTGCGTGCTACGCGGGCATGCAAGTGATGACCCGCAAATTGGGGGCCAAATCGGCGGCCTCGGCCATGGCGATCTACATTCAGGTGGCATTTATCGGCGTCTCGATCCTGTTCTGGATCAGTGTGGGTGACGGGCGGCTTGCCGGTCAGGTGCAAAATGAAAGCCTCGTTTTCCTGCTGCGCGCATGGATTTGGCCTGCCAGTGAGGACCTCTGGAAATTTGCGATCCTTGGATTGATGTCAGGCATGATCGGTTATTGCCTGAGCCAGGCCTACCGCCTTGGGGATGCGGCGACGATTGCGTCCTACGAATATGCGGCTTTGCCCATGGCGATCGCTCTTGGCTGGCTGGTCTTCGGGGAACGGCCCGGCTGGGTGATGCTTGCAGGCACCGCCCTGATCGCCGGTGCAGGCCTTTATGTTTTCGCCCGCGAACGGCGCCGTGCAGGCGTTGGGCCAGCAGCAGAACGCCCGATCCGACGGGGCTAGAGCGGGCAAGCAAGACGCGGGCAATCGAAAAGCCGCAAATCCAAGCAACCGACCGCTTGACGGGGCAGGCGGCTGGCCCTAAACCGCCCCTCACGCCGGGTTGCCCGGTGTAAAGGGTGAGCGGTTGTAGCTCAGTTGGTTAGAGTACCGGCCTGTCACGCCGGGGGTCGCGGGTTCGAGCCCCGTCAACCGCGCCACCACCCTTTGCACGACGCACTCTCCGGCCGATGCGCGGTTGTAGCTCAGTTGGTTAGAGTACCGGCCTGTCACGCCGGGGGTCGCGGGTTCGAGCCCCGTCAACCGCGCCACTTGTTCGTTCTGGGATCCCGCATGAACCGCCTCTGCTCCGCTGCATTGATATCGCTTGGCCTGTCAGCGCCCGTCTGCGCGGATGAACCCGAGGCGATACCGCCAATCCTGCAGCTTCCATTGGATATTGCCGTGCTGGTCGGGGCCGGGTCAGACGATGTTTTGGAACGGTTGGAACAGCAATTCCCGGATCACCGTGTCCGTTTGAGCAATATGGTCGCTCCGGTGGACGATGAGATGTTCTGGGTCATTGAAGGTACCCTGAGCATCACCCAAGACCCGGTGCGCGTATTTGGCCTGTCGTGCACGCAATATGGTATCGCAACGCGGGATTACTTTGGCGGGAACACCGATCTGACCGCTCTGGACCAAATCATTTTGATTGAAGCGAGTGTCCGCGCGGATGACCTTGCCGTTTGGCCTGAGGACGCGGGTGCGGTGTTAAACTGCACAACTACGCTGGTCGCCCCGACCTCTGACACTGCGATCGATTTGGATGAGGCACAGATCGACGGGCTCCTTGCCGAATATTTTGCTGTGCGCGTTTGGGAAGATGACCCGTTCGGCCTTGGGTCGGACACCCGTGAAGTGACGGCAACGGAGGCCGCGCGCGTTGACGCAATGTTTTTGAATCGGCAATCATTTCGCTCCAAGGGATCCGTGTGGGCGTCCAAACCCGCAGTTTCGCCCTTGTCGGCGGTGTGTGACCCATTGTGAGATCCCAGGCGGCAGCTTAGCCTCTGCGACCATGAAAACCGGCCTGATTTCACTTGGTTTCGCCTTACTGGCGACAGGCCCGCTTGCCGCACAACCACTGAACTTTCCCTTGGCGGAGATATTGGCCCTTGCGTCCCATGCCGATGCACAGGCCGACAGGTTTCTAGACCGGTTGGAGGCGGCGCTGCCCGGCGTGCAATTTGAGCCATCGCCCGAGATCGCCTCTGTCGACGATCCGTTTCGGTGGGCGCTTGGCGGGATATTTGGCGGCGAGGGGGCCTCGCCGCGCCCAGGTGCACTGTTCGGATGCGCGCGCTACGGGGTGGCGACCCGCGACCTCTTCACCGAATACGGCTTTGCACGACCTGAGACGTTTGGATTGATGGGTGCCGTCTTGCCCTTGGCCGATGACGCGGAGGTTTGGCCCGAGGCCGCGGTGGCCCGGCTGCATTGCACCTTCATCTGGGACGATGCCGAAACCGTGGCGATCCTGCCTGAGGCCGCGGCCGCTGCCGGGTTGCGCGCAGTCTACGCGCAGGTGGAAATTGAAACCGGTGGGCTGTTTTTGCCGCTTCTGGGTGAGGACGGCTTCAGACTGTCAGGGCGGAACGACGCCGGTGACAGCATTGTATGGGTCGAAAGTGGCGATGTGATCCTGACCAACGGTCACCAACAGGTATCCTTTCGCGCCTTCCTGATCGGCGGCGCTGTCTGAGGCGGAGGGCAAGGCGGCCATTGCCCTCCGCCTCAGATCCCGCAGGCGTTTGCGACATGTGGAGAGGGCGAAGGGGGCGCTGCCCCCAAACCCCCGGCATATTTGACGAACAAAGAGGGCGGGCGCGCGTCAGCCTTTGTGGATCCACCCGCCGCCGAAGATTCGGGTGCCGGTCGGGTCGTAGAAAACGCACGCTTGGCCGGGGCTCACACCTTCTTCGGCCACGACAAGCTCAACCTCAGCCTCGGTGGCGGAAATTGGGCGGATCGTGGCCCCGCGCGGCGGACGGGTGGAGCGGATTTTGACATCCAGTTCCCAAGCCTCGCGGCTGTCGAACGGGGCATCGCCAAGCCAGTTGATCTCGCGCACTGGTACGGTGCGTGTGCTCAGCGCCTCTTTCGGGCCCACGATCACGCGCCGCGCGTCCGGGTCCAGTTTCACCACGTAGAGCGGGTCGCTCAAACCGCCGATGCCAAGGCCGCGGCGTTGACCAATCGTGTAGTGGATCACACCGCGATGCTCGGCCAGGACATTGCCGTCCATATCCACGATCTCGCCGGGATCCGCCGCACCTGGGCGCAGCTTTTCGATCACAGCCGCGTAGTTGCCGTTCGGCACAAAGCAAATGTCCTGACTGTCGGGCTTGTCCGCCACGCTCAGCCCGTATTTTGCGGCCAGCGCGCGGGTCTCGGCCTTGGAGGCCAGATGACCAAGCGGGAAACGCAAGTAGTCAAGCTGCTCTTGCGTCGTGGAAAACAGAAAATAGCTCTGGTCGCGCGCGGCATCGGCGGCGGAGTGTAGCTCCGCCTTTTGCGCCCCGATCATCCGCTGGATGTAGTGGCCGGTCGCCATGCAATCGGCCTCAAGATCTTTGGCGGTGCCCAACAGATCCTTGAATTTCACACGCTCATTGCAGCGGATGCAGGGGACAGGCGTGGCGCCCGCAAGATAGCTGTCGGCGAATTCGTCAATCACCGCATCCTTGAACACATTTTCATAGTCCAGGACGTAGTGCGGAAAACCCATCGTCTCAGCCACACGGGCCGCGTCATGGATGTCACGGCCGGCACAGCAGGCCCCTTTCTTGGCAAGTGCTGCGCCGTGGTCATAAAGCTGCAGCGTCACGCCGACGACATCATAGCCCTGTTCGGCCAGCATGGCCGCAACCACAGAAGGAATCCACGCCGCCTGACATCGCGACCACAACGCGCGTGTCTTGCGGGGCCTTTGCAAAGCCAAGGGAATTTAGGCCGTCTGCGCGGTCGAGTGCCATATCGGTTTGCCCAATTGAAGGTGTGCCGCAGCCATATAGGAAAAAGCCGAGACATCTCAAGGCGCGCTTACTTGATCTTAAGGCTCAACGGTCACAGTGCCCGCGACCCAAGAACAAAAGCTGTGAGGCCGAGATGTACATTCGAAAAATCCAGGGGCCCCATGCGGTCACCCTGCCCAACGGGGCGACACTGACCCGGTCAGACCTGCCATCGCCCAAGACCACGCGCTGGGTGGCCAGCCGTAAGGCAGCGGTGGTTCACGCCGTCGATCATGGATTGATGACGGCGGAAGAGGCGATTCGCACCTATTCCCTATCTGAAGAGGAATTGGAAAGCTGGCGCCTGGCTGTTTTGAAACACGGCGAAAAAGCCTTGAAAACAACGGCTCTGCAGAAATTTCGCGAATAAACCGCAAAAGAAAAGTGATATTTTGGAGAAATAGCACCGTGCAGGTAACGTGTAATTAACCATTTCGACGAAGAGTGGAGTTAACAAACGAGTTTAATTGGAGAGAGCTGATGCGGGTTCTGCTTGTCGAAGACGATCCTACCACGTCGCGCAGCATCGAAATGATGCTGAATCACGCGAACCTGAATGTCTATTCAACCGACCTCGGAGAAGAGGGAATGGACCTTGCGAAGCTCTACGATTACGACATCATATTGCTTGACCTGAACCTGCCTGACGTCTCGGGGCATGAGGTTCTGCGCCATCTGCGCACTGCCCGGGTCGAGACGCCCATTCTGATCCTGTCCGGCCTCGACGATCCTGAGAACAAGCTCAAAGGGTTCGGTTTCGGCGCAGATGACTATCTGACCAAGCCCTTCCACCGCGAAGAACTTGTGGCCCGTATCCACGCCATCATCCGGCGCTCCAAGGGCCACGCTCAATCCGTGATCGAAACCGGGCGGATCTCCGTCAATCTCGATGCGAAGACGGTGGATGTCGAAGGCGCGCCGGTGCACCTGACCGGCAAGGAATATCAGATGCTCGAACTCCTTTCGCTGCGCAAAGGGACCACGCTGACGAAAGAGATGTTCCTCAACCATCTTTACGGCGGCATGGATGAGCCTGAACTCAAGATCATCGATGTCTTCATCTGCAAACTGCGCAAGAAATTGTCCGAGGCGACCGGCGGCGACACCTATATCGAAACAGTGTGGGGCCGTGGATATGTTCTGCGCGATCCGGTGCCACAAGCCGAGCAGATGGACATGGCCGCAACCGGCTGAACTGCTTTCCCTGCAGCAAGACCGAAAGACGGCCCTTGGCAATCGCTCGGGGCCGTTTTTCTTTGTGCCGAACCGCCTGCTCAACCGCGTCGCTCTGGACCATCGCTGCGCCGCGACCTACACCCAAGAGCGGAGGCATCGTTCGGGGGAATTGGCCATGTCGAAACAGACCGACACACCGACAAAAGAGGCATCAACGCTCGATGCGAAGGCCGCCGAAGCGCGCCTTGCCGAACTGGCCCATCTGCTTGGGGCCGCCAATGACGCCTATTATCAGGACGATGCGCCAGAGCTAAGCGATGCCGAATATGACAGGCTGAAACGTGAGAACGCCGCGCTTGAGGCGCAGTTTCCGGATCTCAAACGCGCCGACAGCCCCTCAGATCAGGTCGGCGCCGCGCCATCTGCAGGATTTTCCAAAATCACCCATGCCGAGCGGATGCTGTCGCTCTCAAACGCATTTGACGCGAGTGATGTACAGGATTTCGTAAATGGCATCCGCAGGTATCTGGGGCTGAAAGAAGCCGCGCCTCTGCCGTTCACGGCAGAGCCCAAGATCGATGGCCTGTCGCTTTCCCTGCGTTATGAAGGCGGAAAACTCGTGCACGCTGCCACGCGGGGAGACGGCACAACGGGCGAGAACGTCACCGCCAATGCCCGCACGATCAGCGACATCCCGACATCTCTGACCGACGCGCCGGAGATCCTCGAAGTGCGCGGCGAGGTCTATATGTCCCACGCCGACTTCGCGGCCCTGAATGCGCGCCAGGAAGAAGCCGGTGACAAGGTCTTTGCAAACCCGCGCAACGCGGCCGCAGGCTCACTCCGCCAATTGGACCCTAACATCACCAAAGCGCGCCCTCTGAAATTCTTCGCCTATGCGTGGGGAGAGCTCAGTGCCCCGTTGGCCGAGACCCAGACAGGCGCTCTGTCCCGCCTCGAGGCGCTCGGGTTTCAAATCAACGACCACACGAAAACCTGCCAAAACAGCGAGGAAATGCTGGCGCACTACGCGAGTATTGAGGAGGGGCGCGCAGACCTTGGCTATGACATCGATGGCGTTGTCTACAAGGTCGACGATCTCTCCTACCAGCGCCGCCTCGGAATGCGTTCCACAACGCCGCGTTGGGCCATCGCCCATAAGTTCCCGGCCGAGCTTGCCTGGACCACGCTTGAGGCCATCGATATCCAGGTTGGCCGCACCGGCGCGCTCAGCCCGGTCGCCCGCCTGAAACCCGTGACCGTGGGCGGGGTCGTCGTCTCCAACGCGACCCTGCATAATGAGGATTACATCGCGGGCCGCGACGCCAATGGTGCGCCCATTCGCCCCGATGAAAAGGAGTCGGCAAGGATATCCGCGTGGGCGATACCGTCCAGATCTACCGCGCCGGCGATGTGATCCCGAAAGTGGCCGATGTCGATCTGTCCAAACGCCCCGCCAACGCGGCGCGATACGTCTTTCCCGTCACCTGCCCGGAATGCCAAAGCCAGGCGATCCGCGAAGAAGGTGACGCGGTGCGGCGCTGCACGGGCGGGCTGATCTGCCCGGCCCAGGCCGTCGAGAAGCTCAAGCACTTCGTCTCGCGCGCCGCATTCGACGTCGAAGGGCTTGGCGCCAAGCAGGTCGAGGCCTTCCACACGGACGGCTGGGTCAAGGAACCCGCCGACATCTTCACCCTGCGGGATCGCTTTGGGCAGGGCCTCCAACAGCTCAAGAACCGCGAGGGCTGGGGGAGAAATCGGCCGAGAACCTGTTCCAGGCCATTGACGAAAAGCGCGAAATCCCACTTGCGCGTCTGATCTTTGCCCTTGGCATTCGTCATGTTGGCGAGGTTGCCGCGGCAGATCTCGCGCGCCACTACACCAGCTGGGATGCGCTGGCGCAAACCGTCGATGCGGCCGCCCCCGCGGCAACCGCACACCGCGCCGCGGAAGAGGCGATCGTAGCGGAGCGTGCCAAGGCCGCAGACGAAGGCCGCCGCGCCAATCTGTCCGCCGCACGCGAAGCCGCCTGGGCGGACACCCCGCCGGACGCGAAAGCGGCCTGGGACGACCTGACCGGCATCGACGGCATCGGCGCAACCGTCGCCGTGTCGCTTGTGACGACCTTCCAGCAAACGACCGAGCGTGCCTCGATCGACCGATTGGTTGCCATGCTCCGCCCCACGGCGCCTGAAGCACGGGCAACCGACAGCCCCGTGGCAGGCAAAACGGTGGTCTTCACCGGCAGCCTCGAAAAGATGACCCGCGCCGAAGCCAAGGCGCGCGCGGAAAGCCTTGGCGCCAAGGTCTCGGGCAGCGTGTCTGCCAAAACGGACCTTCTGGTGGCAGGGCCCGGGGCCGGGTCAAAGGCTACCAAAGCGGCGGAACTGGGGATCGAGACCATCGACGAAGATGGATGGCTGGCATTGGTGGGCGATGGCTGAGCAGGTCCCAAAAGGTCGGCCAGAGCTTCTGTTCCCGCTCTTCGCCGGGCTGGAGACGCTGGATGGTGTCGGTCCGAAAACGGCCAAACACTATGCCGGGATCGGGGTGGAGACCCCCAAGGACCTGATCTTGACGCTCCCCTCCGGCGGGCTCGACAGGACCCGGCGCGCGTCGATCCGCGATGTGCCACTACCGGGGCTTGCCACGGTCGAGGTCACGATAGGCAAGCACCACAAACCGCGCGGGCGCGGGCCCTACCGCGTCGATGTCGAAGATGCGCAAACCGCATTTCAGCTCGTCTTTTTCCACGCCCGCGGCGATTACCTGGAACGTCAACTGCCCGTGGGCAGCCGTCGGGTCGTGTCCGGCAAGGTGGAACTTTACGACGGCATCGCGCAGATGGCCCATCCCGACCATATGCTGCCCCCGAAGAAGCAGCCGACATCCCGGAATTTGAACCGGTCTACCCCCTGGCACAGGGCCTGACCCAGCGCGGTGTGCACAAGGCCATGGCCTCCGCGCTCACGCGGGTGGAATATCTCGGGGAATGGATCGACCTCGATCTGCGCAAGGAAAAGAAATGGCCCGCTTGGGCCGATGCAATAGCTGAGGTTCACGCGCCCAAAAACATGGGCGACCTGAGCCGGGCTACGCCCGCGCGCGAACGTCTGGCCTATGATGAGTTGTTCGCCCACCAACTCACGCTGTCCCTCGCCCGCGCACACCGGCGCAAGCAGCCCGGTCTCGTGACTGCCAGTGACGGGCATCTGCGCACAAAGGTGCTTGCCGCCTTGCCCTATGCGCCAACGGGCGCCCAGACCCGCGCAATCCAGGAGATCACCGATGATATGGCGCGCCCGCACCGCATGAACCGCCTGCTGCAGGGCGATGTCGGGGCGGGCAAAACCCTTGTGGCGTTCATGGCCCTGTTGGCGGCCGTCGAAGCGGGCGGGCAGGGCGTGATGATGGCCCCGACCTCGATCCTTGCGGGGCAGCACTACCTGAACCTCAAACCCCTGTCCGATGATGCCGGCGTGGTGTGTGAGATCCTGACAGGAGCGGACAAGGGCAAAGCCCGCGCGGCAAAGCTCGCCGCCCTCAGGTGCGGCGATATCCACATCCTCGTGGGCACCCATGCCGTGTTCCAGGACGATGTTGAATTTGCTGATCTGCGTCTCGCCGTGGTCGACGAACAGCACCGCTTCGGCGTGCGCGAACGGGTCCGGCTCAGCCAAAAGGGCGAAGCGCTGGACGTTCTGGTGATGACCGCCACACCGATCCCCCGGACGCTCAGCCTTGCGCAGTATGGCGATATGGATGTCTCGGTTCTGGATGAAAAACCGCCGGGCCGGACGCCAGTAAAGACCGCCTTGGTCTCCACAGCGCGGATTGACGAGGTGGTCGGACGCCTGCGCAAAGCCCTCGACGAAGGGCGGCAGGTCTATTGGGTCTGCCCCTGGTTGAGGAAAGCGAAGTCTACGACGCGACCGCAGCGGAAGAACGCTTCAAGATGCTGCGGGCCGCTTTGGGTGACGATGTCGTGGCATTGGTCCATGGTCAGATGCCACCGGCCGACAAGGACGCCATCATGGCGCGCTTCAAAGCGGGGGAGACGCGGGTGCTGGTCGCCACAACCGTGATCGAAGTGGGCGTCGACGTGCCCAATGCCTCGATCATGGTGATCGAGCAGGCCGAGATCTTTGGCCTGTCCACGCTGCACCAACTGCGGGGGCGCGTGGGGCGCGGCTCAGCGGAAAGCACCTGCCTTTTGATGTTCCGCGACCCTTTGGGCGAAACCGCACGCCGCCGCTTGCAAGTGATGCGAGAGACCGAAGATGGCTTCCGCATCGCGGAAGAGGATCTTGCGATCCGCGGGGCAGGGGATCTGATCGGAACCGCCCAATCCGGCTTGCCGCGCTTTCGCATTGCAGACCTTGAGGAACAAAGCGCCCTGCAGGCCCTGGCCCAGAACGATGCGCGCGCCCTTCTCGCCCTTGATCCCGACCTTGTCGGCGCGCGCGGACATTCTGCGCGGGTCCTTTTGTGGTTGATGGAACAGGACAAGGCGATCCGCCTTCTTGGGGTCGGTTAACCTAGGGGCATGAGAACAAAACGCGTTTTGTTCTCAAATGTTCTTAAAAAGTTCTTTACAATTTTATCGATACATGAGAACAAAGCATCAACAAGACGTTAACAACACCCTTCGGAGGTCACCATGATCCACCAAGCCACTCAGATCCTCGCACGGTCGCGCAACACGCTGATGTATGACCTGGCCGGTGTGGTGGCCTTGGCCGCGATCACCGTTGGCATGCTTTTCCTGCCGGGTGCTGTGTAACTCTTACCTGTTTCTGCCTGCGGTCCATTTTGGGTTCCGACCTTACGCGACTTGTCCCCGCCTAAGATCATCTGACGACCCCTCAGCTCCCTGCCTCGGAGCGCCTCGGATACGCATTCCTCCGCCGCCACCCGAGCCCCGGGTGTGCGGCGGTTTTTTCTGATGTGGTGTTGGGGATCAGGCGCAGGCGGCGCGTTCCGCTTCGGCCATGGCTTCAGACGTGGCCTCCAGCGCCAGCAGGATCGACGCATGGCGATTGCGGTAGTCGCGTGCCGGTTCCAGCACTTCATATCCGTCGAACGGGGCCGCTGGCACGGGGCCTCCATCCTTCAGCATCGCGCGAAGGGCATCGCGCGCGCCCTCGATCTCTGCCCGGCTGCGCCCGATGACGGACTGCCCCAGTATAGCGGCCGAGGCCTGGCCCAGGGCGCAGGCCTTCACATCCTGCCCGAAGCGCGAGATCACCCCATCTGTCATGTCGAGATCGACAGTCACGGTTGACCCGCACAAGGGCGCGCGCTTTTTGACACTGGCCTGTGGCGCATCGATCCTTCCGCGATGCGGAATATCCGCTGCCAGCGCCAGGATGCGCTGGGAGTAGAGCTTGATCAGGTCGCTATCGCTGGCCATGGCTTTGCCTTTCGGTACGTCCTCCCATAGGTAGCGGCGGACAATTGATTTGCAAAGAGGTGCGACATGGCGGCCTTCGATCCTTCAAGCCTTTGTTACGACGCCAACGGCTTGATCCCGTGTATCGCCCAACAAGACGGATCGGGTGAGGTCCTGATGATGGCGTGGATGAATGCCGAGGCCGTCGCCAAGACGCTTGAGACCAAGCGCGTCACCTATTGGAGCCGCTCGCGGGCCAGCTTCTGGATCAAGGGGGAGACATCGGGCCACACACAGGAATTGGTGGATCTGCGCGTGGATTGCGACCGGGATTGCCTCTTGGCCATCGTGCGCCAAACCGGCCCGGCCTGCCACACGAACCGGCGGGTCTGCTTCTACACCTCTGTGACCTCGGGCGACAAAGTGGAGCTGATGGCCCCGGAATAGGTTTCTTGCTTGCGCGCAAGCGCGCGTTGGGGCGCTGCCCCAAACCCCGGCATATTTCTGGAACAAAGAGGGCGGCGCGCGCCTAGAGGCCAACCATGGCGCGGATGTCTTGCGGGGTTGCGCCCTCAGCGCGGTGTTTCGAGATCGCGCGCGCATCATCGCGTTTGGCAAGGCGCTTGCCGTGTTCGTCGCGGATCAGGCGGTGGTGGTGGTAATCGGGGATCGGTACGTCCAGCAGATAGGCCAGAAGGACATGGATCGGCGTGGCATCGAACAGGTCCATGCCGCGCGTGACAAGGGTCACGCCTTGCGCGGTATCGTCGACCACAACACTCAGGTGATAGGCCGCGGCCTGACCCTTTCGGGCGACCACGACATCTCCAATGCCGCGCAGCATCGCGTCAGGGTCAAGCACGTGATTGCCGGGCTGCTCAGGGCCAATCTCAAGGAACGCAGGCAAAGGCCCTTTCGCCAATGCCTTTTCCATGTCGAGCCGGATCGCATCATCAGGTTTGAGATCCGACATGGCGCGCCCCCGACAGGTGCCGGGATAGATCCGCCCGTCCGGCCCGAATTCCGGCACACCTTCTTGCGGCGCACCTGCGGCTGCGGCGATATCGCCACGTGAGCAGGAACAGGGGTAGATCAATCCCAACGCGTCCAATTGCGTCAAGGCGGCGCGAAACCTGTCCTCGGACCGGGATTGGCGCAAGACCGGTTCGGGCCAGTGCAGGCCGAGCCAAGCCAAATCCTCGAACGCCATGGCCTCAAATTCCGGCTTCGACCGGACCCGGTCGATATCATCCATCCTCAGCAGGAAGGTCCCACCGGCTGCCTGTGCCAGATCAAAGGCCGTCAGCGCCGAAAAGGCGTGCCCAAGATGCAGCGGCCCGGTGGGCGAAGGCGCGAAGCGGGTTATCACGCTTTGCGCAGGATATAGATGGAAGACTTCATGTCCTTGCCCGGAAGGTGATCGCCATAGGCCTCATGGATCAATTCCGCGCTTGTCCGCGCTTTGGCGAGCGCATCCATGTAGCTTTGGTCCGCCAAGGTCGCATCGTTGTAGCTGAACCCAAGAAGTCCGCCGGAGGGCAGGGCTTCGAGCAAGCCATGAAGGGTTTCGGCAGGGGCGGCGCCGAGGCTGACGACCCCGATGGCAGCGATGATCTGGTAGCCACCGGGCGGCAGGTCGCCGGGTTGGCCCGCCCATGTTTTGCGGTAGGCGCCCGTCTCGCTTGCTCTTTCCAGCATTTCCGGTGTGATGTCGGTGCCGTCGATGGTCGAAAATCCCTCCGCCGCCAGCGCCATGCCCGACAGGCCGGTGCCGCAGCCGAAATCGAGCAGCGGCGCGTTCAAATCCGGCGCGGCCTGGGCCAATGCCTTGGCCAGACGGCCCGGCGTCGCATAGCCCGCGCCTTGCACATCGGCATCGTAGGTGTTGGCCCAATCGCTGTAGAGCGCGCGGGTTTCCTCAGGGCTGCGGGGCTGCCAAAGCGGTTTGTCGAACGTTGCCATGGGCGGAGGTTAACCGCGCTTGGGCAAAGCCGTCCAGATCACTCCGCCGCTTGGGCCTGTGGCGACAACCACGCTGTCCAATCCGCCTTGGCGCGATCAGTATAGGCTTTGTAGCGATCCTTGCGTCCGCGCCGCCCGCCTTTGAGGCCTTCGACCGGTGGAAACAGGCCAAAATTCACATTCATCGGCTGGAAGGTCTTGGCCTCCGCCCCGCCAGTGATGTGGGTGACCAGCGCGCCCATCGCGGTTGTATGCGGAACAGCGGGCAGACTTTGGCCATGATGCTCGGCAGCAGCGAGGCGGCCGGCGAGCAGGCCCATCGAGGCCGACTCAACATACCCCTCCACCCCGGTGATCTGGCCCGCAAAGCGGATATGCGGCTTGGACCGCAAGCGCATCTGATCGTCCAGCAGCGTGGGTGAGTTGATGAAGGTGTTGCGGTGGATGCCGCCGAGACGCGCAAATGATGCGTCCTGAAGCCCGGGAATCATAGCAAAAACAGCCTTTTGCGCGCCGTACTTCATCTTGGTCTGGAAGCCCACGATATTGTATAGCGTCCCCAGCGCGTTGTCGCGGCGCAGCTGCACCACGGCCCAGGCCTTGGTCTGCGGATCATGGGGGTTTGTCAGGCCGACAGGTTTCATCGGCCCATGGCGCAGCGTATCACGCCCCCGTTCGGCCATCACCTCAATCGGCAGGCAGCCATCAAAGTACGTGGCCGTCTCGCCCTCCTTGAACACGGTCTTATCGGCCTCCAGCAGCGCGTCGATGAAGGCCTCGTATTGATCCTTCGTCATCGGGCAATTGATATAGGCCTCACGCTCTTCAACCGTGTCACCCTTATCGTAGCGGGATTGCC
Source organism: Gymnodinialimonas sp. JB5-7 (assembly GCF_055693405.1). NCBI lineage: Bacteria > Pseudomonadati > Pseudomonadota > Alphaproteobacteria > Rhodobacterales > Paracoccaceae > Gymnodinialimonas > Gymnodinialimonas sp. JB5-7. The sequence continues at coordinate 2,950,806 of NZ_JBVFUX010000012.1, forward strand.
GCCAGGCCACGTCCATATCGATCGTGTCGGCATAGACGATGGGGGCGATGGCATCGAAGAAGGCGAGGCTTTCCTGCCCTGCCTCATCTGCGATGGCTTGCGCCAGCGCGCCGCCGGTCAGCGGGCCAGTCGCAATGATGGTGGGGCCGCTTTCGGGCAGGGCGGTGATCTCATCCTCGACGATCTCGATATTCGGATGGGCACGCAGCTTGGCGGTCACCGCCTCAGCGAACAGGTCGCGGTCCACGGCCAGCGCGCCACCGGCGGGCAGTTTATGCGCGTCCGCCGTGGTCATGATGATCGAGCCCGCCGCGCGCATTTCCCAATGCAGAAGGCCCACGGCATTCTGTTCATCATCATCCGAGCGGAAGGAGTTCGAGCATACCATTTCGGCCATATTGCCTGTGCGATGGGCAAAGGTTTCGACCTTTGGCCGCATCTCGACAATGCGCACCTTGAGGCCTGCATTTGCGGCCTGCCACGCGGCCTCGGACCCGGCCATGCCGCCGCCGATAATGGTAAGATCTGTCATGGGGGGGATGTAAGCGAACGGTGGCGAAAGGAAAAGGGCCGCGCAACCTCGGGTGTTGGCGACCCTTTTCGGGGACCGGTTGGTCTATCTGCTGTCGTGATGGAAACGCTCAGGCGAAGATGTTTTCCAGATCATCCTCGTCTGCCAGCGTGCGCGGCGATGCCAAAGGCGCAATGCGCTCTGATCCGCGTCGGCGGGAAACCGGACGGCTGACCACGGATTCATCGTGGCGCACCTTGGACAGGCTGGCGCGGCGCGGGCGGTTTTTGGGGCGCAAGGTGGCCAACGCCTCTTCTGTACCATGCAGCGCCGCGCGGGCCATGATCGCGTCCACACGGCGCGGTACGATCTTGCGATGCACCAGACGCCGGCGGCGACGGTCCCCGGACAGGCTGGCCTCGCCGTAGGTCAAAAGCAGCGCAGCAATCAGCGCCAAATCACGCCAAAAGGCCCCAAGCTCATCCGCTACGCCCAGTTGGACCATGGCGACATAGCTTGCAAAGAAGGTCATGAGCGCGATCAGCAAGGCCGCGACCCGTGTCGCCAGCCCGATCATAATCATGAAGGAGAAGATGAAAACCAGTCCAGCCGCCGCGGCCGATGCATAGGGTTCCGGCAGGATTGCCTCGAATAGGATGCCCAGGCTGGTGCCTGGGATGATCTTCAGCGAAACGGCCAAGAAATAAGAAGCAATCAGTACGCGCAGCGCAGTTTGTGCTGCAGAATTGAACGTTACGCGGTCTGCGGTTCCGGTGCTCATGGCAGGACCCCTTTCCTCGTATGCGCTCTGTCAGCCGTGTCGTCTGTTGCGGTGCCCTTCGGACGTTTTGAACCACAATTCGAACACGACATGGGTATCAGAGCGTCACGATTGGTTCGATTCTTTGGACAATTTGCGTGCGGAAAGTGAATTAATTCTGTTCGAATTGAGGCGGCAGGAAAACCGCGGCGCTCAGGGTGCCGGCCTCAACGCTGTATCGCGAAGCGGCCCGGACCATGAGCGGCCAGCATCAGGTAGCCGCCCGCGATGACCCAGTTCTTGAAGGCAATGGTCATCTGCCAGGGATCGTCCATCAGGATGTGGAAGATACTGGTCACCACGCAATACCCCGCCGCCAGAATGCCCAATGGACGCGTGGCGACCCCCAGCGCAATACCAATCCCGGCAATCGTCGTGAACGCGGCGGCGGGCCAGATCATCCAGCCGGGCAGGGCGGCCAGCGCCAGAAGCGCTTGCGCCTCGGACGGGGAGGCAACTTTCTGAACCGTTCCCGCAACCATCAGCGCCGCAAGAAGCAAGCGCCCGGCAAGGGCCAGTCCGTCAGCCACGTTTTTCAAGGCTGTCGGCAATCCGCTCCAGCGCGGCAACCTGACGTTCATGTAACGCGATCTGGCGCTGTTGGTTGGCGGCAATCTGTTCGTTCGTCGCCTGCACGTTGCGCCCCCGGCGCAGGCCAAGCGCGAACATGATTGTCACAACGACGATGAACGCGAGGGCGGCATAGACAAGAACGTCCTCGCTCATTCTGCGTCGGCCTCGCCGTCCGTTTCGTTGCCTTCAATCACTTCTGCGTCCTCATCCCCCTGATCCGCGATATAGGCCACGCTGACCACTTCCTCGCCCTTGCCAGTGTTGAAGACTTTCACACCGCCCGCAGACCGCGACCGGAAGGAAATCCCATCAATCGGTACGCGGATCGACTGGCCCTTGGAGGTCGCCAGCATAATCTGGTCGTCCATATCCACCGGGAAGCTCGCCACCAGATCGCCGCCGCGCATGGCCTTATCCATCGCCATGACACCTTGGCCCCCACGTCCGCGCACGGGGTAGTCGTGGCTCGACGACAGCTTGCCCGCACCGCCCGACGTTATCGTCAGGATCAGGTCTTCGGCCGCCGACATCTCGGCATACCGCTCCTGCGAAAGCTGCCCCTCGGCGATTTCTTCCTCGTCCGGATCGGCCTCTTCCTCTGGCGCACCGGCCATCAGGCGGCGCTGCTTGAGGTAGGCCACGCGTTCGGACGCCTCCGCATCGAAGTGGCGGATGATCGACATCGACACGACCTCATCGCCCTCGGCCAGCTTCACGCCCCGAACACCGGTCGACGCGCGGCTGTTGAACACCCGCACATCCGTCGCAGGGAAGCGGATCGCGCGACCCTTCTTGGTGACCAGCATCACATCATCATCATTCGACGCAATGCGCGCATTGATCATGCGCCAGCCTTCGCTCTCACCCTCAAACTTCATCGCAATCTTGCCATTGCGCATGACATTGGCGAAGTCAGACAGAGCATTCCGGCGCACCGTTCCCCGGTCGGTGCAGAACACGACCTGCAACTCGTCCCAGTGATCCTCATCCCGGTCCACGGGCATGATCGCCGCAATCCCGGTGCCAATCTCAATCGGCAGGATGTTCACAATCGCCTTGCCACGTGAGGAGCGTGAGCCTTGCGGCAAGCGCCATGTCTTCAGCTTGTAGACCATGCCGCCCGTCGTGAAGAACAACAGCGGCGTATGCGTGTTGGCGACAAACAGCGACGTCACCACGTCGTCATCCTTCATCGAGCCACCCGACAGCCCCTTGCCGCCACGCTTCTGCGCCCGGAAATCGGCCAAAGGCGTGCGTTTGATGTAGCCGCCCTGGGTGATCGTCACGACCATATCTTCGCGCTCGATCAGATCCTCATCTTCCATATCGCCGGACCAATCGACGATCTCCGTGCGACGGTCGACGGCAAATTTCTCACGCACTTCGGCGAGTTCGCCGCTGATGATCTCAAGAATCCGCTCGCGCGAGGCGAGGATCGCGAGGTACTCCTTGATTTTGCCCGCCAGCTCTTCGAGCTCGTCCGTGACTTCCTTCACACCCAGTTGTGTGAGGCGCTGCAACCGCAATTCAAGGATCGCGCGCGCCTGTGTTTCCGACAGGTTGTAGGTGCCATCTTCATTGGCCGTATGGGTCGGATCATCGATCAGCTTGATGAACGGCAGGATCTCCTCGGCAGGCCAAGCCCGCGTCATCAACTTGGCGCGCGCCTCAGGCGCATCCGCCGACGCCCGGATCGTGCGCACAACCTCGTCTACGTTCGAAACCGCCACGGCCAGACCACAGAGCACGTGCGCCCGGTCGCGCGCCTTGCGCAATTCAAAGGCCGTCCGCCGCGCCACGACCTCTTCCCGGAAGTCTAGGAAGGCGGTCAGGAACCCGCGCAGCGTCAATTGCTCCGGCTTGCCGCCATTCAGAGCCAGCATGTTGCAGCCAAACGAAGTCTGCATCTGCGTGAACCGGAACAGCTGGTTCAACACGACCTCAGGCGTCGCATCGCGCTTCAGCTCGATCACCACGCGCACACCGATCCGGTCAGATTCGTCCGCCACGCCGGAAATTCCATCAATCTTCTTCTCACGCACCAGTTCCGCGATCCGCTCGATCATCGACGCCTTGTTCACCTGATACGGGATCTCGTCGATGACAATGGCGTAACGGTCCTTGCGGATTTCCTCGGTCCGCGTCTTGGCGCGGATAATCACCGACCCGCGCCCTTCCAGATACGCCTTCCGCGCGCCGGACCGGCCAAGGATAATCCCGCCCGTCGGAAAATCCGGGGCCGGGACGTATTCGATCAACTCTTCCGACGACAAATCCGGGTTCTCGATCAGCGCCTGGCAGGCATCGATCACCTCACCCAGATTGTGCGGCGGAATGTTGGTGGCCATGCCGACGGCAATACCCCCCGCGCCGTTGACCAGCATGTTCGGGAAGCGCGACGGCAGAACAGAAGGTTCCTGCTGCTTGCCATCGTAATTATCGACAAAATCGACCGTGTCCTTGTCGATATCGGCCAGAATGTAGGCCGCGGGCGCGTCCATCCGCACCTCGGTATAGCGCATGGCCGCCGGGTTATCCCCGTCCATCGAGCCGAAATTGCCCTGCCCATCGAGAAGCGGCAAAGACATCGAGAAGTCCTGCGCCATTCGCACCAGCGCGTCATAGATCGCGCTGTCGCCATGAGGGTGGTACTGGCCCATCACGTCGCCCACGGGCCGCGCCGACTTGCGGTAGGACTTGTCGTGGGTGTTCCCAGTCTCGTGCATCGCAAACAGGATGCGGCGGTGCACGGGCTTCAACCCGTCGCGCAAATCGGGGATCGCGCGGCTAATAATGACGCTCATCGCGTAGTCGATGAAGCTGGTCTTCATCTCCGCCGTGATGTCGATGCTCGGGCCGCTATAGGCAGGCCGCGCAGGCAGGGTTTCGCCCCCGTCTGTTGGGGGATCTTCTGGGGTGTCAGGAGTGTCCGTCAAAGTCTCGCCTGTCCGCTACGTTTTACGCTATATTTTGTTGCCGGTAGCATACCGTGCCGCGACATAAGGTGCAATGGCAGCGGCGTATTTTGGCAGCCCATCCTCACATTTGCTAACAAATTGTTTTCTTTGAATATTAACGATTCCATAGCAGGCTGGTGGTCGGAACGGGAGGGCAACACAAAAGAGGTGCCGCAAAATGACCGAGACCGAGCTGATGTTGAAAGGATACGGGCTAACTACCGCCGAGATGATTTACAGGATGCCAGACTACCAAAACGTGCTGAACACGTTTGTCTGGCAAGACTACGATCTCGCGCCCGATTACCCGAAATTATTTGAGTTCATTGAATTCTGGCAGGACGAAATCGAAGGGCCGTTGCATACGGTCCGCTTCACCCACCGCAAGGTGATAGCACCGGGCGAATGGCGCAACGTAACGGGTGAATTCACGCTGCATTGAAACGCGCCTAAGGGTTTAGCTCGTAGGCCGCGCCCGCTGAACCATCCCGAACAGGTCGCGGGGATCGTCGGGGTCTGCCAGCATATCCAGCCGGTCGTACATCCCGTGCCGCTCCAACGCATCGCGCACATAGCGCAGGGCGCTGAAATCTTCCGTCGCAAACCCCACGCTATCGAACAGAGTGATCTGGCGCGCGCCGCGCCGCCCCTCCGCCTCGCCCCGGATCACCTGCCACAACTCTGTCACCGGGTGATCCTCGGGCAGGGCCTGTATCTCCCCCTCGATCCGCGTTTGCGGGGGTATTCCACGAAAATGTCCGACCGCAGCAGAATATCCCGATGCAACTCCGTCTTGCCCGGACAATCCCCGCCAATCGCGTTCACGTGCACACCGGTGCCCACCATATTGTCGGTCAGGATCGTCGCATATTGCTTGTCCGCCGTGCAGGTCGTGATGATCTGCGCGCCTTCCACCGCCTCTTCCGGCGATCCGCACGCCACAACCTCCAGCCCTGAGCCCTCAAGGTTCCGGACCGCTTTCGCCGTTGCGCCCGCATCGATGTCATAGAGCCGAACCGTCTCCACCCCGCACACCGCCTTGAACGCCAGGCACTGAAACTCCGACTGCGCGCCATTGCCAATCATCGCCATGACCCGCGCGCCCTTGGGCGCCAGATGCTTCGCCACCATCGCGCTGGTCGCCGCCGTGCGCAGCGCCGTCAGCACCGTCATTTCCGACAACAACACCGGATAGCCCGTGTCCACATCCGCCAACAGCCCAAAGGCTTGCACCGTCTGCAAGCCGTCACGCGTGTTCTTCGGATGCCCATTCACATATTTAAAGGCGTAGTGCGTCCCGTCTGAGGTCGGCATCAACTCGATCACCCCCTCCGGCGAATGCGCCGCCACGCGTGGGGTCTTGTCGAACAGCTCCCACCGTTTGAAATCGGCCTCGATCGCATCGGCCAGTTCCACCAACATCCGTTCCAGCCCGATTGCATGAATCAGGGCCATCATGTTGGCGACGGAAACGAAGGGCACAAAGGCGCGCTCTGAAGGCTTGGGCAGGTTCATGCGGCAAACCCTCCGGCAAAGGGGCGGGTGGGACGGTCAAAGATCTTGCGCCCCATCAGCGATGCGACCAACTCAACCATCAGCGAGGCTGTGCGCCCGCGCTCGTCCAGGAACGGGTTCAACTCCACCAGGTCCAGCGACGTGACCAAGCCGCTTTCATGCAACATCTCCATCACCAGATGCGCCTCGCGATAGGTCGCCCCGCCCGGCACCGTGGTGCCCACCGCCGGTGCTATAGATGGGTCGAGGAAATCGACATCGAACGACACATGCAGTGCGCCGCCGGCCTCCGCCACACGTGCCAGAAAGGCGCGCAAGGGGGCCGCAATCCCGTGCTCATCAATTGCACGCATGTCGTGCAAATCCACCGGCAAGCCGTCCAACGCCGCCCGCTCCGGCGCATCGACGGAACGCAGGCCCATCATGCATACATTCTCTTCCGGGATCGGGGCAGGGACGTCCGGGAAGGCGTCAAATCCCGGCTGGCCCGTCACATAGGCCACCGGGCAGCCATGCAGATTGCCCGATGTAGTGGTCTCGGGCGTATTGAAATCGGTATGGGCATCCAGCCACAGCAGGAATTGCGGGCGGTCTTGCGCCTTCGCGTGCGCCGCAACCCCCGAAACCGTTCCCATCGACAAGGCGTGATCGCCGCCCAGGAAGATCGGAAACCCCTCCGCCATGGCCGCCTCAGCGGCCCCCATCAGGGCCTCGGTCCATCCCACGGTCTCGGGCAGGGCATGCAATTGCGGATGCTCCGGCAGATCGTTCGGGGCAGGGGAGACATTTCCGGCATCGTGGACGGAGACACCCAAATCCCGCAGCGCCCGCGGCAGGCCCGCAACGCGGAACGCGTCCGGCCCCATCAGGCAGCCTTGCCGCGCCTTGCCGCAATCCATCGGCGCCCCAACCAATATGCAATCCTGTCTCATCGCCACATCCGCTCTGTTCCGTTTTACCGATCATCCGCGCATGTTGAGGGGTAGTTAAGCAGCCACATTGCACAATTTGCGCGCAGATCGTGCAAAACGGTGCTATAGGCTGCCGATATGGATGAAATTGACCGAACCCTCTTATCCGCTTTGCGCCGCGATGGCCGGGCCTCCCTCTCGGATCTGGCGGCGACGCTTGGCGTTACACGCGCAACCGTGCGGGCCCGGATCGAAAAGCTGGAACTGCGCGGCGTGATCCGCGGCTATACCGTGCAGACCGCGCAGGACCTTATGGATGCGCCGGTGCGCGGCCTGATGATGCTGGCCATCTCCGGCCCGGGGCCGAGCGGGTAATGCACCGGCTGACGGGTCATGCGGCCGTCAAGCAGGTGCATTCCACAAATGGCAAATGGGATCTGATTGCCGAGATCGGGACCGAAACCCTGGAAGAGTTCGACCGCACCCTGTTCGACATCCGCCGCATCGACGGGGTGGAAACGTCTGAAACCAGTCTGCTGTTGAACAGCCGCAAAGGCGGGCGACGCACCTAAGCGGGACGACGCGCGGCCATCACCCAGATCGCCGCCAAGACCAGGCACGCAAGCCCGTTCCAAGACGCCATACTCAGGCCCAGGAATTCCCACGCGACCTCATTGCACAGGACCAATTGCGGCCCGCTTGTGGTGTCGAACAGGTCCTCAACGCTCATCGCTCCCAAATCCTGCGCCGCAGAGGCCCTGCAAACCTGCGGCCCGTCCCACCATGCCCGCTCCACCCCCGTGTGCAGCAGGGCAAGCCCGGCACCGACCAACGCCGTCGCAGCGCCAAGCCAGGCGAGGATTGCATGGGGGATCACGACACCAACAACCGAAAGCACAATCGCGATCCGGTGCGGCCAGCGTTGCCACAGGCACATCGCACAGGGCAGCAAGCCCACAACATACTGAAAGTAGAGCGCACCCAGAAACATGCCAAGCGACCCAAGCCCGGCAATCGCGATCAGATGTCTGCGCGTCAACGTCACAGGAACCTCAATACATAGAAGCCGCCCACAAGCAGGACGCAAAACAGAATGAACATCAACCCAAGGCGCTTCTCGATGAAGTCGCGGATCGGCTCCCCGAATTTCCACAGCAGACCGGCAACAATGAAGAACCGCAGTCCGCGCGCGACGATAGACGTTATGATGAATGTCCCCAGCGGCATGCCTGTCCAACCCGACATGATCGTGATGACCTTGTAGGGGAAGGGGGTCAGCCCGGCGATCAGGACAGCCCAGAAGCCCACGCCATTAAAGCGCTCGTTGAATTCCTCGATCCGTTCCAACTTGCCGAGCGATTCAAAGATCGGCCGTCCGATTTCCTCAAAGGCAAAGGCCCCAATGGCATAGCCCAAAAGCCCGCCAAGGACCGATGAGATCAGGCAGACACCCGCAATGACCCAGGCCTTTTTCGGGCGCGCCAGGATCATCGGGATCATCAGGACATCAGGCGGGATCGGAAAGACCGAGCTTTCGGCAAAACTGACAATGGCCAGGACCCACAGCGCGTGGCGATGCCCGGCAAATCCCATCACCCAATCATAAAGGCGGCGTAGCATAATGTGTGTGTCCTGCTCGAAACGTTTTGCGATGGGTGCCGCATCGCCGCGCGACGGTCAAGGCAGGCCCGCCGCCCGTTGACGCCGCCCGCAGGCGGAGGTAAGCGACAGTCCACTGGGCCCGAGTGGCGGAATTGGTAGACGCAGGGGATTCAAAATCCCCCGCCGCAAGGCTTGTCGGTTCGAGTCCGACCTCCGG